>NC_014931.1:4800000-6000000 GCF_000184745.1 Variovorax paradoxus EPS | reverse complement strand
CGCCGTGGTACGTGGCGTGGCGGCTCACCTTGATGCCTAGTGCGGCGATCTTGCCGAGGCCGCGGAACGGGTCGCTGGCGGGCCGCGGGCCGGTCAAGGCCGCATGCGAGAACGGGTCGTCGAGCCGCACGTAGATGCCCGGCGCGCCCGGCACGCGGTGGCCGGTCACACCGAAATGCGCGAGCGTGCGCAGCACCGATTCCTCGATGCGGTAGACGTATTCCTTGACGAAGTAGCCGGCGCGGCGCAGGTCGATCAGCGGATACGCAACCACCTGGCCCGGGCCGTGGAAGGTGACCTGCCCGCCGCGGTCGGTCTGCACCACGGGGATGTCGCCGGGGTTCAGGATGTGGTCCTGCTTGCCGGCAACACCTTGCGTGAACACGGGAGTGTGCTCGCAGATCCACAGCGTGTCCGTCGTCTCGGCCGAGCGCTCCAGCGTGAACTGCTTCATCGCCGCGAAGGTCTCGGCGTAGTCAATGCGGCCCAGCCATTGCGGGGCGATGGCCGTATTCACCGGGAGGTCTGCGACCGTCGTCATCCGAAGCTCAGCTCAAAGAACGACCTTGACCGACGGGTGCCCCGAGAGCGCGCGATAGAGGTCGTCGAGCTGCTCGCGGCTGGTGGCGGTGACGGTGATCGTCACGCCCAGGTAGTTGCCCGCCTTGCTGTCGCGCAGCTCGACCGTGGTGGCGTCGAAGGTCGGATCGAACTGCTCGGCGATCTGCGTGATCGCGTGCACGAGGCCGTCGGTCTTGGCGCCCATGACCTTGATCGGGAACTGCGAGGGATATTCGATCAGCGATTCCTTGCGCGGATCGGGAATGGGCGTGGTGACTGCGTCGTCGGTGATGTTCTCGGTCATGCAGTGGCTCCTTGCTTTTCAGCGTTGCGTTGCTTGGCCTGTTGATAGGCGGCATACAAGCTCTTGTAGATGGGGCCGGGATGGCCGTTGCCAATGGTCTTGCCGTCGAGGGTGACGACGGGCAGCACTTCCTTGCTGGCCGAGGAGAGGATGAGCTCGTCGGCACCGAACACTTCATCGCGCGACACGCGGCGCAGCGCGAAGGGAATGCCGCCTTCCCGGCACAGGCGCTCAAGGAGGCCGTAGCGGATGCCGGTGAGCACGAGGTTGTCCTTGGGCGGACCGATGAGCACGCCGTCCTTCACGATCCACACGTTGCTCGACGACGCTTCACTGAGCGAGTCGCCGCGGAACATGACGGTGTCGGCCGCGCCGGCCTCCACGCTGATCTGCCGCGAGAGCACCGCGCCCAGCAGGCTGGTGCTCTTGATGTGGGCCTTCTGCCAGCGGAAGTCGTCTGCGGTGACGCAGGTCACGCCCTTGGCGCGCACCGCGTCGGAGACGGGCGGCAGCGGGTTCACCATCACGAAGACGGTGGGCGTGAGGCCCTTGATCATGGCGTGGTCGCGCGGCGCGACGCCGCGGGTGATCTGGAAGTAGACGGCTTGCGGTGCGTTGCCGCCTGGCGCGATCAAGCGCATCGCGATGTCGCGCCACTGTGCGAGGGAGAGTGGGTTGGCGATCTGCAGCTCGGCGAGTGAGCGATCGAGACGCGCCATGTGCTCTTCGAAGCAGAAGGGCTGGCCGCCGTACACGGGAATCACCTCGTAGATGCCGTCGCCGAAGATGAAGCCGCGGTCCAGCACGCTGACCTTGGCGTCCCGCAACGGGACGAAATTGCCGTCGAGATAGCACTGCGAATCGGGCAGCGCGGGGGAGATATAGTCCATCCGCAAATTATGGACGGCGCGAACTTTCGGCGTCTGACGCACACGGCGTGCCCCGCGATGCTGGGATCGCCTGGGTTTTTACTTATAATCAATGGCTTTGTGAAATTCTGCGGAGACGGCGTGGACGGCAACTCAAATGACAACAAACGCCCACGTTCCCGCAACTGATGCCGAAGAAATCGATTTCAAGCTGCTGACGGCCGAAGAGGCCGCGCAGTTGCGCAAGCAAAACCCCGAGATGTCGCCCTGGTGGGTCATTGGTGCCCAGGTGGCTGCGGGTTTGCTTGTCGCATGTGTGGCTTGGATGTGGGTTGGGCGGCCAGTGGCTGCCGTGTCGGCCTTTTACGGGGCGATGGCGGTGGCGGTTCCTGCGGCATTGTTTGCACGCGGGGTTCGTCAAAGGCCGGGCATGGCAACGCAAGCTGCCATGTTGAGGTTCTTTGTATGGGAGTCGATCAAGATCGCGCTGACTGTGGCCCTGCTTGCGGCCGCACCGTGGCTGATCGGGGGTCTCGTATGGCTGGCGCTGCTGGCCGGCGTGGTGATCGCCATGAAAATGTACTGGGTGGCACTCATGGTGCGGCCCGGTTGGTTGAAACGGAATGGACTGTTTGGAAAAGAGAAGCTGAAAGATGGCCGCTGAAGGACACGCCCCGACCGCGAGTGAATACATCGTTCACCACCTCCAGCACTGGCAAGTGGACTGGAGCTTCAAGCCCGTGGTCCAGACCGCCATTGTTGACTTCAACGTCATCAACCTCGACTCGGTCCTCTATGCGCTGCTTTGCGGCGTGCTGGGCTGCTTCGTGTTGTGGCTTGCGGCGCGCAAGGCCACGCCCGGTGTGCCGGGCCGCTTCCAGGCTGCCGTCGAGATGCTGGTCGAAATGGTCGACAACCAGGCCAAGTCGAACATCCACAACGCGCAAAGCCGCAAGTTCATTGCGCCCCTCGCACTCACGGTGTTCGTTTGGATCTTTCTCCTGAATGCGATGGACATGCTGCCTGTCGACCTGCTGCCCTCCATCTGGGCTGCGGCGTTCCAGGCCATGGGCCACGACCCGCACCACGCGTACATGCGCGTCGTGCCCACGGCGGATCTCTCGACCACGCTGGGTCTGTCGACTTCCGTGCTGCTCCTGTGCCTCTTCTACAGCATCAAGGTCAAGGGCCTGGGCGGCTGGGGCCACGAGCTGATCACTGCTCCTTTCGGTGCCCATCCCGTGTTGTGGCCCATCAACCTGCTGATGCAGGTCATCGAGTACTTGGCCAAGACGGTTTCGCACGGCATGCGGTTGTTCGGCAACATGTATGCAGGCGAACTGGTCTTCATGCTCATCGCTCTCATGGGCGGCGCCATGGCGGCCTCGTTCTCCGGTGTCCTGCTGCCCGTCGGGCACGTGATTGCCGGGCTCGTCTGGGCGATCTTCCATATTCTGGTGATCACGCTGCAGGCGTTCATCTTCATGATGCTGACCCTGATTTATCTGGGTCAGGCGCATGAGGCGCATTGAGTTTCCCTTTTTCTTTTCGTTCGCTTTCAATCTGTCCTAAGGAGTCATCATGGAAAACATTCTCGGTCTCGTCGCTCTCGCTTGTGGTCTGATCGTCGGTCTTGGCGCCATCGGTGCGTCCATCGGCATCGCCCTGATGGGTGGCAAGTTCCTGGAATCGTCGGCCCGTCAACCCGAACTCATGAACGACCTGCAAACCAAGATGTTCATCTTGGCCGGTCTGATCGACGCCGCATTCCTGATCGGCGTGGCCATCGCTCTGCTGTTCGCGTTCGCCAATCCGTTCGCCGCGACCTTCCTGGCCAACCTGCCCAAGTAAGCCCGTTCAACGCCACTCCAGAAAGGTGTTGCCGTGAGTATCAACGCGACCCTGTTCGTTCAGGCCATCGTCTTCTTGTTGCTGGTGCTGTTCACGATGAAATTCGTGTGGCCGCCCATCGCCAAGGCGCTGGACGAACGTGCACAAAAGATCGCCGCGGGCCTGGCGGCCGCCGAGAAGGCCAAGGCTGAACTCGCTTCCGCCAACCAGCGTGTCGAGCAGGAATTGGTGCAGTCTCGTAACGAGACCACCAACCGCCTGGCCGATGCCGAGCGCCGCGCCCAGCAAATCGTCGAAGAGGCCAAGGGCCGTGCAACCGAGGAGGCCAACAAGATCGTGGCCGCCGCGCACGCCGAAGCCGAGCAGCAGTCCGTGCATGCCCGCGAGGCCCTGCGCGAGCAGGTGGCCGCGCTGGCCGTCAAGGGTGCCGAGCAGATTCTTCGCAAGGAAGTCGACGCCGGCGTCCATGCCGATCTGCTCCAGCGCCTGAAGACCGAGCTCTGAGGACGACATGGCCGAACTAGCGACCATCGCCCGTCCTTATGCGGAAGCGCTCTTCAAGGCCTCTTCGAAGGACCTTCAAGGCGCGGCCGGCTGGTTGGACCAGCTGGCGGCCATCGCGGCCAATGACCAGTTGCTCGCATTCGCGGCCAATCCGAAGGTTCCTGACGATCAGGTCATCGACCTGACGGCAGGCCTTGTGCCTCAACCGCTGCCCGAGGCGGGACGCAATTTCCTGCGCGCGATCATCGAAAACGGCCGGCTGACCGCACTGCCCGAGGTGGCGGCCCAGTTCCGCCTTCTTTGCAACGCGCGCGCCGGAGCGTTCGATGCCATGGTCTACAGCGCCTTTCCCATCGACGATGCAGCGCTGAAGGACGTGGGCGCAGCCCTCGAGAAGCGCTTCGGACGCAAGCTGAAGCTGCGTCTGGAAATCGATGAAACCCTCATCGGCGGCATTCGTGCCGTGGTCGGCGACGAGGTGCTCGATACGTCCGTGCGTGCACGCCTGGATCAAATGAAAGCGGCGCTCACCGCCTGAGGGCGGACTGCAGCCGGTTGGCCCCATTTAAAGAAAGAAGGAAAGAGTCATGCAACTCAATCCCGCAGAGATTTCCGAGCTGATCAAGAGCCGTATCGAAGGACTCGGCGTCAGCGCCAACATTCGCAACGAAGGCACCGTGGTGTCCGTGACGGACGGCATCGTGCGCGTGCACGGCCTGTCCGACGCGATGCAGGGCGAAATGCTGGAATTCCCGCCGAGCGCCGATGGCACGCCTTCGTTCGGCCTGGCGCTGAACCTGGAGCGCGACTCTGTCGGCGCCGTGATTCTGGGTGAATACGAACACATCTCCGAAGGCGACACGGTCAAGTGCACCGGCCGCATTCTGGAAGTGCCTGTGGGTCCCGAACTCATCGGGCGCGTGGTCAATGCGCTCGGCCAGCCGATCGACGGCAAGGGCCCGATCAACGCCGCCATGACCGACGTGATCGAAAAGGTCGCGCCCGGCGTGATCGCCCGCAAGTCGGTGGATCAGCCGATGCAGACCGGCCTGAAGTCCATCGACTCGATGGTGCCCGTCGGCCGTGGCCAGCGCGAGCTGATCATCGGCGACCGCCAGACCGGCAAGACCGCCGTGGCGATCGACGCGATCATCAACCAGAAGGGTCAGAACATGACCTGCGTCTACGTTGCGATCGGCCAGAAGGCTTCGTCGATCAAGAACGTGGTGCGCTCCCTCGAACAAGCCGGCGCGATGGACTACACCATCGTGGTGGCCGCATCGGCCTCCGAATCGGCAGCCATGCAGTACGTGTCGGCCTACTCGGGCTGCACGATGGGCGAATACTTCCGCGACCGCGGCCAGGACGCCCTGATCGTCTATGACGACCTGTCCAAGCAAGCCGTGGCTTACCGCCAGGTGTCGCTGCTGCTGCGCCGCCCGCCAGGCCGCGAAGCCTATCCCGGCGACGTGTTCTATCTCCACAGCCGCCTGCTCGAACGCGCAGCCCGTGTGAACGCCGACTACGTCGAAGCCTTCACCAAGGGTGAAGTCAAGGGCAAGACCGGTTCGCTGACGGCCCTCCCGATCATCGAAACGCAAGCCGGCGACGTGTCCGCCTTCGTTCCGACCAACGTGATCTCGATCACCGACGGCCAGATCTTCCTGGAAACCAGCCTGTTCAACGCCGGCATCCGCCCCGCCATCAACGCCGGTATCTCGGTGTCGCGCGTGGGTTCGTCGGCGCAGACCAACCTGATCAAGAACCAGTCGGGCGGTATCCGTACCGACCTAGCCCAGTACCGTGAACTGGCTGCGTTCGCGCAGTTCGCTTCCGACCTGGACGAAGCGACCCGCAAACAGCTCGACCGCGGCGCGCGCGTGACGGAACTGCTCAAGCAGACCCAGTACAGCCCGCTGCCGATCTCGCTCATGAATGCCACGCTGTTCGCAGTGAACAAGGGCTTCATGGACGACATCGACGTCAAGAAGGTGCTTTCGTTCGAACACGGCTTTCACCAGCTGCTGAAGACGAGCCACGCTGCCCTGCTCGAAACCATGGAAAAGAATGGCGCCAAGTGGGACGTGAAGCCCGCCAAGCCGGACGACAGCGCCGAGAAGCAAGCCTTCAAGAAGGTTTGCCAGGACGCCGAAGCCGAACTGCTGGCAGCCGCCACCTCGTTCAAGAAGTCGTTCGCCTGATCGACCCCTTGACCGACGCAAGAAGGAGTTCATATGGCAGCTGGTAAGGAAATCCGCGGCAAGATCAAATCGGTGGAAAACACCAAGAAGATCACCAAGGCCATGGAAATGGTCTCGGTTTCCAAGATGCGCAAGGCGCAAGAGCGCATGCGTGCCGCCCGCCCCTACAGCGAGAAGATCCGCAACATCGCTGCGAACCTTGGCAAGGCCAATCCCGAGTACACACACGCCTTCATGAAGAAGAACGAGGCCAAGGCCATCGGCTTCATCATCGTGACGAGCGACAAGGGACTGTGCGGTGGCTTGAACACCAACCTGCTGCGCGCCGTGACCGTGAGGATGCGGGAGGCGCAGGCTGCCGGCGTCGCCATCGAGTCGGTCGCCATCGGCAGCAAGGGCCTGGGCTTTCTGAACCGCATCGGCGCCCGCGTGGTCGCGCATGTCACCCACCTGGGTGACACGCCCCATCTGGACAAGCTCATCGGCCCGGTCAAGACGCTGCTGGACGCTTACGCGGAAGGCAAGCTCTCGGCCGTGTACCTGTGCTACACGAAGTTCATCAACACGATCAAGCAGGAGCCGCTCGTGGAGCAACTGCTGCCGCTGGCCGCAGACTCGCTGCAAGTCGAGGAAGGCCAGCATTCGTGGGACTACATCTACGAGCCCGATGCGCCGAGCGTGATCGACGAATTGCTGGTGCGCTATGCGGAGTCGCTGGTCTACCAGGCCGTGGCCGAAAACATGGCGTCCGAGCATTCGGCGCGGATGGTGGCCATGAAGGCGGCCACCGACAACGCAGGCAACGTGATCAGCGAGCTGAAGCTGGTCTACAACAAGACCCGCCAGGCCGGCATCACGAAAGAGCTGTCGGAAATCGTGTCGGGTGCGGCAGCGGCCGCCGGCGTTTGATCGAGGCAATGCAACGGGCCACATTGCCGAACGGGCGCGCTCTGCGCGTCCGATAACACAGGCCTACTTTTTAGGGGACTTTGCGCACATGAAGAAACTTCTCGTTCTGGTGGCTGTTGCTGCCGCTCTGACTGCTTGTTCCAAGAAGGAAGAAGCGCCCGCTGCTGCTCCGGCTCCCGCCGCTGCACCTGCGCCCGCTCCTGCCGCTCCGGCATCGGCGCCGGCCGCAGCAGCACCTGCTGCTGCAGCCCCGACGGCATCGGCCGCGGACCTGCCGCAAGAGTGCAACGACTACCTGACGAAGGTCCAGACCTGCGTGGGCGCACAAAGCGGCGCTGCCGCCGATGCGATGAAGGCCAGCCTCGACCAGACCAAGGCCACCTGGGCTTCGATGGGCGCCGACAAGGCAGCCTTGGGCCAGGCCTGCAAGGCTGCTTCGGACGCTTTCGCTGCACAAGCGACGGCCATGAAGTGCTGATCTGAAGAAGTAGCAATTCAAGGGTGCCGGCCCGTCCGGCATTCTTGCAAAAGCGGCCCGTTTTGGCATCAGGACGCTTCTGCAAGAACCTGTCGCAAATTTATAGAGATCCATCCAGAAGGAAACGCCATGGCTGAAGGAAAAATTGTCCAATGTATCGGCGCCGTGGTCGACGTGGAGTTCCCGCGTGACCAGATGCCCAAGGTGTACGACGCCTTGAAATTCGAAGGCGGCGGACTGACCCTCGAAGTTCAGCAGCAGCTGGGCGACGGCGTGGTGCGTACCATCGCGCTGGGTTCGTCCGACGGCCTGCGCCGCGGCCTGATCGTCACCAACACCGGTGCACCCATCACGGTGCCGGTCGGCAAGGCCACGCTCGGCCGCATCATGGACGTGCTCGGCCGTCCGATCGACGAGCGCGGCGATGTGAGCCAGGACCTCACCGCCTCCATCCACCGCAAGGCCCCCGCGTACGACGAACTGTCGCCGTCGCAGGACCTGCTGGAAACAGGCATCAAGGTGATCGACCTCGTGTGCCCGTTCGCCAAGGGCGGCAAGGTGGGCCTGTTCGGCGGCGCCGGCGTGGGCAAGACCGTGAACATGATGGAACTCATCAACAACATCGCCAAGGCTCACTCGGGTCTGTCGGTGTTCGCCGGTGTGGGTGAACGTACCCGCGAAGGCAACGACTTCTATCACGAGATGGCCGACTCCGGCGTGGTGAACCTGGACAACCTCCCCGAGTCGAAGGTGGCCATGGTTTACGGCCAGATGAACGAACCCCCGGGCAACCGTCTGCGCGTGGCGCTGACCGGCCTGACCATTGCCGAGTCGTTCCGCGACGAAGGCCGTGACGTGCTGTTCTTCGTGGACAACATCTACCGCTACACGCTGGCCGGTACCGAAGTGTCGGCGCTGCTGGGCCGTATGCCTTCCGCCGTGGGCTACCAACCCACACTGGCCGAGGAAATGGGCCGCCTGCAAGAGCGGATCACCTCGACCAAGGTCGGCTCGATCACCTCGATCCAGGCCGTGTACGTGCCAGCGGATGACTTGACCGATCCGTCGCCAGCCACCACCTTCGCCCACTTGGACTCGACCGTGGTGCTGTCGCGTGACATCGCTTCGCTCGGTATCTACCCCGCCGTGGACCCGCTGGACTCGACCTCGCGCCAGCTCGACCCGAACGTGGTCGGCGAAGAGCACTACAACGTGGCCCGCGCCGTGCAAGGCACGCTGCAGCGCTACAAGGAACTGCGCGACATCATCGCGATTCTGGGCATGGACGAACTGGCTCCCGACGACAAGCTCGCCGTGGCCCGCGCCCGCAAGATCCAGCGTTTCCTGTCGCAGCCGTTCCACGTGGCCGAAGTGTTCACGGGCTCGCCCGGCAAGTACGTGCCGCTGTCCGAAACCATCCGTGGTTTCAAGATGATCGTGAACGGCGAAGCCGACCACCTGCCGGAACAAGCGTTCTACATGGTGGGCACAATCGACGAAGCGTTCGAAAAGGCCAAGAAGGTCGCGTAAAGCGGCGCAGTCGACCGCTTGGCTTCGTTGCCGGCTCGCCGTACCGATGTACGGCTGTGCGCGGCGCCTCACCAGACGGCCGACTGCTTGCTTTCCGCACCCTTCTTCAAACAGGGCAAAGGACAACAGATGGCAAACACTATTCATGTGGACGTGGTCAGCGCGGAAGAGTCGATCTTCTCGGGCGAAGCCAAGTTCGTCGCGCTGCCCGGTGAAGCCGGTGAGCTCGGCATCTATCCGCGCCACACCCCGCTGATCACGCGCATCCGTCCCGGCGCCGTGCGCATCGAGACGGCCGACGGCGGCGAAGAGTTCGTCTTCGTGGCCGGCGGCATTCTCGAAGTGCAGCCGAACGCCGTCACCGTGCTGTCCGACACCGCGATCCGCGGCAAGGACCTCGACGACGAAAAGGCGAACGTGGCCAAGGCCGCCGCCGAGGAAGCGCTGAAGAACGCGAAGAGCGACATCGACATCGCGATGGCGCAATCCGAACTGGCCGTGATGGCTGCGCAGATCGCTGCGCTGCGCAAGTATCGCCAGAAGAAGTAGGCAAGGAAGCGCGCCAGCGCTTCTTCCCAGGAAAAGCCGCCTTCGGGCGGCTTTTTTGCGTCTGGACGCGTGCATCAAGCCATCTTCGAGCTGAACTTGGTCGAAGTTCGGCCTTGTCCGGCTGAAGACCTGCCCCTAGTATTCGCGTTCGCCCGACAGCCCCAGGCTGCGGAGCAGGCAAAAAGAACACGGAGACAAGCGCGTGGCACCCTGGAGTGGCATCACTGCTCATGAGATGCAGTTGCTGGAAACGACCTTCTGGTCGGCCGGCGGCTCGCGCCATGCCATGGCCGAACAGCTCGGCTTCTCCAAGAGCAAGGCCAATGCGCTGATCGCCGGGCTCGTCGATCAGGGCCTGCTGGCCGAGGCCGGCCTGCAACGTTCTTCAGGCGGACGCCGCGCCGAAAACCTCCAGCTCCATGCCGGCCTCGGCGTACTCATCGGCATCGACATCGGCGCCACCAGCCTCGACGTCGCGGTGCTGCGCCCCGACCTCACCGTGCTCGCGCAGCACGACGAACCCGCCGACGTGCGCGACGGCCCCGCGGTCGTCCTGGCCCGCGTGCGCACGCTGATGCGCGAGTTGCTGGCCCGCTGCGGCCACAGCGCGAAGAGCGTGCTGGGCATCGGCATCGGCGTGCCCGGCCCCGTCAACTTCGAGATCGGCCAGCTCGTGAACCCGCCGCTCATGCCGGCCTGGGACAGCTTCTCGATCCGCGACTACCTGCGCGAGGACTACGCGGCGCCCGTCTTCGTCGACAACGACGTGAACCTCATGGCGCTCGGCGAACTGTGGCGCCTGAAGCGCTCGCTCACCAATTTCCTCGTCATCAAGGTCGGCACCGGCATCGGCTGCGGCATCGTCTGCCACGGCGAGGTGTACCGCGGCGCCGCGGGCTCGGCCGGTGACGTGGGCCACATCTGCGTCGACCAGGCGGGCCCGCTCTGCCACTGCGGCAACCTCGGCTGCGTCGAGGCGATGGCGGCCGGCCCCGCGATCACCCGCATGGCGATGCAGGCGGCCGAGGCGGGCGGAAGCGAGGTGCTGGCCGAGTGCCTGCGCGTGCACGGCCGCATCGACGCGATCGACGTCGGTCAGGCCAGCCGCGGCGGCGACACCGCGGCCAACGGCATCATCCAGCGAGCGGGCAGCCTGATCGGGCAGATGCTCGCGTCGATCGTCAATTTCTTCAATCCGTCGCACGTGTTCATCGGCGGTGGCATCACGCGCATCGGGCCGCTGTTTCTCGCGGCCGTGCGGCAGAGCGTGTATCAGCGCTCGCTCGCGCTTTCCACGCGGCATCTGGAAATCCAGTACACGCCGCTGGGCACGCAAGGCGGCCTCGTCGGCGCCGGCGTGCTCGCGATGCACGAGACCCTGAAAGTTCGCGGAGTGGCGCCATGAGTGGAACAGAGAACCCCAAGGGCAGCGTCGCCGTCGAGTTCGACGGCGTGGTGAAGGCCTTCGGCCCGGTGCAGGTGCTGCACGGCGTGAGCTTCGCGCTCGCGCCCGGCCGCGTGTACGGCCTCCTCGGTGAGAACGGCGCGGGCAAGTCCACGCTGATGAAGATCCTCGCGGGCTACGAACAGCTCACTGGCGGCACGCTGCGCATCAACGGCCAGCCGCAGCAGTTCACGAGTTCGCGCGATGCCGAGGCGCTGGGCATCGTGCTGATCCACCAGGAGTTCAACCTCGCCGAAGACCTGAGCGTTGCGCAGAACATCTTCCTCGGCCACGAAAAGAAAAAAGGCTGGCTGCTGGACGACACCTCGATGGAGCGCGACGCCGCTGCCGCGCTCGCCGCCGTCGGTCTGCAGGTCGATCCCCGCACCAAGGTGCGCAAGCTTATCGTCGCCGAGAAGCAGCTCGTCGAGATCGCCAAGGCCATCGCCCGGCGCGCGCGTCTGCTCATCATGGACGAGCCCACCGCCACGCTCACGCCCGGCGAAACCGAGCGCCTGTTCAAGCTCATCGCGCAGCTGCGCGCCGATGGCGTGACCATCGTCTACATCTCGCACAAGCTCGACGAGGTGGAGCAGGTGACCGACGAGGTGATTGTGATGCGCGACGGCCGCTTCGTCGCCCGCGCGCTCACGCCGGATGTCACGCGCCACCAGATGGCCAACCTGATGGTGGGCCGCGAACTGGCCGACCTTTATCCGCCGCGCGACCTCGTCGTCGCGGCCGACGCGCCGGCCATGCGCGTGCGCAACTTCACCGTGCCCGGCTGGGCGCAGGACGCGAGCTTCGAAGTGCGCCCCGGCGAGATCCTCGGCTTCGCGGGCCTCGTCGGCGCAGGCCGCACCGAACTCTTCGAAGGCCTGCTGGGCCTGCGCCCCGCGAGCGGCAGCGTCGAGATGCTCGGCAAGCCCGTGCCCCACAACAAGGGCTGGCGCAATCCGCGCGATGCCGCCAAGCACGGCCTCACGTACCTGAGCGAAGACCGCAAGGGCAAGGGCCTGCACGTGGACTTCGGCCTGCGCCAGAACCTCACGCTGATGGCGCTCGAGCGCTATGCCAAGCCCTGGCTGCAGCCCGACGGCGAGCGCGGCGCATTGGCCGAAGCGGTGAAGGACTACGGCATCCGAACCGGCTCGCTCGATGTGAAGGCGTCGTCGCTCTCGGGCGGCAACCAGCAGAAGCTCGCGCTCGCCAAGGTGCTGCAGCCGCAGCCCAAGGTGGTGGTGCTCGACGAGCCCACGCGCGGCGTGGACGTGGGCGCCAAGCGCGACATCTATTTCCTGATCCAGCGACTCGCCCGCGAAGGGCTCGCGGTGATCGTCGTCTCGTCGGAGCTGATGGAACTGATCGGCCTGTGCCATCGCGTCGCGGTGATGCGCGCGGGCAAGCTGGTTGCCACGCTCGACGCGGACCATTTGACTGAAGAGGAGCTCATCGCTCATGCCACCGGAACAGCAAACTCCCCCGTCGCAGCAGCCTGAAGCGGCAGCAGCCGCCGCGCACCGCAGCGAAGCCAAGCCGCGCTGGACCGAGCGCCTGCACGGCCTCGGCCCGGTCATCGGCCTCGTGCTGCTGTGCATTGCGGGCACGCTGCTCAACAGCGACTTCGCAACAGTCGACAACGCGATGAACGTGCTCACGCGCACGGCTTTCATCGGCATCATCGCGGTGGGCATGTGCTTCGTGATCATCTCGGGCGGCATCGACTTGTCGGTGGGTTCGATGGCCGCGCTCATCGCGGGCAGCGTGATCATGTTCATCAACTGGGCCGGCCCCGCCTCGGGCTCGCCGATGCTGGCGGTGGTGATGGGCGCGGTGCTGGCCATCGTGCTGGGCGCGGTGTTCGGCCTCGCGCACGGCCTGTTGATCACCAAGGGGCGCATCGAGCCCTTCATCGTGACGCTCGGAACGCTCGGCATCTTTCGCGCGTACCTCACGTACTTTGCCGATGGTGGCGCGCTCACGCTCGACAACGAACTGTCGGACCTCTATGCGCCGGTGTACTACGCGAGCCTTGCGGGCATTCCGGTGCCGGTGTGGGTGTTCGTGATCGTTGCGATCATCGGCGGCGTCATCCTCAACCGCACGGCCTATGGGCGCTACGTGCAGGCCATCGGATCGAACGAGCAGGTGGCGCGCTACGCGGCGGTCGATGTGGACCGCGTGAAGATCATGACCTACGTGCTGCTCGGTGTGTGCGTGGGCATCGCGACGCTGCTGTACGTGCCGCGCCTCGGCTCGGCCTCGCCGACCACCGGCCTCCTGTGGGAGCTCGAGGCGATCGCCGCGGTGATCGTTGGCGGCACCGCATTGAAGGGCGGCGCGGGCAGCATCACCGGCACCGTGGTGGGCGCGATCCTGCTCTCGGTCATCAGCAACATCCTGAACCTCACCAGCATCATCAGCGTGTACCTGAACGCTGCGGTGCAGGGCTTCGTGATCATCATCGTCGCATTCCTGCAGCGCGGACGCAGATGATGGCCCCCCGGCTTTTCACTCGCTGCGCTCGTGTAACTCCACCCCCCGGAGGCGCGGCCGGCTTGGGGCGGCCCGGCGCTCGGCCGCAAAAGTTTTTCCCGTTTCATTTCACCCACCAAGAGGAGACATCCAGCATGACAACTTTCACCCGTCGCATCGCATTCACGGCGGTCGCCGCCGCAGCGCTCGCGAGCCTGCCTGCGCTCGCCGCCGAAAAGGTGAACCTCGGCGTTTCGATTCCCGCGGCGACGCACAGCTTCATGGGCGGCATCAACTACTGGGCCAACCAGGCGAAGAAGGACCTCGAGAAAGAACACAAGGACCTGAAGATCACGATCAAGACCGCGGCCAACGCGCCCGAGCAGGCCAACCAGTTGCAGGACCTCTCGACGGTCACCAAGATCAACGCACTCGTCGTGTTCCCGTTCGAATCCGCCGCGCTCACCAAGCCGGTCGCGCAGGTCAAGGCCAAGGGCGCGTACGTCACCGTGGTCGACCGCGGCCTTACCGATACCAGTGCGCAGGATGCATACGTGGCCGGCGACAACACCGCCTTCGGCAAGATTCCCGCCGAGTACATCGTGAAGACGCTCGGCGGCAAGGGCAACGTGGTCGCGCTGCGCGGCATTGCCACCACGCTGGACAACGAGCGCATGGACGCCTTCAACGCGGTGTTGAAGGGCAGCCCCGACATCAAGCTGCTCGATGCCAAGTACGCCAACTGGAACCGCGACGACGCCTTCAAGGTCACGCAAGACTACCTCACGCGCTTCAAGCAGATCGACGCGATCTGGGCGGCCGACGACGACATGGCCGTGGGCGTGCTCAAGGCCATCGAGCAGGCCAAGCGCGACGACATCAAGATCGTGTTCGGCGGCGCGGGCGCCAAGGGCATGGTCAAGACCATCATGGACGGCAAGGACAAGCGCATCGGCGCCGACGTGAGCTACTCGCCCAAGTTCATCTACGACGCGATCAAGCTCACGGCCGAAGCGCGCCTGAAGGGCGAGAAGCTGCCGGCGACGACGATCATTCCTTCGGTGTTGATCACCAAGGAAAACGCCAAGGACTTCTACCACCCGAACTCGCCTTTCTGAGTCTGTGGTCTTGCTCCCTCTCCCCTTGGGGAGAGGGCGGGGGTGAGGGTGGCAGCAATTGCGAAGGCAGTGCGCCTGCAACCGCCCCAGCCCTCACCCTAACCCTCTCCCCAAGGGGAGAGGGGACAACTCGGAAGCCAAATACCCATGAGCTCCATACCTCTTCGCAAGCTCCGCTACGCCATGGTCGGCGGCGGCCGCGACGCCTTCATCGGCGCCGTGCACCGCAAGGCCATGGCGCTGGACGGCCAGATCGAATTCGTCGCGGGCGCGCTTTCGTCGAGCCCCGACAAGGCGCGCGCCTCGGGCCGCGACCTCGGCCTGGCCGACGACCGCAACCATGGCGACTGGCAGACGCTGCTCGCCGATGAATTGAAACGCCCGGCGGACCAACGCATCGACTTCGTCTCGATCGTCACGCCGAACCATGTGCACTTTCCGGTCGCGCAGGCTTTCGCCGATGCGGGCTTTCACGTCGTGTGCGACAAGCCGCTGGTGCATACGCGCGACCAGGCCGATGCGCTGGTCGCCACGGTCGCGAAGCAGGGCACGGTGTTCGGCGTCACCTACAACTACACCGGCTACCCGATGGTGCGGCAGGCGCGCGAGATGGTGCGCTCGGGCCAGCTCGGCGACATCCGCAAGATCGTCGTCGAATACAACCAGGGCTGGCTCGCGAGCCATGTCGAGGGCAGCGGCAGCAACAAGCAGGCCGACTGGCGCACCGACCCCGCGCGCAGCGGCGCGGCTGGTGCCATCGGCGACATCGGCTCGCATGCCGAGAACCTCGTCGCGAGCATCACGGGCCTCGAAATCGAAAGCCTCTGCGCCGACCTCACCGCGCATGTGCCGGGCCGCATGCTCGACGATGACGGCAGCCTGCTGCTGCGCTTCAAGGGCGGCGCGCGCGGCGTGCTGATCGCCTCGCAGATCAGCACGGGTCTCGAGAACGACCTGCGCCTGCGCATCTCGGGCGCGCTCGGCACGCTCGAATGGCACCAGGAGCAGCCGAGCCAGTTGGTGCACCTGCCGCACGACGGGCCCAAGCGCATCTTCACGCGCGGCGGGCCGTGGCTGTGCGAAGCGGCGCGGCGCGCGAGCCGGCTGCCGACGGGCCATCCCGAAGGCTTCATCGAGGCTTTCGCCAACATCTACGCGGGCGTGGCGGCGGACATCCGCGCGCGGCTCGCGGGTCAGCCGGCCGACCCGCTCGCGGCGGACTATCCGCGCGTGGAAGACGGCGCGCGCGGCGTGCGCTTCATCGAGCGCACGGTGGCGTCGGCCCAAAGCGAATTAAAGTGGACGCCCTGGTGATGCGCCGGCCTCGCACCCGCGAGGCCATGCCGCGTTGCCATCGGCATCCATGACGCATTCATCTTCCGACGAATCCTCTTCAACGCGATGGCTGCGCGCCCTGTGGCTGCGCTGCAAGACGCTGTGGCCGCTGAAGCTGGTCGGCAACACGGTCGCCACCATCGGCTTCTTTCCGCTGTACTTCTGGATCATGAAGAACGCGGGCCAGGCGTGGGTGCTGCCGCTCACCGCGTTCGACCGGCTGATCGCGTTCTGGCCGGCGGTGCTGCCCATCTATCTCTCGCTCTGGGGCTACATCGCGCTGCCGGTGCTGCTGGCCAAAGACAAGCGCGAGCTGTGGAGCTTCTCGTTCGGCTGCGCGGCCATGACAGCGCTTGCGCTGGTCGTCTTCTGGTTCATGCCCACGGCGATACCGAACTTCACCATCGATGCCACGCCGGGCACATCGCTCCATTTCCTGAAGACGGTCGACTCGGCCGGCAACGCCTTCCCGTCGCTGCATGTGTCGTTCTCGGTGTTCACCTGCATCGTGCTCGCGCGCCAGTTGCGCGACGCCGGCGCGCCCGCATGGCTGCGCCTCTTCAACGTGGCATGGGCCGCGGCCATCGTGTATTCGACGATGGCGGTGCGCCAGCATGTGCTGATCGACGTGCTCGGCGGGCTGGCACTGGGCCTCGCCCTCGGCTTCGTCTCGCGCGAGCGCGGCGCGGCCATGCAGCCCGTGGGCGCGCGCGCGGTGTAGGCCGGCCGTTGTATTTGCCGGGCGTGCCGCCTGCGGTACAACCTGCCATCGTCTTTCATCCGATGCAGGAGCCCTCATGAAGATCCGTTCGTCCGTTGCCGCTGCCTGCATGGTGGCCGCCGGCCTTGGCGCCGGCCCCGCCTTCGCCCTCGACTACCCCGCGCGCAAACCGGGCCTCTGGGAAATGCAGACCAGCGATGGCCCCGGCAGCAAGGGGAGCCCCCAGGCCATCCAGCAATGCATCGACGCCGCCACCGACAAGATGCTGCGCGACATGGGCCAGGGCATGGGCAAGGACATGTGCTCCAAGCAGGACATGCGCATGGAAGGCGGCAAGCTGGTGATCGACTCGGTCTGCAAGATCGGCCAGACCACGGCCACCTCGCAGGCCGTGATGACCGGTGACCTCAGCACGGCCTACCGCCTGGAGAGCAAGTCCACCTACAGCCCGCCGCTCATGGGCCGCGCCGGTGCCACCACCGTCGTGGAGGCCCGCTGGGTCGGCCCCTGCAAGCCCGACCAGAAGCCAGGCGACATGGTGATGAACGGCATGAAGATGAACGTGAACGACATGATGGGCGCGCGCGGCAAGAAGTAGCAGGCAAGTAGGCGCCGGCCCACACCGCTTCGCGGTCGCCGTTCGGCAGCGCGGCCGCCCGCCCCGGCCTACGATGGCGGCTATGCCCGACAAGGTGGATCTCGTCGTCGCCCGGCCCGAGGGCCTGTATTGCCCGCCCGGCGATTTCTACATCGACCCGTGGCGGCCGGTGGCGCGCGCGGTCATCACGCACGCGCATTCCGACCATGCCCGCATCGGGCACGCGCATTACCTCGCGCACACCGACAGCGCCGGCACGCTGCGCACGCGGTTGGGTGCCGACATCGACCTTCAGACGCTGCCTTACGGCGAGGTCATCGATCACCACGGCGTGCGCCTCTCGCTGCACCCGGCCGGCCATGTGCTGGGCTCGGCGCAGGTGCGGCTCGAACACGGCGGCCGCGTGTGGGTGGCCTCGGGCGACTACAAGACCGAGCCCGACGGCACCTGTACGCCCTTCGAACCCGTGCCCTGCGACACCTTCATCACCGAATCGACCTTCGGCCTGCCGATCTACCGCTGGCCCACGCAGGCCGTGCTGTTCGCTGAGATCGACGCGTGGTGGCGCGCCAATGCGGAAGCCGGCCGCGCCTCGGTGCTGTTCTGCTATGCCTTCGGCAAGGCGCAGCGCATCGTGCACGGGGTCGATGCGTCGGTCGGGCCGATCGTCGTGCATGGCGCGGTCGAGCCGCTGAACGCGGTGTACCGGGCGGCGGGCGTGGCGCTGCCGGAGACGGTGCGCGTCACCGATGCCGGTGTCGATGCGGCACTGCTGAAGCGCTCCCTTGTGCTCGCACCGCCGTCCGCGCAGGGCACGCCGTGGATGAAGCGCTTCGGCAACTACGCCGATGCCTTCGCGAGCGGCTGGATGCAACTGCGCGGCACGCGCCGCCGGCGCGGTGTGGACCGCGGCTTCGTCATGTCCGACCACGCCGACTGGCCCGGCCTGCAGCAGGCCATTGCGGGCACCGGCGCCGAGCGCGTGTTCGTCACGCACGGCAGCGTGCAGGTGATGGTGCGGTGGCTCACGGAGAACGGGCTCGATGCGCAGGGCTTCAAGACCGAGTACGGCGACGAAGATGACCAAGAGACTCCTTCCCCTTCCGGGGGAGGGCGGGGGAGGGGGCCTGCGGCGCTCGATGGGGACGCTGCCAGCCCCCATCCCAACCTTCCCCCGGAGGGGGAAGGAGCCGATACATGAAGGACTTCGCCGCGCTCTACCGAGAACTCGACGCGAGCACGTCGAACCTCGTGAAGCAGGCCGCGCTACAGCGCTACCTGCGCAACGCCGACGCGGCCGATGCCGCGTGGGCCGTCTACTTCCTCGCCGGCGGCAAGCCGCGCCAGCTCGTGCCCACCAAGCTGCTGCGCCTCCTCGCGCAGGAAGCCGCGGGCCTGCCCGAGTGGCTGTTCGACGAGAGCTACGACGCGGTCGGCGATCTTGCCGAGACCATCGCGCTCCTGCTGCCGCCGCCGAGCGAAGTGCACGACCTCGGGCTCGCGGCCTGGGTCGAGCAGCATCTGCTGCCGCTGCGCGAGGCCGCGAAGACCGCGCCGGAAGAACTGGCGGACCGGCTGCGCGCGCAGTGGCGGCAGCTCGCGGCCGAGGAGCGGCTGGTGTACTTCAAGCTCATCACCGGCGCGTTCCGCGTCGGTGTGTCGAAGCTGCAGGTCACGCAGGCGCTCGCGGCCGTGGGCGGCATCGATGCCAAGCGCGTCGCGCAGCGGCTCATGGGCTACACGCACATCGGCGCACGGCCGCGGGCGGGCGACTACGCCACGCTGATTGCGCCGGAGTCCGATTCGGAGCAGGTGCAGAAGACCAGCGGCCAGCCGTACCCGTTCTTCCTCGCGCACCCGTTCAACATTCCGCTAGAACAGTTCGATGCGGTGCTGGGCCCGCCGGCCGACTGGATCGTGGAGTGGAAGTGGGATGGCATCCGCGCGCAGCTTGTCAAGCGCGCGGGCGTGGTGTGGCTGTGGTCGCGTGGAGAAGAACTCGTGACTGATCGCTTTCCCGAACTCGCGGTGCTCGGCGAGGCGCTGCCCGATGGCACAGTACTCGATGGCGAGATCGCGGTCTGGCGTGAAGACAAGGTGCAGCCTTTCGCCGAACTGCAGAAGCGCATCGGCCGCAAGACGCTGGGCGCGAAGCTGCTGCGCGACATTCCCGTGGTGCTGCTGGCCTACGACATCCTCGAATGGGAAGGGCGTGATTTGCGCACGGAGCCGCAGTCGGCGCGCCGCATGCTGCTCGACGACCTCGTCACGCGCATGCAGCATCCGTCGCTGCTGCCCAGCCCGATGCTCACCGGCCTCGACTGGAGCGATCTCGCGCGGCAGCGCGAAGCGGCGCGCACCATGGGCGTCGAAGGAATGATGCTCAAGCGCCGTGACTCGCAGTACGGCGTGGGCCGCACGAAGGACGTGGGCGTGTGGTGGAAGTGGAAGATCGATCCGCTCAGCATCGATGCCGTGCTCATCTACGCGCAGCGCGGGCACGGCCGCCGCGCAAGCCTCTTCAGCGACTACACCTTCGCGGTGTGGGACGGTCCGCCTGAACAAGAGGACCGCAAGCTCGTGCCGTTCGCCAAGGCCTACTCGGGGCTCACCGATGCGGAGATGGCGCGCGTGGACGCGATCATCCGCAAGACCACGGTCGAGAGCTTCGGGCCGGTGAAGAGCGTGAAGCCGACGCTGGTGTTCGAGCTGGGGTTCGAAGGCATCGCGCGCAGCACGCGGCACAAGAGCGGCATCGCGGTGCGCTTTCCGCGCATGCTGCGCTGGCGGGAAGACAAGCCGGTGGCGGAAGCCGACACGCTGCAGACGCTGGCTGCGCTGCTGCCGTCATGACCGAGCAGAAGGACCCCGAATTCCTCCCTCCCCTTCCGGGGGAGGGCCGGGGTGGGGGCAAGCGGCGTATCAAGGATCAGCTGCCGGTCGAAGGCCGCGTGCCCCCATCCCAACCTTCCCCCGGGAGGGGAAGGAGCAAGACCGTCAAGGCTGCGCTCTATGCATGGTTCGTCGCGCGGGGGTGGACGCCGTTCAAGTTTCAACGCGACGTGTGGAAGGCCATTGCTGAAGGCAAGTCCGGCATGCTGCATGCCACCACCGGCGCGGGCAAGACCTATGCGGTGTGGCTCGGTGCGCTGCAGGTCTTCTCGCAGGCGCGCAAGGAAACCGCTCGCCCTTCGGCTCCGCCGCTCACCGTGCTGTGGCTCACGCCCATGCGCGCGCTCGCCGCCGACACGCTGCGTGCGTTGAAGCAGCCGCTCGAAGTACTCGGCGCCGAGGTGCATCCGTGGAGCGCCGGCGCGCGCAGCGGCGACACCTCGTCGGCCGAGCGCAGCGCGCAGAACGAACGGCTGCCGACCGTGCTCGTCACCACGCCCGAAAGCCTCTCGCTGTTGCTCGCACGCGCCGATGCCAGCGTTGTGCTGGGCCGCGTGAAGATGGTCGTGGTCGACGAGTGGCACGAACTGCTCGGCAACAAGCGCGGCGTGCAGGTGCAGCTCGCGCTCGCGCGGCTCAAGCGATGGAACCCGGGCCTCGCGGTCTGGGGCATGTCGGCCACACTCGGCAACCTGCAGGAGGCGATGCATTCGCTGTTGGGCCACGAAGACGGCGTGCTCGTGCAGGGCCAGGTGCCGAAGAAGCTCGTCATCGATTCGCTCCTGCCCGGCCGCGCCGAACGCTTTCCGTGGGGCGGTCACCTCGGCCTCACGATGCTGCCGCAGGTGATCGAGGAGATCGCCGCGAGCAGCACCACGCTGGTCTTCACCAACACGCGTTCACAGGCCGAGATCTGGTACCAGGCGATGCTCGAAGCCAGGCCCGAGTGGGCCGGCACCATCGCGCTGCACCACGGCTCGCTAGACCGCGCAGTGCGCGAATGGGTCGAGCTGGGTTTGAAGAGCGGCGAGCTCAAGGCAGTGGTGTGCACTTCGAGCCTGGACCTGGGCGTGGATTTCCTGCCGGTCGAGCGCGTGCTGCAGATCGGCTCGCCCAAGGGCGTCGCGCGCCTCCTGCAGCGCGCGGGCCGCTCGGGCCATGCGCCGGGGCGGCCGTCGCGCATCACGCTCGTGCCCACGCACAGCATCGAGATGGTGGAGGGCGCGGCGGCGCGCACCGCGATTGCAGAAGGGCACATCGAGGCGCGCCATTCGCCCGACCAGCCGCTCGATGTGCTGGTGCAGCACCTGGTGACGGTGGCGCTCGGCGGCGGCTTCGTACCCGACGATCTCTACGACGAGGTGCGCGGAACGGCCGCCTACGCCTCGCTCTCGCGCGAGAGCTGGCAGTGGTGCCTCGACTTCGTCTCGCAGGGCGGACCGTCGCTTGCGGCGTACCCGGATTACAAGCGCGTCGTGCCGGATGCGGAAGGCGTATGGCGTGTCCCCGATGCGCGGCTCGCGCGGCGCCATCGCATGAACATCGGCACCATCGTGAGCGACGCGAGCATGGCGGTGCAGTACCTCGGCGGCGCGAAGATCGGCAGCGTCGAAGAAGGTTTCGTCGCGCGCATGAAGCCGGGCGACTGCTTCCTGTTCGGCGGCCGCCTGCTCGAACTCGTGCGCATCCACGACATGACGGCCTGGGTACGGCGCGCCACCGGCAAGCGCGCCGCGGTGCCGCGCTGGAACGGTGGGCGCATGCCGCTGTCGAACACGCTGGCCGACGCGGTGGTGCAGCAGCTCGCGCGGGCGGGCGAGGCGCACTACGACTCGCCCGAGCTGCAGTGCGTGCGGCCGCTGCTCGAAATCCAGCAGCAGTGGTCGGCGCTTCCGACACCGCAGACGCTGCTCGCCGAGACGCTGAAGACGCGCGAGGGCTCGCATCTCTTTCTCTATCCGTTTGCCGGCCGCCACGTGCACCTGGGGCTCGCGAGTCTGCTGGCCTGGCGCGTCGCGCAGCACGAGGCGCGCACCTTCTCCATCGCGGTCAACGACTACGGCTTCGAGCTGCTGAGCGCGACCGAGGTCGACTGGCCCGCACTGCTGCCGCAGGTGCTGCGCCTGCCGGAAGGCGACGGTGATACGGACGCCCACACGGCGCTGCTGCACGAGGTGCTGGCCTCGCTCAACGCGGGCGAACTCGCGCAGCGGCGATTTCGCGAGATTGCGCGCGTCTCGGGGCTGATCTTCCAGGGCTATCCGGGCGAGAAGCGCAGCAGCCGGCAGCTGCAGGCGTCGTCGTCGTTGTTCTGGGAGGTGTTTCGCAAGTACGACCCGTCGAACAAGCTGCTGCTGCAGGCCGAGAAGGAACTGCTGTCGCAGGAGCTGGAAATCGGACGCCTGCGCGCGAGCCTGGAGCGCATGGCCACGCAGCAACTCGTGCTGAAGCCGCTCGAGCGGCCGACGCCGTTTTCGTTTCCGCTGATGGTCGAGCTTTTCCGCGAGAAGCTGTCGAACGAGAACGTGGCCGACCGCATCGCACGCATGGTCGAGCAACTCGAAAAGGCCGCGGGCGGCGTGGTCACGGCCGGTGGCGTGGAGCGCGTGAAGAGCACGCTGGCGTTCGGGCAGGAGGGGCCGGGCAAGTCGCCGCCCAAGCCACGGCGCGAGCGCAGGCGGCCCTCAAGGCCGCTGCCGCCGTTGTGAGCCGATCGATCAGCCGCCGTGCGCCTTGACCCACCGCACGATGTCCGCCGCGCCCATCGCGCCGGCCTGCCGTGCCACTTCGCGGCCGCCGCGGAACAACGCCAGCGTCGGGATGCTGCGGATGTTGAAGCGAGCGCCGAGCGCGGGCACGGCCTCGGTGTCGACCTTGGCCAGGCGCACGTGCGGTTCGAGCTGGGCCGCGGCCTGTTCGTAGCCCGGCGCCATCTGGCGGCAGGGGCCGCACCACGGCGCCCAGAAGTCGACCAGCACAGGGATCTCGTTGCGTGCGATGTGGCGGTCGAAGGTGGCCGCGTCCGGGAGCGCGGTGGAGTGGCCGGTGAACAGCGCCTTGTGGCAACTGCCGCAGTCGGGTGCGCTGCCCAGTTGCTCCGCGCGCACGCGGTTGGTCGTGTGGCAGTGCGGGCAGACGATGAGCTTCGGGGGCGATTCGGTCATGAGGAAAAACTGGGGCTCGTCCGGTTGAATTGCAAGGTGGCGGCCGGTTCGCGCGTCTTTTGCGACACTCCTTGGCCGTGACTTCTTCGCACCTTACCGCCTCTACGCTCGCTGTCCAATGGGCCGGCGAGCTGCTGCACCTGCTGCCCGAACGTGCGCTCTGGTGGCCCGGCGGACGCGTGCTGTTCATCGCCGATCTGCACATCGGCAAGGCGGCGACCTATCGCGCGCTGGGGCAGCCGGTGCCGGGCGGCACCACGCAGGAGAACCTCGCGCGGGTCGATGACCTGATCGCCGCGCATGCGCCCGGGCACATCGTCTTTCTCGGCGATTTCCTGCACGCGGCACAGGCCCGCACGCCGCAGGTGCTGGCCGCGCTCGAAGCCTGGCGCGCCGCGCACGCAGGCATTGCCATGACGCTGGTGCGCGGCAACCACGACAGCCGGGCGGGCGATCCGCCGGCGGCGCTCGGCATCGAGGTGGTCGACGAGCCGTTCCTGCTCGGTCCCTTCGCCTGCTGCCACCATCCGCAATCGCACGCCACGCACTTCGTGCTCGCGGGACACCTGCATCCGGCGTGCAGGCTCTACGGACGGGGGCGCGACAGCGTGCGGCTGCCCTGTTTCGTGAGCGATGCGCGGCAGGTCGTGCTGCCGGCCTTCGGCGAGTTCACGGGCGGGTGGTTGATGGAGACCGCGCCGGAGCGGCGCTTCTACGCAGTGGGCGGTGAGACCGTGTGGGCACTGCCGCCATCGGATTGAAGGATCTGGCTCCTTGCCCTTCCGGGGGAAGGTTGGGATGGGGGCAGGCAGAGCGCCCGATGGATACGCCGCTTGCCCCCACCCCGGCCCTCCCCCGGAAGGGGAGGGAGAAAGAAAAATTCAGAGCACGACCGGCTCGTCCGGCAATTCGTTGGTATCGGCCTCGTCCTCGGCCAACGGAAAGTGCGCCACCAGCAACGCCGACATTTCCTCCAGCGCCTGCGTGAGCCCGTCCTCGAAGCGACCCTCACGAAACGCTGCGCCCATGCGCTGCGCCATCGCAGCCCACTCGGCATCGTCCACGCGCGAGTCGATGCCGCGGTCGGCCACGATCTCGATCGCGTGCTCGGCCAGCAGCAGGTAGATGAGCACGCCGTTGTTGTGCTCGGTGTCCCACACGCGCAGCTTGCCGAACAGCGTGACGGCGCGCTCTCTGGGCGGCGCATGGCGCCAGAGGTACGACATCGGCAGGCCCGCCTCGACGCAGATGCGGACCTCGCCGCTGTGGCGCCGCTCGCTCGCGGCCACGCGTGCCGCCAGGCGCTGCAGCACGTCGGCCGGCAGCACGCGGCGCACCGCGGCTTCGTCGGTCCACCGATGGCGCCAGATGCGGCCCAGCTTCGAGAAGAGCGCCGGTTCTGCAGTTGCCGTTGCCATGTTCACCAGTCTCCCGAAGCGCCGCCGCCGCCGAAATTGCCACCGCCGCCGGAACTGAAGCCACCGCCCCCGCCTCCGCCGCCACCACCCCATCCGCCGCCCCCGCCGCTGCTCCAGCCACCACCGCCGCTGCCACCGCGACCACCACCGAACCCGGCGAGGCCCGCGAACAGCGAGACCATGAGCGCGATCATTCCGGCAATCACCGCGATGACCATGCTGGTCGTGAGAAAGAACGCGACCACGCCGATGCCGCCGCCCATGGCGACCGAACCCAGCGTCTTGCCGAGGATGGCGCGCACGATCGGCGCGCCGACGAAGACGCCGACGAACAGGAAGATCGCGAGGTTCTCCCAGTCGAAGTCGCCGCCTGAACCGTTGCTGCCGCTGTTGCTGCGCGAAGGCTCCGGCAGCGGCTCGCCATCGACCAGTCCGATGATCCGGTCCACCGCCGCATTCAGTCCGCCCGCGAAGTCGTTGTTGCGAAAGCGCGGCTTCATCTCCTCGTCGATGATCCGAACCGCCGCGAGGTCGGGCACCGCGCCTTCGAGCGCCTTGGCGGTGGCGATGCGCATCTTGCGATCGTCCTTGGCGACGATCACCAGGAGGCCGTCGCCCACGTCCTTGCGGCCGATCTTCCAGGCGTCGCCGACGCGCTGCGCGTAGCTGGCGATGTCCTCGGGCTGCGTGGTCGGCACCATCAGCACCACGATCTGCGAGCCTTTGCGCTGCTCGAAGGCGGCGAGCTTGGTTTCGAGGCCCGAGCGCTGCGCGGCGTCGAGCGTGCCGGTCTGGTCGATGACGCGCGCGGTGAGCGCGGGCACGGGCAGCAGGCCTTGCGCGAAGGCGCCAGCCATGCTCAGCGTCATCAGCATGATGACCACCCACAGCGGCCTCCTCAGGCGCGCGAACCATTCCAGGAACACCGCGGAACCGGCTTTGCCGGGCCGCTGGTGTTGCCCCCGGCGAGGGGGTTGGCGAAGTGACACGAAGTGCACGAAGACTGGGGGGAGCGCCTATTTTTTCGGGGCGCTGAAGTCGACCGTGGGTGGTGTCGAGATCTGCGCTTCGTTCTGCACCGAGAAGTTGGGCTTCGGCGCGTAGCTGAAGATCTTGGCGGTGATGTTGGTGGGGAAGCTGCGCGCGAGCACGTTGTACTCCTGCACGCTCTCGATGTAGCGGTTGCGCGCCACGGTGATGCGGTTCTCGGTGCCTTCGAGCGTCACGCGCAGGTCGCGGAACGCCTGGTTGGCCTTGAGCTCGGGATAGCGCTCCGACACCACCATCAGCCGCGACAGCGCCGAGGAGAGCTCGCCCTGCGCCTGCTGGAACTTGTTGAAGGCCTCGGGGTTGTTGAGCGTCTCGGGCGTCACCTGGATCGAGGTGGCCTTGGCGCGTGCCTCGATCACCTTGGTGAGCGTGTCCTGCTCGAAGCTGGCCTCGCCCTTGACGGTGGCGACGATGTTGGGCACGAGGTCGGCGCGCCGCTGGTACTGGTTGAGCACCTCGCTCCAGGCCGACTTGCTGGCCTCGTCGAGGGATTGGAAATCGTTGTAGCCGCATCCGCTCAGGGAAACGGCCGCGGCGAGGATCAGGAACCAGCGCTTCATCATCATTTGCATTACCTCCGCGAGAAGAAGCGGAAGGTAGCATAGGTGCCTCCATGCCCCCCGATTCCATAGACCCTCTCCAGGCGCTGCAGGCCGCGAACCGTGCCGTGCGCCCTGCGGCGGCGTCGGCCACCGGAACCCTGCTGATTGCGGGGGCAACGGGCGCACTGGGGCAGGAGTTGCTGAGGCGGCTGGCGGGCAGCCATCGGTATGCCCATGCCCGCGTGCTGGCACGCGAACCGATCCGCGACGGGCTGCGCGGCGTCGAAACCTATCTGAGTCCAGACCTGCCGATTTCGCAATGGCCGCTGACCTCGGCTGACACCGCGGTCATCGCCTTCGACTCGCCGCGGCTGTACCACGATCGCGAGCGTGCGCTGTGGGTGCCGCAGCCCGCCGATCTGCCCGAACTGTCGCGCTGGCTGCGCGCGAGCGGCGTGCGGACCCTGGCCATCGTGCAGCCGCACGACCAGGGCAGGCTGCCCGAGGCGCTCAAGCGCGGCCTCGCGAGCCTGGACGAACAGGCCGTCGTCGCCAATGGCTTCGATCGCGTGATCCTCGTGCGTTCGGCGCGCAAGCCGCTGAACGCGAAGTTCGCCAATCCCGCCGAGCGGCTCGCCGCCTGGATGCTGTCGATCGTGCGCTTGATGGTGCCGAGCAGCGAGCAGCCGGTGCGCGCCTCCAAGGTGGCCGAGCTGGTCGATGTTTCGCTGCGCATCGCGCCGCCGGGCGTGCACGTGGCCGCGCCCGAGATGGTGTGGGAGGCCTCGCAGGGCCAGCAGATGCAGGCGGTGGCCGAGCGCTGGCTGGGGCTGGCGGAAAAAGACATCACTGCCACATTGCCGTGAATCGGGCAGGGCAAAATCCGGCGTTCCTCTCCCGTCATTCACTGCCATGCCCAAGACCCCACACCGCACCGCCGCGGCCATCGGCGGCACCGCCGATGACGTCGAAGCGGCTTTCTACGAAGCGCTGCAGCGCGGCGACATCGACGCGCTGATGGCCTGCTGGGCCGACGAGGACGAGGTGTTCTGCGTGCACCCCGGCGGCCCGCGGCTGGTGGGCGCCGTGGCGATCCGCGCGGCTTTCGAACAGATGTTCGGCAACGGCGCGATCCACGCCATGCCGGCGCGGGTGCGCAAGATCGAGTCGCTCGCGAGCGCGGTGCACAACGTGCTCGAGCGCATCGAGGTGCTCACCGCCGAAGGTCCGCGCCATGCGTTCGTGCTGGCCACCAACGTCTATCACAAGACCGCGCAAGGCTGGCGCATGGTGGCCCACCATGCGAGCCCGGGCAGCGCGCGGGAGCCCGACGACGCGAACGATCCGCCCCAGACCCTGCATTGATGTCTTCCGCCGATTCCTTTTCTTCTTCCACGCTTCGATCGTCGATGGACTACGTGGCGCCGCGCTGGCTGCCCGGCGGCAATCTGCAGACCATCTGGGCCGCGCTCTATGCACGCCGCTTCGACGGCACGGCGCCCGTGTACCGCCGCGAGCGCTGGAGCGCACCTGACGGGGACTTCATCGACGTCGATTTCATCGATGCGCCGTTGCCGGGTCCGCGGCCGCTGCTGGTGCTGTTCCACGGGCTGGAGGGCTCGTCGCGCAGCCACTATGCGGAGGCCTTCGCGGCATTCGCGGCCGATCACGGCATGGCATTCGCGGTGCCGCATTTCCGGGGCTGCAGCGGCGAGCTGAATCTCGCGCCGCGCGCTTATCACTCCGGTGACTACGAAGAGATCGGCTGGATCTTGAAGCGCATGCGCGACCAGCACCGTTTGCGCGGCGGCGGTCCGGTGCTGGCCGCGGGTGTCTCGCTCGGCGGCAATGCGCTGCTGCGCTGGGCCTGCGAGGCGGGCGACACGGCGCGTGAATCGGTCAGCGCGGTGGCTTCGGTCTGCGCGCCGCTCGACCTCGCTGCAGGCGGCGAGGCGATCGGCCGCGGCTTCAACAAGCTGGTCTACACGCGCATGTTCCTCGCGACCATGAAACCCAAGGCGATGGCCAAGCTCGCGCAGTTCCCGGGCCTGTTCGACCGCGACCGGCTGCTGGCCGCGCGCGACCTCTACACCTTCGACGACGTGTTCACCGCGCCGCTGCACGGCTTTCGCAACACCGACGACTACTGGGCGCGGGGTTCGTCCAAGCCGCACCTGGGCCAGATCCGCGTGCCGACGCTGGTGGTGAACGCGCTCAACGATCCGTTCATTCCGGCGCGCAGCCTGCCGGGGCCGGGCGAGGTCGGACGGCATGTGACGCTGTGGCAGCCGGCGCATGGCGGGCACGTCGGCTTTCCGCTGGGGCTGCCGCCTGGGCATGTGCGGGGGATGCCGGAGCGTGTGGGCAGCTGGCTGCAACTGCACGGCGGCGTTTTGGCTGACGCTTCCACGCCGTAACCGGCAGGAGAATGAATTCATGGACGACATCGTCAAGCAAGCGCTCGCCAAATGGCCCAACGTGCCGCACTGCTACGGTTGGCTGGGCCTCGATGCGCGCGGCAACTGGTACATGCGCGACGACCGCACGCAAGCCGAGGGGCCGTTCGTGCAGGCCAAGGGCTCGATGCTGCGGCACGACAAGCTGATCGACTTCATCCATCGCAACTACGAGCACGACGACGAAGGGCAGTGGTTCTTCCAGAACGGGCCGCAGCGTGTGTATGTCGAACTGGAGGCTGCACCGCTGGTGTGGCGCGTGGCGGAGGAGGGCGGCGGCAAATTCACCGTCACTGCCCATACCGGGCAGGCGGTCGACGTCTCGGGCTGCCTGCTCGACGAGGCCGGGCGGCTCTATCTGGTCGCGCCGATCGGGCTCGGGCTGGTGCACACGCAGGACGTGGGGATCGCGGCCGAAGCCATTGAGCAAGGCCTGTGGACGCCCGAGACGGTGCAGGCCAGTGAACTGGCGCAGCGCTTCGGCCACGTCATGAGCCCGGCGCAGCGCCATGCCGGAGCCGCTGCGGCGCTATCAAAACAGTAGTCCAGGGCGCCAATCGCCCACAAAAAAGCCGGCATCGAGCCGGCTTTTTCTTTGGAGCAAAGGCGATTACTTGGCCGGTGCTGCTGCAGCCGTCGAAGCTGCGGCTGCAGGTGCCGACGCGGCAGGCGCCGCACCCGAAGCACCTTGTGCAGGCGCCGCGGCCGCCGGGCGCTCGGGCACCGGGAACTTGGCGCCGCCAGCATTGGCCATGTAGACCACCGCACGGCCGATTTCGAGGTCTTCGAAGTCGCCGCCGCCCTGGGGAGGCATCGCGCCCTTGCCCTTGAGCGCATGTTCCAGCAGCGTTGCATAGCCCTGGCCGATGCGGGGGCCCCAGGCTGCAGCGTCGTTCAGGTGAGGAGCGCCGGGGATGCCCGGTGCGCCGTGGCAGGCCACGCATTGGGCCTTGAACACGGCCTCGCCAGCGGTGAGCGGGCGGTTGGCATCGCGGATCTCGATGGCGCCGACCTTCTTGAGGCGCTCGGCCACTTCCTTGTCGCGCGATTCCTTCGACACGCCGTAGAGCGCCATGTTGTCGCCCTCCGCGGTGCCGGCGGGCTTGGTGCCCGAGACCACGTAGGAGACAAGTCCCACGATGATCAGGATCGGTGCAATGAAGGAGAAAAATACCGCGAGCAGCAGTTGCTTCGGGTTCTTGATGGGGCCGGTATGGGCTTCTTCTGTGGCCTGGTAGTGCGGGTCTGCGCTCATGGCGTCCTCAATAACGGGGGCTCGTCGGGGGGCTTTTTCTAGATCAACCGACGATTATAGAGAGGCCCCTCGCCCCAGCGGGCGATTGGCCTCCCGATATCGGGCGCCCAGGCGCCTCAACCCTTGTCGCGCGTTGCCCAGCCGCCACCCAGCGTTTTGTACAGCGTGACCTGGTTCTGCAATTGCAGGAGCCGCGCGTTGACCGCCAGTTGCTGCGCCGTGAACAGCGAGCGCTGCGCATCGAGCAGGTCGAGCGCGCTGGCGATGCCGTTGCGATAGCGCAGATCGGAGAGCTTGAAGCGCACCGCTTCCGCCGTGGCCTGCGCGCGCTGTGCCCGCACCTCTTCGCCCAGGGTGGCGCGGCCGGCCAGCGCGTCAGCCACTTCGCGGAACGCGGTCTGGATCGACTTCTCGTACTGCGCGACCGCGATCTCGCGCCCGGCCTTGGACGATTGCAGCGTGGCCCAGTTGCGGCCCGCATCGAAGATCGGCAACGTGACCGTGGGCGCGAACGACCAGGCCTTGGAGCCGCGGTCGAACAGGCCCGAGAACTCGGTGCTCGCGGTGCCGATCCCACTGGTCAGCGACACGCGCGGGAAGAAGTTCGCGCGCGCCGCGCCGATGTTGGCGTTGGCGGCAATCAATTGCTGCTCGGCCGCGCGGATGTCGGGCCGCTCGATCAGCATGTCCGAGGGCAGGCCCGCGGGCACGTCGGGCATCGGCTTGATGCCGTCCAGGCCCTTGGCGCCGCCCGAGAGGGCGTCCGCCGGCACCGGCGCGCCCAGCAGCAGGGCGAGTGCGTTCTCGTCCTGCATGCGCGCGCGTTGCTGCTGCGCGTAGGTGGCGCGGGCACTTTCCGCGGCCGTGTTGGCGGCCTGAAAGTCGATTTCGGACGACACGCCGTTGTCGAAGCGCAGCTTGGCAAGGCGCACCGACTCCTCGCGCGTGACCATCGTCTGGCGCGTGATCTCCAGCAGCTCGTCGTCGGCCATCAGCGTGATCCAGCCGGTGGCGACCGACGCGATCAGGCTGATCTGCGCGGCCTTGCGCGTTTCTTCAGTGGCAAGGTACTGCGCCAGCGCCTGGTCCTTCAGCGCGCGGATGCGGCCGAAGAAGTCGAGCTCCCAGGCGGTGAAGCCGAAGTTCACGCTGTACTGCGACGACACGCTGCCCACGCTGCTGTCGAATGCCTGGAAGCTGTTCGGGCTCGAGCGCGAGCCGCTGCCCGTGAGGCCCAGTGCCGGGAACAGCGCCGAGCGCTCGATCTGGAACTGCGCGCGCGCCTGTTCGATGTTGAGCACCGAAACGCGCAGGTCCCGGTTGTTCGCCAGGGCGGTCTGGATCAGGCCCGCCAGGCGCGGGTCGGTGAAGAAGTCCTGCCACGGCAGGGCCGCGGCCGCCTGGCCGGCCGGTTGCGACGGGTCACCCGGGAAGGTGGTCGGCACCGGGGCGGCGGGGCGCTCGTAGGTCGGGATCAGCGAGCAGCCCGCCAGCAGCATCGCTGCGGCCAGGGCCGTGGGAATCAGTTTCTTAGTCATGCTTGGGTTCCTCCACGATGCCGGCGGCTTCCGCATGCCGCTTGTCGGCTTCCCGCTGGCGCGCACTGCCCTTGAACAGGGTGCGCACGACCACGAAGAACACCGGCACGAAAATCACTGCGAGGGCGGTACCGGTCACCATGCCGCCGAGCACACCGGTGCCGATGGCGCGCTGGCTGGCCGAACCGGCGCCCGAGGCGATCACCAGCGGCACCACGCCCAGGCCGAAGGCCAGCGAAGTCATCACGATCGGGCGGAAACGCAGGTGGGCCGCGGCCAGCGCCGATTCGACGATGCCCTTGCCCTGCGCCTGCAGGTCCTTTGCGAACTCGATGATCAGAATCGCGTTCTTCGCCGAGAGGCCGATGATCGTGATCAGCCCCACCTGGAAGTACACGTCGTTCGAATAGGCGCGCAGCATCGTTGCCAGCAGCACGCCCAGCACGCCCAGCGGCACCACCAGAATCACCGCCAGCGGGATCGACCAGCTCTCGTACAGCGCGGCCAGGCAGAGGAACACCGCCAGGATCGCGAAGCCGTACAGGATGATGGCCTGCGAACCCGCGAGCTTTTCTTCACGCGACTGGCCGGTCCATTCGAAGCCGAAGCCTTGCGGCAGCTGGCTGGCGAGCTTTTCCATCTCGGCCATCGCGGCACCCGTGCTGAAGCCGGCGGCGGCGTCCCCGCTGATGCGGATCGCGGGGTAGCCGTTGTAGCGCACCGTCTGCGTGGCGCCCGTGACCCACTTGGTGGTCGCGAAGGCCGACAGCGGCACCGGCTGGCCCTGCGTGTTGCTGGCGTTCAGCTTGAGCAGGTCGTCCGGCTGCATGCGGGCCGGCGCATCGGCCTGCACCACCACGCGCTGCAGGCGGCCGCGGTTCGGGAAGTCGTTGATGTAGCTCGAACCCAGGCCCGTCGAGAGCGTCGCATTGATCGCGTCGAAGCTCACGCCCAAGGCGTTGGCCTTGTCGCGGTCGATGTCGATCTGCAACTGCGGCGCGTCTTCCAGGCCGTCGGGGCGGACCTGCGAGAGGATCTTGCTCTGCCCGGCCATGCCCAGGAGCTGGTTGCGTGCGTTGATGAGCGCCTCGTGGCCCGCGCCCGCGCGGTCCTGCAGCCGGAAGCTGAAGCCGCTGGCGTTGCCCAGTTCGGGAATGGGCGGCGGGCTCAGCGGGTAGATGAAGGCGTCGCGGATGCCCGAGAGCGCACCGAAGGCACGGCCGGCCAGCGCGCTGGCCGAGTGGGCCGGGTCCTTGCGTTCTTCCCAGTCCTTCAGCGTCACGAAGGCGAGGCCCGCGTTCTGGCCCTGGCCCGAGAAGCTGAAGCCCATCACGCCGACCATGCTCTGCACTTCAGGCTGCTTGAGGATGAAGCCCTCGACCTGTTGCATGACCGACAGCGCACGCTCCTGTGTAGCGCCTGGGGGCAGCTGCACGTTCACGATGATGTTGCCCTGGTCTTCCTGCGGCAGGAACGAGCTCGGCAGGTGCGTGTAGGTGTAGGCCACCGCGCCGATGATCGCCACGTAGATGATCAGGTAGCGCGCCGCGCGGCGCAGGATGCGCGCGACCAGGCTTTCGTAGCCCTTGGCCGTGCGCGAGAAGCCGCGGTTGAACCAGCCGAAGAAGCCGCGCTTCTCGTGGTGGTGGCCGGCTTCCACGGGCTTGAGCAGCGTGGCGCACAGGGCCGGCGTGAGCGACAGCGCCATGAAGGCCGAGAAGGCGATCGAGGTCACCATCACCGCCGAGAACTGGCGGTAGATGTTGCCGGTCGAACCCGCGAAGAACGCGAGCGGCACGAACACCGAGATCAGCACCACCGTCACGCCGATGATGGCGCCGGAAATCTGCTTCATGGCCTTGCGCGTGGCTTCGAGCGGCGAGAGTCCCTCTTCGCTCATGATGCGCTCGACGTTCTCGACCACCACGATCGCATCGTCCACCACGATGCCGATCACCAGCACCATGCCGAACATGGTCAGCACGTTGATCGAGAAACCGAGCGCAAGCAGCGAGGCAAACGTGCCCAGCAGCGCGATCGGCACCACGATGGTCGGGATGATCGTGTAGCGCCAGTTCTGCAGGAACAGGAACATCACCACGAACACCAGCGCCACGGCTTCCAGCAGCGTCTTGACCACTTCGGTGATCGAGATCTGCACGAAGCGCGAGCTGTCGTACGGAATGTCCCACTTCACGCCCTGCGGGAAGAAGCGCGCGAGTTCGGTCATCTTGGCGCGGATCGCCTTGGCCGACTGCAGCGCGTTGCCGTTCGGCGTCGGCTGGACGCCGATACCGACCGCCGGCACGCCGTTCAGGCGCGCCGAGGTGGCGTAAGACTGGCCGCCGAGTTCGACACGCGCCACGTCCTTCAGCCGCACGGTCGAACCGTCGGTGTTGGCGCGCAGCACGATGTTCTTGAATTGCTCCACATTGGCGAGCTGGCCGTTCACGACCACGGTGGCCGCGATGGCCTGGCCGGGAATGTTGGGCAGGTCGCCGATGGTGCCGGAGGACACCTGGGCGTTCTGTGCGCGGATCGCGTTGTTGACGTCGGTGGCCGACAGGTTGAAGCCCTGCAGCTTGGCCGGGTCGATCCAGATGCGCATCGCGTTCTCGGAGCCGAACAGCTGGGCCTGGCCCACGCCGACGACGCGCTGCAGCTCGGGCACGACGTTGCGTGCCGCGTAGTCGCCGAGCGCCACCGGATCGAGGTCCGGGTTGTCCGAGGACAGCATCACGAACATCAGAAAGTTGTTGCGCGACTTGTCCACGCGCACGCCCTGCTGCGTCACGGCGGCCGGCAGGCGCGGCGTCGCGCGCGACAGCCGGTTCTGCACGTCCACCTGCGCAAGGTCGTCGTTGGTGCCGGCCTCGAAGCTGATCGTGATGGTGCCGGTGCCGTCGGCCTGGGCCACCGATTCCATGTAGATCAGGCCCGGCGAGCCGTTCATTTCACGCTCGATGACGGACAGCACGCTGTCCTCGAGCGTCTGGGCCGAGGCACCGGGGTAGGCGACGTTGATCACGATGGCCGGAGGGGCCACCGGCGGGTACTGCGAGATCGGCAGCTGGGTGATTGCCACGCCGCCCATCACCAGGATGAACAGCGCGATCACCCAGGCGAAGATCGGGCGGTCGATAAAGAATTTGGCCATGCGGGCGCGCTCCTAATTACTTCTTCTCGGCCGGGGCCGAAGCCTGGCCGTTCGCGGCGGGGGCTGCCGCGGGCGCAGCGGCAGCCGGTGCGGCTGCGGGGGCGGCGCCGGGCGCGGGTGCCGCAGGGGCCGGTGCTGCGTTCGGGTCCGGCTTCTTCCAGGGCACGGCCTTCACGGGCGTTCCGGGCGGCATCATCTGCAGCTTCTGGAAGCCGTCGACCATCACCTGTTCGCCCGCCTTCAGGCCGTCGAGCACCACCCACTGGTTGTCCTTGGCGGCGCTGATCTTCACGGTGCGCTTGCCGATCTTGCCGTCCTTGTCGACCACCGAAACGGTGTCGCCCTGCTGGGTGCGGGTGACGGCCTGCTGCGGCAGCGTGATCGCATTGCTGGCCTGCGCCTGCTCGAGCTTCACGCGCACATAGAGACCGGGCAGCAGCTCGCCCTTGGGGTTGGGCACTTCGGCGCGCAGCGTGACCTGGCCGGTGGTCGAGTCCACCGTGAGGTCGGAGAACAGCAGCTTGCCGGGCAGCGGGTAGTCGGTGCCGTCTTCCAGCACGACGCTCACGCTGGCGGCTTCTTCGCCGCCGGCGCGCTTGTACTGGCCGGCGGCCAGCGCGCGGCGCAGCTTCAGCACGTCGGAAGCCGACTGCGTGAAGTTCACGTACACCGGGTTGATCTGCTGCACGACGGCCAGCTCGGTGGCGTCGCCCTGGCCCACCAGCGCGCCTTCGGTCACGAGGGCGCGGCCGATGCGGCCGGCGATGGGCGAGGTCACGTCGGCATAGCCGAGGTTGATCTTGGCGGTCTGCACCGCGGCGCGGCCGGCGGCCACGTCGGCTTCGGCGGTCTTTTGCGAGGCGACGGCGTTCGCGTATTCCTGCTTGCTGACCGCATTGGCTTCGACCAGCGGCTTGTAGCGGTCGGCCAGGGCCTTGGCCTGCACGGCGTTGGCCTCGGCGCGGGCCAGCGTGGCCTGGGCGTTCTGCGAAGCGGCCACCAGCGGCGCCGGGTCGATGCGGAACAGGAGCTGGCCGGCCTTCACGTCGCTGCCTTCGCGGAATTCGCGCTTGAGCAGGATGCCCGAGGCGCGGGCGCGGACCTGTGCGATGCGCGAGGCCTCCAGGCGGCCCGGCAGTTCGGTCACGAGGCCGACATCGGTTGGGGTGGCAACGACCACGCCCACTTCGGGCGCCGGCGGGTGGCCTCCGCCTCCTGCGCCGCCCGGACCGGCGGGCGCATCGCCCTTGCCGCAGCCCGCGAGGACCAACAGGACAACGGCGGCCACGGTCGCGAGACGCGGCGAAAAGGACGATGGGCGCGAGACATGCAGGAGAGGCATGCGATTCCTTTGAAGCGAAGACGGGAGATGGCGTGTTCGCAATGCGAACAGGAAGACAGCATAAACAGCCGGGCCATCGGGGAAGCCCGGTAGTTTACATACATTCATGGATGTATAGTGACTCCGTAAATGGCCCCACGATACGCAAGGGGCGTTCGCTTTACAAATCAGGAGACTTGGTGGCACGTCGTACGAAGGAAGAGGCAATGGCTACGCGGAATCGGTTGCTCGATGCCGCGGAGCTGCTGTTTCAGGCGCAAGGCGTCTCGCAGACCTCGCTGCAGCAGATCGCGCAGCAGGCCGGCGCGACCCGCGGCGCCATCTATTGGCACTTCAAGGACAAGGCCGACCTCTTCAACGCCATGATGGAACGCGTCATCCTGCCCCTGGAGGCGGCGCCCAAGAGCGACGCCGCCGCCGGCAGCGACGATCCCCTGGTCGAGATCGAGGAGGGCATGGTCCACGCGCTGACCCTCATGACCACCGACCCGCAGGTGCGCCGCGTGTTCGACGTGGCCACCCACAAGGTCGAGTACACGCATGACATGGCCTCGGTGCAGCAGCGCCACCTCGATGCGCGCAACGCCTGCGTGGTCGACTTCGAAAAAGCCCTGCGGCTGGCCGCGCGCCGCGCCCACGTCAAGCTGCCGGTGCCCGGCCACGTGGCGGCGCAGGGCATGCATGCGCTGATCAGCGGCCTCATCCAGAACTGGCTGCTCGACCCGACCGCCTTCGACCTCGTGCCTACCGGGCGGCGCACCTTCCGCGTCTATCTGGCGGGGCTCGGGTTCGAGCGTCCGGCTATCGGCACTGCGGTTGCGCACGAGGCCGAAACCGCTGTTGCCTGATAGGCGATAATCTCTGGCTCCGGACCTTTTCCGGACCTATCCTCTCGCTGTATTTCAACGGATAGAATTCGGCCCTCCGAAGGCTGAGATCCAGGTTCGATTCCTGGCGGCGGGACCAAATACAAGACCGGAAGCCTCTCAAGGGCTTCCGGTTTTTTTCTTTGGCCCCGACCTTCTCGCCCGCGACCATTCACCACGCGTTGGCGTCTCCTCGCCACCGCGCACATGCAAGATTTCCACCGATGACGGAGTTGACTGATCTGGATGAGGCCAGCCTGGCGGAACACGCCGCGGAATGGCGCCGGCGCGCACTGCGCGGCGAAAAACAGGCGCGCGGCATCGCGCATGCCCTCGAAACCGAAATGCGCCGCCGCTCCGGCGACACGGTCACCCAGAACATCGACCTGGACACCCGCCCGCAGGCGCTGCGCCTCGCGCCACGGCCCTGGTGGAAATTCTGGTGAGCCGTCTTCTTCAGCGCCGCGGCGCGTGAAGGACCGCGGCGGTTGCAGGGCTGTACAGACCCTGACACCATGGCCGCATGCCTTACCAACTCCATTACTGGCCCACGATCCAGGGCCGCGGTGAATTCGTGCGGCTCGCGCTCGAAGCAGCGGGTGCCGACTACGTCGACGTGGCGCGGTTGCCTGAATCCAAAGGCGGTGGCGAATCGGCACTGGGCGAGCGGCTCGGCGATCCCAACAACGCCCGCGCCGCCTTTGCGCCGCCCTTCCTCGTCGACGGCGACATCGTGGTGGGCCAGACCGCCGCGATCCTGCTGTACCTCGGGCCGCGGCTGGGCCTCGCGGGCGTCGGCGAGTCCGACGGCCTCTGGACGCATCAACTGCAGCTCACCATCGCCGACGTGGTGGCCGAGGCGCACGACACGCACCATCCGATCTCGACCGGCGCGTACTACGAAGACCAGCGCGATGCCGCCGTTCAGCGTGCGCGGGCCTTTCGCGAAGAGCGGATTCCGAAATTCCTGAACTGGTTCGAGCAGGTGCTCCAGCGCAACCCTGCGGGCGACCTGCATCTGGTCGGCGACATGCTGACCTACGCCGATCTCTCGCTGTTTCAGCTTGTCGACGGCTTGCACTACGCATTTCCGAAGGCCACCGCGCGGGCGCTGGCCCGCACGCCGGCCGTCGAGAAACTGCACGCCAACGTCAAGCGCCGCCAACGCGTGCACGACTACCTGCAGAGCGCGCGCCGCATCGCGTTCAACGAGGATGGGATCTTCAGGCGGTATGCGGAGCTGGACGGTTAGTCGCCCGGCTCGTCATTGCCGTCATTGCGGATACGTAGCGCCGTCTCATACAGCGCATTGCGCGGCGCGCCGCTTATCTCTGCTGCCAGCCGCACTGCGGTCTTCACAGGCAGTTCAGCAAGAAGCAGCCGCAGCACGCGCTCGCCTTCCGCGCCGCCATCGCCGCTCACCGCGACCGGATGCAGCACCAGCGCGAACTCGCCTCGCACGCGGTCGCGATCAGCGGCGAACCAGTCGGGCAGGGCGCTGGCCGCCACCGTCGCAATCTCCTCGAACTGCTTGGTGAGCTCGCGGCCCACGGTGATGCGGCGCTCGCCCAGCACGGCCAGCGCGCGCGCGAGGCTTTCGATGCGGTGCGGCGCTTCCAGCAGCACCACGGCGCGCGGCTCCTGCGAGAGCGCCTGCACGGCGGTGTCGCGCTCGCCGGCCTTGCTCGGCAGGAAGCCCGCGAAGACGAAGGCGCTGCTCGCGTTGCCGTCCGCGCCATCCGCCACCAGTCCGGCGGCGCCGATCAGCGTCGTGACGCTGCTCGCGCCCGGCAGCGGCAGCACGCGCTGGCCCGCCGCGCGCACGGCCGCGACGAGCCGCGCGCCGGGGTCGCTCACGCCGGGCGTGCCGGCGTCGCTCACGTAGGCGATGCGCTCGCCCTGCGCGAGCCGCGCGACCACGGCCTGCGCGGCCTCGGCTTCGTTGTGCTGGTGCACGGCCAGCAGCCGGGCGCCGGGGCGGTCGATGCCGTAGGCACGCAAGAGGCTTTGTGTGTGGCGCGTGTCCTCGCAGGCGATCACGTCGACCAGCTGCAGCACGTGCAGCGCGCGCAGCGTGATGTCGGCCAGGTTGCCGATCGGCGTGGCGACCACATAGAGCGTGGCCTGCGGATAATGCTGCGCACCCGCGGCGTCGTGCGCGGCCGCAAGGGCGGCGCCGAAAGAAGCAGGGGCGAGTGAAGCCAAGAGGTTTCTCCGTGAGAGCGAACGACAAAAAAGAGAAGACGGCAGGGAGCCATGAAGACCACCACAACAAAGCGTCGCGGCGATGCGGCGGAAGATGCCGCGCTCGAATATCTGCAGGACGCCGGCCTCGCGCTGATCGCCCGCAATTATCGAACGCCCGGCCGCGGCGGCGGCGAGATCGACCTGATCATGCGCGATCCGCGGGGTCCCGGCGGCGGCACGCTGGTGTTCGTCGAGGTCCGCCAGCGCAGTGCCGGCACGCACGGCGGTGCGGGCGGCAGCATCACCGGGACGAAGCAGCGGCGCATCGTGTTCGCCGCGCAGCACTACCTCGGCCGGCTGCGCTCGGTGCCGCCGTGCCGCTTCGACGTGGTGCTGGTCGAGGAGAAAATCACCTGGCTTCAGGCGGCGTTCGACGCGGCCTGATGCGCCGGACGAGGGAACTGAAGCCTTGCTGAAGGCTCCACAACTCAAACGTCTTGTTTCACAGCCCCCAGTTATCATCCCGCCCCATGCTCGAGCAACGGATTCAGCAGCACTTCATCGACAGTGCCGACCTCAAATACCAGACCGGACCGGTCCTCAGCAAACCCATCTCTCAAGCGATGCAGGCCATCCTGGCCTGCGTGACCAGTGGCGGCAAGGTGCTGGCTTGCGGCGCCGGCGTGTCGGGCCTGCTGGCCACGCAGTTCGCCGCGCAGTTCGTTGGCCGTTTCGAACGCGAGCGCCCTGAACTGGGCGCCATCGCACTGCCCGGCGACGCCACAGACCCGAATGCCGACAGCGCGAACGCGATCGATGCCGACCGCTTCGCCCGCCAGGTGCGCGCGCTGGGCCAGGCCGGCGACGTGCTGCTCGCGTTGAGCGCCAGCGGCCAGTCGGCAGCGGTGCTTGCTGCCGTGCTGGCGGCGCACGAGCGCGACATGACCGTGGTCGCGCTGCTCGGCAACGCCGTCTCGGGTCCGCCCGCGGCGCCCGGTGCAGGCAGCAGCGGCACCGGCGGCGTCATCGGCCGTGCGCTGCGCGAGACCGACGTCCAGATCAGCGTGCCGCACGAGCGTGCGGCGCGCATCCATGAAGTCCACCTGCTCGCGCTGCATTGCCTGTGCGACGGCGTGGATGCCCAGTTACTCGGAGAACAGGAAGCTTCCTCATGACCATGAAGACCATGACGGCCACGTCGACCCGGCGTTTCGCCCTCGCACTCACCCTGGGTGCCGCCCTGGTCGCGGGCCTTTCGGCCTGCGTGCCCCTCGTGGTGGGTGGTGCCGCTGTGGTGGGCGTGGGCATGGTGGCAACCGATCGCCGCAGTTCGGGCGCCCAGCTCGACGACCAGGGCATCGAACTGCGCGCTGCCGCCCGCGTGCGCGACATCGCCAATGACCAGATGTACGTGAGCGTCACCAGCTTCAACCGCCAGGTGCTGCTGACCGGCGCGGTGGGCAACGAGGCCGACCGCCGCCGCGTCGAGGACGAAGTGAGCCGCGTGGTCAACGTGCGCTCGGTGGTGAACGAACTCACGCTCGGCGCGCCCAGCACTTTCCAGGACCGCTCGAACGACCTCTACATCACCGGCAAGGTGAAGGCCTCGCTGCTCGATGCGAAGGACATCTTCGCCAATTCGTTCAAGGTGATCACCGAGCGCGGCGTGGTCTACCTGATGGGCATCGCCACGCGGCGCGAGACCGATCGCGCCACTGAGATCACGCGCGGCGTGGGCGGTGTGATGAAGGTGGTGCGCGTGGTCGAGGTGGTGAGCGAGGCCGACCTCGCCGCGAGCCAGGCGGCGAACCAGTCCGCGGCACAGCGCGGCGGCACCGGCCCTGCGCCGGTGAGCAACGCGACGCCTTCGGCGCCTTCTTCTTCATCCTCTTCCTCGCGCGTGCCGCTGCCGCCGATGGAGCCGCTGCCCGCGCCGGGCTCGGCGCCCGCGCAGCCGGCGGTGACGACCTCGCCGGTTCGCTGAAACAAGAAGGCCCGCTTCCGCGGGCCTTTTTCATTTGAGGCGGATGATCAGGCTCGAGGTGTCCCAGCGCCTGCCGCCGGCCTGTTGCACGTCGGCATAGAACTGGTCGACCAGCGCCGTCACCGGCACGCGCGCGCCGTTGCGCTTGGCCTCGTCGAGCACCAGGCCCAGATCCTTGCGCATCCAGTCGACCGCAAAACCGTAGTCGAACTTGCCGTCGATCATGGTCTTGCCGCGGTTGTCCATCTGCCAGCTCTGGGCCGCGCCCTTGCCGATGACCCCGAGCACGGCTTCCATGTCGAGGCCGGCGCGCTGGCCGAAGGCGATGGCCTCAGACAGCCCCTGCACCAGGCCCGCGATGGCGATCTGGTTCACCATCTTCGCGAGCTGGCCCGCACCGCTCTTGCCCAGCAGCGTGACCGCGCGCGAAAACGCCGCGGCCACCGGCTTGATGCGTTCGAACGCGGCCGCGTCGCCGCCGCACATCACGGTCAGTGCGCCGTTCTGCGCACCGGCCTGGCCGCCGGACACCGGCGCGTCGATGAAGTGCAGGCCCAGCGCCTCGGCCGCCTTCGAGAGCTCGCGCGCCACGTCGGCCGAAGCGGTCGTGTGGTCGACGAGCACGGCGCCCTTCTTCATGCCGGCGAAGGCGCCGTCTTCACCCAGCACGACGGAGCGCAGGTCGTCGTCGTTGCCGACGCAGCAGAAGACGATGTCGGCGCCCGCCGCGGCTTCGCGCGGGGTCGCGGCATGGCGGCCCGACGGGCCGAATTCGGCGGCCCAGGCTTCTGCCTTGGAGGCCGTGCGGTTGTAGACCGTGACGCTGTGGCCGGCCTTGGCCAGGTGGCCGGCCATCGGCCCGCCCATGACGCCGAGGCCGAGAAAGGCCACCGTCTGGGAGGGGATGGATTCGTAGGTTCGGGTGTTGATGCTGCTCATGGGGCGAGAGCTTAAAGCCATTCGCCCGGGCGCCGCAGCCCGCCGCGGCGCCACCCCGCGCGCCGGTCAGACGATCGCGAAATGCTCCGTGCCGGCCGCCAGGTCGGTGCTGCGCGCACGCTGGCTGTTGAGCTTGATCTGCAGCCGCAGGTCGTTGGCCGAGTCGGCGTTGCGGATCGCGTCTTCGAAGGTGATCGAGTGGCTCTCGAACAGGTCGAACAGCGCCTGGTCGAAGGTCTGCATGCCCAGATTGCGGCTCTTGCGCATGATCTCCTTGATCTCGCCGACCTCGCCCTTGAAGATCAGGTCGGAAATCAGCGGCGTGTTCAGCAGCACCTCGACGGCGGCCACGCGGCCCTGGCCGTCTTCGGTCGGCACCAGCCGCTGCGAGACCAGCGAGCGCAGGTTCAGCGAGAGGTCCATCAGCAGTTGAGCGCGGCGCTCTTCGGGGAAGAAGTTGATGATCCGGTCCAGCGCCTGGTTGGCGCTGTTGGCGTGCAGCGTGGCCATGCAGAGGTGGCCCGTTTCGGCGAAGGCCACCGCGTGCTCCATGGTTTCGCGGTCGCGGATTTCGCCCATCAGGATCACGTCGGGCGCTTGGCGCAGCGTGTTCTTGAGCGCGGCTTCCCAGCTGTCGGTGTCGATGCCCACTTCGCGCTGCGTGATCACGCAGTTCTTGTGCGGGTGCACGAACTCGACCGGGTCTTCCACCGTGACGATGTGGCCGTAGGAGTTTTCGTTGCGCCAATCGATCATCGCGGCCAGCGTGGTCGACTTGCCCGAGCCCGTCGCGCCCACCAGGATGGTGAGGCCGCGCTTGGTCATCGACACGTCCTTCAGGATCTGCGGCATGCCCAGGCCGTCGATGGTCGGCAGCTTGGCCGGAATGGTCCGCAGCACCATGCCGACCTTGCCCTGCTGCACGAAGGCGTTGACGCGAAAGCGCCCGATGCCGGTCGGCGAGATCGCGAAGTTGCACTCCTTGGTGCGCTCGAAATCGGCCACCTGCCGGTCGTTCATGACCGAGCGCGTGAGCGCCAGCGTGTGCTGCGCGCCCAGCGCTTGCTGCGACACCTTGGTGACCTTGCCGTCGACCTTGATCGCGGGCGGAAAGTCGGCGGTGATGAACAGGTCGCTGCCGTTGCGGCTCACCATGAGCTTGAGCAGGTCGTTGATGAACTGGCTGGCTTGATCGCGTTCCATGATGTCGGTGCTCCGATGGGCTGTTGTGGATCAGCCGGGGAAATTTTCGGGAATCTTTGCCTTTCCGCGCGCCTCGGCGGCGGAAATCGTGTTGCGGCGAACCAGTTCCATCAGGTTCTGGTCCAGCGTCTGCATGCCGGAGCCCTGGCCGGTCTGGATGGTGGAGTACATCTGCGCGACCTTGGCCTCGCGGATCAGGTTCCGGATGGCCGGCGTGCCCAGCATGATCTCGTGCGCCGCCACGCGGCTCTGGCCGTCCTTGGTCTTGCACAGCGTCTGCGAAATCACCGCCTGCAGCGACTCCGAGAGCATCGCGCGGATCATTTCTTTCTCTTCGCCCGGGAACACGTCGATGATCCGGTCGATGGTCTTGGCGGCCGACGAGGTGTGCAGCGTGCCGAACACCAGGTGGCCCGTTTCGGCCGCGGTCATCGCGAGGCGAATGGTTTCGAGGTCGCGCAGTTCGCCCACCAGAATGGCGTCCGGGTCTTCGCGGAGGGCCGAGCGCAGCGCGTTCGAGAACGACAGCGTCATCGGACCCACTTCGCGCTGGTTGATGAGGCACTTCTTGGATTCGTGCACGAATTCGATCGGGTCTTCCACCGTGAGGATGTGGCCGTACTCGTTTTCGTTGAGGTAGTTCACCATCGCCGCCAGCGTGGTCGACTTGCCCGAGCCCGTGGGGCCCGTCACCAGCACCAGCCCGCGCGGCTTGAGCGCCAGTTCGCCGAAAATCTTCGGCGCGTTCAGCTGTTCGAGCGTGAGGATCTTCGAAGGAATGGTCCGGAACACCGCGGCCGCGCCGCGCGCCTGGTTGAAGGCGTTCACGCGAAAGCGCGCGAGGCCGTCGATCTCGAACGAGAAGTCGACCTCCAGGAACTCTTCGTAGTGCTTGCGGTGCGTGTCGCTCATGATGTCGTACACCATCGCGTGCACGCCCTTGTGATCGAGCGCATCGACATTGATGCGGCGCACGTCGCCATTGACGCGGATCATGGGCGGCAGCCCGGCCGACAAGTGCAGGTCGGAGGCTTTGTTCTTGACGCTGAATGCCAGCAGTTGGGTGATGTCCACGGGGATCCTCGGCTCGAGTTCGGTGACGTTTTGATACGATTTTGGACGATTATGACGATGATTGGCGACGACCTCCAGCAAGTAAAGAACCGGATCGAGGCGGCATGTGTAACGGCCGGCCGCGACCCGGCCGGGGTCCGGCTGCTGGCGGTGTCCAAGACCTTCGGGGCCGACGCGGTGCGCGATGCGCATGCGGCGGGCCAAACGGCCTTCGGCGAGAACTACGTGCAGGAAGGGCTGGACAAGATCGAGGCGCTCGCCGATCTGCGCGCCTCCCTCGAATGGCACTGCATCGGCCCTCTGCAAAGCAACAAGACGCGGCCGGTGGCCGAGCAGTTCGACTGGGTCCACAGCATCGACCGGCTCAAGATCGCCGAGCGTCTGTCGGCGCAGCGGCCGGCCCATTTGGCGCCGCTCAATGTATGCCTTCAGGTTAACGTGGACGGCGGCGCGAACAAGTCCGGCGTGCCACCGGAAGAGGCCGTCGCGCTCGCCCGCGCTGTGGCGGCGTTGCCACATCTGCGGCTGCGCGGGCTCATGGCGATCCCCGAACCGGCGCCCGATTTCGCGGCGCAGCGCGATCTGTGCCTGCGCGCGCATGCGGTTTTCGAATCGATCAAAGGGGCGGGCATCGCGCTCGACACGCTGTCGCTCGGCATGAGCGCCGACCTCGAAGCGGCGATCAGCGCTGGCAGCACGATGGTGCGGGTCGGCACCGCGATCTTCGGGGGCCGGGCCCGCAAGCCCGCCTGAACGGCCAGCTTCAGATCCCCAGAGGCAGCCGTGCGCTGCTCTTCACCTCTTCCATCACCGCATAGGTCCGCGTCTCGCGCACGCCGGGCAGTTGCCACAGCACCGTGCCCGCGAACTCGCGGTACGCGGCCATGTCGGCCATGCGGGTCTTGAGCAGGTAGTCGAAGCCGCCGGCGACCATGTGGCATTCCATGATCTCGTCGCGCACCTGCACGGCGGCCTTGAACTGGTCGAAGACATTGGGCGTGGTGCGGTCGAGCAGCACCTCGACGAACACCGTGAAGCCGCGGCCCAGCTTCTCGGGATCGAGGCGCGCCTCGTAGCCGAGGATGAAGCCATCTCGCGTCAGGCGCTGCACGCGCGCCAGCACCGCGGTGGGCGAAAGCGCCACCGCCTCGGCCAGCTTGAGGTTGGTGATGCGCCCGTCCTCCTGAAGGATCTTCAAGAGGCGCAGGTCGATGCGGTCGAGGTCGAGCATCGGAGAATTATCCGGTCCGTGCATCGATTCATTGCAGAAGATGCGGCCTATGGTGGCTGGCCATAGGAGATAGAACCAAGGAAATGCCCTGTTCCTACCCTGCGTCGATCCTTCCCGCGGTACCTACCCGGCGCCTTGCCGCTCAGCGAACGGTGGCACGCGACTGCGCGGCCGCCTGCTGGCTCGAGAGCTGATCGACCAACGCACCGTAGGCGGGGCTCGCACGCAGCTTGGTGTATTCGGCCATGGCCTGGCGGTAAGCAGGCCGCGTCGTGTCGGCGCCGGCTTCGCCGTTCTGCAGCGCGGCGAGGCCCGATTGGATCCACAGCCGCGTGTCGGCCGCCACGGCGGCGCGGCTGTTCGCGGAAACGACGGCGGCCTGCGACGCATAGCCGGCGGTGTAGCCCTGCGTGGGCGCGCTCTTCAACCACTGTTGCGCATCGGCCGTCACCGCGGCACGCGTCGTGGACGAGACGAGCGGCACCGGTCGCGGATCGCCTTCGGCGTAGTTGCCTGCAAGGCTCGGTGCCGAGGCGATGGCCAGCAGTGCGGCGACGGTGGCGGTGCCCAGGATGCGGGTGGTGGAAGCTGGCTTCATTCGTGACTCCTTGATGTGGGTGGTTGGTGAAGCCAACTCTATGAAGGGCATCTGCGCGATCGATAACCGGTCGATGACAGTTTGGTTATCTGCCGATGCCCGCTGCGATCTGCCCCCGGAACAACGCCGCCTAACGTCTCTTGCATAACCGCCAGCGCGGCGCGCATAAGCCATGGCGCGACGGGCGCGAGAGGTCTATCGTTGCGGCCACCTCAGTTCCAACCCAAGGGATCTCTCATGAGTGAAAAACTCTCCTTCGTCTCCCCCACCGCCAACAGCCCGTGGGGAACGTACCTCTCCCAGGTCGACCGTGTCGTGCCGTACCTCGGCCCGCTGGCCCGCTGGGTCGAAACGCTGAAGCGTCCCAAGCGCGCACTGATCGTGGACGTGCCCATCGAAATGGACGACGGCACCATCGCCCACTTTGAGGGCTACCGCGTGCAGCACAACATGAGCCGCGGCCCGGGCAAGGGCGGCGTGCGCTTCCACCCCGATGTCACGCTCGAAGAAGTGATGGCCCTCTCGGCCTGGATGACCATCAAGACCGCCGCGGTGAACCTGCCCTACGGCGGCGCCAAGGGCGGCATCCGCGTCGATCCGAAGAAGCTCTCGCTGCAGGAGCTCGAAAAGATCACCCGCCGCTACACCAGCGAGATCGGCATCATCATCGGCCCGCACACAGACATTCCCGCGCCCGACGTCAACACCAACGGCCAGATCATGGCGTGGATGATGGACACCTATTCGATGAACGTCGGCGGCACCGCCACCGGCGTCGTCACCGGCAAGCCGCTGCACCTGGGCGGTTCGCTCGGCCGCGTGAAGGCCACCGGCCGCGGCGTGTTCGTCACCGGCCGCGAAGCCGCCCGGCGCCTGGGCATGGACCTGCGCGGCGCGCGCATCGCGGTGCAGGGCTTCGGCAACGTGGGCTCGGTCGCGGCCGAACTCTTTGCCGAAGCGGGCGCCAAGATCGTGGCGGTGCAGGACCACACCGGCACCATCGTCAACACCAACGGCCTGGACCTCGCGACGCTCATTCCCATCGCCAACAAGGAAGGCGTCATCGCCTTCAAGGGCGGCGACGTGGTGCCCAACGAAGCCTTCTGGGACACGGCCTGCGACATCCTGATCCCGGCCGCCCTCGAAGGCCAGATCACCGCCGAACGCGCGCAGAAAACGACCGCCAAGCTGGTGCTCGAAGGCGCCAACGGCCCCACGGTTCCCACGGCCGACGACATCCTCGCCGAGCGCGGCGTGCTGGTGGTGCCCGACGTCATCTGCAACGCCGGCGGCGTGACGGTGAGCTACTTCGAATGGGTGCAGGACTTCTCGTCCTTCTTCTGGGACGAGGACGAGATCAACGTGCGCCTGGACCGCATCATGATGAACGCGCTCAACCAGATCTGGGACACGGCCGACAAGCACAAGATCACGCTGCGCACGGCGACCTATGCGGTGGCTTGCGAGCGGATTCTCACGGCGCGCCAGGAACGCGGCCTGTACCCATGATTTTTTGACAGGAAGGGACGGTACGCTCGGGACATGACCACCATGCCCGTGCAAAACCTCCCCTCCATTCCCGCGGACGGCCTCGCCCGTCTGCGGGCGCTCATGGCCAGCGGGCAGCGCAAGCTGCTGGGGCTGGTCGGTGCGCCGGGCGCGGGCAAGTCCACGCTCGCGGCGGCGCTGCTCCAGGCGGCCGGCGCCGACCGCGCGCAGGTCGTGCCGATGGACGGTTTCCACCTCGCCAACGTCGAGCTCCAGCGCCTGGGCCGCGCCGACCGCAAGGGCGCCCCCGACACCTTCGACAGCGCCGGCTACGTGGCCCTGCTGCAGCGGTTGCGCAACCAGCAGCCTGACGGCGACATCGTCTACGCCCCCGAATTCCGCCGCGAGATCGAGGAGCCGATCGCCGGCGCCATCGCGGTGCTGCCATCGACGCAACTCGTCATCACCGAAGGCAACTACCTGCTGCACAACGCCGGCCCCTGGGCCGGTGCGGCGGCGATGCTCGACGAGGTCTGGTACGTGGACATCGACGACGCGGTGCGCGAGCAGCGCCTCGTCGCGCGCCACCAGCAGTTCGGCCGCAGCGCGGAGGCTGCGCGCGACTGGGTGGCCAGCACCGATGCGCCCAATGCGCGGCTGATCGCCGCCACCAAGGCGCGGGCGCATCACGTGCTGATGTGGTCCTGAAAATAATCCGCCGCCAGGGAACGCCGGCACGCCGCCGCGCTCGAAGCCTTGCCGGCGAGGTGCCGGTTAGCATTCGCCGCGCCATGCCGTCCCACTTCAATTCCTTTTCTTCAGCTTCTCCCTTCCGCACGCCGGTGCTCGTCCTGAGCCTTCTGTCCGCCCTCGTGCTCGCCGGCTGCGGCAGCGCTTCGCGGCGCGTGTCGTACGAGCCGGAGGAGTTCGACTCCACCACCACCCACACGCGCAACTACGCCGCCACCGAGGCGCAGACCTGCGAGGCCGCGCGTCGCGCCTTGCTGAGCCAGGGCTACATGGTCACCGCGGCCAACGCCGACCTGGTGACCGGGCGCAAGAGCTTCCAGCCGGCGTCCGAGGTGCATGTCGAGGTCGAGTTCCGCGTGGTCTGCGCGCGGGAGGGCGGCAAGGGCGGCAGGTCCGGCAAACAGAGCACCGTGGCTTTCGCAACCGCGCTGCAGGACCGCTACGGCATCAAGAAGGTCAACAACTCGGCCAGCGTGGGCGTCGGCGCCTTCGGGTCGCTGTCGCTTCCCTTTGCCGGCAGCGACGACGCGATGGTCAAGGTGGCCAGCGAAACGCTCACCGACGAACGTTTCTACGACCGCTTCTTCACGCTGCTGGACCGCTTCCTCGAGGGCGGCGGTGCCGATGCGCCGCCCGACATGCCGGCCGAAGCGCCGGCGGCAGCGCCCGCACCCGCCACCAGCTTCCCCGTCGCCCCCTCGCCGAACCGCGGCTGATACCAAGTTGCGTTCGAAAAGAGAAATCCGTTCACGCTGAGCTTGGCCTGTCCTGAGCCTGTCGAAGGATCGAAGCGCCGCGCGAGGCTTCGACAAGCTCAGCCCGAACGGTTCTTGTTGATCGAACGCAAGATCGTATGAGCGCGCGGTCTACCGCACCAGCGTCGACTTGCCGAACAGGCTCTCGATCAGTTCCACGGCGATTTCCGCTGTCTGGTTGCGCACATCGAGCGCGGGGTTGAGTTCCACCACATCGAGCGAGCACAGCCGCCCGGTGTCGGAGATCATTTCCATGCACAGCTGCATCTCGCGGTAGGTCGGGCCGCCGCGCACGCCGGTGCCCACGCCGGGCGCGATGTTGGGGTCGAGGCAATCCAGGTCGAAGCTCACATGCAGGTGGGTGTCGTCGTCGACATCCTGCAGCGCCTCGGTCATGGTGGTGCGCATGCCGTGCTCGTCGATGTGGCGCATGTCGAACACGTTCAGGCCGAGCGTGCGGATGGCCTCTTTCTCGTCCGAGTCGACGCTGCGAATGCCGATGAAGCGGATCGCCTCGTGCGCCAGCGCCGCGGGCTCGCCGCTCCAGCCGGTCAGCTCCGCGGGGCCGTGGCCCAAGAGGCAGGAGACCGGCATGCCGTGCAGGTTGCCGCTGGGGCTCGTCGTCTCGGTGTTGACGTCGGAGTGCGCATCGAGCCACAGCACCCGCAGCTTCTTGCCGCGCTTGCGTGCATGCCAGGCCACCGCGCTGATCGAGCCGATGGCCAGGCAGTGGTCGCCGCCCAGCATCAGCGGCACGTGGTTCAGGCCCAGCGCGGTGTCGACGGCGTTGTAGACCGAGCGGTTCCACGCGATCACCTCGGCGAGATGGCGCAGGCCGTTGGCCGGCGGTGCCCAGGGCGTGGCCGGGCCGGCGAGATTGCCGCGGTCGATGACCGTGAAGCCCTGCCCGGCGAGCGCCTCGGCCACGCCCGCCACGCGCAGTGCATCGGGCCCCATGCCCGCGCCGCGCACGCTGGCGCCGATGTCGGTCGGTGCGCCGATCAGTTCGAGGGTGGTGTTCATTCAGGTGACCTCCGTGCTGCGTGCTGCGTTCGAACCGACTCGGCGGCTCACTCCGTCTTGCCTATGTGCTGCCAGAGATACGCATAGCCCAACGCATCCATGAAGGCGGACTCCTTGTTGTCCGTCGCCGCGCTGTGCCCGCCTTCCATGTTCTCGTAGAAGCTGGTGTCGTGGCCTTGCGCGGACAGCTTCGCGTGCATCTTGCGCGCATGCACCGGGCCCACGCGGTCGTCGCGGGTCGAGGTGGTGAAGAGCGCGGGCGGATAGTGCGCGTCGGCCTTCGCGTTCTCGTAGGGCGAGAAGGTGCGGATGAAGGCCCATTCCTCCGGCTGGTCGGGGTCGCCGTACTCCGCGATCCACGAGGCGCCGGCCGACAGGTGCGTGTAGCGCTGCATGTCGAGCAGCGCCACCTCGCTCACGATCGCGCCGTAGAGCTGCGGGTAGAGCGTGAGCATGTTGCCCATCAGGAGGCCGCCGTTGCTGCCGCCCATGGCGCCCAGGTGTTTCGGCGATGTGATCCCGCGCGCGATCAGGTCTTCGGACACGGCCGCGAAGTCCTCGCAGGTGCGAAGCCGGTTCTCCTGCAGCGCGGCCTGGTGCCAGCGCGGGCCGTACTCGCCGCCGCCGCGGATGTTGGCGATGACATGGACGCCGCCTTGCTCCAGCCACGCGCGGCCGATGCTGCCGCTGTAGCTCGGCTGCAGCGAGATCTCGAAGCCGCCGTAGGCGTACTGCAGCGTCGGATTGGTGCCGTCGGCCTTCAGGTCCTTGGGCGCGATCTCGAAGTAGGGCACGCGCGTGCCGTCCTTGGACACCGCGAAATGCTGGCTCACGGCGTAGCGCGAGGCATCGAAGAAGCCGGGGCTGTCCTTCAGCACTTCGGGCTCGCCCTGGCCGATGGTGCCGATGTAGAGCGTGGTCGGCTGCAGGAAGCCGCTCACGGTGAGGAAGTAGTCGTCGTTCTCGTCCTCGTCGATGCCGCCGGCCGCGATGGTGGAGAGCGCGGGCGCACCGCCCAGGCTCTCGCGCTTCCACGGGCCGCCGTCCTGCGGCGTGAGCACTTCGAGCTTGTTCACCACGTCGTGCATCACGTTGAGGATGAGGTGGTGGCGCGTCCACGAATGGCTGTCGAGCGCGGTCGTGTCGTCGGGCGCGAACAGCACGGTGAGCTCGCGCTTGCCGGCCATGTAGTCGTCGAACTTCGCGGCCAGCAGCGAGCCCGACTTGTAGGTCGCGCCGCCCACGGTCCAGTCTTCGCGCGGCTCGATCAGCATCCACTCGCGGCAGATGTCGGTGTTGGAGTCGTCGGGCACATCGATCTTGGTGAGCGTGCCGCCCGTGCCGCGCAGCCAGGTCTCGCTTTCGTAGAAGTCGATCTGGCGCGAGACGAAATCGCGTTCGAAGCCGGGCGTGTTGTCGCGGTAGGCGCTCACGGACATGTCCTCGTGCGCGCCTTCGTACACCGTGACGGCGGTCTCGAGCGGTGTGCCGCGCTTCCATTCCTTCACGATGCGCGGATAGCTCGAGCTGGTCATCGAGCCGGGGCCGAAATCGGTGGCCACGTAGAGGTGGTCGATGTCTTTCCAGCCCACGTGGTTCTTCGCTTCGGGAAGCGTGAAGCCGCCTTCGACGAAGGTCTTGCTGTGCAGGTCGAACTCGCGCACCACGTCGGCATCGGCGCCGCCGCGCGAGAGCGAAATCAAGCAGCGCTTGTAGTCGGGCTCCAGGCAGTCGGCGCCGTGCCAGACCCAGTTCTCCTTGTCGGCCGCGGCGAGGGCGTCGATGTCGATCACGGTTTCCCAGGCGGGCTGGGGCTTGCGGTACTCGGCGAGCGTGGTGCGGCGCCAGAGGCCCTTGGGGTGCGCCTTGTCGCGCCAGAAGTTGTAGAAGAAGGGGCCGATCTTGCGGACCATCGGAATCCGTTCGTCCGAGTCGAGCACTTCGAGGATGCCCGCCTCCAGCGCCTTGAAGGCGGGCGACTGTGCATACGTCTGCACGGTCTTCGCGTTCTCCTGGCGGGCCCAGTCGAGCTGGGCCTCGCCGTCGATCTCTTCGAACCAGAGGTGGTCGTCTTGCGGAGTCAGGGAGGGGGTGGATGTCATGGATGGCAGTGTACGAAGCCCCCGTGAAAAAGGCGCTGCGAGCGGTTCTTGCGGCCGCGGCCACTTTTTCATTACTCGGGAAAACCTCGGTGGAAACACTGAAGCAGGCGGGGCCCACGAACGCCATGTGCGGGGTATCCTGCCGGACGGCGCATGCCCCACCAAGGAGACACAACACATGAAACACCTGAGCGGACTTGATGCCACCTTCCTGCACCTGGAAACGCCCGAGATGCCGATGCATGTCGGCTCGCTCAACGTGCTGGACCTGCCCAAGGGCTACAAGGGCGATTTCTACGAGGACGCCAAGCAGTTCATGGCCAGCCGCATCCATCTGGCCGATGTGTTCACGCGCAAGCTCGCGCTCATGCCCTTCGACATGTCCAACCCCGTGTGGGTGGACGATGAAGACATCGACATCGACTACCACGTGCGCCACATCACGCTGCCCAAGCCCGGCACCAACCGCCAGCTGCAGCAGTACGTGGCGCGGCTGCATTCCACGCTCATCGACCGCAGCCGCCCGATGTGGGAGTTCTTCATCATCGACGGCCTGCAGAGCGGCCAGGTGGCGCTCTACACCAAGGTGCACCACGCGGGCATCGACGGGCAGGCCGGCGTGGAAGTCGGCAAGGCCATCTTCGACCTCGAAGCCACCGGCCGCGTGGTGAAGCCGCCGCGCTCGCGCCCGCGCGGCAACGGCTACCAGCTCGGCATGGCCGAACTCGCGACCGCCGCGCTGCGCAACACGGCGCAGCAGTACGTCAAGCTCTTCAAGATGGCGCCCGCCATCGCCCGGGCCATCAGCGGACTCGCCAAACCCGACGAGAAAGCGGCCGAGAAGGCCACCGCCACCGCGCCGAAGAAGTTCAACCTTTTCGCGCCGCGCACCTCGCTGAACGTGTCGATCACCAACCAGCGTACCTTCGCCGGCCGCACCATCTCGCTGGCCGAGACCAAGTACATCGCCAAGCATTTCGGCGTGTCGCTGAACGACGTGGTCATGGCCACCGTGGCCGGTGCGCTGCGCCACTACCTGGCCGACAACAACGAGCTGCCCGCCAAGCCGCTGGTGGCCGGCGTGCCGGTGAGCCTGCGCGAAGCGGGCGACGACACGGCCAACAACCAGGCCAGCATGATCCTGGTGAGCCTGGCGACCGACATCACCGACCCGATCCAGCGGCTGAAGGCGATCAATGCGTCGTCGAACAGCTCCAAGTCGACGATGAACCGCTTCAAGGCGGTGGTCCTCGATGACTTCCCCACCTTCGCCGCGCCCTGGCTGGTGTCGGGCATCGCCTCGATGGTGGGCCGCTCGGGCATCGTGAACCTCTTGCCGCCGGCGGCCAACGTGGCGATTTCCAACGTGGCGGGTGCGCCGTTCCCGATGTACTTCGCGGGGGCGCTGGTCACCTGCTACTACCCGGTGTCGATCGCGAGCCACGGCACGGCGCTCAACGTCACGGTGCAGAGCTACAACGGCCGCATGGACTACGGCCTGATCGCCTGCCGCCGCGCCGTGCCCGACATCACCGAGATCGGCGACTACATGCTGGCCGAGCACAAGCTCCTGATGGACCTGACGCAGAAGCACCCGTCCGCCGCGGGTGTCACGGCGCCCAAGCCCGCACCCGTTGCAGCCCATGCGCCGGACGTCGAGGAGGAGGCAGCGCCCGCCGCCGCGAAGAAGCCGGCAGCGCGCAAGAAGGCGGCTGTGAGCGCAACCGCCAAGAAGGCCGCGCCGGTCAAGGCCGCCGCAGCCAAAGCGCCAGCGAAAAAGGCGCCCGCCAAGAAGACGGGCAAGGCGGCACCCATCAAGACGACCGCCAAGCCCGTAGCCCGAAAGGCCGCACCGGCCAAGCGGGCCAGTGCCTCTCCCAGGGCGGCCGCGGCGTGATCGAAGCGAAGTAGGGGCGCCAGGCCAGAAAATTGGGGCAGTTGGACTAGTTTTCCGACCGTTCTAGTTTTGCAGGCCTAGGCCCTTCGGAAGAAGATGGGCCCATCGCATCCAGCGGTCCATTCAACTTCAAGGAAATCTTCATCATGTCCACGCAAACCACCCTCGCTTCCGCAGCCATCCACGTCGTCGGCCAATACAACGACGCGGGCAAGACCCTGGTCGGCGCCTACCGCACCGGCGTGCATCGCCTCCTGGGCGGCGCCGCTACGCGCTACAGCAACTTCCTGGGCAGCCGCCAGATTCCGCTGGTGAGCGAACAGATCAAGGCCAACCTGATCGGCGCGCAAGAGAAGGTCAACGGCTTCCTGGCCAACCGCCTGGACATCGACACCAGCCGCATCGTGAACGTGATGGACCGCGTTGCCGCCGGCACCACCAGCGGCATCGAAACCGTCGCCGGCCGCGTGGCCCGCGTCGAATCGCCGGTCGCTACCTCGGTGCTGAACACGCTGAACGCCATCAACCAGCCGATCGCTACCGTCTCGGTGCAGATCGCCGACCGCATCGCTGCCGGTGCCAAGCAAATCGAAACCCGCGTGGCCGGCGTGGACGGCGACATCGCCAAGCCCGTGCGCACCGTGAAGGCCAAGGCCGCCGTTGCCAAGAAGCCGGTTCGCCGCGCTGCTGCCCGCAAGGCGGCCTGAGAAGGTGTGAACGAATCCGCCATGCCCGCTCATCCCGCCCAGACACACCCGCTCGGCGTTGCAAATGCTCGCCATAGCCCGAGCTATGGCTGCGCTTTGCGCCTTGATCGGGTGCGCCTGGGCGGGCTGCTCGGGCACGCCGAATTCATTCGCACCTTCTGACCCCCGAGGCGCTCTGCGCCTCTTTTTCTTTCTGCTATCTGGAGCACCACTGAATGGCGACCCGCACTGACGAAACTGCAAAGTTGAAGAAGAAGGCGACGCCTGCCAGAAAAGCTCCGGCCAAAGCGCCGGCTGCTAAGAAGAAAGCCGCGGCGCCCCGCAAGGCGGCGCCCGCGGCCAAGAAGACCACCGCCGCCGCACCCGGCAAGGCCGAAGGCCTGCTGCGTGCCGGCCTCAAGGCGCTGGACACCGTGCGCAACGACGTCGCCAAGCGCCAGGCCAACGTCATCGAAGGCCTGCTCGGCATCGGGCAGGGCAAGACCGATGCGGCGGCCGGAGCCAAGGCCGCGCTCACCCGCGGCTTTCCCAGCCTCGACAGCTTCGGCATCCGCAAGTTCGAGGATGTGTTCGACCAGCGCGTCGCCACCGCCCTGCAGCGCCTGGGCATGCCGAGCGCGGAAGAAGTGCAGGCGCTGCGCGACGAGGTGACGCACCTGCGCGAACGCCTCGCGCGATTCGAACGTGGCGAAGGTGGCGAAGGCAAGGCCGGCCCGCGCCGCAATGGCGGCACCAGCAAACGCTGAGCGACGACAACGCAACCCGGTTGTGGCCAGCTCCAACACCACGCGCGATCGCATCCTGCAGACCAGCCTTGCGCTGTTCAACGCGGAAGGCCTCGCGGCCGTGTCGACGCACAAGATCGCCGCCGAGCTCGGCATGAGCCCCGGCAACCTGCACTACCACTTCAAGGCCAAGCAGCTGATCGTCGAATGGCTGTTCCGGCGCTTCGAGCAGCGGCTCGAAGCCCTGAACGGTTCGTCGACATCGATCTCGGCCATCGACGACCTCTGGCTCGCGCTGCATCTGCGCTTCGAGGCCATCGACGAATATCGCTTCATTTACCGCGACATGGCCTTCCTGGCCAGCGAATACCCGGCCCTCGGCCAGCGCGCGCAGGCGCTCACCGCGCAGAACCTCCTGGCCGCGCAAACGCTGTGCGAAGGGCTCGTTGCCTCGGGCGTGATCGAGACCAGCGCCGAGCAGGCGCGCATCCTCGCGCTGCAGATGGTGTTCACCACCACTTGCTGGCTGTCGTTCGAGCGGCTGGTGCCGGGGCGCGACGCGCTGGCGCAGGCCGATCCCGGTTTGGCGGCTTTCTACACGCTCACCCTTGTTTCTCCGTATGTTTCCAGCGAATCGAGGGCTTACCTTGATTACCTGAGGGGCAAATACCTCGGATAAATGGCGTGTCGTCCGACGGGAGAGTGCAACCATGGCCCCTCATGCTCGTCTTACAAAAGAGAAAACGCCCAAGACCCGAAAGGAAGCCACCCCCATGACCACCGCCATCCACGATCACATCGCACCGCCCTCGCGCCTGCTGCTGCTGGCCGAAGCGCGCGCCCTCTGGGAAACAGGCGCCGGCATCGCCATGTGGCCGCTCCTGCAACTCACGCCGCGCGGCGACGGGCACCCGGTGCTCGTGCTGCCGGGCCTGGTGGCGAGCGACGTTTCCACGCTGCTGCTGCGCCGCTACCTGGCGAGCCGCGGCTACGACGCCCACGGCTGGGGCCTGGGCCGCAACCTCGGTCCGCGCGAAGGCGTGGAAGACGGCATGGTCGAGCTGCTCAAGACCCTGAACGACAAGAGCGGCCAGAAGGTCAGCGTGATCGGCTGGAGCCTCGGCGGCGTCTATGCGCGGCTGCTGGCTTCGGCCCATTCGGGCCTGATCCGCAACGTCATCACGCTGGGCAGCCCGTTCTCCGGCAGCCCGCGCGCCACCAACGCCTGGCGCGTGTACGAGGGCGTGAGCGGCCAGAGCTCGCACGACCCGCGCCGCATGAAGTTCGTGCAGCCCACGCCGCCGGTGCCGACCACCTCGATCTTCAGCCGCACCGATGGCGTCGTCGCCTGGCGCTGCAGCATCGAGAAGACCGGCCCGCAGTCGGAAAACATCGAAGTGATGGCGAGCCATTTGGGGCTCGGCGCGCACCCCGCGGTGCTCTATGCGGTGGCCGACCGGCTGGCTCAGCCCGAGGGCGAGTGGAAGCCCTTCAACCGCGGCTTGCTGGGGCCGCTGGTGTATCCCGATCCCGACCGCGACATGTGATCGATCGATCGCGCGCTCCATAAAAAAGCCGGCACCTGCCGGCTTTCTTCTTGGGTGCCGCGCAGGCTTCAGGTGCCGGCCCACACGTCCAGCACGTAGCGCTGGTCGGCAATCATCTTGTCCATCCAGGCGTTGCTGTCGTGCCCGTGCTCGCGCGCGATGTCGGTCAGCGTGCGCCGCACGTCGGGCTCCATGCGCGAGCCGTCGCCGCACACGTAGATCACGCCGCCGGCTTCGAGCAATTTCCACACGGCCGCGGCCTGCTCGCGGATCAGGTCCTGCACATACACCTTGCGTTCGCCCGAGCGCGAGAACGCGGTGTGCAGCTTCATGAGGCCGCGGTGCGACCAGCCCTGCAGCTCCTCGGCGTAGATGAAGTCCTGCTCCGGGTGGCGGCAGCCGAAGAACAGCATCGCCTCGCCCAGCGCCTCGCCGCGCTCGACCTGCGCCGCGCGCTCCTGCAGGAAGCCGCGGAACGGCGCGAGGCCTGTGCCGGGGCCGACCATGATCAGCGGACGCATCGCGTCTTCCGGCAGCCGGAAGCCCTCGGCCGTGGTCTCGCGGATCACGCCGTGCACCGTGTCGCCCGCTTCGGCGCGCGCCAGGTAGTTGGAGCACACGCCCTCGAAGATGCCGTTGCCCGAGAGCGCAGGCTCGCTCACCACGCCCACGGTCACGCTGCAGCGGCCCGGCGTCATCGAGGGCGACGACGAGATCGAGTAGTAGCGCGGCGACAGCGGCGACAGCATTTCGAGGAACACCGCGAACGGGACCTGGCAGGCGCGGTGTTCTTCGAGCAATTCGAGCAGCGACTTGCGCTTGTGCAGCACCTCGGCCTTGTACGCGGCCTGCGAGGCCTCGTCGCTGCCCGAGAGCGCGACCAGCTTCGGCTTGGTGAACGGGCATTCGGTATACGCCGCGAGCGTGGCGATCTGCTTGCGCGTGGCCACGTCCTGCAACTCGACGTAGTCGCCCAGCAGGCGGTCGACCGCGATCACCTGGTCCACCGGCAGCGCGGTCTTGCGGCCCGGCGCGGCCGACAGGCGCACATGCGCCGAGCGGTCGAAGCCGAAGCGCGCCATCGCACGTTCGACCTGTGCCGGGCTGTTGCGCGGCACCACGCTCAGGTGGTCGCCGGGCACGTAGTTCACGCCCTCGGGCAGCATCAGCTCGACGTGGCGCGTGGAGCGGCTCGTCCCGGCATCGCCACCGGGGCTTTGCAGTTCGCGGTTCTCGACGACGCGCAAGGCGACGGCGCCCAGCGCATCGACCAACGCGTTCTTCTGCGGCGGCGGCAGTTCCTCGAGCGTGTAGAGCGGCTCGGCCTCGGCCGGCGTGTCCGCGCCGGCCTTGATGCCGAAGGCCTTCACCAGCTCGGGCCAGAGCGCATCGCTCCAGTCCTGGAACGCGCCGTCCATGTCTTCGCGCGCATCGCCTTCGCCGCGCGGATGCACGCGCGTGGCGCCCAGCGCTTCGAGTCGTTCGTCGATGCGGCGCGGCACCGCCTGGTAGGTGGCGGCCCAGTCGGTGTTGCCGCAGCCGAACACGCTGAAGCGCACGCCGTTGAGCGCGTCGTCGGCCTTGTCGAGCCAGCGATGGAACTCGGCCGCGTTGTCGGGCGCAACGCCGTTGTACGAGGCGCAGACGATGGCCACCGCGCCATTGGCCGGCAGGCGCTCGGCGTAGTCGTCGAGCGAAGCCACCTGCGTGGAGAAGCCGCGCAGCTCGCCGGCCTCGGCCAGTTGCCGCGCGAGGTCTTCGGCGGTGCCGAGGTTGGAGCCCTGCAGCACCAGCAGCGAGGTGCCGTGGCGCGCCGCCTGGGGCTTGCGCGCAGCGGGCTTGGCGGGCGCATCCGGCGCGGCGGTCGTCTCGCCATTGCCGCGCGGACGTGAGGCCGGATCGCGCAGCAGCGCCTTGATCTTGAAGTTCTCCGGCTTGATCGTCAGCGCTTCCTTGATCTTGAGCTTGTAGCCCGTGTGATCGACCAGGTTGAAGCGCTGCAGGATCATGCCCAGCGTGAGCACGGCTTCCTGCAATGCGAACTGCCGCCCGATGCAGGCGCGCTGCCCGTTGCCGAAGGGCTTGAAGGCATTCACCGGCCGCTCCCGCTCGGCTTCGCGGCTGAAGTTGTCGGGGTTGAACTGGTCGGCGTTCTCGCCCCAGATGGCCTTGTCACGGTGCAGCGCGAGCGCATGCATGATGACCATGTTGTTCTTCTTGATCGTGTACTGGCCGCCGATGGTCGTGTCTTCCTTGGCGCGCATCGAGATCGCGGGCGCGGTCGGGAACATGCGAAGCGACTCCTTCAATACCTGCATCACGTACTGCAGCCGATTGACCTGCGCATAGGTGGGTTTCTGCGAGGTGTCGCCGCCGAACACGCTGTCGACCTCGGCCTGCGCCTTGGCCATTGCCTCGGGGTTGTTCAGGAGGAAGTAGATCGCGAAGGAGAGCAGGCCGCTCGTGGTCTCGTGGCCCGCGATGAGGAATTCGATGCACTCGTCGCGGATCATCTTGTCGGTGAGCTGCTCGCCGCTTTTCTTGTCCACGCCCGCGATCATGTAGCTCAGCAGGTCGGGCTTGGTGGCGATGTCGGCACCGCTCGCGCGCCGTTCTTCGATGATGTCTTCCACCATCTTGTGCATGTAGCGGATGTCCTTGCGCTGCTGCGCAAGCTCCTTCTTGAGCATCAGCTCCTCGAGCGGCAGGCCGCGGCGGTTCTGCACCGTCTCCAGCGTGCGCACCATCGCATCGACGAAGGGGTGGAAGCCCTCGCGGTAGAACGAGTTGAAGCGGTAGCCGAAACCGCACAGGCCGATGGTGTCCAGCGTGAGCGCGGTCATGTCGCGCACCACGTCCACCTCTTCGTCGAAATTGAGCCGCTCCCACTTGGTGACCAGTTGGCCCGCGATGTCCAGCATCATCGGGTGGTAGGCCTGCATCGCGCGTTGGCTGAAGTTGGCCAGGAGGATGTTGTGGGGCTTGGACCACGTCTCCTCGTGCGTGTCGGAGGTGAAGAGGCCGTGCGATGCGGCGCGCAGCCGGCGCAATGCGCCGCGCGTGCTTTTGTCGAAGCGGGCCTCTTCGCAGAGTTCGTCGACCAGCGCGGGCGACGACACCACGATCACCGGCATGCCCGGCATGTCGAGCCAGTAGATGCCGCCCAGGTCCTGCGCGATCTTCCACATGTCGAGCACGGGAGAGTCGGAGCCGATCGACAGCAGGTTGCCGACGAAGGGTTTCTTTGCCGGATGCGGGATCGGATAGAGCGAGTTTTTTCCTGCCATGGGTGCCTTGTTGTGCCTTCGGTATGGACCCGCTTCGGATGTCCGGGATGCGAATCCGGAGTATCCCGATGGCACGGCGGTGGGCGGGACGGGGTTTCCCTAAGGCGGAGTCCTGGGAGTTCGGGGCGGCGATCACGCCGACGGGGTGCCTTGCTCCGCGAATGTCCCCCGGCTTCGCCTCCTCCTTGATTTCGCTGCGCAAGGCACCCCATCGGCGTGCTCGTTTTCAGAGCTCTGGTTGATCAGCGATACACCGGCAGCGCGTCCAGGTGCGCAGGGCATCGGGTGCTCCCCGCAGCGAAATGAATGCGAAGGGACTTCTCGCTTTCTGGTCACGGCATCGAGTGCCAAGATTGATTTGCGAAGTCAATCTGAAACCTTTGAAAGGAGAAGCCCCATGAACGAGATTACCCGAGTCGGCGTGGATTTGGCAAAGCGCGTGATCCAGGTCTTTGCGGTCAATGCCGCGGGCTTGCGCGTCACCGGGCGCGCCTTGGCACGCGATAAATTCCTGGCTTGGTGCGCGCAACTGCCCGCGGGCTGCCTGGTTGCCATGGAGGCCAGCTCCAGCGCCCATTACTGGGCGCGCAAGCTGCTTGCTCTGGGGCTGGATGCCCGCATCATTGCCGCCCCGCACGTCGTGCCTTATCGCCTCCAAGGCAAGAGCGGCAAGAACGACGCCAACGATGCCGCTGCGATCTGCGAGGCGGCCTCGCGCCCGCACATGCACTTCGTGCCGATCAAGAGCGTGGAGCAGCAAAGCATGCTGTGCATTCACCGCCTGCGAGAGGGCGTCAAGGCAGACCGCACCGCCTGCATCAACCGCATCCGGGGCCTGTTGGCGGAGTTCGGATTGGTGTTCGCCCAAAGCCCCGAGGCGCTGCGCCAGGTGCTTCCCGACGCGATGGAAGATGCCAGCAATGAACTGGGCGCTCTGGCCCGGTTGACGCTGCAGCGGGCCTATGCGCAATGGCAAGAACTCGATGCACACCTGCGATGGTGCGACGAGCGCATCGCTGCACACGGCAAGGCCAGCGATCAGGTGCGCCAGGCCGAGCAGTTGCTGGGCGTGGGACCGGTCACGGCATCCGCGGTGGTGGCCACGGTGGGCGACTTCAAGCAATTCAAGAACGGTGCGCAGTTCGGCGCCTGGCTGGGTCTGACGCCTCGACAGAACTCCAGCGGCGGCAAGAACAACCTGGGGCGCATCACCAAGCGAGGCGACGCGTACCTGCGCACGCTGCTGATCCAGGGGGCCAAGTCGATCGTGCTGACGGCGCACAGACGCGACGACCCGATCTCGCGCTGGGTGCAGGCCTTGCGCGAGCGCTCCGGGTGGCAGAAGGCCGTGGTGGCGTTGGCCAACAAGAACGCGCGCATCCTGTGGGCCGTGTTCGCACGCGGGCGGGCCTTCGATGCGCACCACGTCAGTACCAAACCACCAGGCGCCATCGCTGCGGTCATCGCGGTGTAGCGCGAGCTGTTCGAAGAGCCTTTGTTGATGTTTGTTTGTTTGCCAGACGTGAGTTCCAAGATGCAATGAACAGGTCAGACCGGCAGCGGGCAAGCTCGACTCCCCCTTGGTGATGCCAATTGAAGTGGGCATCACGAGAAATGAATGGAGCCCCGCTGAGCGGTTCGTATCTGGGTCCGCACGGCCACACGCCCGTGCAACAAGACCGTCGGTAGATGTGCAGTCTGTTCCTCGTTTCGTTGCGACTCGATCCTCACCGCCTTGCAGGCAATACAGCATGGCAAGAAAACAACCCTGAACCCGTGCTTGACCGCGCGAGAAGTCCCGGTACAAGGGGGAGGCCGCAGGCCGGAGGACATTCGCGGAGGGGAGTACCCGGTGGCCTGCGCACATACCCCGAAAGAACTCAATCAGCGCAAGTAAAAGCCTTCAAGGCCGGACCATCTTGCACTCGGTCCCCTGTGCCAGCTCGTTCCCGCTGTAGACCGCATCGGTGCGAAAGCCGTAGTTCGTCCCTTCCCAGCCCACCTTCACCGCCTTGCCGTCCACCGGTGCGATGGTGTTCACCACCTGAGGCAGCAGCAGTTGGTGGTCTTCGGCCCGCATGCGCACCGTGCCAACCACCGAATCGAAGCTCAGGTCTTCGAGTGCACGCGCTACCTTCACGGTGTCGGCGCTCCCCGCCTTGTTGATGGCCAGCGCCAGGAGCCTCGGTGTCATGTCGATGCGCGGCGCAAGAAAGTCCTTGCCGGTCTTGGCCTTGTAGGCCTTGGCGAGCGCATCGGCCTTCGGCGTATCGGCCTGGCCCGGATGCCATTCGGCCACCCAGGTGAGCTGGCCCGTCTTCGCCTGAGACACCGCGGTGACCGTGCCCGGCACCGAGCCCGCGCTGTGGTTGAAGTAGCGCAGGTTGTAGCCTGCATCGCCCGCGGCCTTGAGCAGCAGCGTCATGTCCTGCCCCCAGTTGCCGGTGATGACCGAATCGGCGCCGCTCTGGCGGATGTTGGCGATGTAGGGCGCGAAATCCTTCACGCGACCGATGGGATGCAGCGCCTCGCCCACGAACTGCACGTCGGGCCGCGCGAGGCCCACCATCTGGCGGCCGTAGCTCGCCCACTGCTTGCCGTGCGCGTAGTCCTGGTTGAGCAGGTAGACCTTCTTCACGTCGGGCGTCTTCTTGATGTAGTTGGCCAGCGCCTTCATCTTCATCGCGGTGTTGGCCTCGGTCTGGAAGTGCCAGAAGCTGCAGCCCTTGCCGGTCATCTCGGGGTCGATGGAGGAGTGGTTCAGCACGATCAGCTCCTTGCCCGGGTTGCGCTGGTTCCAGCGCGCCACCGACTGCACCAGCGCCGTCACCACCGAGGAACCCGAGCCGCCCGTCACGATGGCCTTCGCGCCCTGGTCGATGGCCGCCTGCAGCGCGCTCTGGCTCTCCTGCGCCGAGAGCTTGCTGTCGAACTGCAGCAACTGCAGCTTGGTGCCGCCGAGCACGCCGCCCTTGGCGTTGATGTCTTCGATGGCGTATTGCGTGTGCATCAGCATCAGCTCGCCGACATTGGCGAACGGGCCGGAAAGCGGATCGATGTAGGCGATCTTGTAGGTCGGCTGCTGGGCATTCGCGGCACCTGCGATGCAAAGCAGGCAGGCAAGGGCGATCCGCGCCGAGGGCGCCTTCTTGAGCTTCATGGTGTGTCTCCGGAGGTTGTTGGTCAGTCTTTGGCGCTGAGGCCGATCACGCGGCTCGCGAGCTTCGTCAGTTCGGCCACCACCTCGTCGGGCGAGAGTCGGCCGCCGGGGCGGTACCAGCTGTAGAGAAAGCCCGGCAGGCTGCAGGCCGCGAGTGCGGTGATCTTGGTCTCGCCGAAGTCGAGGTCGCCGTCGCGCCGCGCCTCTTCGAGCAGCGGGCACAACAGGTCGTAGAAGTGATGCGCGAGCTTCTTCTGCGCCGCGATGTACTCGGGCCGGTACACCTGCGGCTCGCGGTACGGAAAGAAGGCGACCGGGTGGTGCGCGATGGTCGCGCGAATCAGCCGCTCGATGCCTTCGAGCACCTTCTCGCTCGCGCGGCGCGGGTCGTCGGCCGCGAAGTCGAGCGCGGTGAAGCAGTCGACCGCGGGGCGCCACGAGAGCGTCTCGAAGATCTCCTGCTTGTCGCGGAAGTAGTAGTACACGAAGGGCTTGGTCACGCCGAGCGCGCGAACGATCTGCGCCATCGTCGTGTTGGCGTAGCCCTGCGCGGCGAAGAGCTGCGCGGCCGCCTGAAGGATGCGCTCGCGCTGCGTGTCGGTGCTCTGTGTGGCCGCGCGCTGACGGCCCGTGCCTTGCGGCAGATGCGGCTGTGCCGTGGTGGCGGTGGTTGTCTCGTCGGCTTTGTCGGCCCCAGAGGGTTTGTGCCGTGTCGCGGAAGTTATACCCATGGGTAGGATTGTTCGTGCACGATGCACCCATTGGCAAGCGCCTGCCCCGTGCAGGCGGCTATCGATAACCCTGAGAAAGAGACGCCATGGAGACACTGCCCGACCGTCCGCAACAACCCCTGCACGAGTACCTGCGCACCCATGCGCGAGAGCGCGGCGAGCGCGCCGCCTGTATCTGGTACGGCCATGCGATGAGCTGGTCCGAACTCGACCGCGCAAGCGATGCCTTCGCCGCGCGATTGCAGGCCATCGGCGTGAAGAAGGGCGAGCCGGTGCTGCTCTTTCTCAACAACTGCCCGCAGTACCTGGTCGCGCACTTCGGCATCCAGAAGATCGGTGCCATCGTCTGCCCGAGCGGCCCGCTCAACAAGGAGCATGAACTCGCCTACCAGGTCAACGACCTGAAGGCGCGCGTGATCGTCGCGGCCGCGCCGCTGTTGCCGGTGGTGCGCAAGGTGCAGCCCGAGAGTGCGCTTGCGCATGTGTTCGTGGTGCACTACGCCGACCTGCTGCCCACGCCGGCTGCACTCGATCTGCCGGCGGAACTCGCCGCCGAGCAGAAGCAGAAGCAGAAGCAGAAAGCCGAACGCAGCGTGCCGTCCGATTGCGTAGACTTCCTCGCAGTGATGAAGTCTGGTGCGAAGCCGGAGCCCGTCGCCATCGACATGGACGACGTCGCGCTCATGACCTACACCTCCGGCACCACGGGTCTCCCCAAGGGCGCGATGCTGAGCTACGGCAACGCGCTCTTCAAGACGCGCGCGGTGGTCGATTGCAACGGCGTGCGTCCGGACGACGTGCTGCTTTCCATCGCGCCGCTGTATCACATCGCCGGCATGCTGATGGGCGTGAACGTGCCGGTGTTGAGCGGTGCCGCCTCGGTGCTGCTGCACCGCTTCGATCCGCGCGCGGTGCTGCAGGCCATTGCCGCGCACAAGGTGAGCTGGTGGTACAGCATCGCGCCGATGAACGTGGCGTGCATGCAGGTGCCCGACATCGCAGGCTTCGACCTGTCGAGCCTGAAGATGAACCCGGTGACCAGCTTCGGCATCACCTTCACCGAACCGCTGGCCGCTCAATGGCGCTCGCATGCCGCGAACTGCAGTTCGTTCGAGGCCGCCTACGGCCTGAGCGAAACCCACACCTGCGACACCTACACGCCGCACCATGCGCCGCGCTGGGGTACGCAGGGCATTGCGGTGCCGGGCGTGACGATTCGCATCATCGACACCGATACGGGCGCCGACATGCCTACCGGCGAGGTCGGCGAGATCGTGCTCACCAGCCCGGGCTCCTTCAAGGGCTACTGGAACAAGCCCGAGGCCACCGCGGCGACGCTGCGAAGCGGCTGGGTGCACACCGGCGACATGGGCAAGCTCGATGCCGACGGCTACCTCACCTTCATCGGCCGCTTCAAGGAAATGATCAAGGTTTCGGGCTACAGCGTGTTCCCGGAAGAGGTCGAGACCATCCTCATCAAGCATCCGGCGGTGGCGCAAGCCGCGGTGATCGCGCAGCCCGATGCCGAGAAGGGCGAGGTGGTGAAGGCGTTCATCGTGCGCAAGCCCAATGCCGAGCTCGACGCCGATGCACTCATCGCCTGGTCGCGCGAGAACATGGCGAGCTACAAGGCACCGCGCGCCGTGAGCTTCATCGACGCATTGCCCACCACCGGCGCCGGCAAGGTGCTGCGCCGGCTGCTCAAAGACAAGAACTGAAAGACATCGCGTGTTCTCCAAAGTTTTGATTGCCAACCGCGGCGAGATCGCCGTGCGGCTGGTGCGCGCCTTGCGCGATCTCGGTATCGCCAGCGTGGCGGTGCATGCGCGCGACGATGCTGCGGCGCTTCATGTGCAACTGGCCGATGTGGCGGTGGCACTCGATGCAACCGGGCCGTCTTCTTACCTCGACGTGGCCGCGCTGATCGCGGTCGCGAAGGCGGAGGGCTGCGATGCAGTGCATCCCGGCTACGGCTTCCTGAGCGAGCGCGCGGATTTCGCCGAAGCGTGCGCAGATGCGGGGCTGGCCTTCATCGGCCCGACGCCCGAGCAACTGGGCCTCTTCGGCGACAAGGCGCGCGCACGCGAACTGGCCACGCAATGCGACGTGCCCGTGATGCCCGGCAGTGCAGGCGCCGTGACGCTCGCAGAGGCACAGGCCTTCTTCGCCGAGCAGCATGCGCAAGGTGCGGGCGTGATGGTCAAAGCGATTGGTGGTGGCGGTGGGCGCGGCATGCGCGCGGTGCTGAACGCGGCCGATCTGCCCGAGGCGCATGCGCGCTGCATGTCCGAGGCCAAGGCGGCTTTCGGCATCGAGGGCGTGTACGTCGAGCGGCTGATGCGCAATGCCCGACACATCGAGGTGCAGGTGCTGGGTGACGGGCAAACCGTGGCGAGCCTCGGCGAACGTGAATGCACCCTGCAGCGGCGCTTCCAGAAACTGGTGGAGATCGCGCCCAGCCCTTCGCTGCCGGAGGCTTTGCGCGCGCAGGTCACGCAGGCCGCGCTGCGCATGGCCAAGACGGTCGGGTATCGCGGCCTCGGCACTTTCGAATTTCTTGTCGATGTGGCATCGGCGACGCTGCCGTTCGTTTTCATCGAGGCGAATCCGCGGTTGCAGGTCGAGCACACGGTGACCGAGGCCGTCACCGGACTGGACCTGGTGCAGTTGCAGATTGCCGTCGCGTCTGGCGAATCCCTCGGCGCGCTGGGCATCGATGACGACCGCACCGCGCCGCAGCGCGGCTTCGCGGTGCAGTGGCGCATCAACGCCGAGACGCTCGATGCTCAGGGCAACGCGCGGCCGTCGGGCGGCACGCTCGCGCGCTTCGACCTGCCGAGCGGGCCGGGTGTGCGTGTCGATACGCACGGCTATGCGGGCCTCGCGCCGTCGCCGCACTACGACACGCTGCTCGCCAAGCTGATCGTGCATTCGCCGTCGCCGAACTTCGCCGATGCGCTGCGCCGCTCGCTGCGCGCGCTGGACGAGTGCCGCATCGACGGCATCGCGACGAATCTCTCGCTGCTGCGCGCCATCGCCGCGCGGCCCGAGTTCGGGACGCAGGCGGTGCATACGCGCTTCGTCGAAGCGCATCTGGGCGATCTGCTGGCGGCCGCGGCAGCGCTTGAAAAGCATGCGAAGCAGATCGCTCCTGTTGCTGCAGAGGCTCTGACCTCAGCGGACGACGAAGCGGACGACCTCACCGTCAAGGCGCCGATGCCCGCAAAGCTCGTGCAGTTCGAAGTGGCCGTCGGCGATGTGCTCCCTGCCGGCGCACAACTTGGCGTGCTCGAAGCCATGAAGATGGAGCATCTGTTGCACGCGCCCTTTGCGGGTCGCGTCATCGCGCTGCTCGCGGAGCCCGGCGACTACCTCGTCGAAGGCCAGTCGCTGGTGCGCCTGGAGGCCGTCGATGCGCAAGCCGTCGAAGCCGAGGCGCGCACCGAGCACGACCTCGATGCGATCCGCCCCGATCTGCAGAAGGTGATCGACCGCCACGCGCCGACGCTCGATGCCAACCGCAAGCCGGCCGTCGACAAACGCCACGCGCAAGGCGGCCGCACCGCACGCGAGAACATCGCCGACCTCTGCGACACCGCCGCCGACCCGGGCAACTTCATCGAATACGGCGCGCTCGCCATCGCCGCGCAAACGCGTCGCCGCACGCTCGAAGACCTGATCGCCAACACACCGGCCGACGGCATGGTCACCGGCCTCGGCAGCATCAACGCGAAGCAGTTCGGCCCCGAGAAATCGCGCTGCGCCGTGCTGGCTTACGACTACACGGTGCTCGCCGGCACGCAGGGCATGCGCAACCACCACAAGACCGATCGGCTGCTGGCGGTGGCGCATCAACTGCAACTGCCTGTGGTGCTGTTCGCCGAAGGCGGCGGTGGCCGTCCCGGCGACACCGACATGCCGATCGTCGCGGGCCTCAACAACCACACCTTCAGCCAGTTCGCCGCGCTCTCGGGCAAGGTGCCGGTGGTCGGCATCGTGCATGGCCGCTGCTTCGCGGGAAATGCGGCGCTGCTGGGCTGCGCGGACGTGATCATCGCCACGCGCGGCAGCAACATCGGCATGAGCGGGCCCGCGATGATCGAAGGCGGCGGGCTCGGTACCTTCGCGCCCGAGCAGATCGGGCCGAGCAGCGTGCAGTCGCGCAACGGCGTGATCGACATCCTCGTGGAAGACGAGGCCGCCGCGGTCGCCGCGGCCAAGCAATACCTCTCGTACTTCCAGGGCCCGACGACCGACTGGCAATGCGCCGACCCGCGCACGCTGCGCCACGTGGTGCCCGAGAACCGCCTGCGCGTGTACGACGTGCGCGCCGCGATGCGCGGCGTGGCCGATACGGGCTCGCTGCTCGAACTGCGCGCGGGTTTCGGCGCGGGCATCGTCACCGCACTCGCGCGCATCGAGGGCAGGCCGGTCGGCCTCATGGCCAACAACCCGCACCACCTCGGCGGCGCCATCGACGTGGAGGCTGCAGACAAGTCCGCGCGCTTCATGCAGCTGTGCAATGCGCACGGGCTGCCCATCGTTTCTCTGTGCGACACACCGGGCTTCATGGTCGGCCCCGAGATCGAGGCACAGGCGCAGGTGCGTCATGTCTGCCGCATGTTCATGGTGGCGTCGCATCTGCGCGTGCCTTTCTTCGCGGTCGTGCTGCGCAAGGGCTACGGCCTCGGTGCGCAGGCGATGACGGCCGGCGGCTTCGATGCACCGGTGTTCACTGTTGCCTGGCCTACGGGTGAGTTCGGCGCGATGGGGCTCGAAGGCGCGGTGCGGCTGGGCTTTCGCAAGGAGCTCGCGGCGGTGCCTGAAGGTGCCGAGCGCGATGCGCTCTTCAAGAAGCTCGTGGCGCAGCAATATGCGAACGGCGAGGCGATCCACATGGCGCAAACGCTGGAGATCGATGCAGTCATCGATCCGGCGGAAACCCGCACCTGGCTGGTGCGCGGTTTGACTTCCGCCACGCGTGCGGCAGCACCTGTTTCTTCCTATGTAGACACTTGGTAACCACGCGCTAGACCCCGTCGCGCCAGAGGGCAAGGCGGCTCCGTAAACTGAGCCGCTTTGCACGCATGAACCTCGTTTCCCGCGGCCTGTCCCGCCTTCGCGAAGTGGCACTGGCGCATTGGGTCGCCGCGCTGTGTCTCGCCGTGCTGGCAGTCGGCGTGCAGGCCGTGCAGCCCGACCATCGTCCCAAGCAACCCGCCGACGCGCATTGGGTCGGCAGCTGGGCTGTGGCGCCGCTGGACTTTCGCGAGCTGGCCGCGAACCCGGCCGTGGCGCACAAGCCCGCACCCGGCGGCGATCAATTCCGCGGGCAGACGCTGCGCCAGCAACTGGCGCCCACGCTCGGCGGCGATCGCATCCGCATTCGTTTTTCCAACCGCTTCGGCAAGGCGCCGCTGCGCATCGCGGCGGCGAGCGTGGCGCGCAGCACAGGCGCCGATGCGATTTCTCCGTCGACGTTGCGGGCGCTGCGTTTCGGCGGTCGCACGAGCCTGACCCTCGCGCCCGGCGCGGAGGCATGGAGCGATGGCGTTGACCTGAAGATCGAGGCCGGTCAAACGATGGCGGTCAGCGCCTTCTTCGATCGTGCGACGCCCTACGGCACGGTGCACCTGCTCTCCGTCGACACGAGCTGGGTCGCGCCGGGCAACGCGGTGGCGGCGCCGAAATTGCAGGGCGCGACGACGCTGCCGCTGAACCACATCGTGACGGGCCTGGACGTACTCACCACGAAGTCGGTGCGCACCGTGGTCACGTTCGGCGATTCGATCACCGCGGGTGGCGGCGAGTCCGGTGATGGCGCGTACCCCGACATGCTGGCCACGCGGCTGCGCAACAGCCCGCAGGCGGCGCACGAGGTGTCGGTGGTCAATGCCGGCATCGGCGGCAATCGCCTGCTGGTCGATGGCATCGGGCCCCACGGGCTCTCTCGCTTTGCACGCGATGCGTTGGGGCAGAGCGGCGTGACGCACGCGATCGTGCTGCTGGGCACCAACGACATCGGCCGCAGCGTATTCCTGGGCGCGCCCGGGAACCCGGACACGGTGCACGATCTGCCGACCGCCGAGCGCATCACAGATGGGCTGCAGCAACTGGTGAAGCAGGCGCGCGCCAAGGGCGTGAAGATCCTGCTCGGCACGGTGCCGCCGTTCCGGAACACGCCGTACTGGAACGAAAACAACGAGGCGATGCGCACCGCGGTCAACCGCTGGATCCGCAGCCGCACCGACGTGGATGGCGTGATCGATTTCGATGCCGCACTGCGCGACCCCGCGGACCCGCGGGCGTTGAATCCGCAGTTCGACAACGGCGACCATCTGCACCCCAACAAGGCCGGCCATGCGGCGATGGCCGCGGCCATCGACCTGAAGGAATTGCAGGAGTGAGCGCTCGCAAAAGCCAAAAGTAACGAAACAGGTCTACACAAGATTTCGTGCGCCGCTTACAGGCGGTTCACACGGCCCCGGCAGCATGAAGGCTCACCAACAACTCATGAGGGGTACCCCATGAAAAAACTCGCAATCTCCTTCGCTGTCGGCGCTGCCTCGTTGCTCTCGATGGGCGCTGCAATGACCATTCCCACGACCGCGCAAGCGCAGCCCGTGGTCATCCAGGTCGCACCGCCGCCGCCGCGCGCCGAACGCGTGCCGCCGCCGCGCCGTGGTTATGTGTGGGCGCCGGGGCACTACGAATGGAAGCGTGGGCACCACGTGTGGGTCCGTGGCACCTATGTGCGTGCCCGTCCGGGCTACGCGTACCGCGCGCCGGAATGGCGTGAGAACAATGGCCGTTGGGAATACAACCGCGGTCGCTGGGACCGTGACGGCGATGGCGTGCCGAACCGCTACGACAACCGTCCGAACAATCCGAACCGCAACTGACGCGGAGCCCCGGCGCAATGCCGGGGCTGCGGGACTCTCTAGCGGATGCTGATCAGCTCGAGGGTCTCGCGCACCTGGAACGCACCGCCGCTGGTGCCGCCGCGCGTCTGGGCTTCGAAACGGATCACGCGTCCGAGTTCGGACGAGTACCAGACGTCGGCCTTGTAGGCGCCGTATTGGTTGCCGACCACCGCGCCCGCGTTCGCGAAGCGCTGCGTGAAGCCCCGGTACTCGATACGCACCGCCTTCATCTCCTTGCCGCCGACCGTCACCACGGTGTCTTCCATCACCGTCGCGTTGAGGTCCATGTTGATGCGTGAGCCTCCGAAGACAGACCCATAGCTTGTCCGCCAGGCGGCCTCCTCCTTGAGATTCGCCTTGCCCCAGCCGCCGGGCGGCATGGCCGAGTCGAACTCGCCCGCGATGGCGGTCGTGACGCTCACAACCTCGCCGCCGGGCTTCTCGATCCATCCGCCGTTGTTGAAGCTGATGCGATCGTCAGTGGCCGGGTCCGCGCGGTAGATCACCTTGCGGTAGGTGTTGGTCAGCCGGTCGTGCAATTGGTACTCGATGACGCTCGGACGGCCCGCTGCAGCGATCGCGCTCGTCGTGGCCGTGCCGCCCGTCGCCGCCATGGGAGGCAGTGCAGCGAGGCGTTCGACGGCCACGCGGCCGCGCGCCGGCAGTTCGGCGATCCATGCAGAGGGCATCGCAAGATTGGCCATGGGTGTCGTGCCCAGCAAGCCCACCAGCCGTCCCTGCGCGTCGAACAGTCCGGCGCCGCCAAGCCCCGCCTCGGGGGGCGATGCGAGTTGCAGCGCTTCGAGTTCGCCTGCGCCGCTGCGCCGCATGCCGGCGAGCATGCCAATGCCGAGCGTGAGTTCCTTGCCTCTCGGCGCTCCGACGATGTAGAGCGGCATGCCGACCTGCAAGGCCGTTGCCGGTGCAATCGCCGGGGTTGGCGGCGTGAAGTTGGCGATGCGCAACTGGCACAGATCGCGTTCGACATCCGGAAATTCCAGCGTCGCGCCGTAGCTCACGTTGTCGCGCTTCAGCGCTACCGAACTGGCTTTCGCGAGCAACTGGCAGCTCGTGACGGCCGTGCCCGGTCCGGTGGCTACAGCGCTGCCGGTGGCGAGGGTCTTGCCTTGCGCATCGCTAGCCTGCACCACCCAGACGGAAGGGGACACCCGCGCGAAGAGCGCATCGGGTGCAAGCGGGGTCTGGGCCGATGCGGGAAGCGAGACAGCCAGGGTCAGCGCAAAGGGGGCGAGCAGATGTCTCATCGGGCGGGCTGCAGGAGCAGTCGGAGATCGTTGACGGGCGTCCTGGCGAAAGGCGTGGCCTCGGAGGTCGCAGGTACGGGTGGCGGGCTGGGTGCGGCCATCGGCTGGATGGTGGCAACGCTTGCTGGCGCTGGCGCATTCGGCGTGACTGCTGCTTGCCGGACGGGTGTCGCGGTTGGCGTCGGGGCGGGGGGCGTTGGCGTTGCGGGGAGCGGTGGTGCAACCGGCGTCGTGCTCGCCGCCTTGGCCGAGGCCGGCTCCGTGCCGCCGTAGGCCAGCGGTGGCAATGCGCTGCGGCCTTCCGTTTCGCCGACCCGCGCGAACGCTGGGCGGCCGACGAGAAAGCCGATGCCGATGCTCATTCGCACGTAGGCGGTCTGCTTGGGCCGCAGCACGATGTCGATGCTGCCCTCGGCCTCGGTCTGGGCGGTGGCCCGGTAGGTGCCGGCCGGCCTGTCGATGAAGAAGAAGCTGTTGGGCTGCGACTTGCCGACGACCTGGCCGTTGACCGAGACCTCGGGCTGTACCGCCATGCCCACGATCGAGTCGCGATAGAAGTAGATGCGCCCCTCGTTCTCGCCGAGCGAGGGGAGGCTTTGCGAAAGCTCCGAGAAACGCGGCCCGGTGGCCGAACATCCGAACAGGCAGGCTGAAAGAACAGCCAGCAGAAACCCACCGAACCAACGTCGCATTGCGCCTTCTCCTCTTTTGGCGCCGGATGCTACACCCGCCTGCAGCGGCGGATGCCGCGGGTTTTCAGCGGAACACGACCGTCCGGTGCCCGTTCAACAGCACGCGGTGCTCGCTGTGCCATTTCACCGCGCGGGCCAGCACCTGGCTCTCGGTGTCGCGGCCGCGGGCCGTGAGGTCTTCGACGGTGTCGGTGTGGTCGGCGCGGGCCACGTCCTGCTCGATGATCGGGCCTTCGTCGAGGTCGGCCGTCACGTAGTGGGCGGTGGCGCCGATCAGCTTCACGCCGCGGTCGTGCGCCTGGTAATAGGGCTTGGCACCCTTGAAGCTCGGCAGGAACGAGTGATGGATGTTGATCGCGCGGCCCGCCAGGCTCTTGCACAGGTCGTTGCTGAGCACCTGCATGTAGCGTGCGAGCACCACGAGTTCGGCGCCTTCGGCCTCGATGATTTCCAGCTGCTTCGCCTCGGCTTGCGGCTTGGTCGCGGCCGTCACCGGGATGTGGTGGAACGGCACGTTGTAGCTCGCGGCCAGCTGGTAGAAATCGCGGTGGTTCGAGATGATCGCGCGCACGTCGATGGACAGCAGGCCGCTTTTCCAGCGGAACAAGAGGTCGTTGAGGCAGTGGCCTTCCTTGCTGACCAGGATCACCGTCTTCATCGGCTCGGCGGCGGCGTGCAGCTGCAGGTTCATGCCGAAGCCGGCGGCGAAGGTCTTGAGTTCCTCGCGCAATGCGGCTTCGCTGTGGTCGCTGCAGGCGAAGCGCACGCGCATGAAGAACAGGCCCGTGCCGTGGTCGTTGTACTGGGCGGCCTCTTCGATGTTGGCGCCCCGCTCGAGCAGGAAGCCCGAGACGGCATGCACGATGCCCGTGCGGTCGGGGCACGAGAGATTGAGGATGTAGGCGGGCGTGGCGGACACGGGGGGCGTTGGGGTCGTCATGAGGGGCGCAATTGTCGCAGGGGTGCCAGAATCGCGATTTTCCCTCGACAGATAACCGCAGGAGCGAGACATGGCCTACCAGGACTTCAACATGGGCAACCAGTGGCTGCCCTTCACCCCCAACCGCCATTTCCAGAAAGACCCGCGCGTCTTCGTGGCGGCCGACGGCATGGAATTCACCACGCACGACGGCAAGAAGGTGATCGATGGCGTCTCCTCCCTCTGGTGCGTGGGCGCGGGCCATAACCGCAAGCCCATCAACGAGGCCATCAAGACGCAGCTCGACACCCTCGACTACGCCACCGCCTTCCAGGTCAGCAACGACAAGGCCTTCCGCGCGGCCGAGATGATCGCCGCGCTCGCCCCGGGCGATCTCAACAAGGTGCTGTTCTGCAACTCAGGTTCTGAAGCCGCCGATACCTCGATGAAGGTCGCACTGGCCTACCACCGCGCACGCGGCGAGGGCCACCGCAACGTGTTCATCGGCCGCGAGAAGGGCTACCACGGCGTGGGCTTCGGCGGCATGTCGGTGGGCGGCATTCCGGGCAACCGCAAGGTGTTCGGCTCGGCCTTCCTGCCGCGCGTGGACCACATGCGCTTCATCCACGATCCGGTGAACCACGCCTACATCCACAACGAGGAGCCGGTGTGGGCCGAAGACCCGCTGGTCGAGCTCGAGACGCGCATCCTTCCGCTGCATGACCCGAGCAACATCGCCGCGATCATCGTGGAGCCGGTGGCGGGGTCAGCCGGCTGGTACCTGCCGCCCAAGGGCTACCTCAAGCGCCTGCGCGAGATCTGCGACAAACACGGCATCCTGCTGATCTTCGACGAGGTCATCACCGGCTTCGGCCGCATGGGCACCAACTTCGCGTCGGACTATTTCGGCGTCGTGCCCGACATGCTGAACTTCGCCAAGTGCGTGACCAACGGCGTGATTCCGCTGGGCGGCGTGATCTGCCGCGACAAGCTCTACGACGCGATGATGTCGACCGACGCGCCCGAGCACGTGGTCGAGTTCTTCCACGGCTACACCTACTCGGGCCACCCGGTTGCGTGCGCCGCGGCCATCGCCACGCTCGATCTCTTCAAGGAAGAAAACCTCTTCGCCCGCGCCGGCGAAATGGGCAAGGTGCTGGGCGATGCGTTCCACAGCGCCTTCAAGGGCCTGCCCAACGTGATCAGCATCCGCAGCCTCGGTCTCGCCGCGGCGGTGGAGCTCGCGCCCATCGCGGGCAAGCCGGGCAAGCGCGCCTTCGACATCTTCCTGGACTGCTTCCACAAGGGCGCGCTGGTGCGGCCCGCGGGCGACGTGCTGGTGATGGCGCCGCCCTACATCGTGGAGAAGTCGCACATCGACACGCTGGTGAACACGCTGGCGGATTCGATCAAGAAGCACGCCTGACGCGAGGCGGGCCGGCGCTTTATTCGCAGATGCGGACGTTGGGCTGCTTCTCGTAGCAGCCGGCCGATCTCGTCGTCGCGGCGCAGCGGCCCGGGGTGGAGGAAAGGGCCTGGGGCGGTTTCTCGCAGTTGTTCTGGCAGTCCCAGTCGCCCATGCAGATCTTGTCGCCGTCGGTGGTCGGCGTGACGCATTGGGCCATCTTGGACAAGCCACGCATCTCCCAGCTGCCGGCCTTACTCACGCAGTCGGCCTTGCGCGACACCAACGCGCTCACGGGCTCCCGGCAATCCGTGGCTGCCGCCCACATGCGCGGGCCCTCGATGCGCCAGGACAATTCTGCGCATCCCTGAGGGCTGCGTATCCGCAAGTCCGAGGCGTTGGCGCGAACGCTGGGCAGTGCCTCTATCTGCCACTGGCATGCCGCGCTGTCGGGATCGCATCCCCTGCCAAGAGGGATGTACTGCTCGATCATCGACTCCCCTTGGGCGTTGAAAGCAACGGCTTGTTGATCGCAGAAGATGAAGTAGATGGGCTCGCCGCCTTGCGCTGTGCTCTTCCAGACCAAGGTCTGGTACTCACAGCGGCCGAACAGGTTGGCGAGCACTGGGAGCTTGCCGATGCGCGCGATGGCGCGTTGGTCTGCCGCCGTGGGCAAAGACTCGCCGAGCCATCGGACCGGCGTGCGTGCGTGGGCCAACGGCGAAAGCAGGTTCAACAGCGACACGAAGAGAAAAGCGATGCGTGCGCGCATGAAAACGCCTGTTGCCTTGTCTTGCCGCATGGTTTTCGCAAGGATGGGTCGGTGCACAGCCCGCTACGAGCCCACGAAGTCGGCAATCGCCTGCACCGCGGGTTGATCCAGCCCACCGAAGCCATGCGTTGCCTGATGGCCGCAAAGGTCCCCGACCGGTTTGCCGCCGCTCAGTTTGACCTCCGACTTGCGCGGCGCACTCGTGAGCCGGTCGACGACGAGCGGCAGGTCGCGCGGCGCGGTGACCGAGCAGGCATCTTCTTCGTGCTGCAGCACCAGTACCGGGACGCGGATGTCTTCCAGCGGGAGGTGCGTCACCGCTTTGCCTGGCGTGAAGGTGGAATCGCTGGAGATGGGGGAGGCGAGTACCAGTCCGTCGGGTCCCGCGGGCGCTGCGCCCAGCTTCAAGGCGGCGGAAACCGCCGACTCCGTTCCGCGGCTGTGGCCGATGAGCCAGACTGGCACGCCAGTCTGCTCCCGGAGCCACTTGACGGTGGCGCCGATGTCGGCGGCGTGCTCGGCGCTGTCGCGAAAACCGCCGAGCCCCGAGCGCTTGTCCAAGGGCGCATCGATCACCACGACGGCAATGCCCCGCTGCGCAAAGAGGCCGCGCGTGCGAACGAGAAAGCCCTGGTCGCCCCAGCCCATGCTGCCGTTCGGAAAGAACTTCAACGACCCGTGGCCTCCCGCAATCAGCACGGCAGCAGCGCGCGGCTTGATGTCCGGTTCGACATACAGCATGCGCTGCGTGATGCCCGGTCGTGTCGGAAGGTCGACGATGCTCTCCTTGGCGACGGCGTGTGACGCCGACAGTGCCAGGAGACCGGCGGCGGCCCATCGGGCGACGACACCTTGTGCGCGCGTGAAGACCATGCAGTTCCCCCTCGTTGTTTGAATCGGCGCGGTGCGCCGGCCCGTGGCCGGCACCACTATATCGGCGGCCTTCGCGAATAACGTCCGTGAGAACGATGCGTGGCAGTTCCAGTCGAGCACCGACAAGGTCAGCCAGACCGCCATCGTGTCAGCCTACGGCAGAACGGGCCGCGCTTTCGTTCAGGGGGCCGCTGGCGCCTTGGCGGGGCGGCGCAACTCGGCGCAGTAATCCTTCTCGGGCAGCGGCGGCGTCAGCCAGGTCTTGTCGTAATCGCCCGCTTCGACGGTGTTCGTCGCCGAGGCCAGCAACCGCACCGAGGTCACCTTGACGTCGTCGGGCAGGTGCTGCGGCACGCCGAGCGTGCGCACCGTGTGGCCGGCGCCGGCGATCAGCAGCACGGTCTTGCCCGGCTGCCTGGATTTCACGATCGTCTGGGCCATCGCGCGGTCGCGGCCCACCTGGATGCGCGTCATCGGGATGATCTGCGACTCGGGCAGCAGCTTGCAGTGGCCTTCGCGCACGGCGTCCTGCTGCGCGGTGTAGGCCTCGCCGTTGAGCTGCACGTCGAGCGACACATCGGCCATCGCGTCCTTCATGCGCACGCGCGGCAGGTTGGCGCCAACCACCGGCACGCCGGCGCGCACGGCTGCCATCACCGCCGGGCCGTAGTTGGTCCAGGGCCAGGCCTTGACGCTCCAGCCCAAGGCGGTCTGCACTTGGGCCTCGCTTGCGGTGGGCGCGAGTTGCGCGGTGCTGCGGCCTTCCTCGGCCATTTCGAGCGCGAGCGCGGCGAGTTGATTGCGCGCGGCCAGCGCCTCGACGGTTTCGCGCTCGATCGCGTGGTGCTCGGGCGCATCGTGTTGCTCGCCGAGCAGCAGGGCATCGACCGGCAGCAACGCAGAGACGCGCTTCGCGACGGGCGCATCGGGACCGGGCGGAAAGAGGCGGGACGGGGAGCACGCCGCGAGGGCGGCTGCGACCAGGAGCGGGATCAGGAAACGTGGAGCCCGCGCGGGCCAGCGTTGAAAAAGCATCGGGCCATACTATCTGCGCGGTGCATGCGTGCCGTGCCATCCAATTGCGCTTTTCCCTGTCTCCTTTCCCCTGTTCCCCGTGCCTTTTCGCTTTCTCGTTCGCGTGCTGGCCACGCTGCTGCTCGCACTGGCCGCGGCGGGCGCTTGCCTCGCATTGCACACGCCGCTGCCCTGGATGATCGGCCCGCTGCTCGCGGTGTCGCTCGCCTCGATCGCGGGTGCGCCGACCGCCAGTTCCACGCCGCTGCGGAACGCCGGGCAGTGGACCATCGGCACCGCGCTCGGCCTCTACTTCACGCCGCATGTGGTGGGGCTGGTGGCCGGCATCTGGTGGGCGATTGCGCTGGCCATCGCATGGGCGCTGCTGCTCGGCTGGGGCTTCGGGCGCTGGCTGTACGGACTGCATGCGTCGCGGATGCCGCATGTGCCGAAGCGCGCCATGAGAGCCACTGCTTACTTTGCCGGCGCCATCGGCGGCGCGTCGGAGATGACGCTGCTGGCCGAATCGGCCGGCGCCCGCACCGACCTCGTGGCGGCGGCGCACAGCCTGCGGCTGGTGGTAGTGACGGTCACGATCCCGTTCGCGATGCAGTGGAGCGGGCTGCAGGGCCTGGAGATCAACCCGCCGGGTGTGCGCGAGGTGAATGCGGGCGGGCTGGCGCTGCTCGCACTGGCCACCGGAATCGGCGGTCTTGTGATGCGGGCGCTTGGGCGCACCAATCCGTGGTTCATCGGGCCGCTGCTGGTGGCGATGGGGTTCACGATCGCCGGGCAGTCGCTGTCGGCGGTGCCGACGTGGATGTCGAACGCTGCGCAGCTGGTGATCGTGGTGAGCCTGGGCGTGCGCTTCAGCCGGGAGTTCCTGCACACGGCGCCGCGCTGGCTGGGCTCGGTGGCACTGGGCACTTTCGCGATGCTGGTCTTGTGCGGCGGGGTGGCGTGGTTGCTGGCGCGGGCGACCGGGCTGCATCCGGCCACGATGTTGCTGAGCACTTCGCCGGGCGGCATTGCCGAGATGGCGATCACGGCCAAGGTGCTGCAGCTCGGGGTGCCGGTGGTGACGGCCTTCCAGGTGTGTCGGCTGGTGGCGGTGCTGCTGCTGGTCGGGCCGATGTTCCGGTGGATCTACCTGCGCAGCAAAACCGCGCGCCCATGAAAAAAGCGCCCGGCGGGGGCGCTTTCCTTGCTGCGGGTGGCCGGGCGTTCAGTGCACCAGCACAGGGGTGTGGGCCAGCTCGGCGTAGCCCTCGAGGGTGTCCTCGACCTCTTCCTGCGTGGGGGTGTTGAGCTGCCAGGCGGCGATCTGCTGCTGGAACAGTTCGGCCCAGGAGCCGTCGAGGTAAACCTCCTTGCCCGAGCGCTTGTCCACGATTTCGAAACCGTGGCGCTCCAGCACCGGCACATTGGGCTTCGCGGGCTCGTCGCCTTCATTCGGCTGCACGTGCACGACGACGAAGGACTCCGAGTCGTAAAGCATGTTCATGGCGGGACCGGTGAGGATGTCGATGGCGTTCATGGTGTTTACATAGCAATCAACGCGCCAGTTTCAAGAAGCGTTGTCGCGGAACGTTTTGGCATGTGAATCTTTTTGCCTCAATTGGTGGGCGCCTCGGGTAGGGGTTTGCGCAATTGGGCGTCAGCGAAGTCGCCGTTTGCCTCGGTTTGCTTGATGCGGACCGGCAGGTAGCCGTACCTCGGCGCCAGCCAGAGTTCCAGTTTCCGGTCGAATTCCTTGCGGGGCGTGCGGGTGAGCTTGCGCGCGGTGTATTCGCCGGCCGGAAGCTGCAGCTTTTCCTCGTCGCCGACCACGAAGACCCAGACATCGCCGTCGCGCACACCCACGGTCTGGACCGAGATCCGGGTGCCTGCCGGGTAGCGCTCCGGGCTGGCCGCCAGCAGGCCGCCCAGCTGCATCATCACGCTCATGCGGTCCTGTGCGCCGGGCTGCAGCGGCACGGGCGGGGCGTTGTTGCTGAACACGATCTGCCCCTGGTCGCGCACGAAATGCGAGGCCACCTCGGCCTTGCGGCTCTCCGAATAGCGCTCGGGCTCCAGGCCCGAGGGGCCGATCTTGCCGGTGCTGTGCCAGTTCAACAGTGTGAAGAACACCGCCTTGAGCGTGAGCCGCCCGTCGTAGCGGCTGCCGTCCTGCAGCCAGACGAGTTCGCCGAACACGCCGCGCTGCGGGGAGGCGCCGGTCTGGCCCGTGGCTTCGAAATCGAGCGTGACGGAGCCTGGAATCCGCAGCGCCTGGGTGCCGGCGATGGTGCCGGCGGCTTCGCTGCCGCCTGCCGTTGTGCCGCCCGGCGTGCCGCTTCCAGTGCCGGCAGCCGCGGCAGGTGCGGGTTCGGGGGCTGCCGGTGCGTTGGCGGGCGCTTCGGGCGAAGTTGCTCCTGAATCGGTAGCAGCCTGCGCCGTCAGATCGGGCGTTTCCGGGGCGGGTTGCGTCGACGCGTCCGGTTCGGGAAACGGCTTCGGTTGCGGCTTGGGCGGCGTCGGCGCCCGCGGGCGCCGGGGCTTGGCGGGAGGCGGCGGCTTGGCCTCGACGGGCGCGGCGGCAGCGGCCGGTGCCGCGGGCTTGTCCGCCGCGGGCGGCGCGATCACGATGGTCCGGGTGATGAACTTGTTCGCGAGCGGCGAAGGCTCCGGCCCGACCGCCATCGGCGCGACCCCGAGCATCAGCAGGTGCACCAGCGCGACCACCAGCGTCAGCCCGATCAGCACCCGCCAGGACGGACGCCCGGGCAGGCCGGCCGGCAGCAAAGACCGCGAAGGGGGGGCGACGAGCGTCGACATCAGGTGTGGAGTGGGCGGTTGCAAGGAGGTTCAGGAAGACCACCTCGGTAAACTGCCGCCCGTTCAACCAGTTTAGTGGGAGCGGCGCCCGGCCCCTCGGGTCCACACCGCCTCCTTCATCACGCACCGCATCATGAAACTCGCCACCCTGAAGGACGGCTCGCGCGACGGCCAACTGGTCGTTGTCTCGCGCGACCTCACGCTCGCCCACTACGCCACCGGCATCGCGAGCCGGCTGCAGCAGGTGCTGGACGACTGGGGCTTCATGAGTCCGCAGCTGCAGGACCTGTACGACGCCGTCAACACCGGCCGCGCGCGCCACGCGTTTCCGTTCGACCCCGCGATGTGCATGGCGCCGCTGCCGCGCGCCTACCAGTGGGCCGACGGCTCGGCCTACATCAACCACGTCGAGCTGGTGCGCAAGGCCCGCGGCGCCGAAGTGCCCGAGAGCTTTTACACCGATCCGCTGATGTACCAGGGCGGCAGCGACGACTTCCTCGGTCCGGTCGACGACGTGGTCGTGCCCAGCGAGGACATGGGCATCGACTTCGAGGCCGAGATCGCCGTCATCACCGGCGACGTGAAGATGGGCGCCACGCCCGACCAGGCGCTCGACGGCATCCGCCTCGTGATGCTGGCCAACGACGTGAGCCTGCGCAACCTGATCCCGGCCGAGCTGGCCAAGGGCTTCGGCTTCTTCCAGAGCAAGCCCGCCACCGCCTTCAGCCCCGTGGCCGTGACGCTCGACGAAATCGGCGAAGCCTGGCAGGACGGCCGCGTGCACCTGGCGCTGCAAAGCAGCTGGAACGGCCGCAAGGTCGGCATGTGCGACGCCGGCCCGGAGATGACATTCCACTTCGGCCAGCTCATCGCCCACATCGCCAAGACCCGCAACGTGCGTTCCGGCAGCATCGTCGGCAGCGGCACGGTGAGCAACAAGGGCCTCGAGAAGAAAGACGGCCAGATGGAGTGGCCCAAGGGCTATTCGTGCATCGCCGAGAAGCGCTGCATCGAGACCATCCAGACCGGCGCGCCGGTCACCGAATTCATGAAGTTCGGCGACACGATCCGCATCGAGATGAAGGGGCTGGACGGGCGCTCGCTGTTCGGTGCGATCGATCAGGAGATCGTGTCGGTGAATGGCCGGCCGAAGGAGGCGCCGGTGTCGTTGGTGAAGCCGCAGACGGAGGACGCGGCCGAAGACTGAGGGCAGGGCGGCGGTACGTCGCGTGCCACTGCTCGCCGGTGCCGCTCGGACCGTTTTGCCATGGCTATGATCCAGCGGCTGCCCTGACGCGTCATCACCGCGCGCGGGGCAGCGCGTCCGGCGGCTGCGCTCCGCGGCCGCCATTCATACCAAGAAAAACCGGGAGTATTTCCATGCGTTATTTGCCTATTGCCGCCGCTGTTGCGGCCTTCGCCCTTGTCGGTTGCGAAACCATGAAGAACGCCGATACCGGCGCGCTCGCCCAGGCGGGCGGTTCGGCCTTCAAGGCCATGTCGCTGAGCGACGCCGAGGTCAGCACGATGTCCGACCAGTCGTGCGCCGCCATGGACCAGAAGAACCAGATCGCGCCCGCCGGCAGCCGCTACGCCACGCGCCTTACCCAGGTCATCAAGCAGATGCCCACCACCGTCAACGGCAAGACGGCCAACTACAAGGTCTACATGACCAAGGACGTGAATGCCTGGGCCATGGCCAACGGCTGCATCCGCGTCTACAGCGGCCTGATGGACCTGATGAACGACGATGAACTGCGTGGCGTGATCGGCCACGAGATCGGCCACGTGGCACTGGGCCACTCGAAGTCGCGCATGCAGACCGCCTACGCCGCCTCGGCCGTGCGTGGACTGGCCGGCGCTGCCGGCGGAGTCGCGGCGCAGTTGTCGCAGTCGCAGGCCGGCGACCTGGGCGAGAAGTTCGTCAATGCGCAGTTCTCGCAAGCCAACGAAAGCGCGGCCGACAACTATTCGTTCGACCTGCTGACCGAGCGCAAGCTCGAGCGCAAGGGCCTGGTCACCGCCTTCGACAAGCTGGCCAAGCTCAGCGGCGGCGCCACCGGCAGTTCGATCATGAGCTCGCATCCGCCGTCGGCCGACCGCTCGGCGCGCATGCAGAAGCGCCTGGACGCCGCCAAGTAAGCAGAGAGACAGAGAGAGCGAGGGAGCAAGGAAGCGCGCTACGCGTCTGCCGTGGCGCGCAGCAGCAGCTCCTTCTGCGAACGGATGCCCAGCCGCCGGAACGCCCGGTACTGGTGGGTGCGCACGGTGGTCAGCTCGACGCCAAGCTCGCGCGCCGCTTCCTTCGCGGTCTTGCCCGCCATCAGGTGGCCGATGACTTCGCGCTCGCGCAGGCTCAAGGTCAAGAGGCGCGAGGCGAGGGCAGGCACCACGGACTCCCGCACCGCCATTGCGCTGCGGCCATGTGCCGCGGTGGCGTCGGCCAGCAGCGTCGCATGCGCCTCGATCCGCGCGAAGTCGGTCGCATCGAACTCCGGCTGCGCGAGGCTGCGGTAGAAGCTCACCGCCACGCGCTGGCCGGTCGGCAGCAGCAACAGCACCGAGGCCCGTTCGCGGATGCCGACGTCGCCATAGCAGGCGGCGCGATAAGCCGGGTCGGCCACCTCTTCGGCGCGCTGATGGCCCAGCCAGAGCTGCGGGCGCTGCGGCAGCTTGCGGGCCGCGAGCCAGGCCATGTTGGGGTCGAGCAGGTCGAAGCGCTGCTCCACATAGCGCTCGGTGGTGCGCTCGGCCGTGCTGCCGTAGCTGCTGGCGGCCGACACCGCCTCGATGCGGCCCGTGCTGCTCACCGCGAACACGGTGCAGAAGGTGACCGGCATCACGCGCTGCATCGCCCGTAGATAGCTCGTGGCCAGATGCGGCGTGCCCACGCCGGAGAGCACGTCGCCGACGACGGCCGCGGCCAGGGCCGCGTCGGTGGGGTGGATGCGCCAGCGTCTCATGCGTTCGGGTGAATCGAGGGTAAATACTTCATACGAAGTTATGACATTGGCAGCCGCTGTGCATCGGGACAATCCCGTTGCATGACGAACCCCACCGTTGTTGTTGCCGCCGCCGATGCCGCGAGCGGCCCCGTGCCGCCGACCCTGAGCACGACCGAACTGCCGCCGTCGGTCGGCGCCTTCGACTACACGCGCTACAAGGCCTGGACGCCGCCGTTGGAGCAGGGTGGCATCGAACCCGGCCGCCATCCGGTCGTGATCGCAGGCGGCGGGCCGGTCGGCATGGCGCTTGCGCTGGGGCTCGCGAACCACGGCGTGCGCTGCGTGATCCTCGAAGCCGACGACACGGTGTGCGTCGGCAGCCGCGCGGCCTGCATCTCGCGGCGCAGCCTGGAAATCATGGAGCGGCTCGGCGTGCGCCAGGCGTTCATGGCCAAGGGCCTGCCGTGGACCGGCGGGCGCAGCTACTACAAGACGGCCGAGGTGTTCCGCTTCGAGATGCCGCATGACGCGCAGCAAAAACTGCCGCCGATGATCAACCTGGAGCAGTACTACGCCGAGCACTACCTGCTGGAGGAAATCTTCCGCCGCAACGAGGCGACGCCGGGGCTCATCGACATCCGCTGGGGCACCGAGCTCACGGGGCTCGCGCAGGACGATGACGGCGTGACGCTCGACGTGCGCAACGCCGAGGGCAGCTACCGCCTGCAGGGCCAATGGCTTGCCGCCTGCGACGGCGGCCAGAGCTTCGTGCGCAAGGCGCTCGGCCTCTCGCTCGAAGGCACGGGCTACGAAGGCCGCTACGTGATCATCGACATCGAGCTGCACAGCGACCACCCGACCGAACGCCGGGCATGGTTCGATCCGCCGTGGAATCCCGGCTCGACCGTGCTGATGCACCGCCAGCCCGACGACATCTGGCGCATCGACTACCAGCTGCGCGCCGGCCAGAGCACCGAAGAGGCGCTGCAGCCCGCGGCCGTGGCCGAGTTCGTGCAGCGCCATCTCGATGCGATCGGCGAAGGGCACCTGCCGTGGAAGACGGTGTGGACGTCCGTATATCGCGCGGGCGCGATGACGCTGGAGAGCTACCGCCATGGCCGCGTCGTGTTCGCGGGCAACGCGGCGCATGCGATGCCGATCTTCGGCGTGCGCGGGCTCAACTCGGGCTTCGACGATGCGGACAACCTCGCGTGGAAGCTGGCGCTGGTCGCGCGCGGCGTGTCGGATGCGGCGCTGCTGGATTCGTACTCGCAGGAGCGCATTGCAGCCTTCCACGTCAATGCCGAGAACGCGATGCGCAGCACGGAATTCATGTCGCCGCCGTCGCGCGGATTCGATCTGCTGCGCGAGGCGGCGCTGTCGCTGTCGGAGGAACACCGGGGCATCGCGCAACTGATCAATCCGCGGCAGACGCAGGCGGTGCGCTATGCGGAATCGCCGTTGTCGAGCGAGGGCGATGCGCTGCCCGCAGGTCCGCTGCCGGGTGAGGTGATGCCGGAGCAGCAACTCGAAAGCGGCCATCTCACCGACCTGATCGCGCCGGTCTTCACGCTGCTGGCTTTGCGGCCGATTGCGAGTGCCGCGCAACTGCCCGAAGAGGATGTGACGCGGGCGCAGCAAGGCGCCTTGCCTTTCGCCATCCGCACCATCGCCGCCCCGGGCATCGACGGCGCCGATGCGCACGCGAACCCCGCCGTTTTCGAAGCGCTCGGCGCGAGCGACGGCGCTGTCTACCTGCTGCGCCCCGACGGCCACGTGGCCGCGCGCTGGCACCGCATGCCGCACGGCGCTCTGCAGAGCGCTTTGTCCCGCGCCGCCGTTTCACTGGAGCCCGTCGCCGCATGACCCACACCGCATTCCTCCATCCCGACGCCCGCGACCGCCTCTACGCCGAGTGCGCGCGCGCCATCACCGAAGCGGGCGCCGAGCGCGAATCGCTGTTCCTCGCACGCCTCGCGCTGCTGCTGTTCGAGCAGGTCGGCGACGAGGCGCGCTGCCGTGCCGCGCTCGCCGATGCGCTGCGCGCGCTGCCCGTACCATCGCTTTCCGCAACCCAATTACAACCAGGAGACTGATCCATGGATCGCCGCACCCTTCTCGCCACGCTCGCATCCGGCGCCGCCGTGGCCGCCTCGCCTTTTGCCCATGCGCAGGAGTACCCCGCGCAGCTCATCAAGTGGGTCGTGCCGTACCCGGCGGGCGGCGGCACCGACGTGATCGCGCGCGTGCTGGCCGAAGCCATGCGCCAGACGCTGGGCCAGCAGATCGTGGTGGACAACCGCCCCGGCGCCTCGACCAACATCGGCGCGGACATCGTCGCCAAGAGCAAGCCCGACGGCTACACGATCCTCTCGGCCGACAACGCCGTGCTGGCCTTCAACGAGCACCTGTTCAGCAAGCTGCCGTTCAGCCCTGAAAAGGACTTCACCTACATCGGCGCCATCGGCAAGTTTCCGCTCGCGCTGGTGGTGCATCCGGACTTCCCGGCGAAGAACTTCAAGGAGTTCCTGGCCTACGTGAAGGCCAACCCCGGCAAGGTCAACTACGCCTCGCCCGGCAACGGCTCGCCGCACCACCTGGCCATGGAAATGTTCAAGGTGCGCACCGGCACCTTCATCACCCACATCCCCTACCGCGGCGCCGCGCCCGCGATGGCCGACGTGATGGGCGGTCAGGTGCCCTGCATGTTCCTGGACCTCGCCTCCGGCCTGCCGATCATGCAGAGCAACAAGGTGCGCGTACTCGCCATCGGCTCGGGCGCGCGCAGCAAGCCGCTGCCCAACGTGCCGACGCTGGCCGAAGTGGGCGTGCCCAACACGGAGGTGTTCGCGTTCCAGGGCATCCTCGGCCCGGCCGGCCTGCCGCCCGCGGTAGTGAGCAAGCTCAACGGCGACCTGAACAAGGCCTTCGGCACGCCCGCCGTGCAGAAGCGCTTCGACGATTTCGGGATGGAAGCGATGCCCGGCACGCCGGCGCAGTTCGCGGCGCTGTCGCGTGCGGAGTCGAAGCGCTGGGGGCCGATCATCAAGCAGGCCGGCATCAAGCTGGACTGATTCGGCAACAGCTCCTGGTTGGGTCCCCGATTGTTCGGGAACACCACGGAACCGGCTTTGCCGGGCCGTTGGTGTTGCCCCCGGTAGGGGGTTGGAGAAGCGACACGAAGTGCGCGAAGCCTGGGGGCGAGCCTGTTTATTGGGTGAAGGCTTTTCGGGAGCCGTCTTCGAAGACTTCGTCGTCGCGCTGCAAGTCGCCGTTCTCGTCCCATGCACGCTCGCGCGTCACGCGTCCCTTGGGGTCGAAGTGCGACTCGGCCAGCAGCGTGCCCTTTTCGCTGAAACGCTGGTGCGTGCCGATGGGCAACTGCCGGTTGCGGCTCGGCGCGAGAAAGCGGCCGTGGGCGGCGCGCTGGCCGCTGTCGTAGTACTCGGTGACTTCGACGGTGCGTGCGTTGCCCGCGCCGCTGTACACCGCCTTGCTGCGCGGCTGGCCGTTGAGATAGAAGCTGTCGTCGCGCAGCGGCTCGCCCGTGGGCGTCCAGCGCTGGTCGCGCACCACGGTGCCTTTTTCGGAGAATTCCTGCTCGCGCTGCCGGATGGCGCTGCGCTCGGCCAGCAGCCACACGGTCTCGCGGCGCTTGACGCCTTCCGATGAAAAGCTGCGCTCGATGCGCTGGTTGCCGGTGGTCTCGTCGAGCGTCGAGGGCTTGCCGTTGTCGTAGAACTCCTGGCTGCGCACGCGCTTGCCCGCGAGGTACGACACCCGCGAACGCAGCGTGCCGCGCGCGTCGAACAGATCGACCTGCGATGCGCCACCGCTCGTGAAGCCGCACAGCTTGGCGTCGTCGGCCACGGGCGCCAGCACCGGCGCCTCGCCGCAGCGCAGCATCGACATCTGGCCGCGTTCGGTGAATTCGACGACGGCGCGCTCGGGGCCGGCGCCGGTGTTGGGGTAGAAGGTGGCGCGCCGCAACTGGCCACCGGGGTAGAAGCTGCGCACCAGCCCGCGCTCCTGGCCGTCGTCGTACACGGCCTCGCGCAGCACCTGGCCAGCGGGCGAGAACTCGCGGGCGCGGCCCTGCATGTTGCCCTTGGCGTTGGTGGTGTGTTCGCGCGCGAGCTTGCCCTTTTCGTAGAAGCGCACGAGGCCCATGAAGACACCGTTCTGCAGCTGCTGCTCGCGCTGGACTTCGCCGGTGGTGCCGTCCTTGCAGCGCATGAGACCGGTCTTGCCGGCCGTGGTGCTGCCGTTGGAAGGGCTCACGCTCTGGCCGTTGAGTTCGCAGACCTGCGCCGCCTGCGCGCCGCTCGCGCCGAAGAAAAGCGGCAGCGGAATCAGCGTGGCCAGCGTGACCCGGAAGATCCGTGCCGTCAGATGGGGCTCTGCGAAGAAAGGCATGTGGACAGCTACCTCCCCATTTCCGATGCCAGCAGCTTGACGCCGCGGATCATCATCTCGACCGACACGGCCACCAGGATCAGGCCCATCAGCCGCTCGAAGGCAAGCACAAGGCGCTCGCCGACCAGCCGCTGGATGCGCTCGGCCAGCACCAGTACGATGGCGCACACGGCCATGGTGACGCTGAGCGCGGCCACCCATTCGAGGCGCCGCTCGGGCGCCTGCGACACCAGCAGCATGACCGTGGCCAGCGCCGAGGGGCCGGCCAGCGCGGGCACGGCGAGCGGCACGATCAGCGGCTCTTCGGTCGGGGCCGCGACGGGCACGGCGCCGTGCTCCGGCGGAAAGATCATGCGGAGAGCGATCAGGAACATCACCACCCCGCCCGCGATCTGCAGCGAGAGGCCCGACAGCCCCATCACCCGCAGGAAGCCGTCGCCCACGAACATGAAGACCAGCAGCAGCGCAAAGGCGATCAGTACCTCGCGCATGATGACCCAGGTGCGCCGCTCGGGCGCCACGCCCTTGAGCGCATTGGCAAAGATCGGGATATTGCCCAGCGGATCGGTGATCAGCAGCAGCAACACGGTGGCCGATGCGAAGGTGTATCCCACGTGGCTTCGGCTTTACTTGTCGTAGATCGTGGCCAGGGAGCGGAAGCCCTTGACCTCGATCGGATTGCCGAAGGGATCGCAGAAGAACATCGTCCACTGCTCGCCCGGCTGGCCCTCGAAGCGCACCTGGGGCTTCAGCACGAAATCGGTGTTCGCGGCTTCCAGCCGTTCGGCCAGTGCCTGCCAGTCGGGCAGGGCCAGCGCGAGGCCGAAGTGCGGCATCGGGACCATCACGTCGCCGACGCGGCCGGTGCGCGCGGTGGCGAAGGGCTCGCCCAGATGCAGCGAGATCTGGTGGCCGAAGAAATCGAAATCGACCCAGGTGTCGGTGCTGCGGCCCTCGGCGCAACCGAGGACGTCGCCGTAGAAGCGGCGCGCACCGTCGAGGTCGCGCACGTGAAAGGCAAGGTGGAAGATGCGCTGCATGGTTTCGGATTATGGGCAGCGGTGCTGTGAGAATGCCGGACTTTCTTTCATCATGGAGCAGGCCTTGCGGATACGCCGGATCCTCTCTGCGCTCAGGCGCACCACTGATTTTTCGGGACCTCTGCGCCGGGCGCGCCAGGTCGTCGCGGGCGTCCTCTGCGTGTTCGCGGTCGCGGCACAGGCGGCGGATTGCCCACCTTCGGCCATCGCCAGCCTCGCCAAGCTCGGACCGGGCGTGCGCAACGGCGTCGACCGCGGAGTGCTCTGGCGCATCGAGCGCGACGGGCGTACCTCCTGGCTCTACGGAACCATCCACATCGGCCGCGCCGAATGGGTGCGGCCCGGCCCCACCGTGCAGAAGGCGCTGGCGCAGAGCGATGCGCTCGCGCTGGAGATCGATTCGCGCGACGAAGCCACGACCCGCGTGATGGGCCAGCCGGCCGATCCGGCGCTGCTCTCTCGCATGCTCAGCGGCGAGCGCGCACGGCGCCTGGACCGCCAGAACACCGAGGCCTGCGTGCCGCCGGGCGCCACGGCCAAGCTGCAGCCGATCCTGCAGGTGTCGGCGCTCGCCGGCCTGGTGGCGCGCGCCGACGGGCTGTACCCGGAATTCGGCGTCGACGAGACGATGGCGGTGTCCGCCCGCAACGGCAACAAGCCGATCTTCGCGCTGGAGAACGCGGCCGACCAGATCAAGGCGCTGACCGGCGATTCCGAAGCGGAAGAGGCCGAGCAGGTCGATGCGGCGCTCGACGAGCTGGAGTCGGGCCAGTTGCGCGGACAGATGAAGGAACTGGCCGATGTCTGGGCGCGCAGCGATGCCGACAAGCTGGCCCGCTATGCCGACTGGTGCGACTGCCTTCGCACCCCCGCCGAGCAGCGGCTCATGAAGCGCCTGCTGGACGACCGCAACCCGGGGCTGGCCAACGGCATCGAGCGCCTGCATGCAAGCGGCAAGGGCGTGTTCGCCGCGGTCGGCGCGCTGCACATGATCGGCCCGCAGGGGTTGCCGGCGCTGATGGCGACGCGCGGTTTCACCGTGACACCGGTGCTCACGAGCGCGCAGGCGCAGACGGCGGTGCCGATGCCGGCGCTGTCGGCGCCCGAGCCGGCACCGCGCGCCGTGCGTGGCGGCAAGGCCGTGAAGGGACAGAAGGGGCAGAAAGCCCAGAAGGGCGCGGTCGCTGCCAAGGGAGCCAAGGGGGCGAAATCCTCGAAGGCCGCACCGGCTTCCAAGGGCGCCAAGGCACCGGCCAAGGCGGCGCCCAAGGGCAAAGTGCGCAGATAATCGCGACCGCCATGCACCTGCAGCGCCCCCACCACCCCCGCTTCCTCGGCCAGATCGGCCAGGTCGGCCGTTGGGTGCTGCTGTGGTTCATGCTGTCGCTGGGCGTGGCGGTGGCCTCGCCGCTCGTGCATCCGCAGGCCATGGAGCTGGTGTGTTCCAGCGCCGGCTCCATCAAGGTAGTGGTGCACACCGAGGACGGCGTGCAGGAAATGGGCGCCTCGCACATGGACTGCCCGCTGTGCGTGCTGACCGGCGCACCACCGCCGGCCCTGGCCGTCGCCTCTTTCGATCTTCCCCTCCCGCTGGGCCGCGTGGTCCAGCCGATTCCCGCCGCGCGCCTTGCCGCGGCCACCGCTGCGCCGCTGCCGGCGCGCGGGCCTCCGAACCGCTCCTGACGCTTTCCAACCCATAGCCGCGTGCGCCCGATCGATGAGGGCGCCTGCGGCCTGTCCGGCTTGAAGTTCGTGGAGCAGGTTCCCAGTGAAAAAGCATTCCCGCGCCTTGGCGATCGCCATGGCATTTCCCCTCAGCGCGCCGGTGTGGGCGCAGCAGCAACCGGGTGCCGATGCGCCTGAAGGCGGCACCGGCCGCGCCCTGAGCACCGTCACCGTGACCGGCGGCCAGCCGACCTCGCTGCCAGCGCAGATTCCCACCACCATCGAGGGCGTGACGCGCGAGCAGATCGCCGAGACTGTCAACGCGACCGATGCGGAAGACGCCCTCAAGTACCTGCCGAGCCTGGTCGTGCGCAAGCGCTACATCGGCGACTTCAATCACGCGGTGCTCGCCACCCGCGCCTCGGGCACGGGCAACAGTGCGCGCTCGATGGTCTATGCGGACGGCATCATGCTGTCGAACCCGTTGGGCAACGGCGCCACCTATGCGCCGCGCTGGGGCATGGTGTCGCCCGAAGAAATCGAGCGGGTCGACGTGCTCTACGGGCCGTTCTCGGCGGCGTACCCGGGCAACTCGGTGGGCGCTGTCGTCGACTACGTGACGCGCATGCCCACAGAGCTGGAGGCGCACGTCAAGCTGAGCGGCTTCGCCTCGAACTTCGACCAGTACGGCAGCCATTCGTCGCCCGCCGGCAACCAGCTGGACCTGTCGCTCGGCAGCCGCAACGGCGACTGGTCGTGGTGGCTCAGCGCCTCGCGCACCCACAGCAAGGGGCAGGCACTGGTGTTCGGCAACCGCCTTCTGAGCGCCAGCACCGTGGGCAACGCGGGCACGCCGGTCACCGGTGCGGTGCTCGGACTGAATCCGTCGAACCAGCCGTGGTGGCTGGTGGGCGGCTCCACGATCTACGACACCACGCAGGAGCAGGCCAAGCTGAAGGTGGCCTACGACTTCTCGCCCACCCTCCGCGCCACCTACACGCTGGGCGCCTGGAACAACACGACGCACGGCGGCGTCGATACGTACCTGCGCAATGCGTTCGGCCAGCCCGTGTATTCGGGGCGGGTGAACATCGCGGGACGCACCTACAACCTCGATGCGCCCAGCGCCGTGCTGGCCCCGACCGAGACCGCGCTCACCCACTACATGCACGGCCTTTCGGTGAAGAGCCACACCGGCGGCGTGTTCGACTGGGAAGTGGCGGCGAGCCTGTTCGACTATTCGAGCGACACCTCGCGCACGCCGACGACCCCGCTGCCCGGTGCCTTCAACGGCGGCCCGGGCCGCACCACCGACATGGGCGGCTCGGGCTGGAACACCTTCAAGGCGGCCGGCACCTGGCGGCCCACCGGCTCGGCCGAAGGCGTGGGCGCGCACGTGGTCGACTTCGGCTTCCAGCAGGACACGGCGCGCCTTCGCACCAGCGTCGGCAACACGCTCGACTGGATCAGCGGATCACCCGTCACGCCGTTCTCGGCCTTCAACGGCAACACCCGGCTGCAGTCGCTCTACGTGCAGGACACCTGGCGTTTCGCCAAGGACTGGAAGACCACGCTCGGCCTGCGTCACGAACGCTGGGAGGCCTACGGCGGCCAGCTCGGCAATGCGGCGCGGTTGCTCGACTTCACGCCGCGCAAGAACAGCTACGACTCGCCCAAGGCGGCCGTTGCTTGGCAGGCCACGCCCGACTGGCTCTTCAAGGCCTCGACCGGCCGCGCCGTGCGCATGCCGACGGTGAGCGAGCTCTACCAGGGCTCGATCGACGGCAACCGCATCGTCAACACGAATCCGAACCTGCGCCCCGAGCGCTCGTGGACCACCGAGCTCACCGCCGAACGCGACCTCAAGGGCTGGGGCCTGGACGGCATGCTGCGCACCACGCTCTTCTTCGAGAACACGAAGGACGCGCTCTACAGCCAGGCGCTCAACAACCTGGTGAGCACGGTGCAGAACGTCGATGCCATCCGCACGCGCGGGCTCGAGGTGGCGCTGAACGCGGTCGATGTGGGCGTGAAGGGATTCGACCTGAGCGGCAGCCTCACGCTGACGAACTCGAAGATCACCGCCAACAGCGGCTTCCCCGCGAGCGTCGGCCGCGAGCAGCCGCGCGTGCCCAAGGTGCGCGCCTCGCTGCTCGCGACCTACCGGCCCGATGCCAAATGGAGCTACACCGTCGGCATGCGCTACAGCGGCAAGCAGTTCGGCTCGCTCGACAACAGCGACCCGAACGGCTTCGCGTACATGGGCTTCTCGAAATTCTTCGTGGTCGACGCGCGCATCCGCTACCGGATCGACCGGCAGTGGAGTGCGGCCTTCGGCATCGACAACCTGAACAACAACAAGTACTGGGCCTTCCACCCGTACCCGCAACGCACCTACGTGGCCGAACTCAAGTTCGACCTGTGACGCTTTCATTCATTCATTCATCCTTCAGAGGACACGCCATGAACACCCCTGCCTTCATCCTCAAGACCGTGGCCGCCTGCGCCATGCTGGCCGGCGCGGCCGCCGCGCTGGCGCACGTCACCCTGCCACCGGGCAGCGCCACCGTCGGCAGCGACTACAACGCCGCCTTCCGCGTCGGCCACGCCTGCGAAGGCGCCACGGCCACCACCGGCCTGGCGGTGCGCCTGCCCAAGGGTTTCGTGCTGACCGACGCCCAGGCGCGCAAGGGCTGGAAGCTCGACGTGCAGAAGAACGCCGGCGACGGCGAAGTGCGCTGGACCGCCGAAACCCCGCAGGACGCGCTGCCCGGCAAGGAGCGCAGCGAGTTCGTGCTGCGCGGCAAGGTGCCGGGCACGCCGGGCACGCTGTGGTTCAAGGTGCTGCAGACCTGCGATGTCGGCGTCGCCGACTGGGCCGAAGTGCCGACGTCGGGCAACTCGACCGCGGGGCTCAAGTCGCCGGCCGCGAAGCTCAACGTGGTGGCACAGGGCGTGGCGACGGTCGATGTGCAGGGCGGCTGGGTGCGTCAATCGGTGCCGGGCCAGAGCGGCACGGGCGCCTTCATGAAGCTCACCGCGCCCACCGGCGCGAAGCTGGTCGGCATCTCGACGCCCGCGGCCGGCGTGGCCGAGGTACACGAGATGAAGATGGAAGGCGACACCATGAAGATGCGCGAACTCGCCGGTGGCCTCGACCTGCCCGCGGGCCAGACCGTCGAACTCAAGCCCGGCGGCTATCACGTGATGATGATGGACCTGAAGGGCGCGCTGGCCAAGGGCGCGACCGTGCCGTTCACCCTGAAGTTCGAAGACGCCAAGGGCGTGAAGACCGCGCTGGACGTGACGCTGCCCGTGGGCGCGCCCGAAGGCGCCGATGCCGGTGGCACCCACCAGCACAAGCACTGACCGGGTCGGCTACAGCAACTGGTCGGGCGCTAGCGGACCGAAGAGCCTGAGCATCAGGCGCAGCGTGGCGCTGGCATCGGGTTCGGTGGTCGTGTCGGCGAGGCCGCTGCCTTCGGGCGCGTGCCACACCAACGCGCCGTTCACCTGCGCGACATGCCAGGAGCGCTCGCGCATGCCGCGCTCGATCTGTTCGCCGGCCACGCGCGAGAGTTCGTCGCTGCGGATCAGCAGTGCGATCTCGGTGTTCTGCAGTTGGGAGCGCAGGTCCAGGTTCATCGAGCCGACGACCAGGAGCCGGCCATCCATCACCAGCACCTTGGAGTGCAGCATCGCGCGCGACTCGCCTGTGGCACTGCTGCCGCCAGCGCCGCCGCCCGAGGAGCCCGAGCCGAAGACGGTGCCGAAGGTGGTCTGCTCGCTTCGCAGCTCGTAGAGTTCGACGCCCATCTTGAGAAGCTCTTCCCGGTGCCGCGCGTAGCCGACATGCGCCACCGGCGCGTCGTTCGACGCCAGCGAGTTGGTCAGCACGCGGATCTTCACGCCGCGGACGCGCGCCGCGGCAAAGGCCTGCTTCATGTCCTGGCCGGGCACGAAGTAGGGCGAGATGATGAGGAGTTCGGAGCGTGCCTGGCCGATCAGCTGCAGCAGGCCCTCGACCACGGTGTCGCCGCTGGCGGCCGCGTCCGATGCGGCTTCGAGCGATGCGGTACGGCGAGAGGGCGATGAGGGCTGCGGCGCGTTCGGAGTTCGGGAGGCTCTGGGGACGCGCGCCGCATCGGCGGACTGGCCTACCACGAGGCCCGGGTCGCGCGTGGCGCCGGGGCCGGTGTCGGCCGGGATCTTGCCGGGCTGGTCGGCGAGCATCACGGCCGGCGCCCAGACGAAGGTGGCGGTGCGCAGGTCCAACGGTTTCTCGTCCCAGACGCGGGCGCGTTGGGCGGCGGTGGGCGGGGCGTCGGGCCCGGGTTTGCTTTCGGGCGCGCCGGGATCGTCCTTCTTCGCCGCTGCGGCTTCGTCGCTCAGTTCCTTGTCGGCCTTCCGCGCGCGGTCGCGCATCTCCTGGAACTCTTCGCGCGAGACCAGCGACTGCACGGGGTAGGCGCGCTCGTTGTTCCAGTAGCTGTCGAAGCTGCGCGAGAGGTCCTGCACGATCGGGCCGGCCGCGAGTACGTCGAGATCGACGAAGTTGCCGGTGGTCGCATTGCCGAAATAGGCGTCGCCGAGGTTGCGTCCGCCGGTGACGCCGAGCACGTTGTCGGCCAGGAACAGCTTGTTGTGCATCCGCTGCTGGATGCGCGAAGCATCGCCGATCGAATTGAAGAGCCGGCTGAAAGTGGAATCGCGCGCGCCCGCAAGCGGGTTGAACAGGCGCATCTCGATGTTGGGCACGAAAGCCAGGCCGAGCACCAGCGCGTCGCGGCCGGTGCTGTGGAAATCGTCGAGCAGGATGCGCACGCGCACGCCGCGTTCGGCCGCCGCTCGCAGGCCGCGCACGAGACGGCCGGTGCTGGCGTCGGCGTGGATGGCGTAGTACTGCAGATCGAGCGTCTTCTGCGCGCCTTCGATCAACGCAAGCCGGCTGCCGTACGCGGCGGGCGGGCCGCCCAGCAGCAGGAAGCCCGACTCGAAACGGGCTTTGTCGGCTTGGCGGCGCTGGCGGACCAGCGCGCCGAGCGCGGTGTCGTTCGGCGAGGCGAGCGCGGTCGAGACGGGGCGGTCGACGTCTTTCGGCAATTGGGCGCAGGCGCCCAGCAGCAACGCCGCGATGAGCACGGCATATCGGCCGAAGAACGTGAAGGGTGAAGGCATGCGGCGATTCCCGGAGGATTGGGTAGCCGCATATATAGCCTAGTCGGCGTCCGCCCGGCGTGGGACGGGCGGACGCGAACCGGGAGGGCTTCGGCGCCTGATTCGCCTAACGCGCGGCGCCCAGCTCTTCCTGGCGCTCGAGGGCGGCGAGCAGCTCTTCGTCGATCTGGGCGTGGCGTTCGCTGAGCTCGACCGCGCGCGAGGCGTCGGAGGCGTAGATGGCGCCGCCGTCGAGCTCCAGCATCTCGGTGATGCGCTTCTGCTCGGTTTCGAGGGCTTCGATCTGCACGGGCAAGGCTTCGAGTTCGCGCTGCTCCTTATATGAGAGCTTCTTGCGGGGCGCGGTCGCTGCCTTGGGGGCCGTCTCGGCCGCCGGGGCGGGTGCGGCGACAGGCGGCGGCGGTGCCGCAGCGAGCCGCTGCGCGGCGATTTCGCGCGCGCGCTTGGACTGGATCAGCCAATCCTGCACGCTGCCCTCGTACTCGCGCCAGCGGCCGTCGCCTTCGAAGGCGATGGTGCTGGTGACCACGTTGTCGAGGAAGGTGCGGTCATGGCTCACGAGGAACACGGTGCCGTCGTAGTCCTGCAGCAGGTTCTCGAGCAGCTCCAGCGTGTCGATGTCCAGGTCGTTGGTCGGCTCGTCGAGCACCAGCACGTTGGCAGGGCGGGCGAAGAGGCGCGCCAGCAGCAGGCGGTTGCGCTCGCCGCCGCTGAGCGAGCGCACGGGGGAGTTGGCGCGGGCGGGGGAGAACAGGAAGTCGGAGAGATAGCTCTTGACGTGCTTCTTCTGCGAGCCGATCTCGATCCACTCGCTGCCGGGGCTGATGAAGTCTTCCAGCGTGGCGTCGAGGTCGAGCTTGTCGCGCATCTGGTCGAAGTATGCGACCTGCAGGTTGGTGCCGCGGCGGATCTTGCCGCTGTCGGGTTCGAGCTCCCCGAGGATGAGCTTGAGCAGCGTGGTCTTGCCCGCGCCGTTCGGGCCGAGCAGCCCGACCTTGTCGCCGCGCAGGATGGTGCCGCTGAAATTGCGGATGACGGTCTTCTCGCCGAAGGACTTGGTCGCCTCGGTGAGTTCGGCCACGATCTTGCCGCTCGACTGGCCGGAGGCGACGTCCATGTTGACGCTGCCCTGCACCTCGCGGCGGGCGGTGCGGCTCGCACGGAGTTCCTGCAGGCGGGTGATGCGGCTCTGGCTGCGGGTGCGGCGGGCTTCGACGCCCTTGCGGATCCAGATTTCTTCTTGCGCAAGGAGCTTGTCGGCCTTCGCGCTGATGACGGCTTCCTGGGCGAGCTGCTCTTCCTTCTGTAATAGGTACTGCTCGAAATTGCCGGGGTAGGAGCCCAGCTTGCCGCGGTCGAGTTCGATGATGCGGGTGGCGACGCGGTTCAGGAAGCTGCGGTCATGGGTGACGGTGACGACGCTGCCCTTGAAGTCGATCAGCAACTGTTCGAGCCATTCGATGGAGTCGAGGTCCAGGTGGTTGGTGGGCTCATCTAATAGAAGGACATCGGGTGCGGCCACCAGGGCCTGGGCCAGCGCCACGCGCTTGCGGGTGCCTCCGGAGAGGGAGCCGACGCGGGCGTTCCGGTCGAGGTGGAGGCGGTGCAGCGTCTCTTCGACGCGCTGCTCCCAGTTCCAGGCGTCATAGGCTTCGATCTGGGACTGGAGGGCGTCGAGGTCGAGGCCTTCGGCGCCTGACAGATAGAGATCGCGTACGGCGATCACGCTTCCCAGGCCCTGGCTGGCTGCGGTGAATACGTCCGCATCCATATCGAGCACAGGCTCCTGGGCGACGTAGGCAACGCGCAGGTTCTGCTGCAGTTGCAGGGTGCCGTCGTCGGTTTTCTCCAGGCCGCCCAGTATCTTGAGCAGCGAGGACTTGCCCGCGCCATTTCGGCCGATCAGGCCAATGCGCTCCGATTCAAGAAGAGAGAAGTCCGCATGATCGAGCAGCGGGACGTGACCGAACGCGAGTTGGGCGTCGAGGAGTGTGATGAGTGCCATGTGGCAGGGATTATCGGAGGAGCCTCCTCTTCGTCCCGGGGCGGCGCGAAGCGCCGCCCCGGGACGAAGAGGTCCTGATGTCGATTTTGTTGAGCGAGGTCTTGCGAGGCCATGGATTTGGCATATACTCGTGGGCTCGGCTGACAACGCATTGATGTGTTGTTCGGTGGTTGCCCTGGAAGGGGTGGTTGCTGAGGGTTGGCTGAGAAAAAGATTCTTCGAAGTTGACTGGATTGCAAAAAACAGTGCATAATCGAAGGCTCCGCTGAAACAGCTTCAGCGTCTCGCAGCGAAGGTTGCGGGGTGCAAATAAGAAGATGTTGAAAGCGAAAAAAGTTTGACGGTTCTGTAAAAACCGTGATAGACTACAAGGCTTCGCTGATCGCAGCAAAGCAAGACGAAGTAAACGATGAGTTGCTTCGGTGATCGTTAAAAATTTACAGCCGATAAGCGTGGGCGTTTGAAGGTAATTGCGTAAGTTCTTCGGAACAAGTCGCAAGACTTAAAAACGCTCATGAGATAGAAGTGAAGTTCACTTTAATTCTTTTTTTATGAGTTTTGCTTGACCGCGAGGTCAGGCGCAAAAATCAAGATCGAACTATAGAGTTTGATCCTGGCTCAGATTGAACGCTGGCGGCATGCCTTACACATGCAAGTCGAACGGCAGCGCGGGAGCAATCCTGGCGGCGAGTGGCGAACGGGTGAGTAATACATCGGAACGTGCCCAATCGTGGGGGATAACGCAGCGAAAGCTGTGCTAATACCGCATACGATCTACGGATGAAAGCAGGGGATCGCAAGACCTTGCGCGAATGGAGCGGCCGATGGCAGATTAGGTAGTTGGTGAGGTAAAGGCTCACCAAGCCTTCGATCTGTAGCTGGTCTGAGAGGACGACCAGCCACACTGGGACTGAGACACGGCCCAGACTCCTACGGGAGGCAGCAGTGGGGAATTTTGGACAATGGGCGAAAGCCTGATCCAGCCATGCCGCGTGCAGGATGAAGGCCTTCGGGTTGTAAACTGCTTTTGTACGGAACGAAACGGCCTTTTCTAATAAAGAGGGCTAATGACGGTACCGTAAGAATAAGCACCGGCTAACTACGTGCCAGCAGCCGCGGTAATACGTAGGGTGCAAGCGTTAATCGGAATTACTGGGCGTAAAGCGTGCGCAGGCGGTTATGTAAGACAGTTGTGAAATCCCCGGGCTCAACCTGGGAACTGCATCTGTGACTGCATAGCTAGAGTACGGTAGAGGGGGATGGAATTCCGCGTGTAGCAGTGAAATGCGTAGATATGCGGAGGAACACCGATGGCGAAGGCAATCCCCTGGACCTGTACTGACGCTCATGCACGAAAGCGTGGGGAGCAAACAGGATTAGATACCCTGGTAGTCCACGCCCTAAACGATGTCAACTGGTTGTTGGGTCTTCACTGACTCAGTAACGAAGCTAACGCGTGAAGTTGACCGCCTGGGGAGTACGGCCGCAAGGTTGAAACTCAAAGGAATTGACGGGGACCCGCACAAGCGGTGGATGATGTGGTTTAATTCGATGCAACGCGAAAAACCTTACCCACCTTTGACATGTACGGAATTCGCCAGAGATGGCTTAGTGCTCGAAAGAGAACCGTAACACAGGTGCTGCATGGCTGTCGTCAGCTCGTGTCGTGAGATGTTGGGTTAAGTCCCGCAACGAGCGCAACCCTTGTCATTAGTTGCTACATTCAGTTGGGCACTCTAATGAGACTGCCGGTGACAAACCGGAGGAAGGTGGGGATGACGTCAAGTCCTCATGGCCCTTATAGGTGGGGCTACACACGTCATACAATGGCTGGTACAAAGGGTTGCCAACCCGCGAGGGGGAGCTAATCCCATAAAACCAGTCGTAGTCCGGATCGCAGTCTGCAACTCGACTGCGTGAAGTCGGAATCGCTAGTAATCGTGGATCAGAATGTCACGGTGAATACGTTCCCGGGTCTTGTACACACCGCCCGTCACACCATGGGAGCGGGTTCTGCCAGAAGTAGTTAGCTTAACCGCAAGGAGGGCGATTACCACGGCAGGGTTCGTGACTGGGGTGAAGTCGTAACAAGGTAGCCGTATCGGAAGGTGCGGCTGGATCACCTCCTTTCTGGAAACAAGCAATTTAATTTAAACGCCCACACTTATCGGTTGTTGGAAGAAGTCGAAATCTTTATTGATTCTCGATTGGGTCTGTAGCTCAGCTGGTTAGAGCACCGTCTTGATAAGGCGGGGGTCGTTGGTTCGAGCCCAACTAGACCCACCAAATCTTCTGATTTCTCGTGTGAGAGTTTTGGGGGATTAGCTCAGCTGGGAGAGCACCTGCTTTGCAAGCAGGGGGTCGTCGGTTCGATCCCGTCATCCTCCACCAATAAATCGATACTTAAAATTCAACACCAAAGCGGCTTTGTGCGTGAGCATGAGGCTTCTTTGTTGTTGATCGAGATCTCTTGATCAATCGGCTGTTCTTTAAAAATTCATAGAGTCGAATCAGCGTTGCTGATGGAAACTGCACATTCGTAAAGGTTTAGTGCAGACCGTGCCATCAGCAACATAGAATTTTTGATTGCGTCAAAAGAAACTTCAATTTCGAGTCAAATCGAATTTTGAATGTAACGGCATAACGCGTCAGGTGAGAGACCTGACATATTCCTTGAAATGATTTTGTAGTTTCGCAAGAAACGTCAAAGTTATAGGGTCAAGTGAATAAGAGCACGTGGTGGATGCCTTGGCAATGATAGGCGACGAAGGACGTGATAGCCTGCGATAAGCTTCGGGGAGCTGGCAAATTAGCTTTGATCCGGAGATTTCCGAATGGGGAAACCCACCGAAAGGTATCGCATGATGAATACATAGTCATGCGAGGCGAACCGGGTGAACTGAAACATCTCAGTAGCTCGAGGAAAAGACATCAACCGAGATTCCGAAAGTAGTGGCGAGCGAAATCGGAAGAGCCTGTTAGTGATAGCACAAGACATAACGGAACAGTTTGGAAAGACTGGCCATAGCGGGTGATAGCCCCGTACGTGAAATGACCTGTGTGGTACTGAGCTAACGACAAGTAGGGCGGGACACGAGAAATCCTGTCTGAATATGGGGGGACCATCCTCCAAGGCTAAATACTCATCATTGACCGATAGTGAACTAGTACCGTGAGGGAAAGGCGAAAAGAACCCCGGGAGGGGAGTGAAATAGATCCTGAAACCGCGTGCTTACAAAAAGTAGGAGCCTCGTAAGGGGTGACTGCGTACCTTTTGTATAATGGGTCAGCGACTTACATTCAGTGGCAAGGTTAACCGAATAGGGAAGCCGTAGAGAAATCGAGTCCGAATAGGGCGATCAGTCGCTGGGTGTAGACCCGAAACCAAGTGATCTATCCATGGCCAGGATGAAGGTGCCGTAACAGGTACTGGAGGTCCGAACCGACTAGTGTTGCAAAACTAGCGGATGAGCTGTGGATAGGGGTGAAAGGCTAAACAAACTTGGAAATAGCTGGTTCTCTCCGAAAACTATTTAGGTAGTGCCTCAAGTATTACCATCGGGGGTAGAGCACTGTTTTGGCTAGGGGGTCATGGCGACTTACCAAACCAAGGCAAACTCCGAATACCGATGAGTACAGCTTGGGAGACAGAGCACCGGGTGCTAACGTCCGGACTCAAGAGGGAAACAACCCAGACCGCCAGCTAAGGTCCCTAAAATTGGCTAAGTGGGAAACGAAGTGGGAAGGCTAAAACAGTCAGGATGTTGGCTTAGAAGCAGCCATCATTTAAAGAAAGCGTAATAGCTCACTGATCGAGTCGTCCTGCGCGGAAGATGTAACGGGGCTAAGCCAGTTACCGAAGCTGCGGATTTGCAATTTATTGCAAGTGGTAGGAGAGCGTTCTGTAAGCCTGTGAAGGTGCGTTGTAAAGCGTGCTGGAGGTATCAGAAGTGCGAATGCTGACATGAGTAGCGTTAAAGGGGGTGAAAAGCCCCCTCGCCGTAAGCGCAAGGTTTTCTACGCAACGTTCATCGGCGTAGAGTGAGTCGGCCCCTAAGGCGAGGCAGAGATGCGTAGCTGATGGGAAACAGGTCAATATTCCTGTACCGTTATATAGTGCGATGTGGGGACGGATCTTAATAGGTCATCCAGTTATTGGATTATTCTGGTTTAGTTGGATGTAGGCGTGCATTAGGCAAATCCGGTGCACATATACCGAGGCCAACGATCGAGCGGACTTGTCCGTGAAGTGACTGAACGAGGTTCCAGGAAAAGCCACTAAGCTTCAGCTATATACGACCGTACCGCAAACCGACACTGGTGCGCGAGATGAGTATTCTAAGGCGCTTGAGAGAACTCAGGAGAAGGAACTCGGCAAATTGACACCGTAACTTCGGAAGAAGGTGTGCCCTATTAGTGTGTAGTGAACAACGAAGCATGAATGGGTTGCAAAAAATCGGTGGCTGCGACTGTTTATTAAAAACACAGCACTCTGCAAACACGAAAGTGGACGTATAGGGTGTGACGCCTGCCCGGTGCTGGAAGATTAAATGATGGGGTGCAAGCTCTTGATTGAAGTCCCAGTAAACGGCGGCCGTAACTATAACGGTCCTAAGGTAGCGAAATTCCTTGTCGGGTAAGTTCCGACCTGCACGAATGGCGTAACGATGGCCACACTGTCTCCTCCTGAGACTCAGCGAAGTTGAAATGTTTGTGATGATGCAATCTCCCCGCGGAAAGACGGAAAGACCCCATGAACCTTTACTGTAGCTTTGTATTGGACTTTGAACAGATCTGTGTAGGATAGGTGGGAGGCTTTGAAGCAGGGTCGCTAGATCTTGTGGAGCCAACGTTGAAATACCACCCTGGTGTGTTTGAGGTTCTAACCTAGGTCCATTATCTGGATCGGGGACAGTGCATGGTAGGCAGTTTGACTGGGGCGGTCTCCTCCCAAAGCGTAACGGAGGAGTTCGAAGGTACGCTAGTTACGGTCGGACATCGTGACGATAGTGCAATGGCATAAGCGTGCTTAACTGCGAGACTGACAAGTCGAGCAGATGCGAAAGCAGGACATAGTGATCCGGTGGTTCTGTATGGAAGGGCCATCGCTCAACGGATAAAAGGTACTCTGGGGATAACAGGCTGATACCGCCCAAGAGTTCATATCGACGGCGGTGTTTGGCACCTCGATGTCGGCTCATCTCATCCTGGGGCTGTAGCCGGTCCCAAGGGTATGGCTGTTCGCCATTTAAAGAGGTACGTGAGCTGGGTTTAAAACGTCGTGAGACAGTTTGGTCCCTATCTTCCGTGGGCGCTGCAGATTTGAGGAAGCCTGCTCCTAGTACGAGAGGACCGGAGTGGACACACCTCTGGTGTATCGGTTGTCACGCCAGTGGCATTGCCGAGTAGCTAAGTGTGGAAGAGATAACCGCTGAAAGCATCTAAGCGGGAAACTCGTTTCAAGATGAGATCTGCCGGGGCCTTGAGCCCCCTAAAGAGTCGTTCAAGACCAGGACGTTGATAGGTCAGGTGTGGAAGCGCAGTAATGCGTTAAGCTAACTGATACTAATTGCTCGTGCGGCTTGACCCTATAATTTTGATCATCAGATCAAGGTGTTATGCCAAGTTGACGCATTCAAAATACATTCAAGCAAGCGCAAGACAGTTGCGTGCTGATTCCAAACTCTATGAATTCGTTTATCTGATCACGTGATCAGGTAAGCAACCCTTTATGCCTGATGACCATAGCGAGTTGGTACCACTCCTTCCCATCCCGAACAGGACAGTGAAACGACTCAGCGCCGATGATAGTGCGGGTTCCCGTGTGAAAGTAGGTCATCGTCAGGCTCTTACAGCCCAGAAAACCCCAGTCAGCAATGACTGGGGTTTTTTGCTTTGTACGACCAATTTAATTGCAGCGCCAAATCGAATCGATGAGCAATTGATATTTGACTAAACCAGCGGCCAAGAAAAAGCCCGGTGGATTGCTCCACCGGGCTTTTGCTATTCCAAGGCGACCGGATTCAGGTATTTCGAATCCCCACAGCATCCCTCTCAGCCGCACCTGCGGCAATCAACTCGGCCAAGATATCTCCGGTCAATTGATCCAACTCTTCACCCGCAAAGAAGCGAAGACGAATCGCCTCCAGATACGGCGTACTTCGCAACCACATCGACCAGTCCTCGAGAGCGATGTGCTGCATTTCCAGCAACTTGAACTTCATCAGCACCTTGATCGCATGTCGAGCGTGCTTCGCCGGGTCACGCCGCAGCCCGCTTAGACGTCGGCGTGCAGTCGCCAATGCGCTGTCGACGTCATTGAACACACGGCCATGACCAGGAATCACCTGCAACGGTGCCAATTTCTCGATGCGGTCCAAGGTCGCGGCGATTTCGCCGAAAGACGGCTCCCCCGCCAGCTCAGGAAATGCGATGCCAAACCCGTTCTCCCATAACGCGTCGGCAGAAATCAGCGTTCGCGAAACTGGATCGAACAGGATGATCGAATGGGGATCGTGGCCAGGCGCGCTGTGAACTTCCCATTCGCGGTCGCCAAGCCGGCATTCGGTTCCGGGTTGCAGTAAACCTGTGAACCGAAAACGAGGGCAAGTCTGCCCCGTTGCAAGAAAGCTCAGGCCGCGCTCGTCCCACCGCTCCACCAACGCCGCTTCCCCTGGGGGAATATCCGTTCGAAGCGCTGGATAGCGCAGCTGCAACGCGGCGTTCCCGCCGCAATGGTCGCTATGCAAATGCGTATTCAGCACGCGGTCCAGCGGCCGGGAGCCCAGTGCCGACTCGACCAGCGCCAACGTCTGCTCGGCATGCGTGGCATAGCCGGTGTCGACCAGCGCGGTCTCGTCCTCCCCGACAAACAGGATGTTGTTAGACGACAGCCACCCCCGCTCGAACACAACGACATTCGCCGGCAAGCCAGCGCCCGCCGCCGCGTTGCTCACTCAGGCGCCCGCACTGGTGCGAAGCTCGCGCCGCAGGATCTTCCCCACATTGGTTTTCGGCAGCGAGTCGCGAAACTCGATGTGCTTCGGCCGTTTGTACCCAGTGAGCTGCCCGTTGCAATACTGCAGCACCGCGTCCTCGGTCAGATTCGGGTCCCTGCGCACCACGAAGACCTTGATCGCCTCGCCCTGCTTCTCGTCAGGCACGCCCACCGCCGCACATTCGACGACACCCGGGCACAGCGAAATCACGTTCTCCAGCTCGTTCGGGAACACGTTGAAGCCGCTCACCAGGATCATGTCCTTCTTGCGGTCGACGATGCGGCTGTAGCCATCTTCCTGCATCACGGCGATATCACCGGTCCGCATGAAGCCATCTGCGGTGAACGCGGCTGCGGTCTCGGCGGGCTGGTTGTAGTAGCCCGTCATCACATTGGGGCCCTTGATGCAGAGTTCGCCCGACTGCCCGACCGGCACCGAGTTGCCCTCGTCGTCCTTGATCGCGATCTCGATGCTCGGCAGCGGCAGGCCGATGGTGCCGGTGAACTTGGTGTTCGACACCGGGTTGTTGGTGCCGATCGCGCAGGTCTCGCTCATGCCCCAGCCTTCGATCATCGGGCAGCCGGTCGCCTCGAACCACTTGCGCGCCGTGCCTTCCGACGCGGCCATGCCACCGGCCTGCGAGACAAAAAGCGTCGAGAAATCGATCGTCTTGAACTGCGGATGCATCAGGAGCGCGTTAAACAGCGTGTTCACCGCCGGCAGCATGTGGAATGGCCGCTTCTTCAGCACCGCGATGAACTTGTCGAAGTCGCGCGGGTTCGGAATCAGCGTCATGTGCGAGCCTTGGCGGATCACCAGCAGGCACAGCGTCAGCGCGAAGATGTGATACAGCGGCAGCGCCGCGATGCTGTTGACCTTCGCGAGGTCACCGGCGCGCGACAGCGCCGGGGTGAACCAGGCCTCGGCCTGCAGCGTCGCCGCGACGATGTTCCGATGCGTCAGCACCGCGCCCTTCGACAGGCCGGTCGTGCCGCCGGTGTACTGAAGGAAGGCGATGGAGTCGAGCGTGCTCTGGTCGGCCGCCAGCGTGCGACCACGCCCTTCGGAGATGGCCTGCGTGAACGGCGTGACCGTGCGTCCGTCGCTCAGCGGCAGCTTGTACGGCGGCACCATCTTGGCCAGGTGGCGCACGGCAATCGTGATCCACGCGCCGTACAGACCACCGAGCAGGTCGCCCATCGAGGTCATGACCACATGCTTGACTGGCGTGCGCTCGATCACCTGCTCGAGCGTCGATGCGAAGTTCTCGAGAATCACGATCGCCGTCGCGCCGGAGTCCTTGAGCTGATGCTCCAGTTCGCGCGCCGTGTAGAGCGGATTCACGTTCACGCAGGTGTAGCCCGCGCGCAGGATGCCGCACATGGTGACTGCGAACTGCGGAATGTTGGGCAGCATGATCGCCACGCGCGCACCCGGCTCGAGCCCCTTCGACTGCAGCCAGGCGCCCAGCGCCTTCGACAGCACGTCGAGCTCGCCGTAAGTCATCCAGCGCTCCATGCAAACCGAGAACGGCCGGTCCTTGTAGCGACCGAACGCCTCCTCGAACATGTGGGGCAGGGACCGGTATTGCTCGGGGTTGATTTCCTCGGGCACGCCGGCTGGATAGTTTTGTCGCGCGGATGTCTGCATGCAAGCTCCTTTGGCGCGGATTGTGGGAGCGAGGTGCTCCCAGCCACCAGCGGGCTTGTCCTAGGTTCCTGCGAACGATGTCACGCAGGCGATAGATCCATCACGATAAGGCCTTGCCTGTTTCTCCTGGCAGCAGCACGCCAGGCTCGATGTCGGCCTCGACTGCGAGCGCTTCGTAGATCGGCGTGAAGTCCGGCGCCGTGAGATCGAAGAGCTGCGCGAAGTCTTCGATCACGAAGTAGTTGCTCTGGTAGGTGTCGATCTTGTAGCGCGTGCGCATGGCGCGCAGCAGATCGAGCGGCAGCCGGCGCGGCTCGTCGCTGAGCACGGCGTGCTTGAGCTCGCCCACCGAGCTCAGGATGCCGGCGCCATAGGCGCGCAGGCCGTCGGGCTGGCGAATCAGGCCGAACTCCACTGTGTACCAGTACAGCCGCGAGAGCTTTTCGCCGGCGCCCAGTTCGTGCGCCTTGATGCCGCCCGCGCCATAGCGCTGCACGTAGTCGGCGAAGGTCGGGTCGAACAGCATCGGCACGTGGCCGAAGAGATCGTGGAACACATCGGGCTCGACGATGTAGTTGAACTCCTCGGGCTTGCGGATCCAGTCGGTCACCGGGAACTTGCGGTTCGCGAGCAGCGTGAAGAAGGGCAGCTCCGGAATGAGCCCCGGCACCGCGACGATTTCCCAGCCCGTGGCCTTGTGCAGCCGCTCGTTGATTTCATCGAAGTGCGGGATGCGGTCTTTCACGCCCAGCGATGGCAACGCGTTGATGAACGCATCGCAGGCCAGGCCCGGCAACTGCGCGGCCTGCCGCTCGTAGAGCCGCCGGTAGGTGTCGTGGTCGGCCGCCGTGTAGCTGGCCCAGTCCTGCGGACAGGTGTAGTCGGCTTGCACCGAGCCGCCGCGCGAGTAGTCGCCGCGCGGCGGACGATCGGATGCGCCATAGACGGCGGGAATGACGGCGGCGGCAGGGGAATCCATGGGGAATCTTGTTTCTCTCTCGGGTTATTTGAGCCAGCGGTCCATCGTGCGCTGGAAGTCGCCGCCGGCCTGCTGCAGGTGCAGCCACTGGTCGACGTACGACTTGAAGGCCACGTCGTCGCGCGGCAGCATCCAGGCCATTTCGCCGTACTGCAGCGGCTTGTCGGGGTTCACCGCGCACAGGCCCGGTTTGAGCTTCTGCTGCGTGATGGCCTCGGCCGCTTCGGTCACGAACACGTCGGCGCGGTTGGCGAGGATCTCGTCGAAGATCGTCACGTTCTCGCCGTGCAGCGTGAGCCTGGCCTGTTTGAAATTGGCGCGGGCGAAGCGTTCGTTGCTGCCGCCCGGATTGAAGATGACCCGCGTCGAAGGCTGGTCGATCGCCGCCACGCTCTGGTACTTGGCCACGTCGGCGCAGCGTGCGATCGGCGTCTTGCCGTTGACCATGTAGGGCGTGCTGAAGAAGGCGCGCTTTTGCCGGTCGGTGGTGACCGACACGCCGCCCACCGCGATGTCGCACTTGCCGGCGGCCAGGTCGGGCAGCAGGTTGGCCCAGGTGGTCTTGACCCACTCGGGCTTGGCGCCGAGGCTCGCGCTGAAGCCGGTCATCAGGTCGACGTCGATGCCTTCGAACGAGGCATCGGTCTTCTGGAAGCTGAAGGGCTTGTAGTCGCCCGGGGTGCAGATGCGCAGCACCGCGGCTTTCTGCACCGCGTCCAGGTGCGAGGTTGCCGCAGGCGTTGCCGCCGGCGCCATCGCGCAACCCGAGAGAACGGCGGCAGCCGCCGCGATGAAAGTCAAACCGATCGAAGACGTGCTGTTGCGCATACGGGCTCCTGGGCCATAAGGCGGTTGAAAGGGCCCTTATTTTGCGGCGCTCAGCACGCCGCGGCGCATCTGGTCGAGCTCGATGCTCTCGAACAGCGCCTTGAAGTTGCCGTTGCCGAAACCGTCGTCGCCCTTGCGCTGGATGAACTCGAAGAAGATCGGGCCCAACTGGTTCTCGCTGAAGATCTGCAGCAGCAGCGCGTCCTTCTTGCCGTCGATCAGGATCTTTCGCTTCTTCAGCTCGGCCACGCTCTCGCCGTGCTCGGGAATGCGCTTGTCGACCAGTTCGTAGTACGTGTCGATGGTGTCGAGCAGCACGACGCCCTTGGCGCGCATCGCATCGACGGTGGCGTACAGGTCGTCCGAGCCCATCGCGATGTGCTGGATGCCCTCGCCCTTGTACATGTCCAGGTACTCCTGGATCTGGCCGGCCTGCTCCTTGCCCTCTTCGTTGATCGGGATGCGGATCTTGCCGCAGGGGCTGGTCATGGCCTTGCTCTTCACGCCCGTCACCTGGCCCTCGATATCGAAGTACTTCACTTCGCGGAAGTTGAAGAGCTTTTCGTAGAAGTTGGCCCACACGTCCATGCGGCCGCGGTACACGTTGTGCGTCAGGTGGTCGACGTAGGTGAGGCCATTGCCCTTGGTGGCCAGGCCGTCCTGCGAGGACACGCCCGGCAACGGTTCGAAGTCGACGTCGTAGAAGCCGATGTTGCCGATGTCGCCCGGCTTCGCGCCGTTCTTGCCGGGCCAGCGGTCCACCAGGTAGATCAGGCTGTCGCCCACGCCCTTGATGGCGGGGATGTTCAGTTCGCCCGGGCCGGCCTTGTCGGCAAAGCCCCAGGCGCCCAGCGAGGTGGCGCGCTCGTAGGCCTGCTTGGCGTCCTGCACGCGGAAGGCGATGGCGCACACGCTCGGGCCGTGCTCGCGGGCGAAGCGCTGCGCGAACGAATCGGGTTCGGCATTCAGGATGAAGTTGATATCGCCCTGGCGGTACAGCAGCACGTTCTTGTGGCGGTGCTTGGCAATGGCCGTGAAGCCCATGCGCTCGAACACCTTGCCCATGGCAACCGGGTCCGGTGCCGCGTATTCGATGAATTCGAAGCCGTCGGTGCCCATGGGGTTCTCCCAGGGCGTGAAGGCGGGTGCGTCGGCTTGGCTCATGTGCGGTCTCCAGAAAGTGGGGAATCGATCGATAGGTAAGAGATAGGCGAAAAACGCCAGTGCTGCAATGTAGGTTGGATGCCGCTCAAGTTTTCAGCGTTGTTGGGCGCGTTGGGTGGCGGATGCGCAGTAAAACTGCAAAAATGGACTGATGGAAGCACTCGACAAGATTGATCGGCTCATTCTGCGCACGCTGCAAGCAGATGGGCGCGCCACCTACGACCAGCTCGCCGAGCAGGTCAGCCTGTCGCCCAGCGCCGTGTTGCGGCGGGTCAAGCGCCTGGAAGAAAGCAAGGTGATCGACCGCTACGTCGCCCTCGTGCGCCCCGAGGTGATCGGCCTGGGCCTCACGGCCTACCTCAACGTGCGGCTTGAAAAGCACACCGAGACCCACAAGCGCAACCCAATGGATCTGTTCCGCGCCAGCGTCCAGACCTGGCCCGAGGTGGTCGAATGCGCCGCGCTCACGGGTGACATGGACTACCTGTTGCGCGTCGTGGTGGCCGACATGGCGCACTACAGCCGCTTCATCATGGACACCCTGCTCAAGCACCCGAGCGTGGAAGACTGCAAGACCAGCTTCGTGCTGGACCGTGTCAAAGCCACAACAGCCGTCCCCGTTTGACCTCGAAGTGGTTGCTCGGGCGCCACGCGTTCTGGTAATGGGTCACGAATGTGTCTTGGAAGTGCCCTCGGTGGCTTGTTGATTAAGGGAAAACCCTTACATTCGAGCCATGCTTACCGCCAAGACCCTCCTCAAAGCGTCTCTAGGCCTCGGCTCTTTCCTGAAGGCGCCGATGGTTGAGACCCAGCCACGCGCTGTCTCCTCGCCCCAGCCCGTCATGGTGCCGATCCGCTCGATCGGCCCGCGCGAACGGGAGCGCATCGCGCAGCACCTGCTGGCGCTCACCCCCCACGACCGGTACCTGCGCTTCGGTTACGCCGCGGCCGACGAGCAGGTCCAGCGCTACGTCGACAGCCTCGATTTCGAGCGCGACGAGCTGTTCGGCATCTACAACCGCCGCCTCGAACTGATCGCGATGTCGCACCTGGCGTTCGCGCCCGGCGACCAGCACAGCGACTGCGCTGAATTCGGCGTTTCGGTCTCCGCGCATGCCCGCGGCCGCGGCTACGGTGCGCGCCTCTTCGAGCGGGCAGTGGTCGTGGCCCGCAACGAAGGCGTGGGCATGCTCTTCATCCATGCGCTGAGCGAAAACGCCGCCATGCTCAAGATCGCCCGCAACGCCGGCGCGACCGTGGTGCGCAGCGGCTCCGAAGCCGAAGCGCATCTGCAACTGCCGGAGGCCACGTTCGACAGCCGCATGAGCCAGATCTCGCTGGAGCACTACGCCGCGGTCGACTTCGCCCTCAAGAGCCGCGCCAAGCAGTTCTGGGCTTTTCTCGCGAGCCTGCAGGAAGTGCGCAGCGGCATGCGCGACGCGCGCAGCAAATCCGCACCCTGATCCGCCCGGAAGGCCTCGAAACGGCCTATGCCGGCTGCACGGTAGAGCGTGTCACACGCAATCCGTTATCCTTGCCCCTCCCCAACTACGCCCTCCCGCAGTGGCCGAACCTCACCCTGAACGCGCACCCGTAGAACGGGAAGACAAGCGCGGCTTCCTCCAGAAGCTTGCCGAATTCATCCACCCCGGTCCCGACTCGCGCGACGAGCTGATCGAAACCCTGGCCGATGCCGAGGACAACGAGGTGATCGGCGCCGAGTCGCGCGTGATGCTCGAAGGCGTGCTGCGCATGGCCGACATGACCGCCGGCGACGTCATGGTTGCCGCGCCGCGCATGGACCTGGTGAACATCGATGCGCCCTTCGATGCGCTCCTGCACCTCATCATCGACACCGCGCACTCGCGCTTTCCGGTGTACGAGGGCGAAAAAGAAAACATCATCGGCATCCTGCTCGCGAAGGACCTGCTCAAGCTGCAGCGCGCGCCGGGCCTGAACATCCGCGCGTTGCTGCGCCCGGCCACCTTCGTGCCCGAGAGCAAGGGCCTGAACGACCTCTTGCGCGAGTTCCGCGGCAACCGCAACCACCTGGCCATCGTCATCGACGAGTTCGGCCGTGTGGCGGGCCTCATCACCATCGAGGACGTGCTCGAGCAGATCGTCGGCGAGATCGAGGACGAATTCGACATCGCCGAGGACGAGGGCGACATCTTCGGCCTTGCCGACCACACCTACCGCGTCTCGGGCGACACGCCCATCGAGCGCGTGGCCGAGGCCTTCGGCATCACCTTCGACGAAGAGCAGCTGAGCGAAGACTTCGACACCATCGGCGGCCTCATCGCGCACGAGATGGGCCATGTGCCCAAGCGCGGCGAGCACCATGCGATGGGCGGCTTCGACTTCGTGGTGCTGCACACCAAGGGCGGCGCGGTGCGCTGGTTCAAGGTGTCGCCGGCGCGCGGCGGCGACGCGGCCGACTGATGCCGTTGCCCGCGGCGGCGACGGCGCGCATCTCGCCTGCTTCTCCCGTGATGGCCTGGCTTCGGCTGTTCGGGTTCGGGTTGGCTGGCCTCGCGCAGGCGCTGTCGATCGCCTGGCCGCTCGGCGGAAAGCCGCTGTGGTGGCTGCAGCTTCTTTCGATGGGCGCGCTGGTCTGGCTGCTTGGCAGCCTGCGCGCCGAGGGCGCCGGCTGGCGCCGCGCCGGGCTTCACGCCTGGCTCTTCTCGACGACTTGGCTCACCGGCAGCTTCTGGTGGCTCTTCATTTCGATGCATACCTACGGCGGGTTGCCGGCGCCGTTGGCGGCCATCGCCGTGCTGGCACTCGCTGCCGCACTGGGGCTCTATTACGCCGTGGCTGCCGCATGGTTCGTGGTGCGCGGGCCTAAAGGGCGCGTGACTGGCGCGCTGGTCTTCGCCGCGCTCTGGACGCTCGCTGAGCTCGTGCGCGGCAGCTGGTTCACGGGCTTTCCGTGGGGCGCTGGCGGCTATGCGCACGTGGAAGGTCCGCTCGCCGCGTGGGCGCCGTGGATCGGCGTCTACGGCATCGGCGCCGTCGCGGCGCTCGCAACGGCGCTCCTCGTGCTGGGGACGCTGGCTCGCAAGCCCGACGTCGTCGCGGGACTCGTGCTCGTCGCGCTCGTGTTCGTATTCCCGCACATCGCACCGTCATTGCGCGGTGCCAGCACCGGCAACCTCCAGGTCGCCCTCCTGCAAGGCAACATCCCGCAGGACGAGAAATTCATCCCCGGCGGCGGCATCGAAACCGCCCTGCGCTGGTACGGCGAACAATTGCGCGACGCCAAGGCCTCGCTGGTCGTCACCCCCGAAACTGCCGTGCCCCTGCTGCCGCAGCAGTTGCCGGCCGGTTACCTCGAAGCGATCCAGGCGCGCTACAGCAACGGCACGCAAGCGGCGATCGTCGGCCTGCCGCTGGGCGGCCGCGCCGGCTACAGCAACGCGGTGCTCGGCTTCCAGCCCGGCGCCGTGCAGCCGTACCAGTACAGCAAGCATCACCTCGTGCCCTTCGGGGAATTCATTCCCCCGGGGTTTCGCTGGTTCATCCAGATGATGAACATCCCGCTCGGCGACTTCCAGCGCGGCGGCCTCGCACAGGCGCCATTCGTCTGGCAGGGCCAGCGCATCGCGCCGAACATCTGCTACGAAGATTTGTTCGGCGACGAGATCGGCGCGAATTTCCGCGACGAGGCGACCGCGCCGACCATCCTGCTCAACGTGAGCAACATCGCGTGGTTCGGCGATTCGGTCGCTATCGACGAGCACCTGTCCATCTCGCGCATGCGCTCGCTCGAATTCGCGCGGCCGATGGTCCGCGCCACGAACACCGGCGCCACCGTCGTCATCGACGCCGAAGGCCGCGTGACGCACCAGCTGCCGCGCCTCACGCGCGGCGTGCTCGAAGCATCGGTCGAAGGCCGCACCGGGCTCACGCCCTATGCGCGCTGGGTGGCGCCATTCGGCTTGTGGCCGCTGTGGATCGCAATGCTCGCCATCGTCGGCATCGCCTTCGCACTGGGCCGCCGCCAGCGCTGAATCCGCTTCAGGCCGCTGGCTGCACCGGCCAGTCGCGCAGCTTGCCCGGGTTCAACAAGCCCATCGGATCGAAGCGCTTCTTCACCGCGATCACTTCGGCCGGCAGCGGCCCACCGGCCTTGCCGTCTTCCACGATGTTCACGTGCGGATTGTTGATGTGCACGTTGTGCGCGCGATGGATGTCGATGATTTCCGCGAGCCGCTCCTCGGTGCTGAAGCGCACCAGCTGAAGTCCGCTGCACGTCATGAGCCCGGCCACGTTGCGGATGAACTCGATGTGCATCATCACCTCGCCGCCCAGCAGCTGTTCCATCTCGATGATCTGTTCGACATGCTTGCCGGGAACGAACCCGCTCTGCAGATAGGTCAGTGTCGGGTCGACCTTGAGCGCATGCAGCGTCGTGTGGTTCCAGGTGAACTCCATCAGCGTGCGGTTGCTCTTCTGCACCTCGGCCGCGGTCTTGCGGTAGCTCACGGTGCCGCCATGCGCTTCTGCCAGTTGCAGCAGCGCCGGTTCGCACGATTCGGCGACGAGCGACAGCACCGTGTGGCAGCCCTTGGGTAGGTGCGCCGAGAGTTGCGCCAGGTGATCGGAGATCGGCGCTGCGAAGAACGCGATCTCCCGCTTCACGATCCCCGGCCCGTTCGCGAGCTTGTCGGCGAAGTGCAGCGCGTTCTCGAAGCTGTCGAAAGTCACCAGCGTCTCCAGCCACGGATGCGCGGGCGCCAGCGCAATCTCCAGTTCCAGCACAAGACCGTTGGTGCCCCACAGATGGTGCATGCGCATCGCCTCGGCGCCGCGCAACTCGACCACCTGCGGCTCCGCTTCGATCGTCATCGCTCGGATGCCGAGCACGTTGCCCGGCGAGCCCAGCGGCCCGTAGTTGATCGAGCCCACGCCGCCGAAGCCGCCGCCGAAAAGTCCGCCGAGCGTCGCGCTGCGGTAGGTGGACGGCACGCAGCGCATCTCCTGTCCCGAGGGCTTCGTCTGTTTTTCCAACTCGCCGAGCCGTATGCCGGCCTGCGCGCGCGCCACGCCGGGCTGCACCCAGAGGCAGGCGTTGTAGCCCGTCATGTCGAGCACCACGCCACCCGCGAGCGGTGTGGTCTGCCCGTAGTTGCCGGTACCGCTGCCGCGAATGACGATCGGCACACCGCGGCGCGCGCACGCACCCACCACGGCGCGAATCTCGTCCTCGCTGCGCGGCCGCACGACCACATCGGCGCGCTTGTCTTTCAGTTGGCGGTTCAGCACGGGGCTGAACCACGAGAAATCCTGCGAGAGCCGCGTGACGCGCCCTTCGTCGGTGATCCAGTCGAGGTCGGGCAGTTCGAGCAGCAACTGCTCGATGGAGGAGGCGGGAGCGTTCATGGTCGTCGTCGTCGATGTCAGCAATTTCAATCTTGGGAAAGTTCGCTCGCATGCCACGAGCCCAGCGCCACCTTGGTGAGCCAGGCCATCAGCACGAAGAGCGCCACGCCGGTCAGCGAGATCAGCAACAGGGCCGCGAACATGCGCGGAATGTTGAGCTGGAAGCCCGCCTGCAGGATCTGGTACGCCAGCCCCGCGCCCGAGCCGCCGGTCCCGGCCACGAACTCCGCCACGACCGCGCCGATCAACGCTAGACCGCTCGAAATGCGAAGCCCGCCGAAGAAGTAAGGCAGCGCGCTCGGGATGCGCAGGCGCACCAATTGCTGCCAGCGCGTCGCGCGGTTCAGCTTGAAGTAGCTCTGCAGGTCGGGGTCGATGCTGCGCAGCCCCAGCGTCGTGTTGCTGATGATCGGGAACAGCGCCACCAGCGCCGCGCACACTGTCATCGCCGCAACCGGGTTCTTCACCCAGATGATGATCAGCGGCGCCACCGCGACGATGGGCGTCACCTGCAAGAGCACCGCATACGGAAAGAGCGCGGTCTCGATGCGCTTGCTCTGCACGAAGAGGAACGAGATCAGCACGCCTGCCACCGTCGCGAGCGCGAACGACAGCACGGTGATCTTGAGCGTGACCAACAGCGCATTGCCCAGCGGCGCCCAGTCGGTCACCAGCGTCTGCATCATGAGATACGGCGAGGGCACGAGGTAGGACGGCAGTTCCATCGCCACCACCATCCACTGCCACAGCGCGACCAGCACGACGCCGATCAGCACCGGGTACAGCACGCGCTGCACGCGCGGTTGGTTCAAGAGGGGAGTGCGCTGTTTCATCGCGCGTGCTCCTCGTCGGCATTGCTTGCGCGCAGCAGGCTGTCCTGCAGGCGCTTTGCATATTTCGCGAATTCGGGCGTCACCATGAAGTCGGCGCTGCGCGGATAGGGCTCGTCGATCTGGAACTGCTCCACCACGCGGCCCGGCCGCGCCGCCATCATCACCACGCGGCTCGACAGGAACACCGCCTCGTGGATCGAGTGCGTCACGAAGATCACCGTGAGCTTCTTCTTGCGCCAGAGCTCCAGCAGGTCGGCGTCGAGCTTGTGGCGCGTGATCTCGTCGAGCGCGCCGAAGGGCTCGTCCATCAGGAGCAGGTCGGGCTGCGTGACCAGCCCGCGCGCGATCGACACGCGCATCTGCATGCCACCCGACAGCGCGCGCGGCAGCGCGCCGGCGAATTTCTCGAGACCCACAAGCGCGAGCGATTCCATCACCCGCGCATCGGCCTCCTTGCGTGGCACGCCGGCCAGATCCAGCGGCAGCCGCACATTGGTCTGCACACTCGCCCACGGCATCAGCGTGGGCGACTGGAACACGAACGACATGCGTCGCGCACTGTCGTGCAACTGGCTCACGGGCTTGCGCCACACCAGGAGGCGCCCGTCGCTCGGCTCCAGCATGCCCGCCACCATCTTCAGCAGCGTGCTCTTGCCGCAGCCCGAGGGGCCGAGCAGCGTGACGAACTCGCCCTCGGCGATCGACAGGTCCACCGGCAGCAGCGCCTGCGTGCCGTTGGGGTAGGTCTTCTCGGCCGAGAGCACTTCCACCGCGGGCACGGCGGGCGCCACCGGTGGCGCGAGGGTGTGGGGTTCGATGCGGTTCATGGCGCGGCGAAATTCAGGGCAGGACCTTGGCGTCTTTCACGAATTCCGTCGTGTAGGTCTTCGCCAGTTCGACCTTCGCCGGGTCGAGCAGCTTCGCGCTCACGAGAAAGTCGTAGCTCGCCTTCGAGCGCGCATCCGTCATCACGCCGATGCCCAGCTTGGCCGCGTCGCCGCCGGTGACCATGCCCATCTCCTTGAGCTTGGCCACGCTGTAGGCCAGCTGGTCGTCGGTCATGTTGGGGTTGTCGTTCTTGATGAGCGCATTGGCGGGCGCCGGGTCGGCGAGGTAGCTCTTCCAGCCCTCGGCCGAGGCCTTCACGAAAGCAGCCACCTGCTTGCTGCGGTCCTTCACCGTCTTCTCCATGCACGACACCGTGGTCGCGTACGCGGGGAAGCCGTGGTCGCTGAACATCAGCACGGTGCTCTTCACGCCGGCCTTCTGGATGGCGTAGGGCTCCGACGTCAGGTAGCCCTGCTGCGCGGTGTTCTTGTCCGCCACGAAGGGCTGGATGTTGAAGGTGTAGGGGCGCGTCTGTTCGTCGACGAGGCCGAACTTGGCCTTGAGCCACGGCCAGTAGCCGCGATTGGCCTGCGCGCCGATCAGGAGCGTCTTGCCTTTCAGGTCCTCGAACTTCTTCACGTCGTCGTGCGCGATCAGCACCTGCGGGTCCTTCTGGAAGAAGGCCGCGACGTTGACGACCGGCACGCCGCCTTCGCGCACCTGCATCATCTGGATGTCGCTCGAACCCATGATGCAGTCGGCCTGGCCGGCCGCCATCATCTGCGTGATGTTGACCTGCGGGCCGCCCATCTTGATGGTCACGTCCAGGCCGTACTTCTTGTAGATGCCCTGCGCCAGTGCCTGGTAGAAGCCGCCGTGCTCGGCCTGCGCGTACCAGTTGGTCATGTAGGTGAACTTGTCTTGTGCATGTGCGGGTGCGACCGCGGCGAACAGCGACAGCGCGGCGGCGCCGGCCAGGGAAAGAGCGAAGGAACGCATGGTGGGGACCTCTCGAAGGCTGGATGAAAAAGAATGAAGCCGATGCAAGGAGCGCGCCTCAGGCCGGCACGAACGATTGCTGGATGAAACCCTGCTGGTGGCCGCGCTCCCAGGTGGGCTCTTCGCGCACCACCCAGCGCAGCGCATGCAGCTCGGTCAGCGCCTGCACCCAGCTGTCGGAGAGCGTCTCCAGGATCTCGATGCCCTGTTCGCGCGTGGCGCTGGTCGGATCGCCGATCACGCCGCTCGGGCCGAAATCGCGCGCGGTCCATGCGCAGGCGGGGCGGCCGTCGGCCGACAGCAGCTTGATCGGGAAGGGCGGCGGAAAGTTGGCCGCCGCGCGCTCCATGTGCACCGTGTCGGGCGCGAGCGCGAGCATCAGCGCGGTCTCGGAATGGCCGGCGTGCATCGACAGGCGTTTTTCCTGTTCGCTGATCTGCTTGCTCGATGCGTTCGGCAGGCGCGACACGCCGTGCGGCACGATCACGAAATCGCCGTGCCGCAGCCGCAGCTCGCGCGCCGCCATCTCCAGCACCTGCGGCTGGCCGCCGTGGCCGTTGGCGAACAGGAGCTTGCGAAAACCCGCGCGGTAGACCGACTCCCCGATCTCGGTCACGGTCGAAAGCAGCGTGGTGCCGGTCAGCGTCATCGTGCCGGGGAAATGCAGGTGCTCTTCCGACTTGCCGTAGGTGATGGTGGGCAGCGCGAAGGCGCGCACCTCGGCGGGCAGCTTCTCGAGCGCCCGGCCCATCACGCCCGAGGCGATCACGCTGTCGACCGAGCACGGCAGGTGCGGGCCGTGCTGCTCGATGGCGCCGCAGGGCAGCACGATGACGGTGTTCTCGCGGTCGGGCAGCGCGGCGATTTCGGTCCAGCTCAGGTAGGGCAGGAAGCGGTGGGGCGGGATGTAGCCGTGGAGCATGGGAATCCTTGCGTGTTCTTTGCTTACTTGGGGAAGAAGGGTGTCGCGTCGCCGTGCGTCACATGGCCGTCGCGCAGCACCACGCGGGTGGCGGTGCGCGAGGGCCAGCCGTGGCGGTCGGCCTGCGTGAAGAGCACGAGATCCGCTTTCGCACCGACCAGCGTGGGCGCCGTCGTGGCGGGCGCGCGCTGCAGCCAGTCGCCGCGGCACAGCGCCTGCGACCAGTTGTCGAAGGGGGCGTCCAGCTGCGCGACCAGCGCGGCCGTGCCCAGCGCCTCGACCGGGTCGAAGCTGCCGAGCCGGCAGAACGGGTCCTGCACGTTGTCGCTCGCGAACAGCAGTGGAATGCCGCGCTCGCGTATTTCCTTCACGAGCGTGATGCCGCGCAGCCGCGGCGTGCGGCCCGTCACCGCGTCCTGCAGCAGCAGGTTGGTCGCGGGCAGCGAGACCACGGTGATCGGCGCGCGCGCCACCGCATCGAGCGTGGCCAGGGCCTGTGCCTCGGGCTGCACCGAGAGCGCGCAGATATGGCCGCAGACCACGCGGCCTTCGAAGCCGATCTCGCGGAGGATGCGCGCGGTGGTCTGAAGGCCCACCGCCGAGGCGTTGAGTTCTTCGTCGACATGTAGGTCGATGTCGAGGTCGCAGGCCTGCGCTGCGTTCAGCAGGTTGCGCAGTGCGTTCTCGCTCCAGTTGGTCGAATGCACGAAGCCGCCGAGCAACGCATGCGGTCCCGTGGCCTTCACCTGTTTCGCGAGGCGCAGCGCCTGCGCCGCGTCTTCGAACAGCGGCAACTTGATCAGGCTCACCTGTTCCAGCCGCACCTTGCCGGCCCATTCCTCTGCGAGTTCGGCCAACACCGGCCAGGCCAGTGGCACCGCATCGGGCTCCCACCAGTCGACGTGCGTGCGCACATGCGTGGTGCCGCATTCCCAGGCCCACTGCAGGCCGCGCGCGGCGCGTTCGCGCACGTCGGCGGGGCTCCAGTGCACGCGGTCGGCGAGCATCGCGTCGATGGCGCCGAGCAGGCCCGGCTGCACATCTTTCATGCGCGGGAGCGTGAAGGCCTTGTCCAGGTGCGTGTGGGCGTCGACGAAGCCGGGCAGCACGAGGGTGCCGGCGAGGTCCCAGCTTTGGGGAGAGGGCGCGGCGTCGTCGGCGGGGCGCACCGACTGCACGCGCCCGGCGTCGAGCGCAACGCGCGCCAACACCGGAACGCCATCGCGCTGCGGCCAGTCCGTCGGCAGCAGCCAGCGCGGCAGGCGCGCGTTGTCGAGCAACACGGGCGCGTTCATGCGAAGCGCGCCATCGCTTGACCCACGCGCGCCATGAAGCGCTTGAGCTGGGGCTCGGTCGCCACGTTCATGTGGTAGTGGGCGTGGTAGTCCACCTTGGCGCGTTGGCCGGTGAGCCGCTTCATGTAGCGCGTGACGATCTTGCGCGGCGGATCGCCCATGTACCAGGCCATCCAGCGCGGCCGGCCGTAGGTGACCACGGCGCTGATGCGCTGGATGTGCGTGAGCATCGGCTTCACGTTCGCGGGATCGCTGATGTCGAAGGCGACGCCCGGCATGAAGAGCCGGTCGAAGTAGCCCTTGAGCATCGCCGGCAGTCCGAAGCACCAGGTCGGAAAGCAGAACACGATGCCCTCGGCCCACTGCAGCCGCTCGACATACGGCCGGAGCGGCAGCTGGTTGGCCGGCACGTCGTGGTAGCCGAGCCGCTCCTCGCGCGAGAGCACCGGGTCGAAGCCCTCGGCGTACAGGTCGCAGTCGTCCACCTCGTGCCCGGCGGCGCGCAGGTTCTTCAGCACTTCCTGGTGCAGGGCCGCATGGAAGCTGGTTTCGACCGGGTGGCAGTAGACGACGAGCACGCGCATGGTGTGTTTGACCGCTTAATCAGAGCAAGTGGTCAGGTTATGCAAGCGACGTGCCAGTCCGGATGCACCGGAGTGGTGATTTCTCCTTGGATTGCGCTGTCGGGCCCCGCAGGCCCGGCCGGGTCAGCCCTCGAGCGCCGGCGCGTCGCCCGCCATGCCGAGGCTCCAGAGCCTCAGCGCCACATGGATCTCCAGCGCCCGGCTCGCGTTGCCCCAGTGCCCCAGCAGTTCTTCCACGCTGGCAAGCCGCTGCCGCACCGTGTTGACGTGGATGCCCATGCGCGCAGCGGTCGTCTTCGCGTTCTGGTTGTTGTCGAAATACGCCAGCAGCGTGGCCGTGAGTTCCGAGCCGCGCTTCCTGTCATGACCCATCACGGCACCGATGGCTGCATTCAGGAAGGTGTTCAGGCTCGCCTGGTCGTGCGTCTCGAAGAGCACCGAATACAGCGCCATCTCGTTCTGCCCGACGATGTGGCCGCGCATGCCCAGGCGGCCCAGCACCGCGAGCGCGCGCCGCAGCGTCGCATACAGGGCCGGCATTTCCGCGGGCGTTCTCACCGGCCTCGACAGCACGCCCCGATAGGCATCGCCGAGCTCGCGGCTGGCGAATGCGGTGAATTGCGCCAGGACATCCTGCGCCTTCGTCGCACCGCACACGATGGCCAGCGCGCCGTCGACTTCGTCCATCACCAGGTCCGAGAGCGGTGCGCCGGTCCTGAGGCGGCGCGCCCAGAAGCCCGGCCGCGGCTGCTCCATCTCGACCACCATCAGCGAGATCGGCTGCGACAGGTCGAGGCCGAAGCGTTCGGCGCGGTCCTGCGTGAGGGCGGGTTCGTCCTGCCGCGGCGAGATGAGCGTGTGCAGCAGCGCCGAGACATCGCGGCTCTTGCTCGCCTCCACGCGCTCCTGCGAGAGCAGCACGACGCCGATGACGCTCGAGCTCCGTTCGAAGGTGCGCACCGAGATGTCCCGCAGGTCCTCGTGCCGGAAGAGCAGCACCGCGCCGAGCACGTCGTTGCCGCCGATCACCGCGATCGCGCGGCAAAGCTCGCCGCCGCGTGTGTAGGCGACCGCCGAGCGGCCGGCCTGGCGGCTCTCGCGCAGCGCCTGCGCCAGCGCGGCGCTGTGCTCGTCGTGCGGCGCATAGGCATCGGCCGCCGTGCCGGTGTAGCCCGGTGCGGTGGCGCGGCCGATCACCTCGCTGGCTTCGTCGAGCACCAGCACGCTGCCATTCAGAAGCTGCGCGACCGACTCGCACAGCGCGCCGAGCGACGCGCCCTTCGCGAGCAGCGAGGTGAGTTGCTCGTGCGCCTCGGCCGCCTCCTGCACATCGCGCGCATGCCGCTCGAGTTCGGCGCGCGCGAGGTCCGCGTTGTCCAGCGCCGTCTTCGCTTCCGCAAAAGCCTTGGCGTTGTTGATGGCGACGGCCGCGTGCGTGGCGAGCGTGCAGAGGATCGACACGTTCAGCGCCGTGTGCGTGCGGTGGTAGCGGTCGGCCACGAAGAGCAGGCCGATCACGTTGTCGTCGCACATGAGCGGCGCGCCGACCAGCGCGGCGACGCCTTCGTCCCTGAAGGTGTCGTCCAGCGCGGGGTCGTGCGCGAAGCGGTTGTCGTGCAGGTAGTCGGGCGTGAAGAAGGGCAGGCGCGTGGACATCACGATACCCGCCACGCCCAGGTTTCTGCCGGCGGTCATCTTGCCGGTGCGGTCGGAGATGGCGCCGTCGGCCACGACCACCTGGAACTCGCCGCTCGCCGTGTCGTAGATCGTGAGCCAGCACAGGTGCGCGCCCATCAGCTTGCGCGCGCGGCTCACGATGGCTTTCAGCAGGCCCGTGAGATCGAGGCGGCTCGAGAGGTCCTGCGCGGATTCGATCACCGCGAGCATGCCGCGTTCGCGCTGCTCGTGCAGTTCGAGCCGGTTGCGCAGCGCCATGGCCATGCGCACCAGTTCCACCAAGCCGGGCTTGCGCTGCAGCGCATCGGGCAGTGACTCGACATGCGCGAGGCAGGCGGCGAACTCTTCCGCGGATGCGTTCCGGTGCAGGAGGCCGATGAGCTCGGGTGCGATCTCTTCGCCTGTCTGGCCCAGCGACGGGCCGTTCGTTCGCTTTCGTTCGTGGGGCGGTGCCGGCATAGGGCGCGAAGGCTAGCAGAACGACGCGCGCATGGGCATGGGCCCAAGCCCTAGTTCGCGTGGGTGCGCGCCGCATGCGCCATGGATCACATCGCACGGGCGTCGGATGTGTGTCTGCCGCACATAGGTTTCGGCAAGGGGCTTCCGGACACTTGCCGTGCCGAACCGTTCACACGAGACATCACGACACATCCCATGAGCATCATCGATTCACTGCGGCCCGCGCCCGGCCTGCGCGTGCTGGTCACCGCGGGCGGCTCCGGCATCGGCGCGGCCGTTGCCCGCGCCTTCCGCGAAACCGGCGCGCGCGTGCATGTGTGCGACATCGACCGCGGCGCCCTCGACCGCCTGGCCGTCGAGGCGCCCGAGATCACCTCGAGCATGGCGGATGCCTCGGTGCCCGACGACGTCGACCTCGTCTTCGACGATGTGCAGGGCGCGCTCGGCGGGCTCGACGTTCTGGTCAGCAACGTCGGCATTGCCGGGCCGACCGGCGCGATCCAGGACCTGAGCCGCGGCGACTGGGAACGCACGGTGGCCGTCAACCTCAACAGCCAGTTCTATTTCGCCCAGCGTGCCGTGCCCTTGCTCCGGCAGTCCGCGCAGAACCCGTGCCTCATTGCGATGAGCTCGGTCGCGGGCCGGCTCGGCTATGCGTTTCGCACGCCGTATGCCGCCACCAAGTGGGCCATCGTGGGCCTCATGAAATCGCTGGCGATCGAGCTCGGCCCGCACGGCGTGCGCGTCAACGCGATCCTTCCGGGCACGGTGGAAGGCGAGCGCATGAACAGCGTGATCGGCGCGCGCGCGGCGACCGCGGGCGTGTCGGTGGAGGCGATGCGCGCGCAGTACCTGCAGAAGATCTCGCTGCGCCGCATGGTCACGCTGGACGACGTGGCGGCCATGGCGCTTTTTCTCTCTTCGCCCGCGGCGCGCAACCTGACCGGCCAGGCGATCAGCGTCGACGGGAACATGGAATACCTCTGAGCGCTCCGGGCGCGACCGCTGCATCCCCTTTCGATTTCCTTTTCATAAAAAGCATGGAGACATCAATGCACAAGTTCAACGCACTCGCCTTCGCCCTCGTTCCCGCGGTGGGTCTTCTTTGCGGCGCCGCATCGACGGCATCGGCCGCACCGGTCAAGATCGGCGTGCTCGAAACGCTCTCGGGTCCGCAGGCCTCGTCGGGCCAGGCGTATCGCGCGGCCGTTCGCTACGCCATCGACCAGATCAACGCCGCGGGCGGCTGGAACGGCGAGCCGGTGCAGCTTCTGGAGTACGACAACCAGGGCGGCCCCGCTGGCGCGGCCGACAAGCTCAAGGCTGCCGCGGCGGACGGCGTGCAGCTCATCGTGCAGGGCGCCTCGTCGGCCATCGGCGGGCAGATCACCGAAGACATCCGCAAGTACAACCTGCGCAATCCCGGCAAGGAGATGGTCTACCTCAATGTCGGCGCCGAAGCGCTGGAGCTCACCGGCGAGAAGTGCAACTTCCACCACTTCCGCTTCGGCGGCGATCCGCAGGTGCGCACCAAGGCGCTTGTGAGCGCGATGAAGCAGGCCAATGCGCTGGGCACCAAGGTCTATTCGATCAACCAGAACTACTCCTGGGGCCAGGACATGGAGAAGGCCATCGCCGACAACGCGGCGGCGGGCGGCTACCAGGTGGTCGAGAAGACGCTGCACGACGTCAACAAGGTGCAGGACTTCGCGCCCTACGTCGCGAAGATCGCTGCGTCGAAGGCCGACTCGGTGCTCACGGGCAACTGGTCGAACGACCTGCTGCTGCTGATGAAGGCCTCGAAGTCGGCGGGCCTGAAGGCACGCTTCGGCACGGTCTACCTCGACCAGCCGGGCAACCTCGCCAATGCCGGCGACCTGGCCGTCGGCCACTTCGTCGTGCAGACCTTCAACCCCGAGGCGGGCGGTGCCGAAGGCGAGCGCTTCGTCAACGACTACAAGGCCAAGACCGGCCACGTGCCGGTGTTCATCGAGCCGCAGACCGTCTTCGGCATGGCCATGGTGGCCGATGCATTGAAGCGCACCAAGCCCGAAGGCGGCGCGCTCAACGTGAACGCGTTCGCGAAGGCGCTGGAGGCCACCACCATCAAGACGCCGATGGGCGACATGAGCATGCGCGCCGCCGACCACCAGGCGCAGCTGCCGATGGTGGTGTCCACCGTCACCAAGGATGCGAAGTTCAAGGTGGATGACACCGACATGGGCTTCAAGCCGGTCAAGCGCTTCACCGCGCAGGAAGCATCGACGCCCGCGCAGGCCAGCTGCGCCATGAAGCGGCCCGGCTGAGCCTGCGCTTCCCGCTGAACTTTCAACACGCCGGCGGGACGCGAGCGTCCCGCGTGGCGCAGCTTTGGCTGCTGAAGAAAACCTATGGACCAGATCATCGTTTCCCTCATGAACGGCGTCATCTACGGCTTGCTGCTGTTCATGGTGTCGGCCGGGCTCACGCTCATCTTCGGAATGATGGGCGTGCTCAATTTCGCGCACGCCTCGTTCTACATGCTCGGGGCGTACTTCGCGTACACGCTGCAGGGCGCCATCGGCTTCTGGCTCGCGCTCCTTGTCTCGCCGGTGCTCGTGGGACTGGTGGGTGTGGTGGTCGAGCGCTTCTTCCTGCGGCGGGTGCACCACCACGGGCATGCGCATGAGCTGCTCCTGACCTTCGGCCTCTCGTTCATCGTTGCCGAATCGATCAAGCTCTTCTTCGGCAACTACCCGGTCGACTACCGGATTCCCGCGGCGCTCGATGTGTCGGCCTTCACGGTCGGCGGCTCGCAGTACCCGGTGTACCGCCTCCTGATGGGCGGCGTCGCCATCGCGATGTTCGTGGTCATCTACCTGCTGCTGACGCGCACGCGCGTGGGCATCGTGGTGCGCTCGGCCATCTACAAGCCGCGCATGGCGGAGGCGCTGGGGCACAACGTGCCGCTGGTCTTCATGGGTGTCTTCGGCGTGGGCGCTGCGCTCGCGGGCCTGGCGGGCGCGGTGGCCGGCGCGTTCTACACGACGAACCCCAACATGGCGCTCGAACTCGGCGTGATGGTGTTCGTGGTGGTCGTGGTCGGTGGGCTGGGCTCGCTCGGCGGGGCGATGCTGGCTTCGCTGCTGATCGGCGTCGTCACCTCGCTGGCCGTCGGCGTGGACCGCAGCCTCGCCGACCTGTTTGCGCTCTTCGGCGCAGGCGAATGGGCCACGAGCGTGGGCGGCCTGATGACGCTGAAGATCTCCAGCCTGTCCGCGACCATTCCCTTCGCGCTGATGCTGCTGATCCTGCTCGTGCGGCCCAGCGGCCTCATGGGCGAGAAGGCGTGACGCGATGAAGACGGCGCTTCTCCTCGTCCTCGCGGGCGTCGCGGCGCTCGCCGCGCTGCCTTTCCTGCTGTCGCAGGGGCTGCTGAACGCGGCCATCCAGATGCTCATCGCCGCGCTGTTCGCGAGCGCCTACAACCTGCTGTGCGGGCAGGCGGGCATGCTGTCCTTCGGGCACGCTGCCTATTTCGGTGTCGGCGCGTTCGGCACCGTGCATGCGATGAACGCCATCGGCGGCGCGGGCCTCCTGCCCACGCCCCTGATGCCGCTCGCGGGCGCCGCCTGCGGCCTGGTCTTCGGCGGCATCGCCGGCTGGTTCGCGACCAAGCGCACCGGCACCTACTTCGCGATGATCACGCTAGCCATCGCCGAGCTGGTGCACTCGCTCGCGCCACACCTCAAGGGCCTCTTCGGCGGCGAGGCCGGCGTGTCCACCATGCGCATGCCGGCATGGGGCCTCGATTTCGGATCGACCACGCAGGTGTACTACCTCACGCTCGCGTGGGTGCTGCTGTCGGTGTTGCTGCTGTACCTGTTCACGCGCACGCCCATGGGCCGTCTCGCCTACGGCCTCCGCGAAAACAGCCACCGGCTGCGCTTCCTCGGCTACAACGTGCACGGCCTGGGCATGCTGGTGTTCGCGATCTCGGCGATGTTCTCGGGCATCGCGGGCGGCCTGCAGGTGGTGTCGAACGAATCGGCGAACTACGTGGTGTTCGATCCGGCGCTTTCGGCCGCCGTCGTTCTCAACACATACATCGGCGGCGTGAAGGTGTTCCTCGGTCCCGCGTTCGGCGCGGCGCTCATGACCTTCTTCGGCTACGCCGTCTCCGACCTCACGCAGTCGTGGCTGCTCTACCAGGGAATCCTGTTCGTGCTCGTGATGATGTTCATGCCCTCGGGGCTCGCCGGTCTCATCGGCACCACCGGGCGACTGCGCCAAAGCATCGGCATCGCGCGCCTCGTGCCACTGGTGCTGCTGTCCATCGCCGCGGCGGTGCTGCTGAGCATGGGCGGCGCGTTCGCGGTCGAGATGCTGCAGCGCATCTTCTCGCAGGACTACCGCGCAATGGCCAAGCTCGCCGCGGGCGGCGCTTGGCCGCCGGTCACGCTGCTCGCGCGCGCCTGGTCGCCGACGGCAGTGGCGACGTGGGCGGTGCCGGTGGTGCTCATCGGTGCGGGCGCTTTGCTCGCGTGGGTCGGGCAGCGGCACCTCAAGCAGGCCACCGAGCGCGCGGGAGGTGCCGCATGAGCGATCCGATCCTCAGCATCCGCGGGCTGCGCAAGTCCTTCGGCCCAACGGAAATCATGCGCGGCGTGGACCTCGACCTGCTCGGCACCGAAAGGCACGCGCTCATCGGCCCGAACGGCGCGGGCAAGTCCACGCTCTTCCATCTCATCTCGGGGCACCTCGCGCCGAGCGCCGGCACGGTCCATTTCGACGGGCATTCCATCGGCGGCCGCACGCCGCAGGCGATCAACCGGCTGGGCCTGGCGCGCTCGTTCCAGATCACCAACATCTTTCCGAAGCTCAGCGTGTTCGAGAACATCCGCCTCGCCGTGATGCGTCCGCACGGGCTCGCGTATGCGTTCTGGAAATTCATCGATAGCGACCGGCGCGTCCGCGAAGAAACGTACCGCTTGCTGGAACTGGTGCGGCTGACAAGCCGGGCGGGCGCCATCGCCGGCGAGATGGCGTACTCCGAGCAGCGTTCGCTCGAGATCGCGATGACGCTCGCCTCCGACCCGAAGGTGATCCTCCTGGACGAGCCGATGGCTGGAATGTCGAACGAGGAAACGCACTACACCGCCGAGCTGATCCTCGAAGTGACCAAAGGGCGCGCGCTGATGCTCGTGGAGCACGACATGGACGTGGTGTTCTCGCTCAGCGACCGCATCAGCGTGCTGGTCTACGGCCAAGTGATCGCGACCGGCACGCCCGACGAGATCCGCGCCAACGCGAGCGTGAAGGAAGCCTACCTGGGCGAGGAGGTGGCCGCATGAGCGCCGCCGCCGAAACCCTGCTGCACGTCGAAGACCTGCACGCCCACTACGGCAAGAGCCACATCCTGCATGGCGTGAACCTGCAGGTCGCGCGCAACGAAGTCGTGAGCCTGCTCGGCCGCAACGGCTCAGGGCGCTCGACCACGATGAAGGCCGTGATGGGGCTGGTCACGCCGACCTCCGGCCACATCCGGCTGCAGGGCCGCGAACTCGCGGGCGCAAGGCCCTACGCCATCTGCCGCGCCGGCATCGGCTACGTGCCCGAAGAGCGCGAGGTGTTCGCCAACCTCACGGTCGACGAGAACCTGCGCATGGGCGAGCAGACGCCCGTGCCCGGCGCGCACCGCTGGCGCATCGAGGAGATGTTCGACTACTTCCCGCGCCTCAAGGAGCGCCGCAACACCAAGGCCGGCAGCATGTCCGGCGGCGAGCAGCAGATGCTCACGATGTGCCGCTCGCTGCTGGGCAATCCGCTGGTGCTGCTGATCGACGAACCCACCGAGGGCCTTGCGCCCAAGATCGTCGCGCAGGTCGCCGAATGCATCCGCGACATGCACCGCAAGGGCGTCTCGGTCGTGCTGGTCGAGCAGAAGCTGGCCATTGCGCTGAAGGTCTCCACGCGCGTGTGCGTGATGGGACACGGGCGCATCGTCTTCGAGGGCACGCCGCAGGAGCTGGCGGCCGACGAGAAGCTCGTGGCCGAGTGGCTCGCGGTCTGACGCCTTTCTCTTTTTCCATTCACCGCTGCGAATCCCGACATGGCAACCACAACCACCCAAGACAAGGTCATCATTTCCTGCGCGGTCACCGGCTCGGTCCACACGCCGACGATGTCCGAGCACCTGGCGCTCACGCCCGACCAGATCGCCGAGCAGGCCATCGAGGCCGCGGAGGCCGGCGCCGCCATCCTGCACCTGCATGCGCGCGATCCGAAGGACGGCCGGCCCTCGGCCGACCCGAAGATCTTCGATGCGTTCGTGCCCCGCATCCGCGATGCCACCGACGCGGTCATCAACATCACGACCGGCGGCAGCACGCGCATGACGCTCGAGGAGCGGCTGGCTTATCCACTGCAGGCCAAGCCCGAGATGTGCTCGCTGAACATGGGCTCGATGAACTTCTCGATCCACCCGGCCGCGCGGCGCATCGCCGAGTGGAAGCACGAGTGGGAGAAGCCGTACGTCGAAGGCATGGAGGACTTGATCTTTCGCAACACCTTCCGCGACATCAAGCACATCCTGAAAGTGCTGGGCGATGACTGCGGCACGCGCTTCGAGTTCGAGTGCTACGACGTAGGCCATCTCTACAACCTCGCGCACTTCGTGGACGAGGGACTCATCACGGGGCCGCTCTTCATCCAGAGCATCTACGGCATCCTGGGCGGCCTCGGGCCGGACCCGGAGAACCTCGTGGTGATGCGCACCACCGCCGACCGCCTCTTCGGGCGCGACGGCTACCGCTTCTCGATCCTCGGCGCGGGCCGCCACCAGATGCCGCTGTTGACCATGGGCGCGGTGATGGGCGGCAATGTGCGCGTGGGTCTGGAGGACAGCCTCTACCTCGCCAAGGGGCAGCTCGCGAAGTCGTGCGCCGAGCAGGTGAGAAAGATCCGCCGGATCCTCGAAGAGCTCTCGCTCGAGATCGCCACCCCCGACGAGGCGCGCGCCATGCTGGGCCTGAAGGGCCGCGACGCGGTCGCGTTCTGAACGCCCGGGCGAAACAAGCCATTCATATCAATCAGGAGTAGCAATGAAGAAGTTCTTGGACGGCCGCGTGGCCATCGTCACCGGGGCCGGCAGCGGCCTGGGCAAGGCGCATGCGCTGGCGCTCGCCCGGCATGGCGCGCGTGTCGTGGTCAACGACGTGGCGGGCCGGCACGAAGGCTCGCCGGGGCGCGCAGTCGCCGACGAGATCGTGCGGGCCGGCGGCTTGGCCATCGCCGACGGCGGCGACGTCACCGATTTCGCGCAGATGGAGCAGATGGCCGCGCGCGCCATCGGCGAATGGGGCCGCATCGACATCCTCGTGAACAACGCGGGCGTGCTGCGCGACAAGACCTTCTCGAAGATGTCGCTCGACGATTTCCGGCGCGTGATGGACGTGCACCTGATGGGCACCGTCCACTGCGTGAAGGCGGTGTGGGAGCACATGCGCGAGCGCCGCTACGGGCGCATCGTGATGACGACCTCTTCATCGGGCCTGTACGGCAACTTCGGCCAGTCGAACTACAGCGCCGCGAAGATGGCGCTCGTGGGCCTCATGCAGACGCTCGCGCTCGAAGGCGCGAAGCAGAACATTCGCGTGAACTGCCTCGCGCCCACGGCGGCGACGGCCATGACCGAAGGCGTGCTGCCGCCCGAAGCGCTGGCCCGGCTCGCGCCGGACAACGTGAGCCCGGGGCTCGTCGCACTCGTCGGCGAGGACGCGCCGACACGCACCATCCTGCTCGCGGGCGCCGGCAGCTTCGAGAGCGCGAACATCACGATGACGCAGGGCATCTTCATCGGCGACGCGGAAGACCCGGTGGCGCACATCCGTTCGCGCATGGACGAGATCCTCGACCGCCAGGACGAGCGCGTGCCCGGCACGGGGTTCGAGCAATACCAGCTGGAGCTTTCCAAGGCCGGCATCGAGATGGCGCTGCCCGGCGCGTAACCCGAACAAAGCGCGCGGCGAGGGTTTTCACTGCATGGGGGCACCACATCGGATGTGCCCCGCCGATGTCGGGTTCGCACATTGGATTCGAGAGGGGCGCGCGCGAGACTTTGTCGGGCCTCGAAAGAAGGCCGTGTACGCAACTCACAAAGGCATCGGAGACAGACCCATGAAATCCAGCAACAGAGACCTGGCCCTGATGGCCGCAGCCTGCCTCGCAGCGACGGCCATGCTCGCCGGCTGCGGTGGGGGCGGCAGTGGCGGCGGCGGCTTCCCGTTCGTGACCCTGCCCCCGGCCGCGCCACCGCCCGCGTCGCCGCCACCGGCTTCTCCGCCGCCGCCTTCGCAGCCTGCGGCGCTCACCTGCGACCAGCTGCAGGGCATGGCCGTTGCCGCATCGGCCATCGGCCTGCCCACCTCCGGCGCCACCGTCACGTCCGTCAAGACCGTGGCCGCGAGCGGAAGCGGCGCGGCCGCCGTGCCCGAGTACTGCGAGGTCGCGGGCAAGATCGCGCCGGTCGATCCGGCTGCGCCCAACATCCTCTTCCAGTTGGCGCTGCCCACGCGCTGGAACCAGAAGGTCGTCATGTTCGGCGGCGGCGGGTTCAACGGCACGATCCCGAACGTGAAGGGCAATGTGCCCAACGGCCCCGTCGACCAGCCCACGCCGCTCGGCCGCGGCTACGCCACCTTCGCGAGCGACTCGGGCCACCAGGCCAACGCACTCGGTTCGCAGGACGGCTCCTTCGGCCTGAACGACGAGGCCGTGCGCAACTTCGGCGGCGACGTGCTCAAGAAGGTGCACGACGTGGCGCTGTCGCTGGTGAAGGCACGCTACGCCGCGAGCCCGGTGAAGGCGTATTTCGCGGGCGGCTCGACCGGCGGGCGCGAAGCGCTGACGGCCATCCAGCGCTGGCCCGCGGACTGGGACGGCGCGATCGCGTGGTACCCGGCGTGGAACGATGCAGCGGCGCTGCTGGCCGGGCACCGCATGAGCCGCGCGCTCGCACAGCCGGGCGCCTACCCCAACGTGCCCAAGCGCGAGGTGCTCTACAAGGCCGCGATGGAGGCGTGCGATGCGCTCGACGGCGCCACCGACGGCCTCATCAGCAACCAGAACCTCTGCAACGCGCGCTTCGATCCGTCGACGGCCACGCTGGCGGGCGTTCCGGTGCGCTGCGCGGGCGGCGCCGACACCGGCAACACCTGCCTCTCGGATGCGCAGATCGCGGCACTGAAGACGATCGACACGCCGACCAACTTCAACTACCTGCTCGCGAGCGGGGAGACGCAGTACCCGGGCTACAACGTGTGGGGTGCGGACCTGGGCATCACCACCTGGACTTCGCCGCTCGAGCCTGTGGTGACCTTCCTGGCGTTCGGCACCTCGCAGCCGGGGCGGCCGATGCCGGCGACCGCGCCCTATGTCAGCGTGCTGACCGATCAGTGGATCAAGTACTCGGTGACGCGCGATCCGCTCTACGACTCGCTCTCGCTCGATCCGGAGAACGCCGGCCCGTGGGCCAACCGCATCAGCGCGCTGAGCACGCAACTGGATGTCAGCACCGACATCTCGGCGTTCAAGGCGCGCGGCGGCAAGCTGCTGCTGGCCCACGGCCTGGCCGACGTGCTGGTGAGCACGCGCGCCACCGAGCAGTACTACCAGCGGCTGCAGTCGCGGCTGGGGCTTGCGGAGGTCGATTCCTTCGTTCGGTACTACGAGGTCGCGGGCCTCGGCCATGCGGTGAGCAGCGTCTTCAATGCGACCTGGGATTCGCTCACGGCGCTGGAGCAATGGGCCGAGAAGGGCGCAGCCCCCGCAGGGCAGGTGACGACCGACACGGCGGGCGTCCCCGGCCGCACCCGGCCGCTGTGCGACTACCCGAAGTGGCCGCAGTACAAGGGGGCCGGCGACGTGAACCTCGCGGCCTCCTTCCGCTGCGCCGACTGAGGCACCGGCGCGGGCCGGCTCAGGGCTTGCGGGGCGCGGGCAGCAGCCGCACGGCCAGCGCCGCGGCCGCCGTGCCGGTCGCCAGCCAGGTCACGCCGGCCCAGCCCCATTGCGCTAGGGAAAGGGCACCGAGCGCCGAGCCCGCCGCCATGCCGATGAACATGCTGGTGAACAGCACCGCGTTCAGCCGGCTGCGCGCGCCGGGCTCGATGCTGTAGACGATGGTCTGGTGCGCGATCAGCGTGGCCTGCATGCCGAGGTCGAAGCCGACGGCCGCCAGCGCCAGCAGCCAGAGCTGCGCATGCGGCGTCATCAGCGGCGCGAGGCCCATCGCGGCGAACGACACCACGGCCAGCCCGGCGCCCAGGCGCGTCACCAACTGAGGCCCGCGCCGGTCGGCGAGGCGCCCGGCCAGCGGCGCCGCGAGCGCACCCGCCGCGCCGGCCAGGCCGAAGGCGCCGGCCGCGGCGCTCCCGAGGTGGAAGGGCGCGCCGTGCAGCATCACCGCCAGCGTCGACCAGAACGCGCTGAAGCCCACCGCCAGCAGCGCCTGCGCCAATGCGGCGCGGCGCAGCGCGCCATGGCGCGACCACAGCGTGCCCAGCGAACCGAGCAGCGCGCCGTAGGCCAGGTGCGTGGTCGCCCGGAAGCGCGGGAGCCCGCGCCAGGCGGCCGCGCCGATGAGCGCGATGCTGGCCGCCGCCGCGATGAACATCGCGCGCCAGCCGAAATGCTCGGCCACGAAGCCGCTCACCACCCGCGACAGCAGGATGCCCAGCAGCAGCCCCGTCATCACCGTGCCGACGGTCTTGCCGCGCGAGGCTTCGGGTGCCAGCGCTGCTGCGGCGGGCACGATGTCCTGCGCCATCGTCGCCGCGAGGCCGATGGCGAGGCTCGCCGCGAGCAGCACCCCGATCGACGGTGCGGCGCCGGCCACCAGCAACGCGGCGCAGAGCGCGGCGGCCTTGATCAGCACGATGCGGCGGCGGTCGAAGCGGTCGCCCAGCGGCGCCAGCAGCAAGATGCCGAGCGCGTAGCCCAGTTGCGTCAGCGTGGGAATGAAGCCGACCGCGCGGGGGGAGGCGCCGATGTCGGCGCCCAGCACGCCGAGCATCGGCTGCGCGTAGTAGAGCGACGCCACCGACAGGCCGGCGCCGGTGGCCAGCAGCAGGACCAGCGAGGTCGGCAGCGCATGACCGTCTGTTGCGGTGCCTGCGGGGGCATGCATTGATTGAATGGAAGACATGGTGATAACCCTTGGTTTTCTGGCTAGGGCTGAAATGTGCTCCTCTCAGGAGTGACTTGGTAGCCCCGCGAGTCGCACAATGTCTATACGAGACGCGCATAAAGAGCCAGGAAATGCCCCATTCACCCCCCGCCGCCGACCGCATCGAGCTGATGCAGACCTTCATCCACATCGTCGAAGCCGGCAGCCTCTCGGCCGCCGCACTGCGGATGGACGCGACCCAGCCCACCGTGAGCCGCCGGCTGCAGGCGCTGGAGCGCTCGCTGGGCGTGCGGCTGCTGCGCCGCTCCACGCACGCCATGAAGCTCACCGAGGACGGCGAGCGCTGCTACGAGCGCGCCAAGGAGCTGATCGCCAACTGGCGCGCCTTCGAGGCGGACCTGCGCGGCGTGGGCGACGAGCCCGAGGGCACGCTGCGCGTGGTGGCGCCGCATGCGCTGGGGCAGCGGCTGCTGGTCGGGCCGCTGGCCGATTACCTGCGCGCCTATCCGCGGGTGTCCGTCGAATGGCTGCTGCACGACCGCCGGCCCGACTTCATCGCCGAGGGCGTCGATTGCGCGATCCAGGTCGGCGAGGTGACCGACACCATGGCCGTGGCCATCAAGCTCTCGGAGGTGCCGCGCGTGGTGGTCGCCGCGCCGTCGGTGCTGGAAGGGCGCAAGCCGCCCACGCACGCGTCGGAGCTGGCCGAGCTGCCGTGGCTCGCGCTGCGCACCTTCTATCGCAACGAGGTGCAGCTCACGCACCGGCCGAGCGGCGAGATCGCGCGGGTGCCGATCCGACCCTGCCTGAGCACCGACAGCCTCTATGCGCTGCACAGCGCGGCGGCCATGGGGCTGGGCGCCTGCATCGGCTCGGCCTGGCTCATGAACGACGACATCGCCGCCGGTCGGCTGGTGCAGCTCGTGCCGCAGTGGCATGCGGCGCCGCTGCCGGTGTACCTGACCTATTCGCCCGCGCGCTTCCAGCCTGCGCGGCTGCGGCGCTTCATCGAGATGGTGCGGCTCGCGATGGCCGACCCGACGGGCCGCGCCTGGGAGGTCAAGGCGTCGTCGTCTTGATGCCGCAGCCGCCCAGCACGAAGGCCACCAGCTCGCGCGCGATCGGTTCGCGGTCGATGGGCGCGTCGGGCGGCAGGCCGAGCATCACGCGCGTCTGGATCGCGTAATCGGCATAGCTCTGGGTCATGGCCCAGATGTGCATGAGGAGGATGCGCGCATCGAGCGGGCGCATCTGCCCGCGCGCGATCCAGCCGTTGATGATGTCCACCTTCTTCTGCGTCCAAGCCCGGGCGTTGGGCCAGTAGCGGTCGAGGTTGCGGCCGCCGTCGAGGATCTCGCGGGTGAAGATGCGCGACATCTCGGGGCTGTCGATGGCGTGGTCGAGTTTCTTGCGGATGTAGTCGCCCAGCACGGTGGCCGGGTCGCTCGCATCCTCGAACGAGAACACCACCTTCCAGGCGTGCAGCACCTGCATCAGCAGCTCTTCGTAGAGCTCTTCCTTGCCGGCGATGTAGTAGTGCAGTTGGGGCTTGGTGAGGCCGGCCCGCGCGGCAATCGCCTGCGTCGAGGTGCCCTTGAGGCCATGCAGGCTGAACTCGGCGACCGCCGCGGTGCGGATGGCGGCCATGATGCGCTCGCGCCCCGGGCGTGCGCGCGACAGCGGGCCCTCGGGGGCGGGCATTTCCTGGGCGGTGGAGGAGGGCAGGGCGGCGGTGTCGGAGGTCATGCTGGAGATGATGGCGGCGGGGCGCCCGGGCGATGGTAATCCCATGGCGCATGGCCGCATGCCGTGCCGGCATGGCGGTGGAGCGCAGGCGGGCATGGTTCATGTATCTTCCTCGCCGCTTCCAGAATTTCACCTCAGACCAAGGAGTCTTCCATGTACCTTTCCCCCCGTTTCCGGGCCTTCGCCGCGGGCGCCGCCCTGCTTGCCGCCAGCGCCATCGCGCAGGCCCAGCAGGCGCTGCCCAACGTGGTGATCCTCGCCACCGGCGGCACCATCGCCGGTGCCGGCGCCTCGGCCGTCAACAGCGCCACCTACGCGGCCGCCAAGGTCGGCGTCGACAAGCTCATCGCCGGCCTGCCCGAGCTCTCGAAGGTCGCCAACGTGCGCGGCGAGCAGGTGTTCCAGGTCGCATCGGAAAGCCTCACCAACGACAACCTGCTGACGCTCGCCAAGCGCGTCTCGGCGCTCTCGAAGCAGTCGGACGTCGACGGCATCGTCATCACCCACGGCACCGACACGCTGGAAGAAACCGCCTACTTCCTCACGCTCACCGTGCACACCAACAAGCCGATCGTCGTGGTCGGTTCGATGCGTCCCGGCACGGCCCTCTCGGCCGACGGCGCGCTCAACCTGTACGACGCGGTCAACGTGGCGGGCAGCAAGGACGCCGTGGGCAAGGGCGTGCTGGTGACGATGGGCGACAACATCGACAGCGGCCGCGACGTGAGCAAGAACGTCAACATCAAGACCAGCGCGTTCTCCAGCCAGTGGGGTCCGCTCGGCATGATCGTCGAGGGCAAGAACTACTGGTTCCGTGCACCGGTCAAGCGCCACACCATGAACTCGGAGTTCGACATCGACAGCATCAACGCGCTGCCGCCGGTCGAGATCGCGATGGGCTACGAAGGCGTGTCGTCGGTGGCCATCGACGCGATTGCCAAGAGCGGCGCCAAGGCGCTGATCCATGGCGGCACGGGCAACGGCTCGGTGGCCGACCGCATCGTTCCGAACCTGCAGAAGGCGCGCACCGACGGCGTGATCGTGATCCGCAGCTCGCGCGTGCCCGACGGCTTCGTGATCCGCAACGCCGAGCAGCCCGACGACAAGTACGACTGGGTGGTGGCGCACGACCTGCGCCCGCAGAAGGCGCGCATCCTGGCGATGGTGGCTCTCACGAAGACCAACAACACCAAGGAACTGCAGCGGATCTTCTGGGAATATTGATCTCCCCCAGGCTTGCTCGCTTCGCGTAGCCTCCCACCCCCTTCCGGGGGCAACACCTGCGGCCCGGCAAAGCCGGTTCCGCGGTGTTTCTGGCGAAGACGCCGAAGCGATGCTCAGGCCTGCGCGCGTCGCCCTTTGCGGTGCCGCGCGTATTCGAGGCTGCTCACGCACACGAGCAGCCAGGCGAAGCCGGTCAAAAGGCCGGCCGCCACATCGCTCGCAAAGTGCACCTGCAGGAAGATGCGGCTGCACGCGATGGTCAGGATGGCGCCCACGGCTGCCATGGCCGCCGGCACATGCCAGCGCGCCGGCAGCGTGCGCAGCGCCAGGTACAGCAGCATTCCGTAACTCACGATCGCGCCCGCGCTGTGTCCGCTCGGGAAGCTGTAGCTCGTCTCGAACGCCAGCCCGTGGTCATGCACCGGCCGGGCCCGCTCGAAGATGTGCTTGAGCGCAGGGTTCAGCACCACGATGCCGCCGAGCGCCAGCACCCAGCCGAGTGCAAGGCCGCGGTGCGCATGGCGCCACAGCACGGCGGCGACCACGAGGCACACCGGCGCGAGAAACGCGAAGTCGCCCAGATGCGTAAGCCAGCTGAATGCGACCAGGGCCGTCCACGGCACGTGGGTGCCGATGGCGTCGGCCAGCGCCTGGTCGGCCCGGCCCATCGAATGGCCGTCCGAGAGGTTCGAGGCGATCCAGGCGAACACGCTCGCGGCCGCGAGGATCAGCAGGAAACCCGCCGCGAGCCCGATCGCGATGCGCGGTTCGCTCGGCTCCTCGGCATCGCGGGCCCTGAAATGGCGGCGCTGAAGCGTCCAGCAGACGGCACCGGCGCCGAGCACGGACGCAATCCAGATCGAGAGAAACCAGCCAAGCGCATGGGCGCCGAGTTGCTGGGCGAGGAGAACGAGAGGCGGGGTCAGTGAGGAGGCTTCCAGTGGCATGCGGCAGGACCCTAAGGGGGCGCCGTGCCGCTGGCAAGAGAAAGCGGGAATACTTTGGCGCACTCGAAGGCTTTGCCGGCGGCCGCGTAGTCCCAGCGTTCGACGCGGCAGGCGCGCGTGTCGCCCGACATGGCGAGGCGCACCACGTTCACCGAATTCGCAAAGCCGGCGCGCACGCGATGCGACACCGCGGTGCCCGCCTGCACGGCGAACGCGGTGCGCTTGCAGCCCGAGAACGCGTCGTGCAGCGAGCGCACGTAGGGCAGGTGGATGTGGCCGCCCAGGATCAGGTCGACGCCCGCCTCGGACCAGCGCGCGACCGCCCGCTCGCGGCCGTGCAGCCGGTTCGACAGGTCTTCCTCGCGCGTGACCATCACCGGCTGGTGCGTCACCACCACGCGCAATTGGGAAGGCGATGCGGCCGCAAGGCGCTGGGCCACCCGCTCGACCTGCGCGGGCGACACCACGCCGTCCGAATGCCTGTACCAGCGCGTGGTGTTCACGGTGACGACGAGCCAGTCTTCCGATTCGAATGCCGGCTCCAGGTCGTCGCCGAAGGCTTCCCTGTACCGGCCGTAGGGCGAGAAGCAGCGCGCGGCGAGCTGGAACAGCGGGATGTCGTGATTGCCCGGAACGACGAGCTTCGCGGGCGCCGCGAGCCGGTCGACGAAGGCGCGCGCCGCCGCGAACTGCACGCGCGTGGCGCGCTGCGTGATGTCGCCCGACATCACCACCACCTGCGGCGCCAGCGCCTCGGCGAACCGCTCGAGCGCGCGCAGCACCTCCGGCTGCTCGGTGCCGAAATGCGGATCGGAAATCTGCAGCAGGCAAGCGCTCATTGCTTGGCCGCTTCCAGCTCGGGCGCGACGTCGGGCCGCACCAGCCAGAGCGGCTCGGGCGACACGCGGAACAGCAAGGGCATGTCGGTCCAGGCGATTTCGCCGTCCGTCGCCACCTTCACGCGGCGCGGCGCGCGCAGGGGGCCGGCCTTCACCGTCATCGATTCGAAGGGAAAGCTCAGCACCTGGTCGGCGCGGCCGAGCCGTCCCATTGCGCCGCGCACCAGCAGCCCGGGCATCGCGAGCACCCCGACCGGCTTGAGCGCGATGGCGGCCAACTGCCCCTGCTCGGGCGCATCGGCATGCTCGATGCCCACCTGCAGCAGTTGCAACGGGTTGTTGCCCACGAAAAGCGTCGGCGTGCGGATGTCCTTTTCCTGCCCGCGCCAGGCCATGCGCAGGTTCCAGTGCCGGTGGCGGCCGCGCATCACCGTCAAGAGGCCCGCGAAGAAGGCGATCCAGCGGCTGCGGCCGTAGCGCGCCTTGTAGGTCTCGCGCTCTTCCAGCAGCTCGGCGTACAGGCCCATGCTGGCGTTCACCAGGAAGACCCGGTCGTTGACCAGCCCGACCTGCACGGCGCGCGGCTGCTCGGCCAGCAGGATCTTCAGCGCCTCTGCCGTGTCGCGCGGAATGCCGTGGGTGCGGCTGAAGTAGTTGAAGGTGCCCTGCGGCAGCACGCCGAAGGCGCAGCCGCTGCCGAGCGTGGCCTGCGCCACCGCGTTGATGGTGCCGTCGCCGCCCGCGGCCACCACCACGCCGCCCACGGCGCGGGCGCGTTCCACGGCTTCGCGCGCCAGTGCCTGCAACCGGCCGGGGCCGTCGACCAGGAAGATGCGGTGCTTGCGGTCGGCCGCGGCAAGGCCTTCCTCGATGACCTGGCGGGCCTCGGCGGTGCTCTCGCTGCCGGAGCTGGCGTTGAGCACGATGAAGAACGGGGCATTCGGGCCGATGTGGGGCGGTTGCATGTCTGTGGGAATGGGGAAAGGCGGGCCCCGAAGGGCCGTGTGAAGGGCTGCCGCGTGCGGCCGGCCGGTGGTTGTCGCATGACGTGCCGGGTCGTGCGAGCGGCCGGCATCCCGCCCGGCTGTGGGAGAGTTGCCCTCCGCCCGTAAAATCGTCCGCTTTCGCGGCGCATCGCCGCGCTACCGTCCAAATGTCCGGCTCGTGCCGGCCAGCTTCATGTTGAACTTCCAGCAAATCATTCTCAAACTGCAGTCGTACTGGGCCGACCAGGGCTGCGCACTGCTGCAGCCGTACGACATGGAGGTCGGCGCGGGCACCTCGCACACCGCCACCTTCCTCCGGGCCCTCGGCCCAGAACCCTGGAAGGCCGCCTACGTGCAGCCCAGCCGCCGCCCCAAGGACGGCCGCTACGGCGAGAACCCCAATCGCCTGCAGCACTACTACCAGTACCAGGTCGTGCTGAAGCCCGCGCCCGCCAACATCCTGGAGCTCTACCTCGGTTCGCTGGAAGCCCTGGGCTTCGACCTGAAGAAGAACGACATCCGCTTCGTCGAGGACGACTGGGAGAACCCCACGCTCGGCGCCTGGGGCCTGGGCTGGGAGGTCTGGCTCAACGGCATGGAAGTGACCCAGTTCACCTACTTCCAGCAGGTCGGCGGCATCGATTGCAAGCCGATCACCGGCGAGATCACCTACGGCCTCGAGCGCCTGGCCATGTATCTGCAGGGCGTGGACAACGTCTACAACCTGACCTGGACCGAGGGCCTGAGCTACGGCGACGTCTACAAGCAGAACGAGGTCGAGCAGTCGACCTACAACTTCGAGCACAGCGACGCCGAGTTCCTCTTCACCGCCTTCAACGCGCACGAGAAGCAGGCCAAGCACCTCATGACCGAGCAGCTCGCGCTGCCGGCCTACGAGCAGGTGCTGAAAGCTGCGCACAGCTTCAACCTGCTCGACGCGCGCGGTGCGATCAGCGTGACCGAGCGCGCGGCCTACATCGGCCGCATCCGCAACCTCGCGCGCAGCGTGGCGCAGAGCTATTACGACAGCCGCGAGCGACTGGGCTTCCCGATGGCGCCGCGCGAATGGGTCGCGCAGATTCCCCCGAAGAAAGCCGCCTGAGCGATGACGACGACTCCCATGAACAACAAGAACTCCCTGCTGGTCGAACTGTTTGTCGAAGAGCTGCCGCCCAAGGCCCTCAAGAAGCTCGGCGACGCCTTCGCGGGTGTGCTGCGCGACCAGCTCGTGGCTCAGGGCCTGGCCGAAGCCGGCTCGGTGCTGATCGCGTATGCCTCGCCGCGCCGCCTGGCCGCGCACCTCACGCACGTGGCCGAGCGCGCCGCCGACAAGGCCGTCTCGCAAAAGCTAATGCCCGTGGCCGTGGGGCTCGATGCCTCGGGTCAGCCGACGCCCGCGCTGCTCAAGCGCCTGGGCGCGCTCGGCGCCGACGCCTCGGCCGTGCCCGGCTTGAAGCGCGCGATGGACGGCAAGGCCGAAGCGCTCTTCTACGAAAGCACCGCCAAGGGCGCGACGCTGGCCGAGGGCCTGCAGAAGGCGCTGGCCGAAGCGATTGCCAAGCTGCCGATTCCCAAGGTGATGAGCTACCAGCTTGAAAGCGGCTGCGAGCTGCCGGGCTGGAGCAGTGTGAGCTTTGTGCGCCCCGCGCACGGCCTCGTGGCATTGCATGGCGATGCCGTGGTGCCCATCGAGGCGTTGGGCCTCAAAGCCGGCCGCGAGACGCATGGCCACCGCTTCGAGGCGGCGGTCGATCCGGTCGTGCTGCGCGATGCCAACAGCTACGCGCTGCAGCTGCAGGACGATGGCGCGGTCATCGCGAGCTTCGAGGCGCGCCGCGCCGAAATCGCGCGCCAGCTCGCGGCGGCCGCGGTCAAGGTCGGCGGCGGCTCGGTGCCGATCCACGACGACGCGCTGCTCGACGAAGTGACCGCGCTGGTCGAACGCCCCAACGTGCTGGTCTGCAGCTTCGAGCGCGAGTTCCTCGAAGTGCCGCAGGAATGCCTCATCCTCACGATGAAGGCCAACCAGAAGTACTTTCCGCTGCTCGACGCGTCGAGCAAGCTGACCAACAAGTTCCTGGTCGTCAGCAACATCAGCCCCGACGACGCGAGCGCGGTCATCGAAGGCAATGAGCGCGTCGTGCGCCCGCGCCTGGCCGACGCCAAGTTCTTCTTCGACCAGGACCGCAAGAAATCGCTGGCCTCGCGCGTCGAGTCGCTGGGCAAGGTGGTCTATCACAACAAGCTCGGCACGCAGGGCGAACGCGTGCAGCGCGTAATGCACATCGCACGCGGCATCGCCGAGAAGCTGGGCGATGCGAAGGTCGCCGCACAGGCCACGCAGGCCGCCCAACTGGCCAAGGCCGATCTCGTGACCGACATGGTCGGCGAGTTCCCCGAGCTGCAAGGCACGATGGGCCGCTACTACGCGCTGCACGACGGCCTCGACGCCGCGGTGGCCGATGCGATCGAAGACCACTACAAGCCGCGCTTCGCCGGCGACGAACTGCCGCGCAACAGCGTCGGCCTCGTGGTCGCGCTGGCCGACAAGCTCGAAACGCTGGTCGGCATGTTCGGCATCGGCAACCTGCCCACCGGCGACCGCGACCCGTTCGCGCTGCGCCGCCACGCGCTGGGCGTGATCCGCATGCTGATCGAGAAAGACCTTGCGTTGGGGCTCGACACCCTGCTGCAGGACGCTGCCGCACAGTTCAAGGACATCGCCGGTTTCGACAGCAGCAAGGCCACCGTCGAGCTGCGCGACTTCATTCTCGACCGCCTCGCCGGCAGCCTGCGCGAGCAGGGCGCGAGCGCCCAGGAAGTCGACGCCGTGCTGGCCCCGCTGCCGCAGCGCCTGGGCGAAGTGCCCAAGCTGCTGGCTGCCGTGCGCGCCTTCGCCGCACTGCCCGCCGCTGCCGCATTGGCCGCTGCCAACAAGCGCATCGGCAACATCCTGAAGAAGGCGCCCGAAGCCGACGCGCACGTCAGCGAACTGCTGCTGCAGGAGCCCGCCGAGAAGGCGCTGCATGCCGCGATGGCCGAGGTCGTGCCCGCCGCCAACGTGCAGTTCGAAGCCGGCGACTACACCGGTTCGCTGCAGACACTGGCCGCGCTGCGCGAGCCGGTCGATGCCTTCTTCGACGGCGTGATGGTCAATGCCGAGCAGGCCGACCTGCGCCTGAACCGGCTGGGCTTGCTGATGTCGCTGCACACCGCGATGAACCGCGTCGCGCAGCTCGAGCGGCTGGCTGTCTGAGGATCGTCGTTCGATAATTGCGCATGAACCGGCAACAGCAACTGGATCAGTTCTCGCTCGCCGTGCATCGGCAAGCGTTGGCTGCCGTGCGCCGTGAACCTGCGCTGCGCGAACAGGCGCGGCAGACATTGGCGCGCTGGCGCCAGCAGTCTGGTGCGACGCGTTCAGACGTCCTGTGGGATGAGTGGGATCAACTCCTTGCAGGCGAAGTCAGTGCGCTCGAGAACGCCGCGCTCGTCGAGTCCGATCATGGCCAACTCTTGCGCAGCGTGTCTCCGCTCGGTGGGCTTGTCTCGCAGAGCGAAAGAATGGCGTTGCTCAAGCAGGCGCGTGAACACGCCGCACTGCAATGAATCTCGACGAACTGCAGCACGTGCTGCGAGCCTCCGCGGCGATCTCGAAAGAAAACTCCTTTGTCGTCGTGGGCAGTCAGGCTGTGCTGCTTCTTCTCGAACACCCGCCCGAAGCGCTGCTGGTGTCACGCGAAATCGATCTCTATCCGGCCTTGCATCCCGAGCGCGCAGACCTGATCGACGGCGCCATCGGCATGCATTCGAGCTTCCACGAAACCTTCGGCTATTTCGCCGATGGCGTCGGCCCCGAGACCGCGGTCATGCCAGCCGACTGGATGAATCGGGCGAGCCTGCACTACATCGGCGACATCACGGCCATCTGTCCGGACCTGCATGACCTCGTCGTCTCCAAGTGCGTGGCGGGTCGCGAGAAGGATGCCGATTTTGTTCGCGAGCTCCTGAAGCATGGACTGGTGTCCGCCGAGACATTGACAGAACGCATCGGCTTGCTGGATGCCGCCAAGTACCCGCTGCCGCAACTGGCGGTTTGGGTCGCGCGGCGCAAGCTGGAGTCTGAAAGGACTGCCCCATGAAACTCGTCATCCTCGACCGCAACGGCACGATCAACGTGCACCGCGAAGACTTCGTCAAGAGCGACATCGAGTGGACGCCGCTGCCCGGTGCGCTCGAAGCTGTGGCGCGGCTGAACCACGCGGGGTGGCATGTGGTGGTCGCGTCGAACCAGTCGGGCCTCGGCCGGGGTCTCTTCGACATGGCTTCGCTCAACGCCATGCACGCCAAGATGCACAAGATGCTCGCGGCCGTGGGCGGCAAGGTCGATGCGGTGTTCTATTGCCCGCACAGCCCCGACGAGGACTGCGATTGCCGCAAGCCGAAGTCGGGCCTGTTCCTGCAGATCGGCGATCGCTACGGCATCGACCTCAAGGGCGTGCCGACCGCGGGCGACAGCCTGCGCGACCTGCAGGCTGGCGCGGCGGCCGGCTGCGAGCCGCACCTGCTGCTCACGGGCATGGGCGCGGCCTGCATCGGCGTGGATCCGCTGCCTCCCGAATATCCGGCGAACACGATGGTTCACGAGAACCTCGCCGCCTTTGTCGACTTTTTGCTTGCGCGCGAAGCGCGGGCTGCACTCCAGGTAGCTGTCTGATGGCGTTTATCCGTTCCGTTCTCCACGCACTCTGGATGCTTGTCACCGTGGTGCCGTGGGGCATCATCATGTGCGTCAGTTCGATCTGGAAGCGCGGCATTCCGCTCTACTGGATGGCTGAGCAATGGCTCAGCTGGGCCATCGGCGGCGCGCGCGTGCTGCTGGGCATCAAGACGCGCGTGACCGGCATGGAGAACCTGCCGACCGACCAGCTCGCCGGCGCGATCCTTCTGGTCAAGCACCAGTCCACGCTCGAGACCTTCCTCATGCCCACGCTGATGCCGCATCCGCTGGCCTACGTGTTCAAGAAGGAACTGATCTACGTGCCCTTCTTCGGCTGGGCGATGGCGCGGCTGGACATGATTCACATCGACCGCAGCCAGCGCGCGCAGGCCTTCAACAAGGTGGTGAACCAGGGCCGCAAGCTCCTCGCGCAGGGCATCTGGATCATCATGTTCCCCGAAGGCACGCGCATTCCGCGCGGCCAGAAGGGCACCTACAAGAGCGGCGGCACGCGCCTGGCCTGCGAGACCGGCGTGCCGGTGATTCCGATTGCCGTCACCTCGGCCAAGGTCTGGCCGCGCAAGGCATTCATCAAGCGGCCGGGCGTGGTCGATGTGTCGATCGGGCCGGCGATCTCGAGCGTGGGCCGCAAGCCCGACGAGCTGATGCGCGAAGTCGAAGCCTGGATCGAAGCGGAAATGCACCGGCTCGACCCCGAGGCGTACCGCTAGAAGCTGGAAGGAACAGAGGGCACCAGATGCAAGGTCTGCTGCAGTTCACCATGGACCTGTTCGAGGGGCTGGGCAGCGAGTTCGCGCAGCCCGAGCCGCCCGCGCCGCGCCCGAAGAAGGTCCGCAAGGCTGCACCGCCCGTCGCGACGCCGTTGCCCTTCGCGCCGCCAGCGCCCGAAGAGATCAGGAACACCGGCCCTGTGCTGCCCGCGATCCCATTGCGCGACACGCTGACGCTCGCGAGCTTCATTCATCCGCAAGCCACACGCGAGCTCGTCTTGGGCTCGGCACGCGTGGCCTACGAATTCAAGCGCGGCAAGCGCAAGACCATCGGTTTTCTCGTGGGCGCCGACGGGCTCTCGGTGCGCGCGCCGCGCTGGGTCGCCCTGCGCGATGTCGATGCCGCGGTGCGCGAGAAGGCCGACTGGATTCTGCGCAAGCTCCAGGAAACGCAGCAGCGCCACGCGCGCGTCGAAGCCACGCGCATCGAGTGGAAGGACGGCGCCGCGTTCCCGTTCATGGGCGAGCCGGTCGTGATTCGGCTCGATCCGAAGCACGGCTTTGCCAGCGTCGGCGGCACGCTCGACGAGGCCGAGGTCGCGGGTGGTCCGCGCATCCTGCGGCTGGCCGTCGCGCAGAACGCCGAGCCCTCGCAGATCCGCGATGCCGCGCAGGCCTGGCTCATGCGGCAGGCGCGCAAGCTCTTCATCGAACGGCTCGATCATTTCGCGCCGCTGCTGGGTGTGCGCTGGCAGAAGCTGTCGCTGTCGAACGCTGCCACGCGCTGGGGCAGCGCGAGCGCGGACGGATCGCTTCGCCTCAACTGGCGGCTCATTCACTTCCGCCTGCCCGTGATCGATTACGTGGTGGCGCACGAGCTGGCCCATCTGCGCGTGATGGACCATTCGCACCGCTTCTGGGAAACCGTCGAGAGCGTGGTGCCCGACTACGACGTGCTGCGCCAGCAGCTCAAGGACGAAGCTGTTCCGCGCTGGAACTGAGGGCCCGTCGCGTTCGATCGAACAAGAACCGTTCGGGCTGAGCTTGTCGAAGCCTTGCGCGAGGCTTCGACAAGCTCAGCCCGAACGGTCTTGAGGCAGTTCGCTGTAACGCTTCGCGCTACTCCTTGACCGACCCGGTCATCCCCGACACGTAGTACTCGACGAAGAACGAGTAGATGAACGCCACCGGCAGCGAACCCAGCAGCGCGCCGGCCATGAGCGGCCCCCACTGGTACACATCGCCCTGCACGAGTTCGGTCACCACGCCGACGGGCAGCGTCTTCACCTCCGACGACGAGATGAAGGTGAGCGCATAGATGAACTCGTTCCACGACAGCGTGAACGCGAAGATGCCTGCCGAGATGAGCCCGGGCACTGCCAGCGGCAGCACGATCTTCACGAGGATCTGCCAGCGGCTCGCGCCGTCGATGAGCGCGCATTCCTCCAACTCGGCCGGGATCGAGCGGAAGTAGCCCATCAAGAGCCACGTGCAGAAGGGAATGAGGAAGGTCGGGTAGGTGAGGATCAGCGCCCAGCGCGTGTCGAAGAGGCCGAGATTGAACACCACGTTCGCGAGCGGAATGAACAGGATCGACGGCGGCACCATGTACGCGAGAAAGATCGAGAGCCCGACGTGCTTCGACCCCTTGAAGCGCAGCCGCTCGATGGCATAGGCCGCGAACACCGAGGCCGCGAGCGACACGAAGGTCGACACCACCGACACCAGCACCGTGTTCCACAGCCACTGCGGGTACGAGGTTTCGAACAGCAGCTTGTAGAAGTGCGAGAGCGTCGGGTTGATCACCCAGAACGGATTGCCCTCGCGCGAGAGCAGTTCGGCATCGGGCTTCACCGAGGTGATGGCCATCCAGTAGAACGGAAACAGCAGCACGATCAAGAAGACCACGAGCGGCAGGTACACGGTCACCGCCTTGCGCGGGATCGTGTCGAGGTAGCTCATGCCGACGGTGTCGACCTGGCCGGCATTGCTCATCTGAAAACCTCCGTGCTTCGCACTGCGGTGCGAGCTTGCTTGGGGCGGCCCGGCGCGGCGCTCATTGAAAATTCCTCATTTGTCCGAACCACCCTGCTGCCAAGCGCGGCGCTGCAGGCCGAAGAAGCTGAACATCACGCACGCCAGCAGGAAAGGCACCATCGCGATCGCAATGGCCGCGCCCTCGCCGAGCGCACCGCCCGAAATCGCGCGCTGGAACGACAGCGTGGCCATCAGGTGCGTGGCGTTCAACGGGCCGCCGCGGGTGATGACGTAGATCAGCTGGAAGTCTGTGAAAGTGAACAGCACCGAGAAGGTCATGACCACCGCGATGATCGGCGTGAGCAACGGCATCGTCACGTGGCGGAACTGCTGCCACGGCGTCGCGCCGTCGATGGCGGAGGCTTCGTAGTAGGAGGGCGAGATCGTCTGCAGGCCGGCGAGCAGCGTGATCGCCACGAAGGGCACGCCGCGCCACACGTTCGCGATGATCACCGCGATGCGCGCATTCCACTCGGAGCCGAGGAAGTCGATGTACTGGTCGATAAGCCCCATCTTCACCAGCGCCCAACTGATGATGGAGAACTGCGAGTCGTAGATCCACCAGAACGCGATCGCCGACAGGGCGGTAGGCACGATGTACGGCAGCAGGATCACCGCGCGGAAGAAGGTCTTGAAGCGGATGTTCCGGTTCAGGAGGATCGCGAGCCACAGGCCCAGGAAGAACTTGAACACGCTCGCCACCGTTGTGTAGAAGAGCGTGTTGAAGAGGGCGAGCCGCGTCACGGCATCGCCCCACAGGTATTCGTAGTTCTCCAGGCCGACCCACTGGCCCGCGCGGCCCACCTTGGCGTCGGTGAAGCCGAGGTAGGTGCCCAGGCCGAGTGGATAGGTCAGGAAGAGAAGCAGCAGCACCGCCGCCGGCAACATGAACGCAAGCCCGAGCGCGTTGCGGCTGTTCTGGAACCTGGCGAGAAGTGTCATGAGCGGGCTGCTTCGGGAGTTGAAGGATCAGTCAGACCTTGTAGTACCGCTCGGCACGCTTCTGCGCGCGCTCGGCCGCTTCCTTCGGCGTCTTCGATCCGCTCGCCGCCTCGGCCACCATGTTCGGAATGATGAAGTCCGCCGCGGCGCCGGCCGACGCGTAGCCCAGCTTGCCGTCGTAGCCGCCCGGGCGCAGGTTCTTCACCGAGTCGCGGTAGGGCATGTTCTTCGGGTCCGAGGTCCAGATCGCGCTGTTCTCGTAGAAGCGCAGGGGCTGCGCCACGTAGCCGCCGCCGCCTTGCAGCCACGGGTCGAACTGTTCCTTCTCCATCATGAAGCGCAGGAACTCCTTGGCCGCCTGCGGGAATTTCGTGTACTTCATGACCATCTGGTTGAAGAACAGGTGCGACTCCGTCGGCACGCCGACCGGGCCGATGGGGAACACCGCGTGGTTGATGTCCGCGGCCATTTCCTTGATCTTGGGGTCGGCCGAATTCTTGGCGGCGTAGTAGACCGAGATGCCGTTGTTGGTGACGCTGATCTGTCCGTCGAGAAAAGCCTTGTTGTTGTTCGGGTCCAGCCACGAGAGCGTGCCCGGAATGAAGTTGGCGTAGAGCTCCTTGCCGTACTCCAGCGCCTTGAGCGTCTCGGGGCTGTCGATGACCACCTTGTTGTTCTTGTCGACCAGCTTGCCGCCGTGCGACCAGATGAGCCAGTTGCACCAGGTGCTGTCGCCGGTCGCATTGCCCAGCGCCATGCCGCCGGGCGTGCCCTTTTCCTTCAGCGCCTTGTAGAGCTTGAGGAAGTCGTCGGTGGTCTTGGGGAAGGTCGCGAAGCCCGCGGCCTTGACCATGCTCTCGCGGTACACGATGAGCGAGCCCGAGGCGCCCAGCGGCAGGCCCAGCCACTTCTTGCCGTCGGGGCGCATGAAGGCTTCGCCGGCCGGATACCAGCCGCCGTATTTCTTGCCGAGGTATTCGGCCAAGTCCGTCACGTCGAGCAGCTTGTCGGGGTAGAGGTTGGCGTCGTCGTTGGTCGACAGGATGATGTCGGGGCCCGCGCCGGTGTTGGCGGCCACAGCGGCCTTCGGGCGCACGTCTTCCCAGCCTTCGTTGTCCACGCGCACTTCGACGCCGGTGGCCTCGGTGAACTTCTTGACGTTGGCCATGTAGGCATCGATGTCGCCCTGCACGAAGCGGCTCCATCGCAGCACGCGCAGCTTGGCGCCCTTCTCGGGCTTGAACGTCAGGTTCTGCGCCTGCGCGAACGGTGCGAACAGGGCGCTGCCCGTGCCGACAGTCGCGGCAGCGGCAACGCCGGCCGAACCCTCTAGAAACCTGCGGCGATTGAAATCACTCATGAGCTGTCTCCTTCGTTGTAAACGGACCGGTGTGAACCAAAGACAAAGCGAACAAGGCGAGAAATCAGGCGGATTCAGGCGACCAGGCGCAGGCCGCTTTCGGCATCGAACAGGTGGGCGCGCGCAAGGTCGGGCAAGAGATGGATCGTGCTGCCCGGCGCGAAGTCGTAGCGCTCGCGGAACACGGCCGAGAGCTCGGCGCCTTCATGCCGGCATGCGACGAAGGTGTCCATGCCGGTCGGCTCCATCACCACCACGCGCGACGGAATGCCGCCGCTGTCGCCGAGCGTCAGGTGCTCGGGGCGCGTGCCGTACACGACCGGCTGGCCATCGGTGCCGCCTGCGTGAAGGGGCGCATCGAGCCGCGTGCCGTCGGGCAGTTCGACATGCGCCGCACCGCCCGCGCGCCGCAGCGTGCCGGGCAGGAAGTTCATGGCCGGCGAGCCGATGAAGCCCGCGACGAACTGGTTCGCCGGATGGTCGTACAGGTCCAGCGGGCTGCCGGTCTGCTCGATGCGGCCGTCGCGCATCACCACGATCTTGTCGCCCATGGTCATGGCCTCGATCTGGTCGTGCGTGACGTAGATCGACGTGGTCTTCAGGCGCTGGTGCAGCTCCTTGATCTCGCTGCGCATCGCCACGCGCAGCTTGGCGTCGAGGTTCGACAGCGGTTCGTCGAAAAGAAAAACCTGCGGATCGCGCACGATCGCGCGCCCCATCGCCACGCGCTGGCGCTGCCCGCCCGAGAGCTGGCGTGGATAGCGTTCGAGCAGCGGCGCGAGCGCAAGGATTTCGGCCGCGCGCTGCACCTTGCTGTCGATGGTGGCCTTGTCCATCTTCGCGAGCGAGAGGGCGAAGGCCATGTTGTCGCGCACCGTCATGTGCGGATAGAGCGCGTAGTTCTGGAACACCATCGCGATGTCGCGTTCCTTGGGTGGCAGGTCGTTCACGCGGCGCTCGCCGATGCGGATCTCGCCGCCGTGAATCTCCTCCAGCCCCGCGATCATCCGCAGCAGGGTCGACTTGCCGCAGCCCGAGGGGCCCACCAGCACCGTGAACGAACCGTCGGCAATGTCGATGTCCACCCCGTGAAGGATGGCGACTTCGCCGAATCGCTTCTTGACCGCCTGAATCGTGACACTGGCCATGCAAGGAGTCCTGACAAATCGCGGGAAGGGAGCCGAGCGACACGGAGACCTCCGCATCGCAGCCCGCGCAGTATCGGCACTCGTTTTTGAAACCGGTATCAGGGCAAACCGGTACGAGAAAATCCCGGTTGACTTGTATGATGACCCGATAACAGCGCTCCAATTTTCCGCAGTCGTGCAGGCCTCCGCCCTCTCAGAACCCTTTCCCCTGGTCACGGATCGCCTGTCCGACCGCCTCGCATCCCGGCTGGCGGCGCAGATCGAATCGGGCGCGCTGCGGCCCGGCGATCGTCTTCCCACCGAACAACAGCTCGCGGCCTCGCACGGCGTTTCGCGGACCGTGGTGCGCGAGGCGGTGCACCAGCTCAAGTCGCAGGCGCTGGTCACTTCGCGGCAGGGCCTCGGATGCTTCGTGGCGCAGGCGCCGCTCAACCGTCCCCTCGCTTTCGATCCGGCCGTGCTCGAGTCGGTGCAATCCGTCGTCGATGTGGTCGAGGTGCGCCGCGTGCTCGAAGGCGAGATTGCCGCGCTCGCCGCCAAGCGCGCGACGCGCAGCCAGATCGCGGCGCTGCGGCGCGCGCTGAAGGCCATCGACACGGCCGCCGCGGCAGGGCAGGACGGCGTTGCCGAAGACCTCGCCTTCCACCGCGTGATTGGCGAAGCCACCGGCAATCCGCAGTTCCGTTTGCTGCTCGGCTTTCTCGAGCAGTACCTGCGCGAAGGCATGCGCATCACGCGCGGCAACGAGGCGCGGCGGCTCGACTTCATGGAGGCGGTGCAGAACGAGCACCGCGCCATCGTCGAAGCCATCGCGGCGCGCGATCCCGTGGCCGCGCGGCATCACGCCACGCAGCATCTGATCCGCGGCGAGCAGCGGCTCGTCGAAGGCGGAGTCATTACCGGCCAGCGCCGTCGCGCGGCGGCGCGCGCATTGCGTACCGCCGCACCGGTTGCCACACCAAAACGCGCGACCGGCACAACCAGCACCACCAGCACCACCAAGAGGACCAAAAGGGACACCCCATGAAACTGTTGATCACCGGAGGCGGCGGCTTCGTCGGCTCCCGACTTGCGCGCGCGCTGCTCGCGCGCGGCACGCTGGCTGGCCAGCGCATCGAGCGGCTGGTGCTGACCGACATCGCGCCGCCGCCGGCCGACCTGCTGTCCGATGCGCGCGTCGAGGCCCGCACCGGCCCGCTGCTCGCGCAGACAGACGCGCTGAAGACCGAAGCCTTCGACGGCGTGTTCCATCTCGCCTCGGCCGTGTCCGGCGAATGCGAGGCCGATTTCGAACTCGGCCTGCGCTCCAACCTCGATAGCACGCGCGCGCTGCTGGATGCGCTGCGCGCCAACGTCGGCGCGGGCGGCAAGGTGGCGCGGCTGGTGTTCTCCAGCTCGGTCGCGGTGTTCGGGCCCGACCCCTCGGTGCCGCTGCCCAAGCTGGTGGCCGACGACACGCTGCCGCTGCCGCAGACCTCCTACGGCACGCAGAAGCTGGTCTGCGAGCACCTCATTTCCGACTACACGCGCAAGGGCTACATCGACGGCCGCGCAGCGCGGCTGATGACCGTCACCGTGCGCCCGGGCCGCCCGAACGGCGCCGCCTCGTCGTTCTTCAGCGGCATCATCCGCGAGCCGCTGGCGGGCGTGGAATCGGTCTGCCCCGTGTCGCCCGACGTGTCGCACCCGATGACCTCGCCGGCCCACACGGTCGATGGCCTCATCGCCGTCTACGAAGCCAGCCGCGAAGCCTTCGGCGGGCGCGCCGCGCTCAACCTGCCGGGGCTCAACGTGCGCGTGAGCGACATGCTCGATGCACTCGAAGAAGTGGCCGGCCCGAAGGTGCGCGCGCTGGTGCGCTTCGAGCGCGACGAGCGCATCGCCGGCATCGTGGCCAACTGGCCCGCCGGCGCCACGGCCGAACGCGCGGCGCGGCTCGGCCTGCATCCGCACGAGAGTTTCGCAGACATCATTCGCCAATACATCGCCGATTGCGCCGCGCTTCCGAATGCGGCAGAAACACTGAAGGGAATGTCCTGATGAGCAAGAAGAAAAGCCCCGCGCCCACGTCCACGTCCAAGCCGAAGAGCAGCGCCTCGAAGAAATCTTCGGGTGCGCTCAAGCTGCGCTCGCAGGAATGGTTCGACAACCCGGCCAATACCGACATGACGGCGCTCTACATCGAGCGCACCATGAACTTCGGACTCGGCCTCGACGAACTGCAATCGGGCCGCCCGATCATCGGCATCGCGCAGACGGGCTCCGACATCGCACCCTGCAACCGCCACCACCTCGTGCTGGCCGAGCGCGTGCGCGAGGGCATCCGCGATGCGGGCGGCATCGCGTTCGAGTTTCCGATCCATCCGATCCAGGAGACCTGCAAGCGCCCGACCGCCTCGCTCGACCGCAACCTGCAGTACCTCTCGCTGGTCGAAATTCTTTACGGCTACCCGCTCGATGGCGTGGTGCTGACGACCGGCTGCGACAAGACCACGCCGGCGCAATTGATGGCCGCGGCCACGGTCGACATTCCGGCCATTGCGCTGAACTCCGGACCGATGCTCAACGGCTGGTACAAGGGCGAGCGCACGGGCTCGGGCACCATCGTCTGGAAGGCGCGCGAGCTGCTGGCCGCGGGCGAGATCGACGAAACCGGCTTCCTGAAGCTCGTGGCGTCTTCGGCGCCATCGACCGGCCACTGCAACACCATGGGCACGGCCTCCACGATGAACTCGCTGGCCGAGGCGCTCGGCATGACGCTGCCCGGCAGCGCCGCCATTCCCGCGCCTTACCGCGACCGCCAGGAAATGGCCTACATGACCGGCAAGCGCATCGTCGAGATGGTGCGCGAGAACCTCAAGCCCTCGGACATCCTGACGCGCGCCGCCTTCGAGAACGCGATCGTCGTGAACTCGGCCATCGGCGGCTCGACCAACGCGCCCATTCACCTGAACGCCATCGCGCGCCACATCGGCGTGCCGCTGACCACCGGCGACTGGGAAAAGCACGGCTACAAGATTCCGCTGCTGGTCAACCTGCAGCCGGCGGGCGAGTACCTCGGCGAGGACTACTACCGCGCGGGCGGCGTGCCCGCGGTGGTGGCCGAGCTGATCGCCAAGGGCAAGATCCAGCCCGCGCTCACCGTCAACGGCAAGACGATCATCGAGAACTGCGAAGGCCGCTTCACCGAAGACCGGAAGGTGATCTTCCCGTACGCCAAGCCGATGATGAAGAACGCCGGTTTCCTCGATTTCAGCGGCAACCTCTTCGACTCCGCGATCATGAAGACCAGCGTGATCACGCCCGAGTTCCACAACCGCTACCTGGAGGACCCGGCCGACCCGATGGCCTTCGAAGGCACGGCCGTGGTGTTCGACGGACCCGAGGACTACCACCGCCGCATCGACGATCCGAAGATGAAGATCGATGCGCACAGCATCCTGTTCATGCGCGGCGTCGGGCCCGTGGGCTATCCGGGTGCGGCCGAGGTCGTGAACATGCGGGCTCCGGCCTACCTGCTGAAGAAGGGCGTCACCGCGCTGCCTTGCATCGGCGATGGACGGCAGTCGGGAACGTCGGGCTCGCCATCGATCCTGAACGCGTCGCCCGAGGCTGCGACTGGTGGGGGGCTGGCATTGCTGAAGACAGGCGACCGTGTGCGCATCGACCTGAAGAAGCGCACCGCCAACATGCTGGTGTCCGACGAAGAGTTGGCCCTGCGCCGCCAGAAGCTCGAGGCCGCCGGCGGCTACCAGTACCCGCCGAGCCAGACGCCGTGGCAGGAGATCCAGCGCGCGGTGGTCGATGAGCTTTCCGAAGGCATGGTGCTCAAGCCCGCGGTGAAGTATCAAAAGATCCACGCCACCTTCGGCGTGCCGCGCGACAACCACTGACGCGGTAGGAGCCAAAGCCGTTCGGGCAAGAACCCCGAGCGTTCGCGCGAGAACCACAGCCGTTCGGGCTGAGCCTGTCGAAGCCTCGCGCGGCGCTTCGACAGGCTCAGCGTGAACGGATTTTTATTTTCAGCCCGAACGGATTTTCTTTCCGCAAGCTTCAGGCGCTCAGCGCGCGTGCGTCACGCCGCCGTCGACGACGAGCGTGGAGCCCATCACGTAGTCGCCCGCGCGCGACGCGAGGTAGATCGCGGCGCCGGCCATGTCTTCCGGCGTGCCGATGCGGCCCGCGGGAATGCGGCCCTTGACCTCGTCGCCGTGGTCGCGCGCATCCTTGTTCATGTCGGATGCGAATGCGCCCGGCGCGATGGCGCTCACCACGATGCGGTCTTGCGCAAGGCGAAGCGCCATGCGGCGCGTGAGCTGGATCAGCCCGGCCTTGCTGGCCGCATACGAATAGGTTTCCTGCGGGTTCACCGAGATGCCGTCGATCGACGCGATGTTGATCACCTTCGAGAGGTGATCGGTCGCGGCCTTCTTGAGCATCGGCGTGAGCGCCTGGGTCAGGAAGAAGGGCGTCTTCAGGTTCAGGTCGATCACCTTGTCCCAGCCGCTCTCGGGAAACTCCGCGTACGGTGCGCCCCAGGCGGCACCGGCGTTGTTGACGAGGATGTCGAGCGAGCCTTCATGCTTCGCATAGGCATCGACCAGCGCCTGCGCACCTTCGACCGTGGACACGTCCGCCGGCAGCGAGACGCAGTGGCCGAAGGCCGAGAGCTCCTTGGCGGTCTGGTCGCAGGCCGCGGCCTTGCGTGCCGAGATGTACACGCGCGCGCCCTGGGCCAGGAAGCCCTCGGCGATCATGCGGCCGATGCCGCGCGAGCCGCCGGTGATCAAGGCGGTGCGGCCCTTCAGCGAGAAGAGTTGGGTGGTGTCCATGGTGCGGGTGTCTCCTGAATTGAAAGAACTTCAGGAAACGAGCTTAGTGCGGAGCGTGCCCGCGCCGCGTCACCTTGGTGCCAGCGACAGGCTCCGGGGGCTGGTGAATCTGCGCAGGTCGCCGGTCACCGGGTCCTGGAACGCGACCGACTTGGCCAGGAGCTGCAGCGGCTTGTCGAAGTCATCGGTGTTCTCGGGCAACAGCACGGGGTAGATCGGGTCGTTCTCGATCGGCATGCCGAGCGCGAGGCAGTGCACGCGCAGCTGGTGCTTGCGGCCGGTGACGGGCGAGAGCCGCAGCAGCGCGCGGCCGCCTCGTATTTCTTGCACCTCGATGCGCGTCTCGGAGTTGGGCTCGCCCGGCTCTTCGCGCATGCGCATGAAATGCTCGTCGTCCACGAGGCGGCTGCGGTAGATGTCGGGCACCGTCGAGACGCCTTCCTGCCACGGCACCACCGCCTCGTAATGCTTGGCGATGCGGCGCTCCGGAAACATCTGCTGGTAGGCGCCGCGCGTCTCGCGGCGCACCGAGAACAGCACGAGGCCCGAGGTGCTGCGGTCGATGCGGTGCAGCGGCACGAGGTCGTCGATGTTCAGCTTGCGCTTGAGCCGCACCAGCAGGCTTTCCTGCAGGTACTTGCCGGTCGGTGTGACGGGGAGGAACGGGGGCTTGTCGGCCACGACGAGCTCGTCGTCCTGGAACAGCACCTGCTCCTCGAAGGGGATGTGCACTTCGCCGTCGAGTGTGCGGTAGTAATAAACACGCAGCGGCGACTCGTAGCGGCGCTCGAGGGTGACGGGGATGCGGTGCTCGTCGATCACGTCGCCGGCTGCGATGCGTTCCAGCCACGCGTCGCGAGTGATCGCGGGGAAGCGTTCGATGAGGAACTCGGCGATGGTGGGCCAGGGGCCGTACGGCAGGCCGACGCAGCTTGGGCCGACGCCGTCGCGCGTGGGCAGCGGCGGCGTCTGGCGGGGGCGGCTCACGATGCAGCCTCCTGCTGCAGCACGCGCAGCGCCTCGTCGAACAATGGGCGCGAGGCGATATCGGGATGCATGCAGCGATCCTTCAATGCAGACATGGCGGAGGGTTGCGCATCGGTGCAGCGTTCGAGCAGTTCTTCGAGCAGGCAGCCGAAGGCGCGCATCTCCAGGCGCTGCAGGGCCGCGGTTTGGCTGGCATTTAGCGAGCCCGTCATCCAGCCCGCGCCGAAGTCGCCGAGCCGGCCGCCGCCTTGCGCATTCCACAGGATGTTGTGCGCGTAGAGATCGCCGTGGAGGATGCCGCGTGCGTGCAGGTGCTGCATGGCCGAGGCGATGTCGCTTGCGATGCGCAGGGCGATATCGGCGGTCCATTTCGCGTCGTCCGCATAGATGTCGCGTGTGCACGATGCGAGGCTCGGTGGTCCCGCCAGCGTGCGGAACGAGGGCTGCACCAGCGGCATCACGAGGCCCTCCGTGCCATCGGGGTGGCCGTTGATCCGGCTCTGCGCGGCGATCAGCGTCGGGTGCGCGCCGGCCGCGATGCAGGCGGCCATTTCGCTGTGCGGCCAGCCATCGCTGGTGACCGCGCCCTTGAAGAGCTTCACGGCCACGTCCTGCTGCAATGGCCCCAGCGTGGCCTGATGGATCACGCCCGATGCGCCTTCGCCGAGCTTCCTGCCGAGCGTGAGGTCGCGCCAATCGACATGTGGCACCGACTGCGCGGTCATCGCGGCGTCCTCGGCTTGCGTATCGAACGGATTGCCGGCTGCGGCGAGCCACGAAAGACGCGGCAAGGAGAGCAGCCATTCAGGCAGGGCCTCGAAGCGGTTCGCGGAGATGCGCAGCAGTTCGAGCCGCTGCAGCGCAGCCATCGAATCCGGCAGCCGGCTCAACCGGTTGCCCGCCAGCATCAGCTTCTGCATCCGCGTGCAGTGGCCGAGCGTGTCGGGCATTTCCTCGATCTGGTTGTCCGTGAGGATCAGCCAGCGCAGCGAGGGCGGCAGCGCAGCGGCGGGCACTTTCGCGATGCGGTTGGCCTTGAAGCCGACGATGTCGATGCCATGGCACCCACCGATGGATTCGGGCAGCGTCGTGAACCGGTTGTCGGAGCAGAAAAGCACCCGCAGCTTGTGCAGGCGGCCCAGGTCGTCGGGCAGCGCATCGAGCGCATTCCCGGAGAGATTCAGTGTTTCGAGCGAGTCGGCAAGGTCGAAGATCTCGCGCGGGAACTCGGTGAGTCCGCACGAGAGATCGAGCCTGGTGGCGCCTGCCAGCCGACCCGCGCGCAGCTCGGCCAGTGTGTCCATCCGCCGAGTCTAAATCCCTAGATCCTAGCTCCGGGGTCCGAAGCGGTAGACGCCGTCCTTGCCCAGTTCGCGCTTCACCTGGCCCGAGAACCACAGGAGGTGCAGGTGCGCCACCGTCTCGCCCATCGCGAAGGTGATCTGGTGCAGGTCGAGTTCGCGCTTGAAGAGGATCGGCAGGCCCTCGGCCGCCGTCAGTGCGCGCGCAGTGCAGGCTTCGAGCAGCTCGGCCAGCCGGTCGCGGTGATGCTCCTGCAGCTGGTCGACGCGGCGGTGGATGCCGGTGAACGGCTTGCCGTGCGATGGGAGGCCCACCGTGTCGGCGGGCAGCGCCTTGAACTTGTCGATGCTGTCCAGGAAGAGCCGCAGCGAATTCGCCTCGGGCTCGCCCGCGTGCACGCTCACGTTGGTCGAGATGCGCGGCAGCATCATGTCGCCGCCCAGGAGCAGCTTCTGCTCGTCGCAGTACAGCGCGATGTGTTCGGGCGCGTGGCCGTAACCGCTGATGCAGCGCCACGCGTGGCCGCCGATGGTCACGATGTCGCCGTCCATCATGCGCACGTACCGGTCGGGCACCGAGGGCACCATGTTCGCGTAGTAGTTGGTGCGCGCGCGGATCTTGGCGATGCCCACCGGGTCGCTCATGCCGTGCGAGGCGAAGAAGTCCGCCGCCGCATCGCCGCCCGCGAGCGTGTCGCCGGCGGTGCTGAGCACGCGGGCCACGTGGTAGTCGGTGGCGCTGATCCACAACGGCGCATTCCATCGCTTGCAGAGCCAATCGGCCAGGCCGATGTGGTCGGGGTGCATGTGGGTGACGATCACGCGCAGGATCGGCAGGCCTTCGAGCTGCGTCTCGAAGATCTGCTCCCATTGTTTGCGCGCCTCGTCGTGCGAGATGCAGCAGTCGACCACCGTCCAGCCTTCGACGCCGTCGATCGTGTCGCGCAGCAGCCAGAGGTTGATGTGGTCCAGCGCAAAGGGCAGCCGCATGCGGATCCAGCGCACGCCCGGCGCGACTTCCAGGGCTTCGCCGGGCCCGGGCAGGGTGTCGCCCAGGGTGTAGTGGAGTTCGCGTTCGAGGAGGTTCATGTAAGATTGACGTTTACGTAAACGTCATGTGTAGGTGGCACCATTGTAGGGAGCGCGGCGAAAACCTGCTGTCGCCCCCATAACACCCCCTCATGGCGTTTCCTGGAACGTCCTTTCATCCCGCATGTCCACGCCAACCTTCACCATCAGCGAGCTCGCGAAGGAGTTCGACCTCACGACGCGGGCGATCCGCTTCTACGAGGACATGGGCCTGCTCACGCCCGAGCGGGCCGGCCTGCAGCGCGTGTACAGCGCGCGCGACCGGGCGCGGCTCACGCTCACGCTGCGCGCCAAGCGCCTGGGCCTGAGCCTCACGGAGGCCAAGGACATCCTGGACATGTACGACAGCCCGCGGGACACCGTGCCGCAGCTGCAGAAGTTTCTCGGCGTGCTGGGCGCGCACCGTGCCCAGCTCGAGGCGCAATTGGCCGAGCTGCAGGCCAACATCGCGGAAGTGCGCGCACACGAGAAAAAGGGCCGAGCCACGCTGGCAAAGGCCGAGAAGGCCAAGAAGGCGGCCAAGTCCACCCGGGCGACCTGACCGGCCACGACTCATCGACAATCACGATCTATGTCCGACAACAACCTCGAAGACCTGTTCGCCCACAACCGTGCCTGGTCCGCACAGATGGAACGCGACCGTCCCGGCTTCTTCACCAGCCTGGTGAAGCAGCAGACGCCGCGCTACATGTGGATCGGCTGCTCCGACAGCCGCGTGCCCGCCAACCAGATCACCGGCCTGGAACCGGGCGAAGTGTTCGTGCACCGCAACGTCGCCAACATCGTGGTGCACTCCGACCTCAATGCGCTCTCGGCGATCCAGTTCGCGGTCGAGCACCTGAAGGTCGAGCACATCATGGTGGTGGGCCACTACGGCTGCGCGGGCGTGAAGGCCGCACTCAGCGGCAAGCGCATCGGCCTTGCCGACAACTGGATCCGCCACATCCAGGACGTGCGCGACCGCCACAGCGTGATGATCGAAAGCCTGCCCGAAGAAGTGCGCGTCGATGCCCTGTGCGAACTCAACGTGGCCGAGCAGGTGGTCAACGTGGCGGTGAGCACCGTCATGGTCGATGCCTGGGCGCGCGGCCAGAAGGTGCAGATCCACGGCTGGACCTTCGGCGTGCACGACGGCCTGCTGCAGGACCTGGGCCTGAGCGTCGACGGCGCCAAGCCGCTCGATTCGGCGTACAAGGCCGCGGTGCAGCGCATCCGCTACAAGTGGAGCAAGCCGGCGGCGGGTGCGGCGCTTGCATCGCCCTCCGCGCAGGCGGGCGCCGACGGCACCGAACGCAGCGAAGACGCGGCGAAGTAATCCGGCCGGGCCCATGTTCCCGCAGCGCCTCGATTCACCGCTGGCCTACGACATCGCCAAGGCGATGATCGATGGGTTCAACCGGCACTACCGGTTGTTCCGCGCCGAATCGGCGCGGGCCAAGCACCGTTTCGAAACCGCCGACTGGCACGGCCAGCAGCGGGCGCAGCGCGAGCGCATCGAGTTCTACGACTTGCGCGTGAACGAGGCCGTGGCCCGGCTCGAAAAAGAGTTCAAGGCGGGCGACCAGCCGATGGAGGTATGGCACCAGGTCAAGCTGCACTTCATCGGCCTTCTGGTGGACCACCACCAGCCCGAGCTGGCCGAGAGCTTCTTCAACTCGGTGACCACCAAGATCCTGCATCGCGCGTATTTCCAGAACGACTTCATCTTCGTGCGCCCGGCGATCAGCACCGAGTACATCGAGCCGCGCGGCGCGCCGACCTACCGCCCGTACTACCCCGCGCACGACACGCTGGCCGACACGCTCGAGCAGATGCTCGACGACTTCGCGCTGCAAGGGAGCTACGCCGACAAGCGGCGCGATGCCGAGCGCGTGGCGCACGTCATCCTGAACCGTTTTCACCAGGTGAAGCTGCGCGCCAACTTCCAGCTGCAGGTGCTCTCGGGCCTCTTCTTCCGGAACAAGGGCGCCTACGTGGTCGGCAGGATTTTGAACGGCTTCACCGAGATTCCGTTCTCGCTGCCGATCCTGCACGACAGCACCGGCAAGTTCTACATCGATGCGGCGCTCTTCGGCGAAGACGACCTGCAGATGCTCTTCAGCTTTGCACGCGCCTACTTCATGGTCGACATGGAAGTGCCTTCGGCCTGGGTGCAGTTCCTGCGCTCGCTCATGCCGCGCAAGCCGCGCGCAGAAATCTACAACGCGCTCGGCCTCGCCAAGCAGGGCAAGACGCTTTTCTATCGCGACTTTCTCTCGCACCTGAACTATTCGAGCGACCGCTTCCGCATCGCGCCCGGCATCAAGGGCATGGTCATGCTGGTGTTCGATCTGCCGTCGTTTCCGTTCGTGTTCAAGGTCATCAAGGACTTCTATCCGCCGCAGAAGGACACCACGCGCGAGCAGATCAAGGGCAAGTACATGCTCGTGAAGCAGCACGACCGCGTGGGCCGCATGGCCGACACGCTGGAGTACAGCGACGTGGGCTTCCCGCTCGACCGCTTCGAGCCCGAACTGATCGAGGAGATCCAGAAGTTCGCGCCCAGCCAGCTGGAGATCGGCGACCGCGACGGCAACGGGGAGATGGAGGTCGTGGTCAAGCACGTCTACATCGAGCGCCGCATGATCCCGCTGAACATCTACCTGCAGGAAGCCTTCGACACGCTGGCCGACCCCGAGAGCCCGGCGCATGCCAAGCGCGCAAAGGACCAGCTGGAGCATGCGGTGATCGAGTACGGCAACGCCATCAAGGACATGGTTGCGGCCAACATCTTTCCCGGCGACATGCTGTGGAAGAACTTCGGCGTCACGCGCGGCGGCAAGGTGGTGTTCTACGACTACGACGAGATCGAATACATCACCGACTGCAAATTCCGCAAGGTGCCCGCGCCGCGCAACGAGGAAGACGAGATGAGCGGCGAGGTCTGGTACTCGGTGGGCCCGAAGGACGTGTTCCCCGAGACCTTCGAGCCCTTCCTGCTCGGCAACAGCGACGTGCGCGCCGCCTTCATGGCGCACCACGCCGACCTGCTCGACGCCGCCTTCTGGCAGCACCACAAGGAACGCATCCAGGCGGGACAGATGCTCGATGTGTTCCCGTACGAAGAATCGCAGCGCTTCCAGCACGAGGGGCACGCGACCCATTTCTGACCGGCTGCGGCCACGGCCGCAGTCGACCGTTTCACTTTCGCATTCACATTCAAGAAGGAGACCCTCATGTCCGAATCCATCGTCATCGTCGGCGCCGCCCGCACCCCCATGGGTGGCTTTCAAGGCGACTTTGCTTCCCTCTCCGCGCACGACCTCGGTGGCGCTGCCATCAAGGCCGCCGTCGAGCGCGCCGGCATCGCCCCCGAGAGCGTGGGCGAAGTGCTGTTCGGCAACTGCCTCATGGCCGGCCAGGGCCAGGCCCCGGCGCGCCAGGCCGCGTACAAGGGCGGCCTGCCCGACAGCGCGGGCGCGGTCACGCTCAGCAAGATGTGCGGCTCGGCCATGAAGGCCGCGATGCTCGCGCACGACCTGCTCTTGGCCGGCACGCACGACGTGATCGTCGCGGGCGGCATGGAAAGCATGACCAACGCCCCCTACCTCATGCTCAAGGGCCGAGGCGGCTACCGCATGGGCCACGACAAGATCTATGACCACATGATGCTCGACGGCCTGGAAGACGCTTACCAGCCGGGCCGCTCGATGGGCACCTTCGGCGAGGACTGCGCGGCCAAGTACAAGTTCACCCGCGAGCAGCAGGACGCCTTCGCCATCGCGAGCGTGCAGCGCGCCAAGGCCGCGACCGAATCGGGTGCGTTCAAGGAAGAAATCACACCCGTCACCGTGAAGGGCCGCGGCGGCGACACCGTGATCTCCATCGACGAAGGCCCGGGCAAGGTCAAGCTCGACAAGATCCCCACGCTCAAGCCCGCGTTCAAGAAAGAAAACGGCACCATCACCGCCGCATCGAGCTCGTCGATCAACGACGGCGCCGCGGCGCTGGTGATGATGACCGAGTCGCACGCGAAGAAGATCGGCGCCAAGCCCATCGCCCGCATCGTCGGCCACGCCACGCATGCGCAGGAACCCGAGTGGTTCTCGACCGCGCCCGTCGGTGCGGTGGCCAAGCTGTTCAAGAAGACCGGCTGGACCGTGAAGGACGTCGACCTCTGGGAAGTGAACGAGGCCTTCGCCGTGGTGCCGATGGCGCTGATGCACGAGCTCGACGTGTCGCATGACATCGTCAACGTGAACGGCGGCGCCTGCGCGCTGGGCCACCCGATCGGCGCGAGCGGCGCGCGCATCATGGTCACCTTGATCCACGCGCTGAAGGCGCGCGGCAAGAAGCGCGGCGTGGCGACGCTGTGCATCGGCGGCGGCGAAGGCACCGCCGTGGCACTCGAATTGCTCTAAGCAGCACGGCCGGCAGCGTCCCAGAGGGCGCGCCGGGCCTTCGCCATCCGGCATTTCAACAATCAGATATTGCGTCAGAGCAGGAGATTTCATGCGCCCATCCATCCACCGTACCGCCCTGGCTGCCCTGCTGGCCACCGCCTTCCTGGCACCCCCCGCCAGTTGGGCGCAGAAGCGTGACAACGTGCTGTTCCAGGCCGCCACCGACGAGCAGCCCGCCGTCATCAAGACGCTCGAAAAACTCGTCAACATCGAGACCGGCACGGGTGATGCCGAAGGCATTGCCGCCGCCGGCAACTACCTCGAAGGCGAACTCAAGAACCTGGGCTTCACCGTCACGCGCAGCAAGTCGGCCGGCCTCGTGGTCGGCGACAACATCATCGGCAAGATCAAGGGCCGCGGCGGCAAGAACCTGCTGCTGATGTCGCACATGGACACCGTGTACCTGAAGGGCACGCTCGCCAAGGCGCCGTTCAAGGTCGAGGGCGACAAGGCCTACGGCCCCGGCATCGCCGACGACAAGGGCGGCAACGCGGTCATCCTGCACACGTTGAAGCTGCTCAAGGACTACGGCGTGCGCGACTACGGCACGATCACCGTGCTCTTCAACACCGACGAGGAAAAAGGCTCCTTCGGCTCGCGTGACCTGATCCAGGAAGAAGCCAAGCTCGCCGACTACGTGCTCTCGTTCGAGCCCACCAGCGCGGGCGACGAGAAGCTCTCGCTCGGCACCTCGGGCATCGCCTATGTGCAGGTCAACATCACCGGCAAGGCTTCGCATGCGGGCGCCGCGCCGGAGTTGGGCGTCAACGCGTTGGTCGAGGCGTCGGATCTCGTGCTGCGCACGATGAGCATCGACGACAAGACCAAGCACCTGCGCTTCAACTGGACCATCGCCAAGGCCGGCAACGTGTCGAACATCATCCCGGCCAGCGCCACGCTGAATGCCGACGTGCGCTATGCGCGCAACGAAGACTTCGAAGCCGCGATGAAGACGCTGGAAGAAAAGGCGCAGCAAAAGAAGCTGCCCGAGGCCGACGTCAAGGTGCTGGTCACGCGCGGCCGTCCGGCCTTCAATGCGGGCGAAGGCGGCAAGAAGCTGGTCGACAAGGCCGTGGCCTTCTACAAGGAAGCCGGCGGCACCCTCGGCGTGGAAGAGCGCACCGGCGGCGGCACCGACGCGGCCTATGCGGCGCTCTCGGGCAAGCCCGTGATCGAAAGCCTGGGCCTGCCCGGCTTCGGCTATCACAGCGACAAGGCCGAGTACGTGGACATCAGCAGCATCCCGCGCCGCCTGTACATGGCCGCGCGCCTGATCATGGATCTGGGCGCGGGCAAGTAACCACAAAGAAAAAGACAGGAGACAAAGTCATGCTGCTCAGTGCCGACCAGGAAGCCATCCGCGACGCGGTGCGCGATTTCTCGCAAGCCGAACTCTGGCCCAACGCCCCCAAGTGGGACCGCGAACACAGCTTTCCGAAGGAGGCGCACCAGGGCCTCGCGGCGCTGGGCGCCTACGGCATCTGCGTGCCCGAGGAGCACGGCGGCGCGGGCCTCGACTACCTCACGCTTGCGCTGGTGCTCGAGGAAATCGCGGCCGGCGACGGCGGCACCAGCACCGCCATCAGCGTGACCAACTGCCCGGTCAACGCGATCCTCATGCGCTACGGCAACGCACAGCAAAAGAAGAAGTGGCTCGAGCCGCTCGCGCAGGGCCAGATGCTCGGCGCCTTCTGCCTCACCGAGCCGCAGGCGGGCAGCGATGCATCGAGCCTGCGCACCACCGCGCGCAAGGACGCCGACGGCTACGTGATCGACGGCGTCAAGCAGTTCATCACCAGCGGCAAGAACGGACAGGTGGCCATCGTCATCGCGGTGACCGACAAGGGCGCGGGCAAGCGCGGCATGAGCGCGTTCATCGTGCCCACCGACGCACCCGGCTACGCCGTCGCGCGCCTGGAAGACAAGCTCGGCCAGCACAGCAGCGACACCGCGCAGATCAACTTCGACGGCTGCCGCATTCCGGCGGAGAACCTCATCGGTGCCGAAGGCGAGGGCTACAAGATCGCGCTCGGCGCACTCGAGGGCGGCCGCATCGGCATCGCCGCGCAGAGCGTGGGCATGGCGCGCAGCGCATTCGATGTGGCGCTCGCCTACGCCAAGGAACGCCAGGCTTTCGGTGGCTCGATCTTCGACCAGCAGGCCGTGGGTTTTCGCCTCGCCGAATGCGCGACGCAGATCGAAGCGGCACGCCAACTCATATGGCACGCGGCGAGCCTGCGCGATGCGGGCCTGCCGTGCCTGAAGGAAGCGGCGATGGCCAAGCTCTTCGCCAGCGAGATGGCCGAGCGCGTGTGCAGCGCCGCGATCCAGACGCTGGGCGGCTACGGCTACGTGAACGACTTTCCGCTGGAGCGCATCTATCGCGACGTGCGCGTGTGCCAGATCTACGAAGGCACGTCGGACATCCAGAAGCTTTTGATCCAGCGCGCCCTGGCGTGAGAACCGGCGCGGGCCGCCGTGGGCCGCGGGTCCGCATCGCCGCGGCGGTGCTGCTGCTGGCTCTGGCCGTGTGGACGGTCGTCCTCGAGCCGCGCTGGGTCGCGGCACGCGTCGAGCCGTTGGGCTCGGCCCAGTGGCAGCCGCCGGCCGGGCTCAAGGTGGCGATGGCGGGCGACTGGCACCTCACCACGCGCTCGGCGTGGCGCGTCACCAGCGCGGAGCGCGCCGCGCGCATCGTCGACGAAATCAACGCAGCGCAGCCCGACGTGATCCTGCTGCCCGGCGACTTCCTCGCGGGTTCGGGCGATGACGAGGCCTTCTCCATCGAAGACATGGCCGCCGTGCTCGGCCGCCTGAAGGCGCCGCAGGGCGTGTACGCGGTGCTGGGCAACCACGACTGGTGGCACGACGGCGAACGCACGGCCAAGGCCCTGGCCGCGCAGGGCATCCACGTGCTGGAGAACGCCTCGATGCGCCTGCCGGGCCACGACCTCTGGGTGGTCGGTATCGGCGACAACTCGACTGGCCATTCGGAAGCCGACAAGGCGCTGGCCGGCGTGCCGAAGGGCGCGGCCACGCTGGTCATGATGCACGACCCTTTCAGCTTCGCGACCATGCCGCGCACGCGTGGGCTGGTGGTCGCTTCGCACACGCATGGCGGGCAGATCAGCGTGCCGGGCTACGGCGCGCTGGTGGTGCCGGGCCGCGCGCCGCGCGAGTGGGCCTACGGCTGGGTCGCGCAAAAGGGCAATCGCATGTACGTGACGAGCGGGCTGGGCGTGAGCATCCTGCCGGTGCGGTTCAACATGCGGCCCGAGTGGGTGATGTTCCAGTAGCACCTTCACTCCGTGTCATCGGTTTCGATGACAGACAGGACGACACCGGCGGCGCAGCATGGCGGCCTCTTCGTCGGAGGTTATTGCCATGCCCATCTCAAAACCCGTTTCTTTTGCCGCGGCCGTGTTGTCGTGCCTCGGCGCATCCGCACAAGCGCAGCAGCCCGCCGCCGTGGACATCGCCACGCTGACAGCGAGCGATGCCGTGCAGCAGCTCTGCGCCGGCACGGTAACCAGCGAGCAGTTGGTCTCCGCCTACCTCGCGCAAGCCAAGGCCGGAGCGAACCTCAATGCCTTCGTCACGCTCGACGAAGCCGGCGCGCTAAAGGCCGCCCGCGCCGCCGATGCAGAGAGAAAGCGCGGCGGTGCCTGCAAGCCGCTGGCCGGGCTGCCGGTGGTCATCAAGGACAACATCCAGGTGCAGGGCCTGCCCGCCACGGCCGGCTCGCCCGCGCTCAAGGGCTTCGTGCCCACCACCGATGCGCCCGTTGTCGCGAAGCTGCGCGCGGCCGGCGCGGTCATCCTCGGCAAGACGAACATGCATGAGCTGGCCTTCGGCGTCACCGGCTACAACCCCGCGTTCCAGACCGGCCCCGAGGTCGGCGTGCGCAACGCCTACGACGCGAGCCGCATCGCGGGCGGATCGTCGTCGGGCAATGGCGCGGCGCTCGGCGCGCGCATGGCGCCGGCGGCGCTGGGCACCGACACGGGCGGCTCGGTGCGCATTCCGTGCGCGTTCAACGGCTGTGCGTCGCTGCGCCCGAGCATGGGGCGCTATTCGCAGCAAGGCATCGCGCCGATCTCCCATACCCGCGACACCGCGGGTCCGATGGCGCAGTCGATGGCCGATGTCGCGCTGCTCGACCGCGTGATCGCGGGCGGCGCACCGCTCAAGCCCGCCGATCTGAAACGCGTGCGGCTCGGCGTGGTGCCGGCCTTCTACGCGAACCTCGATGCCGACACGCGCGCTGCGACCGATGCCGCGCTCGCCAAGTTGCGCGCGGCGGGCGTCACGCTGGTGGATGTGGAGATGCCGAAACTCATGGAGCTCAACGGCGCCATCGGCTTCCCGCTCGCGCTGTACGAAGCGCACGACGACATGGTGGCCTACCTCGCGAAGTACCGCACCGGCATCGACATCGCGCAGTTGACGGCCGGCATCGCGAGCCCCGACGTCAAGGGCACCTTCGAAGCCTTCGTGATCCCGCGCAAGCTCCCCGCGCCGAACGGCACGGTCGACGCGAAGCCGGCTTACGACAACGCGATGCGCATCGCGCGGCCCGCATTGCAGAAGCTCTACCGCGACACCTTCGCGAAGAACAAGCTCGATGCGCTCGTGTTCCCGACGGTGCCGCGCGTGGCACTGGCCGCCGCGCCCGAAGCCAGCAGCCCCGAGAACTTCGGCGCGCTGATCCAGAACACCGACCCCGGCAGCAACGCCGGCATTCCGGGTGTGCAGTTGCCCTCGGGCCTCGGTGCGAGCAGCGGGCTGCCCATCGGGTTGGAACTCGACGGACCGGCCGGCAGCGACCGCAAGCTGCTTGCCGTCGGCCTCGCGGTAGAGGGCGTGCTGGGCCGCCTGCCCGCACCCAGGGCGAAGTAGGGCGGCCGATCTATCAACGCTGGGCGAGGCCTGCCAGCGCCGACCGCCGCTCGATGCCGAGCTTGTCGAAGATGCGCCGCAGGTAGGTGCGCACCGTCGGCACGCTCACCGCCATGCGCCGCGCGATCTCCTTGTCGGTCAGGCCCTCGCACACGGCGCGTGCGACCTCCTGCTCGCGCGCGCTCAGGTCATCCCATGAAGCAGTCCCGGCGGGCATCGGCACCGCGGCCGCCGTGCGCTGTGCACGTTGCAGCGCGCCGATGAACGCAGGCTCGATCAGGTCGAGCAGCGCTTTCTCGTGCTCGCCGAAATCGCCGCGCCCCTTGCGCCGCCAGATGCGCAGGTCGCCCAGCGCGCGGCTTCCTTCGAAGGCATGCAGGTTCATGCCCCAGTGCAGTCCGTCGCGCGAGAGAAAGTCGGTGAAGAATTCCGTCTGCATCAGCTCGCGCTGCGGCATCACGTCGGTCACGCGCGTGGCGCGGCGGTGCGACTGCAGCACGAAGGTGATCGGGTCGTGGTGCTGGTGCCATTCGCCGTAGCGATCGAGGTTGGCAGGGTCCATGTTGAGCGCCACGCGGCCGTCGAAGCGGCCGCTCTCGGCGTTCCACACGAACGAGGCGAACTGGTCCGCATGCAGCAGGTCGAGCAATGCCCAGCCCAGGCGCTCGCGGACGTCGCTTTCGCCGCGCTCTTGCGCCAGCAGCGTGAAAACGCCGCGCAGTGCCTGCTGTTCGGAACCTGTCAGGTACATCGCCACCTCGCTCTGGTTGTCCGCATGTAAGGCTAACGTTTAGCAAGCGCCGCGCCAAGGGTGGATGCCCCGGTGCCGTCACGGGGAGCGCGCAGAATCGCGGGCTGCACGCCCATCCATGTCTTCGAGTCCTACTCCTTCCCTTTCGCCCGAAAAGCCGGCTTCCGCATCCCCATGGCAGCGGCTGCGTGGCTACTGGGTCGAGGCGCCCAATCCCAACCCGCTGGTCGACCAGAGCCTCGCGCGCGCCTACATCGTCGACACGCGCGACACGCCGCTCTCGGCGGCTGTGACGGCGGCGGTGTTCTGGGTGCTGTTCCTCGTGCTGACCGGCGACCGCGGCACGCTGGTGTGGGCCGTGCTGGTGCACGCGATGCAATGGAACATGCACCGCCACTTGCACCGTGTGGACCCGGACGCCATCGACGCCGCGTCGGCGGCCCGCACGCGCCGGCAACTGGAGCTGCGCATGCTGTTCCCGGGGCTGGTGTGGGCGCTGGCGCCCTGGCTCTTCTTTCCGCACGGCGACCTTGCATACATCCTCCTGATGTATTTCTTCGTCAGCGGCACCACCGGCGTGATCATTGCCGCGCTCGCGCAATGGTGGCTGGCCGCGGTGTGCTTCGGCGTGCCGGTGTTCCTGAGCCTGGCGCTGCGGCTGGTGCTGGAGCCGGGCAGCGTGCCGGTGATCATGGGCTGCCTGGCGGTGTCGCAGTTGCTTGCATCGTTGCACTACGCGCGCAAGCAGAACCGGCTGATCGTGCGCTCCATCGAGAACGGCTTCGAGAACGCGCGTCTGGCCGATGCCTTGTCGCGCCAGCTCGACCATGTGGCGCGGATGGCCGCGCAGCGCGCGCGCATCTTCGCGGCCGCCAACCACGACCTGCGCCAGCCGATGCATGCGCTGGCGATCTTTGTGGATGCGCTCGACACGCGCAGCGCGCCCAGTGCGGACAACCTGCGCTTCATGCGCGACAGCGTCGATGCGCTGCGCGGCTCCATCGACGCGCTGCTGGACATCGCGCAGCTCGATGGCGGCGCGGCGCCGGTGCGGCTGGAGCCCCTGCGTCTGGATGCATTGTTCCGGTCGCTCGACGGACGTTTTGCGGCGCTGGCCGAAGCCAAGGGCCTGGCGCTGCGCATCCGCCCGACGGAGGCGGTGGTGCGGGCCGATGCGCGCATGCTCGCGCGCGTGCTGGGCAACCTGGTCGACAACGCCATCAAGTACACGCCCGTGGGCACGGTGTTCGTGCTCGCGCGGCGGGTGCAGCGCCCGGCGAACGGCGTGCCCGCATGGCGCATCGAGGTGCGCGACTCGGGCGTGGGCATCGAAGCGCAGCACCGGGAGCAGGTGTTCGAGGAGTTCTTCCAGGTCGACAACCCCGGCCGCGACCGCAGCCGCGGCCTTGGGCTGGGCCTGTCGCTGGTGGCCGGCATGGCGCAGGTGATGGGCTCGCGCATCGAAGTTCGCTCCGCGCCCGGCCGCGGCAGCACCTTCTCTCTGGTGCTGGAGGAAGCGGTCGCCCCGCCCGCCGTGCCGGAGACTGAGGCATTGGCGGAGCCGGCGGCAGGCCGAACGACCGCCGCGATCCGCATCCTGGTGCTGGACGACGAGCAGCCCGTGCGCGAGGCGATGCGTTCGCTGCTCGGCGGCTGGGGCCACGAGGTGGCGCTGGCCGCCAACCCTCGCGAGGCGCTGCAGCACGGCGGCGTGTTCGACCTGATGCTGAGCGACCTGCGGCTGGGCAGCGGCCTCTCTGGGCTGGCGGCCGCGCAGGCGCTGCAGGCAGTCGGCAAGGCGCGCAACGTGGTCATCCTGACGGGTGAAACGGCCCATGCCAATCGGGTGGAGGTCGAGCGCGCGGGCTATGCGCTCATCTACAAGCCGGCCGATGCGCGGGCCTTGCAGGACGCGATTGCCGCGAGCCGCCCCGGCTAGCTTCCCCGGCTCCGGGGTTGCCCCATCGGAGGGATGGCCGTGAGGTGTTCCAATAGCGGTCTTCATGAGCGCCATCGATCCCACCACCGGACCTTGCCCCTGCGGCCGCACCGACCGCCGCGACAAACCCATCGGCTACGCCCTGTGCTGTGGCCGCTATCTCGACGATTTCGAGAACACGCCCGCCCCCGATGCCGAATCGCTGATGCGCTCGCGCTATTCGGCCTTCGTGCTGGAACGCGCCGAGTACCTGCTGGCCACCTGGCATGTGTCGAAGCGACCGGCATCGATCGAATTCGAGCCGGGCGTCAAGTGGCTCGGCCTCGACATCCGCTCGCGCTCGGTGCTCGATGCGGACCACGCAGAGGTCGAATTCGTCGCGCGCCAGCGCAGCGCCGCCACCGGTGCCGCCACCCGCCTGCACGAGCGCAGCCGCTTCGTTCGGGAAGGCGAACGCTGGTACTACCTCGAAGGCGATCTGCAACACCCCGTGGCCTGACACGGGTTGACGCGCCGGGCCGGGGCTCGCACAATCGGCCCCGCTCCGGGGTGCACACATGTGGTGTGCTGAGATGGCAAAGCTGCCGACCCGCGAACTTGATCCGGGTCATACCGGCGTAAGAAGAGCTGCACTCCCTGACCGAGGTTTCGTCACCCACCTTCCGTGACGGCCCCAAGTCCACCGAGCGATTGCGGAGCACCCTTTCCCTCAACAAGGAGTGCCCCCGATGAATGCCCCCGACAAGTTCACCTCTTTGCTCTCGCTCACGCGCGAGCCTTTTCCCGCGTCCCACAAGTGCCTGATCCCCGGCAGCCGGCCCGACCTGAACGTGCCGGTGCGCGATGTGCTGCTGACCAACGGCGAGACCGTCTCGCTTTATGACACCTCGGGCCCGTACACCGATGCCAAGGTCGACATTGACGTGCGCCGCGGCCTGCCGAGCGTGCGCGATGCGTGGATCGCCGAGCGCAACGACACCGAAAGCTATGAGGGCCGCTCGCACCAGGCGCTTGACGAAGGCCTGAAGCACGCGCAGGACCACGATGCCCAGCGCCTGGCCGAACTGCGCGCCGGCGCCTCGGCGCTGCAGCGCACGCCGCGCCGCGCGAAATCGGGCGCCAATGTCACGCAGATGCACTACGCACGCCGCGGCATCGTCACGCCCGAGATGGAATACGTGGCCCTGCGCGAGAACGGCAAGCGCGAATGGATGGCCGAATACCTCGCCAACGAAGAGCGCGCCAAGCGCGTGGCCGGCAACCCGATGGGCGCCAGCATTCCCCGCATCATCACGCCCGAATTCGTGCGCGACGAGGTGGCCCGCGGCCGCGCGATCATCCCGGCCAACATCAACCATCCTGAAGTCGAGCCGATGGCCATCGGCCGCAACTTCAAGGTGAAGATCAACGCGAACATCGGCAATTCGGCCGTCACCTCCAGCATCGAGGAAGAGGTCGAAAAACTCGTGTGGGCGATCCGCTGGGGCGCCGACAACGTGATGGACCTGTCGACCGGCAAGAACATCCACACCACGCGCGACTGGATCGTGCGCAACTCGCCGGTGCCCATCGGCACGGTGCCGATTTATCAGGCGCTGGAGAAGGTGGGCGGCGTGGCCGAGGACCTCACCTGGGAGATCTTCCGCGACACGCTGATCGAGCAGGCCGAGCAGGGCATCGACTACTTCACCATCCACGCGGGCGTGCGGCTGCCGTTCATTCACCTCACGGCCGACCGCATGACGGGCATCGTCTCGCGCGGCGGCTCGATCATGGCCAAGTGGTGCATCGCGCACCACAAGGAGAGCTTCCTCTACGAGCGCTTCGAGGACATCTGCGACATCATGAAGGCATACGACGTGAGCTTCTCGCTGGGCGATGGCCTGCGTCCGGGCTCGGGCGCCGATGCGAACGACGAAGCGCAGTTCGCCGAACTGCGCACGCTGGGCGAGCTCACGCAGATCGCGTGGAAGCACGACGTGCAGACCATGATCGAAGGGCCGGGGCATGTGCCGATGCACATGATCCAGGCCAACATGGACGAGCAACTCAAGCACTGCCACGAGGCGCCGTTCTACACGCTCGGGCCGCTGACGATCGACATCGCACCGGGCTATGACCACATCTCCAGCGCCATCGGGGCCGCGATGATCGGCTGGGCTGGCACTGCGATGCTGTGCTACGTGACGCCCAAGGAACACCTGGGGTTGCCGGATCGCGACGACGTGAAGCAGGGGATCATTGCGTACAAGATCGCTGCGCATGCAGCGGACGTTGCGAAGGGGCATCCGGGTGCGCGGTCGCGGGACGATGCGTTGAGCAAGGCGCGCTTCGAGTTTCGCTGGCAGGACCAGTTCAACCTCGGCCTGGATCCCGACACGGCGCGCGAATTCCATGACGAGACGCTGCCGAAGGACTCGAGCAAGGTGGCGCACTTCTGCTCGATGTGCGGGCCGAAGTTCTGCTCGATGAAGATCACGCAGGAAGTGCGGGAGTACGCGGCGAAGAAGGGCGTAGCCGAAGCCGAGGCGATGGCTGAAGGCATGGAGGAGAAGTCGAAGGAGTTCATGGCTGGGGGTGGGGAGATCTACATTCCCATTCGGGCTGTGTCTTAAGGTTTTTTCCCGAAGCCGGGTCTCGCCCCGGCAGGCGACTTACTTTCTTTTGCTTCGCCAAAAGAACGTAAGCAAAGAAAAGGCGACCCCACTGTCTGCGACCCCTTCGCTTCGCTGCGGGGCAACCTGCGGTGCTCGCGGTTCGCGGGGTCTCGCAGAACTCGCTTCGCTCAAACAGCTGCGAGCCCTGATCCGCGAAACGCTGCGCTCCTCGGCGCAGCCAGAAGGGGTGGGGTACCGGACGGGCCATCGCTGCGCTCGGCCAGTTCTCGGGCCTTTGCTTCGCTCGGCGTCGTTTCGGCCGCGTCGCCTTTTTTTAGGGCTGCTGGACTTGCTCCCTCTCCCCTTGGGGAGAGGGCGGGGGTGAGGGCAGCGGCCTTCATGCGGGCGAGGCGGTGGTTTTGTGCCGCCGGCCCTCACCCCAACCCTCTCCCCAAGGGGAGAGGGAGCAATTCAAGCCGAGCGCAGCGATGGCGTGTCGGTCCCCAAGCCCTTCTGTATGCGCCGAGGAGCGGAGCGTTTCGCGGATCAGGGCTCGCCCTTGTTTGAGCGCAGCGAGTTTGGGCGAGACCCCGCGGAACGTGAGCACCGCAGGTTGCCCGAAGCGAAGCGCAGGGACGCAGACAGCAGGGTCGCCTTTCTTTTGCCTACCTTTCTTTGGCGAAGCAAAGAAAAGTAGGTCGCCCGCCGGGGCGAGACCCGGCCTCGGAAAATAAAAAAACCCCAATTGCTACCATCGTCCCAAGCCACCAGACAAAACCCCAATGACCCCATTCCCCTTCGCCGCAGTCCTCTTCGACTGCGACGGCGTCCTAGTCGACTCCGAACCCATCACCAACCGCGTGCTCGCCGAAATGCTCGGCGAACTCGGTTGGCATCTCACCACCGAAGAGTCGATGAACACCTTCACCGGCAAGGCCGTGAAGGACGAGGCGCCGCTCATCGAAGCCAGGACCGGCGTGAAGATCACCGACGAGTGGCTCAAGCTTTTCAGGGCCCGCCGCAACGAGGCCCTCGAACGCGACCTCACCGCAATCCCCAACGCCCCCGCGGCCATCCGCCAGATCCACGCGATGCTCAAGGGCCGCATCGCCTGCGCCTCGGGTGCGGACCGTCACAAGGTCGAGCTGCAGTTGGCGAAGGTGGGCCTGCTCGACTGCTTCGAAGGGCGCATCTTCAGCGGGCACGAAATGCCGCGCTCCAAGCCGCATCCGGACGTGTACCTCGCCGCTGCCGAAGCGCTGGGCGTCGATCCGAAGCGCTGCGCCGTCGTCGAGGACACGGTCACAGGCGCGATGGCCGGCGTGGCCGCGGGCGCGACGGTGTTCGGCTACAGCACGGGCGAATCGGGCCACAGTGGCCCCGGTCCGCTGCTGAGCGTGGGCGCGGTGCGGGTGTTCAGCGACATGGCCGAATTGCCGGCGCTGCTATCGGGCTTTGGCCTGCAGGCGGCCTGATTTTCTGGTGGAATGGTCGGCACCGTTTCCTCTCCCGTTTTCCCTCCATTCGCAGGAACGAAGGAACCCAGCCCATGACCTCCGAATACAAGACAGAACAGCCCGACCGCGCCGAGATCGACGCACGCACCGGCCCCGCCGTGGTCGAGTTCGGCACCAACTGGTGCGGCATCTGCAAGGCCGCGCAACCGAACATCGCCGAAGCTTTCGCCAAGTACCCCGACATCCCGCGCATCAAGGTCGAGGACGGCAGTGGCCGGCCGCTCGGCCGCTCGTTCAACGTGAGGCTCTGGCCGACGCTGGTGTTCATGCGTGACGGCAAGGAAGTCGCGAAGCTGGTGCGGCCGGAAGACAGCCAGTCGATCGCCGACGCGCTGGCGAAGATCGCCGCGGCACCCTCCGCCTGAAGAGAGAAGGAAATGAACGCCGAACTCCGGCGTCTCGCCAAGGCCGCCGATCTCGAGGCCGAAGCCCATTCGCTGCTGCGGCTGCGCTTTGGCTTTGCGTGTGTGCAGCGCGTGCGGCACTTGCTCGAATCCCCGGAGGCCATCGATTGCCTGGACACCCTCGGTGCCTTTCTCGAAGGCCGATGCGATGCGGCCGCACTGGCGTCGGCGCGGCAGCGCGCAGCCGCCACGGCCGGCAGCCATCCGGGGTCGGGCTCCATTGATGGCGCGGCGCATGCGGCGGTGTCCGCCACTTACGCGGTTTCCAAGGCGCTGGCCGGACAGGCGCTCGAAGCCGCCGACTACGCGGCGTATGCCACGGTCTATGCCTATGGCGCCTATGCGCTCAAGGACCCCGACGCGTTCGAGGAGGAGTACGCATGGCAGGCCGCGCAGTTCCAGGCGATGGCTGCCGCGGCATCTGCCTGACGACGGCTCGCCACGAGCAGCACGGACCCCGTCAGTTCACGAAGAAGGTCCCTGCTGCCGGAAATCCCTTGGCGCATACCCCGTCCACTGCAGGAACGCGCGCGAAAAGCTCTTCTCGTTGCGAAAGCCCACCGCCAGCGCCACCTGCTTGATCGGGCGATTGGTGCGGCGCAACTGCTCCACGGCCAGCTCGTGGCGCACTTCGTTCTTCAGCGTCTGCAGCGAAGTGCCTTCCTCGTGCAGCTGCCGGTGCAGCGTCCGCCCTGACACGTTCAACAGCCCCGCCAGCGCCTCGGCAGTGCTGGCCTCCGCCGCGCGCGAGCGCAACAACTCGCGCACGCGCTGGCCCAGCAGGCGATCGCGGCGGTATTGCAGGATCGTGAGCGGCAGCGCGCGCTTGAGCATGGTGCGCAGCGCGCGCTCGTCGCGCTGCAGCGGCAGGGCGAGGTAGCGCTCGTCGAAGCTGATGGTGGCCTGCGGTGCGTCGAAGCGCACTTCGGGCGTGAACATCGGCGCGTAGGCGTCGCGGTGCGGCGGCGCGGTGAACGGGAAGGTGGCGTTCCGCAGCGAGATGCGCGAATCGATGGCCCAGCACATGTAGCCGTGCATGAAGCGCAGGCTGGTAACCAGGCAGAACTCGCGGAAGGCCTCGTCCAGCGGGCGGTTCTCGGTGATGCGCAGCGTGGCCACGCCGCCGGCCACTTCGAGCGCGAGGCCGATGTCTTCCGTCAGCAGGCGGTGGTGGCGGCACCAGCGCTTGATGGCCACGCCCAGGTCGGGCGAGGTCAGCGAGGCGCGGCACAGCATGCCGTAGCTGCCCCAGGGCAGGCGCCGCGAGAACCAGCCGAGGGCTTCGTCGTCCAGCTCCTGCATGGCGTGTTCCGAGAGCGCCTCGAACTGCGCCGCCGTCACCCGCGCGCCCGGCCGTGCCAATTCGCGCGGCGTGATCTGTGCCGACTTCAGGGCCTCGGCGGGGTCCATGCCGTAGCGCTCATAGCCCTTCGCGATGGCTCTCACGAAGGCCATGGGGGTGACGGCGCGGGCGGGCTTCAGGAAGGCGGGCGAGGTCATGGTCGGGCGGTGAAGGCGTGGCGCAATTTGCAACCATTGTGGCGCCAATTGCGGCGCGACGAGGCGTAAGCTGCGTTTCTTCCAAGCGCCATTCCGCGTGGGCAGCCCTGCGCGCCGACCCCTCAGAGGAGACAAGACACATGCACGATCCCGGCCTGAACTTCGACCTGGGCGAGGACATCGACTCGCTGCGCAGCGCCATCCAGGACTTTGCCGCGAACGAAATCGCCCCCCGCGCCGCCGACATCGACCGCGACAACCTGTTCCCGCACGACCTCTGGCAGAAGCTGGGCGAGCTCGGCCTGCACGGCATGACGGTGAAGGAAGAGTTCGGCGGCACCGAGCTGGGCTACCTGGCGCACATCGTGGCCATGGAAGAAGTCTCGCGCGCCTCGGCCTCGGTGGGCCTGTCGTACGGCGCGCACTCCAACCTGTGCGTGAACCAGATCCATCGCAACGGCAGCGATGCGCAGAAGAAGAAATACCTGCCCAAGCTGGTGAGCGGCGAGCATGTCGGCGCGCTGGCCATGAGCGAGCCCAACGCCGGCTCCGACGTGGTGAGGATGAAGCTCAAGGCCGAGAAGAAGAACGGCTACTACGTGCTCAACGGCGGCAAGATGTGGATCACCAACGGCGGTGACGCCGACACGTTGGTCATCTACGCCAAGACCGAACCCGAGATGGGCGCGCGCGGCATGACAGCCTTCATCGTCGAGAAGAACTACAAGGGCTTCTCGGCCGGCACCAAGCTCGACAAGCTCGGCATGCGCGGCTCCAACACGTACCCGCTGTTCTTCGACAACTGCGAAGTGCCCGAAGAGAACGTGCTCGGCGGCGAAGGCCTCGGCGCGAAGGTGCTGATGAGCGGCCTCGACTACGAACGCGCCGTGCTCTCGGGCGGCCCGCTCGGCATCATGGCCGCGTGCATGGACGCGGTGCTGCCCTTCATCCACGAGCGAAAGCAATTCGGTCAGAGCATCGGCGAGTTCCAGCTGATGCAGGGCAAGCTCGCGGACATGTACTCGACATGGCAGGCCACGCGCGCCTACGTGTATGCCGTGGGCAAGGCCTGCGACCGCAACGACCATGCGCGCACCTTCCGCAAGGACGCAGCAGGCGCGATTCTCTATTCGGCCGAGAAGGCGACGTGGATGGCCGGCGAGGCGATCCAGGCGCTGGGCGGCGTGGGGTACACCAAGGACTTTCCGGTCGAGCGGCTGTGGCGCGATGCCAAGCTGTATGAGATCGGCGCGGGCACGAGCGAGATTCGCCGAATGCTGATCGGTCGCGAGCTGTTCGCGGAAACGGCCTAAGCTGTTTTTCTCCCTCCCCCCCTGGGGGAGGGCAGGGGTAGGGGCAAGCGGCGTTCGATGAAGCACTGCGACGAACATGCGCCGCTTGCCCCCATCCCAACCTTCCCCCAGAGGGGGAAGGAGCAAGACAAGGAGACAAGGAACATGAGCATGACTGCTGCGTTGACCGAGAGCTACGGCAAGGGCGCCACCGATGTCCCGCTGATCGAGCAAACCATCGGCGACTTCTTCGACGACATGGTCGAGAAGCAACCCGATCGGGAAGCCCTCATCAGCCGCCACGAAGGCAAGCGCTTCACTTACCGCGAGCTGAAGACCGAATCGAACAAGCTCGCGAGTGCGTTGCTGAACCTGGGCCTCGTGCCCGGCGACCGCGTCGGCATCTGGTCGCACAACAACGCGCCCTGGGTGCTGATGCAGATCGCCACCGCCAAGGTCGGCCTCGTCCTCGTCAACATCAACCCGGCGTATCGCACCTCGGAGCTCGAGTACGCGCTCAACAAGGTCGGCTGCAAGGTGCTGGTGACGATGGCGCAGTTCAAGACCAGCGACTACCTCGGCATGCTGCGCGAGCTGGGCCCGAAACGCCTGCCGCAGCTGCAGCACACCTTCTGGATCGACGGCAAGGCCGCCGCCGATGTGGAAGAGCCGGGCATGCAGCGCTTCAGCCAACTGCTCGCGAGCGGTGATGCATCCGACCCACGCGTAGCGGCCGTCCAGAAGACGCTGAAGGCCACCGATCCCATCAACATCCAGTTCACCAGCGGCACCACGGGCTTTCCCAAGGGCGCGACGCTCACGCACCGCAACATCCTGAACAACGGCTTCTTCATCGGCGAGTGCATGAAGCTCTCGTCCATCGACAAGCTCTGCATCCCGGTGCCGCTGTACCACTGCTTCGGCATGGTGCTCGGCAACCTCGCCTGCCTCACGCACGGCTCGGCGATCGTGTATCCGAACGACGGCTTCGATCCGCTCACCGTGCTGGAGACCGTGCAGGCCGAGAAGTGCACCGGCCTGCATGGCGTGCCCACGATGTTCATTGCCGAGCTCGACCACCCGCGCTTCAAGGAGTTCGATCTCTCCACGCTGCGCACCGGCATCATGGCCGGCTCGCCGTGTCCCATCGAGGTGATGAAGCGCGTGGTGAGCGAGATGCACCTGGGCGAAATCACCATCGCCTACGGCATGACCGAGACCAGCCCGGTGAGCTGCCAGAGCAGCACCGACACGCCGCTGGACAAGCGTGTGTCCACCGTCGGCACGGTGCAGCCGCACCTCGAAGTGAAGATCATCGATCCGGAAACCGGCGCCGTCATGCCCGTGGGCAAGTCGGGCGAGCTCTGCACGCGCGGCTACTCGGTGATGCATGGCTATTGGGAAGACGAACCGAAGACGCGCGAAGCCATCGACGCCGAGCACTGGATGCACACCGGCGACCTCGCCACGATGGACGCCGAGGGCTACGTGAACATCGTCGGCCGCATCAAGGACCTGGTGATCCGCGGTGGCGAGAACATCTATCCGCGCGAAATCGAGGAATTCCTCTATCGCCACCCGAAGGTGCAGGACGTGCAGGTGGTCGGCCTGCCCGACAGGAAGTACGGCGAAGAGCTGTGCGCCTGGATCATCGTCAAGCCCGGCCAGACCGCGACCGACACCGAGATCCGCGACTTCTGCAAGGGCCAGATCGCGCACTACAAGGTGCCGAAGTACATCCAGTTCGTCACCGAGTTCCCGATGACGGTGACCGGCAAGATCCAGAAATTCAAGATCCGCGATGCCATGACCGAGCAGCTCGGTCTCACGCAAGAAAAGACAGCATGAGCAAACTCGAAACCAAACTCAACGCACGTTCGGCTGACTTCCAGGCGAATGCCGCAGCGATGCGTGCGCTGGTCGACGACCTGCACGCGCAGTTCGCCAAAGTGGAGCAGGGCGGCGGTGACGCCGCGCGCGCCAAGCACACGGCGCGCGGCAAGCTGCTGCCGCGCGATCGCGTGGCAGAGTTGCTCGACCCCGGCACGCCGTTCCTCGAAATCGCGCCACTCGCCGCGCATGCGATGTACCTCGATGCCAAGGGCGCGGAATCCGCACCCGGCGCCGGCATCATCGCGGGCATCGGCCGCGTGAACGGCGTCGATTGCATGATCGTCTGCAACGACGCGACGGTGAAGGGCGGCACCTACTACCCGATGACGGTGAAGAAGCACCTGCGCGCACAGGAGATCGCCGAGCAGAACCGCCTGCCCTGCATCTACCTGGTCGACTCGGGCGGCGCCAACCTGCCGAACCAGGACGAGGTGTTCCCCGACCGCGATCACTTCGGCCGCATCTTCTACAACCAGGCCAACATGAGCGCCCAGGGCATTCCGCAGATCGCGGTGGTCATGGGCTCGTGCACGGCGGGCGGTGCGTATGTGCCGGCGATGAGCGATGAATCGATCATCGTGAAGAACCAGGGCACGATTTTCCTGGGCGGTCCGCCGCTCGTGAAGGCTGCGACCGGTGAGGTTGTCACGGCCGAAGATCTCGGTGGCGGCGACGTGCACACGCGACTGTCGGGCGTGGTCGATCACCTCGCGCAGAACGACCTGCATGCGCTGGCACTCGCGCGTTCGGCGGTGGCGAATCTCAACAGGACCGTTCGCACTGAGCCTGTCGAAGTGTCGCGCGAGGCTTCGACAAGCCCAGCCCGAACGGGCGGGGTGGTGCCTCCCCAGTTCCCGCGCGAAGAGCTCTACGGCGTGATCCCCACCGACACGCGCAAGCCCTTCGACGTGCGCGAGATCATTGCGCGCATCGTGGACGGCAGCGAGTTCCACGAATTCAAGGCGCGCTTCGGCGCCACGCTGGTCTGCGGCTTCGCGGAGATCGAAGGCATGCCGGTCGGCATCATCGCCAACAACGGCATCCTGTTCAGCGAGTCGGCGCAGAAGGGCGCGCACTTCATCGAGCTGTGCTGCCACCGCAAGATCCCGCTGGTGTTCCTGCAGAACATCACCGGCTTCATGGTCGGCCGCAAGTACGAGAACGAAGGCATCGCGCGCCACGGCGCCAAGATGGTGACGGCCGTGGCCACCGCCAACGTGCCCAAGTTCACCATCATCATCGGCGGCAGCTTCGGCGCCGGCAACTACGGCATGTGCGGCCGCGCGTACAGCCCGCGCTTTCTCTGGATGTGGCCCAACGCGCGCATCAGCGTGATGGGCGGCGAGCAGGCCGCGAGCGTGCTCGCCACGGTGAAACGCGACGGTATCGAATTGAAGGGCGGAAGCTGGAGCAAGGACGAGGAAGAAGCCTTCAAGGCGCCGATCCGCCAGCAGTACGAAGACCAGGGCCATCCGTACTACGCGACGGCGCGCTTGTGGGACGACGGAATCATCGATCCGGCAGACACGCGCCGTGTGCTGGCATTGGGCCTGGCCGCCTCGCGCAATGCGCCGATCCCCGAGCCGAAGTTCGGCATCTTCCGCATGTGAGGAGGCGCACGGCATGAGCAGCACCTTCACCAAACTCGATCTCACGATCGATGGCCACATCGCCCGCATCTGGCTCGACCAGCCCGACGCGCGCAACGCGTTCGACGATGTCGTGATCGCCGAGTTGACGCAGGCCTTCACCGAAGCCGGCGCCGCACCGCAGGTGAAAGCCATCGTGCTCGGCGCGAACGGCCCGGCCTTCTGCGCAGGCGCCAACCTCAACTGGATGCGCCGCATGGCCGACTACACGCGGGGCGAGAACATCGCCGACGCGGGCAAGCTGGCCGACATGCTGCGCACCATCGCCGAGTGCCCCAAGCCCACCATCGCGCGCGTGCAGGGCGATGTGTATGCGGGCGGCATGGGCCTCGTCGCGGCATGCGACATGGCCGTGAGCGTGGACACCGCCTGGTATTGCCTCAGCGAAGTCAAGATCGGCCTCGTGCCCGCGACCATCAGCCCGTATGTGCTGCGTGCGATGGGCACGCGCGCCTCGCAGCGCTACTTCCTCACGGCCGAGCGCTTCACCGCCGCCGAGGCGCACCGCATCGGCTTCGTGCATGAAGTGGTGGCCGCCGACGCGCTGGACGCCAAGGTCGATGAACTGCTGAAGGCGCTGACCGGCGCGAGCCCAGCCGCTGTGCGCGCCTGCAAGCAGTTGATCGCCGATGTGGACGGCCGCGAGATCGACGACGCGCTCATCGCCAAGACGGTCGAGGGCATCGCCGATATCCGCGCGAGCGAAGAAGGCCGCGAGGGCGTGCAGGCCTTCCTGCAGAAGCGCAAGCCTTCCTGGCTCGCGGGCTGACCGACAAGGACGCGCCATGAACGCACTCGACATGCCCCAGTTGCTCGCGCTCGCCGCAGCCATCGGCTGGGCCAGCGGCGTGCGCCTCTATCTGGTCGTGCTTTTGACGGGCATCGTCGGCTACTTCGGCTGGGTGCCGCTGCCGAGCGGGCTTCAGTTGCTGGCGCATCCGGTGGTGATCGCGGCCAGCGGATTCATGGTGTTCATCGAGTTCTTCGCCGACAAGATCCCCGGCCTCGATTCGCTCTGGGACGTGGTGCACACCGCGATCCGCATTCCCGCGGGCGCCGCGCTCGCGGCCAGCGTGTTCGGCGCGGACCATGGCGTGATGGCCATCGTCGCCGCGCTGGTCGGCGGCGGCTTCGCGGCCACGGCGCATGCGGCCAAGGCCACCACGCGCGCGGCCATCAACACTTCGCCCGAGCCGTTTTCCAACGTGGGCGCTTCGCTGGTCGAAGACACGATGGTGCCGGCCGGGCTGTGGCTCGCTGTCGCGCATCCGCTCGTCTTTCTCGTGCTGTTCGTCCTCGTGCTGGTGCTCAGCGTGTGGCTCATCCGCAAGAGCTGGCGTTTTCTGCGCGCGCTGTTCAGCCGCGTGGCCCGCATCTTCAGCGGCCGACCCGATCCGGGCGTCGTGCCTGCGTTTCAACTGAAAAAGAATCCTCCGGGAGACACTCCGAATGTTTAAGAAAATCCTGATCGCGAATCGCGGTGAAATCGCTTGCCGGGTGGCGGCTACTGCCCGTCGCATGGCCATCCGCACGGTCGCCGTGTATTCCGATGCCGACGCGCATGCCAACCACGTGCGCGCCTGCGACGAGTCGGTGCACATCGGGGGCAGCGCCCCCAAGGAAAGCTACCTGCGCTGGGAGCGAATCCTCGAGGCCGCCAAGGCCACGGGCGCCGAAGCAGTGCATCCCGGCTACGGCTTCCTGAGCGAGAACGAAGAGTTCGCACAAGCCTGCGCCGACGCGGGGCTGGTCTTCATCGGCCCGCCGCCCTCGGCGATCAAGGCGATGGGCCTGAAGGCCGAGTCGAAGCAGCTGATGGAAAAGGCCGGCGTGCCGCTGGTGCCCGGTTACCACGGCCACGACCAGGACCCGGCGCTGCTGCAGCGCGAAGCCGACCGCATCGGCTACCCGGTGCTCATCAAGGCGAGCGCGGGCGGCGGCGGCAAGGGCATGCGCGCGGTGGACAAGGCCGCGGATTTCGAAGCGGCGCTCGCCTCGTGCAAGCGCGAAGCCATCAACAGCTTCGGCGACGACGCGGTGCTGATCGAGAAGTACGTGCAGCGCCCGCGCCATATCGAGATCCAAGTGTTCGGCGACACGCACGGCAACTACGTCTACCTGTTCGAGCGCGACTGCTCGGTGCAGCGTCGCCACCAGAAGGTGCTCGAAGAGGCGCCCGCGCCCGGCATGACCGAGGCGATGCGCAAGCAAATGGGCGATTCGGCCGTGGCGGCTGCGCGTGCCGTGAACTACGTCGGCGCGGGCACCGTCGAATTCATCGTCGAGCAGCGTGAAGGCGGCGAGATGAACTTCTTCTTCATGGAGATGAACACGCGCCTGCAGGTGGAGCATCCCGTGACCGAAGCGATCACCGGCCTCGACCTCGTCGAATGGCAACTGCGCGTGGCCTCCGGCGAGGTGCTGCCCGCCAAGCAGGCGGACCTGCAGATCCACGGTCACGCGATCGAAGCGCGCATCTGCGCCGAGAACCCCGACAACAACTTCCTGCCCGCCACCGGCACGCTGCGCGTGTACCGAAAGCCCCAGGCGACTGCCTTCCAGCGCAGCCGCGTGCGCATCGACGACGGCGTGCGCGAGGGCGGTGAGATTTCGCCCTTCTACGACTCGATGATCGCCAAGCTGATCGTGCACGGCAGCACGCGCGCCGAGGCGCTGGCCCGGCTCGACGCAGCGCTCGCACAGGTGCAGATCGTGGGCGTGGCGACGAACGTGCAGTTCCTGCGCGGCATCCTCGCGACCGAATCGTTCTCGAAAGCCAACCTCGACACCGCGCTGATCGAGCGCGAGCGCGCCGTTCTGTTCGACCGCGAGGCACTGGGCCTGCCGATGGCCGCCGCCGCCGCGATCACGCGCACGCTGATCACCGAGTGGCCCGCAAAAATGCCCGATCCCTTTGCGCGCCGCGACGGCTGGCGCGCATTGGGGGAATACCGGCGCCACTTCGACTTCGAGTTCCGCGGTGCGGAGCAGACGGCCGTGCTGACCTACAAGCGCGACGGCGGCCTCTGGCTCGAAGCCGGCGGCACGGCCGGGCCGCTGGTCATCGGCCAGTTCCCGACGGGCGAGTTCGAGGTCGAGTTCGGCGGCTCGCGCCAGACGCTCGACGTGCACCTGGACGGCGCCACGGCTCATGTGTTCGCCGCAAAGGGCGCCACGAAGATCACCGCCATCGACCGCCTCGCCCACGCGGGCGACACGCAGGCTGAAGGCGGCCGGCTCACCGCGCCGATGCCCGGCAAGGTCGTGTCTTTCGCCGTGAAGGCGGGCGACAAGGTCAGCCGCGGCCAGCCGCTGGCCGTGATGGAAGCTATGAAGATGGAGCACACCATCGCGGCGCCGGCCGACGGTACGGTGGAAGAACTGATGTTCTCGCCCGGCGAGCAGGTGGCCGAGGGTGAAGAGCTGCTGCGAATGGCCACCGCGGCCTGACCAGCTTCGCGGGCGTTGCGCGAAATTCTTTAACCCCGTTGCGGAGGCTCGTCCGTATCAGCTGCGGTAGTCATCACTTCAAGGGATTTTCATGACGCATCGCAAGCTCTCCGCTTCGACCCATCTCGCTCGCCGCAACGCAGGCTTTGCCGCCCTCGCGCTGGCCGCCGCGCTTGCACTCGCCGGTTGCCAGCGCAACGAGGTCGCCTCGCTCGACGCGGCGCCGCCGCCAGCGCCCATGTCGGCCCCCACTGGCTTTGCCGGCGGCATGGCGATGAAGGAGCGGTCGCGTGCCGCTCCCCAGGTCGAGCAAGCCTCTGCCGCCGCCGATGCAAGCCAAGGGCAAGAGGTGCCGCTGCAGCGCTTTCTCGCGGTGCGCCAGGACCTGAACGTCGAAGTGCCGCCCGAGCAACTCGCCGACGCCTGGGGCAAGGTGCGCGACCTCTGCGGCACGCTGCAGTGCGAGCTGCTGTCGTCCTCCCTGTTGCGCGAAACGCCGCAGCAGCCCGGCAACGCCATGCTTGAGATGCGCGTGGCCCCGGCCGACGTCGACAAGCTGCTCAGCGGCCTCGCGGGCGTCGCCAAGGTGGTGTCGCAGAACACCACGAGCGAGGACAAGACGGCCGAGGTGATCGACGTCGAGGCGCGCATCAAGAACCGAATCGAGTTCCGCGACAGCCTGCGGTTGATGCTGCGCGACACGGTCACCAAGCGCACCATGGCCGACCTGCTGGCGATCCAGCGCACGCTGTCGGACACGCAGGCCGAGCTCGACGCCATCGCCACCCAGCGCAAGGTGCTGGAGCAGCAGACGAGCAAGCAGCACATCCAGATCCAGTTCACGCCGAGCCGCACGCTGGTGCAGGGCGGGCGCAGCTACAACCCGATGGTGCGGGCGCTGCGCGAAGCCGGCTCCGTGCTGGCGGAAAGCGTGGGCGTGCTCATCACCTTCCTGGCGGCTGTGCTGCCGTGGCTGTTGCTGGTGGGGCTGCCGCTCGCGTGGCTGGTGCGGGTGTTGTGGCGCCGCAGGCGCGCGAAAGCGGCGTGAGCGAAGGGAGGTGGGCGATCAGCCCACCACCACTTCACTGATCTGCATCACCGGCGCGATGTCGGTGTAGTTCTTGATATCGCCGTTGATCTCCTTCGCATGCGGCCCGAACGCCTTCTGGAAGGCTTCGACCGATTCGCAGAACACGTGGCACATGCCGATGTAGGCCGGCGGTGATCCAGGTGCGCCGCCGCCCAGTCCCTTGTCGATGGTGTACGAAAGGCAGGCGTCGCCCATGCGCGCCTTCAGCAGCGGCATGTGCTTGTCGCGGTAGTAGGCGTGGTCGAAGCGGGCGTCGGCCGTGTAGGGGTACATCACGCTGACTTTGATCATGGGTGTCTCCGGGTGAGCTGAGGTGTGGGTGGCGTTCGAGCATAGCCATCCATGGGCATCGCGTCAGCGCCCTCACTAAGATTCGCCCCATGCGAATCACCGTCTACCTCACCGACAACCGCCCAGACCCCTGGATCGAAGGCCTCAAGGCCGAACTCCCCGATGCCGTCATCGAAGCATGGAAGCCCGGCGCGCCTCAAGCCGACCACGCTGTGGTGTGGGCGCCACCGCAGGAGTTCATCGACCAGCAGCCCGAGCTGCGCGGCATCTTCAACATCGGCGCGGGCGTCGATGCGCTGCTCAAGCTCAAGGTGCCGGCGCACACGCGCATCGTGCGGCTCGACGATGCGGGCATGTCGGTGCAGATGGCCGAATACGTGTGCCACACGCTCATTCGCCACTTCCGCGAGTTCGACATCTACGAAGCGGATGCGCGCCAGGGCAAGTGGAGCTATCGCAAGCCGAAGCTGCGGCGCGATTTTCCGGTCGGGATCATGGGGCTCGGCGTGCTGGGCGAGCGCGTGGCCAAGGCCGTCGCGCAGTTCGAGTTCCCGGTGCTGGGCTGGAGCCGCTCGCCGAAGGCCATCGATGGCGTGCAGGTGTTCAGCGGCGAAGCGCAGTTCGACGAGTTTCTCGCGTCCACGCGCGTGCTGATCAACCTGCTGCCGCTGACCGATGCGACGCGCGGCATCCTCAACCGCAAGACGCTCGGCAAGCTGAAGCCCGAGGGCTATCTCATCAGCATCGCGCGCGGCGGGCATCTGGTCGAAGACGACCTGATCCCGATGCTCGATGCCGGCGAGCTCGCAGGCGCGACGCTCGACGTGTTCCAGGTCGAGCCGCTGCCGGCCGACCATGCCTTCTGGCGCCACCCCAAGATCACCGTGACCCCGCACGGCTCGGCGCGCACGCTGCGCGAGGAGTCCATCACGCAGATCGCCGGGAAGATCCGCGCGATGGAAGAGGGGCTGCCGATCAACGGCATCGTCGATCCCGTCCGCGGTTACTGACGCGATGCGCTACCGACGATCTGGCTGAAAGGAGGCCAACAAAGGGGAAACCCTGACACGTTTGTTTTTCACATACGAGAAAATTTCTTCATGGTTGTGAAAACAGCGTTTCGCGTGATCGAGATCGTCGAACTCTTTGCCCGGGAGAAGCAGCCGCTGGCGCTGTCCGAGATGGCGCGGCTGCTCGACATGCCCGTGTCCAGTTGCCTCGGCCTCATCCGCACGCTCGAAGAGCAGGGCTACATGTACGAGACCGGCCGCCGCCAGGGCTACTACCCGACGGGCCGGCTGCTCGCGATGGCGCAGGTCATCGCCGCGCACGATCCGGTGCTCGACCGCGTGAAGGCCACGCTCGAAGAACTGCGCGACGCCGCGCGCGAGACCGTGGTGTTCGGCAAGTTCCGGGATGCGGGGCACGTCGTCTACCTCGACGTGCTGAGTGCGCCACAGCGCATCCGCTACACGGCCGAGTCGGGCGAGACGCGCCCGGCGTATGCCAACTCGCTCGGCCGCGCGCTGCTCTCCACGCTCGCGCCCGAGGCGCGCCGCAAGCTGCTCGAAGGCACGGCGCTGCTGCCGCTCACCGACGCCACGCTCACCACCGCCGACGCCATCGAGGACGAACTGCAGCGCTCCGCCGCGCGCGGCTGGTACGGCAACCTCGGCGAAAGCATTCCCGACCTGATCGGCCTGGCCTGGCCGCTGCGCATCGGCGGCGAGGCGTACGCCATCTCGGTCGCCGGCCCGCGCTACCGCGTGGAGCCGCGCATCGAGGAGATCGCCGCGATGCTGCGCTCGGCCTGCCTCGCGATCGAACCCAAGACAGAAAGCCCCCGATGACTGCCACCGCTACCGCTCCCGCTGCACGCTACTTCATCCGCGAGAACGAGATCACCGGCTACCACCCCGCCAATCACACCGGCACGCTGAACAAGCGGCTGATCGGCCCCGAGACCGTGGGCGCAAAGCAGCTCGAGGTGCTGGTCGGTCACATCCAGAAGGGCAAGGGCGCGCTGCCGCATGCGCACCCGGGCATCGAGCAGGTCTGCTACATGCTCGAAGGCCGCGCGGTCGCCGAGGTGGGCGGCCAACGGCAGGAGCTGCACCCCGGCGACAGCTGCTTTTTTCCGGCCGATGTGATGCACACCTTCACGGTAGTGAGCGACGAGCCGGTGCGCGTGCTGGTGATCTACAGCCCGCCGTACGAGGAACTGCCGGAGCGCGTGATCCGGCCCTGAACGACAACCACCCGGAGACAAAAAACCATGCAGACGAAGAACGCGACAGAAACAGTCGCGGTGGAAAGCCGCCGCCGTTTCATTTCCCTTGGCGCCGCGGCGGGCCTCGCAGGCGCCGCGCCCTGGGCCTTCGCGCAGGACGGCGGCTACCCGAAGCAGCCGATCAAGCTCGTCGTGCCTTTCGCGGCCGGCAGCGGCACCGACGCGGTGGCGCGCATCACCGCGCAGATGCTCGGCGAGGCGCTCAAGGGATCGGTGATCGTGGACAACCGCGCCGGCGCCAACGGCGTGATCGCGGCCGAGCTCGTGGCCAAGGCGCCGCCCGACGGCTACACGCTCTTCATGACCACCAACACCACGCACTCGGCCAACCCGAGCCTGATGAAGCACCTGCCCTACGACCCGGTGAAGGACTTCGCACCGGTCAGCCGCATGGGCAACCTGCCGTTCATGCTGGTGGTCAACAACGACCTGCCGGTCAAGAGCGTGGCCGAGCTCCTGGCCTGGGGCCGCGCGCATCCGGGCAAGCTGACCTATGCGAGCGGCAACAGCACCGGCATCGTGAGCGGCGCCACGCTCTCGCGCATGAGCGGTGTGCCGATGCTGCACGTGCCCTACAAGAGCACGCCGCCGGCGATTGCCGACCTGATCGGCGGACAGGTGTCGATGATGGTGGTCGACCTCGCCGCGGGGCTTGCGACGGTGAAGGCCGGCAAGATGCGCGCGATCGCGGTCACCACGCAGGAGCGCACCAAGCTCTTTCCCGAACTGCCGCCGCTGGCCGACACGCCCGAGCTCAAGGGCTTCGACATCACCTCGTGGAACGGCGTGTTCGCACCGGCCGGCACGCCGCGCGACATCGTGCTGAAGCTCAACAAGGCGTTGTCGGAGATGGCGAACGGCGCGGTGTTTCGCGAGCGCGTGAGCAAGCTGGGCTTCGATGCGTTCGGCAGCACGCCGGAGGAGCTGGGTGCGTTCACCGTGTCCGAACTGGCCAAGTGGAAGAAGCTGATCCAGGCTGCCGGCATTCAACCCGAATGAGCGCTGAGCTGACTTTCTCCCTCCCCTTTCGGGGGAGGGCCGGGGTGGGGGCACGCGGCGTATCCATCGGGCGCTCTGCCTGCCCCCATCCCAACCTTCCCCCGGAAGGGGAAGGAGCAAAGACATGAACACCACGGGACCACTTCACGGCATCCGCATCCTCGACCTCACGGCCGTGGTGATGGGCCCCTACGCCACGCAGACGCTCGGCGATCTCGGCGCCGACATCATCAAGGTCGAGCCGCCGTCGGGCGACAACCTGCGCGCTGTCGGTCCGATGCGCCACGCCGGCATGGGTGCGATGGCGATGCACCTGAACCGCAACAAGCGCTCGATCGTGCTCGACCTGAAGCAGCCCGAAGGCCGCGAGGCGTGCCTGCGGCTTGCGGCGGGTTGCGATGCGCTCATCTACAACACGCGTCCGCAGGCGATGGCGCGGTTGGGGCTCGGCTACGAAGCCGTGGCGGCGGTCAACCCGAAGATCGTCTATCTCGGCGCGTTCGGCTACGGCGAAGAGGGCCCGTACGCCGGCAAGCCCGCGTACGACGACCTGATCCAGGGCGCGGCCGGCGTCGCCTCGCTCTTCGCGCAGCAAAGCGGCGATGCGCCGCGCTACGCGCCCGTCACGCTCGCCGACCGTGCCGTGGGCCTGCAGGCCGCCATCGCGCTGCTCGCCGCGGTGCTCAGCGCGCAGCGCACTGGCAAGGGCCAGGCGGTCGAGGTGCCGATGTTCGAGGCGCTCTCGCAGTTCGTGATGGGCGACCATCTCGGCGGCCACAGCTTCGAGCCGCCGCTCGGCCCCACCGGCTATGCGCGGCTGCTCGCACCGCACCGCAAGCCGTACGCGACGGCCGACGGCCACCTCAGCGTGCTCATCTACAACGACAAGCACTGGCAGGCCTTCTTCGACGTGATCGGCCGGCCCGAACTGCGCGCCTCGCCGATGTTCGGCACGCACACGGCGCGCGCGGCGAACATCGGCGCGGTCTATGCGTTCGTCGCCGAAGTGATGGCCACGCGCGGCAGCGACGAATGGATGGCGGTGCTGGAAGCGGCCGACATCCCGGTCGCGCGCCTGCACACGACCGAAAGCCTGCTCGACGACCCGCACCTGCGCGCGGTCGATTTCTTTCCCGAGTTCGATCACCCGAACGAGGGCCGCATCCGCACGCTCGCGCCGGTCGGGCGCTACAGCGCCACGCCCGCGTCGATCCGCCGCCCCGCGCCGCGCATCGGCGAGCAGAGCGTGGAGTTGCTGCGCGAAGCGGGCTACGCGGATGAGGAGATCGAACGGATGCTCGCGCGCGGCGTCACGCTGCAGCCGGAACCCACGAAGGACAACAGCGAATGAATTTCTCCCTGAACGAAGACCAGCGCTCGCTCGTCGCCGCCATCGAGCGCCTCTGCGAAGACTTCCCCATCGACTACTGGCGCGACCACGACGAACGCGCCGTGTTCCCGCATGCGTTCCACCGCGCCGTCGCCGAAAGCGGCTGGCTCGGCATCGCGATGCCCGAGGCGCAGGGCGGCGCGGGGCTCGGCATCACCGAGGCGGCGCTGATGATGCGCGCCATCAGCGCCTCGGGCGCGGGCATGTCGGGCGCGTCGTCGGTGCACATGAACATCTTTGGCCTCAACCCGGTGGTGGTGTTCGGCACCGAGGCGCAGCGCCAGCGCTTCCTGCCGCCGCTGATCGCGGGCACCGAGAAGGCCTGCTTCGCCGTGACCGAGCCCGATGCGGGGCTCGACACCACCAGCCTCAAGACGCAGGCGGTGCGCCAGCCGAACGGCAGCTACCTGCTGCACGGACGCAAGATATGGATCTCGACCGCGCAGGTGGCCGACCGCATGCTGATCCTCACCCGCACCACGCCCATCGACCAGGTGAAGAAGCCCACGCAGGGCCTCACGCTGTTCTACACGGCGCTGGACCGCAGCAAAGTCGAGGTGCGCGAGATCCACAAGCTGGGCCGCGCGGCAGTGGACTCGAACATGCTCTTCATCGACGGCCTCGAAGTGCCGGAAGAAGACCGCATCGGCGAGGAAGGGCGCGGCTTCGAATACATCCTGCACGGCCTCAACCCGGAACGCATATTGATCGCGGCCGAAGCCATCGGCATCGGCAGCGCCGCGCTGCGCATCGCCTCGCAGTACGCGCAGGAGCGCGTCGTGTTCGGCCGGCCCATCGGGCAGAACCAGGGCGTGGCGCATCCGCTCGCGCGCGCCTGGGCCAACCTGGAAGCGGCCGACCTGATGATGCTCAAGGCCGCCACGCTGTACGACGCGAACGAGCCCTGCGGCATCGAGGCCAACGCCGCCAAGTACCTCGCGGCCGAGGCGGCGCACGACGCCTGCCAGAACGCCGTCCTCACGCTGGGTGGCATGGGCTATGCCAAGGAATACCATGTCGAGCGTCTGCTGCGCGAGAGCTACATTCCGCGCATCGCGCCGGTGAGCCCGCAGATGATCCTGAACTTCATCGCCGAGAAGGCCCTCGGCTTGCCCAAGTCGTACTGACCACTGTTCATGAGCGCCAACGCCAACACCATCGTCACCCGCCATCTCGTCGTCCGCGGCCTCGTGCAGGGCGTGGGCTATCGCTGGTCGATGGTGCAGGCCGCCGAGCGGCTCGGCGTGCGCGGCTGGGTACGCAACCGGCGCGACGGCAGCGTGGAGGCGCTCGCGGCCGGAGAAGTCGATGCCGTCGAGGCGCTGGTCCGCTGGGCGCGCCAGGGGCCGGCCGGTGCGCGCGTGGATGCGGTCGATGTGAACGAGCCAAATGACATGACGGCCGCGGACGATCTGCCCGACAGCTTCACGCAGCGCGAGACGGCGTAGGCTCTCGTCGTCGTGCCGGTTCAGGCCAATCCGTCCTCCATCTCCATCCATCCGTTCGCGCTGAGCTTGTCGAAGCGTTGCGCAAGGCTTCGACAAGCGCAGCCCGAACGGCTCTGTCCGTCCATGAAGCAGGCTTATGCCGAACGGCTCTGTCTGTCCATGGCAAGGGCGCGTCAATCCACCCGGATGTTCTTCGCCTTCACGATGCGGCTGTAGATGTCCGCATCGCGCCGCACCGCCGCGGCCATCTCGGCCTGCGTGAGTCCGAGCGGCTCGCTGTTCAGGTCGCGGATGCGCTTGGCCAGGTCGGGGTCCTTGCTGGCTTCGATCATCACGGCGTTGAAGCGCTGCTGTATCGCGACCGGCGTCGCGGCCGGCGCCCAGAGGCCGTGCCACGAGGTCATCACGAGGCCGGGCACCACTTCGGAGAGCGTGGGCACGTCGGGCATCGCGGGGTGGCGGCTCGGGCCGGAATAGGCGAGGGCCTGCACGCGGCCGCTGCTGATCAGCTGGTAGCCGGTGGCGATCGGCTCCATCACCGTGTCGACCTGTCCGCCCACCACGTCGGCCACGGGGCTCGCGCGGTAGGGCACGTGCAGCATGTCGGTGCCGGTCTCGTCCTTGAACCATTCCACGATCAGGTGCGACGGACTTCCCGCGCCGTAGGAGGCATGCGAGATCGTGCCCGGCTTCGCCTTCGCGGCGGCGATCAGTTCCTTGACCGACTTGGCCGGGAATTTCGGACTCGCGATCAGCACCAACCCCTGCCGCATCGTGGTCGCGACCGGCACCAGGTCCTTCTGCGGATCGAAGGGCAGCTTGGCGTAGATGTACGGGTTGATCGTGAACGCCGTCGACAGGTTGTAGAGGAAGGTGTAGCCGTCGGGCGGTGCCTTCGCCACCGCGTCGGAGGCCAGGTTGCCGGCGGTGCCCGGCTTGTTGTCGATCACCACCGGCACGCCGAGCTGGCGCGCCATGTACTCGCCGTACAGCCGCGCGAAGATGTCCGGCGGCGTGCCGGGCGCGAAGCCCACCACGATGCGGATCGGCTTGCTGGGCCAGGCCGCGCCCTGCGCGGACGCGAAGCTGCACGCGAGGCCGAGAAGGAGGCCGATGAAGGGGCCGGCCAGCCATTTGAATGTCGAACGCATGAATGTCTCCTGTCGCGGGTCGTACCCGCTTTTGTTTGCTTGAATCGGCTCTGCGGCCGGTGCTCTTCTTCTTCGCCCTGTTGATCCGTCGAGGGCCTGGACTCCTTTGCGCTTGCGGGCTCGCGCCGTGCGTGCCCGTCAGTCGATCTGCGCGCCCGAGCGCCGCACGGCCTCGCCCCACTTGGCGATCTCCGTGCGCGCGAAGGCGTCGAGTTGCTCGGTGTTCAACTCGGCGTGTTCGATGCCTTGCTGCGCGAGCTTTTCGCGCACCTCGGGCTGGGCCAGCACCTGGCGCGTGGCCTCGCGCAGGCGGTCGCGCTGCGCAGCCGGCATGCTGGTGGGCGCATACAACATGAACCACGCGACGAGGTCGAAGTCCTTCACGCCTTGCTCCATCAGCGTGGGCACATCGGGCGCGGCCGCACTGCGCTTGGCGCCCGACGCGCCGAGCGCGCGCAGCTTGCCCGCGCGCACCTGTGGCATCACCGCGGCCGGGTGATAGAACATGAACTGCACGTTGCCGGCCATGAGCTCGGTCATGGCCTGCGCGCCGTCGCGGTAGGGCACGTGCATGAAGTTCTTCGCGAGTCGCACGTTGAGCAGCTCGCCCGCGAGGTGGCCTGAGGTGCCGTTGCCGGCCGAGGCGAAGTTCACGTTGCCGGTCGCGGCGCCCAGGTCGGCCACGCTTTTCCACGGCGAGTTCGCGGGCACCACCAGCAGCGTGGGCGTCGCGCCCGCGAAGCCCAGCGGCACGAAGTCGCGCAGCGGCTGGTACGGCAGGCGCTTGTAGAGCGAGGGGTTGATCGCATGCGTGCCGACCGTGCCCATCAAGAGCGTCTGGCCGTCGTTGGAGCGCGCGACCTGCTCGCTGCCGATCGAGCCGCCCGCGCCCGGCTTGTTCTCCACGATTGCGGCCACGCCGAGCTGCCGGCCCAGCGCATCGGCCAGGATGCGGCCGACGATGTCGGTGGACGTGCCGGCGCCGAAGGGCACCACGATCTTCAGCGGACGCGGCGAACCCTGCGCGAGCGCTGCGCCGGTGGCCAGCAGTGCGCCGGCGAGCAGCAGACGGCGCTTCATGCCGCGCTCCCGAAGCCCGCGGGCACCTGGCCGTCGTACTGCAGTTCGCGCGTGGCCTGGTAGGAGAGGGCGAAGCCGCTCGGCGTCTCGGCCTCTTCGGCCAGGTGCGCGATCAGGCCCGCGGTGCGCGCAAGGATCGGCACGCCGCGCAGCGACGCCACCGGAAAGCCCACGCCCAGCAGCACGGCCGGAATGGCGGCCGAGACGTTCATGCGCAACTCGCGGCCCACGATGCCGGGGATCACGCGCTCCAGCGCCTGCGCGATGCGCACGTAGCGCATGTCGGCGCCGGCTTCGGCGGCCACTTCGATGAGCCGGTCCACGCGCGGATCGTTCGCCTTGTGCAGCGGATGGCCGTAGCCGGGGATGGCCTGGCGGCTTTCCTTCAGCGCGCGGATCGTGGCGGCGGCCACGTCGTCGAGCGCTTCGCCCGCATCGACGCGCGCCGCCACGTCGGCGAAGAGGCGCCCCGCGGTTTCCGACGCGCCCAGGATCACCGAGCCGCAGCCCAGGATGCCCGCGGCGACTGCGCCCTGCAGCGCGTCGGGCGCGGCGGCGAAGGTCATGCGGCTGGCCTGCACGCTGGGCACGAGGCCGTGCTCGGCAATGGCCACCAGCGTGGCGTTGAGCACCGTGCTGCAGGCCGCATCGGGTTGCTTGCCGGTGAGCAACAGGAAGAAGTAATCCGCGAACGAGAGCTTGCCGATGAGGTCGCGGCACAGGTCCTGCCCGCGAACGACGATGGTGTGTTCGTCCGAGGTGCAGATGGCGGTGCGCGGGACGGTGGATTTGCCGATTTTCATGAGAGCGTATGCAGTGGATCGAGGTGGGTCGAGGTGGATCGAGGTGGATCGGGGCTCAGGCGGCCTCGGGTTGGAGATGGAAGTCGTAGTGCGCGGACCAGTACGGCCGCTCGATCGCGCGGCCGTCGGGCGCCTTGCCGGGCGGGTGGGATTCGAAATCGACGACGAGGCTGGGCCGCACGCCGAACACCGCATCCGAATCGATGTAGGGGCTGCCTGCCACGAAGAGGTGCGTGGTCACCGGCGCGTGCCCCTCGGCCACCACCTTCATGTGGATGTGGCCGGGCCGGTTGGGGTGGCGGCCCATGCCGGCGAGCATGCGGCCCACGGGACCGTCGACCGGCACCGGGTAGTACGAGGGCTTGATCGACCAGAACCAGTAGCGGCCCTCGGCGTCGGTGCGGATGCGCGCACGCGCCGCCATGCCCGCGCCTTCGACCTGCATGTCGTACACGCCCTCGCCGTCGCCCGACCAGATGTCGAGCAGCGCGTTCGCGAGCGGCTGGCCGCGGGTGTCGGTGACGCGGCCGCTGTAGAACGCGGGCTCGCCGCGCACGCCGGGCGCGATGTCGGCGCCGAGAGGCAGGTCGGGCGCGCCGTCCCAGTAGTAGGGGCCCTGCACCGTGGCCTCGGTGGTCTCGGTCGCGTGCAGCGTCTTGCCGGCCTGGCTTGATTGGCCTGTGCGGGCGGCGGCGCGCAGCTGGTCGAGCATCACCACCATCATCGAAGCGCCGAGCGTGTCCGACAGCAGGATGAACTCCTGGCGCTTGTCGTCGCAGGCCTGGCCCACGGCGGTCAAGAACTCGATGCCGGCCATCCATTCGGCGGGCTGCAGATCGACCTCGCGGATGAAGGCGTGCAGGTGGGTGATCAGCGAGCGCATCACTTCCGCGAAGCGCGGATCGGCGGCGCCCTCCAGGCGCTGCAGCGCGGCCTGGGTGAGCTCGTTCTCGTTCGAAGGGGTCATGGGGTTCGTCTCCTTTTTCTCGTGGCGATGGGATGCGTCAGGCGGTGGCTTGCAGGCGCCGCCGTATCGGCCCGACGATGGCGTCGTTGTCCGCGCCCAAGAGCGGCGGCGCGGTGACTTCGAGCGGCCTTTCGCCGTCGAAGCTCACGGGCGAGCGGATGGTCCGCCACTCGCCGCCTTCGGGGTGCGGCGCGCTCACCTCGAGTTGCAGGTGGCGGGCCTGAGGGTCTTCCATCGCCTCACGGGTGTCGTACATCGGGGCGTGGGGCACGTCTTCGGCCTCCAGCCGCGCGCACCAGTCGGCGCGGGTGCGTGCGCGGAACAGGCCGTCGAGCAGGGCGATCATGTCGTTCTGGTGCGCGATGCGGCCCTCGCGCGTCGCGAAGCGCACATCCTGAAAGAGGTCGGGCCGCTCGATCGCGTTGGCCAGGCCCTGCCAGAACTTCTCGGGCGAGGACATGTGCAGCGCGATCCACAGGCCGTCGGCGCACTCGAGCACGTACGACTGCGAGACGCTCGGCCGGCTGAACGGACCCATGATCTCGTTCTCGGAAAAGTAGTGCGTGAAGGCATCGAGGTTGAAGTGGCACATGGCCTCGAGCATCGACACCTCGACCTTGCGGCCCTGGCCGGTGCGCCCGCGTTCCACCAGCGCGCCCATCACGCCATAGGCCGCGTAGAAGCCGGTCATCGCATCGGCCACGGCAGGTCCCACCACGCGCGGATTGGCCGGGTTCACCAGCAGCTTGAGGAAAGCGCTGGCCGCCTGGGCCACCGTGTCGTAGGCGGGGCGGTTGGCGGCCGGGCCGGTCTGGCCGAAGCCGCTGATCGCGCAGTACACCAGCCGCGGGTTGAGCGCGCGCAGCCGCGCCTCGCCCGCGCCCAGCCGCTCGGCCGCGCCAGGGCGGAAGTTCTGGATGTAGACGTCCGATTCCTTCACCAGCTCGTCGAACACCGCAGCGTCCTCGGGCAGCTTGGGGTTGAGCGTGATGCTGCGCTTGTTGCGGTTGTAGGTCTGGAAGTGCGGGCTGTAGAGGCCGCCGCGGAACGAGCGGAACGGATCGCCGCTGCCCGGCTGCTCGAGCTTCACCACCTCGGCGCCCAGGTCGGCCAGGAACATGCCCGCCGCCGGCCCGGTGATGAATGTGCCTTGCTCCAGCACCTTGATGCCGCTGAGGACTTTGTGCACCGCGTTGTCTCCTGTGTGTTCGTGGCTGGGGCGAACTCTATGCAGGCGCGACGATTTTTAACAATGATGGATTTGCATGGATACCATCGATGCCATCGATCGTTCGAGGCACCGGGGATCTCCATGGAATTGCGTCACCTGCGCTACTTCAGCGCGCTGGCCGGCTCGCTCAACTTCACCCGCGCGGCCGAGCGGCTGCATGTGACGCAGTCGACGCTGTCGCACCAGATCAAGCAACTGGAAGAAGAGCTGGGCACGCTGCTCTTCGACCGCGTCGGCAAGCGCGTGGCGCTGACGGAAGCGGGCGAGGCCTTTCTGCACCACGCGACCCGTGCGCTGCAGGAAATCGACCGCGGCCTCGGCGCGCTGCGTGAAGACCCCGAAGCCGCGGCCGGCGAGCTGCGCATCGGCTCCACCCACACCTTCAACCTCGGCTTCATTCCGGACTGCATCGCGGGCTTCCAGCAGCGCTATCCGCGGGTGCGCGTGAGGGTGGACGAGCTCGCGGCCGACCTGATCGCCGAGCGGCTGCAGGAGGGCACGCTCGACCTGGGCATCGCCTACCGGCCGGGCGTGCCCGGCACGCTGCAGTTCGAGCCGCTCTACAACGAGGAGATGGTGCTGGTGGTGGCCGAAAACCATCCGCTCGCGCGCCGCAAGCGCGTGCGCATGGTGGAGCTGCACAGAATGCCGATGGTGCTGCTGCCTGCGAGCTTCGCGACGCGGCAGATGCTCGACGAGTGCTTCCGCTCCTGCGGTGCCGAGCCGCAGGTGGTGGCCGAGATCAACACGCTGGCGCCGATCATGGGGCTCGTCGCGAAGACGCAGCTCGCGGCCATCGTCTCGGCCAATGCGGTGCAACCGAACTCGGGCCTGGCAACAGTGCGGCTGGAGAGCCCGACGCCGGTGCGCACGCCGGGCATGCTGTGGTCGCAGAAGGCGCGCGAGTCGGCGCCCACGCGCGCCTTCGCCGCGATCGTGCGCAAGGTGGCGTTTCGCACGAGCATGCTGGAGCGATCGGACCTCAAACCCGAGCGATGAACGCGGGGCTGGCACCATTTGCAACCGCTCTGGCGCGCATTGCTACCTTCCGCGCGGTCTGTACCAGGCAGGGCCTTCCCAGGTGTCCGACAATCGAAGACGGCTTTTTCATCCTCCCGCGACACAAGAGACATCCCATGAAACTCCCCACCCGCGTCAAGCTCGTCGACGTCGGCCCGCGCGACGGCCTGCAGAACGAAAAGCAACCCGTCTCGGCCGAGGTCAAGATCGGCCTCGTGCACCGCCTGCAGGACGCGGGGCTCAATGAAATCGAGGTCACCAGCTTCGTCTCGCCCAAGTGGGTGCCGCAGATGGCCGACAACGCCGAGGTGATGCACGGCATCCAGCGCAAGCCCGGCGTTCTCTACTCGGTGCTCACGCCCAACATGAAGGGCTTCGAGGCCGCCATCGCCGCGCCGCGCGAGGAGTGGCCCGACGAGATCGTGGTGTTCGGCGCCGCGAGCGAGGCCTTCAGCCAGAAGAACATCAACTGCTCGATCGCCGAGAGCATCGAACGCTTCGCACCGGTGGTGGCAGCGGCGCTCGAGAAGGGCATTCGTGTGCGCGGCGCGATGTCGTGCACGGTCGGTTGCCCCTATGAAGGCGAGATCGCGCCGGCCAAGGTCGGCTATCTCGCGCAGTTGATGAAGGGCATCGGCGTGCAGCGCGTGGATGTGGCCGACACCATCGGCGTGGGCACGCCGCGCAAGGTGCAGGCGGCCATGGAAGCCACGCTGGCGCACTTCGAAGTCGATGCCATTTCCGGCCACTTTCACGACACCTACGGGCAGGCGCTGGTCAACACGCTGGCGGCGCTCGAGATGGGCGTGTGGAACTTCCAGTCGTCCTCGGCGGGCCTGGGCGGCTGCCCGTATGCCAAGGGCGCGACGGGCAATGTCGCGACCGAGGACGTGGTCTACATGCTGCGCGGCATGGGCATCGAGACCGGCATCGATCTCGACAAGCTGATCGACGCGGGCGTCTACATCAGCGAAGCGCTGGGCCGCGAGCCGAACTCGCGCGCGTCGAAGGCCATCCGCACCAAGCGGGCCGGCTGAAAACTCGACAACAACAAGCACAGGAGTTTTCGTGGACCTGCATGTCTGGCTTGCATTTCTGGTGGCCAGTTGCGTCATTGCGGTTTCGCCCGGATCGGGCGCGGTGCTCAGCATGAGCCACGGGCTCAGCTATGGCGTGCGGCGCACCACGGCCACCATCGTCGGCCTGCAGCTGGGGCTGGCCGTGATCCTCTTGGTGGCGGGGCTCGGCGTGGGCGCGGTGCTCACCGCTTCGGCGACCGCGTTCACGGTGATCAAGGTGGTCGGCGCGTGCTACCTGCTGTGGCTGGGCTGGCGCCAGTGGCGCGCGCCGGTCGCGGCCGTGAACGGCGATGCGTCGGACTCCGCCGGCGAGCCCGAACTCACGACACGGCAGCGCGTGCTGCGCGGTTTCCTCACCAACGTGACGAACCCCAAGGGCATCGTCTTCATGGCGGCCGTGCTGCCGCAGTTCATCGAGCCGACGCGGCCGCTGTGGCTGCAACTGCTGGTGCTGCTGGCCACGACGGTGATGGTCGACGTGACCGTGATGCACGGCTACGCCTGGCTGGCGGCGCGGCTGCAGGGCGTGCTGCGTTCGGTGCGTGCGCGCCGCGCGCAGAACCGCGTCTTCGGCGGCGTGCTGATGGCGATGGGCGCATTCCTCTTCATGTTCAAGCGCAGCGCTTGAAATCCGATCCTGTAGATTCGAATCCATGTGCGGCTCTGAACTCCACTCCCTCCCCGAAGGCGTCCAGCGCGTGTCCCGCGTGCTGCAGGACGCCGGCCATCCCCACTCCCCCCGCATGCTCGACGACGCCTGCCGCACCGCGCAGCAGGCGGCCGATGCGCTCGGCATCGCGGTCGGGCAAATCGCCAAGAGCATCATCTTCCGCCGCAAGAGCGACGACGTGGCGGTGCTGGTCATCACCTCGGGCGACAAGCGCGTGGACGAGAAGAAAGTCGATGCGCTCATCGGCAAGACCGGCCGCGCCGATGCCGAGTTCGTGAAGGCGCGCACCGGCTTCACCATCGGCGGCGTGTCGCCGGTGGGGCATGCGACGAAGCCCGTGGTGCTGATCGATCGCGAGCTCTTCCGCTTCGAAGAAATCTGGGCCGCGGCGGGTCATCCGCACGCGGTGTTCCAGCTCCGGCCGCAGGACCTCGAAACCCTCACCGGCGCGCCGGTGGCGGACGTGGTTTGAACTTCGCGGAAGCCGAGACGCTGGCCGCACGCGCGGTCGCCGTGCGCGACCTGCCCGAAGACGTTCCCTCGCCCTGCACCTCGGTCTGCCGCATGGACCGCCTGAGCGGCTTCTGCGAGGGGTGCCTGCGCACCATTCCCGAGATCGCGGGCTGGAGCAAGATGGAAGACGACGCGCGCCGCGGCGTGTGGCGCGCGATAGAGTTGCGGGCCCGGGCCGGCATCTGGCGCGTTCCAGAAATCCCAGAAATCCCAGAAATCCCAGAAATCCCAGAAATCCCAGAAATCCCAGAAATCCCGGAAACCTCTGGAGACATCGACGCATGAAGCACATCGACTTCTATCTCGACTTCATCTCGCCCTACGCGCACCTCGCATTCGAGCACCTGCCGGAGGCGCTCGAAGGGCTGAGCTACAGCGTGGCCTACAAGCCGGTGCTGCTCGGGGCGCTGCTCAAGCAACACGGCCAGCTCGGGCCGGCCGAGATTCCGTCGAAGCGCAGCTGGACCTACCGCCATGTGCTGTGGCTCGGCCATGCGAACGGCATCCAGATCGAGATGCCGGCCTCGCACCCCTACAACCCGCTCGCGCACCTTCGGCTCGCGGTCTCGACGAGCGATGACGGCAGCATCAGCCGCCTGGTGGCCGAGACGATCTTTCGCCACGTGTGGCGCGGCGGCGAAGAAGCCGGCGATGCCGCGCGGCTCGCGGCGCTCACCGCGCAACTGCAACCCCAGCGCGAAGCGGGCAGCGACGAGAGCAAGGCGCTCCTGAAGCGCAACACCGACGAGGCGCTCGCGCTCGGCGTGTTCGGCACGCCCGCCTACGTGGTCGACGGGCGTCTCTTCTGGGGCTTCGACGGCCTCGCGATGCTGCGTTCGTACCTCGCCGGCGATGCGTGGTTCGACGGCCCCGCATGGACCTCGGCCGACCAGCGCCCCTCTTTGCTGCGCAGCAGCAAGGCCTGAAAAGGCGTCCGAGGACAAACCCGAGCAGGGTTGCGATTTCTTACAGGCTGAAACGCGCCCCGCGGGTTTCACCTTAATCCGTAAGCATCGGTTCAGTTTCGCGCAAGTCTCGGGTCAGTCACGCCTCCAAGAATGCCTCACGGCCCCGGATACCGGGTGCCGCATGAACGCAAACACACAGGAGACGACGCAATGGCCGCCACACTAGATTCACGGGGAGTGCCGCATCCGGCCCCCCGGCCCATGTCCTCGGAGGAGAAGAAAGTCATCTTCGCCTCCTCGCTCGGCACCGTGTTCGAGTGGTACGACTTCTATCTCTACGGTTCGCTCGCGGCGATCATCGCCAAGCAGTTCTTCAGCGGCTTGGATGCGGGCGCCGCCTTCATCTTCGCGCTGCTGGCGTTCGCTGCCGGTTTCCTGGTGCGTCCGTTCGGCGCCATCGTGTTCGGCCGCCTGGGCGACATGATCGGGCGCAAGTACACCTTCCTGGTGACGATTTTGATCATGGGCCTGTCGACGTTCATCGTCGGCCTTCTGCCCAGCTACGCGACCATCGGCGTCGCGGCGCCGGTGATCCTGATCGCGCTGCGCATGCTGCAGGGCCTCGCGCTCGGCGGCGAGTACGGCGGTGCCGCCACCTACGTGGCCGAGCACTCGCCGCACGGCAAGCGCGGTGCGTACACCTCGTGGATCCAGACCACGGCAACGCTCGGGCTGTTCCTGAGCCTGCTGGTGATCCTGGGCGTGCGCACCTGGATGGGCGAAGCGGCCTTCAGCGACTGGGGCTGGCGCATTCCGTTCCTGGTGTCGATCCTGCTGCTGGGCATCTCGGTGTGGATTCGCCTCTCGCTGAGCGAGTCGCCGGCCTTCCAGAAGATGAAGGCCGAGGGCAAGACCTCCAAGGCTCCCCTGGCCGAATCGTTCGGCGAGTGGAAGAACCTGAAGATCGTGATCCTGGCGCTGGTCGGCCTCACGGCTGGCCAGGCCGTGGTCTGGTATTCGGGCCAGTTCTATGCACTGTTCTTCCTGACGCAGCAGCTCAAGGTCGATGCGACCACCGCCAACCTGATGATCGCCGCCGCGCTCCTGCTCGGCACGCCGTTCTTCGTGGTCTTCGGCACGCTGTCGGACAAGGTCGGCCGCAAGCCGATCATCATGGCCGGCTGCCTCTTGGCCGTGGTCACCTACTTCCCGGTCTTCAAGATGCTGACCGAAGCCGCCAACCCCGACCTCGCCCGCGCACAGGCCACGGCCGGCGTCACGGTGACGGCCGACCCGGCGACCTGCTCATTCCAAGGCAACCCGGTGGCCCGCGAGATCGACTTCAAGAGCTCGTGCGACATCGCCAAGCGCTACCTCGTGCAGAACTCGGTGAGCTATGAGAACGTGGCCGGCGCGCCCGGCTCTGCCGCCGTCGTGAAGATCGGCGACAAGACCGTCGAGGCGCCCACCGGCGTGGTCGTGAACTCCAAGTTCGACGAGAACACCGCCAAGGCCATCGCCGCCTTCAAGAAGGGCGTGGCCGACGACCTGAAGGTCGCGGGCTACCCGGCCAAGGCCGACCCCGCCAAGATCAACAAGGTGCTGACGATCGTGCTCTTGTTCTGGCTGGTGCTGCTGGTGACGATGGTCTACGGCCCGATCGCCGCGATGCTGGTCGAGATGTTCCCCACGCGCATCCGCTACACCTCGATGAGCCTGCCGTACCACATCGGCAACGGCTGGTTCGGCGGCTTGCTGCCGACCACCGCCTTCGCCATCGTGGCGTCGACCGGCAACATGTACAACGGCCTCTGGTACCCGATCATCATCGCGGGCATCACGCTGGTGATCGGCACGCTCTTCATCCGCGAGACGAAGGACGTGGACATCTACGCGAACGACTGATCGCGCACATCGCAAACGCGAAAGGAGGGCTGCGCAGGCTGCCCTCCGTTCAACAAAGGGGCTTCATGCCATCCAACGGCATGAGGCCCTTTTCTTGAACCCTTTGAACCCTTCTCACCATCCCATCCTCTTCAGGAGACAGCACCCATGTGGAAAATCGCAGTCGGCTTCGTCATCTTTGCCGCCATTGCCCTGTACGTGATTTCGAAGGCCGGCGACAAAATCGACATGTCGGGCGAAAAGCATGGTGGCGACACCACCACGCACGAGCCCGCGCCCGCCGCCGCGCCCAAGTAAGAAGCAAGCCGCGCGGCGGGGCGATCAACGCTTGAAGCGGCCCTCGCTCACGATCGACAGATCGACATAGTCGATGCCCGAGTGGTCCGTCGGCGAGTAGTTCACCTCGACGCCGCCGCCCGCGTCGTACTGGAAGCTGTTGAGCGTGGCGATGAGCTTCGCGCGCGTGGGCTTGGGGCCGGTGCGGCGCAGCGCCTCCACCAGCACCTTGGTGGCGACGAAGCCTTCGAGCAGCGCCGGCGACAACTCGTTCTGCCCCTTGGCTTTAGCGAGTGCCATCGCTTCCTTGATCATCGGATGGCCGAACGAGCGCTCGTAGGGCAGCACCTGCGTGATGATCACGCCCGCGCTCGCCGAGCCCAGCTCCTTGATGAAGCCCGAGGCCGCGTTGTTCGACAGCGTGATGATCTGCGCCGCCGAGCCCGCGGCCCGCAGTGCCTTCACGCCTTCGGTCACCGCGGTGCCCGAGCCGATCCATAGCACGGCCTGCGCATTGGCCTTGGTGATCTGCGGCACGATCGCAGCGTAGTCGGGCTTGCTGCGGTCGGCCAGCGCCACCACCGCCGGCTTCAGGTTCGCCTTCTCGAAACCCTTGTTCGCACCTTCCATCGCGTCCTTGCCGAAGGAGTCGTCGGCCTGGACCACGGCGATGCGCTGGATGCCGGTGGTGTTCAGGTGCTGCACCGCCTTCTCGGCCTCGCGCTGGTAGGTCGAGCGCACGTTGAAGATGTTCTTCTGCAGCGGCTTGTGCAGCACCATCGCACCCGTCGAGGGGCCGACCAGCGCCACGCCGTATTTGTCGAGCAGCGGGATCACGGCGATCGTGTTGGGCGTGCCGCGGTTCAGGAGCAGCGCAACGACCTTCTTGTCCTCGATCAGGATGCGGGTGTTTTCCAGCGAACGCTTGGCATCGAGGCCGTCGTCCAGGCGGATCACCTCGACCTGCTCGCCGTTGATGCCGCCCTGGGCGTTGACCTGGTCGATCACCAGTTGCGAGCCGAGGATCGTCTCCTTCACGCTGGCCGACACCGGGCCCGAGAGGTCGGCCGACTGGCCGATCAGGATCTGGGCCGACACGCCGGGGACCACCGCTGCCAAAAGGAGCGCAGCGGCGCAGGAGGCGAACATCGTCTTCATCGAACAAAGCCTTTCCACGAGGCACCGGCCCCATGTCAGAAGATGTGTAATGTGTTGCTGCAGGTGACATTTGCTTGCTCGTGGAAACCCTGTCAAACCATTGTTTGCAGAGCCCCAAAAGCAACGGCCCGCCGGGGAGCCGGCGGGCCGTAATAGGTAGAAAACAGAGGGAGCTAGAGCGTCAGCGCTTGAACCGCCCGTCGCTGATGATCGCCAGGTCCGCGAAGTCGATGCCGCTGTGGTCCTGCGGCGTGTAGCTCACCTCCAGCCCACCGCCGAGGTCGTAGCTGCGGATGCTTTCCAGCGCGGCCAGCATCTTGGCGCGCGTGGGCTTCGGGCCCGCGCGGCGCAGCGCCTCGACCAGCACCTTGGCCGAGGCAAAGCCTTCGAGCGCGGCGGGCGAAAGCTCCGCCTGCCCTTTGGCCTTGGCCAGCGTGAGCGCCTCCTTCACCATCGGCTGGCCGAGCGAGCGCTCGTTCGGAAAAACCTGCGTCACGATCACGCCCCGGCTCGCATCGCCCAACTGCTTGATGAAGCCCGACGAGGCGTTGTTCGACAGCGTGACCACCTGCGCCGCCGAGCCCGAGGCGCGCAGCGCCTTGATGCCGTCGACCACCGCGACGCCCGAGCCGATCCACAGCACGGCCTGCGCGTTGGCGTCCTTGATGGTCGGCACGATGGCCGCGTAGTCCGGCTTGTCGCGGTCGGCGGGAATGGTCACCGTCGGCGTGGCCTTGCCCTTGGTGAAGCCGGTCATCGCACCTTCGAGCGCGTCCTTGCCGAATGAGTCGGTCACGTACACCACGGCGATGCGCGTGAGGCCGATGGTCAGCAGGTGCTGCACCGCCTTCTCGGCCTCGCGCTGGTAGGTGGCGCGCACGTTGAACACATGCTTTTGCAGCGGCTTGTGCAGCACCATCGCGCCGGTGGAAGGACCGATGAGCGCGACCTCGTTCTTGTCGAGCCACGGAATGATCGCCTGCGAGTGCGGCGTGCCGCGGCTCATGAAGAGCGCGACCACCTTCTTGTCCTCAATGAGCGCGCGGGCGTTGTCGCTGGCGCGCTTCACGTCGAAACCGTCGTCCATGCGGACCACCTCGATCTTCTCGCCGTGGATGCCGCCCTGCGCGTTGGCTGCATCGATCACCAGCTGCGCGCCGCCGATGGTCTCGTTCACGCTCGCGGCGACCGAGCCGGTCATGCCGGCGGTCTGGCCGATGAGGATCTGGGCCGAGGCGCCCATCGCGGTCAGCGCCAGCGCGGCGGCGACGCAAAGCGTGCGCATCTTCGTCATAAAGGAAGCCTTTCGAGGGTGTCTCTCGTTTAAATGCAAACAAACGTGCTATTTGTTTCCGAAAGTGTCTTCCAGATGAATACGGACAAACCCCTGCACGAGCGCAGACCTTGTGACGCAGTGCACGGATGCGTCACGGACCACTCCCTAGAATGTTTGCCCCACCCCCCAAGGCACTCATGACACAGGGCTCCATCCGGATTCGCGGCGCGCGCCAGCACAACCTCCAGAACCTCGACCTCGACATCCGCACAGGCGAGATGACCGTGGTCACCGGGCCCAGCGGCTCGGGCAAATCGAGCCTCGTGTTCGACACCCTCTACGCCGAAGGCCAGCGGCGTTATGTGGAAACCTTCTCCGCCTACGCGCGGCAGTTCCTGGACCGCATGGACAAGCCGGCCGTCGACAAGGTGGAGGGCGTGCCGCCCGCCATCGCCATCGACCAGACCAACCCGGTGCGCTCCTCGCGCTCCACGGTCGGCACGATGACCGAGCTGAACGACCACCTGAAGCTGCTCTACGCCCGCGCGGCCCAGCTTTTCGACCGCGAAACCGCGCTGCCGGTGCGCCACGATTCGCCCGACAGCATCTATGCGCAGATCGCCGAGCGCGCGGCTGCGGCGGGCGATCCGCGATTGGTCATTACCTTTCCGGTCGAGCTGCCGGCCGGCACGTCGGCCGAAGAAGTGACGCAATGGCTCTCGGCCAGCGGATTCACGCGTGTTCAGTCCGAACGCGAGGTGGCGACACCCACCGGTCCGCGCAAGATGCTCGACGTGGTGGCCGACCGCTTCCGCATCTCCAGCGCCGAGCGTTCGCGCGTGGTGGAGGCGATCGAAGTGGCGCTCAAGCGCGGCAGCGGTCGTGTGACCGTGCATGCGACGGGTGCTGAGGAAAACGCCTCGACCGACGTCTGGAAGTTCTCCACCGGCCTGCACTGCCCCGAGAGCGACATCCGCTACACCGACCCGATCCCGTCGATGTTCTCGTTCAACTCGGCCGTCGGCGCCTGCGAGACCTGCCGCGGCTTCGGCCGGGTGATCGGCGTCGACCTCGGCCTCGTGATCCCGAACGACAAGCTCACGCTGCGCGCCGGCGCGATCAAGACCATCCAGACGCCCGCGTGGAAAGAGGCGCAGGACGACCTCATGCGCCACGCCGAGGCGGCAGGCATTCCGCGCGACACGCCCTGGAACAAGCTCACCGACGAGCAGAAGCACTGGGTGATCGAGGGCACGCCCAACTACAAGGAAGGCAACTGGAACAAGCAGTGGTATGGCGTGCGCCGCTTCTTCGGCTACCTGGAGAGCAAAGCCTACAAGATGCACATTCGCGTGCTCTTGTCCAAGTACCGCAGCTACACGCAATGCCCCGTCTGCAGCGGCGCGCGCCTGAAGCTCGACAGCCTGCTCTGGCGCATCGGTAGCAAGGAAGACGCCGACGCGGTGCTGCCGCCCGAAAAGCGCTTCATGCCGACCGGCGTGAAGTGGTCGCGCGCGCAGCTCGAAGCATTGCCCGGCCTTTGCCTGCACGACCTGATGCTGTTGCCCATCGAGCGGCTGCGCAGGTTCTTCGACCGCGTCGAGCACCACGGCAACGGCAGCCCCGCGAGCGAAGGCGAGGCGCAGGCGCTGAAGCTGCTGTTCGAGGAAATCACCACGCGCCTGCGCTACCTGCACGACGTGGGCATCGGCTATCTCACGCTCGACCGCCAGAGCCGCACCTTGAGCGGCGGTGAGGTTCAGCGCATCAACCTCACGACCGCGCTCGGCACCTCGCTGGTCAACACGCTCTTCGTACTCGACGAGCCCAGCATCGGCCTGCATCCGCGCGACATGAACCGCATCACCGAAGCCATGCTGCGCCTGCGGGATGCGGGCAACACGCTGGTGGTGGTCGAGCACGACCCGGCCGTGATGCTCGCGGCCGACCGCGTGATCGACATGGGCCCCGGCCCCGGCATCCGCGGCGGGCAGATCGTGTTCGACGGCACGACGGACCAACTGCGCGACGCCGACACCCTCACCGGCCAGTACCTGGGCGGCCGCAAGAAGATCGGCATGGGCTTCAAGCGCCTCGTGAGCGAGAACACGCACCGGCTCATCCTGGAAGGCGTGCGCGAGCACAACCTGCAGAACGTGACGGTCGAATTTCCGCTCGCGCGGCTGGTGTGTGTCACCGGCGTCAGCGGATCGGGCAAGTCGACGCTGATTCAGGACGTGCTGGCGCCCGCGCTCATGCGCCACTTCGGCAAGGCGACCGAAACGCCGGGCGCGCACGACCGGTTGCTGGGCGCCGATCACCTGGGCGACGTGGTCTTCGTCGACCAGTCGCCCATCGGCAAGACCGCGCGCTCCAACCCCGCGAGCTACGTGGGCGCGTGGGACGCGATCCGCGAGATCTTCGCCACCGCGGCGCTCTCGCGCCAGCGCGGCTACACCGCGAGCAAGTTCAGCTTCAACTCCGGCGACGGGCGCTGCCCGACCTGCGGCGGCTCGGGCTTCGAACACGTCGAGATGCAGTTCCTGTCGGACGTGTACCTGCGCTGCCCCGACTGCGACGGCAAGCGCTACCGGCCTGAAATCCTCGAAGTGAAGATCGAGCGCAAGGGCAAGAGCTACAACGTGGCTGACGTGCTCGACCTCACCGTGGCCGAGGCAGCGGCAGTGTTCGAGGCCGACCGCGACGTGCTGCGCGTGCTGCAGCCGATTTCCGACGTGGGCCTGGACTACGTCAAGCTCGGCCAGCCGGTGCCCACGCTGTCGGGCGGCGAAGCGCAGCGCCTGAAGCTCGCGGGCTTCCTTGCCGAAGCCGCGAAGAGCGCGACCGCTAGCAAGCAATCGGTCGCGCGAAGGGGCACGCTGTTCCTGTTCGACGAGCCGACCACCGGCCTGCACTTCGACGACATCGCGCGCCTGATGCGCGCGCTGCGCAAGTTGCTCGATGCCGGCCATTCGCTGATCGTGATCGAGCACAACCTCGACGTGATTCGCGCGAGCGACTGGTGCATCGACCTCGGCCCCGAAGGCGGCGAGGGCGGCGGCCAGGTGGTGGCCGAGGGCACGCCCGAGCAGTTGCGCGAGAACCGCGCCTCGCTCACCGGCGCGGCGCTGGCCGACTACGAACTGGCGATCGGCCCCGAGGCCTACAAGGTGGCCGAACGCGCCGCCCGTCGCTACATCGCGAACGCGAAGACGGCGCCCGGCAGCAACGCCATCGAAATCGTGAATGCGCGCGAGCACAACCTGAAGAACCTCAGCGTCGATATTCCGCGCGGCAAGTTCAGCGTGGTGACGGGCGTGAGCGGCTCGGGCAAGTCGACGCTGGCCTTCGACATTCTTTTCAACGAAGGGCAGCGCCGCTACCTCGAATCGCTCAACGCGTATGCGCGCAGCATCGTGCAGCCGGCAGGGCGCCCCGAGGTGGATGCGGTCTACGGCATTCCGCCGACCGTGGCCATCGAGCAGCGCCTCTCGCGCGGTGGCCGCAAGAGCACGGTGGGCACGACCACCGAGGTGTGGCACTTCCTGCGCCTGCTGTACGTGAAGCTGGGCATCCAGCACTGCACGCACGACGGTGCGGCTGTGCAGCCGCAGACGCCCGACAGCATCGCCGCGCAGCTCATGCGCAACTTCAAGGGCCAGCACATCGGCCTGCTCGCGCCGCTGGTGAGCAACCGAAAGGGCGTCTACACCGAGCTGGCCGACTGGGCGCGGCCGCGCGGCTTCACGCACCTGCGCGTGGACGGCGACTTCCTGCCGACCACCGGCTTCCCGCGCATCGACCGCTTCAAGGAACACAGCATCGAGCTGCCCGTGGCGAGCCTCGACGTGTTGCCTTCGAAGGAAACCGAATTGCGCGAGGCGCTCACCAAGGCGCTCGAACATGGCAAGGGCGTGGTGCATGTGCTGAGCGATCTCGACGGCCTGAAGGCCGCGATGATGGCCGGCGTGTCGGCGGCCGGCATCGGCCGCGTCAACGTGTTCTCCACACTGCGCGCCTGCCCGGTCTGCAGCACCAGCTACGCCGAACTCGACCCGCGCCTCTTCAGCTACAACAGCAAGCACGGCTGGTGCCCCGACTGCGTGGGCACGGGCGTCAAGCTCAGCAAGGACCAGCGCAAGGTCTTCGACGATTCGATCCGCGACGACGACAACAAGGGCCGCGAACAAACCTTCGCGGAGCCCGAGATCGAGGACCTCGCCGACACCGCCTGCCCGACCTGCGAGGGCACGCGGCTCAATGCCACGGCGCGCGCGGTGAGCTTCGGCGCCGCTCAGGCCGACGGCACGGGCGGCATCGGCATCACCGAGCTCGCGCGCATGAGCGTGACCGAGGTGCGGCAGTGGTTCGAGGGGCTCGCGCTCACCGGCCGAGAAGCCGAGATCGCACGCGACCTCGTGCCCGAGATCAAGAGCCGGCTCGAATTCCTCGAGGAAGTGGGGCTGGGGTATCTCACGCTCGACCGTGGCGCACCCACGCTCTCCGGCGGCGAGGCGCAGCGCATTCGCCTCGCGGCGCAGCTCGGCAGCAACCTGCAGGGCGTGTGCTACGTGCTCGACGAGCCGACCATCGGCCTGCATGCGCGCGACAACCAGATCCTGCTGAACGCGCTGCACAAGCTCGGCGAAAAGGGCAACACGCTGGTGGTGGTGGAGCACGACGAAGACACCATCCGCCGCGCCGACCACATCATCGACATCGGTCCGAGCGCCGGCAAGCGCGGCGGACGGCTCGTGGCCGAAGGCTCGGTGGCCGACATCGAGGCGGCGGGCGATTCGCAGACTGGACGGTACCTGCGCGACGCCATCAGGCATCCGCTGCAGGCGCGGCGCTTGATTCCGTCGCCAGACCCGAAGGCCGAAGACAGCGGCAACTGGCTCACCGTGCACGGCGCCGACCTGCACAACCTGCAGGACGTGACCGCCACGCTGCCGCTGCACCGCCTCGTGGTGGTGACGGGCGTCAGCGGCTCGGGCAAGTCGACGCTCGCGCGCGACGTGCTGCTGGCCAGCGTGCAGGGCATCGTGATCCAGCGCATGACCAAGGCCGGCCGCGACGCCGATGCCGCGGGCAAGCGCGCGGCCTGGTCCGGCTGCAGCAAGGTCGAGGGGTACGAGACCATCGACCGCGTGCTCGAGGTCGATCAGACACCCATCGGCAAGACGCCGCGCAGCTGCCCGGCCACCTACATCGGCTTCTGGGACACCATCCGCAAGCTCTTCGCCGACACGCTCGAAGCCAAGGCGCGCGGCTACGGCCCGGCGCGCTTCAGCTTCAACACCGGTGAAGGCCGCTGCCCAGGCTGCGAAGGCGCGGGCGTGCGCACCATCGAGATGAGCTTCCTGCCCGATGTGAAGGTACCTTGCGAGGTGTGCCACGGTGCGCGCTTCAACCCCGAGACGCTGGCCGTGAGCTGGCGCGGCAAGAGCATCGGCGACGTGCTGAAGATGGAAGTGGACGAGGCGGTCGAGTTCTTCTCGGCTATGCCCAACATCAGCCATCCGCTGCAGTTGCTGAAGGACGTGGGGCTCGGTTACCTCACGCTGGGGCAACCCTCGCCCACGCTCTCGGGCGGCGAGGCGCAGCGGATCAAGCTGGTGACCGAACTGAGCAAGGTGCGCGACGACATCACCCGCCGCGGCCAGAAGGCGCCGCACACGCTGTACGTGCTCGACGAACCGACGGTGGGCCTGCACATGGCCGACGTCGAGAAGCTGATCCACGTGCTGCACCGGCTGGTGAACGGCGGCCACAGCGTGGTGGTGATCGAGCACGACCTCGACCTGATCGCCGAAGCCGACTGGATCATCGACCTCGGGCCGGAGGGCGGAAACGCCGGTGGGCGCATCGTTGCTGCGGCGCCACCGGAAGAGGTCGTGCGTTTGGGTACTCACACCGGCGTGGCATTGGCACCGGTACTGGCGCGGTGATGCAGGCAGGCGCAGAATGACTCGAACCCTTGGCGCAGGCGCATCCTGAATCAGCCATGGTGGAGTCGACATGCGAAGGGATGAAGCGCCGTGCCGGGCTACGCAAGGAGCCATGCCATGACCCGCTTCATCGATGTCCACAGCCTGGTTCGCCTGGTGGATGAAACCGGCGTTCCGCAATTCCTCGAGGCGCTGGCCGACGCGCTGCGCGACGATTTCCTGCGCTGGCGCGAGTTCGACAAGAAGGCGCGCGTCGCGAGCCACTCGCACCTCGGCGTGATCGAACTGATGCCGGTGGCCGACGACGGCGCCTACGCCTTCAAGTACGTCAACGGGCATCCGCACAACACCTCGGTCGGGCTGCCGACCGTCATGGCCTTCGGTGTATTGGCAGAGGTCGACACCGGCTATCCGGTGCTGCTGTCCGAGCTCACGCTCACCACCGCGCTGCGCACGGCGGCCACCTCGGCGATGGCGGCAAAGGCCCTGGCGCGGCCCGATTCGCGCAGCCTCGCGCTGATCGGCAACGGCTCGCAGAGCGAGTTCCAGGCGCTGGCCTTCCACGCGCTGCTGGGCATCGAGGAAGTGCGCGTGTTCGACACCGACCCGCACGCCACCGACAAGCTGGTGCGGCATCTCTCGGCCTGCACGCCGCTGGAGATCGTGCGCGCCCGTTCGGTGGCCGAAGCGGTGCGCGGCGCCGACATCGTCACCACCATCACCGCCTGCCAGGGCCACGCAACGGTGCTTACGCCCGGGATGATCGAGCCCGGCATGCACATCAACGCCGTCGGCGGCGATTCGCCCGGCAAGACCGAGCTGCACCCCGACGTGCTGCGCCGCGCGCGCGTGTTCGTGGAATACGAGGCGCAGACCCGCGTCGAGGGCGAGATACAGCAACTGGCGGCCGATTTCCCGGTGCACGAACTCTGGAAAGTGCTGCTCGGCGAAGTGCCCGGGCGCGAGACAGTCGGGCAGGTCACGGTGTTCGATTCGGTCGGCTTCGCGCTGGAGGACTACACCGCGCTGCGCTACATCCACCAGTTGGCCATCGAGCGCGGCATCGGCCAGAAGATCGCGCTGGTGCCCGAACTCGACGACCCGAAGGACCTGTTCGGGCTCACCGCGTCCGGCAGGCGCCGGGCGGTGCTGCGGCGTGCGGCATGATCGGCCGCATCCGCAACGCCGACCCTGTTTTCTTCTTCTTTTTTCATGCTCACCATCTACAACGACCAGCACGCACTGCACCAGGGCAAAGTCGAAATGTTCCGCGGCGAGCTGGTGCCTTGCTTCGAGGTGCCGGCCCGCGTCGACCATGTGAAGCATGAGCTGGAGCGGCGCGGCCTCGGCCCGCTGCAGGCGCCCGATGCGATCGACGATGCGCTGCTTGCGAAGGTGCATGCGCCGCACTACCTGGACTTCATCGCCGGTGCGTGGGACGAGTGGGTGGCGCTCGATCCGGCGAATGCATCGCGCGACGCGCTCCCGTCGTACTGGCCTACGCGCGGCATGCGCACCGACGTGTTGCCGCAGAGCTTTCCGGCGCGCCTGGGGCTGTTCTCCTTCGATGCGGGCACGCCGCTCACGGCCGGCAGCTGGGCCGCCGCGCGACAGGGCGCGGCGTGCGCGTGGACCGCGACGCAGCGCGTCCTCGCCGGCCAGCGCTCAGCCTTCGCGCTGACGCGGCCTCCGGGCCATCACGCAGGCGTCGATTTCTTCGGCGGCTACTGCTTCGTCAACAACGCCGCCGTGGCTGCGCAGGCGCTGCGCGATGCGGGCGTCGAGCGCGTCGCGGTGCTCGATGTCGACTACCACCACGGCAACGGCACGCAGGCCATCTTCTATGACCGCAGCGACGTGCACTTCGCCAGCCTGCACGGCGATCCGTTCACCGACTACCCGTACTACCTCGGCCACGCCGACGAGCGGGGCGCCGGCAAAGGCGAGGGCTTCAACCACAACCTGCCGCTGCCGCGCGGCACCGACTTCACCGCGTGGCGCGCCGCGCTCAAGACGGCGCTCGACGGCATCGCGAAAGTGAAGGCCGGCGCGCTCGTGGTCTCGCTCGGCGTCGACACCTTCGAGGGCGACCCGATCTCCGGCTTCAAGCTCAAGAGCGACGACTACCTGCGCATGGGAGAAGACCTCGCGCGAGTGGGGTTACCGACGGTGTTCGTGTTCGAAGGCGGTTATGCGGTGGCCGAAGTGGGCGTCAACACGGTGAACGTGCTCGAAGGTTTCGGCCAGACGGCCGGCTGAGGAACGTCGGCGACAGCCATCGGGTGAGCCCCGATTGCCGCATCGGGCAGGGCAAGGCCCAATCCGCGGTTCTTCAAGTTTTCAGGAGCCTCCGCCATGTCCCGCCGTTCCCTTCTCTGTGCCGCCACGCTCGCCGCGTGCGGCCTCGCTTCCCCGCTGGCGGCGCTTGCCCAGGCTTTCCCCGCCAAGCCGATCAAGCTGGTCATCGCCTTCCCCGCGGGCGGCCCGACCGACATCACGATGCGCCAGCTTGCCGACAACGCAAGCAAGATCCTCGGCCAGCCCGTCATCGTCGACAACAAGCCCGGCGCCGGCGGCACACTGCCCGCGCAGGCGCTGCAGACCGCGCAGCCCGACGGCTACACCGTCGCGCAGATTCCGCTGGGCGTGTTCCGCCTCGGCTACACCACCAAGATCAACTGGGACCCGCTCAAGGACATTACCTACGTCCTGAACGTCACAGGCTACGCCTTCGGCATCGTGGTGCCGGCCAACAGCCCGTTCAAGACCTGGGCCGACTTCGTCGCCTACGCCAAGGCCAACCCCGGCAAGCTCACCTATGGCTCCACCGGCAACCTGACGAGCCCGCATCTCACGACGGAAATCATTGCGCAGAAGGCCGGCATCGAACTGCAGCACGTGCCCTACAAGGGCAGCGCCGACCTGATGCTCGCGGTGGTCAGCGGGCAGTTGATGGCTGCTGCCGACAGCACCGGCTTCGCACCGCAAGTCGAGGCCGGCAAGCTGCGCGTGCTGAACACCTGGGGCGAGAAGCGCCTGGCCAAGTTCCCCGATGCGCCGACGCTGAAAGAGCTGGGCTACGACGTGGTGCAGAACTCGCCCTTCGGCATCGGCGCACCCAAGGGCACGTCGCCCGAGGTGGTGAAGAAGCTGCACGACGCGTTCAAGCAGGCGATGGAAGAGCCGAGCTATGTGGCCGCGCTCGGCCGCTACGACATGCTGCCGGACTACATGAGCTCGGCGCAATACACCAAGTTCGCGCAGGACACGGTGGTGAAGGAGAAGGTGGTTATTGAGAAGCTGGGGTTGGGGAAGGGCCAGTGATTCCGAAGATGGCCTGAGTCATCCGCTGGCGGTTGCCGTGCGATCCTGCGCGTGTTGGCGCTTGGAAAGCCTTTAATGAATGCGATTCATATTAAAGATTGCTTTAATATGCTGAGCGACTATTCAAGAAGGCTTTCATTCGATGCGCAGCACCGGCACGTATTCCACTTCCACCACGCTGGGTGAATCGGTCCAGGCATTCGTGCCGCATCCATTGCCGCCGCGCAAGCCGGCGTTGGCTCCGCAGTCCTACACAGAGCTGAACCGCGTTGCAGAACTGGCGCTGGCACGGTTGTCCGGCGTGTCGGGGCTGGTCCCGTCGGTGGACTGGCTGCTCTACAGCGCTGTCCGCAAGGAAGCGCTGCTCACCTCCCAGATCGAAGGCACCCAAGCCACTCTGACCGACCTTTTCGACGAAGAGGCCGGCCTGACCATTCGCAACACGGACGACGTGGAGGAGGTCACCAATTACCTGCGTGCCTTCCGTCTTGTGCAAGACAACCTGCGCGATCGCAATGGGTTGCCGATCAGCGTGCGATTGTTGTCCGATGCTCATGCGCTCCTGCTTGATGGTGTGCGCGGCGCCGGCAAGCAGCCCGGCGCGCTGCGTCGTTCGCAGAACTGGATCGGCGGCACACGACCCGGTAATGCCGTGTTTGTGCCGCCTCCGGCCGAGCATGTCGCCGGTCTGCTGACTGACATGGAGCGATTCATTCACGGCGAACCTTCTCCTGCGGACCTGCCGCCGCTGGTGAAGATTGCCCTCGTGCATGCGCAGTTCGAGACCATTCATCCATTTCTCGATGGAAATGGTCGCATCGGACGTTTGCTGATTGCGGCGTTGCTGGAACACTGGGCCTTGCTCCCCGAGCCGCTGATGTATCTCAGCGGCTACCTCAAGCAGCATCAGGGAGAGTACTACCGGCGCCTGTCGAACATCCGCACGGAGGGCGATTGGGAAAGCTGGGTGAGTTTCTTTCTGGAGGGTGTGGCAACTGCGGCCAACGATGCCGAACGAGGCGTTGTCGCCATCGCGAGCCTGGTGGCGGCAGACCGCCGCCGACTGTTGCAGGATCCCAAATCGGGGCCCGCGAGCTACAGGTTGTTCGAACTCTTGCCGCTGATGCCGCGCTTTACCGTGGAGCGTGTCCGTCAAAAACTGGAGATCAGTTTCCCGACGGCCAATGCCGCCGTGAAGTTGCTGGAAGATCTGGGCATGGTGACGGAGGTGACTGGGCAGAAGAAGAACCGCAGCTTCAGCTACCCGTCGTATATCGCGCTGCTGACGCGCTGACTGTTTTCAGCGTCCTGGCACCGCAATCGCAAACAGCTCCCCCACCAGCCGCTCCGCCAGTTCCGGCTTCACCGGCTCCGCCCCGAACACCAGCCGGAACACGATCGGCGCGATCACGTGATCGATCACTTGCTCCGCCTCGGGCGCCGGCTCGCCGCGGGCTTGCGCCTGCGCGACCAGCGCCAGCGCTTCCTTGCGGCGGTTGCGCAGGCAATCCGTGTCCGCATCGCCGGTGGCCAGCGCGGCCGCGGCTTTCAGCAAGGACTTGCTGCAGGGTTGCGCCAAATGCGTGATGAGTTCCTGCGCCCACGCCGTCAGGTCCTTGCGGAGGTTGCCGGTGTCGGGCAGCGGCCGGTTCGGATCGAGCCGGTGCGTGGCCGTCTCGGCCAGCAACCCTGACAAATCCCCCCAACGCCGATAGATGCTGGAGGCGCTGACCCCTGCGCGTTCGGCCACGGCCGGCACGGTGACGCGCTCGCGCCCCTCTTCGGCCACCAGTTGTTCGAGGGCGGTGCGCACCAGCGCCTGCACCTGGGCGCTGCGGCCGCCGGGACGTTTGTTGGGAAGGACAGCATCGTTCATCGGATGGACTTTAACGCAAAGGTTTTTGCTTTAGTGAATCTACAGGTCTAGAATCACAAAAGCTAAAAAAGTTGCGTTAAGGATTCCCAATGCCTTCCTCCTGCCCTGAACTCGCCGTTGCCACCGCTGACGTCGCTGCCCGTTCCAAGCCCTGGCGCCTGCCGGCGGCGGTCGGTTTTCCGCTGCTGGCCGCGGTGCTCTTTGCCTTTTTCTTCGCAGCCGCCGCGCCCACGCCGTTGTTCGTCGTGTTCCAGCACGCCTGGGGCTTCTCGGCGTCGATGCTCACGGTGGCGTTCGCGATTTATGCGATTGCGTTGCTGATCTCGCTGCTGGTGGCGGGTTCGCTGTCGGACCACATCGGCCGGCGGCCGGTGGTGCTGGGGGCGCTGGTGCTGCAGGCGGTGGCGATGGGGCTCTTCGTGCTGGCAGAGGACATCTCCGGGCTGATCGGCGCGCGCGTCGTGCAGGGCGTGGCCACGGGCATCGCGAGCGGCGCGCTGAGCGCGGCGGTGGTCGAAGCGGCGCCAGCATCGCGCAAGCGCCTGGGTGCGCTGATCACCAGCGTGTCGCCCCTCGCGGGGCTCGCGGTGGGCGCGTTGCTGACAGGCATCGCAGTCAAGTTCACTGCCCAGCCCGTGATGCTGGTGTTCGGCGTGCTGGCCGTGGTGTTCGCGGTCGGCGCGGCCGTGGTGCTGTGGATGCCCGAGACGGTCACGCCGCGCCCCGGTGCGCTGGCTTCGCTGGTGCCGCGCGTGTCGATTCCCGTGCGGGCGCGGGCCGACTTCGTGCGCGGCCTGCCGGTGTTCATCGCGGTGTGGGCGCTGGGCGGCCTGTACCTGTCGCTCGCACCATCGCTGATGCTGCATGTGTTCCACATCGACAACGGCGTGGTCAACGGTCTCACGGTGGCGGTGCTCTCGGGCTTCGGTGCGCTCGCGCCCACCTTGCTCGGCCGCTTCCCCGCGCCGCGCACCGTCGTCTTCGGCGCGGCCAGCATCGCGATCGGCCTGGTGCTGCTGCTGGCGTCGCTGGCGACGAAGTCGCTCGCGTTGTTCTTCGTGGGCACCGCGATCGCGGGCCTGGGCTTCGGCGGTGCGTTCTCGGCGCTGGTGCAGACGCTGGCGCCGCTCGCCGATTCGCACGAGCGCGGCGAACTCTTCGCCGCCATCTTCGTGGTCTGCTACCTCGCGTTCAGCCTGCCGGCGATGCTCGCGGGCTTCCTGGTGAAGCCGCTCGGCCTGCTGAACACGGTGGAAGCTTACGCAGCGGTGCTGCTGGCGATCGCGGCCTTCGGCATCTGGCGGCAATGGGCGGCGCTACGCAGCAATGCGCGCGGCCTCCCAGTTAGCGAGTAGCGCGGGCGGAAAGAATCGCGCGCGCCGCCTCGGCGAAACCCACGCCGCGCTCGCCCGCCGTCACATAGCGCGGCAGGTGCTCCAACTGCGGCACGAAGCGCGCGACGTTCGCCACGCCGATGCTGCCCGCGAAGGTGCGGAACATCAGCTGGTCGTTGGTGGAGTCGCCCACGTAGGCCCAGCGGTCGAGTTCGTCGTCGAGCGCGCGGCCCCAGAGCTCGCGCACGATCCAGCGGGCGCCCTCGAGCTTGTCGTTGTCGCCGTACCAGCCGTTGATGTGGATGCTGCTCACCGTCGCGTGCATGCCCTCGCTGCGCATCAGCGCGACGACGTGGGCGATGGTCTCCTCGCTCAACTGCACGAACTCGCTGTGGTCGATGGCGATGTCGGTCTCGCGGCCCGCTGAATCGGTGGCGCGCCGCGCACCCGAAATCTCGCGCTCGATGCGCGCGAGCACCGCCTGCATGCGCGCGAAGTTGGCGGCGCGCGTGGGCGCGTCCTGCTGGTAGCGCTTTTCGATCTGCCCATCGGCCGTGGGCAGCAGCGCCACCGCGCCGTTCTCCGCCACGATCGCATCGACCGGCCAGGTGTTGACGAAGGGCAGGCTCCAGCCCACCGGCCGGCCGGTGATCGCCACGATGGCGAAGCCGGCTGCTTTCAGCTCGCCGAGCGCCTGCAGCGCCTCGGCCGTGATCGCGCCGTCGGTGGTGAGCGTGTCGTCGATGTCCGTGAACACGCCGACGAGCGCACTGCGCGCCGGTGCTGCCCAACGGTCGAGCGGCAGCAGATGAGTGGGCGAGGCGGGCAGGGGAGACGACGAAGACGACATGGGCGATGAATCTCTGGAGAGCCCGAGATCGTACCGGCGCTTTCGTGTAGCATCCCGCCCCCGCCGCGCCTTCCAGGCCGGCGCGGCGCCTCCCATGCCCCACATCCTCGTCGACAACCTCCTCAAGACCTACCGTATTTCCGAGCGCGACCCGGGCGTGATGGGTGCGCTGCGCGGCCTCGTGCAGCGGCGGCATCGCACGGTGGAGGCGCTGTCGGGCGTGTCCTTCGAATTGCAGCGCGGCGAGCTGCTCGGCTTCATCGGGCCGAACGGCGCGGGCAAGTCGACCACCATCAAGATCCTCGCGGGCATCCTGCGGCCCGACGGCGGGCGTGTGGAGGTCGATGGCCGCGATCCCTTCGCCGACCGCGAGCGCCACGTGGGGCGCATCGGCGTGGTCTTCGGCCAGCGCACGCAGCTGTGGTGGGACCTGCCCGTGGGCGACGGCTTCGATCTGCTGCGCGACATCTATCGCGTCGATCCGCAACACTATCGCAAAACCCGCGACGAGCTGGTCGCGCTGCTGCATCTGGAGCGCGTGCTCGACCAGCCGGTGCGCCAGCTCTCGCTGGGCCAGCGCATGCGCGCGGAGATCGCGGCGGCGCTGCTGCATGAGCCCGACATCCTGTTCCTGGACGAACCGACCATCGGCCTCGATGCGCCGTCGAAGCTCGCGGTGCGCGACTTCGTGCGCCGCGCCAATCGCGAGCGCGGCACGACTGTGCTGCTCACCACGCACGACATGCACGACATCGAGGCGCTGGCCCAGCGCGTGATCGTCATCGGCCACGGCCGCGTGCTGGCCGACAGCCCGGTCGAGGCGTTGCGCGCACAGGTGATGGCCGAGCGCCGGTTGATCGTCGACTTCGCGCAAGACGCCGCACCGCCCGCAGAGGTGCCCGGCGCCACGGTGCGCGCCCGCGATGGGCAGACGCTGGTGCTCGATTTCGATCCTTCGGTGACCACCGCGCCGGCCTTGATCGCGCGCATCGCGGCCGAGCACGTGGTGGAAGACATCCGCCTTGAAGGCCTGGCGATCGAGGCGGTGATCGCGCGCTTCTATGCGATGCACGGAGCGGCCGAAACGTGATGATGCAGCTGCGGACTCTCGTGCGTCCCTACGCTGCGGCCTTCGCCTCGCGCTTCCTGCAGATGCTGCAGTACCGCACCGCCGCGCTCGCGGGCTTCGCGACGCAGTGCTGGTGGGGCGGCATCAAGGTGATGGTGTTCGCTGCCTTCTATGGCGGCACGGCCATCGCGGGCGCGAGTTCGCCGATGTCGCTCGCGAATGCCATCACCTATACGTGGCTGGCGCAGGGGCTGCTCGTGCTGCTGCCCTGGCTCAGCGACCCGGAAGTGGCGCAGGCCGTGCGCACCGGCGCGGTCGCCTACGACCGGCTGCGACCGGTGGATGCCTATGCGCTGTGGTTCGCGCGCAGCGCCGGATGGATCGCCGCGCGCGTACTGCCGCGGGTGGCTCTGATGGCTGCGTTCGCCGCGGTTGCGTTGCCGCTGGCGGGGTTGGGCGAGTGGGCCTGGCAGCTGCCAGCGAGCGCGGCGGCGGGGCTTGCATTCCTCGTGTCCGCGGGGCTGGCGCTGCTGCTGTCGGCATCGATGGTGATGCTGCTCAACGTGGCGGCCACCGCCGCGCTCAACGAGCGCGGCATCAGCGCGGTGGCGACGCCCGTGGTCATCGTGCTGTCGGGCAACCTGCTGCCGCTCGCCTTGCTGCCGGACGCCTGGCAGACGGTGCTGTTGGTCCAGCCGCTGGCCGGGCTGATGGACATTCCCGCGCGGCTCTACTTCGGTCAGTTGAGTGGCTGGCATGCGATGGCCGCGCTGGCGCTGCAGTGCTTCTGGATCGCAGTGCTCGTCGCCGCGGGACGCTTCGCGATGGGCCGCACGATGCGCAGCCTTCAGATCCAGGGCGGCTGACCGAATGGGCTCGCTGCCACTTTTCTTCCGCCTCGTGCGCGCGTCCATCGGCGGCCAGGCGCGCTATCCCGCCTCCGCGCTGATGCTGACCGTCGGCCAGTTCCTCGGGACCGGCATCGAGGTGGTTGCCGTCTGGGCGCTGTTCCATCGCTTCGGCGAAGTGCAGGGCTGGCGCATCGGCGACGTGGCGCTGTTCTACGGGCTGGTCAACTGCATGTTCGCGCTGGCCGATGCACTGGGCCGCGGCTTCGACGTGCTCGGCACCGAGTTCCTGCGCACCGGCGCCTTCGACCGCTTGCTGCTGCGTCCGCGCCCGCTGACGCTGCAGTTGATGGGCAACGACTTCCGCATCAGCCGCGCGGGCCGCCTGTTGCAGGGCCTGGCCGTCGTGGCGTTTGCGACGCAGCAGGCAGGCATCGAATGGACGCCGGCTGCGGTGGCGATCGCGCTGTTCGCGCTGGCCGGCGGCGTCGCGCTGTTCCTCGGCATTTTGGTGCTGCAGGGCACGCTGTCGTTCTGGACCGTCGAGAGCCTGGAGATCGCCAACGTGCTCACCTACGGCGGCGTGCAGGCGGCGCAGTACCCGCTGGCGCTGTATGCGCGGTGGTTCCGCCGGGTGCTGACTTTCGTGGTGCCGCTGGCCTGCGTGGCCTATTACCCGGCGCTGGCGATCCTGGGGAAGGCCGACCCGCTCGGTGCGCCGGGGTGGGTGGGCATCGTCTCGCCGGTCACGGGCTTCGTGTTCCTGGCGGCTGCCTTCGGCGTGTGGCGGCTGGGGTTGCGCCGCTACGCGTCGACGGGCAGCTAGGTCAGGCAGTCGCGATCAACCGGCGCTCTGCAGCGCCAGCCCCGCGTGCTCCCGCAGCGGATGGAAATGGATCTTCGGAAACCGCTCCTGCGCCAGCCGCACGTCGTACGGCGAGGTGCACAGGAAAGCCAGCGTGTCCGCCGCGTCCTTGGCCATGCGCACCGGGTAGGCGTTGACGAACTCGCGCAATTCGGCCGGCGTGTCGGCCGTGATCCAGCGGGCGCCCGTGTACTGGCAGCCTTCGAGCCGCACGTCGGCGTCGTACTCCGCCTTCAGGCGGTGCTGCACCACTTCGAACTGCAGCTGGCCGACGGCGCCCAGCAGCATCGGGCCGCCGACCTCGGGGCGGAAGACCTGAATCGCGCCTTCTTCGCCGAGCTGGGCCAGGCCCTGCTGCAGTTGCTTGGTGCGCAGCGGGTTCTTCAGGATCACGGTCATGAACAGTTCGGGCGCGAAGAAGGGCAGCCCGGTGAACTGCAGGCTCGCGCCATCGGTGATGGTGTCGCCCAGCTGCACGCCGCCGTGGGTGGTAAAGCCCACGATGTCGCCCGCATAGGCCTCTTCGACGGCCTCGCGGCGCTGGCTCATGAAGGTCACGACGCTGGTGGGGCGCAGTTCCTTGGACGTGCGCTGCACCTTGAGTTTCATGCCCGGCGTGTACTTGCCCGAGGCCATGCGCACGAAGGCGATGCGGTCGCGATGGTTGGCGTCCATGTTGGCCTGCACCTTGAAGACCACGCCTGCGAAGTCCTTGTCCTCGGGCTGGATCTCTTTCACTACCGGCTGGCGGTTGACCATCGTGGTGCTGGTGCGCGACTGCGGCGAGGGCGCGAGGTCGACCAGCGCATCGAGCACTTCCATCACCCCGAAGTTATTCACGCCGGAGCCGAAGAACACGGGCGTCTGCTTGCCGGCCAGGAAGGCTTCGCGGTCCCAGGTCGGCGAGGCACCGGTGGCCAGCTCCATGCTGTCCATGGCGGATTCGAAATCGGCGCCGAAGCGCTTGGTGAGCGCTTCGCGGTCCGTCAGCGGAATCGTCTCGAAGTCGTGCGGCAGCCGTTCGCTGCCCGACTCGAACACCGTCATCGTCTGCGTGCGCAGGTTCATGATCCCGCGGAAGGTCTTGCCCTGGCCGACCGGCCAGGTCATCGGCACGCAGGGCATGCCGAGCTCGCGCTCCACTTCGTCCAGGATGTCCAGCGGCTCGCGCACTTCGCGGTCCATCTTGTTGACGAAGGTGATGATGGGCGTGTCGCGCTGACGGCAAACCTCGATCAGCCGCCGCGTCTGCGCTTCCACGCCGTTCGCCGCGTCGATCACCATCAGCGCCGAGTCGACGGCGGTGAGCACGCGATAGGTGTCTTCCGAGAAGTCCTTGTGGCCGGGCGTGTCGAGCAGGTTGATCACGTGGTCGCGGTACAGCATCTGCATGACCGACGAGGCCACCGAGATACCGCGCTGCTTTTCGATTTCCATCCAGTCGGAGGTCGCATGGCGCGAAGCCTTGCGCGCCTTCACCGAGCCTGCGATCTGGATCGCGCCGGAGAAAAGCAGCAGCTTCTCGGTCAGCGTGGTCTTGCCGGCATCAGGGTGGGAAATGATCGCGAAGGTGCGGCGGCGGCGGGTTTCGGCAACAAAAGACAAGATGGGCAATCTGCGGGGGAAGGCCGCGATTTTAGAAGGGCGTCCGGAACCGGCCCGCTCCGAGGGCCTAAAAAGCCTCCGTCATCCCATACGCCCGCATCTGCGCCTCGAACTGCGCCACGTCGTGGCTCAGCACCACGAGGTCGTGCGTCACGCCCTGCTTATCTTTCACGTGCTTGCTCAGCAGCGCCTCGGGACGAAAGCCCAGCGCCTGGAAGACCGCGATGGCGCTGCGCTGGTCGACGGTCATGCGCGCGACGAGTTTTTCGGCGCCGCGCTCGATGGCCAGCGCGCAGGCCTCCCGTGCAAGCCGATGGCCGAGGCCGCTGCCGCGCAGCTCGGGCGCGGCCAGGAGGCGCAGCTCGGCCACGTGACTGGACCACGAGTGCGGATCGCGGATCACCGCCGCGCAGCCCAGCACTGTGGTGCCGCGCATCGCGAGCACGCTGTCGATGTCGCCGCGCTCGATCGCGCGGACCCAGGCGTTCATCACCTTGGGCTCGGTGATGTCGCGCGGCAAAAAAAGCAGGTCGTGCACGGGCAGGCCCTGCGCGAAAGCCAGCACGGCGGCCGCGTCGTCCGCGTTCATCAGCCGCAGGACGATGTCGCCGTCGCTGCTCGTCACGGTGCGCGGATAGGTCCGCGAGAAAGAGTCGGACACAGCGGTGATGGTCATGTCGAGCGCACTCCAAGCCAGTCGTCGAGTTTGGGCCACAGCCGGCGGACCGCGTTGGCGCCCGCGGCCAGGCTGACGTGGCCGCCCTTGAGCACCACTTCTTCCTTGTCGGTGGAGCCGATGTTGGCGATCAGCGGCTGGCCTGCCTCATAGGGAACGATGTGGTCGTGCTGCGCGAGCGCGTGCAGCACGGGCACCTTGATGTTTGCGAGCAGCACCTTGCGGCCGCCGAGCACCAGCTCGCCCTTGAAGAGCTTGTTGTCCCACATCAGCTCCTTGACGGTCTGGCGGAAGTACTCGCCGGCCAGCGGCAGCATCTCGGCGCCCCAGCGGTCGAACATGCGATACGACTTGACGAATTCGTCGTTGGCCATGTTGTCCCACAGCTGCACCACGCCGGCGCTGCGGCCCGCGGGACGCAGCATGTCGAACGAAGCGAGCAGCATCTCTGGCGGCACGTTGCCGATCGTGTCGATGAGCCGGTCGACGTCGAAATAACGCCGGTCCGACCACGCATGGAAGAGCTTCATGCGGCTGAAATCGATGGGCGTGGTGAAGAGCGCGAGGTTCTTGATCGGGCCCTCCGGATGCAGCGCCGCATAGAGCGTGGAAAGCACGCCGCCCATGCAGTAGCCCACGAGCGTGACGTCTTCCTCGCCGGAGCGTGCCTGCACGCGCCGCAGTGAATCGGGGATGAAGTCGAGCACGTAGTCCTCGATGCGCAGCTGCTTTTCCTGCGGGCGCGGCGCGTTCCAATCCATCATGTAGACGTCGTAGCCCTGGAGCAGCAGGTGCTCGACCATGCTCTGGCCCGGCGCGAGGTCGAGGATGTAGCCGCGGTTCGTGGTCGCCATGACGATCAAGAGCGGCACGCGGTAGATTTCGTCGACCAGCGGGCGGTAGTGGTACAGGCTCAGCGTGCCGCGGCGGTGGATTTCGTCCCTGGCCGTCTGCCCCATGGCCGGCGCGGCCGAGGTGAGGAAGTCCAGGCCCTTGAGGTTGCGCTGGATCGCGCGCTCGATCTCTGCGCCGATGTCGGGCAGGGCGAACGCGTCCGCCGCGGCGCTCATCGTGTGCGCTTTCCGGCGGGGCGCTTCGGGGCGGCCGGAGCCGGGGCAGCGGCCTCAGCCTGCGGGGGCTTCTTGGTGCGGCGCGGCTGGGGCGGCGCATGGGCGGTCGCGGATGCAGCCGGGCCGCGTGCGCTTTCCATCGCGCGACTGATGTTCGCCAGGTGATCGTCGATGCTTTGCAACTGCTCGCCCAGTGCCTGGATGTCCGCGCGCGTCGGCAGGTTCAGTATCGTGAGGTAGCGCGCCATCAGGTCGCCCAGCGCTTTCTGCCCGGTGAGCGAGGCGTTCATCCCGCCGTGCATGCCCTGGCGGAACGGATCGGAGGCCATGGTCTCGTTGGCGAATTCGTTGGTGCTCTTTTCCCATTGGGCCGTGAGCTCGCGCCACGTGGCCATCGGGTCGAGGGGGGAGAACTTGTTCATGGACAGAGGCCCCGTCGTCTATCGGTCGTTCAATGATCGCGAAGCTGCCCGGTGTGCGCGGCGATGGCGTCGATGATCTGCGGCCACATCGAAATCGGCAGCGCGTGGCCCATGCGCGGGATGCGCAGCAGCTTCGCGCCGGCGATCGCATCGGCCACATCCACGCCGCACGCCACCGGCACCAGTGGGTCGGCATCGCCGTGGATCACCAGCGTGGGCACGCGCACGTCGCGCAGCGCCGGTTTGCGGTTGCCCGATGCGAAGACCGCCGCGAGCTGCCGCGCCACGCCGCCCGGGTTGAGCCCGCGGAGGAAGATGAGCTGCGCGCGTTCGGCATCGCGCGCCTCGTCGAGCGGAAAGCCGGGGCCGCGCAGCACGCGCCAGATCTTCTTGTAATGCGCCAGGTAGGCATCGAAGGTCAGCGGTGTCGGCGAGAACAGCACTGCCAGCGCCTCGGGCGTGGGCGGCGGCAGCGCGGGATCGCCGGTGGTCGACATGATGCTGGTGAAGGAGCGCATGCGCTGCGGATGATGGATGGCCATCTCCTGCCCGATGGCGCCGCCCATCGAGGCGCCGACGATGTGTGCGCGCTCGATGCCGAGCGCATCGAGCAGGCCGATGCAGTCGTCGGCCATGTCGCGCAGCGTGTAGGGCACGGAGAGCGGCTTGCCCGCCATGGCCTGCAGCATCAGCGCCTGGATGTCGGGCACGCCCAGGTGCGACAGGTGCGTCGAATGGCCGATGTCGCGGTTGTCGAAGCGGATCACGCGGTGCCCGCCCGCTTCCGCGAGGCGGGCGCAGAACGCGTCGTCCCAGGCCACCATCTGGGCGCCGAGGCCCATGATCAGGACGAGTGGCGATGCCGCGGGATCGCCGAAGCTGTCCCACGCGATTTCGACGCCATTGACCGGCCTGCGCCGCTCGATGGAGGGTGGGGCGGCGGTCATTGCGCGAGGCCTTTTCTATCGACTTATTTGCGCTGCAGCATCTTGGTCACTTCATCCACGTTGGACTGGATGCGCTGGCGCACGACGTCGAAGGCATCGGCCTGCGACTTGGCCGCGAGGTTGGCGAGTTCCTTGATGTCGTCGATGGCGCGCTGGAACGACTGGCGGCCGAGCTCGTCGAGCTTGGCGAGGTTGGCCTTGGCATCCTTGCCGGGCATTTCCTTGGCGGCCGTCTGCCATTCGGTGATGGCGCTCTTGATCATCTCGGTCTGCCGCTGCACCACGGTCTGCAGGCCCTGGTAGGACTTTTCGTTGGCTTGCATCAGCGCCTGCAGGTCCTTGCGGCCGCTGTCGAGCAGCTTGCCCGCGCCGCCGGTGAGGTTCAGTTCCTGCAGGCGATCGGCCATGCCCTTGAGGTTCTTCATCGGATTGAGCATGTCGGCGGCGCTGGGGGCGGCCGCCTTGGCGCTGCTGGTGCTGCTGCTGCTGCTGGCAGCGGTCTTTTTGGCGGCGGCTTTCTTGGCAGTGGCCATGGTGCGGTATCTCCTGTGTCGGGTGAACGGGTGAATGGCGAGCAAACAAGGACCGGCCGGACGGCAAAAGTCCCTCGCCACGATACGCCGCACCGACGCGCCCGCGGTCACCGCAGCGACAAATTTGCCTGCGGGATTTCCCTTGGGTGACTTGCCTTACATCGGCGCTTACATCGGCGGCGCGAAGCCGTCGCGCCCGGCCGTCACGCGCAGCGCCGTGGGCGTGCCGTTCTTTTCCTGCGCATTGACCAGCACCTTGGCGCCGGGCACCAGCAGCGCCTCGGTGCCGGCGCGGAAGGTCACGACCGGCACATCGGGCGGCACAACGACCGTCTTCTCGCCGCCCTTGTAGGTCAGGCGCAGTTGCTGCCCGCCGCGCACCGATTTCGGCGCCGCGGCCAGGTCGGCGACGGTGGCGTTGGTCATTGTGCTCTCCGGCAGCAGGTCCCACGGCCGGTGGCCTTCGCCCGTGCCGCGCGCGGCCTCGGGGAACACCACGACTTCGAGCGCCTTCTGCGTGCCGTCGGCCTGCGGCATGGCGGCGGTGCCGATGAAGCTGCCCTTCTTGATGTCGGCGAGCTTGATGCGGTAGACCTCGGACAGCTGCATGTCGGCCGGCCGCGCAAGGCTGACGACTTCGCCGCCGCGGTCCTGCACGACGAGGGTCTTGGCGTCGACGCGGACGATGGTGCCGCGGATGCGGACTTGTTCGGAAGGGGCTTGTGCGGAGGCGGAGATCGGTGCGGCAGCAGCGGCAAGAAGAGCGGCCGAGGCCAGCAGGGTCGAGGAAATTCTGGAGAGCATGGGAAGGATCTTGGTGTTGGAGTGCGGATCAATGTACGCCTCGACAACGAAACGCGCTTCCCGCCATGCGGGATACCCCAGCGGTTGGCTCGGCCTGGCACCACGTCTACAATCCGCCGTTCCGAGGAGCGTTGCAGCGCCATCAAGGCGTGAGGCTCGGACCACATCGCAACCACGCTCACCCGCTGTTCTCGCGGTGAGTCCTTTTTCCGTCAGACCCCCGTACGCAGTGGCATCTTTCAAACCAGTTTTGGAGTTCTCATGAGCGCTGTTCTCAAGCCCACCCCCGTTTTGACCGCCGACCAGGCGATTGCCGACCTGTCCCTCGCCGCCTGGGGCCGCAAGGAAATCCGCATTGCGGAAACCGAGATGCCCGGCCTGATGGCCATCCGCGAAGAGTTCTCGAAGGCGCAGCCGCTCAAGGGCGCGCGCATCACGGGCTCGCTGCACATGACCATTCAAACGGCCGTGCTGATCGAGACGCTGCAGGCCCTGGGCGCTACCGTGCGCTGGGCCTCGTGCAACATCTTCTCGACGCAGGACCACGCCGCCGCAGCGATTGCCGCTTCGGGCACGCCGGTGTTCGCGATCAAGGGCGAGTCGCTGGAAGACTACTGGGGCTACACCCACAGCATCTTCGACTTCGGCCCCAAGGGCTCGAAGGGCGAAGGCCCCAACATGATCCTGGACGACGGCGGCGATGCCACGCTGCTGATGCACCTGGGCCAACGCGCCGAGAAGGACCTGGGCGTTCTGGCCAACCCGACCAGCGAAGAAGAACGCATCCTGTACGCCGCGATCAAGGCCAAGCTGGCGGTCGATTCGACCTGGTACACCCGCAAGTCCGCCGAGATCATCGGCGTGACCGAAGAGACCACCACCGGCGTGCACCGCCTGAACGAAATGAGCGCCAAGGGCACGCTGCTGTTCCGCGCGATCAACGTGAACGACTCGGTCACCAAGAGCAAGTTCGACAACCTGTACGGCTGCCGTGAATCGCTGGTGGACGGCATCAAGCGCGCGACCGACGTGATGATCGCCGGCAAGGTGGCCTGCGTGGCCGGCTACGGCGACGTGGGCAAGGGTTCGGCCCAGGCACTGCGCGCACTGTCGGCGCAAGTGTGGGTCACCGAGATCGACCCGATCAACGCCCTGCAGGCCGCGATGGAAGGCTACAAGGTCGTGACGATGGAATACGCCGCCGACAAGGCCGACATCTTCGTGACGACCACCGGCAACAAGGACGTCATCACGCACGACACCATGGTCAAGATGAAGGACCAGGCGATCGTCTGCAATATCGGCCACTTCGACAACGAGATCGACGTCGCGTCGATCGAGAAGTACGAGTGGGAAGAAATCAAGCCGCAGGTCGATCACATCACCTTCCCGGACGGCAAGAAGATCATTCTGCTGGCCAAGGGCCGACTGGTGAACCTGGGCTGCGGCACGGGCCACCCGAGCTTCGTGATGTCGTCGTCGTTCGCGAACCAGACCATCGCGCAGATCGAGCTCTTCACCAAGCCCGACGCCTACCAGGCCGGCAAGGTCTACGTGCTGCCCAAGCACCTGGACGAGAAGGTCGCGCGCCTGCACCTGAAGAAGGTCGGCGCCATGCTGACGGAACTGACCGACTCGCAGGCCGCCTACATCGGCGTGAGCAAGAACGGCCCGTACAAGCCGGACACGTACCGCTACTAAAGCGTCCATGCGCGCTGATCAACTGTTGGTGGAACGCGGCCTCGCCGCGTCGCGTTCGCAGGCCGTGCGGCTCATTGCCGGCGGCATGCGCTGGCGCGATGCGGGCACGAGCGACGCATGGCGCTCGGTCGTGAAGAACAAGGACGAAGTGCCTGCATCCGCCGAGCTCGAACTCGACGATGCGGCCGAGGCGCGGTACGTCTCGCGCGGCGGGCTCAAGCTGGAAGGCGCGCTGAATGTGAGCGGTGTCGATCCCGCCGGCAAGCTGTGCCTCGATGTGGGCCAGTCGACCGGCGGCTTCACCGATTGCCTGCTGCAACGCGGCGCGACGAAGGTCGTGGGCGTCGACGTCGGCCATGGGCAACTGCATGCGAAGTTGCGCGAGGACGAGCGCGTGGTCGCCATCGAAGGCGTCAATGCGCGGGCGTTGTCGCCGGCCGATCTGCAGGTGGACGATGACGAGGACGCCGAGGCGGAAGATGCCGCAGAGGTTGGCGAGGTAGTCGAGGCTCCGGCCGAGCCGCGCTTCGACCTCATCGTCGGCGACCTGTCGTTCATCTCGCTCACTCTGGTGCTGCCGGCCGTGGTGCAGTTCCTGGCCGACGACGGCCAGCTGCTGATGCTGGTCAAGCCGCAGTTCGAACTGCAGCCCGGCCAGGTCGGCAAGGGCGGCATCGTGCGCGACGACGCGATGTACCCCGTCGTCGAGAAGCGCCTGCACGATGCATGCGCAGCGCTTGAGCTGAAGGTGCTGCGCTGGTTCGACAGCCCGATCGCCGGCGGCGACGGCAACCGCGAGTTTTTCATTCACGCCGTGCGCGCGTCCGGCGCGAACGGTTCCTAAGGAGACGCAGGTGCGCCTTCCGCTGAGTTTCGAATTCTTCCCGACCAAGACGCCCGAAGGCGCGGTCAAGCTGCGCGCGGTGCGCCAGCAGCTGTATGCGCGCAAGCCGCAGTTCTGCTCGGTCACTTATGGCGCGGGCGGCTCCACGCACCAGGGCACCTTCGGTGCGGTGCAGGAGATCCTGAACGAGGGCGTCGATGCCGCCAGCCACTTCTCTTGCATCGGCGCCACGCGCGCCACGGTGCGGGAGCAATTGGCCGAGCTGAAGGCCATGGGCGTCAAGCGCCTCGTGGCATTGCGCGGCGACCTGCCGAGCGGCTATGGCATCGGCGGCGAGTTCCACTATGCGAGCGATCTCGTGGCCTTCATCCGCGAGGAAACGGGCAGCGACTTCCACATCGAGGTGGCGTGCTATCCCGAAGTGCATCCGCAGGCCCGCTCGCCCGAGGCCGACCTGCAGGCTTTTGCCGCCAAGGTGAAGGCGGGCGCCGATTCGGCCATCACGCAGTATTTCTTCAGCCCCGAGGCCTACTTCCGTTTCGTCGACGAGGTGCGCAAGCTCGGCATCGACACGCCGATCGTGCCGGGCATCATGCCCATCACGAGTTCGACGCAGCTCATGCGTTTCTCGGACGCCTGCGGCGCTGAAATTCCTCGCTGGATCCGCCTGCGCCTGCAGGGCTTTGGCGACGACACGGCCTCGATCAAGGCCTTCGGCCTGGACGTGGTGACCGACCTCTGCGCGCGCCTCTGCGACGGCGGCGCACCTGCGATCCACTTCTACACAATGAACCAGTCGACGGCGACGCTGGCCCTGCTGGAGCGCCTCGATTGAGAGGGCGCGCCGCAGGTTCGCCGCTGCGCACGGGGCTTCGCCTCGTGCTTGTCGCGGTCACCTGCGTGTTGGCGGGCTGCGCCATGCCGCCTGCCACCGAAGGCGGCACCGATCCGGGCGCTGCGGCGGGTTCTCGCTTGCGGCCGCTGTCGTCGGGGCTGGCCGTTCCACCGGGCGCTTCCGCGCGGTCGGATGTGCCTTCGGTGCGCTATGACCTCGCGGTCTCGGGCACCGGCGAGCTGACGCCCGACGACGGCGTGCCCGGCGACGACGGCCCGCGCGAGATATTCGAGCGCGGCGGCGCATCCTGGTATGGCATCCAGTTCCACCAGCGCAAGACGGCCAGCGGCGAGCGCTTCGACATGACGGCCCTGACGGCTGCCCACAAGACCCTGCCGTTCGGAACGCGCGTCTGCGTGCGCAGCCTGGTCAACGGCAGCGAGGTGCTGGTGCGCATTACCGATCGCGGACCCTATGCGCAGGGCCGCGTGATCGACCTGAGCCGGGCCGCTGCCGAGCGCATCGGCCTCATCGGACTCGGAATCAAGCAGGTGGCGCTGTCGGTCGTCGGCTCCGCGGGCATGCGCTGCGGCGGTGTCGATGTGGAACCGGGCGAGGCTGCCGCACCGATGGCGCCTGGGGCCGATCGCGCCAAGGTCACGGTGCCGGCGCGCCGCAAGGCCGTTGTGCCTCAGCGTCGCCGGCGCTGAGGCGTCGCTCAGCCGCCGCTGTCGAGCGAGAAGGTCGCGTTCCGGTCCTGCGCCAGCTTCTCGGCCAGTTGCGGCAACGCTGCCGCGAGCAGCGGCTTCAGGGTGTAGGGCGGGTTGATGAGGAACATGCCGCTGGCCGGCAGCCCGGGCCGCTTGGTCTCGCCGGTCGGCGTGGCAGTCAACTTGCTCGACTTGACCGTCAGCGTGGCATGCAGCCACGGCTTGCCGGCCTTGGTCGCCATGGTCTTGAGCCGGCGCGGCAGGTCGTGCGCCTCGGGCCGCGGAATGATCGGATACCAGACGGCGTAGGTGCCCGTGGCAAAGCGCTTGAGCGCCTCGGCTGCGAAGTCGAGCACCCGGGCGTAGTCGCTCTTGATTTCGTAGCTCGGATCCATCAGCACCAGCGCGCGGCGCGAAGGCGGCGGCAGGAACTTGGTGGCGCTGCTGAAGCCGTCTTCGGTCAACACGGCGATCTGCCGGCCGGCTTCGAGCTGCGCGATGTTGGCGCCGAGCGTGCGCGAATCGGTCGGGTGCAGCTCGAACAGCTTGAGCTTGTCGTGGTCGCGCAGCAGGTGCTGCACGATGAATGGCGAGCCGGGGTAGACGCGGGCGCCGCCCTTGGGGTTGAAGTCGTGGATGACGCTGAGGTAGCGAGCGATCGCGTCGGCCAGAGGCGCCTCGGCTTCCGGCGCCACTTTCTTGGCCGCGGACTTCGCGGCGGGTGCGGCTGCGGCAGGCTCTTTGGGCGGGGCGAGCAGGCGCAGGATGCCATCGGCCGCTTCGCCGCTGGTGTCGGCGTAGTCGCCGTCGAGCCGGTACAGGCCCGCGCCGGCGTGGGTGTCGACGACCGTGAGGGCGGCGTCTTTTTCAAGCAGGTGGTCGAGCGTGGCAATCAGCACCGTGTGCTTGAGCACGTCGGCGTGGTTGCCGGCATGGAAGGCGTGGCGGTAACTGAACATGAGGGATTCCGGGATAGGTGGCAGATGCGCAACAGCCTCTTCAATGAAGCCGCGGTAACATCAAATTACAAAACGAGAGGGAAACAGGATGAGTCCGTCGAACTGGAGATTTTGGGGCCTCCCGGCCACGATGGGAATTTTGTCGGTCCTGGGCGGCTGCGCCGCCGTCAGCCAGGGGCTCGATCAGCCGATGCGCGTCGACGTCCTGTCGCAGACCGGGGAGATCATTCCCGATGCGAGATGCAGGGCCGTCAACGACAAGGCCAAGGTGAGGATGAGGTCCGGCCGGGTCATCGGTGTGCGCCGCTCGCGGGCCGACCTAATGATCCAGTGCACCGTCGACGGGCAAGGCGTGGCTACTGGCCAAGCGATCTCGCGCCCCAACATCGGTTTCCTGGGCAATTTCGTTGTGGCCGGTGGGGTGATCGGCGCGGCGGTCGACGACAGCGCCGGTACTGCCTACACCTACCCGACCTGGATCCAGATGGTCATCGGCGAAGAGCGCCTGTACGACCGCAGCGGCCATCGCGACGAAAGCCTGGACACGGGCACGCTGGTGCGCAAGCTCGATGTCGCGGCGACAAAGGCCGCGGTGCTGACGGGGCCGGTGACGGCGCCGGTGCGCTGAGCGGCTCGGCCGGCCCTCTGCCGAGGCCCGGAATTGGCCAGATCTGCCAATTCTTCATATAATCGCGGGCTTCGCAGCGTTTTTGTGGCCCCGCGGCGAAGGCACGCAACCCGTCCGTCATTGGGCGGGAAGCGCGTGAAACCCACCTAAGAGATTCCCATCAGAGGAACGCCGACCGTGGAAAAGGGCTCGCCAAACCCTCTTTTCAAGAGAAAAACTCATGACCAAAACGTTCAGCGCCAAGCCCGCTGACGTGACGCACGAGTGGTTTGTGATTGACGCGACCGACAAGGTCCTCGGACGAGTAGCCAGCGAAGTTGCTCTCCGTTTGCGCGGCAAACACAAGGCCATTTACACGCCTCACGTCGATACCGGTGACTTCATCGTCATCATCAACGCCGCGCAACTGCGCGTCACCGGCGCCAAGTCGATCGACAAGGTGTACTACCGTCACTCGGGCTACCCGGGCGGCATCAGTGCCACCAACTTCCGCGACATGCAATCCAAGTTCCCGGGCCGTGCCCTGGAAAAGGCCGTCAAGGGCATGCTGCCCAAGGGTCCGCTTGGCTACGCGATGATCAAGAAACTCAAGGTGTACGGTGGTGCCGAGCACCCGCATACCGCCCAACAGCCCAAAGTGCTGGAACTGTAAGGAGCCTTGAGAATGATTGGTGAATGGAACAATGGCACCGGCCGTCGCAAATCCAGCGTCGCCCGCGTGTTTCTGAAAAAAGGCACCGGCAAGATCACGGTCAACGGCAAGGACATCCAAGAGTTCTTCGGCCGCGAAACCTCGATCATGATTGCCAAGCAGCCCCTGGCGCTGACCAACAACCTCGAAGCTTTCGACGTGATGGTCAACGTGAACGGTGGCGGCGAATCGGGTCAAGCCGGCGCCACGCGCCACGGCATCACCCGTGCCCTGATCGATTACGACGCAACGCTCAAGCCCGTCCTGAGCCAAGCTGGCTTCGTGACGCGCGATGCGCGTGAAGTCGAACGTAAGAAGGTCGGTCTGCACTCCGCCCGTCGTCGCAAGCAGTTCAGCAAGCGCTGATCCTGTTCGTTGCGAACCAAAGCCGCCTTCGGGCGGCTTTTTCGTTGCCAGTACTTGGCGAACGCGGCATCCGACCCCACTTGCGTTGGGGTGCACGCCACAGTCCGTCTGCCGGAAATGCGGCATTGCAGTAGCATTCGTTCCCTTGGCCGCATGTCCGGCCACCTCCCAAGGAGTTACCTCTCATGAGCGCCGTAGCCGAAAACATCCAGACCCAGATGCCCGAGCCGATCGTCTTTACCGACAGCGCGGCAGCCAAGGTGGCCGACCTGATCGCCGAAGAGGGCAATCCCGAGCTGAAGCTGCGCGTGTTCGTGCAGGGCGGCGGTTGCTCCGGCTTCCAGTACGGTTTCACCTTCGATGAAATCACCAACGAAGACGACACCACCATGACCAAGAATGGCGTGTCGCTGCTGATCGATGCCATGAGCTACCAGTACCTGGTCGGCGCCGAAATCGACTACAAGGAAGACCTCCAAGGCGCCCAGTTCGTGATCAAGAACCCGAACGCTACCAGCACCTGCGGCTGCGGATCGAGCTTCTCGGCCTGATGCCTGGATGCCGCTGACAAGGCTCCCCCAAGAAAGCCGCCTCCGGGCGGCTTTTTGCTGCCCGTCGTTTTCCGCTTTCCTTTTTTTCCTTTTCCTTCTTCCATGACGTCCGAAGCCGCCGTCGCCGTCGACCCCTCCCGCAAGAGCCTGCTGTGGCTCGTGGCCGTCGGCTTCTTCATGCAGACGCTGGACGCCACCATCATCAACACCGCGCTGCCGGCCATGGCCGCGAGCCTGAACGTGAGTCCGCTGCGCATGCAGTCGGTGGTGGTGGCCTATGCGCTCACGATGGCGATGCTGATCCCCGCCTCGGGCTGGATCGCCGATCGCTTCGGCACCCGGCGCATCTTTTTCGCGGCCATCGTGCTGTTTGCCGCCGGGTCCGTGCTCTGCGCGCTGTCGCAGGGCCTGGGCCAGCTCGTCGCCGCGCGGGTGGTGCAGGGCCTGGGTGGCGCGTTGCTGCTGCCCGTGGGGCGCCTGGCGCTGCTGCGCACGGTGCCGCGCGGCGAATTCCTGCAGGCGATGAGTTTCGTCGCGATCCCGGGGCTCATAGGCCCCTTGCTGGGCCCCACGCTGGGCGGTTGGCTGGTGCAGTATGCCTCCTGGCACTGGATCTTCCTGATCAACGTGCCGGTGGGCCTGGCGGGCTGCATCGCCACGCTCAAATACATGCCGGACCTGCGCGGAGCCATCCAGAAGCGCTTCGACAGCGTGGGCTACGCGATGCTGGCCTTCGGCATGGTGGCGATCTCGCTCGCGCTCGACGGTGTGTCCGAACTCGGCCTGCGCCAGGGCGGCGTGATGGTCGTGCTGATCTTCGGCTTTGCGAGCGTGGTGGCCTACTGGCTGCGTGCCGCGCGCACGCCCGAACCCCTGTTCGCGCCCTCGTTGTTCGGCGTGCCGACGCTCAGCATCGGGTTGATCGGCAACCTGTTCTCGCGCCTGGGCAGCAGCTGCATGCCCTTTCTCGTGCCGCTGCTGCTGCAGGTGTCGATGGGTTATTCGCCTGTACGGGCCGGCTTGATGATGTTGCCGATCGCGCTCGCAGGCATGGCCATGAAGCGCTTCGCCACGCCCTTGATCACCCGGCACGGCTACCGCAAGGTGCTGGTTGTCAACACGGTGCTGGTGGGCTGCACGATGGCCAGCTTCGGTCTGACGGCGCCCGGCCAGCCCATCGCGTTGCATGTGCTGCAGCTGCTGGCCTTTGGCGCAGTCAACTCCCTGCAGTTCACCGCAATGAACACCATCACCCTCAAGGATCTGGACGGCGGCATGGCCAGCAGCGGCAACAGCCTGCTGTCGATGGTGCAGATGCTGGCGATGAGCCTGGGTGTGGCGGCCGCGGGCGCCGTGTTGGCGGGCTACAACGGAATCTTCGGCACCGAGACGGCAGCCCACACGCTCGATGCCTTCCAGGCCACTTTTGCGAGCATGGGGTTGATCACGGTGGCATCTGCGCTGATCTTCTGGCATTTACCTGCGGAAGTGCGGGCGGCACAGCCTGCGCAGCCGGAGGTTTCCGGCCAGGGTTGAGGCTCAGGCCGGGTAGATCGCGCCCAGCACCCGCGCGCCGCGCGCTCCGGTCACGCTGGCCAGATTGCCCGCCTCGCGGCGGACGGTGCAACGCGCGAGCCAGGCAAACGCCGCCGCTTCGACCTGCTGCGGCGGTAAGCCCTGGTCAGTCGATGCCACCACCTGCACACGGGGAAGCAGCGCGCGCAGGCGTCCGAGGAGGTGATCGTTCAGTGCGCCACCACCACACACGATCAGTAGCTTGCTGTCTTTTCCGTAGCTGAGGAGGTCTGCAGCGCAGGTGCTGGCCGTCAGTTCGGTCAGCGTGGCTTGCACATCGGCCGGCGCCATGGCCGTGGTGCCGAGGTGCGAAGCGAGCCAGGTTGGATTGAACAGGTCCCGGCCCGTGCTCTTCGGCGGCGCCTTGGCGAAATAGGGATCGGCCTGCAGCTGAGCGAGCAACTGAGGCAGCACCTGTCCACTCGCCGCCCATTGGCCGCCTCGATCGAAGGGCTGGCCCTGGTAGGTCTGGCACCAGTGGTCCATCAGCGCATTGCCGGGGCCGCAGTCGAAGCCCAGCACGATGGCACCGTCGGGCGCGTTCGTGGCCGGAAGCAGGCTCAGGTTGGAAATGCCGCCGATATTCAGCACCGCGACGGTCTCGTCGGCGCGCGCGAACAGGGCGCGGTGAAACGCCGGCACCAGCGGTGCGCCCTGACCGCCCGCGGCGAGGTCGCGGCTGCGAAAGTCGCCTACCACATCGATGCCGGTCAGTTCGGCCAGCAGCGAGGGGTTGTTGATCTGCAGGGTGTAGCCGACGTCGTCGAATTCGAGCGGCCGGTGGCGCACCGTCTGCCCGTGCGCGCCGATGGCGGTGACCGCACCGGCGTCGATGCCGCTGTCCGCAAGCAGCTGCTGCACCACGCCGGCATAGGCCCGGGCGAGCCCGTTGCCGGCCAGTGCCGCGCGATGCAGTTCGTTGTCGCCGGGGGTGTTGAGGGCCAGGAGCTCCGCGCGCAGGGCCACGGGAAACTCCGCGGTCGCGTAGGCCTTCACCGCGATCCAGTCGTCGGAAAAGTCGGCAAGCACGCCATCTACGCCGTCGAGCGAGGTGCCCGACATCAAGCCGATGAAAAGTTCGGCGGCCATCTCAGGATCGGTGTCTGGAGAAGACCGCAGCGATCGTGATCAGTCGGCGCTGGCCTGGATGACGGAGAAGGCGGCTGCCAGTTCGGTGCGGGCGCCGACGGCGATCCGTTCGAACGCCGGGCGCAGGGCCGCGGTGATCGGGGCGCCGCCTTCTTGCGCGATGGTGGCGGGGTCTTGATAGACGCCACCCACGCGGAATTCGAAGTGCAGGTGCGGACCGGTCGCCCATCCGGTGGAGCCCACCGCGCCGATCGCCTGGCCCTGGCTCACGCTCTGGCCGGCCTTGACGTCGATGCGGCTCAGGTGCGCATACGCCGTCTGCTGGTTGTTGCGGTGGGTGATGATGACGATGTTGCCGTAGCCGCTCTGCGTACCGGCGAAATCGACCGTGCCGTCGCCGACCGTGCGCACCGCGGTGCCGGTGGGCGCTGCGTAGTCGATGCCGTTGTGCTGGCGCCAGCTGTTCAGGATCGGGTGCATGCGCATCGCGAAGCCGCTGGAGACGCGCGAGAACTCGACCGGCGTCGCCAGGTAGGCCTTGCGCAGGCTATCGCCGTTCGGGCGGTAGTAGCTGCCCTTCTGGTTTGCGCCCGGGGGCTGGAACCAGACGGCTTGGTGGATCCTGCCGTTGTTCTCGAACTCGGCCGAGAGCACGCGGCCGCTGCGCAGCGCCTGGCCGTCGGCTTCGAAGGTTTCGTAGACCACGGCGAAACGGTCGCCCTTGCGCAGAGCGCGCACGTCGACGTCGCCTGCAAAGATGTCGGCCAGCTGGCTCGCCACCGCGTCGGGAATGCGCGCGTCGTCGGTGGCGGCGAAGAGCGAGGTGCGGATCGTGCCGCTTGCGAGGCGTGTGCCCGGCGTCAGCGTGTCGCGCTCGGTGAGGGCGACGAAGCCGACCGGCGTGCGCTCGATCACGAAGCGCTTGAAGCCGCCGTCGCCATCGGGAATCCAGCGGGCGCTGAGCTTCTTGAGCTGGTTTTCCTGGGTGGCTTCGGCCGTGACCGTGCGGCCGACGCGGGCGAACAGCGCGCCGCGGGCTTCGCCGCTGCTGCGCACGAAGGCGGTGGCGGCGGGGTCCGAAATGCCCAGGCGCCGGAGCAGGGCTTCGGCCGTGTCGCTGGCGCGGGTGGTGTCGGTGCGGAACAGCGTGAAGCTGAAGCCTTCGAGCGATGCGCTCTGGTCCACGAACGACTGCGGCGCGGCAGTGGCTTCGAGAATCTGATGGACCGGAAGGTCGGAAGCATCCGGACCCAGCGAGGCCACCGCGAGGGTGCCGGCGCTCAACATCGCCGCGGCGATGATCGCGGTGATCTGCTTGGGGTAGGTACGGAACGTATAGGCCACGCGAGAAGCGAGAAGCTCCTCGGCGGCAAGAATGCCGTTGATCAAACTATGAATTCCAGCTCAGGTTCTGCAAATCCGTGCTGCAAGGCCCAGTGCGTTCAGGGCGGCAGGAGACGGTGCGGAAAAAGCGCCGCTTAGAATTCGGCGCTTGAAAAGTCGGGCTGAGTATAGCTTCGGCATCCCAAAAGTCAGCCAAAAAAGCCCGTAAAGGCCGAATCTGTTACATCCATGAGCCTCTCAAATAGTGTAGGACGCGCGCTCGAAATATCCCTCCGTGGGGCTGACGAGCTGCTGCCGCAAGACGAGTGGGTGCGCAAGCTCCAGCGCTCCGAAGCCACCGGCACCCCCCTGCGCATCAAGCTCGGGCTCGATCCGACCGCCCCGGACATCCACATCGGCCACACCGTGGTGCTCAACAAGATGCGCCAGCTCCAGGACTTGGGGCACCGGGTGATCTTCCTGATCGGCGACTTCACCAGCACGATCGGCGACCCCTCCGGCCGCAACAACACCCGCCCGCCGCTGACCCGGGAGCAGATCGAGGCCAACGCCCAGACTTACTACAAGCAGGCCAGCCTGGTGCTGGACCCCGAGAAGACCGAGATTCGCTACAACTCCGAATGGAGCGACCCGCTGGGCGCCCGCGGGATGATCCAGCTGGCCGCCAAGTACACGGTCGCCCGGATGATGGAGCGGGACGACTTCAACAAGCGCTTCAAGGCCGGCCAGTCGATCTCGGTGCACGAATTCCTCTACCCGCTGATGCAGGGCTACGACTCGGTGGCGCTCAAGAGCGACCTCGAGCTGGGCGGCACGGACCAGAAGTTCAACCTGCTCGTCGGCCGTCATCTCCAGCAGGAATACGGGCAAGAGCCGCAGTGCATCCTCACTATGCCGCTGCTCGAAGGGCTCGATGGCGTCGAGAAGATGTCCAAGAGCAAGCACAACTACATCGGCATCAGCGAAGACGCCAACACCATGTTCGCCAAGGTGCTGTCGATTTCCGACGACCTGATGTGGCGCTGGTACACGCTGTTGAGCTTCCAGTCGCTCGAGCAGATCGAGGCGCTGAAGGCGGAAATCGCAGGCGGCCGCAATCCGAAGGACGCCAAGGTCGCGCTGGCCAAGGAAATCACCGCGCGCTTCCACAGCGCGGCAGCCGCCGAAACGGCGGAGCAGGATTTCGTCAACCGCAGCAAGGGCGGCGTGCCGGATGAGATTCCCGAGGTGTCGCTAAGTGGCGCGCCACTGGGCATCGGCCAATTGCTCAAGCAGGCCAACCTGGCGTCTTCGGCCGGGGATGGCAACCGGCTGATCGATGGCGGCGGCGTGCGCGTCGACTCGGTCGTGATCAGCGACAAGGGGCTGAAGCTGCCTGCGGGCAGTTATGTGGTGCAGGTCGGTAAACGCAAGTTCGCCCGCGTGACCCTGAGCTGACCCCCAAAAAAAAGGCCCCTCGGGGCCTTTCTCTTGATTACCGGACTTCGATCGTGACCCGCCGGTTGCGCGGCTCGTCCACCTCGTCGGCGGTCGGCACGGCCAGGTCGCGCTCGCCGCGGCCCACGGCCTCGACGCGGTTGGCCGGAAACCGCTGCTCGACAAACAGCTGAACCACTTCCTGCGCCCGGCGGCGCGACAACTGGTCGTTCGATTCGCCGTTGCCCTTGGTGTCGGTGTGGCCGGTCACCACGATGTCGCCGCCGCTGCGTGCCAGCGCCGCGGCGAGTGCCTCGGTCATGATCTGCTGCGAAGCCGGCGTCAGCGTGGTGCCGCCGACCTCGAAGAACACGGTGTAGCGCTGCGGCGGAGGCGGGCGCATGTCGAAAAGCGGCTTGTTTTCCGCCTGGACCTTGGCCGCATCGGCTTGGTCGACCACCGGCGCGCCGCTGGCGCCCACCGCGGCCGTTGCACGCTGGTAGGGCTTGGAAAGGACTTCTTCCCCGTCCTTGGCGCGCACCACGACCGCGGAGGGCTTGCCGTCGGCCTGCGGCAGCAGCACCACGCGCGTGCCCGGCGTCGAGCAGGCGGCGAGCAATGCGGTGATCAGTGCGGTGGAGAGAAGAAGGAGCGGGCGGGGCGACATGCTCGTCGGCATCATGGCTTTCCGTCGGTTTGAACGATGAAATCGGTGCCGCGAATGCCGATGGTCGCGGTCTGCGTCTCGACCCGAACCGCGTCGGGGTTGGTCTTGCCGATGAGGCCCGTGATCATGCGCATCGAGCCGCGCAGCAGCGAGACCAGCAGCCCGCCGTCGCGGGTGGTGGCGTCGAAGTGGAATTCCTTCAGGTCCAGCCGCGAGGAGGGACCGACCACCAGCGTCGTGTCGTCCCGCAGGACCACGGCGACCGAAGAGTCGGGGCCGGTCACGATGCGGTCGACGGACCCGAGGGCATCGCCAGCGGCAGCGGTGCGGGTGGTGCCGGCGGCACTGAGCAGCTGCACATTGCCGCGCACCGATTTCACGAAACCCGCCTGGAGGTCGGCAACCGCGGCGGCCGGCGGCGGTGTTGTTTGGGCCTGGGCCATCACGGTGGCGCCCAGCAGGGCGAGGCCGCCCAGAATGTTCAAAAAGTTTTTCATCGTCCCGACTCTCTGCGAAGAATGTTTCGCAATAGTCAAAATATTAAGCCGAAGGCGTTACATATAGACACTACGTCGATAATTCAGCGACATCTTGCGGCCTTTTGCCGTTTTTTGCGTCGTCTTTTGTCGATTCAGTTCCGCTTGCCCATGACGCTCACTCCCAAAACACTGCTCCGCGTTTCTGTGGCCGTTGCCTTGGTCACCATCGTGCTCAAGGGGTTGGCGGGCTACATGACGAATTCGATGGGCTTGATCTCCGATGCGATGGAGTCGTTCGTCAATCTTGCCAGCGCCATGTTCGCCTTGGCAATGGTGACCATCGCCGAGCGGCCGGCCGACGACGACCACCCCTACGGCCACCACAAGGCCGAGTATTTCTCCTCCGGCTTCGAAGGCATCCTGATCGTCGGCGCCGCGGTGGCGATTCTCTGGGTGTCGGTGCAGCGGCTGCTGTCGCCCCAGCCGCTCGAGCAACTGGGTTGGGGCCTGGCGCTGTCGGTGTTCAGCTCGGGCCTCAATGCGGCGCTTGCGGTGATGCTGTTCCGCGCGGCGCGCGCGCACCGCTCCATCGCGCTGGAGGCCGACGGCCGCCACCTGATGACCGACGTGTGGACCTCCGCCGCCGTGGTCATCGGCATCGTCGCCGTGCACTTCACCGGCTGGTTGTGGCTCGATCCGGTGCTGGCCATCGGCGTGGCGCTCAACATCGTGCGCGAGGGCGTCAAGCTGGTGTGGCGCTCCTCGCAGGGCCTGATGGACGAAGCGCTCGACGCCGAAACGCTCGCCACCGTGCGCGCCACGCTCGACGCCTTCGCTGCGCGCCAGCCCGATGGCGGCCGGTTGCGCTTCGATGACATGGTGACCCGCGGCGCCGGCCAGCGCCGCTTTGCCGACCTGCACATGCACGTGCCCGGCGACTGGACCCTGCAGCGCGCGGCCAGCCTCCGCGACGAGCTCGAGCAGGCCCTGATGGACGCCGTGCCCGGCCTGCGCGTCACCATCCAGTTGCTGCCGCTGACCATGGAAGCGCGCGCCACCCAGATCGTGAAAGAACACGGACACCCATGAAAGCCATCCTTCAGCGCGTCGCTAACGCCCGCGTCGACATTGCCGGCCAGACCGTCGGCGCCATCGATGCCGGCCTCTTGATCCTCTTGTGCGCGGAACGCGGCGACGTCGATGCGCTCGCCGACCGCATGCTCGCCAAGATCCTCAAGCTGCGCATCTTCTCGGACGACGCAGGCAAGATGAACCGCAGCGTGCAGGACATCGGCGGCGGGCTGCTGGTGGTGAGCCAGTTCACGCTGGCGGCCGACGTGAGCGGCGGCAACCGCCCCAGCTTCACGCTCGCGGCGCCACCCGACGAGGGCCGGCGGCTCTACGAGTACTTCGTGGCGCAGGCGCGCGCGGCGCATCCGGTGGTGGCCACCGGCGAGTTCGGCGCCGACATGCAGGTGCACCTCGTCAACGACGGGCCGGTCACGATCCCGCTGCAGATGTCGGCGTAGCAGCAGCTACTTGCCGTACGGATCGCGGATGCCCAGCTCCGCGAGGATCTGGATTTCGTACGCCTCCATCTCGTCGGCGTCGGCTTCGCTGGTCTCGTGGTCCCAGCCCTGCGCGTGCAGCGTGCCGTGCACCAGCAGGTGCGCGTAGTGCGCGGCCAGCGTCTTGCGCTGCTCCTTCGCTTCGCGCGCGACCACCGGCGCGCACAGCACCAGGTCGGCCATGGCGACCGGGCTCTGCGCATAGTCGAAGGTCAGCACGTTGGTCGCGTAGTCCTTGCCGCGGAACTCGCGGTTCAGGCGCTGGCCTTCATCGGCATCGACGATGCGCACCGTGATTTCGCCGTCGATGTCCAGCGCGTGGCGGATGCAGCGCGCAACGCGGTGGCGCGGCAGCGCGATGCGGTGCCGCTCGACGCCCTTGAAACGACCGAACTGCAGCGAAAGAGAAAGTGCCGGCAGCGCCATCTCAATTCGCGCCGCTGCGCTTGCGCTGGCCGTCGTAGGCGTCGACGATCTTCGCCACCAGCGGATGCCGCACCACGTCGGCACTCGTGAAGTGCGTGATCGCGATGCCGCTCACGCGCCGGAGCACGCGCTCGGCGTCGATCAAGCCGCTCAGTTGCTGCTTGGGCAGGTCGATCTGGCTCACGTCGCCGGTCACCACCGCCTTCGCGCCGAAGCCGATGCGCGTGAGGAACATCTTCATCTGCTCGACCGTGGTGTTCTGTGCTTCGTCCAGGATCACGAACGCGTTGTTCAGCGTGCGCCCGCGCATGAAGGCCAATGGCGCAATCTCGAGCGCGTTGCGCTCGAAGGCCTTCTGCACCTTCTCGTAGCCCATGAGGTCGTAGAGCGCGTCGTACAGCGGACGCAGGTACGGGTCGACCTTCTGCGTCAGGTCGCCCGGCAAAAAGCCGAGCCGCTCGCCCGCTTCCACGGCCGGCCGCGTGAGCACGATGCGCTGCACCGCCGCGCGCTCCAGCGCATCGACCGCGCAGGCCACCGCCAGATACGTCTTGCCGGTGCCGGCCGGGCCGATGCCGAAGGTGATGTCGTGCTTGGCGATGTTGTCCAGGTACAGCGCCTGCGTCGGCGTGCGCGCGCGCAGGTCGGCGCGGCGGGTGACGAGCATGGCCGCGTCCTCGTCGCTCATCGAGCCGTCGCCCGCCAGCGTGAGCTGCACCACGGCCGGATCGATCGGGCGCTGGGCAATTTCGTACAGCGCCTGCAGCACGTCCATCGCGCGCTGCGCCGAGGCCTTGGGGCCGTCGACCTTGAACTGCTCGTGGCGGTGCGCGATCTTCACGCCCAGCGCTTCCTCGATGCGGCGCAGGTGCGCGTCGAGCGGTCCGCACAGGTGTCCGAGGCGCGAGTTGTTCGGTGGGGTAAAGGTGTGTCGCAGAATCACGCCGGACATTTCAAGGAAAAAGGGCACCCATGATAGGCAAACTCACCGGCGTACTGGCCGAGCGCAACCCACCGCAGGTGGTGGTCGATTGCAACGGCGTCGGCTACGAGGTCGATGTGCCGATGAGCACGTTCTACAACCTGCCCGGCACCGGAGAGCGCGTTTCGCTGCTCACGCACTTCGTGGTGCGCGAGGACGCGCAGATTCTCTACGGTTTCGGCACCGCCGAGGAGCGTGCGGCTTTTCGCCAGCTCATCAAGATCACCGGCGTGGGTCCGCGTACCGCGCTCGGGCTGCTCTCGGGCATGAGCGTGGGCGAGCTGTCGCAGGCGATCACCACGCAGGAGCTCGGCCGTCTCGTGAAGATCCCCGGCATCGGCAAGAAGACCGCCGAGCGGCTGCTGCTGGAGCTCAAGGGCAAGCTGGGCGCCGATATCGGACTGCCGACGCATGCGGCCTCCGACGCGCAGGCCGACATCCTGCAGGCGCTGATCGCGCTGGGCTACAGCGACAAGGAAGCCGCACTCGCGCTCAAGGCGCTGCCCAAGGACGCGACGGTGAGCGAAGGCATCAAGCTGGCGCTGAAAGCCCTGGCCAAGTGAGCCTGCGGGCAGCGTGGTCGCGCGTCGAAGCGCTGCGCCACGAGTCGGTTCACAGCGATTCGCTGCTCATGCGCGCGGCCCTGATCGGCTGCGTGCCGATTCTCCTGGCCTACGGATGCGCGGGCGTCGTCTACGGCAACCTGCCGATGATGACGCCAGCCGGCCTCATCGACATGCCGGGCGCCTGCGCATGGCTCACCGCCGCGATGGCGTTCGCACTGGCGATCCTTGCGATCGACTGGCTGGTCCGCGGCGAACTGACGCCGCCGCAACCGCAGGTCATCGTGGTCACCAAGCGCTGGAGCCGTGGCAGCTACACGCAGAGCGTCATGCCGCCGCATGTCTTCCCCGAGCCTCGTTCGTCCCTGCTGCGCATCGGCTGCCTTGGCGTTGCGGCCGTGGCCTGCGCGTCTGCGCTGGTGGGCCGCGCCACGCTCGCGCTGGGGTGGCAGGCCTTCGCGCGGCCGGGCGGCCTCGCGCCGCAGGCGGAGTGGCCGCTCTATCCGCTGCAATGGGTCTGGCCCTGGTTGCTGCCGCTGGCCCGGCGGCCCGTCGTGCTCGGATTGATCGGGGCGGGCGCCGTGCTGCTGGCGGCCGCCTACTTCATGAACTGGCGCAAGGTACGCGGTGCGTGGTTCCCATTCCTGACCGTGCTGCCGATGCTGCTGACGCTGAACTACCTGGGCGATGCGGGCTTCGATTTCGCGGCCGCGCGAGGTCTGGGCGGGCTGGTCGAGCCGGAGTTGGCGAGAGAACTGGCGCACCAGCCGGGCCGCTACAACGTCTTCAATTTCCTGAGCCTCTGGGGCGCCATCGGCTTCGGCACGGTGGGCTTGATCCTGGGCTTCTGGCTGGGCCGCTCGCGGGTGATGGACGAAGACTAGGACCGCCTTCGCCTCAAGGGTGGATCTTCTCGCCCTTTGCCAGCATCTCCACGAACTGCGCGATGCGCCGCGCACGCGTCTCGGCCTTCTTCGCGCCTTGCGTGCGGAACAGCACCGCATAGCGATTGCGCGCATCCAGCGTGGCGAAGAACTTCGCGGCCTTCTTGTTCGCATCGAGCGCGGCCTGCAGGTCGGGCGGCACAGTCGCCACGCTCGCGGCGTCGTAAGCCGCCTCCCAGCGCCCGTCAGCCTTCGCGCGTTCCACCTCGGCCAGCCCGGCCGGCTGCATGCGCTCGTCGTCGATCAGCTTCAGCGCCTTGTCGCGGTTGATCTTCGACCAGGTGCTGCGCGCGGTGCGCGGCGTGAAGCGCTGCAGAAAATACTGCTCGCCATCGCTCTTGTCGCTCTTGCGCTGCCCGTCGATCCAGCCGAAGCACAGTGCGATCTCGAGTGCCTCGGGATGGTCGACAGAGGCGATGCCGCTGGCCTTCTTCGCGATGCGCAGCCACACGCCGGCATGCGTGCCGTGGTGGCGCTTGTACCAGCGCGCGAGCGCCGCAGCGTTCGCGAATTCGACAGGCGCGTCATCGACGATGCGCTCTGCTTTCGCTGCCGGTTTTGCAGCCTTTTTGGCAGCCGCCGTGCTCACGGCACCCACCAATAGCGCAGCGCGTGGAAGTAGATCGGCGCCGCGAAGATCACCGAATCGAGCCGGTCGAGCATGCCGCCGTGGCCTTCGATCATCGAGCCCCAGTCCTTCACGCCGCGGTCGCGCTTGATGGCCGACATGACCAGCCCGCCGAAGAAGCCCATCAGGCAGATCGTGAGCGCCATCAGCGCGGCCTGCCACGGGTTGAATGGCGTGGCCCAGTAGAGCGCGGCGCCCAGCGCGGTGGCGCTCGCCACACCGCCGATCAGGCCTTCCCAGGTCTTGGAAGGCGACAGTTCCGGCGCCACCTTGCGCTTGCCGAGCAGCTTGCCCCACACGTACTGCAGCACGTCGCTGCCCTGCACCACGATCACCAGGAAGGCGATCAGCAGCAGGTTGCGGCCCTCGAAGCCCGGAATCTGCAGCGTGAGCAGCGCGGGCACGTGGCTGATGCAGAACACGCACACCATCAGGCCCCACTGGATTTTCGAGGTGCGCTCCAGAAAGCGCTGCGTGTCGCCCCCCATCGTCGCCAGAATGGGCAGGAGCAGGAAGGCGTAGACCGGGATGTAGATCGAATAGAGCCCGTACCAGTCGATCCAGATCAGGAAGTACTGCCCCGGCAATGCGACGAAGAAGGCCAGCGCGATGGCCCCGTGGTCGCCGCGCCGCGTGTAGGCCAGGCTGATGAACTCGCGCAGCGCATAGAACGAGATCAGGTAGAACAGCACGATCACGCCGCCCTTGCCGAGCGCGAAGGCCACACCGATCACCGCCACCATCACCCACCACGCATTGACGCGCGAGTTGAGGTTGTCGATTACCGAATGCGGTTGGCCGTGCGCCACGCGCCACTTGAGCAGCGCGCCGATGGCCGAGGCCAGCACCAGCACACCGAAGACGCCGCCGAAGAGCTTGAGCGTGGTCCACGCGAAGGGAGACAGTTCGATCATGATGCGGCGCCCTCGGCCTTGTCGTTGCGGTCGTATTCGGGGCGCAGGTCGAGCATCGCGGTGCGTGCGCGGGCGATGAAGGTGTTCTTGTCTTCGCCTTCTTCCAGCTTGATCGGCGTGCCGAAGCGCACCGTGCAGGCCAGCGGAATCGGCACCAGCGTGCCCTTGGGCAGCACGCGCTTGAGGTTCTCGATCCACACCGGCACCAGCCGCACGTTGGGGCAGGCGCGGGCCAGGTGGAAGAGACCGCTTTTCAGCGGCAGCAGGATCTCGTCGCCGGTGTTGCGCGTGCCTTCGGGGAACATGATGAGCGAGTCGCCGCCTTCCAGCGCGTCCTTCATCTGGTCGACCGGGTTGCCGCCCTGGCCCGAGCCGTCGCGCCGGATCATCAGCGCGTTGAACACGTCCTTGCCGATGAAGTTGCGCAGCTTCGAGGCTTCCCAGTAATCCTGCCCCGCGACCGGCCGCGTGAGCGCGCGCAGGTCGGGCGGAAGGGTCGCCCACAGCAGCACGAAGTCGCCGTGGCTCGTGTGGTTGGCGAAGTACAGCGTCTGCTCGGCCTTGGGGCTGGTGCCCGACCAGATCGCGCGCACCCCGGTCAGCAGCCCGGCCGCGCCGATGATCAGCTTGCCCGCGACGATGGCCAGCCCGCGCCGCAGCGCCGTGCTTTCGGGCGCCTGGGCGGGCGCGCTGTCGTTCTTGTTGTTGTCTTCTTCGTTCAAGAGATGTCCTGTGTCATCAAGGCAAGGAGAAACATGGCGCTCTGGCAGGCGACCACGATGGCATGGCGCTGCATGAGCTGGCGGGTGCCCTGTACGCGGTCGTCGAGCGGCCGTGTGGAAGGCGACGACGGCGCATTGCGAAGGCCCAGGCGGTCCAGCGCGCGGTCCAGGGCGTCGAGCGAGGCGATGGTGCCGCGCGCCAGGTCGCCGAACAGCGTCTGGTCCAGCCGCAGCCGGAACGCGAAGTAGCGCTCGAGCACGCCGAGGATCACGACTGCGCCGAAGCCCATGGCGGGCGTGGTCGGGAGCGAGCGCAGTGTGAGCGCGAGCACCAGCGCCGCGATGCATGTCAGCGCGAAGCCCCAGATCGCCAGCACCATGAAGGCGCGCAGCAGTCCGGCGAGTGCGGCGCAGGTGGCGCGGTCGTTGTCAGTCATGGGGCGGCGCCTTCGGTATGACTTCCAGGGTTTTCAGCGGCGCGAGCGACACACGCCATGCGGGCCGCAGCACGATCTGCGGCCGGGCGCGGCGCACCGCGTCTTCGGCCTGCGCTATTCCGCCGGTCGAGCCGTAGCGGCCGAGCCAAGCGATCACCGCCGCGGCGCTGCGCGAAAAGCCGAGCGCGCAGCAGACCCAGACCGGCGCGCCCTCCGCATTGCGGCGCTGGCCTTCGATGACCGCGGCCGCGCGCTGCAGGCGAACCGTCGGCGGCACCGTGAGGTCGAGCAGTGGCACGCAGCGCGCGTGCGGCACATCGGCGGGCATCTGCAGCTCGGCGCAGAGACTCACGAGCCGCGGCTTGCCGGCGGCGAGCCATTCGGCGCGCGTGGGTCGCCGGCCGAGCCGCAGGCCGGGCACCACCTCGACCGATGCGGGCAGCTTCCGCGTCCACAGCCATGCGTTGATCGCGGCGCCGAGGCGGTAGGGCGCGAAGATCCAGCGCGCCGCCCAGCCCATGCGGCCGTGTCCATTCATCTGGAAGCCGCGCGCGCCGAAGCCGATGTAGTTGAGCGCCACGAAGGCCAGCGATGCGGCAGGCCATGCGAGCCACAGCCACACGCCACCGCCGCACAAAGCAGCGGCGAGAAACAGCACGGCACCCACCGCATAGAACCCCGCGAGTTTCCAGCGCTGCGCATCGCGTGTGACCTTCCAGGCACGCCGCATCGACACCACCCGCTCCAGCGGCCACAGCCACACGCACACCACGCCGAGCAGCGCGCCGGTCGGAATGTCGATGAAGTGGTGCTGCCAGGTCGTGAGCACCGAGGCGCAGATCGCGAACGCCCACACATGCAGCACCAGCCGTGCCCACAGCGGGCGGATGAACTGCCGATACCAGTCCCACAGGATCACGGCCAATGCGATGTGCAGCGACGGCGCCTGGTTGAACGGCTGGTCGAAGCCGCGCAGCGCGTTGAACAAGAAGGCCGGCGCGCCATCGACCGGCGGCTGCCCGAAGCTGAAGTGCAGCGGCCAGACGATGAAGCAGGTGCAGGCGATCAAGGTCGCCGTGACGAGCCGCAGCGCATGCCGGTCGAGCGTGTGTTTGCTGGGCGCGAGGAACAGCGACAGCGCATAGAACACGTTGATCGTCCAGTACGGAAAGATCGTCCACGGCCAGAACGGGACCTGCCGCTCCCAGTCGAAGGCCATCGACGGGACGTTCGCGCGCGTGGTGGCCCACCAGTTGGCGAAGCCGTAGGTCGCGTAGAACAGCGGCCCGAGGAACACCAGCCATGCGGCGGCGCGCTTCCAGGGGCGCTGCCCAAGCCAGGTTTTCATCGCCCGGTGCGCACCGCCAGCGACACAGTAAAGATCCCCCACTCGTCGACCCGCTGGTCGATCTTGCGGAAGCCCGCTTCTTCCACCAACTGGTCCATCTCGACCTGCGTGCGGCGGCGCATCACCCAGGCTTCACCCTGGCGGTGGCTGGTGAGTGCGCGCGCGATCATCTCGAGCTGCGGATGCCACGGCTGCCCGGTGTAGACGAGGTAGCCGCGGTCTTCCACCGCATCGCCCACGCCCGCGAGCGAGCGCTGCACCATCTCGTTGTCGGGAAAGAGTTCGTACAGGCCCGACACCACCGCCAGCGTGGGCCGCGGCGTCACCGTGGCGAGGCTGATGCGGTCGAAGGCATCGGCCTGCACGAACTGCGCGGTGTCCTGCAGCCCCTTCTCGGCGATGAGGGCGCGGCCGTCGCGCACGTTGATGTCGCTGTAGTCGCGCAGCAGGATCGAGGCGGCCTTCACGGGGCTCGCGAGCACCGCGTCGAGCACGTAGCGGCCGTGGCCGGCGGCGATGTCCATCACCCGCACCTCGCGGTGCATTTCGGCCAGGCGCTCCATCGCGATGCGGATCAGCTCCTCGACGTGGATCTTGCGCTGCCGGATGCCGCGCCAGCCGATCGAGTTGAGGTAGGTGTTGTCGATGTTCCGGCCGAGCGGGCCCTTGCCTTCGGGGTGGTTGCGGTAGACGTAGTCGAGCGTGCTGCCCGAGTCGAAGCCGGTCTTGTGGCCGAGCGCGATGCCGCTGGAGAGCTTGCCGCCGATTTGCAGCCCGCCGCGCGTCAAGGCCCAGTAGGCGCCACGCGGAGACAACGGCGAGAGCGGCTCGGCCAGCGCGCGCGATTCGTCGGCCGTGTCGCCGCTCAGATGCGCCGCGGTGCGGTCGACCGGCACGGCCGGCGCGTCGAAGCGCTGAAGGATGAATTCACGGATCTGCGCGACGGCCGGCGCCCGGTCTTTTTCGCCGAGCGTGTCGTGGAAGAAGCCCGGCAGTTCGGTCTTGGTCTTCACGGCGCTGCCCAGCCGCTCGAAGAACTGGTGCTGCGGCTTGTGGTGCACCACCCAGTCGGCCCCGGAGATCAGCAACTGCACCGGCAGCGTGATCGCATTCGCATCGGCCACCACGCGGTCGGCTGCTTCATAAAGGCCCAGCAGGATGTTGACCGCGATGGGCCGCGAGATCAACGGATCGCTCTCGTAGCTTGCGATGCGCTCGGGGTCGTGCGTGAGGAACTTCGCCTTCACGTAGCTGTTGACGAAGAAGAGACCACGCAGCTTGTGCATCAGCCCGAGCCCGGCGCGCGCGAAGGGCACGTAGAGCTTCACCTTGAAGGCGGGCGAGGCCAGCGTGAGGCCGCGCACCTTGGGCGCGTAGTCGTGCGCCCAGGTGGCGATCAGCACTGCGCCGACGCTCTGCGCGACGACGTGGATGTCTTGTTCGGGCACGCCGTGTGCGGTGCCGATGTGATGCACGAAGGTCTGCACGTCGCGCACCGAGGTGCCGAAGCTCGGGCTGTAGCCGCGCTGGCCCGGCGAGCGGCCGTGGCCGCGTGCGTCCCAGGCGTAGAAGTCGAAGTCGGGCAGGTCGAGTTCGTCGACCAGGTGCGCCATGCGCGCGCCGTGCTCATGGCCGCGGTGGAACAGCACGATGGCGCCGCGGCGCACGGTGCCCGTGGCCGGCCAGCGGCGGTAGAAAAGCGATTCGCCGTCGTGCGTCTGGAAATGAAGCTCTTGGGCTGTGCGTGAAGTGATGTCGGTCATTGAATCCCTGTCGATATCTGTCTGTTTGTAGGTATGTGTTCAGCGGCCGGCGGCATCGGCTTCGGCCAATGCGCGGCGAATACGGTTGACGATGGTCCAGGCCACGAGCACCGCCAGCAGCGGCATCAGCCAAGCCGTCCAGCCCGCGAGCGGCCAGCCCAGTGCCACGTAGAGGCCGAGCGCGCCGAAGACGAAGGCCCGGTCGCTCTTGCCCAGCGGGCCGTCGTAGCGGCGCGAGGCGCCCACCGTGGGGCCGAGCGCGCCGGCGAATTCGCTGAGGCCGGCCAGCACGATCACCGTGCCGACCCAGAACGGGCTGAAGGGCACCACCAGCGCAAAGGGCAGGTAGAGCGCGGCGTCGGAAACCACGTCGGTCAGTTCGTTGAGGAAGGCGCCCAGCTTGCTTTGCTGGTTGTGCTCGCGCGCCAGCATGCCGTCGATGGCGTTGAAGGCCATTCGCAGGAACATCCATGCGGGAATGAGCGCGAAGGCGGCAAGCGAGGGCGCCGCGAAGAAAAGCCAGAGCCCGAGCGCGACCGAGACGACGCACGCCGCCAGCGTGACCTGGTTGGCCGTGACGCCCATCGCATGCAGCCGGACCACCAGCGGCCGGAGCAGGGCCTGGAAACGCGGCTTCAATTCGTAGATCGACACGTGCTGCCTTCCCCTCGTTCGTTATATGGCCGAAGCATTCTGCCAGTGAGAATGGCGCCCACGCTCGGCACTTTGTGTCCTCGTTGCTCCCCGAGGGGGCCGCTCTCTTGCTTGGGGCGGCCCGGCGCGGCGCTCGGCACTAAACTCTTCAGCGCACACCCCCCTCCCATGACCATCCAGACCGACGATTTCGCCCCCGCCCCCCAACGCGTGGTGTCCGCCGCTCCCGCTTCGCCCAACGAAGAGGCGATCGAGCGGGCCCTTCGCCCCAAGCTGCTCGACGAATACGTCGGCCAGGCCAAGGTGCGCGAGCAGCTCGAAATCTTCATCGGCGCCGCGCGCAAGCGCAAGGAGGCGCTCGACCACGTGCTGCTGTTCGGCCCGCCCGGCCTCGGCAAGACCACGCTCTCGCACATCATCGCGGCCGAGCTGGGCGTCAACCTGCGCCAGACCTCCGGGCCGGTGCTCGAGAAGCCCAAGGACCTGGCGGCGCTCCTGACCAATCTCGAGCCCAACGACGTGCTCTTCATCGACGAGATCCACCGCCTGAGCCCGGTCGTCGAGGAAATCCTGTACCCCGCGCTGGAGGACTACCAGATCGACATCATGATCGGCGAGGGCCCCGCGGCGCGCAGCATCAAGCTCGACCTGCAGCCCTTCACCCTGGTGGGCGCCACCACCCGCGCCGGCATGCTGACCAACCCGCTGCGCGACCGTTTCGGCATCGTCGCGCGGCTGGAGTTCTACACGCCCGAGGAACTGGCGCTGATCGTGACCCGCAGCGCCCGCCTGCTCAAGGTGGAAACCGACGACACCGGCGGCTTCGAGATCGCCCGCCGCTCGCGCGGCACGCCCCGCATCGCCAACCGCCTGCTGCGCCGCGTGCGCGACTACGCCGAGGTCAAGGGCAACGGCCGCATCACCGAGGACATCGCCCACAAGGCGCTCGCGATGCTCGACGTCGATCCGCAGGGCTTCGACCTCATGGACAGGAAGCTGCTCGAAGCCGTGATCCACCGCTTCGACGGCGGCCCGGTCGGCCTGGACAACGTCGCGGCCAGCATCGGCGAGGAGCGCGACACCATCGAGGACGTGATCGAGCCCTACCTCATCCAGCAGGGCTACCTGCAGCGCACGCCGCGCGGGCGCATCGCCACGCTGGCCGCCTACCGGCACCTGGGCGTGACGCCGCCCTCGAGCCGTTCGGACGGACAGGACCTTTTCGGAGTTTGAAGACTCACCATGCACACCCATGACCTGAGCGCCTGGCAGCACGACCACCAGTTCGGCGCCGGCAATGCCTCCGCCGAGCGCAGCACGCGCCTCGTGATGTGGATCACCGCCGCGATGATGGTGGTCGAGATCGGCGCCGGCTGGTGGTTCAACTCGATGGCGCTGCTGGCCGACGGCTGGCACATGAGTTCGCACGCGCTGGCCATCGGCCTGAGCGCTTTTGCCTATGCGGCCGCTCGCCGCTATGCACGCGACCCGCGCTTCGCATTCGGCACCTGGAAGATCGAGGTGCTCGGCGGCTTCGCGAGCGCGCTGCTGCTGCTCGGCGTGGCGGCGCTGATGGTGGTGGGCTCGCTGGAGCGGCTGTGGTCGCCTTCCGCGATCCACTACCCCGAGGCGATTTCGGTGGCGGTGCTGGGGCTCGTGGTCAACCTGGTCTGCGCACGGCTGCTGGGCGGCACGCACCACGATCGCGGGCATGACCATGGGCATCACCACGGCCACGATCACGGTCATTCGCACGAACACGGCCACGACCTGAACCTGCGCTCCGCCTACCTGCACGTGCTGGCTGACGCCGCCACCTCGGTGCTCGCCATCGCGGCGCTGCTGGGCGGCTGGTTCTACGGCTGGGCCTGGCTCGACCCGGCCATGGGCATCGTCGGCGCGGTGCTGGTCGCCAGCTGGGCTCGGGGCCTGCTGAAGGAAACCGGCAAGGTCCTGCTCGACCGCGAGATGGACCACCCGGTCACCGAAGAGATCCGCGAAGGCGTGGAGACCACGCTGGCCGATTCGGAAACCCGCGTGGCCGACCTGCATGTCTGGCGCGTGGGGCGCGATGCCTATGCCTGCGCGCTCACGGTGGTGACGCACTCACTCACGCTCACGGCCGACGAGGTGCGCGCCTGCTTCTCGATGCATGAGGAAATTCGCCATTCGACAGTGGAAATCCAGCGCTGCGTGGATTAGGTTTTCACTGCCTCCCGCTCCACGAAGGTGAGGGCGATGAAGCGTTGCGTATTCAGTACTTGAAACCGGGAAGCGGCACCGGCAAGCAGTCGGGTATGTCTTTCATGGGCGGCGCCATGTTGATGCCTGCGTAGTTGCCATCGAGGGTCGACCACGCGGGCGAATAGACATTCGACGAGACGTGCAACTTCGCACCATCGAAAAGAACGCGGACTGCGCGCGCCGCTTCCAGGGCTCTGCGTTGTGCCAACTGCTTCGCATCGGGAACGGTGTCGCGTGCAACGCCCTCGATATCTGCAACCTCCACGTGCGGATACAGCCGACGGAAGTGAGCCAGCTTGTTGGCCAGCAGAACGATCTGGTCTCGGCCCAAGGTCGCGGAGCCCTCATCGAAGGCCAGCATGATCATCAATGGTGGTTTGCATGCTTGCGCGGTATTGCCCACGCCCGACCCGATCAGGACGGTCAAGACAAAAAAGAAAGGTCTAGTCGGCATATAGAACGAACCCCACGATGCTGTCCGCGTTGACCCTTGCCGCGCTGGGATCGGACGCCGTCAGTTTCAGGCTCTGCGTCATCTGGTAGACCGTATCGATCGACGAAAACACGTCGTCAAAGTGGGTTACCTCATGGAGGATGGTGGCCAGCTTAGAGACGATTCTGTATGAAACGTCGGGAAGCTCGCAAAACGGAAGTCCTATTCCGATCGTGCGTGTCTTGAGGTCGGGCTTGCACACTTCGGCGGCAAGGAGGCCGATGTTGCCCGAAGGAATGCAGCCGACATTTCGCATCGCTTCTTCTGAGTAGCGCACGAAGTTGGCTTCTGTCAGTCCCTTCAATACCCGGACACATGCTTGCAGGCCGGTGTCCAGGTGCCGTCGCAAATCTTCGTCGTTCTGGCCGAACCACTTGGTCACGCGTTCTCGTTCAGGCTTTCCCCACGCTGTCAGATCCTTGACGCGTTTTTCGACCAGGCCAACGGCGAGGTCTCGCAGTCCCAAGACCTTGATCGCGAACTCCTTGTTGGTCATGTTCGGGCAGATGTTTTCCGTCTGCTCAGCCTCGGGTGGATGGCTCACTGCCGCATCGACCAGCTTCTTGCTCGCCGCAACGGCTGCGGCATCTTCAAAGAACCATCCCTGCGATGGGATCACGCTGGCGTTGAACGCTCCCGCTGCGATGCTCATGCCGTCGTCGAAGCTCGCCGATTGCTGCAACGTGGCCAAGAGCGCAGGAGGAATCGGGCAGTGGCAAACCAACACGTCGCCCTCCAGTGCCACTTCTCCAAGGAACTGCATGCGCCGCGGTCCGCCTGCCTTCGCGATGATGCCGACGCTGCGGCATCCCTCACAGTACGCGCGCCCTCCGATGAGCGCGACCTGATGACCATGAATTTCGGCGATCGGTCCGCCGTAGGGCAGCACCCGGCCTCCGGGCGCGGGCGGATCGCCCACCACAATGATTTTTCTCTCCACTTTTCCCTCCCAGGACTGCTTTTGGTGGGGCATTGTGGAGAGCGGATGGCCGCCCGCGCTCGGACGTAATTCACGAAGCCGAGGCTTCTTCAATGGACGCAAGTTCCGTGATCGAAGCAGGCCGGCGGCTCCCGGCCATTCGTGGGAGCAGCTGCGGCCTTAAGAGCCCGGCCGGCGAACGTGTCGCACGATCAGCACCTGCGCCGCGTAATAAGTCGCCAGCACCCACAACTGCGCCAGCGGCAGCGGCGCGACAAAGCGATTGGTCGCCAGCAGCGCATCGCTCAGCATGAAGAAGCACGCGCCCACCGCCACCCACACCGCTGACGGATCGGCTGCTCGCAGCACCGCCGCGCGCCCGATGGCCTGGGCCGCCATGCAGGCGATCACCACCACGTAGACCCCGACCGGAATGCGCAGCGCGGGCGGCAGCCCGCCCTGCCAGAGAAACGCATACATCCCCGCGCCGATCAGCAGCGTCGCCGCCAGCACCGCGCGGCGCGGGAACATGCCCACGCTGATGCGGAACAGCGCGATGTACGCCAGGTGCGCGAGCAGGAAGCAGATGAGCCCGGGCACGAACAATGCTGCCGATCCCATCAGCAGCACGTCACCGGCCAGCGAGGCGACCAGGCCCGCGAGCAGCAGCCCTTCGAAGCGCGTGACTGCACCAGACGCCATCGCACGCCGTGCCGCGAAGACGATGGCGATCGACAGCGCCAGCGGCTTGCAGATGTGGTGCAGCCAGTCGATGCCCAGCGCCGCGCTCGCGGTGGCCAGCGCGGCCGCCTCGACCAGCAGCACCTCGGTGACCGAAATGCGCCCCTGCAGCACCGCGCCGATGGCCCACAGGCTCGCCGTCAATGCGGCCAGCCAGACGGCGGAGCGCTGCAGCGGCATGCCGTCGGAGAACCAGAGAAAGAAGGCCACGCCACCCAGCATCAGCAGGAACTGCACGCCCGCGAACCACTGCACCCCGCGGCTCACGACGGGCTCGTAGCGCGTGACCTTCGCGATGTCGAAAGCCGGCTTCGGAAAGCGCGCCGCCACATCGGCCGGCCGCCAGCCGGGCGGCTTGAACCACACGCGCAGCTTGTCGGCCCAGCTGCGCGCATGCCACGAGTCCTTGGCCAGCGTCCAGTACACCTCGGCATTGGCCCACAGCGGGTCCCAGCTTTTCAGCTCGCCGCGCGTGCCGTAGACGCAGCGTTCGTTCTCTTCGCGGAAGGTGCCGAACATGCGGTCCCACACGATCAGGATGCCGCCGTAGTTGCGGTCCAGATACGTGTCGTTCACCGCGTGATGCACCCGGTGATTCGAAGGCGAGCAGAACCAGCGGTCGAACCAGCCGAGCTTGCCGACTTGCTCGGTGTGCACCCAGAACTGGTAGAGCAGGTCGATGAGCGCCACCACGACGAACACCAGCGGCGGCACGCCGGCCACCGCCATCGGCAGATAGAAGATCCATCCGAGCAGCGCACCGCTCGATGTCTGTCGCAGCGCGGTCGACAGGTTGTAGTGTTGGCTCTGGTGATGCACCACGTGCGCCGCCCACAGCACCGCCGATTCGTGGCCCATGCGGTGCAGCCAGTAGTAGCAGAAGTCGTAGAACACCAGCGCCAGCAGCCAGCCGTACCAGGTCGTCCAGAACTCGCTGGCGGCCTCCTTCGGAAAGAGCGCCACGGCCGAATACACCGCGGTGTAGATGCCGATGCGCAAGAGGCCGGTGAGCACCGCGCTGATCTGGCTCAGCATGCCCAGGCCAATGCTGTTGACCGCATCGGCCAGCCGGTAGGTGTCGTGCCCCGTGCCGCGGCGCGCCCGCGCGCGGCCCACCGCGAACTCGATCGCGATCAGCAAAAAGAACACGGGAGTCGCAAGAACAATGATCTGGCCAGATTGCATCGCGCGATTGTGGCGTTGCCGGGCCTGTTGATGCTATTTCCGGCGTCGCGTTGGCTGTCCAAGGGGCTGGCTGCAAGGCGCCCAAGCGCAGCAAGGCTTTGCCTTGCAAGCGCGGGCAACGCCGCAGACGGCCCCTTGGACAGCCAACCCTGCGGGAAGGTATGCCAGGGCAGCCCACTCTGCGTTGCGCTCCTTGCGTGTGCATATGCACACGCGGCGTCGCGCGCCTTGATTGGCCCGCCCTGGCATACCTTCGCGACGCCGGAAATAGCATCAACAGGCCCTGGGCCACGCGTCACCGGGATGTCACGGGTGTGCCATCGCAGCGTCATGCGCGGATGGGAGCCTACCCGTCCATGCAACGCGACGACGCTTTCCTTCGCGCATGGCGCGACACCGCGACCGGGACTCCTGAGCCGGAGGACGACGATCGCCAGCGTCCACCGCTGCAGTTCCGCACCCTCTGGATCTCCGACCTGCACCTGGGCACGCCCGGCTGCCAGGCCCGCGCGCTGCTCGATTTTCTGAAGCACACCGAGTGCGAGACCCTGTTCCTGGTCGGCGACATCATCGACGGATGGCAGCTCAAGCGCCACTGGTACTGGCCGCAGGCGCACAACGACGTGATCCAGAAGCTGCTGCGCAAGGCGCGCAAGGGCACGCGCGTGATCTTCATTCCGGGCAACCACGACGAGTTCGCCCGCAAGTACCTGAACCACAACTTCGGCGGCATCGACGTGGCCGACGAATGGATCCACGAAACCGCCGACGGCCGCAAGTTGTGGATCATTCACGGTGACTTGTTCGACGGCGTGATCCAGTGCGCCAAGTGGCTCGCCTACGTGGGCGACTCGCTCTACGAATTCACGTTGAAGCTCAACCGCCACCTCAACTCGCTGCGCGCGCGCATGGGGCTGCCGTACTGGTCGCTCTCCAAGTACCTCAAGGGCAAGGTCAAGCGCGCGGTGAGCTACGTGGGCGACTTCGAGAACGCCGTGGCGCGCGAGGCCCGCAAGCGCGGCGCGCAGGGCGTGGTCTGCGGCCACATCCACCATGCCGAGATGCGCGACATCGACGGCATCCTCTATTGCAACGACGGCGACTGGGTGGAAAGCCTCACGGCGCTGGCCGAGCATGCGGACGGCACGCTGGAAATCATCGACTGGGCCGAGCACATGCCGGTGGCGTCGAAGGTGACACCGGCGCGGGAGGCCATCTCGGCCTGACGGCGGCAGATCCGGCGCGGTGACGCTGCGCCTCGTGCTGAGCGCATGGAGCGCGACCCGGCCCATGGGGAAGAGTTCAGCGTCTTGAGGGCGTGAATTTTTCGCACTCTTGAGTGCGCATCGCCGCGATGCAGGTCGTTTGACTATTGTTTGTGAATGTGTGGGTTCTGCGTGGCCCAGACTTTTTGGATCGCCATCCATCAGGTCTGCCGCCAGTGCCCCAAACCCTCTCCGTCATCAGCACCGTCATCCCCTTGAGTCTGGGGCTGCCCGCATTGGCGCCCGTGCGGCTCGCCGGCCGCGAGGGCGTGAACGGCCTCTTCGAGTACGAACTCATCCTCAAGACCCCCGATGCGCTGAATCTCGGTGCAAGCGGCGCGGCCGATTTCAACCTCGACGGCTTCATCGGGCAAGCCATTACCTGCGTGATCGAGCTTGATGGCTCAGGCGAGCTGCTGGCCGGAACCGTTGGCGCCAGTGCCTACGGTACCGGCGCAGGGACACGACAAATCAGCGGCATCGTGACCGATGCCGTCATGGAAGGCGATGCAGGCCGCCATGTGGTCTACCGCTTCATCATTCGGCCCTGGCTGCACCTGGCGACGCTGAATTGCGACTGCAAGATCTATCAGGACCAGACGGTCGTCAAAACCCTCGATCAGGTGTTGGAAAGTTATTCGTTTCCCGTGGAAAAAAGGCTGTACGACACCTATCCGATCCGCGACTACTGCGTGCAATGGAACGAGAGCGACTTCGAGTTCTTCGAGCGCCTGTGCCAGGAGTACGGCATCAACTACCACTTCGAGCACAGCGACGGCGCTCATCGCCTGGTTCTGTCGGATGCGATGGCGGCCTATCGGGAATGCCCCAGCACCGCCTACGCGAATGTCGAATTCCATACCCCGGGCTACAAGACCGACGCCGAATACATCCATCGCTTCGCGGCGCACAACCAACTCACCAGTGGTGCCTACGTCACCAGAGACTACGACTACACACGCAGCAAGGCCCGGCTGATCGGTCAGAACAGTGCACCGCGTCCGACGAGCCACGCCAACGGCGAGGTGTACCAGTACCACGCCAGTGTCGGCGGCAGTCATTTCGTGCAACCGGAGGCCGGGGGCACAGGCCCCAACGATCCGTCCATCGAAGGTCGTGCCTTCGCCCGGTTGCGCATGGAGCACCTGCGCACCCACGGCGCCCGCGCAGATGCCGCAGGCAACTTGCGCGGCATGGTGCCGGGCTGCACGTTTCGCATGCAAAAGCACCCGCGCGAAAGTGCGAACGCCGAATACCTGATCCTGCATACGGACTTCGTGATCGAAGACGTCGGGCAAGACAGTCAGGTCAAGGAGGCCACCCCTAGCCGTTCGCAGCACTGGACGGTGAGCGTTGACTTCACGGCGCACCCGATCAAAGAAGAGTTGCGCCCCGCGCTCACCCGCCGCAAGCCCAAGACGGGTGGCCCGCAGAATGCGGTTGTCGTCGGCCCCGCCGGTCAGAACATCTGGACCGACGAATACGGCCGCATCAAGGTCCAGTTTCCGTGGGACCGCGACGGCCAGTTCGATCAGAACAGTTCGTGCAAGGTGCGCGTGAGCGAGGCATGGGCAGGCAACCAGCTCGGCGCAATGCATCTCCCCCGCATTGGACAAGAGGTCGTCATCGACTTCTTCGGCGGCGACCCCGACCTGCCCATCTGCACAGGTCGTGTCTACAACCAGATGAACATGCCGCCGTTCAAGCTGCCCGAACAGGCAGCGCTTTCCGGGTTTCGTTCGCGCGAACTCGTCGGCGTTGGCGGCAACAGTTCTGCGGGGCGCAGCAATCAGGTGGTTCTGGACGACACGGCCGGGGAAATTCAAGTCCAGCTCAAGAGCGATCACCAGTCCAGTTCGTTGAGCCTGGGCTCCATCACTCGCGTCGAAGACAACGCCGGGCGTAAGGACCGGCGCGGCCAAGGCTATGAACTGCGTACCGACGGCCATGGCGTCATGCGCGCAGCCGACGGCATGCTCATCACCACCGAGGCCCGCGTGGACGCCGCGGGCCATGCCAAAGACCTGGGCGACGCCGTCCCGCGCCTCGCGCTGGCCCGCGATCTGATCGAGGGCCAATCCGATGCGGCCCGTACCAGCAAAGCCCAGATCAAAGGCGACCAGGATGCGGTCGCCAAGGCCCTCAAGAAACAGAACGACACCATCAAGGGCAGTGGCGGCAACCCGCAGGAAGGGCGGTTTCCGGAACTGGCCGACCCTCATCTGGTGCTTGCCAGCCCGAGTGGCATCGCTGTTACCTCGGGAGGCTCCACGCACATCGCCAGCGTCGAACACACACAAATCACCAGTTCCGCGCACACCAGCATCAACAGCGGCGGCAGCCTGATCGCGGTTGCGCTGGAGGCGTTCAAGGTCTACGCCATGCAAAACGGCATGGAAGTGATTGCAGCCCAGGCCGACATCGAGATCAAGGCGCTTGAGAACTCCATCAAGATGCACGCCAAAGACAAGATCGAACTGACCGCCGACCTCATCAACATCACGGCCAAGACCAGGCTGACCATCAACGGCGGGAGCAGCTACGGCGAATACAGCGCTGGCAGCATCACCAAGGGGACCACCGGCAAGTACACCAACCACGCCGGCGTTCACAGCTACGTTGCGGGCGACTCCAAGCCCACCCGGCCCGTGAACGACAAGGCGTGTGTCACCAAGGAAAACGCCGCCGCCAACGGCGGTAACTCGGTGTCGCGCTGATGATTGGCGACACCGATGCAGAAGGGCAAAAGGCCCACAGCGAGAAACTGATCGACGCGCTGATGCAGGGTTGGGGTGCCCTGACAGCGCTTGCGCCCAAGGCGTCCGAAGACACATCCAGGAGCAAAAACGAGCCGCTTCCCCAGCGCGCCTACCTGTTGTTCAACCGCTGGGAAAACAATCCACTGGCGCAAGAACTTTGCGAGCAGTTTCCCAAATGGGCGCGCGACCGCGTCAGCGTGCCCGACAGCTGCTTTGATTACCGAGAAGAGCGCGCACCCTGCCTGCTGGAGTTGCCCGAGGAGTTGGTTGTCCCCGTTCCGGGATTCAAGACTCGAGACCTGCTCGCATGGTTGGCGCATTGCCTGAAGTTCGCTTCGCAGCAGGTGCACGAGCGCGTCACCAGACAGGACTTCTGCGGTGTGGTCATCAGCCATGAATCGGCGCAGGTCATCACCCGGTATTGGGTTGGCCTGGGCGACCAGCGGCCTCCCTACAAAGAAGAGAGCGTGCTGTTTCGCTATCAGGACCCGCGCGTCATGCAGCGTGTCTGGCCCGCGCTGAGTCCCCTGCAGCAAAGCCGGTGGCTCGGCCCGGTCACGCAATGGTGGTCGCTGATGCAACCCTGGGGGCCGTTCAGCGGCAGTCCTGAGCCTGCCCAATGGTTTTGTGCCAAGGCGCCGCTGCTTCCCTACGGAACGCGGGTGGGCGGATCGCCGCGCGATCTGTTCGACGAAGCGCAGTGGTTTCTCTCGGGTGTCTCGCCGGATGCCAACTCGATCTGGCGCAGCTATGCCAAGCACGACATACCGCCCGAGGCCCTGCCCGATCCAGACAGCCTGCAGCAAATGCTGGTCGATGCCGCGCGCATGGATCTGAAAGGCCTCGATCTTGAAGACTATGTCTGGATCACCTGGATGCATGCCCCCAAAGAAGGCCCTGCGCGCGCCATCGACTGGCGCCTGCCGCATCTGGCATCGACCTTGAGCCGGATCGAAGACCAGCTGCGCGATCGGCCCGATGCCAGTTTTTCGATGGTTCTGAACCAGATCATCCAGCCTCAAAAAAGATAAGCCATGGCCTGCAAGAACCCGTGCGATCAATGCGCCCAAACCGGACTGCCGATTCTGTTCACGCGCTACGGCGCAGCCTACAGCGCCACTGACAAAGGCGCGGCGGCGCTGGACAAGCTCAAGCCCGGTGGAAATCTAAAAAACCAGCCAGGCGGCGTTGCGCTCCAGACCGCGAAATACAACGTGCGCATGCTGCGCACCGGCTATTTGTACATCCGGATCGAAACCAACTGCCGGCGCCCTGCATGGTTCGGCTACGCCGTGCATTCGCATGGCTACCTGACCCGATTCGACGTCGATCACCCCAAGGAAGCCGAAGGCCTTGCCGCTTGCAGTCCGCAGGAATGGGGTGCCAACAGAAGCCTCGTGTGGATCAAGGGCGCCAGGGACGTCACGAAGCTGAACTACCTGTTCCACCCCGACCCGATAGACCCCGATCACTTGAGCAAGGTCATCGACAGCGACCTGGACAAGTACACACAGAGCTTCGACGTGGCCAGCTGGGCCAACGGCAGCAAGGGCGCGCCCGACACCGCAGTGCCCAGCCCGGACCCCAATAGCTGGAGCGTGGCCGAATTCAAGGCGCTCAAGGACGAAGCCGTGCGCGATGCGCTGGAGCCCCAGTTGTACGGTCTGATGGGCAGCAATGCGATCGAGCGCGGCTGGGGCGACTATGAGAACAAGCGCTTTGTGGAGAGGGATCACTACCTAGTCACGGGCGAACACGCCGGAAAAATCACAGTCGAAGAAACCTCGCTCATCAAGCAGCTTGACTACGCCGGCGCACACGGTAAACGCCTGCAAAACATCGCCAAATTCCTGGCCGACAACGGCGGGGCGGTCGTCGCATGCGACGACGCCATGGGCATTGCGCAGGAGCTGGGGCACCTGCAGGGCGAAGCGCAAATCATCTATAGCCATTGGCAGGCATCCAGTGCCACAGGGCATCACAAGGACGTGAGCAACGAATGGGTGTTCCAGACGGCCGTCGGGGCGCAGGGTTTGATCGCACTCGCGCAACAAGGCGCCGTCGCGCGCGTGGACCGGGGCTTCGCGGAGTCGGCACGCATCCATGCGCCGCTGCCGCGCGACCCCCTGGAGGCCGCCAAGGAAAGTGCACACCGGACCGCAGCGCGCACGGCCAACTACCAGCGCGAACTGAGCAGCGCCCAGTCAGCCGTTCAGAGCGCCTGCAGCCAATGGTTCGACCAGGCCGCGGCACGCGACATCCTGCAGGAGCAGAAGATGCGGCAGCAGCAAGCTCAAGACAGAGTGGCGGCGCTGGGTCGCGATCAGAGCAAATGGGTGTTCGGCAGCCTGTTGCTCGCAGCCCTGGGCCGTTTCAGCAATCAGGACGGCAAGATCGACAAACCCGGCGGCGGCGCCGCATTGAGCCTGCAGCTTGCGCAGTGTCTGGCAGGCCTGGAAACGCATGAGGCCGGCCGCCAGGCGCTGCTGGCGATGAATCCGTGGGGAGGCAGCCTGCTGTCGCGTCTGCTGTGCTTCAACAGCGTCACCCTTCAGGCGGCCTACAAGAGCCTGGAAAACGCCAAGCCCCCGGTCGTGGTGACTCCCGCGGCCGAGCCCGAAGCCTCCATGGCCGACACATTGGCGACAAACCTCAAATTGATGGCGGGGCGCCTGGCCTTGGGCGACAAGGCACTGGGCTTCATTGAAGAAGCGCAAAACCCCGACGCACCTGCGATGCTGCGCAAGGCGGCCTGGGTCGGCCACGTGTTTTCCCTGCTCTCGGCGCGCGCCGCGACCGGCATCAGCGGCTGGAAAGCGTCGCAACTGGAGGCGCGGATGGTGCAGCACCTGGCCTTGGCCGGCATGAGCACCTTGGGCAGCACCGTGCACAAAGCGGTGGCGCAACTGCAAAGCGACGTTGCGGAGAACGCCAAGCGCATTGCGCTGCGCGCCAAGAAGCTGGAGTCCATTGCCGATCCGGCCACCCGCGCCGGCAAGGCCGTGGCGCTGGAGCGCGCACGCAGCGCGGCCCCTGGCACACGTGCCGCGATGCTGGGTGCGCTGATGGACCTGGGCGCCGCCATCATCAAGGGCAATCAGCTGGGCACCAAGCTCGATGCGCGCGGCGCCTTTGATCTTTCGGGCCAATTGCTGCAAGGCATCGGCAGCCTGTATGACTGGCGCGCCAAGGCGTATGACGAAACGATCTACAAGGGGGTGAAGGGGTACGACGCCTACAAGTACCCGGCACTTATCGAAGGGTTGGACAGCATCAAGGCGCTGCATCTCAAGAGTCTGCGGATGACGGCGTTCAAGTTCCTGGGGCCGGCGGCGATGTTCTCGGTGGTGTTGGATGGGATGGATGCGTGGAAGTCGTATCAGCGAGGCAGTAGCGGCCTGTTGATTGCGCAGCTGGCAAGCGTGTTCGGGACTATCTTCACGATTGGAGGCGCCGGCGCAGGAATCTTCGCGGCGGGCGTAGGAGTTGGCGCGGCTACGTGGAGCGCCGCTGCGGCGATCTTGGGCTTGGCGGGTGCCGTCCTGGCCATCGGAAGCACGATCTTCGTGCTGTTCTTGGGTGAAGACAAGTGGATCACTTGGCTGCGCGACATGCCCCTTAACAAACAACGAAAAGGCAAGAAGCCAATACACGACAACTTGCGCGATACGCTGCAAGCGTTGGGCAATGCCCAGGGCGAACTGCAACCTGCTTGAGGACACATCCATCATGTTTATTCGCGAAGAGGGTTACGCCCGCCTGCACAGATCGGACATAGCCAAGAGTCGTGCGCACATCAATGTGGACGGTCAAAAGCAATGGCCAACCAATCGAGCAGGTGCGCGAGGTATCACGATCCCCAACGGCTGCGCCTACGCGCAGAACGACGCTTATTTGGAGCTTTGCAATCCATGTTGGAATTTGCAGTGGCGGGCGGGCATCGGGAATCTCTATGTGATCTTGCCAGCGCTGTTTGTCATTTGGGGGTGGTATGGATTTGCGGTCCACCCGTTGTTCTTTCATGAAGTCATCTTTTTCTTCGTCATTGGCGATTGGGTTCCAAATTCCCTTCTTTGGTTTGGCTGGCTCTTTCTGTTCCCCCTAGCCTTGGCCTCCGCCTTCCTGATCTACATGTGGTTTTGCAAGATGGGCATGCGCACCTGCTTCTTCACTTTTGCACGAGGTCGCATCCGATTCAATCGGCTCACACGCAAGGTGTATGTGCTGCGCCCCAAGTACTGCGGGGGAAACGCGGTGTTCGAATGGGATCGACTTGTTGCATTGTTCGACCCTCAAAGCACCAACCGCTGGGACAAGCAGGACGTTGCGATGCTGGCCCTGTACCACCCTCCCTTCGATGCCACCGACCCCGTGGCCCAAGGCGAAGACTGCCTGTTCGCAGGCCCCGCAGTCACTGGCCCTGAAGGTGCAGCCCATCTGTGGGAATACATCCGCCAGTACATGGAAACCGGCCCCACCATCGACCGCATTCCACCCGGCGCACCGGCCAACTTCAAGGGCATCGCGCGCTACCTGCATCCGGAATACACCACCTACTGCGGTTTGCCCAGCAGCTACCAGTACAGGCAGGAGTGCAGGCCCGGCTTCATGGAAACCTTCTTTCACATGAGCAGCCAGATCACGTGCAGCTGGCCGCGTTTTCCCAAGGAATGGCAAAGCGACAGCGGCGTGGGCGAGCCCGAAGACAGACCCGTGCAGACGGGGGCCGTGATGACGGCGCTGGTCTACCGCGCCAGGGGGCAGTTGAGCAAGGACGAAGAAGTGGAATTGATGGAGCGCTATGGCACCGCCGAGGCATTGGCTGCTGCGAAGGCGCGGAGGGATTGATGCCGCTTCGCAAAGAGTTCGCGCTCGCTGCTTACAACCACTTCGAGCAGGCCGCCCAGCGCCTTGCCACAGCGGCCGCTCCCAAGCCCCAGCCCAAGCCTCTCCTGACGAGTGAACAGATCCTCTCCCGCCAGTCCCCCCAGCCCGACCGTTTGGTGGCTGTTCAGGCTGCCCGCGTCCCTCTGATCGAGGCGGCCCGGCCGCTGCTGCTGGCCCTGGTTCACATGCCCGGGCAGCTCGACGCAGGACACGCCGGTACCTTGCACGGCGATCTGGTGCGCGAGGTCGCCAGCTTCCAGTCCGTGTGCATGGATGCCTCTATTCGCAAGGAGTACATCACCGGCGCGAGCTACACGCTGTGCACCGCGCTCGATGAAGCGGCGGGCCTGTCCGCCTGGGCGACAGACGCCACCACTGGCGTCAACACCTGGGCCGGACGAATGCTGGCGGTTCAGTTTCACGGGGACAGCAGAGGCGGCGAGAACGTTTTCAAGTTCATGGCGAACCTGCTCCAAAGACCTGCCGAACACGTCGACGTGCTGGAGCTGCTGCTGATCGTCATCGCACTGGGATTCGAAGGCGTGTATCGCAGAGCCATCAATGGCAAGCGCGTGCTCGACGACATCCGCCATGCCCTCTTTTCAACAGTGCGTTCTTGCCGGGGCGACGGCATGCACCGGGCGCATTGGAGCGTGATCGAGAGCTTGCTGTGGGGCCAAGTGCTGCCCGGCGAGCTGGCGGACACTGCGCAGGCGCTGTTTCAATGAGCACGAACCAGAGCATCAAGAACCACGACAAGTGGCGCAGAGGCACGAGCGAGCACATGCCGGGGCCCTCGAAGGCGATGCCGGCGCGCGAAACAGTCGCCGCCTGAGCCGGCGAGACGAATTCAGCCGCGGCGCGCGGCGAAGCTGCACGCCACTGCCCTACAGAAAGAAGGACCCAGCACCCGCATTCGTCGCTTTGGACGATGCACCCCCGTTGCCCCCGCGCCAAGATGCCTCCCAACACAGGAGACAGACCATGGCAGGTCCATTGCAAGGCCTTCGGGTGATCGAGATGGCGGGCATCGGCCCGGGGCCGTTCTGCGCGATGCTCTTCGCCGACATGGGCGCGGAGGTGGTCCGCATCGAGCGCCCCGGCACGCGCACCGCGCCGCACGACATCCTCGCGCGCGGCCGCAGCACGCTGCAGATCGACCTGCGCGCCGAAGGCGCGGCAGAGAACGTGCTCGACGCCATCGCGAAGGCCGACGTGCTCATCGAAGGCTTTCGCCCCGGCGTGATGGAGCGCCTGGGCCTCGGCCCCACCGAATGCCATGCGCGCAACCCGCGCCTGGTCTACGGCCGCATGACCGGCTGGGGCCAGCACGGCCCGCTTTCGCATGCGGCGGGCCACGACATCAACTACATCGCCATCAGCGGCGCGCTGCACGCCATCGGCCGCGCGGGCGAACCACCTGTGCCGCCGCTCAACTACGTGGGCGACTTCGGCGGCGGTGCGATGCTGCTGGCCTTCGGCATCCTCGCCGCGTTGCACGAGGCCAAGGGCTCGGGCCAGGGCCAGGTGGTCGATGCGGCGATGACCGACGGCGCGGCGCTCCTGTCTTCGATGATGTACGGCTTCAAGTCGGCCGGCATGTGGAGCAACCAGCGCGGCGAGAACATGCTGGACGGCGGCGCACACTTCTACGACACCTACGCCTGCGCCGACGGCAAGTACGTGGCCGTGGGCGCCATCGAGCCGCAGTTCTACGCGCTGCTGCGCGAGCGCTGCGGCATCGCCGACGACACCGCCTTCGATGCGCAGATGGACGCCGACCGCTGGCCGCTGCTCAAGCTGCGCATGGCCGACCTGTTCCGCACCCGCACGCGCGACGAATGGTGCGTGCTGCTCGAAGGCAGCGACGCCTGCTTCGCCCCCGTGCTCGATTGGGACGAGGCCCCCGCGCATCCGCACAACGTGGCGCGCGGCACCTTCGCCAACGTGGGCGGCGTGGTGCAGCCCGCGCCCGCGCCGCGCTTCAGCCGCACCGCGCCGGTGATGCCGCCCGCCACCGCGCACGACGACGGCGAGGCGATGCTGCGCCGCTGGGGCGCGACAGTCGCACCCGTCGCGGCCGGCTGAGCGCGCCTGCACAAGACAACCAAAAAGGAAAACACCCATGCCCATCGACTTCCGCCGCTCCTGGAGCGATGAAGACCTGGACCTCTACCGCGACAACGTGGTGCGCTTCGTCGAAACCGAAGTGCTCCCGCACGACGAGGAAGCCCGCAAGCGCGGCCACGTCGGCCACGAGGTCTGGCGCAAGGCCGGCGCGCTCGGCCTCCTGTGCGCCGACATCCCCGACGACTACGGCGGCGCCGGTGGCGACTTCCGCCACGAGGCCGTGGTGTACGAGGAGATGTCGCGCCGCGGGCTCACCGGCATGGCGACCTCGGTGCACGCCATCGTGGCGCACTACATCCTCAACCACGGCGCCGAGGAGCAGAAGCAGCGCTACCTGCCCCGCATGGCGAGCGGCGAGATGGTCGGCGCCATCGCCATGACCGAGCCCGGCGCCGGCTCCGACCTGCAGGGCGTGCGCACCCGTGCCGAGAAAAAAGATGGCGGCTACCTCATCAACGGCTCGAAGACCTTCATCACCAACGGCTATCTCGCCGGCCTGGTGCTGGTCGTGTGCAAGACCGACCCCGCGCAAGGCGCCAAGGGCACCTCGATCCTCATCGTCGAGACCGAGGGCTGCAAAGGCTTTCGCGTGGGCCGGGTGCTCGACAAGATCGGCATGAAGGCGCAGGACACCTCCGAGCTCTTCTTCGACGACGTGCGCGTGCCCGCCGATGCACTGCTCGGCGGCCAGGAGGGGCAGGGCTTCTTCCAGCTCATGAGCGACCTGCCGTACGAGCGCACCATCATCGGCGTGAGCGCGCTCGCGGCCATGGAAGGCGCCTACGAGGCCACGCTCGACTACGTGCGCGACCGCAAGGCCTTCGGCAAGCCGATTGCCGAGTTCCAGAACACCAAGTTCAAGCTCGCCGAGATCGCCACGCAAATCAAGGTGGGCCGCGCCTTCATCGACCGCTGCGTCGAAGACCTCGTGGCCGGCCGGCTCGACACCGCCACCGCCTCCATGGCCAAGCTCTGGGGCACCGAGGCGCAGGGCCGCGTGATGGACGAATGCGTGCAACTCTTCGGCGGCTACGGCTACATGAACGAATACATGGTCGCGCGCATGTACGCCGATGCGCGGGTGCAGCGCATCTACGGCGGCACCAACGAGATCATGAAAGAGGTGATTTCGCGGGCGCTGTGAACGTCCGGCGGCTGATCACTAACTAATCAAGTCAGCCGGCGGATTTCAGCCCGCGCGATTTCGCGGTGATGGTACGAAGGCGAGATGCCGATGAACCGCGTGTAGCGCTCCACCGCGGCCACCGTGTTGCCCGTGTCTTCCAGCTCCAGCGCTTCGAGCATGAACTGGGTGAAGAGCTTGTTGGCGTCGGCCTCGCGGTCGGACGCCGCCAGCGTCTTGGGCCGCAGCTCGGGCCGCACCGCGAAGATCTTGCGCTGCACTTCCATCACCTCGAGGAGCGCGCGGCCGATGCCCTCGATGTTCTCTGCGATCGGCTCCAGCTGCGCATCGCGCACCTCCGTGGCGGCCTGGTCAAGCAGATGGGAAGCCACCCGCAGCAGCTGATGAAGGGGTTTGAGGTTCGTCATGGCCGGGCCGTCTGGCCACCGGCCCTGTGCTGGAAGGAGAGTTCGGGCCGTAGTGCCTGCGACGGGGCTTGCGGTTGCGGTTGCAGTCGCTCTTCCGCATCCTTGAACTTCTGTTCGAGCTGGCGCGCGCGTTCGGCAATGGCGAGGCTCTTGGCCATGTCGTAGCCGTGTTCCTTCACCGAGAAGGCCTTGCACACGCTGCCCTTTCCCGCGGTGAACGTGGTCGCCAGCCAGTAGCCCGGATGACCTGCGTTGGGCATCTTGAACTGCACGCCGCTCACGCCGCTGGAGTTGGTGCAGCGCGTGATTTCGGACTTGGAGCGCTTGGTGACGCGCGGCCCCGGCGGCTGCAGCGTCAGGCCCTGGCGAATCGCTTCTTCGGCCGGATGCAGCCGCGCCAGGCCCGACATGCGGGCCAGTTGCTTTTCGCGCTCCTCGATGGCGAGCGCCAGCGCCCCGCTGCCCACCGCATCGACCGGGAAGTCGGTGCGCAGGATCTCGTCCTGCCCGATGTAGGTTTTTGCGACCCATGCCCGCACCCGTCCGCCGGACGCGACCTGGCAGAAGACGCCGGAGACGCCCGTCGTGTTGTTGGCCCGCAGTTTCTCGGCCCGCGCCCGCCGCGCCACCGGCGGCACGCTGCGCACGACTTCGTCGCGCCAGTCCTGCGCCTGCAGCAGCGCCTGCTCCAGGCCGCCATAGCTGGCCTTGCCGAACTGCCGGTAGTAACGGGTGCCGTTGCGCACGAGCGAGACTTCGAAGCCCCAGGGGCGAGGGGCGATGCCGTACATGGCGGCGGGGTTGGGGATACCTCTGGGCATTGCTCGACGTACGCCTGTGCTGTTCTGACAGGGATGCTAGGAAATGCGGGGTGGGGGCGGTATCACCGATTTCCGTAGTCCTGAGATTCCGAGATCGCCAAGGCGCGTCGGGGTAGCAAGGGTGCGCATCCAACGTGTGCAGCGTCATCCCGATGCGTGTTTTTTTGAAAGGCAGATTATTTTTTGGCCAAATTCGCTATTTGTTTTTCACTTTGGCCGGTGGCATATCACGAACTTCCATATTCATTTCTGCCGCTTGAGGTGCTGTGATGTACGCTAAAAAGTGCTCGGTAAGCATTGAAGAATCAAGAAAAAACTTATTTCCATGGCTGCTGAAATTTGCAAATCCGAGTAAGCATTTGATATCTGCAGATATCTATGGGTTTTTGGGGCGACGAGGTGCTGGATAAAACGGAAGAGAAGAAAGAGGAATTTCGAATTAAAGCAAGGGTGAATTTCGAGATTGATTTGCTCGCCGGAGCATATGCATTGTCCGGGTGCTGGAAATAAAAATTGCCGATTTTGAGTAATAGAATTTTATTCTTGGGAGATCAAATGAAGAGGGCTGCATATGCTGTGCTATTTGGGTTTTTCGGATTGATATCTGTCTGCATCGCCATGTTCGTCGCAGGTCGAATAAATATGGAGGGTCTGTTCCCGGACAGATATCTGGATGGTTGCTGGGAGGCGGATCGTTGCCGAATTCCCTCGTGGTACTGGATTGGCGTTGCCTTTTTTATAACTTCTCCAATAATGGTGTTTGCATATCGCGGGTATTATTTGAGTAAAAATAGAATTTCGATTGCTGACATGACGAAGCAAATCGCGATATTGTTTCTAATGACCGTGGGATTTGGGGCCATTGGTCGGGTAATTGCCTTTATTGCGAAGACCGTATAGCGTCGTGCATTACGGGTCTTGGAAATTCGGGCGCACCAATGAATGCGGGCTCCGCTTCGTGATTGCGGCGATTTCGTGAGTGTGAATCGCGGAAAAATCAGCCAAGAAAATCGCTATGCGTCCGCCGCGAAATTCAGGGTAATGGCGTGGGGCGGCTGATTACCGAATCACGCCCACCTTCCGCGCAATCGCCACGGCCTGCGTCCTGCTCTTCGCATCCAGCTTCATATTGATATTCCGCAGGTGCGTCCGCACCGTGCTGTCCGACACGAACAATTTCTCCGCCATCGCATTGTTCGAATACCCCTCCGCCAGCAGCTGCAGCACCCGGATCTCCTTGCGCGTCAGCGGCTCCTTGATCGAATCGCCAGCAGCACCCGGCGCCGCCGCTTCCGCATCGACCGCCGCCATCGGCCCCATCGCCTGCAGCAGCCGCTGCAGATAGTCCGCAAGGATCGGGTCGCCGCGCGTCGAAGCAGAAGACGAAGCAGCCGCCTCCTGCGCCGCCGCATTCGCATACCGCTGCACCAGCATCCCCACCGCCGGCCCTTCATCGAGGATCAGCCGCATGAAGCCCTCCTGGCTCGCCGTCTGCAGCACGGCACTGACTTCGTCGATCGCAGCAGCGACATCGCCCGCGCGTTGCAGCGCCATCGCGCGCAGCACGCGCAGCTTGAGCACGCGGCGATAGCGGTTCGATGCGATGGCCGCGTGCATCTCGGCATCGAGCACCGTCAGCGCTGCGCGCGCGTCGCCGAACGCGATTTCCCAGCGCGCCTTCGCCAGCGCCAGGTAGTCGAGGTCGTGCGCGGGCAGGCGCTGGCGTCGCTCGCGTTCCCACAGTTCCGGATCGTCTGCACGCAACAACTCATCGCGTGACGCGGGCCCGTTGCCCTGCAGCAGCAGCATGCGCGAGCGCTCCAGCTTCGCGCCGGCCACCACGCGGGGCAGTTGCCGGTGGTGCCCGAGGTATTCGAGCTCGGTCAGCGCCTGGACGGCGGCGTCGATGTCGCCCGCATGGAATGCGATGCGCGAGCGCATCACGTGGCTCAGGATCATGTGGTCCGGCAGGCCGACGTCGCGCGCGAGCGGCAGGTACACGTTCAGCAGGTGATCGGCCTGCGGCAACTGGTTCGACTCGTACACCACGCCGGCGTACAGCACGCCGGCCCACGCGTTGCCGTGGCTGTGGTTGTAGGACACGGCATGCGTCGTATCGACGGCCATGCGCAGCCGCGCGGTCGCCTGGCGCAGCCGGCCTTCGTGCAGGTCGAACAGGCCCGCGAGCGACTCGGTGTACATGCGGTTGAAGGTGCTGTTGCCTTGCTCGCGCCGCGCGGCATCGAGGAGGCGCTGCGCCTCGCGCTGGTCGCCGCGCACGGCGAGGATGTGCGCCATCGCATTGAGCAGCACGCTGTCGGCAAACGCGAGGCCGGTCGGCAGCCGTGCGAGGCAGGGGCCGCCGACTTCATATGCCTCGTCGTGCCGGTCCTGCATCGCGAGCAGCAGCGGCACGAGGGTGTGCGCACTCGCCCGCACTGCGGGGATCTCGCTGTCGAGGCAGCCCGATTGCTCGAGCATCTGCATCGCCTCCCACGGCCCGTGCGTGAAGCAGGTGGCCCAGAGCGCGATGGGTTGCAGGAACGGGTGCGCGCGCAGTTGGTGTTCCGGAATGGCGGAGAACCAGCGCGCGAGCATGCGCATGCGGCCCTGTTCGAGGAACTGCCCCGCGTAGCTGTCGAGCAGCGTCAGCGCATGCGGATGGTCGCCGCCTTCGATGGCGTGGTCGATGGCGGGCACGGGCCGGTCGTGCGATTCGTACCAGCCTGATGCCGCGAGGTGCAGCCGCTCGATCTCGCCGGGTTGCTCCCGCGCGAGCTGCGCACGCAGGAAGTCGGCGAACAGGCTGTGATAGCGCCACGCGCGGCCGTCGCCGCTCACGGGCGTCAAGAAAAGATTGGCCGCGGCCAGTTGTTCCAGGATGGCTGCGCAGTCGATGCGCGGGTTGAGCGCCTGGCACACCGAGGCGTCGAGCTGGCGAAGGATGCTGGTGCGCAGCAGGAAGTCGCGAATCTCCTTGGGCTGGTGTGCGAGCACGTCTTCGGCCAGGTACTCGGCCACGGCGCGGTCGGAGCCCGAGAAGCGTTCGACAAAACCGGTTTCGGTGCCGTGCCGCTCCAGCGCCATCGACGCGAGCCAGATGGCGGCCACCCAGCCTTCGGTCTTGCGGTGCAGTTGCGAGAGCAGGTCGGCCGGCAGCGTCTGCAGGCCGTGCGATGTCTGCTGCGATGCGTGGGCCTGCCGCAGGCCGAAGAAGGCGCTGGTTTCCTCCAGCGTGAAGCGCAGGCGGTCGGTGTCGATCTCCATCAGCTGGCCGCGCGCGCGCAGCCTCCCCAGGCTCAGGTCGGGCAGGCTGCGCGAGCCGATCACGATCTGCCCGCGGCGCGGCAGCTGCTCGATGATCTCGCGCACGAGGCCGAGCACGGCGGGCTCCTGCACCACCTCGAAGTCGTCCAGGAACAGGGTGAAGGGCGCGTCGTGCGCGGCCAGTGCGGCGACGGCGTCGAAGGGGCCGTTGGTGCGGGGCTCTTCCACGCCCAGCCGCTGCGCAGCTTCGGCCAGGCAGTTGAGAAAGCGCGAGACGTCGTTGTCGGCACGGTCCAGCGTGAGCCAGGCGGTGGCGGTGCCTTGCGCCTCCATGCGCTCGCGGATCTGCGCCATGGCGGTGGTCTTGCCGAAGCCGGCCGGTGCGCGCACGAGCACCAGCTTCGCGCCCGCCGCGGCAATCGCCTCGCCGATGGCGGTGCGCGGCACCTGCGTGGCCACGAAGGCCGGCGGGTTGAGCTTGGTCTCGAGAATCCTGGGGGAGGACGGGGGAGGAAGAGAAGAAGCAGGAGACGGCATCGCAAACGGGGAGTGAGCGCCTTGAAATTCCGTCGCTTCCGACGATTCCGGCGGGTGATTCTGCTGCCTAAACTGGTTTTCGAACAACCTTCCGGAGACACCCCAAGATGCAACTCGATGCCAGTATTTCCGCCGTCGTCACCGGCGCCGCCTCGGGCCTGGGCGCCGCCACCGCGCGCCGCCTGGCCAGCCACGGCGTGAAGGTCGCGCTGTTCGACCTCAACGAGGAGCAGGGCGAGGCGCTCGCCAAGGAGCTGGGCGGCGTGTTCTGCAAGGTCGACGTGACCTCCGAAGAGCAGGTCGATGCCGCCTTCGCCAAGGCCCGCGCGGCACATGGGCAGGAGCGGGTGCTGGTCAACTGCGCCGGCACCGGCAATGCAGTGAAGACCGCGAGCCGCGACAAGGCCACGGGCGAGATCAAGCACTTTCCGCTCGCCAACTTCGACCGCATCATCCAGATCAACCTCGTAGGCACCTTCCGCTGCATCGCCAAGTCGGCGGCCGGCATGTTGACGCTCGACATGCTGCAGGACGGAGAGCGCGGCGCAATCGTCAACACGGCCTCGGTGGCCGCGCAGGACGGGCAGATGGGGCAGGCGGCCTACACCGCGTCGAAGGCCGGCATCGTCGGCATGACGCTGCCGATTGCGCGCGACCTGATGAGCGAGGGCATCCGCGTGAACACGATCCTGCCGGGCATCTTCGACACGCCGCTTTTGCAGGGCGCGCCGGACAACGTGAAGGCGGCGCTTGCGGCCTCGGTGCCGTTCCCGAAGCGCCTGGGCAATCCGGCGGAGTACGCAACGTTGGCCGAGCTGATGATCACCAACGGCTATTTCAATGGCGAGAGCGTGCGGCTGGACGGTGCCATCCGCATGGCGCCGCGGTAAGACAATCTTTCGCAAACCAACGACTGGAGACCCGAATGCCTGAAGCCTTTATCGTCGCCGCCGCCCGTACCGCAGGCGGCCGCCGCAACGGCCGCCTGTCCGGCTGGCACCCCGCCGACCTCGCCGCGCAGGTGCTCAACGCGCTGGTCGAGCGCACCGATGTCGATCCGGCGCAGGTCGAAGACGTCATCATGGGCTGCGTCGGCCAGGTCGGCGAGCAGGCCTCGAACATCGCGCGCAACGCGGTGCTGGCCTCGCGGCTGCCCGAGTCAGTGCCGGCCACCTCGGTCGACCGGCAGTGCGGCTCGTCGCAGCAGGCGCTGCACTTCGCGGCGCAGGCCGTGATGTCGGGCAGCATGGACATCGTGATCGCCGCCGGCGTCGAGAGCATGACGCGCGTGCCCATGGGCACGCCGAACATCCTGCCGATGAAGAACGGCCTGGGCTTCTACGTGAGCCCGCTCATGCAGAAGCGCTACCCCGACATCCAGTTCAGCCAGTTCACCGGCGCCGAGATGATCGCGAAGAACTACGGCATCGAGAAATCCGAGCTCGACGCCTACGCGCTGCGCAGCCACCGCAACGCCATCGCCGCGACGAAGGCGGGCCTGTTCGACACCGAGATCGTGCCCGTGGCCGCGCGCCTGAACGACGGCACCGAGCCGGGCGACATGCACACCACCGACGAAGGCATCCGCTATGAAGCCACGCTGGAGAGCATCGCCGGCGTGAAGCTCATCGCCGAAGGCGGCCGCTGCACCGCGGCCACCGCGAGCCAGATCTGCGACGGCGCGAGCGGCGTGATGGTGGTGAATGAGCGCGGCCTCAAGGCGCTGGGCGTGAAGCCGCTCGCGCGCATCCACCACATGAGCGTGATGGGACACGACCCGGTGATCATGCTGGAGGCGCCGCTGCCAGCGACGCAGCGCGCCTTGAAGAAGGCAGGCATGAAGATCGAGGACATCGACCTGTACGAGGTCAACGAAGCCTTCGCACCGGTGCCGCTGGCCTGGCTGCAGGCATTGGGTGCCGATCCGGAACGCCTGAACGTGAATGGCGGCGCGATCGCTCTGGGTCATCCGCTGGGCGCCTCGGGCACCAAGCTGATGACCACGCTGGTTCACGCGCTCGCGCAGCGCGGCAAGCGCTATGGGCTGCAGACGATGTGCGAAGGCGGTGGCATGGCGAACGTGACGATCATCGAGCGGCTCTGAGCGAGGACGGGCGGCGGCCCGCGCGAGAACGGCATACGGAATCGCGTTCGATCTTGCCAAAACCGTTCGGGCTGAGCTCGTCGAAGCCTCGCGCGGCGCTTCGACAAGCTCAGCGTGAACGGATCTCTACTCTTTCGAACGCGACCCGGTATCAGGCCTGCCAGGCCTTCAGCGCGGCCCGCAGGCACTCCTCGAAACCGCGCTCGACGCGCGACGGATTCACCGACTCGATGCCCAGCGCCTCGTGCGTGACGCCGTGCTCGCCCGAGCGCTGGTCGTAGGAAGACACGTGGTGCACCTGCCGTGTCGCCGCGAAGGCGCGCAGCGTGAAGACCGACTCGCGCGAAGCGAGGTCTTCAAGCTTCACACCGGCGACCGGCGAGAAGCGCACCGAGATGTAGGGCTTGTAGGGGTTGGCGAGGTCGTCGTCGACGAGCGCATCGTGCCGTGAGGCGACGAGGTCGGAGGCGAAGGCGTCGAGCAGCGGTCTCACGCCTGCTTCGACCCGCGCCTTGAACTCCGAGAGAAATGCATCGCGCGCGACCTGCGTATTGACGGCGGCCGCCGCCTTGCTGGCGGCACGTGCGGCGATCGCGGCCTTGTGTTCTTCGATTGCTTTTTTGACCAGCGACATGGGTGCTTCGGGTGTCTGCGTTCGCGTTCGCCCCAGGGCGCCGAAGGGTCGGCGCAGGATCGGGGGCGGGTTAGGCCCAAGTGATTCCAGACGGAAAAATCGGGCGCGGCGACTGTAACGGCGCGGCTCGGCCGGCCCACGGGCAAAGGCAAAAAGTATCGGTTGGCGATACTGAAGGTAGCAGTCAGCGGTTCACGCGCCCCGGGAAAACAGCCGGAACGGGGAACTCAGCAAGCAGCCGAGCCACAGCGATGCGAGCCCGTCCGATGCCTTGTCGTGCCAGCCGTGCTTGTCGTCCCACAGCAGCGCGTCGTCTTCGATCTGCACGCTCCATTTGGCATCGGCGAGCACTTCGCGGCGAATGCGGTTGAGGCAATCGACCCAGTGGCGCGCGCCCTTGTGCATGGCGAACGGCTTGTTGTCGGGAAGGGCTGTGGCACCTGACAGCACATCGTCGCCGGTGAGCCGCGACGCCTCGTAGAGAGTGAAGCTTTCCCAGTTGAGGCCCTTGTTGGTATGGGCATAGCGCTCGATCTCTGCGGTGACGTCGAACGCCTGCACGATCGCGTCGATGCGCTGCGTTTCGATGGGGGTCAGCGGTGTGTTTCGCTTCGCGGTGTAGTAGATGCTGAAGCCCATGGTGCGATGCCCTGAATGTTGGTGGTCCGACGCAGATGATGGCAGCCAGCCCATTGACCAGCCACAGGTGTCGTTGTCGAAGTGCAGATGCAGCATCGCGCGGCGGAGCGGAAAGACGATGCGTTTGCGACGCCGAGCGCCAACGTCACGCAAACGGATACGGCCCGTCCATCTTTCCGATATGGCTCACGTGGCTCACCATGCCCTCTGCCTCATTCCACAGATGCAGCATGCAACCCGGCCGCCCCAGGTACGACGCGGGTGCCGCATCCGGCGCCAACTGCAGCGCGATCTCGGTCGTGCTGCTCGGGCATGAACAGACGACGGTACCCGCCCAGCGCTTGAGCATCGTGCGATGCACGTGCCCGCAGAGCACGCGCTCGATGTTGCCGACGCTTCGCACGATGGCTTCGAGCGGCGCGGTATCGATGTACCGATAGCTGTCCATGTACGGAATGCCGCTGGTGAACGGTGGGTGGTGCAGCATCAGCAGCGTCGGCTTCTCGCGGTCGGCTTCGAGCGTGCGTTGCAGCCATGCGAGGCCCTCGGCATCGACGTGGCCGTGGTGAAGACCGGGAATGCAGGAGTCGAGCGCGACGATGCGCACCGGGTGCGTGTCGATGCAATAGTGCAATGCGCCCGTCGCGGGCAGGTAGGCGTGGTCCGCGAAGGCGGTGCGGAAGTTCTCGCGATGGTCGTGGTTGCCGGGGATGACGAGGTAAGGAATCGAGAGCTTTGCCAGCAGGCGGCGGGCTTCCGCGTATTCCTCAGAGCGACCTTCATCGACGAGGTCGCCCGTCAGCAGCACCAGGTCGGGCCGCCGGTCGAGCGCATGCAGGTGCGCGATGGCCTCTTCGAACATCCGGTTCGAATCGACCACGCCCTGGTACAGCTGGCCGGCGGGCCGAACGTGAGGATCGGAGATCTGGGCGATGAGCATGAAAGGGAGTTCCGAGGTTTCCTCCGGCCAAGCAGGATTCGTTCCCTCCGCCGATGTCCGTCAATCAGATGCCGATGAATTCGGCCACTTCATCCAGCGGCGCGCGCTCCGTCACCAGCGCATCCAGCGGCTTGCTCCGGTCCGCGTAGCCGATGGCCATGCCGGTGAACAGCATGCGCTCGGGCGGCAGCGCGATGAACTTGCCGATGGTCTGCGGGTACATCGCCCAGCATTCCTGCGGGCAGCTGTCCAGGCCCTCGGCGCGCAGGAGCAGCATGACGTTCTGCAACATCATCCCGAGGTCGGACCACTGCGGCCGGCCCATGCGGCGGTCGACCGTGCAGAACAGCGCGAGCGGCGCGCCGAAGAACTGGTAGTTGCGCGCAAACCATTCGCGCCGAGCCACCTTGTCCTCGCGCGGAACGCCCAGGCGCGCATACATCGCCTCGCCGACCGCGAAGCGTCGGTCGCGATACGGCGCAACGAGCTCGCGCGGGTAGATGTCGTATTCGGTGCCTTCGCCGGTCGGCATTTCCTGCACGCGGGTGCGCATGATCGACTTGAGTTCGTCGAGCCGCTCGCCGCCCACTACATGCAGGTGCCAGGGCTGCAGGTTGCCGCCCGATGGTGCGCGCAAGGCTTCCTTCAGCACGCGGCGGATGGCGTCGGGCGCCACGGGCGTGCTCAAAAATTCGCGCACCGATCGACGGCTCGCAATGGCTTCGTACACGTTCATGCTTTGGCTTTCATTTCGGAAGAGGGCGGGATGGATTCATCTTGAACGAGGCCCATGCTAGGGACAACCCCGGGGTGCTCAATCGTCCGTTCCGACGATGTGGCGTGCGAAGGCTGCTGCCTACGATGCAGCCGGCCGCTGCATGAGATTCCCGTTGGCGCACAGGAGACAAGAACATGTTCGGATTGATGCAAGAACGCCCGCTGTTGATCTCTTCGCTGATCGACCATGCGGCCACCTTCCACCCGCATGCCGAGGTCGTGGGGCGCACGGTGGAGGGGCCGGTCCATCGCACCAATTACGGGGAGGTGCAGCGCCGCTCGAAGCAGGTGGCCAACGCGATGAAGGTGCTGGGCATCGAGCCCGGCGACCGCGTGGGCACGCTCGCATGGAACACGTACCGCCACCTCGCGCTGTACTACGGCGTCTCGGGCTCGGGCGCGGTGCTGCACACGGTGAACCCACGGCTCTTTCCGGAGCAGATCGACTACATCGTCAATCACGCGGAAGACAAGGTGCTGTTCTTCGACTCCAGCTTCGCGCCGCTGGTCGAGCAGCTCGCGCCGAAGTTGAAGACCGTGCGCGCCTTCATCGCGATGACCGACCGCGCGCACATGCCCGCCATCGATGTGCCGAACCTGCTGTGCTACGACGAGCTCGTCGGCGCGCAGAGCGAGCACTACGCCTGGCCCGAATTCGATGAGCGCACGGCCTCGTCGCTCTGCTACACCTCGGGCACCACGGGCAACCCCAAGGGCGTCTTGTATTCGCACCGCTCCACCGTGCTGCATTCGCTGATGGAGTGCGCGCCCGACACCTTCGGCGTCAACTCGCAGATGACGCTGCTGCTCGCGGTGCCGATGTTCCACGCCAATGCATGGGGCATGCCGTATGCGGCCGCGATGACAGGCATGAAGCTCGTGATGCCCGGTCCGCACATGGACCCGCAGAGCCTGTACGAGCTGATGCGCGACGAGAAAGTCGGCTTCTCGCAGGCCGTGCCGACCATCTGGCTCATGCTGTTCCAGTACTTCGACGCGCACCCCGAGATCGACACGCACGCCATCGGCTTGAAGCGCATCGGCGTGGGCGGTGCGGCCACGCCGCGCGCCATGATCGAACGCTTCGAGCGCGACTTCGGCGCCGACTTCGTGCAGGGCTGGGGCATGACCGAGACCAGCCCCATCGGCGTGATCGGCAACCTGCTGCCCAAGCACCGCGCGCTATCGAAGGAGGAGCAGACGACGGTGAAGATGAAGCAGGGCCGCGGCGTGTGGGGTGTGGAGATCAAGATCGTCGGCGAGGACGGCCAGCGCCTGCCGCACGACGGCAAGGCCTTCGGCCACCTGCATGTGCGCGGGCCGTGGATCGCGAGCGGCTACTTCAAGGGCGAGGGCGGATCGGTGCTCGATGCCGAAGGCTTTTTTCCGACGGGCGACGTGGCCAACATCGATGAAGACGGCTACGTGCAGCTGGTCGATCGCGCGAAGGACGTCATCAAGTCGGGCGGCGAGTGGATCTCGTCCATCGACCTGGAGAACGCAGCGAGCGCGCACCCGGCCGTGGCGGAGGCCGCGGTGATCGGCATCGCGCATCCGAAGTGGCAGGAGCGGCCGCTGCTCATCGTGGTGAAGCGCGCAGGCGCGGAGGTGACCGGCGAGGAACTGCTCACTTTTCTTTCGACGCGCGTGGCGAAGTGGTGGCTGCCGGACGACGTGGCCTTCGTCGACAGCCTGCCGCATACAGCCACCGGCAAGCTGCTGAAAACGAAGCTGCGGGAAATGTTCAAGGGATATGTCGCGGCGAAGTCAGTTTGATGACTTGTTCGTTTTTTCTGTGGACAACTCTGTGGGTTGCCGGAGGAGGGCGCCCTTCAAAGCGAGCATTGACGGGCCTTCCCACCACGTTGCCTGTTGAATGAGCAGCCCTTCGGCCGGCGGGAAATGCCGGCTGCGCAAATCGGCGGGTTCGGGCTCGGCATAGGGGGAAATCCTCAGCAGATTTCTTGTGCGATACGCGGCGGTCTTGGGTAACATCGCCGGCCGTTCGTGCGCGGTGACCGGCGATTCATCTCTTGCAACGTCGCTCAGTGCTTGTGCTCGCCATGCGCGGCTGCAGGCTTGGCCGCGCTGTTGAGCGCGCGCACCGGCGCCTTCACCTCCAGCGTTTCGCGCTTGCCGTCCTGGCCTTCGAACACCAGCGTGAGCGGCACCGTGTCGCCTTCCTTCACCTGCTGCTTGAGGTCGAGCAGCATCACGTGATAGCCACCGGGCTTGAGCTCCACGGTCTTGCCCGCGGGCAGCACGACCGAGGGCACCTGCCGCATGCGCATCACACCGTCTTGCATCGCCATTTCGTGCACCTCGACGACCGGCGTCACGGGCGAGCTGGCCGAGATGAGCTTCGTGTCCTTCGCGGCGCTGATCTGCATGAATGCGCCGGTGGCCTGCTGCTGCGGCACGGTCGCGCGGACCCACGCCTCCTTGACCGTGACTTGCGCGTGCGCAGTAGCCACGAGGAACGAAGCGGCGGAGAGGGCGAGGATGCGGGCGATGGGGGTCATGTTCGTCATGAGAGAAATCTCCTTGGATGTGAATGGATCGGGTTGAACTGAAGTTCAGGCGGTCGTCTTGAGAATCTTGCGCAGGTCTTCGGCGCATTCCGGCGCGCCTTGTTCGTGGCGCAGCACCAGCCGGATCTTTCCTTGCGGGTCGTACACATAGCTGAAGGCCGAATGGTCCATCGTGTACGAAGCGCCGGTGGGCACTTTCTTGTAGTAGGCCTTGAAGGCCTTGGCCGTTTCGCTGGTTCTCTGCAGGTCGCCGTAGAGGCCGATGAAGCTCGGATCGAAAGCATTCGTGTAGGCCTTGAGCACGACGGGCGTGTCGCGCTCCGGATCGACGGTGACGAAGATCACCTGCAGGCGCTCGCCGTCGGCGCCGAGCATGTGGCGAATCTCGGCGGCTCGCAGCAGCGCGGTGGGGCAGACGTCGGGGCATTGCGTGAAGCCGAAGAACAGCATCACGGCCTTGCCCTTGAAGTCGGCCACGGTGCGCTCGCGGCCGTCGGGGTCGGTCAGGCGAAAGTCCTGCGCGTAGTTGGCGCCGGTGATGTCGATGCCGTTGAAGCTCACGGGCAGTACCTTGTCGCAAGCGGCGAGGGACAGCGCGGCGAGACCGCCGCCGGCAATGAGCAGATGGCGGCGTGAAAGTTGTCGAGGTCGTGTCGTGTGCATGAAAGCTCTCTCTGGCGGTCGCGCGAACGCGAGCGCATGAATGGCGGGAACGCGCGATGTGCGGCAACCACCATCGAGGCGGCATCTCACATGCGCAGGAACCGGAAGCGAATCAGCAGAGAGCGGGAGGCCCGCGCGCCGGCGGCGGCGCTGCGGTGATGGCGGCGATGTGCGTGTGCGCAACCGGCGCGGCCGCGTGGACCTCGGGCACGACGGCTGGCAGCGAGACGCCGGGTGCTGCGGGCGGTGCGCCGCCGAGCACGCACAGCGGGCAGTCGAGGTGACCGCTGCCCAACTCGTGCGCGCCGTCGTCGGTGTGCACGATGGCCTTGACCGAACCGCTGGCCGAGCAGACCAGCTCCATCGACACCGGATGCACCATCGGCGAGGCAATGGCTGCACCGAGCGAGAGCGCGAACCACAGCAATGCCCAGCGGATCAGCGGCAAGCCCGGACGCCGCAAGACCGCGTGGGCTGCGTGCCTGTTCGATGCGGCGTGGAAGGGCGTGGGCATTGGCGCGGATTATCGGCGACGGGTACGGCCGGGGCATGTGCCTGCACTTCGCGGATGAAAGGGCTTTGCTTATGCTCGTGGACATGGACCATCAACTTCGAATCTCCACCGCGATCGAGGACCTGGACGTGCCGCTCATCCATCGCTTCCTGTCGGAAGAGTCGGCATGGGCGCGGCAGATTCCGATCGAGACCGTGCGCACGTCCATCCGCAACTCGCTGAACTTCGGCGGCTTTCTGGGCGAGTCGCAAGTCGCGTTCGCGCGGGTCGTGTCCGACTTCGCGACCTTCGCTTACCTCGTCGACGTGTTCGTGCTGAAGGAACATCGCGGCAAGGGTTGCAGCGCGGCGCTGATTGCGGCGGTGACGGCTCATCCGCAATTGCAGGGGCTGCGGCGCTTCATGCTGGCAACCGGCGATGCGCACGGGCTCTACGCGAAGTTCGGCTTCACGCCGCCGTCGCGGCCGCAGACGCTCATGGAAAAGTACGTGCCGGATGCCTATGTGCGCGTGCCTTGAACGGATCGTGCGAACGCGTGTCCAGGCCCCGGCCTAGGTAGCTTGCGGTTGCGCTTACAAGGCCTGATAACCGAGGCCGTTTACGATTTGGTCACAATGCTGGCATGCCAAACATTGCATCCATCCTCAAAGCCGAAATCTCACGCGTTGCCAGGAAAGAAGTGCGCGCGGAGATCGACATCCTCAAAAAGGCATCCGCCAACCATCGCGCCTCGATTGCTGCATTGCGTCGACAGGTGAGTGCGCTGGAAAAGGAATTGCGACGCGCCGCCAAGGGCTCCACGCGGCGCGCACCCGCCGAAGATTCCGATGAGGCGGGCGAGGCCGGTCCGAAGCGGCGGTTCAGCGCAACGCGGCTGGCTGCGCACCGCAGCAGGCTCGATCTCTCCGCGGCGTCCTACGGAAAGCTCGTGGGCGTATCGGGCCAGACGATCTATCACTGGGAGCAGGGGAAGGCCCGGCCCCGTGCGGCGCAGCTCGAGAAGCTCGCCGCGGTCAGAGAGCTGGGCAAGCACGAGGTGGCCGAGCGGCTGGAAGCTGCGTAGAAGGAAGCATCTCCCGTCCAGGGCGATTGATTGGCAGGATCTACGGTTTCTCGGTCCTTGTGATGCACGTTGGATGTCCGTAGGCTCACGGTTTCGAAAGGAAGAACCATGAGCACCAACACAGTCAGGTTGCATCGCGTCCTTGCCGCAAAACCCGAAAAGGTCTATCGGGCATTTCTCGACGCAGACGCCAAGGCGCGGTGGCTGCCGCCCAATGGCTTCACGGGCAAGGTCCACGAGATGGAGGCCAAGGTGGGCGGCAAGTACAAGATGTCGTTCACGAACTTCACCACGGGCAAGAGCCATTCGTTCGGCGGCGAATACCTGGAACTCGTGCCGAACGAACGGCTGCGCTACACCGACGTTTTCGACGATCCGAACCTGCCGGGGAAGGTTCAGGTGACGGTCACGCTGAAACAGGTGTCGGTCGGCACGGAACTGAGCATCGTCCAGGAAGGGCTGCCCGAGGTGATCCCGGTGGAAGCCTGCTATCTCGGCTGGCAAGAGTCGCTGCGGAATCTCGCGAGGCTGGTGGAGCCGGAGATCAACGAGTAGCGGGCGCCGCGCAGTCGTCTGTCGGCCAGACGAAAAAAAGCCCTAAGTAGTTGATCTACTTAGGGCTTTTGGCCTTGGCGGAGAACCGCTTCGGCAGTGTTGGTGGCTCTTCACGGATTCGAACCGCGGACCTGTGGATTATGATTCCATCGCTCTAACCGACTGAGCTAAAGAGCCGTTTCAGCGTTTTGCGCTGAGCCCAAAATTATAGCCCAGTCCGCGGGACCAGTTCAACCACCCGCCGGCAGCTGCCCAATTCTTCCGTCACCAGCCGCACAATTGGCCAGACCCAGCGTCTGGACCGAGTAGTTGGAAACATCGGCTGCGTCTCCCGAATCCGGTCTGCTCGCAAGGGTTCGGGATTAAGCCGCGCGACTTTTTTCCCGGTGGCGAACCCCGATGCCCTCCGCCGCCCGTACAAGCTCAGGTGAAAATCCGCCGATGTCTGCGCTCCCACGCGCCCCTTCCGCCAAAGCCGCCACCGAGCGCGACGCCATGCCCGACGATCAGTTGATGCTGGCCTACGCCCACGGTGACGCCGCCGCGTTCGACGTGCTCTACGCGCGCCACGAGGGCGGGCTGTTCCGCTTCGTCAAGCGCCTCTTGGGCGCGCGGCTCGCGGCGCAGGCCGACGAGGTGTTCCAGGACACCTGGGTGCGGATCATCTCGGCGCGCGCGAGCTTCTCGCCGCAGGGCGCCGCCTGGCGCACCTGGGCTTTCACGATCGCGCACAACCTTGCGATGGACCGCCTGCGCGTGAGCGGCCGCGAGGTGACGCTCGACGCGCATCCGGACGACGACGGCGACGCCATACCCACGCTCGACCGGGGCGTGCGCGGCGCGGTCGATGCCGCCGCGCATCCGTCCGCGGAGGAGCTCGCCTTCTGGCGCGCCGCCGGGCGGCGGCTGCTGGCCTGCCTCGATGAATTGCCGGTCGACCAGCGCGCCGCATTCCTGTTGCACCACGAAGACGGCCTGACGGTCGAGGCGCTGGCGGCGAGCCTGGAGATCGGTTTCGAGACGGTGCGCAGCCGCCTGCGTTACGGCTTGCAGAAACTGCGTGGGTGCATGGAACGCTACCTGTCGGTGCTGGAGCAACGCGCATGAGCAACGACATCGAGCTCCACGACAACGGTGATGGGGACTTACGCGACCCGGCGCTGCGCCGCGCGCTCGACCATGCGCCCGATCGCGATGCGACGCCCGATCCGCGCACGCGCGATGCGATCCGGAAGATGGCGCACAACCTCGCCGCTGCGCCCACATCGGCGTCGGCATCCGCCGCCAATAACGCGAGCGCCGCGCCCTGGTGGCGCCGGCTGTTCGGCGGCGGCGACACCCGCGCACGCATGCCCTGGAATGCGGCCTTCGCCACCGTGCTCGTGGCCGGCTTCGTGACCGTGCTGTGGCACCGCGAGCCGATTCCCGATGCGAGGCTCGACGGCGAGGCGAAGGTCGCCAGCGCACCGGCGCCGGCACCCGCCGCAGCGCCGACGCCGCCCGCGGCGGAGACTGCATCCAGCCCCGCGATCGTTGCGCAGCAGGCACCCTCCGCGGCGGAAGCCCCTCCAGCTCCCGCGCGCGATGCGGTCAGGGAAGCGCCAGACCGCGCGATAGCGGATGCCGCCCGCAAGCCCGCGCCGGCGACTGCTCGCAAGCAGACAGAAGCAGCACCTGCGCCTGCCCCAGAGGTGAAGTCGGCGCCTCCGGAGCCGGCGCCTGCTCCGGCCGAAGTGCAATCGGCGGCAGTACCTCTCCCTGCGCCGCCAGCCCCCGCTGCTCCAGTTTCTCCACCCGCACCTGCGATAGCGCCTGCGCCACCGGCACTCGCGGCGGCCGCGCCGGGCGCCGCCGAGTCGGCTGCACGCGCGCGTCAAAAGAGCGAAAGCGCGCAGGATGAAAAAGAGCAGGAGCGGCGCAGTGCCTATGCCGCAGCACCACCCGCGTCGTCGGTCGCACCTGCTCCCATCGCGGTGCCCGAAAGGGCGTCGCCTGCGGTGGTGGCGGCTGCACCACGAGCACCTGTTGCGCCCGTGCCTTTGCAACGGGAACTGCCGGCCAACGCATCCGGATCTATTGCGCGGGGAGGCAGTCCGAATGCCGACGTCTCGGGCGCCCTGCGCGACACGGCCCCGCCGCGCGCTGCCACTGCCAAGGCTGCCAGGTCGCCGACGGGTGCTTCGGCGTTCTCTGCGCTTGACCGCTGGACGTCCTTCGATCTCATGCGTGCAGGCCTGGGCGTGCAGCACGCACGCGGCGACATCGAAGGGCTGGCGGCATTGGTGAACACGGTGGCCCGCTCGGCCACGACGGCCGACATGCAACTGGCCGCACCGGTCGAGGCGCGCCTGTCGCTCTATCAGGGTGGCACGGTGATCGCCGTGCTCGAGATCGCGGGCGACCAGGTGCGCTGGACACCGCAGCCCGGCGGCACCGCAACGGTCGGCACGCCACCGGCACCGGCGCTCGCCGCATTGCGGGCGCTGCTGACGCGCTAGTTATTTAATAGCTGCGCGCCGCAGCGCCTTCATCGTCTTCAGGCGTTCTTGAAATCAGGCGTGCGCTTGTTCAGGAAGGCATCCATGCCTTCCTTCTGGTCGACCGTGGCAAACAGCGCGTGGAACAGCCGGCGCTCGAACATCACGCCGTCGCTCAGGCCGCTTTCGAAGGCGCGATTGACCGATTCCTTGGCCGCCATCACCGAGACCTGCGAGAAGCCGCAGATGATCAGCGCCGCGCCCAGCGCCTCGTCGGCCAGCTTTTCGTAAGGCACCACGCGGCTCACGAGGCCGGCGCGCTCGGCTTCTGCGGCGTCCATCATGCGGGCGGTGAGCACCATGTCCATCGCCTTGCTCTTGCCCACCGCGCGCGGCAGGCGCTGCGTGCCGCCGGCGCCGGGGATCACGCCGATCTTGATCTCGGGCTGGCCGAACTTGGCGGTGTCGGCGGCGATGATGAAGTCGCACATCATCGCGAGCTCGCAGCCGCCGCCCAGCGCGAAGCCGGCCACCGCGCCGATCACGGGCTTGCGGATCGTGCGGATGGTTTCCCAGTTGCGGGTGATGTAGTCGCCCTTGTAGGTGTCGATGAAGCTGTACTTGGCCATCGCCGCGATGTCGGCGCCGGCCGCGAAGGCGCGTTCGCTGCCGGTGAGGATGATGCAGCCGATGGCGTCGTCCGCATCGAAGGCCTTGAGCGCCTTGCCCAACTCGGTCATGAGCGCGTCGTTGAGCGCGTTCAGGGCCTTGGGGCGGTTGAGGGTGATGATGCCGACCTTGCCTGCTTCGGTCCGCACTTCGATGTTTTCGTAGCTCATGGTGTCTCCGGGAGAGGTGGGAAAAATTCGTCCGGGCCACTATACCGAGCAAGGCCCCCGGCCTGCTGACACCCCATATCCTTCCAATTGAGAATTGCTCTCATCTAGAATGGCCGCATGGAGTTCCCGATGCAAGAACATGCCGTGTTGCTGCGGGCGTATGCCCGGGTGCAGGAGCGCTGCTCGCGCCTGCTGGCCGAACAGGCCGCGCTGGTCGAGCGGCTCGAGGCGCAGATCGTGCGCCTGCGCGGCGCACTGGTGGCGCGCGATTCGGCCATTGCGATGGTGCGCGAAGAGCTCGCGGCGCGCGCGGCCGTCGGCGGTGCGCTGCCCAAGCGCCTGCACGCCCTGCTGTCGCCGGCCAGCCGGCGCCACGAAATTCCGCCCACGCCCGAAGCGCCGGCCGATCTGCGCGAAAAGGCCGTGCTGTGCGTCGGGCGCGAGGAAGAAGCGCCTTCGCTCGCACGCCAACTGGTCGAAATCGCCGGTGGCCGCTACCTGCACCACGACGGGGGCGACGATGCCGACGATCCGGCACTCGAAGCCGGCCTGCGCGCCGCCGACCTCGTGATCTGCCAGACGGGTTGCATGAGCCACGGCGCCTACTGGCGCGTGCAGGACCATTGCCGGCGTACCGGCAAGCCCTGCGTGCTGGTAGGCGAGCCGCAGCCGATGCTGTTTGTGCGGAACCCGGCGGCGACGGAAATCGCCGGTTAACCGGCCAACCAGCCCGTCACTTTCGCGGCGTCGTGCGTGAAGAGGCGCCAGGTGGTCACGCCTGTCGGCAGCGTGAGCGGCAGCCGGAGCAGCTTGCGATCGCGCGCAACGATGGCGGTGAACTTCGTCGTGTCGCCCAGATACAGCGCGAGATCGTCCAGCTTGGCGATGCGCCAGGCCTGCGCAAATTTCTTCTTGCCAACAGCGGGCAGCTCGATACCGATCCACTCGTCATTGGCCGAGAAGCCGGCCTTTTCGGCCGCACCGGCGCGCAGCACCACCTTGACCTGCACGCTGCCGTTGGCTTCGGCAACGCGCAGGCCGAGCACCTGCGCCTGCTGCGACGGATCTTCGAGCGTCGCCACGCCGTGCGTGCGCAGGAGCTGCGAGAGCGGCAGCTCTTCGGTCGAATGCACCCAGCGCGCAAGCTCCTGCGCATACGAGCGGCCGCTCACGGCTTCGAGTGCGGCCGCGATGTCCGCTTCGCTGATCGGCCCGCCGCCGCTGTGCGTCCACAGGTGGCGTATCACGTCGTCGAGCGAACCCTTGCCTTCGTGGCGCAGCGTGAGATCGAAGCACAGCGCCACCAGGGCGCCCTTGGTGTAGTAGCTCACCGTGCTGTTGGGCGTCTGCTCGTCCTGACGGTAGTACTTGACCCAGGCGTCGAAGCTCGCATCGGCGACAGGCTGCACCAGCCGCCCCGGCGTCTGCTGCACCTGGTTGATGGTCTTGTTGAGGAGGCGCAGGTACGCCCCGTCGTCAATGCGGCCCGCGCGGCGCAGCAGCAGGTCGTCGTAGTAGCTGGTGAAGCCCTCGAAGAACCACAGGAGCTGCGTGTAGTTCTCGCGGCTGTAGTCGTAATGCGCGAACTCCGCCGGCCGCATGCGCTTGACGTTCCAGGTGTGGAAGTACTCGTGGCTGATGAGCCCCATCAGCGTGGTGTAGCCCTCGGCCTGCTTCTTCTTTTCGCCGCGCTGCGGCAGGTCGCGGCGGTTGCAGATGAGCGCCGTGGAGTGCCGGTGCTCGAGCCCGCCGTAGCCGTCGTCGACTGCATTCAGCATGAAGACGTAGCGGTCGATCGGCAGCTTCGGTCCGCCGCGCTTGCCGGCCTTGTCACCGTGCCAGAAGCGCATCTCGGCTTCGCAGATGGCCTTGGTGTCGGCGATCAGCCGGTCGCCGTCGAACGAGGCGGCGGCACCCGCGATCACGAAGCGGTGCGGCACGCCGCAGGCGTCGAATTCGGCGCTCCAGAAGGCGCCCATCTCGACCGGGCTGTCGGCCAGTTCGTCGTAGCCGCTGGCCTGGTAGCTGCCGAAGCCTTGCTTGTCGACCTTCTTGGGCACGAGCGCGGTGGCGCACGACCAGGCGGCGCCATCGGCCGCCAACGACGGCGCGACGATGTCGAGCGCGTGCGGCGCATTGGTCTGACCCTCGACGCGCAGGCACAGGCTCGTGCCGTTGAAGAAGCCGCGTTCGGCGTCGAGCCACGCGGTGCGCACCGAGTTGTCGTACGCGCAGACCTGGTAGTGCAGCACCAGCGGCTGGCCCGGTGCGCAGTCGACCAGCCAGCTGCATTTGTCGACCTGCGTCAGCGTGGGCTTGCGGCGCCCCTGCGTGGCGCGCAGGCCCTGCAGGTTCTTGGCGAATTCGCGCACCAGATAACTGCCTGGAATCCACACCGGCAGCGTCACCCGCTGCAGCGCGGCGGGTGCGTCGATGGTCAGCGTGACGGCGAAGAGATGCGCATGCAGGTCCGCGCACTCGACGCGATAACGCACGCCTGCAGCGGGCGCGGCAACTGCGCGCCGGGAAACGGCTTTCGTCGCCATCAGCTGGCGGAAGCGGCGAGTTGCTTCTCGACCTGCTCTGCGGGAATGGCGCCCGGCGTGCGGGTGCCGTTGCTGAAGATCAGCGTGGGCGTGCCGGTGATGTTGTACTTGCGGCCGAATTCGACGTTGCGCTGCAGCGCCGTCACGTCGCAGCTGCTTGCCGCGGTGGTGGGCTTGGTGCCGCCTTCCATCCAGTCGCCCCAGGCCTTGCCCTTGTCCTTGCTGCACCAGATGTCGCGCGACTTGATCGTCGAATCGGCGCCGAGCACCGGGTAGAGGAACAGGTAGACGGTGACGTTGTCGATCGTCTTCATGTCTTTTTCGAAGCGCTTGCAGTAGCCGCAGTTCGGGTCTTCGAACACCGCCAGCTTGCGCTTGCCGTTGCCGCGCACGATCTTGATCGAGTCCTTCAGCGGCAGCTTGTCGAACGCGACTTCGCTGAGCTTCTCGACGCGCTCCTCGGTGAGGTTGCGGCGCGTCTTCACGTCGATCAGGTTGCCCTGGATCAGGTAGCTGCCCTGCTCGTCGGTGTAGAAGATCTGCGAGCCGTTCACCCGCACTTCGTAGAGGCCGTTGACCGGCGACTTCGAGACTTCGTCGATCGGCGGGAACTGCGGGATGCTGGCCGGCAGGTTCTTGCGGATCTCGGCTTCGCCGGCGGTGGCGGCCATGGCCGCGCCCAGCGTGCAGGCGGCCAGGAGGAGGGTTCGTGCGAGGGTCATGGGAAAGAAGTCCGTTCGGTTCGAATGTTGGGCGTTATGCCTTCAAGCCCATGGCTTGCGCGGTGATCCAGTGCTTGACGAGGCGCGTGCGGTCGAAGCCACGCATGCCCCAGTTGCGCAACGCGGGCAGCGGGCCCAGGTTGTGCGAGAAGAGTTGCTGCAGGCCGTCGGTGGCGAGGCTCATCTGCAGCACGTCGGCCCGGCGGGCGCGTTCGTAGCGGCGCAAGAGGCGCGCATCGCCCACGCTGCGCCAGTAGTCGCGGGTCTTGATCACCTCGGCCAAGGCGGCCGCATCGGCCAAGCCGAGGTTCAGGCCCTGGCCCGCGAGCGGGTGCACCGTGTGGGCCGCATCGCCCGCGAGTGCCCATGACCGGCCCGTCTGCCCGGACATCGCGCCGGTCCAGCGGTCGGCGATGGCGCGAGCGAGCGGCCAGGCCGCGCGCTCGCTCGCGAGCTTGAGCGCACCGAGCGCGCCATGGCTGGCCTCGGTCACTGCGGCGTTGAATTCTTCGTCGCTCTGCGCGAGCAGGGCGGGGGCCCGGAGCTGGTCGACGGACCACACCAGCGCGACCGTCTTGCCGTGCGTGCCGCCCAACGGCAGCAGCGCGAGCACTTCGCCCTTCTCGTTGAACCACTGGCGCGCGATGCCGTCGTGCGACTGCTCGGCTTCGAGGCGGGCGGCCACCGCATGCTGCGGATAGCGCGTGACCTCGTAGCTCACGCCGAGCGCCTCGCGCGTGGCGCTGGCCTTGCCTTCGCACACGACCGTAAGCGGCGCGGGCACGGGCTCGGTCACGACTTCGATCTGGGGCTGGAAGCGCACTGCGTCGGCCAGTTGCTGTTCGAGCGCCGGCACATCGACGATCCATGCCAGTGCATCGACCTTCTGGCGCGCCGCGCTGAACTGCACGCGGCCGCCTTCGTCGCCGTGCACCAGCATCTCGCGCACCGGCGTGGCATGGGCCGCATCGGGCCAGGCGCGCAGCGATTCGAGGAGGGTGCGGGAGGCTGTGTTGAGCGCGTAGGCGCGGATGTCCTGCTTGCCTTCTGCGGCGGGCGGCACCACCAGCGCCACGCGCACGCGCTCGCGTGCGAGCAGCAGGGCCAGCGTACGGCCGACGATGCCGGCGCCGCGAATGCAAACTTCTGGGGGGAGGGCCATCGGACGATTGTAAGAACATGACCGCCCGCAGGCTTCGCGCACTGCGTGCCGCTTCGCCAAGCCCCTCACGGGGGCGATACCGGCGGCCCGGCAAAGCCGGTTCCGTGGTATCCGCCCGATGGGCTGGCCACGGGGTTTCGGCGCCGATGCGGGACAATCGCGGTCGCTTTCCAAGGATTCAAGGAACCCCCACCGTGTCGCAGCCCGTTTTCGACCTCGAAGCCACCATCGCGCGCCTGTTCGTCTACCCCGTCAAGTCGTGTGCCGGTGTCGAACTCAATGAAATGCTGTTGACCGAAACCGGTCTCGAGTTCGACCGGGCCTGGATGGTGGTCGATGCCAACGGCGAGTTCGTCACCCAGCGCCAGATTCCGCGCATGGCGCTGATCAAGCCGCAGATGAAGCACATGGAGGTGGTGCTGCGCGCCCCCGGCATGCTGGCCCTGCACCTGGCCTTCGACCGCGTCGAGAAGCCCGTCCGCGTGCGGGTGTGGAAAGACGAAGTCGCCGCCTACGACATGGGCGACATCGCCGCCCAGTGGTTCAGCGATTTCCTCTCCGAGCCCGGCAAACCGCAGACCCTCCGGCTGGTGCGCTTCGATCCCGAACACAAGCGCCTGTCGAGCCTGAAATGGACCGATGGCGTCGAGGCGCTGAACCAGTTCGCCGACGGCTATCCGCTGCTGGTGGCGAGCGAGGGTTCGCTGGCAGAACTCAACGAGCGGCTTGCAGCGGCGGGGCACGAGGCGGTCGGCATCGAACGTTTCCGGCCCAACATCGTGCTGGCCGGCATCGAGTCGCACGACGAGGACCGCGTCGATGCGCTGCATGTCACGACCGGTGAAGGCGAAGCCGAGCTCAGGCCGGTCAAGCCCTGCACGCGCTGCCCGATTCCGGACATCGACCCGACCACCGCCGTCAGCAGCCCTGAGGTCGGCAATGTGCTGCGCACCTACCGCGCGGACGCGCGCGTCGATGGCGGCATCACCTTCGGCATGAACTGCATCGTGGTGCAGGGCGTCGAATACACGCTCAAGGTCGGGCAGACCGTGGGCGCGAACTACCGGTTCGAGTGATTTAGAACGTCACGCCCGCGCACAACACGATATTGGCGTAGGGCGTGCATTCGCCGGTGCGGATCACCGCCTTGGCGCGCGCGCTCAGGCGCTTGAGCTCCTCGTGCGAGATCGTCTCCGGCACCACGGCCAGCTGGCCTTCGCACCATGCGGGCAGCGTGCCGCCGGGCAGTTGCTCCACCGCCTCGCGCGCCAACAGCGCACGCTCCACCTGCATCTCCGACAGCACGGCCTTGAGCACGTCCGCGACGCGCGGAATGCCGGGCGTGAGCGCGAGGTCGATGCGCTTCGGGCCCTCGGGAATCGGCAGGCCCGCATCGCCGATGACCACCATGTCGCCGTGCCCCAACGCGGCAATCACTTGCGAGAGTTCGGCATGCAGCAGGGGAGAGCGTTTCACAGCGTGATCCAGTCGGGAGGCAGGGGACTCTGCAGCACGGCGTCGCGCTGCGGAATGGACGGTTGGGCGCCGGGCTGCTGGATGCAGAGCGCCGCGGCGCGGATGCCCAGGCGCACGGCTTCGTCGAAGGATTGGCCTTCGCCCAGTGCCACGGCGAGCGCGCCCAGAAAAGTGTCGCCCGCGGCGGTGGTGTCGACCGCCTGCACCTTCGGCGCGGGATGGTGGCGCGCGCCGTCGGCATCGACCGCCACCGCGCCGCGCGAACCGAGCGTGACGACCACGCGCGCGATGCCCTTGGCGCGCAGCGCCCGGCCCGCCCGCGCGGCGTCCTGCGGGCTGTCGGCCGATTGGCCGCACAGCGTCTCGGCCTCGATCTCGTTGACCACCAGTGTGTCGATGCGCGACCAGAGCGGTTCGGCAATCGCCTGCACCGGCGATGGATTCAGCAGCACCTTGCAGCCCGCCTCGTGCGCCACCGAAATGGCGCGTGCGATCTGGTCCATCGGCGTCTCGAACTGCGTCACCAGAAAGGCCGCGCCCTGCAGTTGCCCAAGCATCGCCGCTTCATCGATTTCGACCCGCGCATTGGCGCCGGGAATGATCACGATGCGGTTCTGGCCGCTGTCTTCCACCAGGATCAGCGCCGTGCCCGTGGGCTCGCCCTCGACCGTGCGCAGCGCAGCGGTGTCGATGCCGTCGCGCTCCAGCGATTCGCGCAGCGCTCGGCCGTGGGCATCGTCGCCCACGCAGCCGATCATGCGTACCTGAGCGCCTTCGCGCGCGCAGCTCACGGCCTGGTTGGCGCCCTTGCCGCCGGGGATGTTGGCGATCGAATGGCCGATCAGGGTTTCGCCCGCGGCCGGTGCGTGGGGGACGCGCAGCACCAGGTCCATGTTGAGGCTGCCGAGCACCACGATTTGCGGTGGCTCGGGACTGCGGGAAGAAGGCTTCGGACTCACGGGGTGCGGGACTTTCGGTTTTCCGTTGAAGGCGATTCGGTGGCCGGTGCGGCCGGCTCCTTGAAGCTCGCATGGCGCGCGGTCGAGGCGCGCACGCGCAACTCGGGTTGCAGCACCACCTTGCGCGCATCGCGCCGCTTGCCGCTCACGCGCTCCAGCAGCATGTCGACCGCCAGTGCGCCGATGCGCTCCTTGGGCTGCGCGACGGTGGTGAGCGGCGGGCTGGTGTAGGCCGAGAGTTCGATGTCGTCGAAGCCGACGATCGACAGCTCGTCGGGCACATGCACGCCGCTTTCATGCGCGGCGCGCAGGGCGCCGATGGCCATCAGGTCGTTGCAGACGAACACGGCCGACGGCGGATGCTCGGTGCGAAGGATGGCGTGCATCGCCTCGTAGCCGCTCTGGCTGGTGAAGGCGCCGCGCCACAGCAGCGCATCGGCGTTCGGTGTGGTTCCGGCCTCGGCCAGCGCCATGCGCCAGCCTTCGATGCGCTGCTCGCTGGGCGTGAGGCCCTCGGGGCCGCCGAGGCAGGCGATGCGCTTGTGGCCGAGCGACAGCAGGTGCCGCACCGCGAGCAGGCCGCCCTGCATGTGCGCGGTTTCCACCAGGTCGCAGCTCGGGTCGGCGATCTCGCGGTCGACCAGCACCGTCGGAATGCGCAGGCCCTGTAGCTGAGTGACGAGCGAATCGTCGTCGCCCGTCGACACCACGATCAGCCCGTCGATGCGGCGCTCGGCCAGCACCTGCAGGTAAACGCTCTGGCGGCGGGGCTCGTCGTCGGTGTTGCACAGCACCAGCGTGTAGCCGGCGCCGAAGCACCGGTCTTCCACGATGCGCACGATCTCTGCGAAGTAGGGGTTGGAACTGTTCGGGATCAGCATCCCGAGCGTCGAGGTGGTGTTGCTCTTCAGGCTGCGCGCCATCGCGTTCGGCACATAGCCCAGTTCGCGAATGGCGAGCTCGACGCGCTCGCGGCCCTTGGCGCTCACATGGCGCGTGTCGTTGACCACGTGCGAGACGGTGGTGACGGAGACTCCGGCGCGCAGCGCGACGTCCTTGATGGTGGCCATGGCTTGTGTTCCTTGTTCCTGGTGGGTTCGTTCACACCTTCTCAGGCCAGGCGGCGGTCCGCGCGGCGCTGGCGCAAGGTGTCGATGATCACCGCAACCACGATCACCGCCCCGGTGATGATCCGCTTGCTCGGCTCGCTCGCGCCCACCTGCGCCAGGCCCGCCTCGAGCACCGCGATGATCAGCACGCCGAAGAAGGTGTTGACCACCGAACCGCGCCCGCCCATGAGGCTGGTGCCGCCGATGACCACGGCCGCGATCACCTGCAGCTCGATGCCGACGCCTGCGTTCGGGTCGGCCGCTTCGAGCCGCGCCGACTGCATCAGGCCCGCAAGCCCCGCAAGAAGACCGGTGACGGCGAACACGATGATGCGGATCGGCCGCGGATCGACACCCGCCAGGCGCATCGCTTCTTCGTTCGTGCCGATGCCCACCACATGCCGGCCGAAGACCGTGCGCGTGAGCACCATCTGCCCGACGACGACCAGCACCACCGCGAGCACGAAGGCGGCCGAAATGCCGCCGATCCACGGCGCGGCGAGGCCAGAGATCGCATCGCCCACGTACTGCGTGCGTGAGTCCGTCACGAGGTAAGCGCCGCCGCGCACCGCTTCGAGCATGCCCAGCGAAACGATGAAGCTCGGCAGCCGCCATGCGACCGACACCGCACCGGTCACCGTGCCGCAGATCAGGCCGGTGGCGAGGCCGAGTGCGGCCGCGAGAGGAACCGAAAGCTTCCATTCGAGGATGGCCGCGGCCGTCACGGCCGCGCTGAGCGCGAGCACCGAGCCGACCGACAGATCGATGCCCGCGATGATCAGCACGAAGGTCATGCCCACCGCCATCACCGCGAGCGCGGGGATTTCGTTGGCAATCGAGATGAAGGTGTCGCGCGTGAGGAAGTATTCGCTCATCGAGCCGAAGAGCGCGACCATGCCCACCAGCACGACCGTGAGGCCGAGGTAGGTGCCCAGTTGGCCCTTCAGTGCGGAGGTGCGCGGATTGGAAGTCGAGGCTGCGGCTGCGTTCATGGTGTCTCGGCAGTGGCCGGTTGGGCCAGGTTCGAATCGGAAGAGAAAGAGGGGGCTGAGGCGGAGGGGCGTCCGGTCGCGTCGCTGAAGGCGGCGGCGAGCAGCGATTGTTCGCTCCATTCACCGCGCTCGAACACCGCGACCAATTTGCCGGCGCTCATCACGCCGATGCGGTCGCACATGGCCATCAGTTCGCGCAGGTCGCTCGACACCATCAGGAGCGCCTTGCCGGCGTCGGTCATGCGATCGAGTTCGGCGTACAGGTCGGCGCGCGCACCGACGTCGACGCCGCGCGTGGGTTCGTCCAGCAGCAGCACTTTGCATTCGCGATGCAGCCAGCGCGCGAACACCACCTTCTGCTGGTTGCCGCCGCTGAGCGTGGCCACCGGCTGTTCGATGCTGCGCGAGCGGATGCGCAGCAAGTCCACCAGTTGCCGCGCGATGCTGCGTTCCTTGGCGCGCTGCAGCCAGCCGGCGTGCGAGATCGCGCCCAGGTCGCTGAGCGTCGCGTTGACGCGGATCGATTGCGTGAGCAAGAGGCCCTGCGATTTGCGGTCTTCGGTGACGAGGCCGATGCCGGCACGGATCGCCTGCATCGGCGAGCGCCAGCCCTTGCGCACGTGTTGCACCGGCTCTGCACCGGTCTTCGCGTCGTAGAGAGAAATTTCGCCGCGGTCCGCGCGATCGGCGCCGAACAGGAGGCGCACCAGCTCGGTCCGGCCCGAGCCGACCAGGCCGGCGAGGCCCATGATTTCACCGGCGTGCAGGTCGAGGTCGACATCGCGCACCATCTGCGCCCGGCCGAGGCCGCGCGCGCTCAGCAGCACCGGCCCGGCGACGCGGCGGTCGCGCCCTTCGTGCTCGTGCACCGCGCGGCCGACCATGCGCTGCACCAGCTCGGATTCGCGAACGCCGGCCATGGCGCGCACGTCCACCAGCTTGCCGTCGCGCAGCACCGCCACCCGGTCGGCGATGCGCTGAAGTTCCTCCAGGCGGTGCGACACGTAGACGATCGCCACGCCGCGCGCCTTCAGCAGTTCGATCTGCTCGAAGAGGTGCGAGGTTTCGCGCGGCGTGAGCATCGCGGTGGGCTCGTCGAGCACCAGCACGCGCGTGTCGTCCTGCAGGTTGCGCGCGATTTCCACCATCTGCTGCTGGCCGATGCCCAGCCGTGCGACGGGCGTGGCCGGGTCGATGTTCTCCATGCCGATCTTGGCGAGCTGGCGCGAAGCCAGCTCGTAGAGCTTGGCCTTGCGGATCCAGCCGGTCTTGTTGGGCAGGCGGTCGAGCAGCAGGTTCTCGGCCACCGACAGCGTGGTGACCAGCCCCAGCTCCTGCATCACCATGCGAACGCCCAGGCGCTCGGCATCGCGGCGCGAACCGGGCTGGAACGGCTTGCCGTCCAGCAGCATCTGGCCGCGCGTGGGCTGCACCAGGCCGCAGACGATCTTGGAGAGCGTGCTCTTGCCGGCGCCGTTCTCACCCGTGAGGGCGAGCACTTCGCCTGCGTTCAGGACGATCGAGACGTCGTCCAGCACCGGCGCCGCGTAGTCCTTGCCGAGCGCACTCAGCGAGAGCACCGGGGCGCTGCGATCGTTATCAGCCATCGATGGGCAACCTCATTCATTCCAGAAACACCGAGGGACCGGCTTTTCGCCGGGCCTCAGGTGTTGCCCCCGGTCGGGGTTGGCGAAGCGACACGAAGCGCGCAAAGCCAGGGGGCAAGCAACATTTACTTCGACGACTTGGTGACCAGCACCACGTCGGTCTTCACTTCGGCGGGCATCTCCGACTGCTTCTTCTTGTCGGCGATGGCCTTCAATGCGGTCTCGATGCCGAACACAGCCTGCTTGGCGGCGAACTGGTCGGCGGTGGCGAGCACGCGGCCGTCGGCCAGCATCGGCTTGATGGCGCCGATGTTGTCGTAGCCCACGACCAGCACCTTGCCGGTCTTGCCCGCGGCCTTGACGGCAGCCACTGCGCCGAGCGCCATGCTGTCGTTGCCGGCGAGCAGCGCCTTGAGATCAGGGTGCTCGCGCATCATGCCGGCGGCCACGGTGTTGCCCTTGTCGATTTCCCACTGGCCCGACTGCACGCCCACCACCGTCACGTTGGCGGCCTTCATGGCGTCCTGGTAGCCAAGGGTGCGCTGCTGCGCATTGAAGGTGGTCGAGACGCCTTCGATGATGCCGACCTTGTCGCCCGCCTTCAGCTCCTTGGCGAGCGCATCGCCCACCAGCTTGGCGCCCGCGCGGTTGTCGGGGCCGACGAAGGGCACCTGGATGCCCTTTTCCTTCAGCGCGGCGGCGTCGAGCTGGTTGTCGATGTTGACCACCAGGATGCCCTTGTCGATGGCCGCCTTGATGACGGGCACCAGCGCCTTCGAATCGGCGGGCGCGATGACCAGCGCATTGATCTTCTGCGCCACCATCTGCTCGACCATCTTGATCTGGGCGGAGGTGTCGGTCTCGTCCTTGATGCCGTTGGCAACCAGCGTGTACTTCGCGGCGTTGGCCTTGTTGTGGGCCTTGGCGCCGTCTTCCATGGTGCGGAAGAACTCGTTGGCCAGCGACTTCATGACCAGCGCCACCTTGGGCTTGTCCTGTGCAAGGGCGGGCGTGGCGGCGATGGCGCCCAGCAGCGTGAGCGCGGCGGCGCTTTGCAGGGTGCGGCGGGTGAACTTCATGGTGTGTCTCCTGGGTGGTTGAGCAGTACGCCGGTCTGTGCCGGGGGGTGTCGATATTAACCAACGAAAACGTTTGCGCAAACGTTTGCTAATCGGGTTTAACCCTGACTTCGAGATGATCGAAGAAGGGGCCGAAGACCTGTCGGGCGGGCATGAAACCATGGTCGCCTAAAATCGCGGGTTACCCAAGAGGACCTCCCATGAGTTTGCAATGCGGCATCGTCGGCCTGCCCAACGTCGGTAAATCCACCCTTTTCAATGCGTTGACCAAGGCCGGCATCGCAGCGGAAAACTATCCGTTCTGCACCATCGAGCCCAATGTGGGCGTGGTGGAAGTGCCCGATCCGCGGCTCGCCCAGCTGAGTGCGATCGTGAATCCCGAGCGCGTGGTGCCCGCCATCGTCGAATTCGTCGACATCGCCGGCCTCGTGGCAGGTGCCAGCACCGGCGAGGGCCTGGGCAACAAGTTCCTGGCGCACATCCGCGAAACCGACGCCACCGTCAACGTGGTGCGCTGCTTCGATGACGAAAACGTGATCCACGTGGCCGGCAAGGTCGACCCGATCTCCGACATCGAAGTGATCCAGACCGAGCTCTGCCTGGCCGACCTTGCCACGGTCGAGAAGGCGCTGCATCGCCACACCAAGGTGGCGCGCTCGGGCGACAAGGACGCGCAGAAGCTCGTCGGCCTGCTCGAACGCTGCCAGGCCGCGCTGAACGAGAACACGCCGGTGCGCGCGCTCGAGTTCACCAAGGAAGAGCAGCCGCTGGTCAAGAGCTTCACGCTCATCACCGCCAAGCCTGCGATGTTCGTGGGCAACGTGGCCGAAGACGGCTTCGAGAACAACCCGTACCTGGACCGCCTGCGCGAATACGCCGCCAAGCAGGGCGCCCCCGTGGTCGCCATCTGCGCCAAGATCGAAGCCGACCTCGCCGAGATGGACGACGAGGACAAGAAGATGTTCCTCGCCGAAATCGGCCAGGACGAGCCGGGCCTGAACCGCCTGATCCGCGCGGCCTTCAAGCTCTTGGGCTTGCAGACGTATTTCACCGCCGGCGTGAAGGAAGTGCGCGCCTGGACCATCCACATCGGCGACACCGGTCCGCAGGCGGCTGGCGTGATCCACGGCGATTTCGAGAAGGGCTACATCCGCGCCCAGACCATCGCGTTCGACGACTACATCTCCTTCAAGGGCGAGCAGGGCGCGAAGGACGCGGGAAAGATGCGGTCGGAAGGCAAGGAATACGTCGTGAAGGATGGCGACGTGATGAACTTCCTGTTCAGTTCTTGAGCCCGCACGCCCCGTTTTGATGAGCCATCCCAAGATCGTCATCATTGCGGGGCCGAACGGCGCGGGCAAAACCACCTTCGCACGCGCTTTTCTGCCGGAAGAGGCGCAATGCCCGCGATTCATCAATGCCGATCTGATCGCGGCCGGCCTTTCCCCTTTTGCGCCGGAAGCCGAAGCAATCAGGGCGGGGCGCCTGATGCTGGAGGAGATTGCCGGTTGCGTGGGCCGCCAAGAGAGCTTCGCATTCGAGACAACGCTGTCGGGGCTTGGTTATCTTCGCCACATCCGCTCATGGCGTGCGTCGGGTTATCACGTCAGCCTTTTCTTTCTGGCGCTACCGACTGCAGAATTGGCTATTGCCCGCGTGGCCGAGCGCGTCAGGCAAGGCGGCCATCGCATTCCTGAGGACGTGATTCGCCGCCGTTTCCGGGCAGGGCGGCAGAATTTCGATGGACGTTATCGCAATGCGGTCGATGTCTGGGCTCTGTATGACAGCGCCGGCGATGCGCCGGCTCTCATTGAATGGAAAGAGGCGTCATGACCCGCGACCAACTCAGTCAAGCGAAAGACAAAGACCTGCCTGCATCACTGATTGCGATACAGCGCGCGGCCCGTGCGGCACGCGAGACGGCTGTGCGCACGAACACCGCCATCGTCGTGCAGCGCGACCAGAAGCTGGTTCGCATCACGGCGGAGGAACTCCGCAAGGCAGGGGTGAAGTAAGCCGCGCTTACTTCGCGGGCTGCTGCTTGCCCCACACCACCGTGTTGTCCACCGCATAAGCGGCACACACCACCTTGCGTTCCGCACATCCCCTGAGATGCTCGGTCAGCGCAGCCGAGTTGGTGGCCGTGCCGAACTTGTTGTCGCTCGTGATCAGAAATGCTCGCGGCCGCGCCTGCAGCAGGAACTGGCGGTACGCGACGCGGATCTGCGCGGGGTCGGCGCCGACGACCGGCAGGCCGGCTTCATCGGCCAGGTCGGCGTGGCCTGAAGGCGTGGGTTCTCCGTCGGGGCCGAGCGTCACGCCGACGTTCTTCAGCAGCTCGCGCCACTTCGTCATCTCCGCGATCACGCGCTGCGGCAGTTCCATCACCCACTGCGCCGGATAGGCAAAGCCGAGATTCGCGCCGCCGGGCGCCACGCTGTCGGTGACGCCGACGAGCCGGCCTTCTTCATCGAACAACCCGCCGCCGCTCGAGCCCGAAGACACCGGCGCGGAGGTCTGGATGATCGGCAACTGGCCTTGCGAGCGGGGCCGCAAGGCGGAGATCAGACCTTCGCTCAATGTGAGTTCGAGTCCGTGCGGGCTGCCGATGGCGAACACGCGCTGGCCGACGCGCAAACCTTCGACTGGCGCGATCTGCACGGCGGGCAACTGCAGCGGCGTTTCCGTCATCAGCACGCACAGGTCGCGAGACGGATCGGGGTCGCGCAGGATGCTCTTGATCTTGATGGTGGCCTGGCCCTGCGTCACGGTGGCCGACATGGCGCCGTTCACCACATGGCAGGCCGTGGCCAGCGCCGCGGGCGTGACCGCCACCGCGCTGCCGACGCTGGTCTTGTTGTTGCCCTGGTCGCCCTTGACGGTCCAGACCGCGGGCGATGCCTTGCGAAAGATTTCCTCGGGTTGCAGCGCCCACGTGTGCGAAGCCAGGGCGCCGAGCCAGAGGCCGGCTGCGAGGGGCTTCCAAGACCAGGACTGCAGGGAGTTTTTCATCTGGATGAGTCTAGGAAGCGGCCCTCCGGTTCACCGTAGGCGGGCGCGCTGTGTCGGTGGGTGTCAAAGCCCCGTGGTCGCTGCTGTTGGTTAGACTGCGCGCGCCCCGATTCCTCCACAAGGCCCGCGCCATGCTCACCGTTCACCACCTCAACAATTCGCGCTCGCAGCGCGTGCTCTGGCTGCTCGAAGAGCTCGAACTGCCGTACGAGATCGCTCACTACCAGCGCGATGCGCAAACCATGTTGGCGCCCGCTTCGCTCAAAGCCATTCACCCGCTTGGCAAGTCGCCTGTGGTGACGACCGACGACGGCCTCACGCTCGCGGAGTCGGGCGCGATCATCGAGACGGTGATCGAGCGCTACGGCCACGGCCGCCTCGCGCCCGCGGCCGGCACGCCGGAGGCTTTGCGCTACCGCTACTGGATGCATTTCGCCGAAGGCACGGCGATGTCGCCGCTTCTGCTCAAGCTGATCTTCGACCGCATCGAGACGACGAAGATGCCCTTCTTCGCGAAGCCCATCGCCAAGGCCATCGCGGCCAAGACCAAAGGCGCTTTCATCAACCCGAACATCGCGAGCCATCTGAGCTACATGGAGTCCGAACTCGGCAAGAGCGAATGGTTCGCCGGCGATGAATTCAGCGGCGCCGATATCCAGATGAGTTTCGTGATCGAAGCTGCGCAGGCGCGCGGCGGGCTCGATGCGAAGCGGCCGAAGCTGATGGCGTACCTGGAGCGCATCCACGCGCGTGCGGCCTACAAGCGTGCGCTGGAGCGCGGCGGTCCCTACGGCCTGTTGAGCTGAGAGGCTGAAGTCTCGTCAGGACGGGAAGACGTACAGCAGCGCGACCGTCATCGTGACGTAGCGCAGGAACTTCCCGATGGCCATGTAGCCGAGGCACGGCCAGAACGGCAGCTTGAGCCAGCCCGCGACCGCGCACAGCGGATCGCCCACCAGCGGCAGCCAGCTCAAGAGGCACGCCTTCGGCCCCAGCCTTTCGAGCCACCCGAGCACGCGCACATGGTGTTTCGAGTGCGAGTATTTGTCAGCGACCTTGTGCGCGCCGTAGCCCATCCACCAGTCGACCGCGCCGCCCAGCGTGTTGCCGATGGTCGCCACCGCGATCGCCGGCCAGAACATGTCCGGGTTGAGCTTCAGCAGGCCGAAGAGAAAAGGCTCGGAGCCGACGGGCAAGAGCGTGGCCGAGACGAAGGCGGCGACGAACAGCGTCGAGAGGCCGTACTGCGGCAGCGCCAGAAGCGCCATGAGGGAGTCGAGCCAGGCTTGCATGAGGTGGGGCGAAAAGGTGGCGGAGTATAGGCAGCGCTTACGTCGCATCCACGTGGGAGAAAGCCCCGCGAAGCATTGGTGTTTACGCCTGTCCCGCGAGCGCAAATCGTTTCAGTCGCTGAAATCGCAGGTGGCTACAATCGTGCCTCATTTTTCAGCAGCCGAACCGCACAGCCTCCTTCCCAATGACCTTGCAGATCGGCACCCACACGCTGGAAAACCGCCTGTTCGCCGCGCCCATGGCCGGCGTGACGGACCGGCCCTTCCGCATGCTGTGCCGCGAACTCGGTGCGGGCTATGCGGTCAGCGAGATGGTCACCTCGCGCAAGGAACTCTGGGGCACGCTCAAGACATCGCGCCGCGCGAATCACGACGGCGAACCGGGCCCCATCGCGGTGCAGATTGCCGGCACCGATGCGGCCATGATGGCCGAGGCCACGGTCTACAACATCGAGCGCGGCGCGCAGATCATCGACATCAACATGGGTTGCCCGGCCAAGAAGGTCTGCAACAAGTGGGCGGGTTCGGCGCTGATGCGCGACGAGCCGCTGGCACTTGAAATCGTGCAGGCCGTGGTCGATGCGGCGCAACCGTTCAACGTGCCGGTCACGCTCAAGATGCGTACCGGCTGGAGCGAAGACAACCGCAATGCGGTGAAGCTCGCGCGCGATTTCGAATCGGCCGGCGTGCAGATGCTCACCGTGCACGGCCGCACGCGCGAGCAAGGCTACAAGGGCCACGCCGAGTACGACACCATCGCGGCAGTGAAGGCCGCGGTGCGCGTGCCGGTGGTGGCCAATGGCGACATCAATTCGCCCGAGAAGGCGCGCGACGTGCTCGCGGCCACCGGTGCCGACGCGGTGATGATCGGCCGCGCGGCACAGGGCCGGCCCTGGATCTTTCGCGAGATCGCGCACTTCCTGGAGACCGGCACGCACCGCGCGCCGCCGCTGGTCGCCGAGGTGCGCCGCCTGTTGCTCGATCACCTGGTGGAGCACTACGCGCTCTACGGCGATTTCAGCGGCGTGCGCACCGCGCGCAAGCACATCGGCTGGTACGTGCGCACGCTCCCCGACGGCGAAGCGTTCCGCGGCCGTATGAACACCATCGAGGACTGCGCCGAACAGCTGCGCGCGGTCGGTGACTATTTCGACGGGCTTGCGGACCGCATGGACCGCATGCCCGCCCACCAGGCGGCCGAAGAGCTGTCCGGTGAAGAGGAGGCGGCCTGCGCCGTCGATTGAGAGAAGAAGAGAAGAAGCAATGAGCAAGAAACACATCGAGGACTGCGTGCGCACCAGTCTGGACAGCTACTTTCGCGACCTGCGCGGCACCGAACCCGACGGCATGTACGAGATGCTCGTGCGCGTGGTCGAGAAGCCGCTGCTCGACGTCGTGATGACGCGCGCCGAAGGCAACCAGTCGAAGGCCGCGCAATGGTTGGGCCTCAACCGAAACACGCTCCGCAAGAAATTGGTCGAGCACAAACTTTTGAAATAACTTCACGGCATACCCATGGCTCAGACCGCACTCATCTCCGTTTCCGACAAGACCGGCATCCTCGAATTCGCCCAAGCACTGCATGCCCTGGGCATCAAGCTGCTGTCCACCGGCGGCACCGCCAAGCTGCTGGCCGATGCCGGCCTGCCGGTGACCGAAGTCGCCGACCACACGGGCTTTCCCGAAATGCTCGACGGCCGCGTGAAGACGCTGCACCCCAAGATCCACGGCGGCCTGCTCGCGCGGCGCGACCTGCCCGCGCACGTGGCGGCGATCAAGGAACACGGCATCGACACCATCGACCTCCTGATCGTCAACCTCTACCCGTTCGAGTCGACCGTGGCCAAGCCCGGCTGCACGCTGGAGGACGCGATCGAGAACATCGACATCGGTGGCCCGGCCATGGTGCGCAGCGCGGCCAAGAACTGGAAGGACGTGGGCGTGCTCACCGATGCGGCGCAGTACCCCGTGGCGCTCGCCGAACTCAAGGCCGACGGCAAGCTCAGCGACAAGACCAAGTTCGCGTTCTCGGTGGCCGCATTCAACCGCATCGCCGACTACGACGGCGCGATCAGCGACTACCTCTCGGCCATCGACTTCGACGCCAGCATCGGCCAGCCCGCGCCGACGCGTTCGCTCTTCCCTGCGCAGAGCAATGGCCGCTTCGTGAAGGTGCAGGACCTGCGCTACGGCGAGAACCCGCACCAGCAGGCCGCGTTCTACCGCGACCTCTATCCCGCGCCCGGCTCGCTCGTCTCGGCCAGGCAACTGCAAGGCAAGGAGCTCAGCTACAACAACATCGCCGATGCCGACGCGGCGTGGGAATGCGTCAAGAGCTTCGACGTGCCGGCCTGCGTGATCGTCAAGCACGCCAACCCCTGCGGCGTGGCCGTGGGCAAGGACGCGAACGAGGCCTACGCCAAGGCCTTCAAGACAGACCCGACCTCGGCCTTCGGCGGCATCATCGCCTTCAACCGGCCGGTCGACCTGGCCACCGCGCAGGCCGTCAACAAGCAGTTCGTCGAAGTGCTGATGGCGCCGGGCTACACGCCCGAGGCGCTCGAAGTGTTCCAGGCCACCAAGGCCAAGCTCAACGTGCGCGTGCTCGAGATCGCGCTGCCGCCGGGCGGCGCCACCGACTGGGACAACGGCCGCAACCTGATGGATGTGAAGCGTGTCGGCTCGGGCCTGCTCATGCAGACCGCCGACAACCACGAGCTCGCCGCGAGCGACCTCAAGGTGGTCAGCAAGAAGCAGCCCACGCCGCAGCAACTGCAGGACCTGCTGTTCGCATGGAAGGTCGCGAAGTACGTGAAGAGCAACGCGATCGTGTTCTGTTCCGACGGCATGACGATGGGCGTCGGCGCGGGCCAGATGAGCCGCCTAGACTCGGCCCGCATCGCGAGCATCAAGGCCGAGCACGCGGGCCTGTCGCTGAAAGACACGGCCGTGGCGAGCGATGCCTTCTTCCCGTTCCGCGACGGCCTCGATGTGGTGGTGGATGCGGGCGCGAGCTGCGTCATTCAGCCGGGCGGCTCGATGCGCGACCAGGAAGTGATCGATGCCGCCGATGAGCGCGGCGTCGTGATGGTGCTGTCAGGCGTGCGTCACTTCCGGCATTGAAGGGGCGGGCTTTCTTCGGTTTCTTCGAGAACGCAGCGGAACCGGCTTTGCCGGGCCGCTTGTGTTGCCCCCGGTAGGGGGAAGGAGTAGCGACACGAAGTGCGCGGAGCCTGGGGGCGAGCCTATTCTCCGAACCGGTACTTGAGCTGGAAGGTGATGGCGCCGTACAGGCGGTTCCTGATCGTCGGCACGTAGGCGATGTTCAGGCCCCAGTTCTTGCCTTCGATGGCGGCCGTCGGAAGGATCGCCGGGAACCAGTTGCCGTCGCGGTAGTTGGGATAGCCGTCGAAGCCGCCCACCACCGCGCCGAACTTCACGCCGTAGAACTCGAAGGGCAGCACGTACAGCCCGATGTAGTGCGACTGCCTGCGGTCGCTGTTGTGGAACGCACCCGCCGTGATGCGGTAGGTGTCGTTCAGCGGGTACTCGAAGCCCAGGCCGAAGTTGGAATTTTCCAGGCCCTTGCCGCTGTCGAAATGCGCCGAATAGAAGCCCGGGTTGACCCAGATGTTCTTCGGCTCGAAGGCGGACTGCGCAAGCGCCAGGCCGGGTAGAAGAAGAGCAAGAGAGACACTCACTACCGGCAGCAGGCGCAGGGCGTTCATGGACTAGGGCGTTTTGAAAATCTCTCGTGCCGCTTCTATGGTGGCTGCGATGTCGTCCTCCCCGTGCGCTGCGCTCACGAAGCCTGCTTCGTAGAGCGCGGGGGCAATATACACGCCGCGATCGAGCAAACCATGAAACAACGCATTGAATTTCGCGTTGTCGGTTGTCATCACGGTGGCATAGTTTTGCGGCAGGTCCTTCATGAGGAAGAAGCCGAACATGCCGCCTTCGCTGTCGGCGTTGAAGGGCCGGCCTTCGGCGGCTGCCGCGGCCTTCAGGCCATCGACCAGCGAGCGCGTCTTCTTGCCGAGTGCCTCGTAGAAGCCGGGCTTGGCAATTTCCTTCAGCGTGGCGAGCCCGCAGGCCGTGGCCACCGGATTGCCCGACAGCGTGCCGGCCTGGTAGACCGGCCCCTGCGGCGCGAGCTGTTCCATGATGGCGCGCGGACCGCCGAAGGCTGCGAGCGGCATGCCGCCGCCGATGACCTTGCCGAGCACCGTGAGGTCGGGCTTGATGCCGAGCACGCCCTGCGCGCCGTGCAGGCCGACGCGAAAACCGGTCATCACCTCGTCGAAGATCAGCAGCGCGCCATGCTGCGTGCAGAGCTCGCGGCAGCGCTTGGCGAATTCGGGCGTGGCGCGCACGAAGTTCATGTTGCCGGCGATGGCCTCGATCATCAGGCAGGCGATGTCGTTGCCGTGCAGCGAGAAGGCCTCTTCGAGCTGCTGCAGGTTGTTGTACTCGAGCACGATGGTGTGCTGCACCACCTCGGGCGGCACGCCGGCCGAGGTCGGGTTGCCGAAGGTGGCGAGGCCGGAGCCGGCCTTCACGAGCAGCGCGTCGGCATGGCCGTGGTAGCAGCCTTCGAACTTGATGATGCTCTTGCGGCCGGTGGCGCCGCGCGCCAGGCGCAGGGCGCTCATCGCGGCCTCGGTGCCCGAGCTCACGAGCCGCACCATTTCCATGGAGGGCACCAGCGCGAGGATGGCCTCGGCCAGTTCGATCTCACGCTCGGTGGGGGCGCCGTACGAGAAGCCTTCGAGCACGGCCTTCTGCACCGCCTCGACCACGGCGGGGTGGCCATGGCCCAGGATCATCGGACCCCAGGAGCCGATGTAGTCGATGTAGCGCTTGCCGTTGGCGTCCCAGAAATAGGCGCCTTGGGCGCGCTGGATGAAGCGCGGCGTGCCGCCGACGGCCTTGAAGGCGCGCACGGGCGAGTTCACGCCGCCGGGGATCACGGCGCGGGCGCGCTCGAAAAGAATGTCGTTTTTGTCAGGGGTATGCATCGCAGCGAAGGGGAGGGTTTTCAGGGGAGGGCCGCCGCGCACGGCCGCCCGAAGCGGCCGGCCCGCCCCCGGTAGGGGGTTGGCGAACCGACACGAAGTGCGGGCAGCCTGGGGGCGAGCAACATTTCAGTGTCGGGTGTCGTGAGGGGGGAGGGCGAAGTCTTGGGGCGCGTCGGGGTCGTCGTCTTCTTCGTCGTCCTCGGGCTCGGCCCAGAACAGGCGATCGGGCAGCACGTGGCCCATGCCGGGGCGGAAACCCGCGTCCAGGCACCGGTCCATGTAGGCGAGGGCTTCGCTCGTCGCGGCCACGAGGTCGGTGCCGCTCGCGAGCAGGGCGGCCAGCGCCGCCGAGAGCGTGTCGCCCGCGCCGGCGAAAACCGCTTCGAGCCGCTCGTACTTCTCATTGGCGAGAACCGACTGCGGCGAGGCCAGCACGTTGTCGATGAACTGGTCGGGCAGCACCATGCCGGTGACCAGCGTGTAGGGCACGCCGAACTCTCCGGCGGCCTTGGCGATGTCGCGCGCACCGGGCGCCCGCTCGCCGCTCCAGTCCGGAAGCAGCCAGCGCCAGAGCGTACTGTGGTTTCCAACCAACACTGTCGTCTGGGGCAAAACGAGCTCGCGAAACGCGTCCAGATAGGCCTCGATCTGGTTCTCGTCCCACCAGGAAAGGTTGGGCATGTAGGCCACCACGGGCACTTCCGGGTAGTCGGAGGCGGTCTCGGCGATCGTGCTCAGGGCGTCGGGCGTTCCGACGAAACCCACCTTGATCAGCTGGACTTCCACGTCCTCCAGGATGGCCCGCGCCTGCTCGGCGATGGCCTCCTCGTCGAACGCGAAATGGTCGAATATCTCGGCCGTGTCCCGGGCGTAGGCGCCGGTGACCACGGGCAGAATGTGTGCGCCCACCGACGCCATGGCGAGGGCGTCGGCGCCCAGGCCGCCGGCACCGCTCGGGTCGCTGGCATTGAAGACCAGCACGCAGGGCGGATTCAGGTCGCGTTCGGCGAGCGCTTCGGCGTCCTGCGAGGGGTCGTTAAGATCGCCCGGTTTGCGGGCGTTGTCTGCTGGAAGTAAGTAGATGGTCATACGCCGGGCGGAATCCCCTGGATGGTGGCATAGGCGCGACGTTTATCGCTCGCCAGTGAGATACGCATAGATACACTCGTTGCATTTAATGAACAAGGACTTTAAGCTCCGATGAATACGAAAACTTGGATGTGCCTGATTTGTGGGTGGATCTATGACGAAGCGGTTGGTGTACCGGAAGACGGGATCGCGGCAGGCACGGCCTGGGCCGATGTTCCGATGAACTGGACCTGTCCTGAGTGCGGTGCACGCAAGGAAGACTTCGAAATGGTTGAAATCTGAAGATTGGCATAGGGCTACGCGATCTGCGTCGATGTACGGCGCGGCGGGCATCCAAGTCTCATGAGCAGGAGCGTTTGCAATGGGCCCGAATGGATCAGGTTACAAGGTGCTGGTCATCGATGACAGCAACACCATCCGGCGCAGTGCCGAGATTTTTCTGAAGCAGGGTGGGCACGAGGTTCTTCTGGCGGAAGACGGTTTCGATGCGCTCTCCAAGGTTAACGACCACAAGCCCCATCTGATTTTCTGCGACATCCTCATGCCGCGTCTCGATGGCTACCAGACGTGCGCCATCATCAAGCGCAACGCCCATTTCTCCAAGGTTCCGGTCGTCATGCTGTCTTCGAAAGACGGTGTATTCGACAAGGCCCGCGGCCGCATGGTCGGGTCGCAAGACTACCTGACCAAACCTTTCACCAAAGACCAGCTGCTGCAGGCCGTGCAGCAGTTTGGCATCGTTCAACAGGAAGTGCAGTAATGCCTATTCGAAAAATCCTCGTCGTCGACGACTCCAAGACTGAACTGGTGTTTCTGACCGACCTCCTCCAGAAGAACGGCTTCGCCGTGAAGACGGCCGAAAACGCCGACGACGCGATGCGCCGCCTGGAAGAAGACCAGCCCGACCTGATCCTCATGGACGTGGTCATGCCCGGCCAGAACGGCTTCCAGCTCACGCGCGCCATCGCCCGCGACCCGAAGTACGCGGCCATCCCGATCATCCTGTGCACCAGCAAAAACCAGGAAACCGATCGTGTCTGGGGCATGCGCCAGGGCGCACGCGACTACATCGTGAAGCCGGTCAACGCGGCCGATCTGATGTCCAAGATCAGCGCGCTGGCCTGAGCAGGAGTCGGCTGAGTCCATGGCGAATCGCGACGCACTGAGAGCCTTCCAGTCCCGGCTTGCAAGCCGTCTGCAGGCTGCGCGCACGACAGGCGTGGCCGCGACGTGGCTTGCCGTCGAGGCGGGCGAGGGCAAGTACCTCTTCCCGCTGGGGCACGCCGGCGAAATCTTTCCCTGGACGCCGCCGCAGCCCGTGCCCTACACGGCGCCGTGGTTCCTCGGCGTCGCCAACCTGCGCGGCGGCCTCTATGGCGTCGTCCAGCTTTCGGGCTTCGCCACCGGCGGGTCCGGGGCACTGGCCGCCACCGAGGCGGCGCGCATCCAATCGCGGCTCGTTGCATTCAACGAGCTGCTCGAAGTCAACTGCGCATTGCTGGTCGACCGACTGGCGGGGTTGCGGGGCGCGGAGGCCTTCACGGCCTCCGAAGCTCCGGGCGCAGAAGCACCTGCGTGGCATGGGCATCTGTACACCGACGCAGCAGGAGAGCGCTGGCAGGAAGTCAACCTGCAAGCGCTTTCGCAGCAACCCCAGTTTTTGAGTATTGGTGCGTAGTGCCTTGGCACGCAGCACTGGCAACCACCTGAAGGACCGACCGTGAGCTCGATCGCCGACAAGTTCAAGAAATTACTGCCCGTGAGCAACGGGAACGACAAGGCCCGCGTCGACGGCTCCGGTTCGATATCGCTCGACGATGTCGATACGGTTCAGGTTCCGGACGAGAAAACCGTGCGCATCGCGAGGAAGGGCGAAAGCTCGTCGCCCGTCGCGCCCGCGCCCACCGGCTTCGCCGATGGCGACGGCCTGACCGGCGGCGAGAACCCCGACGCGCTCGACGCGGCGGCGCTCGATGCCGTCCCGGCCGCAGGCCGATCGGGCTCCAGCCAGGCAAAGCAGCAGCGGATCCTGGCGATCCTGCTGGCCGTCACGGTGTTGCTGCTGCTCCTGGTGGCCGGCTCCGCCATTCTTCGCTCGGAACGCCTCGCACAGCAGGTGGCGGCCACCGGCCAGTCGCTGATGCAGTCGCAGCGCCTGGCCAAGTCGATCTCCCAGGCCCTCGTCGGCAGCGCCTCGGCGTTCGTCGAAGTGAAGGACAGCGCCGACGACCTCTCGCGTCGCGTCGCAGGCCTCACCAACGGCGACGATTCCCTGCGCCTGGAGCGCGTGGGCAACCAGTACGACGAGGAGATGAACAAGATCAATCCCCTCGTTGCACGTGCCGACACCAGCGCCAAGGCCGTGCTGGCCCAGCGCCAGATCCTGACCCAGGTGGGCGCCGCCTTGCGCGACATCAACCAGCAGTCGTCCACGCTGCTCGAAATGACGGAAACCGTCGCGTCGCTGAAGATGCAGCAGAACGCCACGCTGCCCGAAATCTCGGCCGCCGGCCAGCTCGTGATGCTGACGCAGCGCATCGGCAAGTCGACCAACGAATTCTTCACGGTCGAGGGTGTGAACCCCGACGCCGTGTTCCTGCTGGGCAAGGACCTGAACACCTTCCAAGAAACCACCCGCGGCCTGCTCGACGGCAATGCGCAGCAGCGCTTCCCCGGCTCGAAGGATCCGCAGACGCGCCAGCAGCTCGAAGCCATCCTGAAGACCTACGAGCAGATGCGCACGCAGGCTTCCGCCATTCTGGGCAACCTGCAGGGTCTGGTGGCGGCGCGCGAAGCGCAGGCTTCCATCCTGACCGACAGCGAGCCGCTGCGTAAGTCGCTGGGCGACCTGCAGGACAAGCTGTCCGCCCGCACGGGTCTGGGCGCCGGAACGATCGTCTTGCTGTTCGTGCTGTCGCTGGCCGCCCTGGCATTCGCCGGCGCCATCGGTTTCGTGCAGGTGCGCGAAGGCCGCGAACGTGCCGCCAACGCCGAACGCGAGCGTCTGGCCGCCGAGCAGACTTCGGAAGAAGCCGGCCGCATCAACAACGCCAACCAGGCCGCCATTCTTCGGCTGATGAACGAACTGCAGACAGTGGCCGAAGGCGACCTGACGCAGGAAGCGACCGTGACGGAAGACATCACCGGCGCCATCGCCGACTCGGTGAACTACACGGTGGAAGAACTGCGTTTGCTGGTGGGCAACGTGCAGAACACGGCGACCCGCGTGGCGCAGACGACGTCGCAGGTGGAAAACACCTCGACCGAACTGCTGGCCGCCTCGACCGAACAGCTGCGCGAGATTCGCGAAACCGGCCAGTCGGTGCTGACCATGGCCGAGCGAATCAACGGTGTGTCCACGCAGGCGCAAGAGTCCGCCACGGTGGCGCGCCAGTCGCTGCAAGCCGCATCGTCGGGCCTGCAGGCCGTGCAGAACGCCATCGGCGGTATGAACTCCATCCGCGACCAGATCCAGGAAACCTCCAAGCGGATCAAGCGCCTGGGCGAGTCGTCGCAGGAGATTGGCGAAATCACCGAGCTGATCTCGGACATTACCGAACAGACGAACGTGCTGGCCCTTAATGCCGCCATTCAGGCCGCATCGGCCGGTGAAGCCGGTCGAGGCTTCTCGGTGGTGGCGGAAGAAGTTCAGCGACTGGCCGAACGCTCCGCAGACGCCACGCGCCAGATTTCGGCGCTGGTGAAGGCGATTCAGACCGACACCCAGGATGCGGTGGGCGCCATGGAGCGTTCCACGCAGGGTGTGGTCGAAGGGGCCAAGCTGTCCGACAACGCGGGTACCGCGCTGACCGAGATTGACCGCGTGTCGCGCCGCCTCGCCGAGCTGATCGAGCAGATTTCGCAGTCCGCCTCCCGCGAAGCCGATTCGGCCAACGTGGTGGCTGCCAACATCCAGCACATTTTTGCGGTGACCGAGCAGACCGGTGAAGGTACGCGGACCACGGCCCAGCAGGTGCGCGAGCTCTCGCAGATGGCGGAAGAACTGCGCCGCTCGGTAGCCCGTTTCAAGATTGCCTGACGACAACAGATAGATAAGAACGGCGAGCAACCACGTGTCGATTCAAACCCCTGCCACGGCCCCCATCGCCGGCAACCTGCCGGCCACCGAAGACCTCGGGCCGCTGGCCTGGGTGCTGGGAGAAATCCAGAAATCCCTCGACGGTGTGGGCAAGTCGTTGCGGCGCTTCGTGCGCGACGTGGGCAGTGCAACGGAGCCCGAAAGCGGCCCGCTGCAGATGGCCCGCCAGCAACTGCACCAGGCCGTCGGTGCGCTGCAGATGGTCGGGCATTCGTCGCCCGCGCTGGTGCTCGGCGCCATCGAATTCGCGGTGCAGGGCTTCATTGCCGAACCGCAGCGCTGCACCGACAGCGCCGTGCTGAAGATCGAGCGTGCCGGCTTCGCCGTCACCGATTTCCTCAGTGCGCTGCTGGCCGGCAAGTCCGTGTCGTCGGTCGCGCTCTTTCCCCAATACCGCGATGTGCTGGAACTGGGCGGCAACGAGCGCGTTCATCCGGCCGATCTCTGGAGCACCGCCTGGCGCTGGGTCGAGGTCAAGCCCGCGCTCACGCAAGCCGCCGTTGCCTACGACCCGGCCGTGCGCTCGCGGCTCGACCGCGAAGTGCTGCAGCTGGTCAAGGTCGGCGACGTGCAGGCCGCACAGCGCCTGCAGGGCCTGTGCCTGGGGCTCGGACGCGGCGCGCTGCTGCCCCGCGTCGCCAGCTTCTGGACGCTGGCCGCGGGCTTCTTCGAAGCCCTGTCGCTCGGCCTCATTCCCGCCGATTCGTATGTGAAGCGCGCCGCCACGCGCGTGCTGCTGCAGTACGCCACGCTGGCACGCGGCGACAGCCTGGTGTCCGACCGTCTCGGCCAGGACCTTTTGTTCTTCTGCGCGCAGGCCGTGCCCACCGCCCGCGACGAAGCCGCCACGCTGCGCACCGTGCGCAGCGCCTGGGGCGTCGCCCACGAGCAGCACATCGACTACACCGTCGAGCAGTTCGGCCGTTTCGATCCGCTGGTGCTCACGCAGGCCCGCAAGCGCATTGAGACCGCCAAGGAAATGTGGTCGGCGCTCTCGGGCGGCGACATCACCCGCACGCGCCAGGTGGCCGACACCTTCGCGCAGCTGGGCGAATCGCTGCAGAAGCTGCATCCGCCGAGCCTGCCGATGGTCGAGGCGCTGTCGCATGCCGTCGAGGCCTCGGTCAAGTCGGGCCAGCCGCCCGACACCGAACTGGCGATGGAAGTCGCCACCTCGGTGCTGTACCTGGAAGCCGCGCTCGAAGACCTCGATCCGAGCGATCCGCAGCTCACCTCCCGCACGCTGCAGCTCGCGGGCCGCATCGAACGCGTGCGCGCGGGCGGCCATTCCGAGCCGCTCGAGCCGTGGATGGAAGATCTGTACCGCCGCGTGAGCGATCGCCAGACCATGGGCACCGTGGTCGACGAGCTGCGCAGCCACCTGAGCGAACTCGAGAAGTCGCTCGACCAGTACTTCCGCCGTCCCGCCGAAAAGGGGCTGCTGCGCACCGTGCCGACGCAATTGATGCAGATGCGCGGCGTGTTCTCCGTGCTCGGCCTCGACCAGGCGGCGCTCACCGTGCAGCGCATGCGCGACGACGTCGAGGCCATGCTGGTCAGCACCTCGCCCGCCGAGGAAATGGCCGGCTTCGACGCGCTCGGCAACAACCTGGGCGCGCTGGGCTTCCTGATCGACATGCTGGGCTACCAGCCCGCGCTGGCCAAGCGCCTGTTCGTGTTCGACACCGAGGCCGGCGAACTCAAGCCGCTGATGGGCCGCCAGGCCGCCGACAGCCACGAAGGCGACGTTGCGGCCCCCGCGGCCGAACCCGTGCTCAGCATCGAGGAAGTCGACGCACAGATCGCCTCGAAGCTCGCTGCGCTCGCCACGCCCGCCAAGAAGACCAAGCCGACGCCGCTCGAGGAATTCAGCCGCAAGGCCGAGAGCTGGACCTCCAAGATCACCGGACCGGGCGCACTGCCCGACACCGAAGTCACCGAGCTGGAAGAAGACGACCTCCAGAACATCTTCCTGGACGAGGCCCGCGAGGTGGTGCACAACGGCCTGGCCGCCATCACCGAACTGGGCAGCCATCCGGACGACATCGAAGAGCTCACCATCCTGCGCCGTGCGTTCCACACGCTCAAGGGCAGCTCGCGCATGGTCGGCCTCACCGACTTCGGCGATGCCGCCTGGTCGCTCGAGCAGGTGCTCAACACCTGGCTGGCCGACCAGCGTCCCGCCACGCCGGAGATGCTGTCGGCCACCGAACGCACGCTGCGCGACTTCGGCCAGTGGGTCGAAGCCATCGCCTCGGGCGAATCGCATTCCTGGCAGGCCGGCCCGTTCAGCCGCGTGGCCGATGCGCTGATGGCCGGCGAACCCGTGCCGCCGCCGGTGCGCGTGGCCGACGCCGAGCAACTGGCCGTGGCTGCCCGCCACATCGCCGCCGAACCCGAGCTGCCGCCGCTGCCCGATCTGTCGTTCCTGCCGGATCTCCCGGTGCAGGCCGCGCCCGAGCCGTTCCCCGAACTGCCCGCGCTCGAAGAAGAGCCGCAGAAGCCCGTGTCCGCTGAGGCGGACGACGACTTCACCTCCACCGACTTCATCGATTTCGAGACGAAGCAGCCCACCTCGCCCGCACCGCTGGAGGCGCTGCCCACCGGTGACGATTTCGATTTCCTGGCGCCCGCGAAGACGCCGGCGCCTGCCGAGCCGGCCGCTGCGCAGCCCAAGTCCGTCGAGCCCGAAGCGAGCATCGAGGCGACGGTGCCGACCGCCACCAGCCTGCCGGACTTCGCCTGGGACCTGAACCCGCTGCCCGTGCCGGCGAACGAGCCCAAGGCCGACGACATGGCCCTGCCTCCGCTGGAGGCGCTGCCCGAGTTGGAACTGACTCTTGAGCCGGAGCCCGAACCCGCAGCCGTGGCTGCGGTAGAGGCCCCGGTCGAAGCGCCCGCCGAGCCGCCGGCCATCGTGGCCGAAGAAGAAACGCCGGAGCCTGTTGCCGCACACGAGTCCGTCGAGACGGTGGAAGCCATCGAGGTGACGGAATCCGTGGAAGTTGCGGAAGTCGCGGAAGTGGCGGAAGAAGAACTCTCCGCCTCCGCCAGCGCCGAAGACCAAGTCAAGGTGATCGGCCCGCTGCGCATCGGCATCGCGCTCTACAACGTCTACCTCAACGAAGCCGACGAATGGTCCAGGCAACTGGCCACCGACGTCGGCGAATGGGCACTCGAATCGCACGAGCGCCTGCCCGACTCGACCATTGCGCTGGCGCATTCGCTGGCCGGCAGTTCGGCCACCGTCGGCTTCCACAGCCTCTCGGGGATGGCGCGCCTGCTCGAATCGGCGCTGCAGCATCTGCAGATGCAGGGCAGCGGCACGCGTGAACAGGGCGTGGTGCTGGTCGCCGCGGCCGACGAGCTGCGTCGCCTGCTGCACCAGTTCGCCGTGGGGTTCCTGCGCGATCCGGCCGAAGGCACGCTGCAGGCGCTGCGCGACATCGCGGCAGCCCCCATGCCGCTCGAAGCCGCCGTGCGCAGCGAAGTCCGGCCGTTCCAGCAGATCGTGTCCACCAGCGACGGCATCGCCGACGTGGCGCTGGACGATTCCGAAGACGCCATCGACCTGGCCGATGCGGTCGATGCCGACCTCTTCCCGATCTTCGAGGAAGAAGCCGCCGACCTGCTGCCTCAACTGGGCGAAGCGCTTCGCCAGTGGTCGCACCATCCCGACGACAGCGCGCCGCGCGCCTCGGTGCTGCGCACGCTGCACACGCTCAAGGGCAGTGCGCGACTGGCCGGCGCCATGCGCCTGGGCGAACGCGCGCACCGCATGGAGTCCGAGATCGAAGTCCTGGGCTCCCAGGGCGCCGAGCGGGCCGACATTGAAAAGCTCCTGGCCCGCCTCGATGCCCTGCAAGCCACCTTCGACGCGCTGCGCGCGGCCGACGATGCCACGCAGGTCGAGATGGCCCAACTCGTTGCCGCGGCCACCGCGCCTTCGCCGGCCATCCAATTGGTTCAGGTGGCGCCCGAAGGCGGCGTGCCGGCGAACGACGAAGAAGCCGCTCCGGTCGCCGATGCGTCGGAAGATGCCGCCGGCCCGGCCGTCACGATGCTGCAGCCGCGTCCGGCGCCCGCCTTGCTCGCGCCGCTGCGCGCTGCATCGGGCCAGGCCGTGCGCATCCGCACGCAACTGCTCGACCGCCTGGTCGCGCAGACCGGCGAGGTCATCATCACGCGCTCGCGCCTCGAAGCCGAACTCGGCCAGCTGCGCGGATCGCTGTCCGACCTCACGGGCAACCTGGACCGCCTGCGCCAGCAGCTGCGCGACATCGAAGTGCAGGCCGAAAGCCAGATGCAGTCGCGTCTCGCGCAAGCCAAGGATTCGCAGCAGAGCTTCGACCCGCTCGAGTTCGACCGCTTCACCCGCGTGCAGGAACTCACGCGGATGATGGCCGAGTCGGTAAACGACGTGGCCACCGTGCAGCGCACGCTGCAAAAGACGGTGCAGGCGACGGAAGACGACCTGAGCGTCCAGGCCCGCCAGACCCGCGAACTGCAACGCGGCCTGCTGCGCACGCGCATGGTGGAGTTCGAAGGCATTTCCGACCGCCTCTACCGCGTGGTGCGCCAGGCGTCGAAGGACACCGGCAAGCAGGTGCGGCTAGACATCGTCGGCGGCTCCATCGAAATGGACCGTGGCGTGCTGGACCGGATGACGCCCGCCTTCGAGCATTTGCTGCGCAACTGCGTGGCGCACGGCATCGAGGATTCGGCGGCGCGCGAGAAGGCCGGCAAGGAAGCCAGCGGCCTCATCGTCATCGACCTGCACCACGAAGGCAACGACGTCTCGGTGAGCTTCCGCGACGACGGCGCCGGCCTCGACCAGAAACGGATTGCCGAGCGCGCACGCGCACTCGGCCTGCTGGCGAGCGACCAGGAACTCACGCCCGAAGAAGCCACCGAGCTGATCTTCAAGCCCGGCTTTTCGACGGCTGGACAGGTCTCCGAGCTGTCCGGACGCGGCATCGGCATGGACGTGGTGCGCGCGCAGATCGCGGCGCTCGGCGGCCGCATCGAAACGCACAGCACGCCCGGCCAGGGCACCACCTTCAAGCTGGTGCTGCCGCTGACCACCGCCGTGACGCACGTGGTGATGCTGCGTGCCGGCGACGTGTCGATCGGCGTTCCGTCGAACCTCGTGGAACTGGTTCAGCGCGTGAGCGGCACCGACCTGGAAGCGGCCTATCTGCACAACAGCCATCCGTTCGGCAGCGAACAGGTGCCGTTCTACTGGGCCGGCGCGCTGTTGCAGGCCTCGGCCCGCAGCGGGCATGCCGGTGCCAAGAACAACACCCTCGTGATCGTGCGAAGCGCGGCACAGCGCGTCGCGCTGCACGTGGACGAAGTGCTGGGCAACCAGGAAGTCGTGGTGAAGAACCTCGGCCCGCAGCTCGCGCGGCTGCCCGGTCTCGCCGGCATCTCGGTGCTGGCCTCGGGTGCTGTGGCGCTGATCTACAACCCGGTGGCGCTCGCGGCAGTGCACGGCGAACAGGCGCGCCAGCGCCAGGCCGCCGCGCTGGTGGCGCCGGCGCACGCCGCGTCGGCCACGGCCGACCAGGACGCACCGCAGGTTCCGATGCCGGTGCTGGCCCCGGTGGCGCCGCAAGTGCCGCTGGTGCTGGTGGTGGACGACTCCATCACCGTGCGCCGCGTGACGCAGCGTCTGCTGCAGCGCGAAGGCTATCGCGTGTCGCTCGCGGCCGACGGCCTGCAGGCGCTCGAACGGCTGCAGCAGGAGCGTCCGTCGGTGGTGCTGTCGGACATCGAAATGCCGCGCATGGACGGCTTCGACCTGGCCCGCAACATCCGCGCCGATGCCGCGCTGGCCGAGCTGCCGATCATCATGATCACCTCGCGCATCGCCGAGAAGCATCGCGACTACGCGCGCACGCTGGGCGTGAACCACTACCTGGGCAAGCCCTACTCGGAAGAGGAACTGCTGCGCCTGGTGCGTGCGTACACGACCGAGCCGACGCTGGCAGCCGCAGCCTGACGCGCTCCGGCGCTCATCCAGAGAAAGGCCCTTCGGGGCCTTTTTCTATTTCTGCAGCGCCTTGGCCCGCGCCACGCCGTAGCGCTGCAGCGTCTTCTCGCGCGCCTCGGCATGGTCCACCACGGGCAAGGGATAGGTCTCGCCCAGCTTGATGCCCGCCGCCTCCAGTTCGACCGGCGATGCCGTCCACGGCGCATGGATCGCCGCGTTCGACAGCCGCGCGAGCTGCGGCAGGTAGCGGCGGATGAACTTGCCCTCGGGGTCGAAGCGCTCGCTCTGCGTCACCGGGTTGAAGATGCGGAAGTAGGGCTGCGCATCGCAGCCGCTGGAGCTCGCCCATTGCCAGCCGCCGTTGTTGGAGGCCAGCTCGAAGTCGTTCAGGTGCAGCGCGAAGTAGCGCTCGCCCCGGCGCCAGTCCAGCCCCAGGTCCTTGCAGAGGAAGCTCGCCACCACCATGCGCAGGCGGTTGTGCATGTAGCCGCTCTGGTTGATCTGCAGCATGGCCGCATCGACCAGCGGATAGCCGGTGCGGCCCTCGCACCAGGCGTCGAGGAGCTGGTCGGCATGCTTGCCGTGGTGCCACTGGATCTTGTCGTACTCGGGGCGGAAGCTCTTGGATTCGCCGTCCTTGTGGACGTGCGGGAAGTGCGTGAGGATCTGAAAGTAGAAGTCGCGCCAGATCAGTTCACTCAGCCACGTCGCCGCGCCCGCGTTGCCCTGCAGCGAGAGCTGGTGCGCCACGCTCGCCACCTGGCGGATCGACACCGTGCCGAAGCGCAGGTGCACGCCCATGTAGCTGGGGCCGCGCACGGCGGGGAAATTGCGCGCTTCGTCGTAGCGGTCGATGCGCTCGAAGAAATCCTCGAACAGCACGCCGGCGCCGAGCGAGCCGGTCGGGATCTCCAGCGCCGAGAGGTTGGTCTTCTCGAAGCCCAATTCGCCCAGCGAGGGCATCGGCTCGCGGTAGGCCTGCGGCGGCGGAACCAGCGCATCGGCGTGGCCGCGCACCGGGTAGGGCTTGAGAAAGAACGAATCCACCTTTGCGAGCCAGGCCCGCTTGTAGGGCGTGAACACGGTGTAGGGCTGGCCGGTTTTGGTCAGCACCTCGTCGCGGTCGAAGACGGTCGAGTCCTTGTAGGTGTGAAAGGCGATGCCCGCGTTGGCCAGCGCGCCTAGCACCTTGGCGTCGCGCTCCAGCGCATCGGGCTCGTCGTCGCGGTTGGCGAACACGGCCTGCACGCCCAGGTCGCTCGCGAGCGCGGGGATTTCCTGCACCGCGTGCGAGTGCCGCACGATCAGCCCGCCGCTCAGTGCGCCCAGTTCCGCCTGGAGTTCCAGCAGCGATTCGCGGATGAATTCGACCCGCCGGTCGGCGCTGGGCAACGGGTCCAGGATCGCCTTGTCGAACACGAAAACGCAGACCACCTGGCGGCAGGCGCGAAGGGCGCGGTAGAGCGCTGCGTTGTCGTCCACGCGAAGGTCGCGGCGGAACCACATGAGCCCCTTGGGATAGGTCTTGTCGACGGCCAGTAAAATGGGTGGCATATGGCCGCCGATTCTGCCCCGATGAACCTCACGCATCACTTTTTGATAGCGATGCCCGGGATGGAAGACAAAACTTTCAACCGCAGCGTCGTGTACCTCTGCGAACACAGCGAGCGCGGTGCGCTCGGCCTGGTGATCAACAAACCCAGCGACATCAACCTGAAGGTGCTGTTCGAGAAGATCGAGCTGCACCTGTCCCGCCCCGAGCTGGGCGAAGCGCCCGTCTTCCAGGGCGGCCCGGTGCAGACCGAGCGCGGCTTCGTGCTGCACGAGCCGGTCTTCGCCCATGCCGAGAAGCCCGAAGAATCGGTCTACGCCTCGACCATGACCATTCCCGGCGGCCTGGAGATGACCACCTCCAAGGACGTGCTGGAGGCCCTGGCCACCGGCGCCGGCCCCCGCAAGGTGCTGGTCTCGCTGGGCTATTCGGCCTGGGGCGAGGGCCAGCTCGAATCGGAACTGGCCGAGAACAGCTGGCTCACCGTGAGCGCCGATCCGGCCGTGATCTTCGACACCCCGATCGAGCAGCGCTACGACAAGGCGCTGATGTTGCTGGGCCTCGAAGCCTGGAAGCTCTCCCCCGACGCCGGACACGCATGATGACCTCGGCTCGCCCCCAGTCTTCGCGCACTTCGTGTCGCTTCGCCAACCCCCTACCGGGGGCGGGCCGGCCGCTTCGGGCGGCCGTGCGCGGCGGCCCCCTGTGAGTGGACCGGCGATGTCCGACAGTGCTGCGTCCTCATCTGTTCCCGTCCCGCCCCATTTCCAGACCTTCCTGGCCTTCGATTTCGGCCTGAAGCGCACGGGCGTGGCCAGCGGCAACCGGCTGCTTCAATCGGCCACCCCGCAGGCCACCATCAAGGCCGAGGGCGATGCCCGCTTCGCGCAGGTCGAGGCCCGCATCAAGGAATGGCAGCCCGACGCCCTGGTGATCGGCGTGCCCTACCACCCCGACGGCGCCCCGCACGAGAACACCCGCCGCGCGCAGAAGTTCGCGCGCCAGTTGCGCGGCCGTTTCAACCTGCAGGTGTTCGAGGTCGACGAGCGCTACAGCACGACCGAGGCGCTGTCTTCCGGCGCCAGAGACGCCGACGCCGCTTCGGCCTGCATCATCCTGGAGCAATTTTTGAGGAGTCTCCCGTGAGTTCCATTTCCGCCATTCCCGATGCCGAAGGGCTCTACACGGGCCTCCTGGCCGGCGTGAAGGCGCTGCTGCGCCCCGAAACCAAGCTGGTCGGCATCACCTCCGGCGGCGCTTGGCTCGTCGAGCGGCTGCAAAAAGACCTGGGCCTGCCCGGCGCGCCCGGCGTCATCTCCTCGGCCATGCACCGCGACGACTTCGCGCGCCGCGGCCTTTCGGCCAGCGCGCAGACCTCGCTCCCCTTCGACGTGAACGGCACCGACGTGCTGCTGCTCGACGACGTGCTCTACACCGGCCGCACCATCCGCGCGGTGCTCAACGAGCTGTTCGACTTCGGCCGCCCAGCCTGCGTGCGGCTCGCGGTGCTGGTCGATCGCGGCGGGCGCGAGCTGCCGGTGGCCGCCGATTTCGCGGCCGCCAAGCTCACCCTGCCCGACACCCAACTGCTGGCTCTGGCCCGCGCCGACGACGGTTCGTTCAGCCTCAAGGTGGAGGAAAGCAAGTAATGCTCTACAAGCGAAATCCGCAGCTCAACAAGAACGGCGAGCTCATCCACCTGCTGTCGATCGAAGGCCTGCCCAAGGACATCGTCACGCACATCCTCGATACCGCCGCCAACTTCACGAGCGTGAGCGACCGCGAGGTGAAGAAGGTGCCGCTCCTGCGCGGCAAGAGCGTCTTCAACCTGTTCTTCGAGAACAGCACGCGCACCCGCACCACCTTCGAGATCGCGGCCAAGCGCCTGTCGGCCGACGTCATCAACCTGGACATCGCGCGCTCCTCGGCCACCAAGGGCGAGTCGCTGCTGGACACCATTGCCAACCTGAGCGCCATGGCGGCCGACCTGTTCGTGGTGCGCCACAGCGAATCGGGCGCGCCCTACCTGATCGCACAGCACGTCGCGCCGCATGTGCACGTGGTGAACGCCGGCGACGGCCGCCACGCGCACCCGACGCAGGGGCTGCTCGACATGTACACGATCCGCCACTACAAGAAAGACTTCGCGAACCTCACGGTCGCGATCGTCGGCGACGTGCTGCACTCGCGCGTGGCGCGCTCCGACATCCATGCATTGACGACGCTCGGCTGCGCCGAAGTGCGCGTGGTCGGCCCCAAGACCCTCGTGCCCGGCGACATGGCCGGCATGGGCGTGCGCGTGTGCCACACGCTCGAAGAAGGCATCAAGGACTGCGACGTGATCATCATGTTGCGCCTGCAGAACGAGCGCATGAGCGGCGCGCTGCTGCCCTCGTCGCAAGAGTTCTTCAAGACCTACGGGCTCACGCCCGAGAAGCTGCAACTGGCGAAACCGGATGCGATCGTGATGCACCCGGGGCCCATCAATCGCGGCGTGGAGATCGACTCCGCCGTGGTCGATGGCAAGCAGAGCGTGATCCTTCCGCAAGTCACCTTCGGCATCGCAGTCCGCATGGCCGTCATGAGCATCGTGGCGGGTAACGAAGCATGAACACTCTCATCACCAACGGCCGCGTCATCGACCCCGCCTCGGGCACCGACAAGAAGACCGACATCGCCATCGCCGACGGCAAGATCGCCGGCATCGGCAACACGCCGGCCGGCTTCAAGGCCGACCGCACCATCGACGCCACGGGCTGCATAGTCGCCCCCGGTCTCGTCGATCTCGCCGCGCGCCTGCGCGAGCCGGGGTACGAACACGAAGGCATGCTCGAGAGCGAAATGGCCGCGGCCATCGCCGGCGGCGTGACAAGCCTTGTGTGCCCGCCCGACACCGACCCCGTGCTCGACGAGCCCGGCCTTGTCGAAATGCTCAAGTTCCGCGCCGAGAAGCTGCAGCGCGCGCGCCTCTTTCCGCTCGGCGCGCTCACGCGCAACCTCGCCGGTGGCGTGCTCACCGAAATGGCCGAACTCACCGAGGCCGGCTGCATCGGCTTCAGCCAGGCCGACGTGCCGCTCGCCGACACGCAGGTGCTGCAGCGCGCACTGCTCTACGCGAGCACCTTCGGCTACACCGTCTGGCTGCGCCCGCAGGACCGCGACCTCGGCAAGGGCGTGGCCGCCAGCGGCCCGCTCGCCACGCGCCTGGGCCTCTCGGGCGTGCCCGTGTCGGCCGAGACGATCGCCATCTTCACCATCGTCGAGCTCATGAAGAGCACCGGCGCGCGCGTGCACCTGTGCCGCATCTCCAGCGCCGCGGGCGTGGCGCTGGTGCGCGCGGCCAAGGCGCAGGGGCTGCCGCTGACCTGCGACGTCAGCATCAACTCGCTGCACCTGGCCGACACCGACATCGGCTACTTCGACAGCCGCGCGCGCCTGAACCCGCCGCTGCGCCAGCAGGGCGACCGCGACGCGCTCTCGGCCGCGCTGGCCGACGGCACCATCGACGCGCTGGTGTCCGATCACACGCCCGTCGAGGCCGATGCCAAGACGCTGCCTTTTGCCGAAGCCGAACCCGGCGCCACCGGCCTCGAACTGCTGCTGCCGCTCGCGCTGCAATGGGGCGAGCGCAGCGGCGCAGGCATCGCACGGGCCATCGAGGTCATCACCTCCGCGCCTGCGCGTCTGCTGGCCACCGTCGATGCGGGCACTGGCATCGGCCGGCTGGTCGAAGGCGGTGTCGCCGACCTGTGCGTGGTCGATAGCGCGCTCGAATGGCAGGTGCAGCCCGACCAGCTCAAGAGCCAGGGCAAGCACACGCCGTTCGCCGGCTATCCGGTGCAGGGCCGTGCGCGCCACACGCTGGTCGCGGGCCGCGTCGTCCACGGCTGAGAACGAAATCCACGCGCCATGCTTCATTCGCTGAAGGCCTGCTGGCGGTTGCTGCATGCGGTCGGGCATGCGCTGGGCGGCTGGTGGACGATCCGATTTGCGTTTCCGAAGATGTCGCAGGCCGAGCGCAACGCGCGCGTGCAGGAATGGTCGCGCCGCATGCTCGAGATCATGGGCATCACGCTCAAGGTGCAGGGCACGGCGCCGACCCAAGGGCCGGTGCTGATCATCAGCAACCACCTGTCGTGGCTCGACATCACGGCCATCCATGCGGCGCGGCATGTGCGCTTCGTGTCGAAGTCGGGGGTCAAGCACTGGCCGGTGATCGGCACGCTGTCGACCGGCGCGGGCTCGCTCTACATCGAGCGCGAACGCCGCCGCGATGCGCTGCGCGTGGTGCACCACATGACCGAGGCACTGCGCGAGGGCGACATGATCGGCGTGTTCCCCGAGGGCACGACGAGCGATGGCCGCGGGCTGCTGCCGTTCCACGCCAATTTGCTGCAGGCCGCGATTTCTTCCGGTGCACCGGTGCTGCCCGCCGCGCTGCGCTTCGCCGATGCCGCCACCGGCGAAACCAGCCAGGCGCCGCGCTACATCGACGACGACAACCTGCTCACCTCGCTCTGGAACACGCTGCGCGCGCCGCCTTTGCTGGCCATCGTGCGCTTCGGCGAGCCGCAGGATTCGCACGGCCGCGAGCGCCGCACCTGGGCGCAGTCGCTGCATGAAGACGTGCAGCAGCTGCGCCGCGAAACACATTGAGCCGCTGAGCGGCAGCCGCAAAAAAAGCGCCCTCGAAAGGGCGCTTGAACGACGCACGGATGCGCCGTGAGGAGGAAGCGGGAACGCGGGGAAGGCGTCAGAGGATGCCGAAGATCTTCAATCCGATGATCACGATGATCGGCACGCCGCAGAGCCAAAGGATGATGCTTTTCATGATCGAAGTCTCCGTGAGCTAAGTAGGCCTCCACATTGGCCGCGCGTTCGGCCGGTGCTTGCGGGAGAAGGCAAACCTTGCGCGTGGGCGCGTGCCTACAAGCCGCCGCCGCTTTGGCTCTGCATCACGAAGAAGCCGATCGCCATCACCAGGAGCGCGCCAGCGCGACCCAGGTTTGAGACCCGCCGGTATGGGTTCCCTGGGGAACACGAGCAGACGTGTTGCGACGGAGGGAGCGGGCGGTGGCCGGCACTGCCCGAGCGACAGCGGCGCGAAGAGCTACGTGCGCCGTTGATCCGAAGGATCAGTCGCGATCTTCGTAATACCGGCGATGTTGCTCGCGCTCCCACTGCCGGCGACGCCATTCGCGGCGCTCCGCACGGCGCTCTTCCCAACGCTCCGCGCGACGCTCTTCCCAGCGTGAACCAGGCTCGTAGTACACCGGCGCGGGCGTGGAATACACAGGCGCCGGGGGCTGGTAGTAGGTCGGCGCCGGCCGCGAGTAAACGGGGGCCGGCTCGTAGTAGACCGGTGCCGGTTGGCCGACCACCAGGCCCGGCAGGTTGACGCCGATGGACCAATGGGTCTCCGCATTGGCCGATGCGCCGGTGAACAAGGCGCCTGCGGCGACAAGGCCTGCGGCGGCCAGCTTGAGAACGGTTCGGGGAATCGACATTTCATCTCCTGAAGCGGGGCGTGAAACAGCCCTGATGTCGTGTCCAACGCCCCTGCGCACGATGCCGCTCACATCGCTCAGGTGAAGTACCGTTCCCAAATGTCACGCACGTTGCGAAACGATGGCGCCGCGGGACAGCCCATCAACCCCAGAACGCATCCTCCGCCGCCTGGTCTTCGGAGAACAGCCACACCTCGCAGATGCGCCCGCTGTCGATGCGCAGCACGTCGACGCCCGACATCGCCATCGACGCGCCCGGCTTCTCCGCGCAAAAGTGCAGCGGCGTCGCGACCCGGTCGCCTTGCGCCATCAGCGGCCCGACGCTGTCGATGCGAAAGCTCCCACCGCTGCGCTCCATGAAGCGCCCCAGCAGCGCGTAGACGGCTTCCTTGCCCCGGTGCGTGCCCGAGAGGCTGCCGCTGCCCGGCTGGTGCCAGACGATGTCGTCCGCGAAGATCTTTCCGACTGCATCGAAGTCGCCCTTGGCGATGGCGTCGAAGTAGCTGCGGACGAGTTCGATGTTCTGCTGCGGGTTTGTGGTGGTGTCGATGGTGGTGTTCGTATTCATGGCGCGGACAATAGCCACCCGCATTCCCTCCCGCAAGAACGCACCCCAACGTGCCCAAGGCACCTCGAAGTGACCATGGAAGAACAACAGCAAGCCCCGCAACCCGCCGCTCACCCGGCTTGGAACCCGTACCTCGCCACTTGCCCGACGCGGCAGGTGCTCGACTGCATCGCCGACAAATGGGCTGCGCTGGTGGTGGGCTTGCTGATCGGCGGCACCCGACGTTTCGGCGAACTGCGCCGCGAGATCCAGGGCGTGTCGCAGAAGATGCTCACGCAAACGCTGCGCTCGCTGGAGCGCGACGGCATCGTGCGCCGCGAGGTCTACGCCACCGTGCCGCCGAAGGTCGAGTACTCGTTGACCCCGCTGGGCGAATCGCTCGCGGCCACGCTGGAAGAACTGCGCCTCTGGGCGGAGCGGAACATCGAGGACGTGCTCCGGAATCGGGCGACGTTCGATGCGGCGGCAGCGGTGGCGAGTGAGAGCGCCCCGGCATCGGCAGCAAAGAACCGCTGAGCAGCAGGGGCAACTGAGGGCTCGACGCATTCTTTCGTTCATGCCCGCACTCGCTGCAGCACCCCGTTTCCCCTCGCAAGCACCTTCCGCAGAACCGCGCCATCCGGCCCACGCAAGCCGGCTGTTTTGCGTTGCCGCACGAAGGCGTTAATCTGCCGCAGCTTTCATTTCCAGGGACGGAACTGCTTCCAATGACTCCTGTCGTCATCTATCCAAGCCGCCTGCGCGTCAGCCTGCTCCTCGTGGGCTCGGTCCTTTTCGTAGCCGGGGGCGTCTGGCTGCTGAGAAATCCCATCCGGGGCGACGAGTTCATGGGCTGGCTCAGCGGATGGGCCAGCATTGTCTTCTTCGGCGCGGTCGGGCTCTTTGCACTGGGCCGGGTCGTGTCGAGAAAGCCGGCGATCACGATCGATCTCGCCGGCATCACGGACAACGCATCGGGCCTGTCCGCAGGCTTCATCCCGTGGTCCGACATCACCGATGCGCAGATCGTGCATTTCCAGCAGCAGAAGTTTCTCGGCGTGTCGCTGCGCAATCCGAAGGACTACCTTGCCAAGGCCTCGCCCTTCAAGCGCATGCTGATGAAGGCCAATTCGTCGCTCGTGGGTTTCGTCATCAACATTCCCCGGATCGCGCTGCCCGTGACCCTCGAAGAAGTGCTGGCGCACATCGAGCGCTTCAGGCAGGCCGCGGCGGTTGCGCCCCGCGTGTGACGACGCAGGCGGCGCACGGCGATGAGGCAGGCACAGCGGGCAGGCAGCGCTCGGCTTGAGCGCCCTTGGCGGGGCTGGCACGCTGCACATCTGCCGCGCAATGCGCGTTGCTGAATGACGGCCGTCGTGAAAGAGATTCGCCTGGGCTGGTCGCTGGAAGTCAGCCACCTCAAGCATCAGATCCAGGCGGCTGCGAGCTGGAAACCCGAGACCGCCGCGCTGCGCCGCGACCTGGAGATCATGGCCGAGGTGGGCAACGAGGTCTTCGGCGAAGGCACGCACTGGATCGAAGAGCGGACCGTGCCCACCAAGCCTGAGTGAGTGAATGTGAAAGGGCGATGCCGTCGCTCTTTCGATTGCGTTTCCTGCGCATCCAGCCGCAGTTGAACGGCGTGCAATATGGCGCCACGCGCGCGGCCCGTCTTCCGGCGACAAGCCGCGCTGAGTCCGCAAGAAAAGCCGCTGCATGGCAGCGGCTTGATTCACCGATTCACGTCGCGCCGGCTCGGCTCAAGCTCTGGCGCAGCGCAGCGGTCTTGTGGCTCGGGTCGTCGATGGCGGAGAGGACGACGCTGCTCAATTCCGCCAAGTGCTTGAGGATGCCGGGGAGTCTGTTGTCCAGCGTTTCCGGGTCGAAGGTGGCGGACCCGGAGAGCGCTTGAAGGATGACGAGCCAGTCGAGTGATTCGCAGGCTGCGATGCGGATGACTTCGCGACGAGGGGTGTCGAGAAAATCTTTTGCTTGCGGGAGTTGCGTTGCCGGCGTGTTGGGCTCGGCGGTGGTGGTCGGGGCGCTTGTGGCGCCGTTGATAGACTTCTTCTTAGCCATGATGTGCGGGTTCTCCCAAGAGGTTGCACGTTGTGGTTAGGCTGGTTCGGTGTTCCACCACCGTTCCAGCCGCCTGAATTTGCCTCAGTAATCGCGGTCAATTTCGACTGCGACGCGCCCTGAGACGCGGCGTTCACTGCTTGAAGTTCGTCACGCGCCCAGGGCAAAACGCTCGTCATTAACCATGGCCGCCGCAAGACCCGCGCGCGGATTCACTTCCTTTGCGATCGCTTTGCCGACGGCCTTTTGCGCGATCTTGAAATCGTAGGTCGCTTGCATATTGACCCAGCCCACCGCGTCGGCCTCTTCGCCGCCGAAGTAGCGGGTCAGGCGGAGCGCGGTGTCCGGCGAGATGCCTCGGCGTTCGAGCACGATGTCATTGATGCGGGATGCCGGCACATGCAGCGCCTTCGCCAGCGCATTGGCAGTCATGCCAAGAGGTTTTAGATAGTCCTCGCGGAGGACTTCACCCGGGTGAACCGGGCGCATTCCATTTTTAAACATCGAGTTGCCCTTTCTAGGGAGATTTCGGCTGACTGGCCGGTCAGTGCGGGTCATCAATCCTCACGTCATATGGACCCGCATCACTCCACTTGAAGATCAGCCGCCACTGTTGGTTGATCCTGATGTGCCAGGCATCTTCATAGAACTTCAAGTCGTTTCCGGGCGGCATCTTCATGAATACCAGTGATGGCGCTGCATCCAGCTGTGTCAGCTTTCGCGCCGCAACATCCTTGATATTGGCGAACCGAGCGCTCTTGCCAGTGACGAACAGCTGTTCGGTGTCGGGGCAAGAGAAGGATTGAATTGCCATGGGTGATTGTATGCTGCTTACCGTTCAACGGTATAAATTGGGGCAGTATGGGATGAGTTTCAAGGCAGGTGGAAAGTTCATGCTCAAACCGCCGCTGATTCAGCGGCTTACCGCATGAATGCTGTATTCCGGGTATCGCTTGCTTGCTTTTTCTTCTTGCGGCCGTCCCGTTTGGTTTGACGCTCAGACCAACGGATGTGCTGTTCGGCAAGGAGCAAGTTCCCGGTTTTGTCCGGGCCAAAAAACTTTTGAGAAACGACAGGGTTTTTGGTGCCTTCGACAGGAATCGAACCTGTATCTGAGTCTTAGGAGGACCCCGTTCTATCCATTGAACTACGAAGACATCTGGCGCGATGGGCTGGGTAGCCGGCCGGCGAGGGGTTGCCGGTGCGCGCCGCGATTTTATAGGGTTCCCGCCGCCGCTTCGCTGCACTGCAAAAAACCGGCCAGCGCGGGCTAACCCCGATACGAAATCTCCAAGAAGTTGACCACGGTCAAGTCGACGCGGAACGCGTGCGCGCAACATCCGCCCTGTTCGTATCTCCGCTCAGATCCAAGAATAAAAAAGGGCGAACCCTACACAGATTGGAGACAGACATGACGATGAAAAACATCGCTTCGCAGGCCGTCCGCAGCTGGCCTGCAAAAGCCCTTGGCGCGGCCGTCCTGGCGTTGGCCGCAGCCACCCCCGCCTTCGCGTGGGAGCCGTCCAAACCCGTGGAGTTCGTGATCCCCGCCGGCACCGGCGGCGGCGCCGACCAGATGGGGCGGCTGCTGCAAGGCATCGTCATCAAATACAAGCTCATGAAAGAGCCGCTCATCGTCGTCAACAAGTCGGGCGGCGCGGGCGCCGAAGGCTTTCTGGCGGTGAAGGAAGCCAAGGGCGATCCGCACAAGATCATCATCTCGCTGTCGAACCTGTTCACCACGCCCATGGCCACCGGCGTGCCCTTCAACTGGAAGGACATGACGCCCGTCGCGATGCTGGCGCTCGACCAGTTCGTGCTGTGGACCAACGTCGACGCGCCCTACAAGACGGCCGGCGAATACATCGCGGCGACCAAGGCCGCGGGCCCCAACAAGTTCAAGATGGCCGGCACCGGCTCCAAGCAGGAAGACCAGATCATCACCGTGGCGCTCGAGAAAGCCACGGGCACCAAGTTCATCTACGTGCCCTTCAAGGGCGGCGGCGAAGTCGCGGTGCAGCTGGTGGGCGGCCACGTGCATTCGACGGTCAACAACCCGATCGAAGCCGTTGCGCAATGGCGCGCCGGCAAGCTGCGCGCGCTGTGCGTGTTCGACGACGAGCGCATGCCCTTCAAGGCGAAGGTGACGGACACGCAATCGTGGAACGACGTGCCCACCTGCAAGGAAGCGGGCGTGCCCACCAAGTACACGATGCTGCGCGGCATCTTCATGCCCGCCGGCGTCACGCCCGAGCAGCTCAAGTTCTATACGGACCTCTTGACCAAGGTGGCCGCCACGCCGGAGTGGAAGGAATACATGGAGAAGGGTGCCTTCAACCCGACCTTCATGACCGGCAAGCCCTTTGCCGACTGGCTCACCACGGCCGAAACGACGCACCGCACGCTGATGTCGGACGCGGGCTTCCTGGCCAGCAACAAGTAAGCCGGACTCGCGGTCGATGAATTGACGACAACCGTTCGGGCTCCCTTCGACAGGCTCAGGATGCACGGGCTCTTTCGCCTCGCCGCCCGTTCGGGCTGAGCTTGTCGAAGCCTTGCGCGGCGCTTCGACAAGCTCAGCGTGAACGGTTGGTTGTTGATCAGCGCGAAGGGTTGGTTGTTGATCAGCGCGAAGGGTTGGTTGTTGATCGGGGCGAACGGTTGGCTGTTGATCGGAGCGAACGGTTGGCTGCCGATCAGCGAACGGTTTTTTGGTTGACTGGCGCGATGGCGCTTTCTTTCTCTCACACACAAACGATGGGGGCTCCATGGAGCACGAAGAAATTTCCGATGGGGCGCCGCGTTCGGGCGTCGCCACCTACGTGGTCGAGGCGGTGGTCGCGGCGCTGCTGCTCATCATCGGGCTGGTGGTGGTGTTCGAGGCCCGCAAGCTCGGCGCGGGCTGGACGACCGATGGGCCGGGGTCGGGTTACTTCCCGTTCTTCATCGGCGTGATCATCACGATCTCGGGCGCGGGCATCCTGTACCAGGCACTGCTCGGCAAGAACCGCAACACCGAGGTGTTCGTGGATTCGGTGCAGCTCAAGCGCGTGCTCTCGGTGCTGGTGCCGGCCAGCGTGTACGTGCTGTGCATCACCTTCGTGGGGCTGTATGTCGCATCGGCGATCTACATCGCGCTCTTCATGATCGTGCTGGGCAAGTACTCGTGGGTGAAGAGCGTGATCGCGGCCCTCGCGGTCAACACGGTCTTCTTCTGCATGTTCGAGGTGTGGTTCAAGGTGCCCCTGTTCAAGGGCGCACTCGACCCCCTCCGGTTCCTCGGCTACTGAACTCACGGAGCACAGCGAAATGGACGAAATCAGCGCCCTGATGCAGGGCTTTGCAGTGATCCTGACCCCGATGAACATCGCACTGATGTTCGTGGGGATCATTCTTGGCGTGCTCATCGGCGTGCTGCCGGGGCTGGGCGGCGCCAACGGGGTGGCGATTCTGTTGCCCCTCACGTTCACGATGTCGCCGACCTCGGCCATCATCATGTTGTCGTGCATCTACTGGGGTGCGTTGTTCGGCGGGGCCATCACCTCGATTTTGTTCAACATCCCCGGCGAGCCCTGGTCGGTTGCCACCACCTTCGATGGCTATCCGATGGCACAGCAGGGCAACGCGGGTGCCGCGCTCACCACGGCTTTCACGTCGTCGTTCGTGGGTGCCTTCATCGCGGTGGTGATGATCACCTTCCTCGCGCCGCTGGTCGCGAAGTTCGCGCTCAAGTTCGGGTCGCCCGAATTCTTTGCGGTGTACTTGCTGACCTTCTGCAGCTTCGTCGGCATGGGGAAAGGGTCGCCGTTCAAGATCCTCGCGTCGATGGCGCTCGGCTTCGCGCTCGCCTCGGTCGGCATGGACACGGTCACCGGCCAACTGCGCCTGACCTTCGGCCAGCCCGAGCTGATGCGCGGCTTCGACTTCCTGATCGCGGTGATCGGCCTCTTCGGCATCGGCGAGATTTTGCTGTCGATGGAAGAGGGCCTGAAGTTCTCCGGCAAGAGCGCGAAGATCGACCCCAAGGTCGTGCTGCAGACCTGGAAGCAACTGCCGCAGTACTGGGTCACGTCGCTGCGCAGCTCGCTCATCGGCATCTGGATGGGCATCACGCCCGGCGGCGCCACACCGGCTTCGTTCATGGCCTACGGCCTCGCCAAGAAGATGTCGAAGAAGGGCTCCAAGTTCGGCACCGGCCAGATGGAAGGCGTCGTCGCCCCCGAGACCGCGGCGCACGCGGCAGGCACCAGCGCGCTGCTGCCGATGCTGGCGCTGGGCATCCCCGGTTCACCGACCGCCGCCGTGCTGCTGGGCGGCCTGCTGATCTGGGGCCTGCAGCCCGGACCGCTGCTCTTCGTCGAGCAGAAGGACTTCGTCTGGGGCCTCATCGCCAGCATGTACCTGGGCAACATCGTGGGCCTGATCGTGGTGCTGAGCACGGTGCCGCTGTTCGCCTCGATCCTGCGCATTCCGTTCTCGATCATCGCGCCGGTGATCATCGTGATCTGCGCGATCGGTGCCTACACCGTGCACAACGCGATGCTCGACATCTGGTTCATGCTCGGTTTCGGCGTCATCGGCTATCTGTTCAAGAAGCTCGACTTCCCGCTCGCGCCGCTGGTGCTTGCACTGGTGCTCGGGGACAAGGCCGAAGACTCGTTCCGGCAGGCCATGCTGGTCTCGCAAGGCGACGTGATGATCATGTTCTCCAACCCGCTGGTGGGCGGCATCACGACGCTGGCTTTGGTGCTGTTGTTCTGGCCGCTGATCTCCAAGGGCATCGCCCTCATCAAGCCGCCGAAGAAGCCCGACGAGTTCGCCGTCGAGCGTCCGGTGGATTGAACGAGAAAGCACAAGGAGCACACACATGCCAGTCATCGCACTGACCCAGGAGATGGGTTCCCTCGCCAAGGACGTTTCGGTCAAGCTCGCGGAAACGCTCTCGCTCGCCGTGATGCGCCACGAGGTCATCGACCACGTGGCCGAGAAGATGCAGGTCTCCAAGAGCCTGATCGGCCGACTGCGCGGCGGCAAGGCAGGGCTCTTCGAGCGCCTGAAGACCGACCAGCGCAGCGTTGCGCTCTACACCGCCGACGAGCTCTTCGCGCTGGCCGACCGTGGCAACGTCGTGCTGCGCGGCTGGGGCGCCACCTGCCTCTTGCGGCCCGTGCCGCACGTGGTGTGCGTGCGCATCACGCGCTCCATGGAGAAGCGCGTCGAGTGGCTGATGGGCGACCTCGAGACCGACGACGCCGCATTCGCCGAAGCCGAGATCCGCCGCAGCGACCAGGCGCACGCGGCGCGCATGCATGCGCAGTTCGGCGTGACATGGGGCGACCCGGTGCTCTACGACCTGGTGCTCAACACCGATCGCGTGACCGTCGACAGCTGCGTCGAGCAGATCCGCCAGTTGGTCGCACGGCCCGAGTTCGCGGAGACGCCCGAGTCGCGCGCGTTGCTGAAAAACATGGCGCTGCAGGCGCGCGTGAAAGCGGCGTTGAAGGAGCAGGCGGAGACGAGCGACATCCGCGTGACGGTCGATGCGAACCAGGGGGAGGTGATCCTGCGCGGGATCGTCTTGAACTCCGAAGAGCGGGCGCAAACCGAAGCGGTGGCGGCCGCCGTGCCCGGCGTGACCGGTGTGCACAACCAACTGCGGTTGATGGCGACGTCACGCCGTTTCGCATCGGCCAAGCAGACCTGAGTCGGCGCTTTGTCTTGCTCCCTCTCCCGCAAGCGGGAGAGGGAGTAAATCCCCAGGCAGCGCCTAAATCTTCCCGCGCTTGCGAAGCCGACTAAGGGTTTCCGCGGAGAGATTCAGATAAGAAGCCAGCTCCTTGCTAGGAATCCGGTCTTCCAGCTCCGGGTGCTTGCGCATGAACCGGTGCACGCGCCCCGGCGCATCGAGCAAGTGCAGCGTGATCGTGTGCGCCATGATCTCGCTCATCCCCTTCATCACCAGGTACTCGAACAGCTCCTTCGTCTCGGGGTGCCGGTTCAAGAAGGTGATCCATTCCTTCAGCGGCAGGCTCGCCACGCGGGCCTTGGTGACGCACACGATGCCGTAGGGCGTCGGCGTGCCCAGCCGCAGTGCCGCATAGCTCGTTTCCATGTCGTGTTCGTCGGCGAAGCGAAGGATCATTTCCTTGCCTTCGGGGTTGCTCACGACCCGCTTCAGGATGCCGTCGAGGATGAAGTACTGCTCCATCTCGCGCACCCCCTGGTGCAACAGGAAATCGCCCTTGTTGCCGTCCACGATCACGAGGTGGGCTTCGAGTTCTGCGCGGTCGCTCTCGCTCAGGTCCTTGAGCAGGACGTTCTGCCGGAGCTGCGCGCGAATGATGTTTTTTTCCGGGTGGTTTTCCAACAACGTCATGGGTCCCGTCTTGCTCGAATTCGCAACAACAACTTCTGGTTCCAACTTCTGGTTCAGGCCGGTGCCGTTTTCCGGAAAGTTGACCGAGGTCAACGTTCGAAAGCATGCCCCCGAATCATAGTCCCGGCTCGGGCCTCGGCCATTCACCAAAGCAGAAGGAGAGACATGTCTTCAGTAAGAACGGACAAAGAGGCATCCACGACCCTGGACGACGCCCTCAAGCCCACGAGCCGGGCCGTTGACGGCGATGCGGTCGTGCGAGCCCTCAAACCGGTGGCGGACGACGCACCGGAGGCCGAAACGACCGACGGCTTCCACCTGGTCATCGATGCGCTGAAGCTGAACGACATCGACACCATCTTCGGCCTCCCCGGCATCCCGATCACCGACCTCACGCGCATGGCGCAGGCCGAGGGCATGCGGGTCATTTCATTCCGCCACGAACAACACGCCGGCAATGCCGCAGCAGCCGCAGGCTTCTTGACGCAAAAGCCCGGCATCTGCCTCACGGTGTCCGCCCCCGGCTTCCTGAACGGCCTCACGGCGCTGGCCAACGCGACCACCAACTGCTTCCCGATGATCCTCATCAGCGGATCGAGCGAACGCGAAATCGTCGACTTGCAGCAGGGCGACTACGAAGAGATGGACCAGCTGGCCATCGCCAAGCCTCTCTGCAAGGCCGCCTTCCGCGTGCTGCACGCCGAAGACATCGGCGTGGGCATCGCTCGCGCCATCCGCTCGGCACTGTCGGGTCGCCCGGGTGGCGTGTACCTCGACCTGCCGGCCAAGCTTTTCGCGCAGACCATGGATGCGGCCAAGGGCAAGGCATCGCTCATCAAGGTGGTCGATCCGGCACCGCGCCAGATTCCCGCACCCGATGCGGTGAAGCGCGCACTCGACCTGCTCAAGGGCGCGAAGAAGCCGCTCATCCTGCTGGGCAAGGGCGCTGCGTATGCGCAGGCCGATGCCGACATCCGCGCACTGGTCGAGAAGACGGGTATTCCCTACCTGCCGATGTCGATGGCCAAGGGCCTGCTGCCCGACACGCACGTGCAATCGGCTGCCGCCGCACGCTCCTATGTGCTGCAGGAAGCCGACGTGGTGCTCCTCATCGGCGCGCGCCTCAATTGGCTGCTCTCGCACGGCAAGGGCAAGACCTGGGCCGAGGACAAGGGCGCCAAGCAGTTCATCCAGATCGACATCGCACCGACCGAGATCGACAGCAACGTGGCCATCGCCGCGCCGGTGATCGGCGACATCGGCTCCTGCGTTGCGGCGCTGTTGGGCGGCATCGACGCCAAGTGGGCCAAGCCGCCGACCGAGTGGACCGGCGCCATCGCCGAGCGCAAGGACAAGAACCTCTCGAAGATGGCCGTGACGCTCGCCGCGCGCCCGTCGCCGATGAACTTCCACAGCGCGCTCAGCGTGATCCGCGACCAGGTGAAGGCACGGCCGGACGCCATCGTGGTGAACGAAGGCGCCAACACGCTGGACTTCGCGCGGAGCATCGTGGACATGTACGAGCCGCGCAAGCGCCTGGACGTGGGCACCTGGGGAATCATGGGCATCGGCATGGGCTTTGCCGTTGCCGCGGCCGTGGTCACCGACAAGCCGGTCATCGCCATCGAGGGCGACAGCGCCTTCGGCTTCAGCGGCATGGAGGTGGAGACCATCTGCCGCTACAACCTGCCGATCTGCATCATCGTCTTCAACAACAACGGCGTGTACCGCGGCACCGACGTGAATTCGAGCGGCACCGCCGACGTGGCGCCCACCGTGTTCGTGAAGAACGCGCGCTACGACAAGCTGATGGAAGCCTTCGGCGGCGTGGGCGTCAATGCCACCACCGCCGACGAACTGCAGAAGGCCCTGACCGAGGCTGTTGCTTCGCGCCGCCCGACGCTGATCAACGCCGTCATCGACGAAACCGCGGGCACGGAGAGCGGGCGCATCACGAGCCTGAATCCCGCCACGGCGAAGAAGAAGTAATCCCATCCCGTATTCAGCATCCAGGAGATTTCACATGAGCGACAACAAACCCCTCAACGGCATCAAGATCATCGACTTCACGCACGTGCAAGCCGGTCCCGCCTGCACGCAGATGCTGGCCTGGTTCGGCGCCGACGTCATCAAGGTCGAGCGCCCCGGCGCCGGCGACGTCACACGCTCGCAGCTGCGCGACATTCCCGATGTGGACGCGCTCTACTTCACCATGCTCAACAGCAACAAGCGCTCGCTCACGCTGGACACCAAGCAGCCCGAAGGCAAGCTGGTGCTCGAGAAGCTCATCAAGGAATCGGATGTGCTGGTCGAGAACTTCGGCCCCGGCGCGCTCGACCGCATGGGCTTCACCTGGGAACGCATCCAGGAACTGAACCCGAAGATGATCGTCGCCTCGGTCAAGGGCTTCAGCGACGGCCATCACTACGAAGACCTGAAGGTGTATGAGAACGTCGCGCAGTGCGCCGGCGGCGCCGCATCGACCACCGGCTTCTGGGACGGCCCGCCCACCGTGAGCGCCGCGGCGCTCGGCGACAGCAACACCGGCATGCACCTGGCCATCGGCATCCTCACGGCCATCATCGGCCGCGAGCAGACCGGCAAGGGCCAGCGCGTGGCCTGCTCGATGCAGGACGCGGTGCTCAACCTCTGCCGCGTGAAGATGCGCGACCAGCAGCGCCTCGATCGCCTCGGCTACCTCGAGGAATATCCGCAGTACCCGCACGGCACGTTCAGCGACGTGGTGCCGCGCGGCGGCAATGCCGGCGGCGGCGGCCAGCCGGGCTGGGTGCTCAAGTGCAAGGGCTGGGAGACCGACCCGAACGCCTACATCTACTTCACCGTGCAGGGCCACGCCTGGGCGCCGATCTGCGACGCCATCGGCAAGCCCGAATGGAAGACCGACCCCGACTACATGACCGCCAAGGCGCGCCAGCCGCACATCACCGACATCTTCGCGACCATCGAAGCCTGGCTGGCCGAGAAGACCAAGTTCGAGGCGGTCGACATCCTGCGCAAGTTCGACATTCCGTGCGCGCCGGTGCTGACGATGAAGGAACTCTTGAACGACGAATCGCTGCGCGCCAGCGGCTCGATCGTGGAAGTGCCGCACAAGGAGCGCGGCAGCTACTTCACCGTGGGCAGCCCGATCAAGTTCTCGGACCTCAAGCCCGAGATCACCGGTTCGCCGCTGCTGGGCGAGCACACCGAAGAAGTGCTGGCCGAGCTGGGCTACTCCAAGGCCCAGATCGACAACCTTCGCGAAGCCAAGGCCGTCTGAGGCCGTAGCGAAAAGAGAAAGAAGCGGGAGCGCACCTTGACCTCATCGACCATCGATTTCGAGCAACTTGTCGCCGGGGCCGGCGACGCGATCATGGTCTGCGATGCCAAGGGTGCGATCACGCTGTGGAACAAGGCTGCCGAGCGCATCTTCGGCTTTACCGAAGCCGAAGCGCTCGGGCAGTCGCTGGACATCATCATCCCCATGCGACAACGCCAGAGGCATTGGGATGGCTACAACAAGACGATGGAAACGGCGGTCACCAAATACGGTGCCGACGTGCTGCGCGTGCCCGCCCTTCACAAGGACGGCCACACCCTTTCCATCGCCTTCACGGTCTCCATGCTGTTCGCCCCCGATCAAAAGGTTTCGGGCATCGTCGCCATCGTGCGCGACGAAACCGCCCGCTTCGCCGAGGAGCGCAAATTGCGCGCCCGTCTGGTAGAAGTCGAAGCCGCGACGAACAAATAAGACAGGAGACAACACGATGAGCAAGGCACTCGAAGGCGTTCGCATCCTCGACTTCACGCATGTGCAGTCGGGCCCCACCTGCACCCAGCTTCTGGCCTGGTTCGGCGCCGACGTGATCAAGGTCGAGCGCGCCGGCGAAGGCGACGCGACGCGCGCCCAGCTGCGCGACATTCCCGGTGTGGACAGCCTCTACTTCACGATGCTGAACCACAACAAGCGCTCGATCACGCTGGACACCAAGAACCCCAAGGGCAAGCAGGTCCTGGACACGCTGATCAAGACCTGCGACGTGCTGGTGGAGAACTTCGCGCCCGGCGCGCTCGACCGCATGGGCATCACCTGGGCGCACATCCAGAAGCTCAACCCGCGGATGATCGTCGCGTCGGTCAAGGGCTTCGGCCCGGGCAAGTACGAGCACTGCAAGGTCTACGAGAACGTCGCGCAATGCGCCGGCGGCGCCGCATCGACCACCGGCTTCGAAGACGGCCCGCCCGTCGTCACCGGCGCGCAGATCGGCGACAGCGGCACCGGGCTGCACCTGGCGCTGGGCATCGTCGCCGCGCTCTACCAGCGCAACAACACCGGGCGCGGCCAGCAGGTGCTCGCGCCGATGCAGGACGCCGTGCTCAACCTCTGCCGCGTGAAGATGCGCGACCAGCAGCGCCTGGAGCGCACCGGCACCATGCACGAGTACCCGCAGTACCCCGACGGCAAGTTCGGCGACGCGGTGCCGCGCGCGGGCAATGCGTCGGGCGGCGGGCAGCCGGGCTCCATCCTGAAGTGCAAGGGCTGGGAGACCGACCCGAATGCGTACATCTACTTCATCACGCAGGGCGCGGTGTGGCCCGCGGTGTGCAAGGTGATCGGCGAGGAGAGCTGGATCACCGACGAGGCCTACGCCACGCCGGCCGCGCGCCTCTTGCACCTGAAGCCCATCTTCGCGCGCATCGAGCAATGGACCATGACCAAGACCAAGTTCGAGGCCATGGACATCCTCAACGAGTTCGACATTCCCTGCGGCCCGATTCTTTCGATGAAGGAAATCGCCGCCGACGAATCGCTGCGCGAGACCGGGACCATCGTCGAGGTGGACCACCCGACGCGCGGCAAGTACCTGACCGTGGGCAACCCCATCAAGATGTCCGACAGCCGGACCGAGGTGACACGGGCGCCCTTGCTGGGCGAGCACACCGAGGACGTGCTCCGGCAATTGGGCTATGGCGTGGACGAAATTGCCATGCTGCGCACCGAGCGCGTGATTTGAATTAACGGCACGCCGGCCGATCGATAAATAAAGCGTTTTTTGCAAATGGCGAAAGCCATTTGCAATGGATAAACACGTTCCTTTTTGCCAATTCACATATAACTCATGGCAAATGCATTCAATAAAATAGTTTAACTATTATTTATCGATCATCGAATCTACATTTTGACCATGCCAGCCCACAAGCCATTTGTCGCCCGGCATTCAATTTCTAGGAGAAATTTCATGATGATCGACGATTTGCCAATTCAATACTGGAGCTCCGAGACGGAGCGCAACGCCTACAACGCGGCGTTCTACGAATTGGGTCTGCGCTGGCACTGGGACCGCGAAACCTATTGCCAATTGCTGCGCCAGAGCCAGGACGGCACCGAGCGTATTTGCCATTACCTCGCCACGCACCAGCCGCATCTGCTGCGCGCCTACGACGCCAAGTCATTGGCCGAGGTGATCGAGCAAAAGAAGGAAGTGCACCAGCAGCGCGAATTGAGCGAAGGCCTCGGACGCCGCCGCTATTTCAATTGGGCCGAAAGCCGCGGCGCGGAATTGGGCGCCTGAAGCCATCAATTGCCATGAATATCCACGAATACCAGGGCAAGGACGTATTGCGCAAATACGGCGTCACTACGCCCCGCGGATTCGCCTGCGCCTCGGCCGACGAAGCCGCCGACGCCGCCACCCGCCTGGGCGGCCGCGCCTGGGTGGTGAAGGCGCAGATCCACGCGGGTGGCCGCGGCAAGGGCGGCGGCGTGAAGCTCGCGTGGTCGGTCGACGAAGTGCGCCGGCACGCGAGCCAGATGCTCGGCATGACGCTCAAGACCCACCAGACCGGCCCCGAAGGCCGCGTGGTGAAGCGTCTCCTGGTGGAAGAAGGCATCGAGATCGACAAGGAGATGTACCTCGCCCTGGTGGTCGATCGCGAATCGGGCCGCGTGGCGCTGATGGCGTCGAGCGAAGGCGGCATGGACATCGAGGAGGTGGCAGCGCGCACGCCCGGCAAGATCCACAAGGTGCTCATCGATCCGGCCACGGGCCTGAAGGGCAGCGAGGCCGACATCGTGGCGCGCAGCATCGGCCTCTCGGGCAAGTCGGTGATGCAGGCGCGCACGCTGATGCAAAACCTGTATCAGGCGTTCGATGCGAGCGATGCGTCGCTCGCCGAGATCAACCCGCTGGTCGTGACGCGCGACGGCCGCGTGATCGCGCTCGATGCCAAGTTCAACTTCGATTCGAACGCACTCTTTCGCCAACCCGAGATCGTGGCGATGCGCGACTTCGATGAAGAAGACCCGGCCGAGCTCGAGGCCTCGCGCTTCGATCTCTCGTACATCGCGCTCGATGGCGACATCGGCTGCCTCGTCAACGGCGCGGGCCTGGCGATGGCGACGATGGACGTGATCAAGCTCTACGGCGGCTCGCCCGCCAACTTTCTCGACGTGGGCGGCGGCGCGACGGCCGAGAAAGTGACGCAGGCCTTCAAGCTGATGCTGCGCAACCCGAACCTGCGCGCGATTCTGGTCAACATCTTCGGCGGGATCATGAAGTGCGACGTGATCGCGCGGGGCGTGATCGCGGCGGCGCGCGAGGTCGAACTCTCGGTGCCGCTCGTGGTGCGCATGAAGGGCACCAACGAGAGCCTGGGCCGCACGATCCTCGCCCAATCGGGCCTGCCGATCATCACGGCCGACGACATGGCGGATGCGGCCCGAGAGGCCGTGGCCGCGGCGCGGCGGAGGAGCCACTGAGATGTCGATCCTCATCAACAAGCACACCCGCGTCATCACGCAGGGCATCACCGGCAAGACCGGCCAGTTCCACACGGCGATGTGCCGCGACTACGGCAACGGCCAGAAGTGCTTTGTCGCGGGCGTGAACCCGAACAAGGCGGGCAAGTCCTTCGACGGCATTCCGGTCTTCGGCACGGTGAAGGACGCGAAGGCCGAGACCGGCGCCACCGTCTCGGTGATCTACGTGCCGCCGCCGTTCGCCGCGGCCGCGATCGACGAGGCGGTCGATGCCGAGCTCGACCTCGTCATCTGCATCACCGAAGGCATTCCGGTGCGCGACATGATCCGCACGCGCCACCGCATGGAGGGCAGCAGGACGCTGCTGCTCGGGCCGAACTGCCCGGGGCTCATCACACCCGACGAAATCAAGATCGGGATCATGCCGGGGCACATCCACCAGCGCGGGCGCATCGGCGTGGTGTCGCGCTCGGGGACGCTGACGTATGAAGCGGCGAGCCAGTTGGCGCGCTTCGGCATCGGGCAATCGACGGTGGTGGGCATCGGCGGCGACCCGGTCGGCGGACTCAAGCACATCGACGTGCTCAAGATGTTCAACGACGACCCGCGCACCGACGCCGTGATCATGGTCGGCGAGATCGGCGGCAACGAAGAAGAGATCTGCGCGCGCTGGATCAAGGACCACATGCGCAAGCCCGTGGTCGGCTTCATCGCCGGCGCCACCGCGCCGCCCGGCAAACGCATGGGCCACGCGGGCGCCATCGTCTCGGGCGGGCGCGGCACCGCGCAGGAAAAGCTCGCGGTGATGAAGGAATGCGGCATCCATGTGACGAGCAATCCGGCGGAGATGGGGAAGCTGCTGGCATCGCTCGTCATCCCTGACTACCTCCCGTTCGACTGATCGATCGATCCATCGATCACTGGTTGAACGGCCTCGCAGATTTCAAGAAAGCACACAACAAATGAAACAGCAGAAGCAGCAGTGGGTCCGTTTCGAAGACGCCGGCAAGGCCACGTTCGGCACCGTCGAGGGCGATGCGGTGCACGAGCACCAGGGCGACATGTACGGCCGCTCCGAACCCACGGGCCGCGTGTTCGTGCTCGCGGGCCTGAAGCTGCTCACGCCCAGCGAGCCCACGAAGGTGATCGCGCTGTGGAACAACTTCCATGCGCTGGGCGCGAAGCTCAGCCTGCCGGTGCCCGCGGAGCCGCTGTATCTGCTGAAGGCCCCCAACTCTTTTGCGGCGCACGGCGATGCGATCAAGAAGCCCCTGTGCGAGGGCAAGGTGGTGTTCGAGGGCGAGCTGGGCATCGTCATCGGCAAGACCGCCACCGCCGTCAGCGAGGCCGATGCGCTCGACCACGTGTTCGGCTACACCTGCGCCAACGACGTAACCGTGGCCGACATCCTGAACCGCGACGCATCTTTCGCCCAGTGGGTGCGCGCCAAGGGCTTCGACACCTTCTGCCCCATGGGGCCGGTGGTCGCCACCGGTCTGGACCCCGCAACGCTCGTCGTGACCACCGTGCTCAACGGTGAGGAGCGCCAGAACTACCCGATCAGCGACATGCGCTTTTCCGTGCAGCGGCTGGTCAGCCTGATCTCGCAGGACATGACGCTGAATCCCGGCGACGTGATCCTGTGCGGCACCTCGGTGGGCGTCGGCTCGATGAAGCCGGGCAGCCAGGTCGAGATCGGCATCGAAGGCATCGGCAAGCTCTCCAACCGCTTCGGTTGAGACGACAAAAAGCAGCCTTGCCGGCCTCGCACAACGCATTCAAAACTACTGGGGATCGACATGAAGATTGCAGTCATCGGCGCAGGCGCCATCGGCGGCCTGGTCGGCGCGAAACTCGCGCTGGCCGGGGAAGACGTGACGTTCATCGTGCGCGGCGCGAACCTCGCGGCCATCAAGGCGAACGGCTTCAAGCTGGTCTCGGCCGAGGGCGAGGAGCAGGTCGCGCGCAACGTGAAGGCCACCGACAGCTACGACGAGGCCGGCCCGCAGGACATCGTCATCCTCGCGATGAAGGCGCACCAGGTCGAGGCCGTGGCCAACGACGTGCCCAAGCTCTTCGGCCCCGAGACCATGGTCGTGACGATGCAGAACGGCATTCCGTACTGGTACTTCCACAACCACGGCGGCGCGCTCGCGGGCACGCCGGTGCGCAGCGTCGACCCCACGGGGCTGGTGAGCGCGAAGTTGCCGGCGGAGCGGGTGATCGGCTGCGTGGTGTATCCCGCGTCCGAGCTCATCGCGCCGGGCGTGGTGAAGCACATCGAAGGCGATCGCTTCCCGGTCGGCGAGCTCGATGGCTCGTCGAGCGAGCGCGTGAACCGCGTCTCGGCATGCTTCACCGGCGCGGGCTTCAAGGCACCGGTGCTGGACAACATCCGCGCGGAGATCTGGCTCAAGCTCTGGGGCAACCTCACCTTCAACCCGATCAGCAGCCTCTCGCATTCGACGCTGGTGGACATCTGCCAGTACCCGCCGTCGCGCGATCTCGCGGCCGCGATGATGCGCGAGGCCCAGGCCGTCGCGCACAAGCTGGGCATCGAGTTCCGCGTGACGCTGGAAAAGCGCATCGCCGGCGCAGAGAAGGTCGGCAAGCACAAGACCTCGATGCTGCAGGACGTCGAAGCCGGCCGCGCGCCGGAGATCGATGCACTCGTGGGCGCGGTGGTCGAACTGGCGCGGCTCACCGACACATCGACGCCGCACATCGACACCGTGTACACGCTGGTGAAACTGCTGGCGCGGACCATGGAAGAGCAGCGGGGGCGCGTCAAGCTCCATGAGGTCGCGGCATGAGCACCATGTCTTTCTCCCTCTCCCCTTGGGGAGAGGGTGGGGGTGAGGGCATGGGCCTTCACACGCGCGCCGCTTCCGCCATCGCCGTCGGCCCTCACCCCAGCCCTCTCCCCAAGGGGAGAGGGAGCAACAGCCGCAACGCGAGCGACTATCCGAAAACAGAGGCCATCCCATGAGACGCACACGCAGCGCAAAGATCGTCGCCACGCTCGGCCCGGCCACACCCGACGAGCAAGCCATTCGCGCGCTGTTCGAGCGTGGCGTGGATGTGTTCCGGCTGAACTTCAGCCACGGCTCGCAGCACGACCATGCGCGCCGGCTGGAGGCGATCCGCCGGCTCGAGAAAGAGTTCGGCCGGCCCATCGGCGTGCTGCTCGACCTGCAAGGCCCGAAGCTCCGGCTGGGCACCTTCGAAGGCGGGCGCGCGCAGCTCGAAGCAGGGCGGCGCTTTCGTCTCGACATGGACACGAAGACGAATGGTGACTACCGCCGTGCGCCGCTGCCGCACCCCGAGATCTTCGCGGCGCTGCAGGCCGGCACCGACCTCTTGCTGGACGACGGCAAGTTGCGCCTGCGCGTGGAGAGCCATGGCGCCGATTTCGCGGAGACGACCGTCATCGTCGGCGGACCGATCTCGGACCGGAAAGGCGTCAACGTGCCGAGCGTGCTGTTGCCGATCTCGCCGCTCACACCGAAGGACCGCGACGATCTGGACTTCGGCCTCTCGATGGGCGTCGACTGGGTCGCGCTCTCGTTCGTGCAAAGACCCGAAGACATCACCGAGGCGCGCGAGATCATCGGCAAGCGCGCATGGATCATGGCCAAGCTGGAGAAGCCCGCGGCCATCGAGCACCTGGACGGCATCGTCGCGCTGGCCGACGGCGTCATGGTCGCGCGCGGTGATCTCGGCGTGGAATTGCCGCCCGAGCAGGTGCCCGAATTGCAGCGCCGCATCGTGCGCGCCTGCCGCCAGCACGGCAAGCCGGTGGTGGTGGCCACGCAGATGCTCGAATCGATGATCGCGGCGCCCGTGCCCACGCGCGCCGAAGTGTCCGACGTGGCAACCGCCATCTACGACGGCGTCGATGCCGTGATGCTCTCGGCCGAATCGGCCTCGGGCAAGTACCCGCTCGAAGCGGTCGGCATGATGGACCGCATCGTCGCGCGCGTGGAGGCCGACCCGTCGTACCGCACCGGCATCGATGCGACGCACGATGCGGCGCTCTCGACCACGGCCGATGCCGTGTGCGCCTCGATGCGGCAGGTGGCCGCGCTGCTCACGCCGGCGGCCACCGTCACCTACACCTCCTCGGGTTTCACGAGCCTGCGCGCCGCGCGCGAGCGGCCCGCGGTGCCGATCCTGAGCTTGACGCCCGACGTCGCGGCCGCGCGCCGCATGGCGATGGTGTGGGGTGTGCACGCGGCGCTGGTTGACGATGTGCACGACGTGGCCGAGATGATCGACTGCGCCTGCCGCACCGCGCAGGCCGAAGGCTTCGCGAAAGCGGGCGACGATGTGGTGGTGGTGGCGGGGCTGCCGTTCGGCTTGTCTGGCACGACGAACCTGTTGCACGTTGCGCGGATACCGAACTGATGCCGATCGCCTGGGAAGAACATTGCCCCCACCCACCGTTCACGCTGAGCTTGTCGAAGCGCCGCGCGAGGTTTCGACAAGCTCAACCCGAACGGTCGGGGTTCTCAACCCGAACGGTCGGGGTTCTCAGCCCGAACGGTCGGGGTTCTCAGCCCGAACGATCTTTTGACCCTGCCTGATGAAGCACGCAACCCTGCGCCAGTTGAAGGTCTTCGAGGCCGTCGCGCGGCTCTTGAGTTTTTCGCGCGCGGCGGAGGAGCTTCACCTCACCCAACCCGCCGTCTCCACGCAGGTCGCCAAGCTCGAGGAGCATGCGGGCAACGTGCTGTTCGAGCAGTTCGGCAAGAAGATCTTCCTCACGCCCGCGGGCGCCGAGCTGCTGCAGATCAGCCGCGCGATCATCCAGCAGTTCGAGGCGGCCGAGAACGCGATGATGCAGTTCAAGGGCGTCTCGGGCGGCAAGCTCAATGTGGGCGTCATCAGCGCGGGCGACTACTTCTTTCCGCGCCTGTTGGTCGAGTTCGCAAGCCGCCATCGCGGCGTGACGCTGAACTTCACCGTGCACAACCGCGAGGGCCTGTTGACCCACATCGCGGAGAACCTCACCGACCTCGCGATCATGGTGCGGCCGCCCACCGACCTCGACACATCGAACCAGGCCTTTGCCCCGCACCCCTACGTGATCGTTGCGCCGCCGACGCATCCGCTGGTCGGCGTGCCGGGCATTCCACTGAAGCGTTTGATGCGCGAGCCGTTCGTCGTGCGCGAGAAGGCATCGGACACCTGGCACTCGATGGAAGACGGCTTCGGGCGCGAGCTGGAGCACATCAACATCGCGATGGAAATCCGCAGCACCGAGACGATCAAGCAGGCGGTGATCGCGGGCATGGGCGTGAGCTTCGTCTCTGCGCACACCATCAGCCAGGAGCTGAAGGCCGGCAGCTTGTGCGTGCTCGACGTGGAAGGTTTTCCGTTGATGCTCAACTGGTACGTGGTGCACCGCCGCACCAAGCGCCTGCCGCCGGTGGCGCAAGCCTTCAAGGACTTTCTGCTGAGCGATGGCGCATCGCTGATCTCGCAGATCGTGCCGTTCAAACCTCTGGAGTCACGACAACCGCAGGCCTGAAAAAACAAAAGAGCGCTTGAAGCGCTCTTTGTCTTTGGGGCGGGGCACGATCGATCAGTTGGTCAGTGCGCTGCGGATGCTCTTGCGGTGTTGCACGAGTGCGGCGCGAGCGGCCTTGTACATGATCACGATGGGCATTGCGGCGACCAGATCGCGGAGGGCTTCGTCGTTGGTGGCCGATTGGGGGGCAGTGCGGATCGCGCGGGAATCGAGGGTGGTGTTGCTCATGGAAATGCTCCTAAGAAGTTGAATCAAAAAGACTGAAGGGATTACCCGCAATTTTAGGGTTTACCCTAGACGATCGCAAACGCTGATTTCGCGTTTCTTGACCTAGGTCAATTTTTCTCCCGATGGATGTGGGGTGCAAGCGTGCACTGAGGCCTTTGTTCGGGCCTTGTCCGGAGCGGGTGCACAGGCCACCGGGTACTCCCCTCCGCGAATGTCCCCCGCTTCGCTCCTCCTTTATTTCGCTGCGGGGAGCACCCGATGCCCTGCGCACTTGGGCACGCTGCTGGCATATCGCTGATCAACGACCGCTCTGAAAACGATCACGCCGATGGGGTGCCTTGCGCAGCGAAATCAAGGAGGAGGGGCGAAGCCCCGGGGGACATTCGCGGAGCAAGGTACCCCGTCGGCGTGATCGCCGCCCTGAATAACAGCGCCAAGAACAACAGCGCAGCATCACCAAGCCCTTCCAAAAACGAAGCCAAGTGCTAGGGATATCTCGGGGGTCTCAACAACTCGCGATTCGTGTGAACTTGACTGCGGTCAAGAGTTTTTGAGTCGTGCAGTCCGACAGTCATCCACGCGCAAAAACAAGTGATTCATTTCCGTTTTTCACTCGACTGATTGCGTCGTCTTTCCCGAGACCGTCGGACTCATCAAAACATTAAGGACAACTCCATGACTCGGCCAACCACCACGATTGCGGGTTCCAACCCCGCGATGTATCCACCTTCGGATTCCACCTACGCCGTCACCGCCAAGCGGTCCGAAGCGTATCGATGGGGACAGTTGCTGATCGGCATCGTCTGCATGGCGATGATCGCGAACCTGCAGTACGGCTGGACCCTCTTCGTCAACCCCATCGCTGAAAAGCACGGCTGGAGCCGCGCCGCCATCCAGGTGGCCTTCACCATCTTCGTGCTCACCGAAACCTGGCTCGTGCCCATCGAGGGCTATCTGGTCGACCGCTTCGGCCCACGCCCCGTGGTGCTCGTGGGCGGCGTGCTCTGCGGCCTTGGGTGGGTGATGAATTCGTTCGCTGCGTCGCTGCCGATGCTCTACGTTGCGGCGGCCGTCGGCGGTATCGGCGCGGGCGCGGTGTACGGCACCTGCGTGGGCAATGCGCTCAAGTGGTTTCCCGATCGTCGCGGGCTTGCAGCGGGCATGACCGCCGCGGGCTTCGGTGCCGGCTCGGCCCTCACGATCATCCCGATCTCCGTGATGATCAAGACCAGCGGCTACGAGTCTGCGTTTCTCTATTTTGGGATCGGTCAGGGCGTGATCGTCTTCGCCCTGGCCTGGTTGCTCACCCGTGCACCCGATCACGTGAAGGCGGCGTCGAGCCGCGGCAACGTGCAGCAGTCGCAGCGCGACTACGCACCGTCGGAGGTACTGCGTTCGCCCATCTTCTGGGTGATGTACGCGATGTTCGTGATGGTGGCGGCCGGCGGCCTCATGGCCACCGCGCAGCTCGCGCCCATTGCGCAGGACTTCAAGATCATGGACGTGCCGGTCAACATCATGGGCCTGGTGCTGCCCGCGCTGACCTTCGCGCTCGCCATCGACCGCGTGCTCAACGGCCTGACGCGGCCCTTCTTCGGCTGGGTCTCCGACAAGATCGGCCGCGAGCAGACGATGTTCGTCGCCTTCGCGCTCGAAGCGGTCGGCATCCTGGCGCTGTACCACTACGGACAGAACCCCATCCTCTTCGTGCTGCTGACCGGCATGGTGTTCTTCGCCTGGGGCGAGATCTACAGCCTGTTCCCATCGACCTGCGCCGACACCTTCGGCTCCAAGTACGCCGCGTCGAACGCCGGCATGCTCTACACCGCGAAGGGCACGGCCTCGCTGCTGGTGCCGCTCTCCAGCGTGCTCGCCGCATCCACCGGCAGCTGGCATGCGGTGTTCATCGTCGCGAGCGCAGTGAATGCCGCGGCCGCGCTGATGGCCTGGTTCGTGTTGCGTCCGATGCGCCGCAAGCACATCGAGGCCAGCCGCCAGGCGTCCTGATTCCATTGTTCTTTCAGTCAGCGAAGGCCGATGCGCGAGGCGCGCGAGCGCAGCACGTCGGCCCGCCACGGGTCGGTGGCTTCGAGGGTGTCGGCCGCGACCTGCAAGGCGCGCATCTGCTCCACGTCCTCGATGAGCTTGCGGGGGCTGAGCAAGGCCTCCACGAGCATGAAGGCCTCGTCGGCGAGGCCCCGGAGCGCATCGGCAAGGCGCTCGGCGCCCTTCGCCTGTACGGAGTGACCAAGGGTCGGCATGAGTGGCTCCCGGTTGCATTGAAGGTTGAAGGTTGAACGCCTTCATCTTCTGCCCGGTCACCGCCCAAGTAAAACGAGATTAATTGCCAGTTGAATGCAAAAATAATGCATTCAACGAGGGCGCCTCGATGGACATCAACCTGGCCCGCACCTTTCTCGCGATCGTCGAGACGCGCAGCTTCCAGCGCGCCGCGGAGCGCCTGCATGTGACGCAGACCTCGGTGAGCGCACGCGTGCGAACGCTCGAAGAACTGCTGCGCCGCAAGCTCTTCGTGCGCAACAAGGCCGGTGCCGCCCTCACGCGCGCGGGCGAACAATTTCTTCCTCATGCGACGACGCTCGTGCAGGTGTGGGAGCGGGCGCGCCACCAGGTGGCGGTGCCCGATGGCAGCCAGGCGGTGCTCGCGGCCGGTTGCGAGATCAGCCTGTGGGACCCGCTGCTGCTGCGCTGGCTGCTGTGGCTGCGCCAGACCGCGCCGCAGCTCGCGGTTCGCACCGAGGTCGGCTTTCCGCACGACCTGCTCGACAAGGTGGCGGCGGGCGTGCTTGATATCGCCATCGTCTATGCCCCGCAGCAGCGGCCGGGGCTGCGCGTGGAATTGCTCATCGAAGAAAAGCTCGTGATGGTCACGACCGCCAAGCGCCCGCGCGTGCCGCGGCCGGCGGACTACGTGTACGTCGACTGGGGCCCGGAGTTCGCGGCGCAGCACGGCCTTGCGTTTCCCGAACTCTCCAACGCGGCGGTGAAGGCAGGGCTCGGGCCGCTCGGCCGCGAGTACCTGCTGGCCGCGGGTGGCACCGGCTACTTCCGGCTCGACGTGGTGCGCGCGCATCTCGAATCGGGGCATCTGCGGCGCGTGCCCAACACGCCGGAGTTTCTCTACCCCGCGTACGCGGTCTACGCGGTGGGCGCCGATCCGGCCATCGTCGGGCCGGCGCTCGCGGGTTTGCGCGAGGTCTCTGCCGGCGGCGCCCGGCCCCTTGTTTCCGGGAAATTGACCTGAGTCAAGGCCATTGCCTTCTTATTCCCTGACAGTGCCCCCACAGCGGGAAACCACGGTTTTCCTGGGACGCGGCCTCCGAGCCGGGATGCAAGGTCACGATGAATAAGAAACCGCCAAGGAGCGCCGCATGAACGAAGTGGGCCGACACGCCACGATGAGCGAATCCGATGAACTGGCCGCGGTGCGCCAGGTGCTGCAGGAGCGCGCCGAAGAACCGGGGGCCTTGCTCCCGATCCTTCACGACGTGCAGGACGCGCTGGGCTACATCCCGCCGCACACCGTGACGACGATCGCCGAGGGCGTGAACCTCTCGCGCGCCGAAGTGCATGGCGTCATCACCTACTACCACCACTTTCGCTCCGCACCCGCGGCGCGCCACGTGATCCAGATCTGCCGGGCCGAGGCCTGCCAGTCGATGGGTGCCGATGCGCTCTTGGCCCACGCGGAACTGCGGCTGGGCTGCAGCGCACATGGCCATTCGAAGGACGGCAACTTCACGCTGGAGCCGGCCTTCTGTCTGGGCCTGTGCGCGTCGTCGCCCGCGATGACGATCAACGAAGAACCGCACGCGCGCATGACGACGCGTTCGTTCGATGCGCTGGTGGCGCAATACGGAAGCTGCGCATGAGCCTCACCATCTATGTCCCGCGCGACTCGGCCGCACTGGCGGTCGGCGCTGAGCGCGTGGCCGAGCGCATCGCACAAGAGGCCGCCATTCGCGGCGTGTCTTTCGGCATGGTGCGCAACGGCTCGCGCGGTCTCTTCTGGCTGGAGCCGATGGTCGAGGTGAGCACGCCCGCCGGTCGCGTGGCCTATGGCCCCGTGACCATCGACGACGTGGCCGACCTGTTCGACGCCGGCTTCGCCGAAGGCGCGCAGACGCACCCGCTCTCGCTCGGCCTGACCGACGAGATTCCGTACCTGAAGAAGCAGGAGCGCCTGACCTTTGCACGCATGGGCATCACCGATCCGGTGTCGGTTGCCGACTACGAAGCGCACGAAGGCTATGCGGGCCTGCGCCGTGCACTGGGCCTCAAGCCCGAGGAAGTGGTGCAGCAGGTGCTCGACTCCGGCCTGCGCGGCCGCGGCGGCGCAGCCTTTCCGGCGGGCATCAAGTGGAAGACGGTGATGGCCACGCCGGCCGCGCAGAAGTACATCGTCTGCAATGCCGACGAAGGCGACTCGGGCACTTTCTCCGACCGCATGACGATGGAGGGTGACCCGCTCATGCTCGTCGAGGGCATGACCATCGCGGGCATCGCGACCGGCGCGACCAAGGGTTATGTCTACATCCGCTCCGAATACCCGCACGCCATCGCGACGATGAACGAGGCGATCCGCGCGGCCGAGACTGCCGGGTTCCTGGGCGACAACATCCTCGGCTCGGGCCGGACCTTCTGGCTCGAAGTGCGCAAGGGCGCGGGCTCGTATGTATGCGGCGAAGAAACCGCGCTGCTCGAAAGCCTGGAAGGCAAGCGCGGCATCGTGCGCGCCAAGCCGCCGCTGCCGGCCATCACCGGCCTCTTCGGGCAGCCGACGCTCATCAACAACGTGATCACGCTCGCGAGCGTGCCGCTGATCCTTGCGCGCGGTGCCGAGCACTACCGCGACTTCGGCGTGGGCCGTTCGCGCGGCACGCTGCCGATGCAGCTGGCCGGCAACATCAAGCACGGCGGGCTGGTGGAGAAGGCCTTCGGCGTCACGCTGCGGGAGCTGCTGTACGACTATGGCGGCGGCTCCGCCTCGGGCCGGCCGATCAAGGCGGTGCAGGTCGGCGGGCCACTCGGTGCGTACCTTCCCGAATCGCAATGGGACCTGCCGCTCGACTACGAGGCCTACGCGGCCGTGGGCGGCACCGTGGGCCACGGCGGCATCGTGGTGCACGACGACACGGCGGACCTCTCGAAGCTCGCGCGCTATGCGATGGAGTTCTGCGCCATCGAATCGTGCGGCAAGTGCACGCCGTGCCGCATCGGATCGACGCGCGGCGTCGAGGTGATCGACAAGATCCGCGCGGACAACAAGCGCGTGGAGCACGTCATCCTGCTGCGCGACCTGTGCAACACCATGGTCCACGGTTCGCTGTGCGCCATGGGCGGCATGACGCCGTTCCCGGTGCTGTCCGCACTCGACCATTTCCCACAGGACTTCGGTCTGGTGGTTCCCGATCGCAAGGCTGCTTGAGCGCGTCGCTCGCACCGCACCGCACAAGCAGCAGGAGACAAGAACACATGCTCGACCATCTGAAAGAAATCGACTACGGCACCCCCAAGCGCGAATCGACGCGCGAAGTGACGCTGGAGATCGACGGCAACGAAGTCACCGTGCCCGCGGGCACCTCGCTGATGCGCGCGGCGGTGGATGCCGGCATCAACGTGCCCAAGCTCTGCGCCACCGACAGCCTGGAGCCCTTCGGCTCGTGCCGCCTGTGCCTGGTCGAGATCGAGGGCCGCAAGGGCTTTCCGGCCTCGTGCACCACACCGGCCGAAGCCGGCATGAAGGTGCGCACGCAAACGCCCAAGCTGCAGGACCTGCGCAAGGGCGTGATGGAGCTCTATATCTCCGACCATCCGCTCGACTGCCTTACCTGCTCGGCCAACGGCAACTGCGAGCTGCAGGACATGGCGGGCGTCACGGGCCTGCGCAACGTGCGCTACGGCTTCGACGGCGCGAACCACCTGAAGGACCAGAAGGACGAGTCGAACCCGTACTTCACCTACGACCCTTCGAAGTGCATCGTGTGCAACCGGTGCGTGCGCGCCTGCGAGGAAACGCAGGGCACCTTCGCGCTGACCATCAGCGGCCGCGGCTTCGAGTCGCGCGTGTCGCCGGGCCAGGACGAAGCCTTCATGGAATCGGAGTGCGTGAGCTGCGGCGCCTGCGTCGAAGCCTGCCCGACAGCCACCTTGCAAGAGAAGTCGGTCATCTGGCTCGGCCAGCCCGAGCACAGCATCATCACCACCTGCGCCTACTGCGGCGTGGGTTGCGCCTTCAAGGCCGAGATGAAGGGCAACGAGGTCGTGCGCATGACGCCGTGGAAAGACGGCAAGGCCAACGAAGGCCACTCCTGCGTGAAGGGCCGCTTCGCCTGGGGCTATGCGACCCACCAGGACCGCATGCTCAAGCCGATGATCCGCAAGAACATCAGCGACCCGTGGCAAGAGGTGAGCTGGGACACCGCGCTCAACTACGCTGCCGGCGAATTCAAGCGCCTGCAGGCCAAGTACGGCAAGGATTCGATCGGCGGCATCACGTCGTCGCGCTGCACGAATGAAGAAACCTACCTCGTGCAGAAGCTGGTGCGTGCGGCCTTCGGCAACAACAACGTCGACACCTGCGCCCGCGTGTGCCACTCGCCCACGGGCTATGGTCTGAAGCAGACGCTCGGTGAATCGGCCGGCACGCAGACCTTCAAGTCGGTGGAGAAGGCCGACGTGATCATGGTGATCGGCGCCAATCCGACCGATGGCCACCCGGTGTTCGCCTCGCGCATGAAGAAGCGCTTGCGCGAAGGCGCCAAGCTGATCGTGGTCGATCCGCGCCGCATCGACATCGTGAAGTCGCCGCACGTGAAGGCCTCGCACCACCTGCAGTTGAAGCCCGGCACCAACGTGGCCGTGGTCACCGCGCTCGCGCACGTGATCGTGACCGAGGGGCTCACGGCCGATGCCTTCATCGCCGAGCGCTGCGACACCGCCTCGTTCGCTGCGTGGAGGGATTTCGTCGCGCAGCCCGAGCAATCGCCCGAGGCCACCGAGAAGGCCACCGGCGTGCCGGCTGCCGAGATGCGCGCCGCGGCCCGCTTGTTCGCGAGCGCCGCCAACGGCGCAATCTTCTACGGCCTCGGCGTGACCGAGCACAGCCAGGGCTCCACCACCGTGATGGGCATTGCCAACCTCGCGATGGCCACCGGCAACGTCGGCCGTGAAGGCGTGGGCGTGAACCCGCTGCGAGGCCAGAACAACGTGCAGGGCGCGTGCGACATGGGCTCGTTCCCGCACGAGCTGCCGGGCTACCGCCATGTATCGGACAGCACCACGCGTGCCTCGTTCGAAGCGGCCTGGGGCGTGACCATCGACCCGGAGCCGGGCCTGCGCATTCCCAACATGTTCGACTCCGCCATCGGCGGCGGCTTCAAGGGCCTGTACTGCGAAGGCGAGGACATCGTGCAGTCGGACCCCAACACGCAGCACGTGGCCGCGGCCATGATGGCGATGGAGTGCGTGGTGGTGCAGGACATGTTCCTCAACGAAACCGCCAAGTACGCGCATGTGTTCCTGCCGGGTTCGTCGTTCCTCGAGAAGGACGGCACCTTCACCAATGCCGAGCGCCGCATCTCGCGCGTTCGCAAGGTGATGCCGCCGAAGGCGGGCCTCGCCGACTGGGAAATCACGGTGAAGCTCGCAGAGGCGCTGGGCTACCCGATGAACTACAAGAGCCCCGAAGACATCATGGCCGAGATCGCCGCGCTGACGCCGACCTTCCACGGCGTGAGCTACAAGCGCCTGGACGAACTCGGCAGCATCCAGTGGCCCTGCAACGACGACGCGCCCGACGGCACGCCAACGATGCACATCGATGCCTTCGTGCGCGGCAAGGGGCGCTTCATCGTCACGCAGTACGTGGCGACGGACGAGAAGGTCACGCGCAAGTTCCCGCTGCTGCTGACCACCGGGCGCATCCTGTCGCAGTACAACGTGGGCGCGCAGACGCGCCGCACCGACAACAACCTGTGGCACGGCGAAGACCGGCTGGAGATCCATCCGCACGATGCGGAGGAGCGCGGCGTGAAGGACGACGACTGGGTCGGCATCCAGAGCCGCGCGGGCGAGACGGTGCTGCGCGCCACGGTGTCCGAGCGCATGCAGCCGGGCGTGGTCTACACGACCTTCCACTTCCCCGAGTCGGGCGCCAACGTGATCACCACCGACAACTCCGACTGGGCCACCAATTGCCCCGAGTACAAGGTGACGGCCGTGCAGGTGATGCCGGTGATGCAGCCCTCGACCTGGCAGCAGGAGTACAGCCGCTTCAACAAGACGCAGCTCGACCTGGCGACTGCTGCTTCGGCGACGGACCGCAGCAACGAGACGATCCCCGCGAAGTAGGGAAGCAAGCGCGCCGTGAACAACATCGCCACCCTGCCGGCCGCCGAAGGCGCCGACACCTTCTGCGAAGGCGCGCTGCTCTTGCCCGTGCACGGCGTGCGCGGCGGCGAGGCCTATGCGGTGCAGGACTGGGTGGCCGAGGAAGTGCCCGTGGCGCTGGAGTTCAACGGCATCTCGCACGCGGTGATGCTCGCGACGCCGCTGGACCTGGAAGACTTTGCGCTCGGCTTCTCGCTCGGTGAAGGCATCCTCGATGCGGCGCACGAGCTCTATTCGGTGGACATCGCGCCCTCGGACCTCGGCATCACGGTGCGTCTGCAGGTGTCGAGCGCCGCGTTCAACCGCCTGAAGCAGCGGCGCCGCACGATCGCGGGCCGCACCGGCTGCGGCCTGTGCGGCACCGAGAGCCTGGCGCATGTATCGCGTGAACTGCCGGTGCTCGGCGATGCGGCTGTGGCGCTGGAACGCCAGGCGATTGCGCGCGCGATGTCGCAGTTCCAGTCGCTGCAGACGCTGCAGCAGGCCACCGGCGCGGTGCATGCGGCGGCGTGGTGCTCCGCCGAAGGCGAGGTGATGTGGCTGCGCGAAGACGTGGGCCGCCACAACGCGCTCGACAAGCTCATCGGTGCGCTCGCGAGCAATGACATCGACGCGTCCACCGGCTTCATCGCCGTCACCAGCCGCGCGAGTTTCGAGATGGTGCAGAAGACCGCGATGGCGGGCGTGCCGCTGCTCGCTGCGGTGTCGGCGCCGACTTCGTTCGCCGTGACCACGGCGGAACGCGCGCGGCTCACGCTGGTGGGCTTCGCGCGCAAGGACGACCTGGCCGTCTACAGCCATCCGGAGCGCGTGACGACGGCTGGGCGGGAACTCTCATCCACATCGACCGGGCGCCGCGCGCACTGACGCGAGCTGCCGGCAAGCTACTTCATCTCTTCAAAGGCAGTGCATGCACGACCACGATCCGACGGCGCAACTGGTCAAGATGGCCAACCAGATCGGCAGCTTCTTCCAGGCCCAGTCGCCCGACAACGCGACGATGGCCACGGACGCGATCGCGGCGCACCTGAAATCGTTCTGGGCGCCGAGCATGCGCATGCAGTTGATCCGCGCGCTCGAAGCGGGCGGCGCGACGCACCTGATGCCGATCGTTGCGTCGGCCGTGCGCAGCCATCGCGCGAACCTGCTGCCGGGCGGGGCGGTCGAGCTGGCTGAAAGGAAAGAGCAGTTTCCGCCGGGGGGCGGCGACGCGGGGTAGGTAGGTCCCGGATCAGGTGAGGCTGGTGCGCCTCATCTGCTGCTGCTCCGTGTATGACTTCAGCAGCGCCTCATAGCAAAGGCACAGCGGCATCGCGATGAACACCATTCCCGCGACGTAGATCACCAGGCTCAGCACGGGGAAGTTCTCGCCGCCCCAGTGCGGGATCGACGTGGCGATCGCCAGAAGCGCGACGACCGCGATCACCACATGCAGCGCGCTGCGCACGAGCGCGATCCGCGAGGACGTCGGCGCGTCGTACATCCGACGGTCGTGCACCGGGCTGTGGTCGCCCTTGTCTCCATCTTTTTTCATCGTCGCTCCTCGGTGAAGGCGTCAACGAATTGTTAACTCCGGGTTCGGCCCGGTCAAGATCGAAGTCCCTAGTACATCGCCCCAGAGATTTCGAAACACGAAAGCGCGTCTTCGCCCCGATGGCGGCGTTGCAAATCCTCGCGATACCTACGGGTATCGCTGCGGTTTGCGCCTTGCCCTCGGCGCGAATCCATCGCTTTCGTCATGTTTCGAAATCTCCGGGGCGACGTACCAGGATTTCGATCAGTCGTACTTCAGGGTGTAGATCAGGTCGAGGCCGCTGGTCTGGCCCGCCTGTCCGCGCAGCGTGAGGCGTGTCGTCAGGTCGTAGAAGATGAAGAGCGTGCCGAAGGTGCCGCCGACGCTGCGTTCGTAGGTCACGTAGAAATCCTTCGACAGCCGCTTGCCCAGCGTGACCGCCGACTCGCGCAGATCGCCGCCGCTGCCCGGGCCCTTGAAGCCGAGTTCGTCCAGGCCGAAGCGGCTCGCGAGGCTGCCGCCGCTGCCGGACTTGCCGATCTTGCCCAGCACCGCGAGCGCGGCCTGCTGCAGCAGCGCCGACTCGCCGCCGCTGGTGGCCGAAGCGCGCCCGAGGATCACCCACGAGAGCGTTTCCGCATCGGAGAGCGCGGGCTCCGAATAGAGCTTCACGCGCGGCGATTGCGCGCTGCCCGAGATCTGCACGCCCGCGCGCTGCGAGATGTTCGGGCGGATCGCGAGGATGTCCAGTTGCGGATTGTCGAAAGGCCCGTTGAAGCGCGCCACGCCGGTTTCCACATCGAGCTGCTGGCCGTAGGCGCGGTACTGGCCCTTCACGGTCTTCACCTCGCCGGTGATGCGCGGCGGCGCATTGAGCTTGGTGCTGCGGATTTCCAGGTCGCCTTCGAGCCGCGTCGTGATGCCGCGGCCCTGCACCGCGAAGTCGTCGCCGAGGTCGAAGTTCACGACGATGTCGGGCGGCTTCGCGGTCTGCGGCTTGGCGGCCTGCGCATCGGCGCGGGCCGATTCGCGCTGCGCGGCCTCGGCCGCTTCGCGGTCCTTGGCGGCCGAGCGCACGACCACGTCGGTGCCGAGGCTCGGCGCGGTTTCGTCGGGCAGGATGATGACGGCGCGGTCGGTCTTGAGCTTGCCGCGCACGGTGAACTGGCCGGCGTCGAGCCGCGCCTGCAGGTCGCCCGAGAGCGTGACCTGCCGATCGGTGCGCACCAGCACGCGCAGCGCGCGCAGTTCGCCTTGCAGCGCCATGCGGATGCTCGGCGTGGCGGTGCCCGGTGCGGCGCCCCAGCTCATGTCGCCGCGCGCCGAGAGCGAGCCGCCATCGGTGCCCGCCTCGCTCGCCGCGGTGCTGCGGTTGCCGCTCTGGCCGCCAATGCGGGCCGAGCTGCCGGCGCCGCCCTTGAGCGTGAACTCGGTGATCTCGATGCGGTCGCCGGCGAGGCTGGCGCGCAGGCGCCCGTCGCGCAGGTCCAGCCCTTCGACCGGTGCGCGCAGCGCGAGCTTGTCGGCGCCGAGCGTGCCGTTCCAGCGCGGCGCGGCGCGGTTGCCCGAGAGCGTGGCGTTGGCGTCGAGCGTGCCGGCGATGCGCCAGCCCGGCGGCGCGAGCATCGACCACACACCCAGGTTCGGCAGCGTGGCCTTGATGCTGCCGCCCAGCGGCGCATCGGGTGCCCACTGCCAGCCGCCGGCGCGCTGCGTGACGCGCGTGTTCATGTCGGCGTTGATCTTGCCGGCGCGTTCGCTGTCCCATGCGAGCGTGGCGCGCACGGCATCGCCTTCGGCGTCGAGCCGCAACTCGGCCTGGCGCAGGCCCGCGGGGGTGCTGGGCGAATCGGCGCCGCCCGCCGAGGCGGAATTCATCGTGCGCTCGCTCGCCGTGCCGGTGCCGGTGCTCGTGATGCGGGTAACCAGCGCGGCCTCGCCAGCCTGCACGCGGATGTCGCCGCTCTGGCGCGCGATGCGGGCCTTGGCGCGCAGCGTGTCGCCGGCGTCGATGTCCCAGTCGCCGTCGAACATCAGGTCGCCGCTGATGCCCAGTTCGCTGAGCGTCGAGCTCGCACCGAAGGCGCCGGCCCAGGCCATCGGCAGGCCCTGCATCTGGCCCTTCGACTGCACGCGGAACACCTTGTTGGGCGCCGCGCCGCTCTGGCTGAAGCGCAGCGGCTGCCAGTCGATGCGCACGGTGCCGGGCACTGGGCCGCGCAGCGTGGCCGAAGCGGCGGAGGCTTCGACGTCGAGGCGGGCCGGATTGCCGCCCGCGCGGATGGTGGCAGTGACTTCGCGGCTCAGCTCCACGATCCACGGGTTGCCTGGGCGCGCGCTGTCCTGTGCCTGCAGGCGCAGGCTGGCGAGGGCGGCGCGCCACTGGTTGGCGCCGGCAATGCCGCCGCTGGCACGGGTGTCGAGCGTGATCTTCTGGGTGCCGGTGGTGGCTTCGCCTTTGAGCGTGAGCGCGGCTTGCGCGAGGCTGCCGGAAAGGTCGGCCTGCAGTTCGCGCAGTTGCACCGCGGTGGCGGTACCGCCCGGCTGTGCGGCCGGCAGGTTGAGGTCGAGGCGAGGCACGGTGAGCGCGGCCTTGAGCGTGGGCTCGGCGATGCCGCGTTGTGCCGGTGCGTTCGCGTTCTCGATGCGGCGCTGGATGGTCCGCCAGCCGCCTTGCCAACTGGCGTCGAGCCGCGCCGAGCCCTTGGCCGTCGTGCCTGCGAACACGCCCGAGAGACCGGGCAGGCCTTCGACCCAGCGCTGCAGGGTGTCGGCATCATCGATGCGCGCCTTGATGTCGCCTGCGCCCGCGTCCGGCGCGATGCGGCCTTCGAGCTGCGCGCCGCCGCCGGGCAGCACGAGGTTGAGCTTGCCGCTCGCGGCCTGTTCGGCCACGCGCACCTGGAGCTTGCCGTCGACGCTCGCGCGCTGGGCTTCGATGCGCAGCGTGCGCAGGTCGAGCACCTGGTCTTTCCACTGGCCCTGCGCCAGCGCGCGGTCGAGCGCAAAGCCGGGCAGCGACTTGCTGCCCGCGCCGCCTTCGGCCTTGAGCGATGCGTCGAAGGTGATGGTGTCTTCGCGCTGCTGCGCGGTGACCTGGCCGCTGACGGGCGCGCCGGCCAGTTCGCTGTGCAATGCGCCGGGCCGCACGCTGCGCACGGTGGCGCGAATCTGCCAGGGCGCGGGTGCGGGGCTCCAGCGGCCCTCGGCATCGATGCGGCCGCCGCCGGCGCGCACCGTGGCTTCGGGGATGGTCCAGTTGGTGCCGTCGAAGCCGACGCGGCCTTGCACCTGCTCGACCGGGAGCTTCGATCGGTCCCACGGGCCGGGCAAGGCGTTGCGGATGTCGGCCGAGGCCTTCCATGCGGACGCGCCCGCGTCCGGATCGGGTTCGACCGAGACGGTGCCGGTGAGCTGGGTTTCGGGTGCGCCGGGCCAGAGACTCGATGCATCGACATTGCTGAGATCGGCCTTGGCGTCGATCACCGGCTGCGGCAGCCAGGGCGCGATCTGCGCCTGCAGCTTGGCTTCCATCGGCGCATCGGCGTTCTCTTCGGCGGGCTTGAGTTCGGCGGCGACCTGCAAGCGCGCAGCCGTGCCGGCGAGCGTGCCCTTCACGGTGGCTTGCGCGATCACGTCGATGTTGTGGTCTTCGGCAAGCGGCGCCTTCACGCGGCCATCGAGCGCTGCATCGATCGCCATCGGCGCGGGGCCCTGCAGCTTGATGCGCGCGCTGTAATGGCCATCGGCAATGTCGACGCCCTTCACTTCGAGCGCGTGCTCGGCGTTCTTGTAGACGTAGCTGCCGGTGAGGTTCTTCGCTTCCAGCACGGGTGGGCCGGCCCAGCGCACCTCATCGATGCGGAAGGGCACATCCACATCGACCGGCAGCACAAGCTGTTCGAGCGGCTGGGTCGGTTCTTCGCTCGGCGCACCGCGCTTCTCGATCAGCACCTGCTTCGCATGCACCTCGCCGAGCTGCACCTTGCGCTGGAAGAGGGGCGCGAACTGCCAGCCGATGGTGGCGTCGTTCACCTCGACGGCGATGCTCTCGCTCTGGTACTTGAGCCAGCCGATGTGCCCGCCGGTGCGCAGGGACCCGGTCACGTCGCGGCTCTCGAGCGTCTGGCCCGCGGGCAGGCGCTGCGCCGCTTGCGCCAGCGCGAACGCGAGCGAGGTGTTCGAGCCCAGCCACCACCACGCGCCCGCAACGAGCAGCAGCACGGCGAGGAAGAGGCCCGCGAAAGTCCATGCCAGCGCGCGCATGGCTCGGCGTGCGCGCGAGCGCTTGGCCTTGACCGCGGGTGGCACGGGCGGCGTGGGGTTGGAGACGGCTTCTTCGTTCGACATCGAATGCGGTGCGGTCAGAAAGTGAAGCCGAGGCGAAAGTGCAGGCGGAATTTCTTCGTGTCCACGCCGTAGGCCAGATCAGCCTGCACCGGCCCGACCGGGCTGCGCCATCGCGCACCCACGCCCACGCCCACCTTGGGCTTGAGCTCGCCGGGCTTGTCGGCCACGGCGCCGGCATCGACGAACACCACGCTCTCCCATTCGGTGAGCTTGTTGTTGTAGACGAAGGGGCGCTGCCACTCGACGCTCGCCACGCCGAGGTAGCGGCCGGCCACCGTTTGGCCATCAGCGCGCACGGTGCCGATCTGCTTGTAGCTGTAGCCGCGCACGGTGGTGTCGCCGCCGGTGAGGAACATCAGCGTGGACGGGATCTGCGCGGAGTCTTTCGCCGACACCGCGCCGGCCTCGACGCGCAACTGCAGGCGGCTGCGGCGCGCGCGCGCCTCGGTGTCCTCGGCCGAGCCGAGCGGCAGGATGCCCAGCCCGCGCACATAGGTGCGGGTGAAGGGCGTCTGCTCGCCCGTGAGCGTGTAGCCGGCCGCGAGTTCGAGCGCGAGCGCGTAGCCGCGCGTGGGGGCCGAGTTGTTGTCGAAGTAGCGCCCGGTCCAGCCCCAGTTGGCTGTGACCGCCGAGGCCGAGGGCGGTGCGTCGATGCCGCGGTTCTGCGCGTAGTCGTACTGCAGGAAGTAGCTGCGGTCGATGTGGTCGCTGGACTTGTTGCGCCCGCCGCGCAGCCGGCCGCTGTCGACGATGTAGCTGCCCGCTTCCTCGCGCTTGAGTTCGGCGCCGGAGAACCAGCGCCAGCCCTTGTCGTCGGGGATCGCGTTCCACTCGGTGCCCAGCGACTTGATGTCGTTGTCCACCGAGAGCCGCGAGACCGCGCGCCAACCCAGCAGCGGAATCTGGTTGTGGATGTGGTCGATCGACAGGCGCGGGCCGTTGTCGGTGGTGAAGCCGGCCCCCAGCACCACCTTCTGCAGCGGCGCCTCGCGCAACTGCGCGATGACGGGCGCGGCCAGCGGGTTGCCGCTCTCGGTGTCGAGCGTGAGGAACACCGAGTCGTAGTAGCCGCTGCTGGCCAGGCGCTGCTGGGCGTCGAGCAGCTTCTGCTGGTCGTAGTCGGTGCCGCTGGGCAGGCGTGCGATGCGGCGCGCGCCGTCGGGGTCGTAGCGCGAAAGGCCCCGCAGCACGAGCGGGCCGAACTTGTAGGCGGGGCCCGATTGGTAGGTGACGCTAAGGCGCGCCTCGCTGCGGTCGGCATCGACCTCGGCGCGGCTCACCTCGATGTTGCCGGTGGGGAAGCGCTTGGCCGTCAGGCTGCGCAGCGCGGTGGTCTTGGCGTCGTCCCAGGCCTGCTGGGTGAAGGGCAGGCCTGCGCGCAGGGCCCAGCCGGTGCGGATCGAGTCTCGCTGCGCCTCGGCGGTGGCGTCGTCGGCGATAGCTCCGGCATAGCTGATCTGCACATTGCTCACCTTGGTGGGCTCGCCGGGCGCGACGGTGATGACGATCTCGCGAGGGGCCTTGGTGCTCTCGGGTGTCTCGTTGAGTTCGAGCGTCAGCGTGGGGGTGAAGTAGCCGAGGGTGCCGAGCAGTTCGCGCGCATTGGCTTCGGCGGCGACCATGAGGCGGGAGATTTCCGTCGCGCCGAGGTCGTCGAGTTCGCGGTAGCGCTGGATTTCCAGATGAAGCGTGAGGTAGTCGCGAACCGCTTCAGGCCCTCGCACGTCGACGGTGAAGGCGTCGCGCTTGTCGACTTTCTTCTCGTCCTTGCTGCTGTCCTTGGCGGCGGTGCTGTCGGCATCGCCGCTGCGCACGAGGCCGGTCACGGGCTTGCCCTCGGTGCTTTCTTTTTTCGGCAGCAAGCTGCAGCCTTGCAAAAGAAGGACGCCACAAAAAAGCAAAGCCGGCCACCACGCCGGCGAAGAAACGGAAACCACCCTGACCATGGGCGGATTCTGACAGCAAGATTTGTCCGTTCCTGAAGCTTCCGGATACAGAACGGCGCTGTCCTCCTGGTGTCCTACTTGCGCATTACTTGGACAGCATGCGCATCGCGTCTTCCAGGCCGCGCAGCGTGAGCGGGTACATGCGGTTGGACATGAGCTGCTGCATCACCGCGATGCTCTGCCTGTATTGCCACACGCCCTGGGGCTCGGGATTGATCCACGCGAACTTAGGGAAGGTGTGCGTCAGGCGCTGGATCCACTCGGCGCCGGCCTCTTCGTTGTTGTATTCGACGCTGCCGCCGGGCTGCAGGATCTCGTAGGGGCTCATGGTCGCGTCGCCGACGAAGATGAGCTTGTAGTCCTTGTTGTACTTGCGCAGGATGTCCCAGGTCGCGAACTTCTCGGAGAAGCGGCGCTTGTTGTTCTTCCACATGAAGTCGTAGACGCAGTTGTGGAAGTAATAGAACTCCAGGTGCTTGAACTCCGTCTTCACGGCCGAGAACAATTCCTCGACGCGCTGGATGTGCTCGTCCATCGTGCCGCCCACGTCCATCAGGAGCAGCACCTTGACGTTGTTGTGGCGCTCGGGCCGCATCTTGATGTCGAGGTAGCCGGCGTTGGCCGCGGTCGAGTGGATGGTGTTGTCCAGGTCCAGCTCTTCCTCGTGGCCTTCGCGCGCGAACTTGCGAAGGCGCCGCAGCGCGACCTTGATGTTGCGCGTGCCCAGCTCCTGGGTGTCGTCGTAGTCCTTGTAGGCGCGCTGGTCCCACACCTTCACGGCGCTCTTGTTCTTGCCGGCGCCGCCGATGCGGATGCCCTGCGGGTTGTAGCCGCCGTTGCCGAAGGGCGAGGTGCCGCCGGTGCCGATCCACTTGCTTCCGCCCTCGTGGCGCTCCTTCTGCTCCTCGAAGCGCTTCTTGAGCGTCTCCATGAGCTCGTCCCAGCCCATCTTCTCGATCTTGGCTTTCTCTTCGGCGGTGAACTCGCGCTCCAGCGTCTTCTTGAGCCAGTCGAGCGGCACTTCCTTCGTGAAATCGGTGAGCATCTCCACGCCCTTGAAGTAGGCGGCGAAGGCACGGTCGAACTTGTCGTAGTGCTTCTCGTCCTTCACGAGCGCGGTGCGCGAGAGGTAGTAGAAGTCGTCGATGCCATAGGCGCCGTCGGAATTGGGGCCCACCACGTCGGCCTGCAGCGCCTCGAGCAGCGTGAGGTATTCCTTGACGGACACGGGCAGCTTGGCCGAGCGCAGGGTGTAGAAGAAATCGATGAGCATGGGGTCGCTCCTTGTGAGTCAGTCGCGCGGCTTGTCGAGCAGGTAGAGCAACTGCGCCTTCACCTCGGGCCACTCGCCCGAACGGAGGCTGTACATGACGGTGTCGCGGATGGTGCCGTCGCGACGCATCGCGTGGCCGCGGATCACGCCGTCTTTTTTCGCGCCCAGCCGCTCGATGGCGCGCTGCGAAGCGAAGTTGAAGTTGTCGGTGCGCCAGCCCACCACGTTGCAGCCGAGCGTGTCGAACGCATGCGTGAGCATCAGGAGCTTGCAGGTGGTGTTGACGTGGGTGCGCTGGCAGCGCGCGGCGTACCAGGTGTAGCCAATCTCGACGCGCTTCACGCCCGGCAGGATGTCGTGGAAGCTGGTGCTGCCGAGCACGGTGCCGGTGGCTGCTTCGGTGACGGCGAAGGCGAAGCGGTCGGCAGTTTTCAGCGCGGTCTCGATGTAGGCGCGGGTGTTCTCGGGCTCGGGCACCGAGGTGACGCGCAGCTTCCAGAGTTCGCCGTCGGCGGCCGCGGCGCGCAGGCCCTCTTCGTGATCGAGCGACAGCGGCACCAGCGCGATGCCGCGGGCCTTCAGCGTGACAGGTTCGACGAACGCCATCTCAAACACCTCTGAATTTCAGCTTCTCGGATTGCCGTACTTGCGCACATACCAGGCGCGTGCGATCTGCACCCCACCACCGCCGCCGAGGCCGATCAAGAGGATGCCGAAGATCTCCTTGTTGCCGTAGCCGCCGGCGCCGAAGGCATCCAGGCCCAGCAGCAGTCCGACCCAGCGGCCGAGCAGCGCACCCGCGACGAACAGCACCGCCTGGGCCACGCCCAGCTTGAGCAGTTGGCTGGTGGAATGCGGCCGCGGTGATTCGCTCATCGGTTGTTGCGCTGCATGAAGACGAGCTTCTCGAAGAGCGTCACGTCCTGCTCGTTCTTGAGCAGCGCGCCCACCAGCGGCGGCACGGCGACCTTGTCGTCCTTGCTCTGCAGCGCTTCGAGGGGAATGTCTTCGGCCACCAGCAGCTTGAGCCAGTCGAGCAGCTCGGAGGTCGAGGGCTTCTTCTTCAGGCCCGGCAGGTTGCGCACGTCGTAGAAGGTCTTCATCGCGGCCGTGAGCAGCTCTTGCTTGAGGCCCGGGAAGTGCACGGCGACGATGTGCTTCATCGTCTCGGCATCGGGGAACTTGATGTAGTGGAAGAAGCAGCGGCGAAGGAACGCGTCGGGCAGTTCCTTCTCGTTGTTGGAGGTGATGAACACCACCGGCCGGTGCTTGGCGCGGATGAGTTCGCGCGTCTCGTAGCAGTAGAACTCCATGCGGTCGATTTCGCGCAGCAGGTCGTTCGGGAATTCGATGTCGGCCTTGTCGATCTCGTCGATGAGAAGGGCCACCGGCTCGTCGGCCGTGAAGGCTTGCCACAGCACGCCCTTGACGATGTAGTTCTGGATGTCCTTCACGCGCTCGCCGCCGTCCACGTCGGACAGTTGCGAATCGCGCAGGCGGCTCACCGCGTCGTATTCATACAGGCCCTGCTGTGCCTTGGTGGTCGATTTGATGTGCCACTGCAGGAGCGGCAGCCCGAGCGATTGCGCCACTTCCTCGGCCAGCATGGTCTTGCCCGTGCCGGGTTCGCCCTTGACGAGCAGCGGGCGCTTGAGCGTGATGGCGGCGTTGACCGCCAGCATCAGGTCCTGAGTGGCGACGTAGTTGTCTGAGCCCTGGAATTTCATGAGTGAACGAGAAGCGAGGTGGAAAGGCGGGGTGGAGAAAAGAACACACTCGACGCGCATCGCACAGCCTCTTGGGCAGCTCTGCGGGGTTCCCGGAGGACCCTTGCATATAATCGAATGTTGATTCGAAAAACTGTATCTCCACGAGATTGTGCGCGCAAAATGAACAAGCTGTTGACCACGATGTTTGCCCTTGCTGTCGCTTGCGTGACGCTCTCGGCACAAGCCCAACAAGTCACTGGCAAGGCCCAGGACGGGGCAAAGAAGGTTCAGATGTGCGTGGGCTGCCACGGCATCATTGGCTACCAGGCCAGCTTCCCTGAAATCCACAAGGTGCCGATGATCGCGGGCCAGAGCGCCACGTACATCGCCGCCGCGCTCACCCAGTACAAGGGCGGCGACCGCAAGCACCCCACCATGCGCGCCATTGCCGATTCGCTCTCCGAGCAGGACATCGCCGACGTGGCCGCCTACTACAGCCAGCTGGGCGTGAAGGAAGGCGATGCACCGCCCGCCGCGCTCGCCAAGGCCATGCCCGAGAACATCACCGCGCTGGTCGGCCGCAACGGCCCCGACAACAGCTGCACCAAGTGCCACGGCGCCAACTTCAACACCCCGAACGACGGCACCGTGCCCAAGCTGGCCGGCCAGCATGCCGACTACCTCTTCGTGGCGCTCAAGTCGTACCGCGTCAAGAACAACGTGCACCTCGGCCGCTCGAACGCGGTGATGGCCGGCCAGGTCGAACCCAAGAAGTTCACCAACGCCGAACTCAAGACGCTGGCCCGCTACATCGCCACGGTGCCCGGCGAACTGAAGACGGTGCCCGAGTCGCGCATCCATCACGCAGCGCAGTAAGCACTCCAGCGCTTCGTGTTTCTTCCAACAAAAAGCCCGCGCGATGCGGGCTTTTGTTTGGGGATTTCCCTGAGATCAGACGTCGAAGAACGCCGTCTCGTCCGCGCCCTGCATGCGGATGTCGATGCGGTAGCTCACCGCGCCGCCTTGCTCCACGCGCTCGGCGATCAGCGTATGGCGGCGCTCGGCCGGCACGCTCTGCAGCACCGCGTCCTTCGCGTTCGCCTCGGCTTCATCGCTGAAATACACGCGCGTGAACGCATGCAGCAGCAGGCCGCGCATCAGCACGATCAGGTTGATGTGCGGTGCCTCGCCGGGCGCTTGTGCGCCGGGCTTGACGGTGTGGAAAACGAAGCGGTTCTGCGCATCGGTGCCGGTGCCCACGCGGCCGAAGGCGCGAAAGCCCAATGCACGCGCTTCCTCCGGCGTCTGTGGATAGCGGCCTTCGCCGTCGGGCTGGCTGATCTCGACCAGCGCATCGCCGATCGCATTGCCGTCGCCGTCGATCACCCGGCCTTCGAGGCGGATGCGTTGGCCGGTCGCACCGTCGAGCGCCACGACGGCGTCGAAGGGCTGGTCGAAGTCGTAGCCGTACTGCGTGGCGGTGAGGCCGTAGGCGAAGTAGGGGCCCACGGTCTGCGAAGGCGTCTGGCCGAAGTCGGCTTCCTGTGCGGTCATCAATGGCATGGGGAATTCCTCTTTCAGCGGTTCTCGAACGGCGTCTCGTCGGCGCCGCGCAGCACGATGTCGAACTGGTAGCCCAGCGCGTAGCCCTCTTCGGTGATGTCGAGGCTGAAGTCGGCAATCAGCCGGTTGCGGTAGCGCTCGGGGGTGCCGGTGATCATCGGGTCGTACTGCATCAGCGGGTCGCCGGGGAAGTACATCTGCGTGACCAGGCGGCTCGCAAAACTCTGGCCGAACAGCGACAGGTGGATGTGCTGCGGACGCCAGGCGTTCGGGTGGTTGCCCCACGGATAGGCGCCGGGCTTGATGGTCAGGAAGCGGTAGCGGCCTTCGCTGTCGGTCAGGCACCGGCCCGCGCCGAGGAAGTTCGGATCGAGCGGCGCATCGTGCTGGTCGACCTTGTGCACGTAGCGCCCGGAGGCGTTGGCCTGCCAGAGCTCGACCAGCGTGTTGGCGACCGGGCGGCGGCGCTCGTCGAGCACCTGGCCGGTGAGGATCATGCGTTCGCCCAGCGGCTCGCCGTTCTTGCGCGCGTTGCGCGTCAGGTCATGGTCGAACTCGCCGATGCTGTCGTGGCCGTACACCGGCTGCTGCAGCTCGCCGAGCGAAGCCTTCAGCGGGATCAGCGGCTTCTGCGGGCCGCGCTTCACCGTCGACTTGTAGCCGGGGTAGACGTAGGCGGGATGGGAGTCCCAGTCGCGCGGGGTGAGCGCGGGAAGGGTGCCCTTGGTGGGGGTCGTCATGTGCGTTGTCTCCTGTCGTGGGACGAATTCTCGAGGCGCCACTTTAGAAGCGCAGTTCAATGATGTAAATTGAAGATTGCTCCAGTTTTCATAACCAACAGTCATTGAAAAAGCCCGCCGATCTTCGCCAGGATTTCATCCGCAACGTGCAGTTGCGGCACCTGCGCGCCTTTGTCGCCGTGGCGCAGGAGCGCCATCTGGCGCGCGCGGCGGCGCGGCTCGCGCTGAGCCAGCCGGCGGTGTCGAAGACGCTCTCGGAACTGGAAGCCATCGTGGGCACGCGCCTGGTCGACCGCAGCCAGGCCGGCCGCCGCGGCGTCCAGGGGCTCACGCCGGCCGGCGAGCAACTGCTGGCGCATGCGCTGCGCGTGCTCGAAGCGCTCGATGCCAGCGCCGAGGCGGTGGCGCCGACCGCCGGCGGACGCATCGAGCGCCTGCGCATCGGCGCGTTGCCGAGCGTGGCGCCGGCGCTGCTGCCGTCGGCACTCGCGCGCCTGCGGGACCACTGGCCCGCCGCGCAGATCGCCGTGAAGAGCGCCGCCAACGCGGTACTGCTCGACGAGCTGCGCGCCGGCGAGCTCGATCTGGTGGTCGGCCGCATGAGCGATCCGCGCCTCATGGCCGGCCTGAGCTTCGAGCTGCTCTACACCGAGCCCCTGGTGTTCGCCGTCCGCGCGGGGCATCCGCTCGCGCTCAAGCCGGCGCCGGTGCAGGCCGTGCTCGACTATCCGCTGGTGGTCTACGGCGAGGGCACGATCCCGCGCCACAACACCGAGAGCTTTTTGTCGGCGCGCGGCCTCGTGCTGCCGACCCATGCGCTGCAGACGCTCGATGTCGGCGTGGCGGGCGCGCTGGTGGCGGTGTCCGATGCCGTCTGGATCACACCGCTCGGCGCCGCGCGCGGCGAGCTGGCACAAGGCCGGCTCGTGCGCTTGCGAATCGACACCGCGGGCACCGAAGAGCCGGTCGGCCTGTTGTTGCGCAGCGATGCCGACGCGTCGTCGCTGCGCGTTGCGATGGCCGCGTTGCTGCGCGAAGGCGCGAGGCAGCAGGGCGACTTGCCGGCCCGGAGTAGGCAGAAACCCTGATCAATCTTTCGTGGCGCGGCGCTGCACGCACGCCACATAGCCATCGCCATCGGGCGGGCGCCCCGCGCGCTGGCTCTCCCACATCATCTGGCCGAGGCAATCCATCGCCTCGTGGTGCGCATGCAGCAGCGAGCCGCGGCGCGCGGCCAGCAGCTCGACGGCCTGGCGGATGCCGCGCGGCTGGTCGATGGAGCACTGCTCGCTGATCGACAGATGCATCGACAGATGAAGGAACGGGTTCTCGCGTCCGTTCGATCCGTCGTAGACACGTGCCACCGCGGCATCGGCATCGGCCAGGTCCTCGTGGTACTCGGGGTGCTCGTCGATCCAGCCGGCGGCGATGGTCTCGAGCGCTTCCATCGGAAGGCCCTGCCGGTGCTTGGCGTACACATCGCAGAAGAAGCGGCGCACGTCTTCCTGGGAGGGGTTGAACATATATATAGATAAGAAGAAGAGAGGGAAGAAAGCGCGTGGAGGAAGTCGCTCGAAGTGCCATTGCGCGCCGGCCTTCGCAGCACCCGGAACACGCCCGGCGTTCCGGGTACGGGGCGTTACATCGTTACGTAACGAATCGCGAAATGACCTCCTTACGCGCTGTTTCGATGTGCGGCCGCGCCGACGTTTTTCAAAAAAATTCTCATGTAAATCAACGACTTGAATCGCTTCTGGCGCCTCGTTGGCAAGGCTTGCAAAAAGCGGCACGCAAGTTGCCCCTGTACATGCATCTTTTGTCACAGAGGCTGCCATGAACGCTCCACAAGCATCGACCGCATCGACCGAAGGACTTGCCGCATCCAGCGCAGCTCCTGTGGTTCTCGCCCAAGCCACCGTCACCCCGCTAGGCAGTCCTGCCGCGATGGGTTCGGCGGCTTCCGCCGCCCCTTCCGGGCCTGCCAGCATCGGGACATTGTCCAATGCTACGCCCGGCACTGCCGTGATGCGCGACGGTGTCCGCATCCCGGTGGACGGCAACCAGACCCTGATCGCGGGTGACCGCGTGATCGTTCCGCAGGACGGCTCCGCCAATGTGCTGTTCCCCGGCTCGGCTTCCAACAAGGCGCCGCTGGCCGGCGTCTTCACCGGCGGCACCGATGCGACCATCGGCTCGACCAAGCTGCCCGGCGGCCTCGAACAAGTGAATGTGGATGTGGCCTCCGGTGACCTGCAGGTCACCCCGCCCGACAGCGACGCAGACGCAGCCGCGCTGGCCGTGACCAAGAAGCTCGCTGCCGGCAGCGGCATTGGCCTCGGCGAATTCGCGCTGGGCGCGCTGGGTGCCGCGGCACTGGGTGCCGCACTGAGCGGTGGTGGCGATGGCGGCAGCAGCGGCGTGCCGTTCCTGGTTCCTGGCATCGGCGATGGCGGCGATGCGGATGCGGATGCCGACGCGGATGCGGATGCCGATGCCGACGGTGATGCCGATGCGGACGCTGACGCGGATGCCGATGCCGATGCCGATGCGGATGCCGACGCAGATGCAGATGCCGATGCCGACGCAGATGCCGATGCCGATGCCGACGCAGATGCAGATGCCGATGCCGATGCCGACGCAGATGCAGATGCCGATGCGGATGCCGATGCCGATGCCGATGCCGATGCGGATGCCGACGCTGATGCCGATGCAGACGCTGATGCCGATGCGGATGCGGATGCCGACGCTGATGCAGACGCTGATGCCGATGCCGACGCCGATGCAGATGCTGATGCAGATGCTGATGCAGATGCCGATGCCGATGCCGATGCTGATGCAGATGCAGATGCCGATGCTGATGCCGATGCTGATGCAGACGCAGATGCCGATGCCGATGCAGACGCAGACGCAGATGCCGATGCCGACGCCGATGCCGACGCAGACCACCTGCTCGATCCAGCCGACAACCTCGTCGGCGGTGCCATCGACGCGATCGACGACACCCTCAACCTGGGCGGTGTCCTGGCACCCGTGTCCGGTGTGGTGGACGGTGTGACCGATGTGGTCGACAGCGTGCTCGCTCCGCTACTCGGTTCCGAATTCATGCCGAACGATCCCAACGAGTTCGATCCGGTGGACACCGCCGTGGGCAACATCCTCGATCCGCTGGGCGAGACGATCAGCCCCGTCGTGGACAACATCCTGGGCGCCGGCGTGACCGATGCGCTGCTCGGCTCGCTGCTGGGCCAGGTCGACTACGTGACCGACGGCCTGAGCAACCTGCTCGGCGGTGAAGGCCCGCTGGGCGGCCTGACCGCCGGCCTCGGCCTGGGCGAGCTGCTGGGCGAAGACGGCCTCGTCGGCGGCCTGCTCGACGGCGTGCTGGGCGAAGACGGCCTCGTTGGCGGCCTCCTGGGCGACGACGGCCTGATCGGCGGCCTCCTGGGCGACGACAGCCTCGTCGGCGGCCTGCTCGGCGACGACGGCGCGCTGGGCGGCCTCCTGGGCAACCTGCTGGGCGACGACGGCGCACTGGGCGGCCTGCTCGGCGAAGACGGCCTGCTCGGCGGCGTCGTGGGCGGTGTGCTCGGTGCGGACGGCCTCCTGGGCAGCCTGCTCGGTGACGACAGCGCCCTCGGCGGCCTCCTGGGCGACGACGGCCTGGTCGGCGGTCTGCTCGGCGAAGACGGCGTGCTCAGCAACCTGCTGGGTGAAGACGGTCTGGTCGGCGGCCTGCTCGGCTCCGATGGCCTCCTGGGCGGCCTGCTCGGTGAAGACGGTCTCCTGGGCGGCGTGCTGGGCGAAGGCGGCCCGCTGGGCGGCGTGCTCGGCGGCGACGGCGGCCTGCTCGGCGGTCTCCTCGGTGATGACGGTCTCTTGGGCGGCCTGCTCGGCGACGATGGATTGGTAGGCGGCCTGCTCGGTGAAGACGGCCTCCTCGGCAGCGATGGCGTGCTCGGCGGTCTGCTTGGCAACGACGGCCTCGTGGGTGGCCTGCTCGGCGACGACGGCCTCCTCGGCGGCGTGCTGGGTGACGACGGCATCGTCGGCGGCCTGCTCGGCAACGACGGCCTCTTGGGCGGCGTGCTCGGCGACGACGGCCTGGTCGGCGGTCTGCTCGGCGGTGACGGCCTCGTGGGCGGCCTGCTCGGCGACGACGGCCTCCTCGGTAGTGTGCTGGGCGACGACGGCATCGTCGGCGGCCTGCTCGGCGACGACGGTCTGGTCGGTGGCCTGCTCGGACCGGACGGCCTGGCCGGCGGCCTGCTGGGCGACGACGGCATCGTCGGTGGCCTGCTCGGCGACGACGGCCTCCTGGGCGGTCTGCTCGGCGGCGTGCTGGGCGGCATCGGCAACCCCGGCACCCCTGGCGGTCCGGCGCTGCTCGATCCGACCGACGGCATCGTGGGCGGCATCGTCGGCGGCCTGAACAACGGCGTGCTCGGCGACCTGGGCCTCGGCGACCTGCTGACCCCGGTGGTCGGCCTCACCGACAACGTCACCGACGTGGTCGACGGCCTGCTGGCGCCGATCTTCGGCGACGTGTTCACCCCGAACAACCCCAACGTCCTCGACCCGGTCGACGGCGTGGTGGACCAGGTGACGGACGGTGTGAGCGGCCTCGTGAGCCCGCTGGCCGACCAGCTGCTCGGCGCGGGAACGACCGCGGCGCTGCTGAATGCGGTGGACACGCAAGTGGACTTCCTCACCGACGGCGTGGCGCATCTGCTGGACGGCGACCTGCTCGGCGGCGTGCTGGGTGACGACGGCCTGCTGGGTGGTCTGCTCGGCGGCGACGGTGGCCTCCTCGGTGGCGTTCTGGGTGACGACGGCCTGCTGGGTGGTTTGCTCGGCGGCGACGGTGGCCTCCTCGGCGGTGTCCTGGGTGACGACGGCCTGCTGGGCGGTCTGCTCGGCGGCGACGGCGGCCTCCTCGGCGGTGTCCTGGGTGACGACGGCCTGCTGGGCGGTCTGCTCGGCGGCGACGGTGGTCTCCTCGGCGGTGTCCTGGGTGACGACGGCCTGCTGGGCGGTCTGCTCGGCGGCGACGGCGGTCTCCTCGGCGGCATCCTCGGCGACGACGGCCTCGTAGGCGGTCTGCTCGGTGGCGACGGTGGCTTGCTCGGCGGCGTGCTGGGTGACGACGGCTTGCTGGGCGGCGTCCTCGGCGGCGACGGTGGTCTCCTCGGCGGCATCCTCGGCGACGACGGCCTCGTGGGCGGTCTGCTCGGCGGTGACGGCGGTTTGCTCGGCGGCGTGCTGGGCGACGACGGCCTCCTGGGCGGCGTCCTCGGCGGCGACGGTGGTTTGCTCGGCGGCTTGCTGGGTGACGACGGCCTCCTGGGCGGCGTCCTCGGCGGTGACGGTGGCCTCCTCGGCGGCATCCTCGGCGACGACGGCCTCGTAGGTGGTCTGCTCGGCGGTGACGGCGGCCTGCTCGGCGGCATCCTCGGCGACGACGGCCTCGTAGGCGGTCTGCTCGGCGGTGACGGCGGCCTGCTCGGCGGCGTGCTGGGTGACGACGGCCTCCTGGGCGGCGTCCTCGGCGGTGACGGCGGTTTGCTCGGCGGCGTGCTGGGTGACGACGGCCTCCTGGGCGGAGTCCTCGGCGGCGACGGTGGCCTGCTCGGCGGCGTGCTGGGTGACGACGGCCTGCTGGGCGGCGTCCTCGGCGGTGACGGCGGCCTCCTCGGTGGCGTCCTCGGCAACGACGGCCTGGTCGGTGGCCTCCTGGGCGACGACGGCCTCGTGGGCAACCTGCTGGGCAACGACGGTCTCGTCGGCAGCCTGCTGGGTCAGGACGGTCTGGTCGGTGGCTTGCTCGGCGGCGTGCTGGGCAGCGACGGCCCGCTCGCCAACATCCTGGAGCCGATCTCCGGCGTGGCAAGCGGCCTGACGGACACCGTCGCGCCGATCGTCTCGACGGTGACGGGTACGGTTTCCGGCGCAGTGGCACCGGTGACCGACATCCTGGCCGGCGCAACGGGCACGGTGACTCCGGTGGTCGAGACGGTGGTGAACACCGTCGACCACGCAGTCACCCCGCTGGTGACCGAGGTCGTGACCCCGATCACCAGCCTGGTCGAACACACGCTGTCGCCAGTGACCAACGTCCTGCACGGCCTGTTGGGTTAAGCAAAAGAGCAAGCGAAGGAGAGAGGGAAACCGCAGCACAGGGACAGGCCGGCCACCGGCCTGTCCCGCGAAAGGATCGATATGAAAAAGAATTTCCGGATATTGGCCATCGTGGCCCTCGGGGCCAGCCTCGCTGCCTGCAGCACGCCCAAGAGCGGCCGCGACGACGCGACTTACTACTACTCGAACAAGGGCGCGGCCGCGGTCGCCAAGGTGGAGCCGCCGCCTCCGGCAGCGGTGCAGAACGGCCCGGCGGGCGTGCCGAAGATCGTGTATTTCGACTTCGACAAATACAACATCCGTCCACAGGACCAGCGGATCGTGGAAGCGCATGCGAGCTTCCTGAAGAACCGCTCGACGAGCCGCGTGGTCATCGAAGGCCACACCGACTCGCGCGGCGGCCGCGAATACAACCTCGCGCTGGGGCAGCGCCGTTCGGAGTCGGTGCAACGGGCGCTCACGCAGCTCGGCGTCCCGGCCGAGCGTGTCGAGGCCATCAGCTGGGGCATCGAAAAGCCCGCGTCCATGGAAACCACCGAGGAGGGCTACCAGCTCAATCGCCGCGCCGAATTCAGCTACCGCTGAAACCGGAGCCCAAGCGATGACGTCGAAGGCAACAGTCTCCGGTCAGCGATTCCGTCGTTCTAGCAGCGAGAGCAGATAGATGACGGACGCGGCCGGTCTCCCGCACTCGATCGGGGCCGAATGATGTCCTTTTCAGACCAGCTCCACGCCTGCCACGAACGCCTTGCGTCGGTGTGCGCGGCGTTGCCTGCGCCTTACCCCGCGTTCACGCTGTTCTTCTCGGTGAGCGACGGTTCGCAGCGTGCGCACGTCGTGCATGCGCGGGCCGCCGCGTTCGAGACCGCATGGAGCGAAGGCGCCGACATCGTCGAGCGCTGGGTGCGCGACCACGGTGTCGTGTCGCCCTGGCTTCGCATCGACTGGGTCGAGGGCGCGAGCCCGATGGACTGGGCGCAGTTCAAGACCCAGCTCACCGCCGTCAAGCGCAACTACTTCCGTCTCGGCCTGGCGTTCGACAAAGACTTCGAGATCGCCTTCACCGAGCAGGAGCTCAACGCCAACGCGATGCTCGCGGGCGACTCGACCGTTGCGCATGCGGTGATGAACCCGCGCAACTTCGAGGCCTACGGCCAGGCGCGTTTCCAGCGCACGCTCGCGCTCGACATGCCGACGGACCACCCGGTCTACCTGCTCGCGACCGTGGGTGTTTTCTGCCAGCCCGACGGCGTGGTGCACAAGCTCATCGGCACGGGGCTCGATGCGGGGCGCCGCCAGATGCCGGCGCTCAATCCGCAGTCGGCGATGGACCTCGTGCGCAGCGGCTCGGCCTACCTCGCGCGCCAGGTGCAGAGCGACGGGCTCTTCGTGTACGGCTACTTCCCGTGCTTCGACCGCCGCATCCCGACCTACGACGCGATGCGCCATGCAAGCGCGATCCACGCGATGCTCGAGGCGTGGGAAGTCACGCGCGACGAAACCCTGCGCTCGGCCATCGACCGCGCGCTCGACCATCTCACCAACTGGCTGATCCGCGACTACCAGCTCGCCGACGGCCGCGAGGTGGCTTTTCTTGTCGACACCGGCGGGGAGATCAAGCTGGGCGGCAACGCGGCCTGCGTGCTCGCGCTGGTGAAGTACTGCGAGCTCATGGACACGCGCCGCTGGCTGCCGTTGCTGGAGAAGCTGGCGCTGGGCATCGTGTCGCTGCAGGACCCGGCCACCGGCCGCTTCAACCATGTGCTGCACGCCACCGACCTCGCGGTGAAGCAGGCGTCGCGCGTCATCTATTACGACGGCGAGGCGGCTTACGGCCTCATGCGGCTCTACGGCCTCACGCGCGATGCGCGCTGGCTGGCGGCGGTCGAGAAGGCCTTCGATCATTTCATCGCGAGCCAGCACTGGCAGGCGCACGACCACTGGTTGAGCTGCTGCGTCAACGAGCTCACGCACTGGAGCCCGCAGGAAAAGTACTTCCGCTTCGGGCTGCAGAACGTCGCGGGCTATCTGGACTTCGTGCTCGACCGCAAGACCACCTTCCCGACCTTGCTCGGGCTCATGCTCGCCGCGCAGCAGATGCTCCAGCGCCTGGAAAGCATGCCCGCGATGCGGCACCTGCTCGACGAGCTGGACACCGAGAAGTTCTACCGCGCGCTCGACTACCGCGCGCACTATCTCCTCAACGGCTTCTTCTGGCCGGAGATGGCGATGTACTTCCGGCGGCCGTCCACCGTCGTCGGCTCGTTCTTCATTCGCCACCACGCGTTTCGGGTGCGCATCGACGACGTGGAGCAGTACGTCTCGGGCTTCGCGTCGTACCACCGCTACCTCATCGAGCGCCGCGTGCCGCTGGGCGCGATGAGCGGCGCCGCCAGCAGCCCGCGCGACGACGGCGCGAGCTGGACCGCGAGCGAAATGGCGCGCGTGACCGGCGGCGAATGGGTGGTGCGCCCCGAAGACGGCTGGCGCGCGAGCGGCGTGACGCAGCGCTCCTTCATGCGCAAGGGCCGCGTGGTGTTCGAGAACCAGACGCGCCCGTCGAAGACGCCGCTCGCGGCCGTCACGCTCAAGGGCGTGCTGCAGCCGGCCGCGGCCGTGCTGTGCACCGACCCCAAGCCGCACCTGGACAAGCGCGTGCCGGTGCTCAAGGTGCCGAACGTGCTGCAGGCCGTGCTGCAACTGGGCGAGCATGCGCGCACCGAATTCACCGGCCGCGTCTGCGGCGTGCTGGGGCACGGCACGGGCAGCAGCACCGTGGCCGCGATGATGGCCGGCGCGCTCACCGTGTGGGGCGAGGTCGGCCAGCCCGAAGGCAACATCAGCCTGCCCTCGGGCATTGCGTGGAACCTCACCTGCATGCCGCGGCATGCGGCTTACTGGGTGCTGGAGATGGGCACCTCGCACATGCCCGCGTCGTCGCAACTGGTGCGGCCTTCGCTGGTGGTGGTGACCGGGCTCTCGGCCGCATCGCAGAAGCACCGCGGTCCCTCGGACGCCGCCGCGCGCATGGACGCGCGGATTTTCCAGGGCATGGCCGCCGGCGACAACGTGGTGCTCAACCGCGACATGCCCGAGTTCCCGATCTTTGCGGAAGCCGCGACGGCGCACCAACTGCAGATCGTGACCTACGGCGAGCACGAGGACGCCGACGTGCGCCTCCTGGCCTTCGACCACGGCGAGGTGCAGGCGCAGGTGGCGGGCGAGCCCTTTCAACTGCGGCTCAACGCGCCGGGCCGCCACATGGGCGCCGCCGCCGTGGCCGCGCTCGGCGCGCTGCAGTCGCTGCGCCTGCCGCTGGCCGCGGCGGTGGAGCCCTTCGCGCACTTCGAGCCACCGGGCGGACGCGGTGCGCTGCACACCATTCACATCGGCGGCGGAAGCTTCAAGCTGATCGATGAAACCTATGACGCCAACCCCAGCTCGATGCGGGCGGCGCTCGAATTGCTGTCACAAGCCCCCTGCGAACCTGCGCGACGTGTCGCCATCCTCGGCGACATGCAGGAGCTGGGTCCTGCGGCGCAACGCCATCACCTCGACCTGGAAGCCGAGTTGCTGGCGTCGCAGCCCGACCGGGTGCTGCTGTGCGGTCCGCTCATGCGGGCGCTGCACGCAAGCATTCGTACCAAGGTCCGTTCACATTGGTTCGTGGATGTGTCGGACCTGTCGACCGCATTGGGCGGTCTGCTGCAACCGGGCGACTGGGTGCTGGCCAAGAGTTCCGCGGGCGTCGGCCTGTCCCGGCTTGCCCGGGTTTTGAAAGCACTGCCATGAGATGGAACGCATTGATTCACATGCCCTACGAACGCGACGTGGAGGCGCCGCGGCGTTGGTGGCTTGGCTGGCTGCAACTGCTGTTCGCATGGGTGTTGTGCATGCTGTTGTGCGCCAACATCGCGCTGGTGCTGGCCGAGGGTTTGCCCGCAGTGCGAGGGGAGGCGACGGTGGACCGGCAGGCCGGCTGCACGGCCACGCAAACGTCATCGCGACGCGACGCGAAACATGAGATGGGACATGTGACGAGACATGAGCGACAGGTCGACTCGACAAAGGCAAGCGTGCCTCGATGCTGAGGTGCACAAAGCGCGAATTTTTGCCTTGTAACAGTTGGGTAACAGTCGATAATGACGCACGCGTCATTGCACGACGGATCGGCCCTTTCTCATGATCAAGTTTCTTTTGCCCAGCCAACTGGTTGCCGAAACGCCGGACGAGCCGGGTGCCAGTCCTTACGCAAAGGCGCTGAACACGGCGTTCCGCGCGGCCTACCCGCTCGTGAAGAGCGCGGCATGGCGCTCGCTGCCCATCAGCCTGTTCGGGCTCTTGCCCTCCATCTTTCTCCTGCAGGTGTATGACCGCGTGCTCTCGCGCAGCGGCACCTCCACGCTCGCCGCGCTGGTGAGCGGCATCCTCTTCTTCCTGTGCATCGAGTTCTGGCTGCGCACGCGGCGCTCGCGCATGCTGCGCAACGCGGGCGCGATCATCGACCACGGTGTCTCGGGTGCCTTGTTGCAATCGATGCTCGCGCGTCCGCTGCGCGCGCTCGAAGCGCGGCCGGCTTCGGTGTGGCAGCAGTACTTTCGCGACGTGGGCTCGGTGCGCGGCACCGTCACCGGCGGCCTCGCGCAATCGATCTTCGACCTGCCCATGGCCGTCTTCGCGCTCGTGGTGATCGGCATCGTCGCGCTGCCGGTGTTGCCGGTGGTGGCTGCGTTCCTCGCGATCATGTCGTTCCTGGCTTGGTGGTGGGCCGACGAAGTGCGCGCCGGTCGCGTGGAAGAAGTGCAGCGCGGACGCGGCCTCGACCGCATGACCTTCGAGATCTGCAACGCGCGCGAAACGCTCAAGACGCAGGCCAACGACGGCCCCATCAGCGACATGTGGCGCCAGACCTACAACGCCTGGCTCACCGAGAGCTTCAGCAAGAACGGCCAGATCGAAACCGCGCGCGACGGCACCACGGTGCTGCTCACCGTGTTCTCGGTCGTCGTGGTGACCGTGGGCGCCATCTCGGTGATGGAGCAATGGATGACGGTGGGCGGCCTCGTGGCCTCCAACATGCTGGCGCTCAAGGCGCTGCAGCCGGTGGCCGGGCTGGTGTCGAACTGGCGCTCGCTGGCCACCGCGAAGGAAGCCGCCAAGCGCCTGGAAACCGTGCTGGGCGAGCCGGTCGAGAAGCCGCCCACGGGCATGACCCTGCCGCAGCCGCTCGGCCGCATCACGCTCAAGGACGTGAGCTTCAGCTTCACAGAGACCGCGCAGCAGCCGGTGCTCGAAAGCGTCAATCTGGACATCGGCCCGGGCGGCCTGCATGTGATCGTCGGGCGCAACGGCGCGGGCAAGTCGACGCTGGTGAAGCTGCTCTCGGGTCTCTACACGCCCACGCGCGGCATCATCAGCATCGGCGAGTACGACCTCTCGCAGTTCGGCCGCGAAGAGCTCTCCCGCTGGATCAGCTACCTCTCGCAAGAGGTCTACTGGTTCGGCGGCACGCTGATCGACACCATGCGCCGCGCCGCGCCCGGCCAGAGCGATGAACAGATCGTCTCGGCCTGCAAGCTCTCGGGCGCGCACGAATTCATTTCGCGGCTGCCCGACGGCTACCGCACCATGGTCGGCGAGGGCGGCACCGGCGTCTCGGTGGGCGAACGCCGCAAGCTCGCGCTGGCCATGAGCTTCCTGCGCAAGCCCTCGGTGCTGGTGCTCGACGAGCCCAGCAACGACCTGGATTTTCAGAGCGAGCGCAACCTGCTCGCCACGCTGCTCGCGGTGGCCAAGGTGCGCACCGTGGTGGTGGTCACGCACTCGCTGCGCATCGTCTCGGCCGCCTCGGCGGTCTACCACGTGACGGGCCAGGGCGACATCGAAGTGGGCACCGCCGCGGTCATGGTGCCCAAGCTCTTCGGCGTGAAGAAGCCGCTGGTGGCGGTGGGCGACGAAGACAACGCGGGGGCTCCGGCTTCCCGCTCCATGGCGTGATGCTGCCTGCTTGACTCATGACGAGTGATTGGGGATCGTGAACTTGAAATCAGACCTGCCGCAGATTCTTCAGGATGAAGAAACCAAGCGCGCGGCGCAGACCTCGCCGAAAGGGCGGCGGCGCCAATGGATCATCGGCGGCGCGGTCGCCGTGCTGGCCCTCGTCGGCCTCGGCTTTCCGATGGAAACCGTGGTCGTCGCGCCGGGCCGCGTGATCCCCTCGGACCGCGTCAAGTCCATCCAGCATCTGGAAGGCGGCATCGTCAGCGCCGTGCTGGTGAAGGAGGGCGAATCGGTCAAGCAGGGCCAGTCGCTGGTCGAGATCGACCTGGGCGGCAGCGGCCTGAACTTCGAGGAACTCACCGCGCGGTACGCCGCCACGCAGGCCACGCGCGTGCGCCTCATGGCCGAGAGCCGCGGCCAGCCGCTCAGCCGCCAGTCCTTTGCCACCGACATCGACGAGAGCGTGTTCGAAGGCGAACTCGGCGCCTACCAGGCGCGCTCGCTCGAACAGCGCGGCGTGATGGCCGGCGCGGTGTCGGGCCTGGAGCAGGCACGCAGCAAGCAACTGGAGCAACAAGCCAAGGTGAAGGGCCTGAGCGACCGGCTCGAGCTGATGCAGAAAGAGCTCGAGATCTCCGAGCAACTGTTCAGCGAGAAACTGGTCGGCCAGGTCGAGGTGCTGGAGAAGCGCCGCCAGGCCGAGGGCGTGCGCAGCGAACTCGCGGTGGCGCGCCAAGGCGTGATTTCGGCCAACGCCGCCATCACCGAATCGCAAGCCAAGATGGCCGAGGCCGAAGGACGCTTTCGCCGCCGCGCCTCGGACGAACTGGCCACCGTCGAGCGACAGTTCGCCAGCTTGAGCGAAGACCTCGCACGCGCCCGCACGCAGCGTTCGCGCACCGTGGTGAAGGCGCCTTCGGACGGCATCGTCAAGGGCCTGCGCAATTCCAGCCCGGGCTGGGTGGTGAAGCCCGGCGAATCGATTCTCGAAGTGGTGCCCGACAAGGACGAGATCATGGTCGAGGCCCGGCTCAATCCGAACGACCGCGGCTTCGTGGAGATCGGCCAGTCGGCGCGCGTGAAGATCACCGCCTACGACTACCTGCGCTACGGCGCTGTCGAAGGCAAGGTGATGCTGGTCGCGGCCGACGCCGATCGCGACGCGGCCATCGCCCAGGGCGCGCCGTACTACCGCCTGCTGATCAGCATGTCGCAGTCGCATGTGGGCCGTGTCGAAAACCGCATCACCGCCGGCATGGAGTCCGAAGTCGACCTGCGCGTAGGCACCGATCCGTTCATCTGGTACATCCTTCGTCCAGTGCTCAAGTTGCGGCGCGAAGCCTTCCGCGAACCATGAAGGAGCGCAACGCCACAAGCCGGCGCCGCACGGGCACCGGGGTGCTGTGCGCAGCACTGTGCGCGAGCTTCGCGCTGCCGCCGCAGGCCGCCTTTGCGCAGGACGCCGCGGGACAACAAGACGGCCCGCCGCCATCGCTTTCGCTCTCGCGCCGGCTCTCGACGCCCTCACTCGGCGCTGCGAGCTACGCGCAGCGCGTGAAGCAGGCGCTGATCGCGCTTTCGCAGGAATACCCCGAGGTGCAGTCGGCCCAGGCCGCCGCCAATACCAGCAGCTACAGCGTCGATGCCGCCAAGCAGGCGCGCTATCCGCGCTTCAAGATCGGCACCTCGTCGGGCAACTACAACAGCGGCGCCGACAACGCCAAGACCCAGGGCTACACCGTGCTCACCGCCGAAGCGCGCGTGAGCCTGATCGATGGCGGTGCCATGAGCGCCGCGCAGCGCGCCGCCGAGGCCGGCAACAAGGCCGACGACGAAGCCGTCATCACCACCTCGCAGAAGGTGGTGCTGGACGCGCTCACCGCCTACCTCCAGGTGCAGCGCTTCGACCTGAAGAAGCAGATCGCGCACCGCGCCACCGAGGTGACGGCCGAGCTCTCGAAGGCGGAAGCGCGCCGCGTCGCGCTCGGCGTGTCCGGCGACAACGACCTCAACATGGCCGCCTCGCGCCGCGCGCTCGTGGCTGCGCGCGAGTCCGACTTCGAAGCCCAGCGCGACGAGGCGCTCGCGAAGTTCCGCAACTACTTCAAGTTCACGCCCAACACCGAATCGCTGCCCGTGCTCGCGGCGCCGCTGCAGTGGCGCATCGGCTCGCAGGACGAGGCGCTGCGCCGCGCCGAGAGCCGCAGCACGGAGATCGCCGAAGCGCAGGGCCGCATCGATCGCGCGAGGGCGCTGGTCGAGCAGCAGGAGTCCAGCCTCTACCCGACGCTCGACGCCGTGGTCGTGAAGAGCAAGGACCCGCGCGGCGTGTCGCCGCAGGACCCGACGCGCGCGGCCTTCGAACTCAACTGGAACTTCGGCAACGGCTTCGACCGCCAACTGCGACTGAAGGGCGCGCTCTCCGAAGTCGCCAACCAGGAAGCCAAGCTCGAAGGCGTGCGGAACAACCTCTTCGAACTCACCTCGGCGTCATGGGCCCGCACCATGTCGGGACGCGAGCGCGAGAAGCAGTTGATGGAAGCCGTCAGCACCTCGGGCCTGGCCTTCCGCGGCCGTCGCCGCCTGATGGAATTCGGCCGCGAGACGCTGCCCAAGGTGCTCGATGCGCAGCTGGACTACTACACGCTCCTGTTCGACTACGTCGACGGCGTCTTCGACCTGCGCATTTCCGAGCTGCGCCTCGCGCGCACCACCGGCGAATTGCGCATCGACCCCGACGGCACCAACAACTGGATCGACCGCATCTTCGGCCCGCCGAACCGCGCGGTCATCACCGAAGACGGCCTGCTCTCGCAGATGTGCATCTCGAGCAATTCGGCCTGCCCCACCGAGCCCGTGGTCGAACGCTCGCCGGGTGCCGCAAGTGCCAATCCACCGCTGCGCCGCACACCGCGCCTGGCCGAACGCTGAGACTCCCGTTTCGTCCCGAGCTTGTCGCACCACCCCGTTCGTCCTGAGCTCGTCGCACCACCCCGTTCGTCCTGAGCTCGTCGCACCACCCCGTTCGTCCTGAGCTTGTCGAAGGACTGCGCCCCGGCTTCGACAAGCTCAGCCCGAACGGTGGTGGAGGTGCCGAGAAAAGAGAAATCATCCACCAGTCCCGTTCGGCCTGAGTCATCCCTCCCCGTTCGTCCTGAGTCATTCCTCCCGTTCGCCCTGAGTCATCCCTCCCGTTCGCCCCGAGTCATCCCTCCCGTTCGCCCTGAGTCATCCCTCCCGTTCGTCCTGAGCTTGTCGAAGGGCTGCGCACCGCCCTCGGCAAGCCTCAAGTGTCTTCAGGAATGCCGGGTTCGCCGTCCAGGATCTGGTACTTGCGCATCTTTTCCCACAGCACCTTGCGGCTGATGCCCAGATGCTGCGCGGTGTCCTGGCGCTTCCAGTCGTTGACCTCCAGCGCCGCAATGATGCGGTTGCGCTCGCTGCTGTTCCAGCCTTTGCGATCGCCGTTGCTGTCGAGCGCGACACCACCACTGCTGCCGCCGCCGCCATTCCTGTCGGCGGCGATCGCGGGCGCCGGCGTGCCGCGCGTGAGTGCGATGGCGCGCTGGATCAGGTTCTGGTCCCAGCCGCGCAGTTGCCGCGCGATCACGCCCACGCGCTCCGCGAGGTTGCGCAACTGCCGCACATTGCCGGGGAAGTAGGTTTCAGCGACGGCGTCGCTGAGCCAGTGCGGCGTTTCGCCCAGCGTCTCGAGTTCGTCGCCGAGCACGTTGCCCAGCAGCGCCTTGAAGATCGCGATCTTGTCGACCTCGCCGCGCTCTTCGAGGCTCGGCACATGCAGCTCGATCACCGCGAGCCGATAGAAAAGGTCGGCGCGAAACTCGCCGCTCGCCACCATCTCGCGCAGGTTGCGATTGGTCGCCGCCACAAGCCGGAAGTCCACGCGCACCGGCGATGTGGCCCCCAGCCGCGTGACCGCGTTGTCTTCCAGCACGCGCAAGAGCTTCACCTGCTGGTAGCGCGGCAGGTCGCCGATTTCATCGAGGAACAGCGTGCCGCCCGTGGCCTGTTCGAAGTAGCCGCGGTGCGCATGCACGGCGCCGGTGAACGAGCCCTTCGTGTGGCCGAAGAACAGCGATTCGAAAAGCCCATCGGGAATCGCGCCGCAGTTCACTGCCACGAACGCGCCCTTGCTGTACGACTGATGCCCGAGGTGCAACTGCTGCGCGATGCGCTCCTTGCCCACGCCGGTTTCGCCGCGCACCAGCACCGGATGGTTGCAGTCGGCAAAGGCGCCCACTTCGGCGAGCAGCGCCTTCATCGCTTCGGAATGCGCCACCAGCACATCGGGTGCCTGCGGCGCGATCTCGCGCGCGCGCAGTTGCCGCACCAGCTTCGCGACCAGCGTGCGCAGCTCGGCGCAGGTGAAGTCGTAGGGCAGCACGTGCAGGTACTCGGGCGGATAGGTGCGCGAATCGCGCTCGCGCGAACCCGCGGCCACCCAGATCACCGGCATGCCCTGGAGGAACTCGGTGGCGTGCGCGAGACCGCCGCTGTCGATGACCGTGACGCTGATGATCGCGACCGCAGGCCGCATCGCCACGCCGCGCTCCTGCTGCGGAGGCGGCAGGCCATCGGCCCGTGTGACTTCCACGTCGAAGCTCGCCATGCACCGCGCGATGCGGTCAAGGATGTCGGCTTTGCCTTCCCAGACAAAGAGGTCGAGTTCGTCGAAATGGGTGGGGGACAGTGTCATGTCGGGCGGGGGGGCTAGTAGCTAGCGAGCCAATCGGCCATGACCGGTATGGAACTGGAATCGCTTGAAGCTGTAGCGTATGAATTGAGTGCTAATAGACCAGTTGGGCGTTGTTGCATTGAAGAGTTTGGAGCTTGACATCTACTTCACCCAAGTGAATACCGAGCAAGTCTCGGAGCAATGGAGTCAATAAGCTGTTTCCGATCGCGTCAAGTACTGGCTGGAGCTGCTTGAGAAGCCCAGTAACCACTGCCAAAACATTTGAGACAAGGCCGCCCAGAAGAGAGGGAGAATTTTTATTGAGAGTGCCCTCGATAAGCTTGATGCACTTTGAATTGGAGGTAGGGTTGAGCACGCCACCCAATAACCCCGTGTAACTACAGCCATCACCAGCAGCGATGCCCCCGACTGCTCCTAGCAGATCGCCGATGCCGGTTAGTAGGCCATCGATCAATCCGCTTTGCGCAGCATTGGCTTCGATCCGTTGTCGTGCGTTCTTCAGCCGCTTTTCTCGGCACGCAGTGGTGTCGGCTGTACAACCGGCGCCGCCATTCGCAACGGAATCGCCGGTTGCTGCCCAGATTTGGGCAGCTGCCGTCGCAGCGTCCGTCGGGGGTGGCGGGGCGGTAAACAGGAGGTCTGAAATCGTGTTGACCAAATTGATAACCGTTGCGCCAACGGACAACTCGTTGCCGGCGGTTCCGGTCTGCCCCTCCTCGAGAACGATGAGCGTTGGTTCACGAAGCGGTAGAACATTCAGTGAGGTACTGTTAGTGGTTCTAGCTAAGCCCAGGACATTTAACAATTCCGTGTCGTACAGGTTCTGCTCGCAAGCATCTTTCTTGGAGAACAACAAGTTATCAAGACACGCTTGATGCTTTGCATCGCTAGCTGCTAAAGAGCAATCCTGGGTTCCAGTGCTGTTCGCTATTTTTCCGATACATCCTTTGAGGATGGTGCCCTGCACATCGAACGACGCTCTCTGCTTTCCAGTCGAAGAAACCAGCGCAGGCGTACATAGTTCCTCTAGCTTCGCCGTCGCGGTTACCAGATCGATCACGATAGGTAGATTCAGTTTCACCAGTGCGGCCAGCGCCCCGCTAGTTTGTATTTGAATATACGTGCGCACTTGCGCGGTATAGGCCGTGATGCCCCTCGATCCGATAGCGATCGAAGGGGGCTCCACAATGCCAACCTTAGAAGATATCGTCACCAATCCTAATAGATCGACCGGTAGTGCGGCATTAACTGCATGCCCCTCAGATGCGATGCCGATTGCCGCTTGAATCAGGTCTAGCGCATTGATCTTTGCATCTAATGCCGAGTTGGCGCTCTGTGTGCTGATTAGCGCAAATAGCCCCGAATTGCTGTTTGCGGAGCCAAGCTGCAGATTCAGATTCTGAACCCCCAGCTTGGCCTTGAGTGCGTCGATGAGTGCTACGTTCGCCCCCAGCAGTTCATTGTGGCCGCCGGCGACCACCACTGCATCCAGCAATTGCCCCAGCGTGACATTGTTGTTCAGCAGATCGTTCAATCCGCCCACCGTGATATTGGCTGCGGGGCAGACAACGGCCTCAAGAGGTGGAGTGCACAGTAAGCCCCCAGGCGTGATCGAAACCGTTGCCAAGCCCTCGTAACCTGCAACGATCGTATTGTCCAGATTGAGTCCGATGGCTTTCAGCAAAGCACCAAGCGTCGAGTCGCCGCTCAATCGAAGCAGTCTGGAGCCAACGGAAAATGCGGCGGAAGGATCGGTTTTGGCAGCCAAGGCCTCAAGCGAGAGAACCCGGGGTTGATTGCCGGGAAGGCTTGGCAGCAAAAGGGGAGGCGTTCTCTGTATGGACACACTGACCGCGTTGAATGGCTGCATGCCCGGCGAAAAATGCCTCGGAGATGGCTGGTTCTCTGGATCCCAGCGACCGCAGACTACATCTGCTGCGGTCATTTGGAATCCACTCGGAAGATTTTGCGATGCATTGGCAATAGCTGCGGCCGTCGCACTTGTGCAGTTGTCCGGAACGAGCGCCTGCGCACCAGCGAGCGCAGAGAGGTCTGCCGACTTCTGGAACTCCCGTTTCAGATAAAACAGATAACCTAGCTCGCTGCCGATCAGAACTATCACGATCAGGCTCAATGCGATAACTGCGTTGACCAGCACGGAACCACGTTGCCGGCAGCTGCGAGTGTTAGGTCTAGGAAAAATTGAATGCATATTGGCCTTATCACGAAGGCCTGGAGGCGATCGCTTTTCCCAGCAGGTTGTTGGGTATCAGGTCTCTTGTCATAGGCATGGGAGGCAACAACGGATTTGCTCTATAGGGGTAGGTGACCCTTACCGTGACTTGTGCCGGATTGGAAATATTCACTTCGAATGAAGCGGGCGTAACTTTTGTTCGCAACCAAGCGAGCCTCGATGCCGGTGTCGTGCCTGCACTGGCAGGCGTAACAAGTGACGATGCGAGCGATTCATAAATAACGGTTTGAACGCGTGAGTCATTGCTTGCAATGTCGTGACTGACGAGTAGTGCCGCCCTTGCGCCATCTTCGGCCGCGCGCGAAACAGCTTGCTGCACGTAGAACACTGAGCCGACCGTGGCAAGGCCGTAAATGAAAAGAAAAAGAACCAGAAACACCAAAGCAAACTCAATGGCCGCCAAACCTCGCTGCAAGCGTCGCACTCCGCCATTGCCGTGCCTGGAGCCACCGGAAATCATTGCTTTCTCCCGTCGAGCAGCATGCTGGCCTGACCTATCAATTGGCTAGGTACGGCGAAGCTCGGCAGCGGCGGCAACAGCTGTCGCATGTTGGTTGCGGTAATTGTCACCACCATCTGGCATCGGTCTTCCCACGCGACACCACAAACTGGTGAAGTGCAGTTATTGGTGGCGACCTGACATACATTGGCATCGGCGTCTCGCGTTACCACTGCCGGCATCCAATTGCTGCGAAGCAATGCGACGGCTTCTGCCTCAACCTGCCGGGCCGGCAAGTTCAATTGATAGCGCAACGCAGCTCGCGCTCCATCTTCAGCCGCATTCTGCAAGCCGAAGCGCAGCGCCACTACGAGGCCGTAACAGACGATCGCGTACAGCAGAGCGAAAAAAAGCAAGAACACAATCGCGAATTCGATTGCATAGATGCCGCGTTGGCCGTGTGCGGCTGAATGTGAACGCGGGATCGTCATGATGTTCTTGCAGCTTGGTCGATACAAGGACGCGGCGGCTACTTACCGCTCCCGCTCCCGTTGGCCGACTTCACAATCGAACTCATGCGCTCAGGTATCGGGAACTCGAAGCTTTTCAAATAGCGCTCGTAGCTCCTGTTCGCCACGCTTCCTGCGATTGGACGAGGCGTTGCAGAAGCCAACTCACCGCTACGTTGCCAAGCGAACAAGCCCTGTGTGGCATCACCCACTTGCAGGGGAGGCTCTATCTCATACTCGTACTCGGCTTGTGCCATGTCGTCCGCGGCATGCCGGTCTGGCAAAGGTGTTGCGGTATGCAGGTCTGTTGGCTTCTTGCCGTCCGCAGGAGCCTCGGCTATTGCGCGAGTGCCGGTGGCGGGCTTAGTCGCTGGTTCCTGTGCCGTTGCAACAGATGCAGTGGCAAGAGTCAGCGCCAGTCCGAGAGCAGACAAGGCAGCGGGACGACGGATTGGGTTGTGCTTCATTGCGTACCTTGTGAAGTCGGGCTAGATAACGATGCGGGCCCCAGATCAGCCTGCGGCGGATTCAAGCGGCCGATGGAGCGTGTGCCGCCAACGCCGGACCAGCGCGAGGCTTTGAGAGCGAGAGGCGCAGCCTCCGTCTCGTCGGTGCGCGTTGGGCTGTTCTGACTTCCAGAAGCCAGAGAAAACGGTTGAGTGATCGTCGATGCAAAAACTGCGGGCTGCCCCGAGCGCAACTGTCGTGCTGCTTCCACGACACCGGCGCGGGTGGCGGCCGGCATGCGCGAGGTTTCCATCAACGAGTTCGCCTGTGCGGTCTGACCGCTGAGTTCCAGATACAGCGCGAGATTGGCTTGAGCCTGCTGGCTGTCGGGCTTGAGTTGCAGAGCCTGCATCAGCGGAAGGCGCGCTTCGGACATCAGACCAGCACGGAGACTGGCATAGCCCAAATCGCTCAGCAGCAGTGCGTCGGTCGGCGTGCGGCGTTGTGCCTGTTTCAGCATCTGAACAGCCAACGTGTAGTCGCCGCGGGCACCTGCCAAGAGGCCGAGACCGCGATATCCCGCCGCCTCCAGTGGCGTCCCCATCAGACGCTTGTACGCATCCTCGCTCATTGCAGCCTGGCCCGTTTGCCGTAACGCGTCGCCCCTCATCCGGTTGGACTCGGGCGAGACGCCCCAGCGCTGCTCAAGAGCGTCGATGTGCGCCAGCGAAGCGAACCACAGACCTTCCTGCTGCATCTGCTCGACCAGCCTGAGATAGGTTGCTTGCGTATCGACGTTGGCGCTGGCTCTCGTATCGGTGGCCGCCTCTGCCGCCTGTCGCTGCTGCGCGTCGGCGCTGGCTGCGTATTGATCCTTGACGTTGGCACAGCCAATGGTCGCCAATGCAAGCACAGTTGCAGCGGCGCATGCCGCGATTCGTCTTGCAACCATCGGATGGATGGCTGCGCGCAGAGGGGGAAGGCCACGTTTTTTCATTTGCTGATGGACCCCAGTGAACGAATGATCGCAATGAATCCCGGTCCTGCGGTGACGATGATCAAAGCGGGCAACAGTGTCGTGACCATGACGCCGGTCATCTTCACGGTGATTTTCCCGATCCGATCCTTCATTTCAGAACGACGATGCTCGCGCAGGCGGTCGCTGAAGATACGCAACGGCTCCTGAATCGCACCGCCGTGGCGATCGACCTGAACGAGCAGGGAAACAAGACCCCCAAGGTTCTCGTTCTTGTGAAGCGTCGCAAGGCGTTGAAGTGAATGCTCGCGCGTGCGCCCTTGACTGTATTGGCGATTGGCAAACGCCAACTCGTAGCCAAGTACGCGGAGCACGTGCGAAAAATCATTTGCCATGATCTGCAAGCTCTGATCGAGGCTCAATCCCACGCCCTGCAGCAGCCTCAAAAGATCGATGAAAAGGGGAAGTTCCTGCGCCACGCGCTCCCGCCGGGCGGCGGCAAATTGGCCCAGAACCCATTTAGGCACCATGAATCCAAACACAAAGGCGACCACCAACACAGCGATGACAGTGCGCTGCGAATGTCCGGTACTCCAGAGTGCGTACACGAGCAATGGGAGGAGCACCGCCAATGCGATGCGAGTAACAAGGAAGATCAGTTGCGCTCGCTGCGATGGCAAGCCGCATTGATCGATGAGTTGCCGATCTTCATCTGCAACAAGCGCTCGTCCCATTCGCGTATCGAGCCAGTGAAAGGGCAGTTCGATGTCGGATCGGGGCACCTCAGGCTCTGCTGTAGACGCGGGTTCGATCTGCGTTTCTACCCCCCGGCGGATGGCGCGCCCAATCGCGTGTCCGCTGCGTGCGCGCCGCAATTCAGTCGCAATCAGCGCACCGGCTGCAATCGTCAATCCAAGCGCCAGCAGTACAAGGCTGGCAACTGCCAATTGAGCGGAGGTAAGCGTCATGCGAGTCTCGCCAATCGATAGAGAAACGCTGCACCGAGTAGCTGAAGTCCTACTGCGGAGAAGATCAACATGCGCCCCGTGCCATCGTTCCAGAGTCCCATGAAATAGCTGGGATTGGAAATCATCAGGAACGTGCAAACGCCAACGGGCAACAGCCCAAGGATCCAAGCGGAGAGCCTCGTTTCCGAAGACATTGCCACCAGCTCGTGCTCGGCCTGTTCACGATCCCGCATGAAATTGGCGACACGCTCCAGCAAAAGGTCGGCCCTGCCGCCGTAGCGGACGCCTAGGCCCAAAATCGAGGCCAGCAGATACATCTCTTCGATGCGTACGCTGACAGCCGTCTGGTGCAGTGCACGGTCTAGATCGACGCCCGCCCTGACCAGACTGGCGGCGCGATCCAGATAACCCCGCAACGGTGGCTCACAGTTTGCAATAGCTAGCTGAAAGGCTGCCTGCGTGGAGTTTCCGATGGTGATCAATCGCACCATGGAATCGATGTAGGCTGGAAGTTGACTGACCAGTTGGCGACGGAATTTCTGGAGGCGCAGCCAGAGTGCGAAAGATGCCACCAGTACGAGCAGAAGTAGAACGCCACCCGCAGCAAGCCATCCGGCGAATGACCCGACCAATGCACACATCATCAGGATGAGGACCGCAGCGATCACCGCAGTGCGTGCTCGAACTACCCCCACCAGCCAGTCCGGCAAGAGAGTCTCAATGCGACTCTTGCGTGGCAGTGTGGGTAAATCCAGGCCCGTCTCCAGCCATGGGTCAGACGTGAGTTCGGAGGGAGCGCTGCCCAGAGAGGTTTCGCGCAATGGCATTGGCACAGGCACTTCAGCTGCGAGGCTGGCCTCGATTCGCTGCGCGAGATGCCGATCCGCTGTTTGCTTGCTCTGGCGATTCTTGGCCCATTGCCACAACAGCAGCCCCGCGGCTGCCATCAGCAACGCGATGCCAATCGCAACGACCAGTGCTTCACGCACGGTGTTCTCCAGGCTGCGGCCGCGCCAGAGTCTGGCGGAAGCGCGTGATCTTCGGAGAATGCGGCGCGATACCTAGTGACACCCAGCGATCGCGCTCCTCGCCATCGGGCGAGACGATGGGCTCGTACCGATACAGCTCCTGCATGGCGACTATGTTGTCGTTGACGCCTGTGACTTCACTGAGCGAAAGAATTCGCCGTTGACCGCCCGACAGGCGCCCGATTTGAACAATGAAGTCGATCGCATTGGCGATCTGCCGGCGCAGGCTGGTCTCGCTTCCCTGATAGCCCGCAAACCCAGCAAGCATCTCAAGCCGGTAGAGACACTCGCGTGGCGAGCTTGCGTGGATGGTTCCCATGGAGCCTTCATGGCCGGTATTCATGGCTTGCATCATCTCGATGACCTCTGCGCCGCGCACCTCGCCAACGATGATTCGGTCGGGCCGCATGCGCAGGCTGTTGCGCAACAGGTCGCGGATTGAGACCACGCCAGCCCCATCAAAACCACCGGGCCGGCTTTCGAGTCGCACCACGTGGCTGGTTCCAAGGGATAGTTCGGCTGTGTCCTCGATGGTGATGACGCGTTCTCTTGAGGGAATGAAGCTCGCGAGCGCATTGAGCAGCGAGGTCTTCCCCGAACTCGTACCGCCACTCACAAGGATGTTGCAGCGAGACCGTACAGCGATTTCCAGCAGTTGTGCCATGCCGGCATCGAAGGTACCCAGCTTCACAAGATCTGCTGGCGTGAGCGGCTCCTTGCGAAACTTCCGTATCGACACCGACAAACCGTCGATCGCGAGTGGTTCGATGATCACGTTGATCCGCCCGCCGTCGGGCAGCCGCGCGTCGACCATCGGATTGGCTTCGTCCAGCCGGCGACCGAGCGGCGCGAGGATGCGGCGCACGATGCGCATCACATGTTCAGTGTCGGCGAACCGCAAGGTCTCGCGTTCCAGGATACCGTTTCGCGACACATAGACATTCGTGTGCCCGTTGATCAGGATGTCTTCCACCGCGGGATCGTTGAGCAAATCTTCCAGCGGGCCGAAGCCCGCGAGTTCCTTGGTCAGCGCATCGGCGATGAGCTGCATCTCGCGGTCGTTGATCGGCACGCGGCGCAGGCGCACGAAGCTGTCGACCTCGAGTTCGACGAACTGCTGAATCGAGGCGCGCGACCAGCGGCCGAACTCCGCGCCCAACTCTTCGATGCGGCTCAGCAGATGGTCGTGTGTCCAACTCTTGATGTCCTGGAACTGCTGCGAGTTGATGAACGTCTGGTCGTCGTCGGCAAATTCGATATCGGTGGACATGGGCTCAACCTTCACTTGGGCTCTTCCGGAAGCGCGATATCAGCGCGCCCCAGCGAGGATCTTTGGCCGGCGGTTGGCCCGCTGGAGACATGAATTCCTGGTGCAGACTGCGGGCTAAGACCGAGACTGCCTGCGAATAGGGGTCGGTGCGCGCGGAGCGCACCAGCATCTCGCCGCGGCTCGCAGCGGTCAGCAGTTGTGCGCTGCGCGCGGGCAGCACGTGGCGCAGAGGCAGTTCGAGGCGCTCGGCAATGTCCTTGGCGGAGAGTCCCACGTGGTTGTCGAACTTGTTGACCACCAGCGAAAGGCCCTCAGTCTCCACGCCGCGCGAACGCAGTTCCTTGAGCAGATGGGCGGTCGACACGATGGCGCCAATGCTCTGATCGCAGACGACCCAGGTTCGCTGCGCTTCACGCACGGTCTGCGCGATGAAATCGACGGTCGAGAAACCGCCAAGATCGGCAATCTGAAAATCGAAGAAGTCGCTCAGACGCTTGATGAGCGCTACCGAATCGGCATGCGAAATCTCGCGAACCTGCGTGAGGCTGGCGGGCAATGGCAGCACCGCAACGCCGCTACCGTGATGCGCCAGTGCGGTGTGCAGCAGGGTCTGATCGAGCCGTCGCAGGTTGCGCACGCCGTCAACGAAGCTGAAACCACTTTGCGTGTCCAGGTATAGAAGGCCGTCACGCGCGGGCAATCCCAGGTCGAGCAGTGCCACCCCATGCCGCGAGACCCGGCCTGGAGGGCGCGCGGGCGTCTGGGTCAGCAGGTCATGCAATGTCAATGCGAGGCTGGTGGCCAGCGTGGTGACGCCCAGTCCCGCCCGGGCGCCGAGCAGCGTCAGAGTGCATCCGCGGGAGCCCACCTGCTGGCTGCTGCGCCGTTCAAGCAAGGTTCGCAACGTGCTCACCGCATCAGTGGGAGGCGCCGCCATGTCGATGAAATCGTCGACGCCCGCGCGCAGTGCCGCGAGCATGGCTGCGGGTTCGGCAGAGACACCGGTGGCGAGTATGGGCAGGGCCGGCCAGTCGCGCTTGAGTCGCTGGTGAAGCGAGGCGGCGATGGCACTCTGCTCGGACGAGAAGTCGATGAATACTGCAACCGGACTCAGGAGCGTGATGCGCTCGTCAATCGATTGAGTGTCTGGTCCGAGCACCACCACAGAGCCCAGGCGCGCAAGCGCATCGGTCAGCCAAGTGATGTGGCCGCCGTCAATCGAGGCGAAGAGATAGGTTTCTGCGCCCACTTCCGGAATGCTGTCGCGTGGAGCGTTCATGGTGCGAATCGGCGGCGCGTGGTCCGTCTTCGTCAACGTGAGAAACCAGGAACCGCCGTACCGGCTGCTCCACCAAGGAAATACGAACGCCATACGGCACCGTCGCGCTGTTCTGCCGTGCCGGGAAGGTAGGGCGCCAGGTCGGTACCACGAGCGATTGGCTTGACCAGATGTGGCGTCACGAGGATCACGAGTTCCTTCTCGCTCATCTGGTATTTGTTTTGTTTGAAGAACGAGCCAAGGATCGGCAGATCACCGAGCAGTGGAACTTTGTCGGCGTTGGACGTGGTGGTGCGACTCACAAGGCCGCCGATGATGAAGCTCTCGCCGTCGCCCAGTTCGACAGTGGTGTCTGCGCGCCGCGTGCTGATGGCCGGCACTGCGATACCGTTGATGCTGAGCGAATTGGTGTAGTCCAGGTCGCTGGCTTCGGGCGCCACCTTGAGCACGATGCGGTCATTCGACAGGACGGTGGGCGTCAGCGTCAGGCCGATACCGAAAGGCTTGTATTCGATGCTTGTGGTGCCCAGACCCTGGGGCACAGGAACAGGCAGTTCTCCACCCGACAGGAAACTCGCGCTTTGCCCCGACATCGCGACGAGGGTCGGTTCGGCAAGCACTCGCGCCATGCCGTTGCCTTCGAGAAACCCTACGTTCAATCCGATGCCGGCCTTGCCGAAATTGAACAGTAGGCTGAACGCCTGTGCCAGCGGATTGTTGTATTCGCCATTGATCGACCCGTCAGAGGCAAACGTCGAGGACTTGAGACCGGCCGGCGAGAAGACGCCAAAGCTGAAGCCATTGGAGTTTGCGCGAGTGCTGAAGATGTTCAGGCCAGCCTGCTTGAGCACGCTGCGATTGAATTCCACGACTTTCACTTCGACCTGGACCGTGTTGCTGCGCACGTTCACGATCGAGCGGTCGACGAGGGGCGTCTTGTCGCCGGCGCCGGCGGAGGCTGCATCGCGTGCCTGCTGGTGTTCGACCATGCTGTCCAGCGTGCCTGTCAACGTGGAGGCGCGGCGCCGGACTTCCAGCGCATAGGTCGTGGCGCTGGCACTCCCTTTTTCCCAGACCATCAGCGTGGTCCGTCCCGCGGTCTTGCCGGTGATGATCAATCGTGCCGCCGGGGAATTTGGGGTCTTGCGGGTGATGGTTACGCCAGCCACGGTTTCGTCGGCGATGGCCAAGCGATCGATGCCCTTCTGGATCAGCAGTTCTTGCTGAGTACCGGCGCCAACGACCAACGGAATTTGCGATTGGCGCGGTGGTGGCGTTGCATTGGCAGCCACAGAAGCAGCGGGCCAGATGCCAGGAGCAAAAAGGCACAGCACCAACAGGGACGGGCGAAGCAAAAGAGAGCCTGCAGCTCTTGGACTGCGGGTGACGCTGACCGACTTCGTACGGAACTTGTAAGGCATGTTTTCTTTCTTGGACTGGGCGCTTGCTGGCTGTTGGATCAGTAGTTCAGTGTTTCGCTTTTCTCGCCGCGAATCACCTCGACCTGCAGTCCGGCTCGCGCGGGACTGCCAGCGCGGGCACCGGTCACGACGGGCCGAGCGGCGGCCGTCGGGGGGCGAGCGCCGGATTGGCCGCCGGTGACCAAGTCGACGGCAGTCAGGCCGGCCTGTGCCCGATCCAGTCCTTCCAAGGGGCCGCGAGGCGGCTCTCCGGCCTTGGTGCGCGGAGGCTGCAACGCTGTCGGCAATTCTGCAAAAAGCTTTGGGTCAGGCTCCTGCATATCGGTTGGATTGCGTAGCGCCAGCAGTAGGCGGCCGCTCGATTCGGCCAGCGTGAGTCGATTGATGTCATCTACCGGGACTGCAAGCACCGCCGTTCGCGCGGGTTCGGCACGTTGAGGCTGCTGCTTGTCTGCGGTTTTCGAAGTCAAGCCGTCCACAGAGGCGTTGCCAAAGGCCAGTACTCGTTTCCGGGAGAGCAGCAGCCTTGCCTGGCTGCGATCCACGTCTTTGCCATCGGACTTGAGCAGGATGAAAACATCGACGAAGTCACCAGGTTGAACCTTGTTGCCCACGCCCATGACCTCGTCAGCCTTGACTGCCACGGCACGTTCGCCTTCGGCGATCTTCAGAGCCAGGCCGGAAACCAGTTGACCTTCAAGCAGGGGGGTGCCTTCGCCGAGATCCAAGACTGGCACGCGTCCGGTCGCCACGGCTGTGTCCTGGAATGCGCCAGACGGATTGATGGTCAGTCGCTCCACGCGCAGGGCGTCGGCGGGGATGATCTGTCCTGCAGGCAAGGCCTTGGCTGCTACTACCACGGGGTAGGTGACAGCTTGCTGTGTCTTCGCCGACGCTGTGTTGGGCGTTGTCGCGATAGGGCGTGGTGCAGGCGCTTGGCGGCTGAGCATCCAGGCATATCCCCCTAGCGCGATGGCCAGGAGCACCAGGATGGCGGCAATGATTTTTGTGAGGTTGATCATGAGCGGCGTGCTGAAGGAGGGGGCAAACGATCCGTGTTCGACGATGAGCAGCCCGCGGTGGCAGGGGAAGCGCTAGCTATCTCTGTCGGCCCCAAACCATCCACACCGCGGTGGCCAATGCAAGATAGGCCGCGTAAGGAATAAAGCGCGCACGTCGGCGCGGACCGTTGATGTCGGTGCCAGCAGATGGGTTGCCCGACAACATCAGCGAGAGCCGTGGAAACCACGGCCAGCGCTGCAACACCAGCCAAAGCACGCTATGTGCGCCGGCCAGCAAGCTTGCGCCGATCCATATCGGCACCAGTGCTGAGGCGCCCACCCACAGTCCGAGAGCGCCTGCGAACTTCACGTCACCTGCTCCCATGAGTCCAGCAGCGTAGAACAGCAGCAGAAATCCGAAGCCGACCGCGCTGCCAATAAGTGCAGAGCTCCAAGAGTTCCCGAATGGCTGTAAACCGAAGGCGAGTGCCGCCAAGGCCAAAGTGGCCCCGGACAGCACAAGCCAGTTCGGAACACGCCGTTTTCGAAAGTCATAGACGGTGACGAAAAGCAGCCAGATCAGGAGCGGAATCTCGGCTTTCAGAGTCGAGGCCTTGATTACGGGGTGACGGTGTCCAGCGCGGTTGAAATTCTTCCGAAAACGCCTTCGATTGCGCCATAAAGAGTTCCGGATGGGCTGAATACGGCGACCAAAAGAACGGCCATCATTCCCGCAATAATTCCGTATTCAATTGCGGTAGCACCTTCTTCATCACGAATAAAACGAGTAATAGAACTGAACATGATTTACCCCTTGAGGAGAGTTGAACAACGACTGGCAGAGCGAATGTTATACAGAGTAACTCCCTGTATCAACACTGAAAACCCCCAGGGGTGAGGTCCTCGGTGTGCTAATGGGGAAGTACATAGCAGGATGGCGGCCAGCCTCCTGCCACCCAGTCCAGGACGATCCTGGTCAGGGTTGTTAACAATCTAGAGACGTATTTTTCCCTCTGTAAACCGCGTCCGACCTCCCATGAAGATGGGAGGGAACGTTACGGTGGCGGGAACGCGCGGGAGGGGGGTGTTACGGGAACAAACGCGTTACGTGTTACGTAGCACGGGGTCTCGGAAGGCGAGTTGTAACACCCAAAATAGGCACTTTCGGTGCGCAAAAAATCACAGATTTGGGGGGTGCCCCCATCGTCGTCAGGGCTTCGACAGGGTGTTCAGCCCAGGATTTCTTCGTGAAAGAGCTTCCACTCGCTGCCTTGGCGCAGCCAGTACTGGCGCCGGGTGCGCCCGCTCTTTTCGCCTTCGAAGACTTCTCCGAAGGTGGCGACCATGGTGTCGTCGCCGTCGCGCCAGTGCAGGTAGGACATGTCCTTGAACTGGACGCGCTTGCCCTGGGCATATTCCACTTCGTCGTGCGGAGCCGAATTACCGTCGATGGGTTTTTTGCTGCTGCGCTGGAAATCCGGTAAATAGAATTTCTTTAATTGCGCTTCATTTCCGCTGGCCCGTGTATCTTTCCAGGCGGTAATTGCATTGGTAAATGTCTGGGCTTCTTTTTCGGCCTGCGGCGGCGAAATCCATTGCAGGCTGCGGGCGGTGACCACCGGCGTGGCGCCGATCTGCACCTTGCGCAACAGCTGCTTCAGGTCGGGGTTGGCCATGACCACGCAGCCGTCGCTCGCGAGCGGCGCCCGGGCGAACTGCTGGGGCGGGGTGCCGTGCAGCCAGATGCCGCTGCCGGTGCGGCCGCGCCGCACGTCGTACGGGTTCGGGTAGTTGATGGGCAGGGCGCCCGCACCGTAGAAGTCCTTCAGCGATTTCGGGTCGAGGCGGCTGGTGATGTAGTACACGCCCAGCGGGGTGCGGGCATCGCCCTCGGCGAGCTTGTCGGTGCCCGACTTGCCGACCGAGATGTAGTAGTCGGCCACCAGCTTCAACCCCTTGTCGGAGTTCTCCAGCAGGTACAGGCGCGAGCGCGAGGCATCGACCGCAATGGCGTAGCGGCTCCTGGTCGAGAGCGACAGGAACTGCGAGGGCACGGTGCCCACCGGCGGCCGCTCGCGCAGGGCCTGCAGGCGGCGGCGCGATTCCTCGTGCAGTTCGGACATGGCCGGGTTGCCGCGCATCCTGGCGATGCCGGCCGTGTCGGGAAGCGAATTCGTGGGCGGCAGCTGCGCCGCGAGCAGATCGCCGTAGACGAGCTGCGCGAGCTGGAAGTTCGGGTAGTCCCGCACCAGGTCGCGCGCTTTGGCGAGCGCAGGGCGGGCCTGGCCTCGGCCGAACATTTCGTAGACGGAGATCAGGCGGGCTTCGGCGCTGCTGGCTTCCTGGATCGACCCTGCAGGTGCGGCCTTGCGGGCGGGTTTGGCTGCGGATGCGGTCCGGGTCTCTGCCAGTGCAGCCTTCTTGCCCTTGGCCTGCGCCGACGACTTGCCGGCGCCGCCCCGGGCTTCTTTGGCGGAAGCACGGCTGCCGGACGAGGCGTGCGCCGCGCTGCGGCTGCCGGTGCTGCTCTTGCCGGCCTTGGCGCTGCTGCCGGCCTTGGCGCCGCTGCTGGTCTTTGCGCTGCCCGTCTTGTTCGATGAAGCGAAGGCGGCGCCGGGTGCTGCCAGCATCAGCGCCGATGCGGTCATCAGCGCTGCGAGCAGGTTTCCGCGGCGCGGAAACGGAGGATTCTTGAGCCGGCCGCGCCGGACGAGGTCTGCCACTAGCCGCCGACGCTTTCCTTGCGAATGTGCCATTGGTTGCCCGAGCGCTGCATGTCCAGCGTCTTGCGGCTCGAGATGTTGAGGTTGTCCGCGCGGTAGATCTGGCGGAACTTCGCCGTGGCGTTCTGCCCGTCGACCTTGATCACGAGGTTCTCGATGTTCACGCTGATGCTCGACTTGCCGACGATGCGGGCGCGCCGTTCTTCTTCCCAGCCCTTGCGGCTCTGGCCGCCGCCGGGTGCGAAGTCGGGGCCGTAGGCGGCGAAGTAGCGGTCCATGTCCTGGCCGGCCCAGGCGGAAGCCCAGCCGCGCACCGCGGTTTCGACTTCGGCGCTGGAGGCCGGTGCGGCAGCAGGTGCCGGCGCCGGAGCGGCTTCAGGCGCCTTGGCGGCCGGCGCAGCCGCGACCTTGGCGGGAGCCGGAGCGGGCGCGGGTGCGGGTGCCGGTGTTGCGACGGGTGCGGGCGCTGCCGCCACCTTGGCGGGAGCAGGAGCCGGCGCGGGTGCAGGTGCAGCGGCAGGTGCCGGGGCGGGCGCCTTCGCGGCGGGCGCGGGCCGTGCGGCCTCGGGCGCTGCCGCCACCAGCGTCGCGGTCTTGGCGCCCGGCGTCGGCGTGAAGAGTGTGCGGATCACGGCCAGCTTGGGCTGCACCGCGGTGTTGTTCTGGTCGAGCTGCAGCGCCTTGCTGTAGGCCTGGCTCGCGAGCCGCGCGTACACGTCGCCGAGGTTCTCCTGGGCGGTGGCGTAGCTGGGGTTGGTGCGAATGGCGCTTTCCAGCGCGCTGCGGGCCTTGTCGAACTGGTTCTGGCTCGCGTAGATCACCGCGAGGTTGTTGAACGGCTCGGGCAGTTCAGGCGCGTCCTGCGTGAGCTGGGTGAAGGCGGCGATCGCCTCGGCGCGCTTGCCGGTGTCCAGCTGGATCACGCCCTTCAGAAAGCGCATCTGCGGATCGCGGGGCTTGTCCTTCAGGAATGCATCGGCCTTGGCCATCGCCTCGTCGAGCTTGCCGGCCTGCATGAGGCGGTCGACGTCTTCATGCTCGATCGCGGCCAGTGCCGGGAGTGCCACGCCGCAGGCGGCAACGGCCAGCAGCAGTGCGCGCACGGTGGGAGAAAAGGAGAAGCGGGCGCGAGGCCGGGGGCTCTTGGGCATTGCGGACAAGACCTCGTAGGGGTGGATAACGCTGCAGGTTGGGCGGCAGGCATTGTAAGTGGGCGGGTAACCCTCCGAAACAGGGATAACGGGTCTTTCGTCGTGCCCGCAACGCGCCAGCCCCGGGGCTTTCCCCGTGGGCGCCAGGCGGCCTGTGCCCGGAGGCAAAAAAAGCAGGCCCTCGCATTTACCAGGTGCGCCGCTCTTCCGCCGCAGCACGCGGGTGGTTCGGCTCGGCGACATGGGGCAGGCCTTCTTGCGCGACTGCGCCGAGGTGGTCGGCCGCTTCGCCTCGCTGCTGAACAAGTGCCGCACCACCTGCCGGATGGCGCCGGCCGCGGCTATTTCTTCGCGGGGTTGATCGTGTATTCGATCTTCGTGCGGTCCTTGTAGGGATCGTTGTCGAAGAACTTCTTCTCGTGCGAGATGCGGATCTCGTAGCCGTCGCGCACGCCCTCGAGCGACGCCGCGCTGTCGGTGGTCACCGGGGCGAGCGTGGGCTTGTAAAAGGCCGCGACCGTCTTGAAGTCGTCGGTGCTGAAGGCCTTGACCGCCGCGCTCGTCACGCGGCCGGCGCCGTCGGTGTCGACGCTCACGTCGGTCATCGCGGTGTTCGGCGGCACCGCGACCAGCGCCGCCAGCGCGGGCGGCAGTTCCTTGGCGCCGCTTTTTTCCTGGATGCGGTAGTGCAGCCCGCCCTTGTCGTTGGGCTCGCCCTTGGCGGCGGCCGATGATTCCATGCTGCTCACGACCCAGGCCGAGATGAGCAGGATCGGCGTCGCAATGGCGCCCACGTACAACAGAAAACGAAGGCGTTCCTTGGTATGGAAAAACTCGATCATCGGTGCTGAATCTCCCTCTGGCTGCCTCGCGGCGGCGCCATGTGCGACGCGCGGGCGGGCCATCCTGATGGCCCCGCGCGGACGGACTTTGGACTTGCGCGGTACAGCATGATCCAGTAACGTTTGAAACAATGTGGTGACATTTCATCACTTCTTTCATTGCTCTGGAGTCTCCCTTGACGATCACCAAACGCCGCCTGCTGGAAGGCGGCGCCGCGGCTTTTGCCACCTCGCTCTTCGCGCCCGGCGCGTGGTCCCAGCCGAAGCCGGCCGCTGCCGAAGCCGCATGGCCCACCAAGCCCGTGCGCATCCTCGTGGGCTTTCCCGCCGGCGCCTCGCCGGACCTCGCGGCCCGCGCCATTGCCGAGCCGCTCGCGAAGATCCTTCGCCAGCCGGTCACGGTCGAAAACAAGCCCGGGTCCAGCGGCAACCTCGTGGCCGACCAGGTGGCCAAGGCGACCGACGACCACACCATCGGCGCGCTGATCAACGGCAACCTCACCATCGCCAAACTGCTGAACCCCGCGATCCCGTTCGATCCTGAAAAAGACTTCGCGCCCGTCGGCATGGTCGGCACCGCGCCGCTGGTGCTCGCGGTGTCTGGCAACGCCCCCGGCAAGACGCCGGCCGACCTCTTGCTGTGGGCGCGCAACCTCGGCACCGGCGGCAAGTACGGCACGCCCGGCGTGGGCACCGTGGGGCACCTGGGCATGGAGCTTCTGAAGAGCCGCGCCGCCATCACCGCGCAGCACAAGCCCTACACCGGCAACCCGCAGGTGATCGCCGGCCTGCTCGGCGGCGAGATCCAGCTGGCCCTGTTGCCGCCAGGCCTGGCGCTGCCGCATCTGAAGTCGGGCAAGCTGAAGGCGATCGGCGTCACCTCGCCCGAGCGCAGCCCGCTCGCGAGCGAACTGCCCACCATCCGCGATGCGGATGTGCGCGGCGCCGACCTCGAAATCTGGACCGCGCTGGCCGCGCCCGCGGGCATGAACAAGAACGCGGTGGCGCGGCTGAGTGCGGCGCTGTCCGAAGTGACCAGCATGCCCGACGTGACCCAGGCGCTGCTCAAGACCGGCTGGCAGGCACAGCCCGGCACGCCCGAGGCGCTGGCCCGCCGCATGCGCGCGGACACGGCGCGGCTGGGCGGCGTGATCATCATGAAGGGCATCCACTCCGAGGCTTGATGCCTTGTTCCCTCTCCCTCTGGGAGAGGGCTAGGGTGAGGGCACGACGGCCTCAACCTGAGGCCGGCCTCATAGCACCTAGAGCAGCCGCGACACCTGCTTCGCCGCATCGATCAGCGCCGGCAGCATCGTCTCCTGCATCACCTTCGCGCTCGTGCGGTTCGCCTGCCCGCTGATGTTGAGCGCGGCCACCATCTGGCCCTGCTTGTTGACGATGGGCGCGGCCACGGAGATGAGGCCTTCTTCGAGCTCCTGATTCACCAGGCACCACTGCTGCTTGCGTGCCTGTGCGACCTTGGCCATGAGCGCATCGATGTCGGTCACCGTGTGCTTGGTGAGCGCCTCGATGTTCGAGGCTTCGAGCCGCGCGCGCACCTCGTCGTCTTCAAGGTCGGACAGCAGCAGCCGGCCGAGCGACGTGCAGTAAGCAGGCAACCGCGAGCCCACGCCCAGGCTGATGTGCATGATCTTCTTGGTCGGCACGCGCAGCACATAGACGATGTCGGTCGCATCCAGCACGGCGGCCGAGCACGACTCCTGCACCTCTTGCACCAGCGCCTCCATCACCGGCTCGGCGCGGTTCCAGATCGGCATCGACGAGAGGTATGCAAACCCGAGGTCGAGGATGCGCGGCGTGAGCGTGAAGAGCTTGCCGTCGGTCACCACATAGCCCAGCGCCTGCAGCGTGAGCAGGATGCGCCGCGCACCCGCCCGCGTGAGGCCGCTGACCGCGGCGACCTCGCTCAGCGTCTGGCGCGGCGCGCTCTCGCTGAACGAGCGAATCACCTGCAGGCCGCGCGCGAACGACTGCACATAGCTGTCGCCGGGGGCGGGTGTTTCGGTGTTATTGGTCTTGGGGGGCTGGGTTGCCATGGTGAGCGATCCTCTCTAGAATTCATTATACGAACAAATGTTCTGTATACGAACATTTCGAGTCGTCCGTTTTTCGATCCCCTTTCGATTCACCCGGAGACAAGCTTCATGATCAACAAGATCGCGCGCTCGGTCGCCGATGCCCTCTCGGGCATCCAAGACGGCGCCACGGTTCTCATCGGCGGCTTCGGCACCGCCGGCATTCCCGGCGAGCTCATCGACGGCCTCGTCGAGCAGGGCGCCAAGGACCTCACCGTCGTCAACAACAACGCCGGCAACGGCGACACCGGCCTCGCAGCGCTGCTCAAGGCCGGCCGCGTGCGCAAGATCATCTGCAGCTTCCCGCGCCAGGCCGACAGCCAGGTGTTCGACGGGCTCTACCGCAGCGGCAAGCTCGAACTCGAACTCGTGCCCCAGGGCAACCTCGCCGAGCGCATCCGCGCCGCGGGCGCCGGCATCGGCGCCTTCTTCTGCCCGACCGGCTACGGCACGCAGCTCGCAGGCAACCGCGAAACGCGCGAGATCAATGGCAAGCAGTACGTGCTGGAGTACCCCATCCACGGCGACGTGGCGCTCATCAAGGCCGAGCGCGGCGACCGCTGGGGCAACCTGGTCTACCGCAAGGCCGCGCGCAACTTCGGCCCGGTGATGGCCATGGCCTCGAAGAAGACCATTGCCACCGTGCACGACATCGCCGAGCTCGGCACCCTCGATCCCGAGACCGTCGTGACCCCGGGCATCTTCGTGCACCAGGTGGTGCGCATCGAACGCGTGGCGACGCAAGCCGGCGGTTTCAAGAAGGCAGCATGAACATGGCATACACACGTCGCACCAAAGACCAGTTGGCAGCCCGCGTCGCGCAGGACATCTTCGACGGCGCCGTCGTCAACCTCGGCATCGGCCAGCCCACGCTCGTGGCCAACCACTTGCCTGCTGGCCGCGAGGTCATCCTGCAAAGCGAGAACGGCATCCTCGGCATGGGCCCCGCGCCCGAGGCCGGCGAAGAAGACTACGACCTCATCAACGCCGGCAAGCAACCCGTCACGCTGCTGCCGGGCGGCTCGTTCTTTCACCACGCCGACAGCTTCGCGATGATGCGCGGCGGCCACCTCGACATCTGCGTGCTCGGCGCGTTCCAGGTGTCGGCCACCGGCGACCTCGCCAATTGGCACACCGGCGAGAAAGACGCCATTCCCGCCGTCGGCGGCGCGATGGACCTGGCCATCGGCGCGAAGCAGACGTGGGTGATGATGGATCTGCTCACCAGGCAGGGCACGAGCAAGCTGGTGCAGGCATGCACCTATCCGCTGACCGGCATTGGCTGCGTCAAGCGCGTGTACTCCGACCTCGCCACGCTCGAATGCACGCCGCAAGGTTTGAAGCTCGTCGACCTCGTCGAAGGGCTCAGCCGCGAAGAACTCGAGAAGCTCGTCGGTTTGCCCATCGCAGCCTGACCCGTTCAAACATTACAGAGACACAGATCACATGACCAACCACGCCTTCATCTGCGACGCCGTTCGCACCCCCTTCGGCCGCTACGGCGGCTCGCTCAGCAGCGTGCGCACCGACGACCTGGGCGCAGTGCCCCTGCGCGCGCTGATGGAACGCAACAAGAACGTCGACTGGCAGGCCGTGAGCGACGTGCTCTACGGCTGCGCCAACCAGGCCGGCGAAGACAACCGCAACGTCGCGCGCATGTCGGCGCTGCTCGCGGGCCTGCCGATCGAAGTGGGCGGGGGCACCATCAATCGCCTGTGCGGTTCGGGCCTCGATGCCGTGGGCACCGCAGCGCGCGCCATCCGCGCCGGTGAAGCCGGCTTGATGATCGCCGGCGGCGTCGAAAGCATGAGCCGCGCGCCCTTCGTCATGCCCAAGGCCGAGAGCGCCTTCAGCCGCAACAACGCGGTGTACGACACCACCATCGGCTGGCGCTTCGTCAACAAGCTCATGAAGGCGCAGTACGGCGTCGACTCCATGCCCGAGACGGCAGAGAACGTGGCCACCGACTACAAGATCGAGCGCGAAGCGCAAGACCTGATGGCGCTCAACTCGCAACTGCGCGCCGTGGCCTCGCAGAAGTCCGGCTTCTTCGACGCCGAGATCGTGCCCGTGAGCGTGCCCCAGAAAAAGGGCGACGCGCTCATCGTCAACAAGGACGAGCATCCGCGTGACACCACGCTGGAGGCGCTGGCCAAGCTCAAGCCCATCGTGCGCCCCGACGGCACCGTGACCGCTGGCAACGCCAGCGGCGTGAACGACGGCGCCTGCGCGCTGCTGCTGGCAGACGAAGCCAGCGCCGTGAAGCATGGCTTGACGCCCCGCGCCCGCGTGGTCGGCATGGCCACCGCCGGCGTTGCGCCGCGCGTGATGGGCATCGGCCCCGCGCCCGCCACGCAAAAGGTGCTGGCACTCACCGGGCTCACCATCGACCAGATCGACGTCATCGAACTCAACGAAGCCTTCGCCGCGCAAGGCCTCGCCGTGCTGCGCCTCTTGGGCCTGAAGGACGACGACGCGCGCGTGAACATCAACGGCGGCGCCATCGCGCTCGGCCACCCGCTCGGAGCGAGCGGCGCGCGACTGGCCACCACCGCGGTGAACCAGCTGCACAAGGGCGGTGGCCGCTACGCGCTGTGCACGATGTGCATCGGCGTGGGGCAGGGCATTGCCGTGATCCTGGAACGCGTCTGATGGCGATGGTCGGCCTCGCGCGACGCGAGCTGCTGCTGGGCCTGCTCGCCGCGGCGGGCCTGCCAGCGCATGCGCAGCATCAGAGCGATGCGGCCAGGCCCATCCGCATCGTCGTGCCCTTCGCGGCCGGCGGCGGCAACGACGTGTTCGCGCGCCAGATGGCCAAGGGCCTCGGCGAGCTGCGCAAGTCGGGCGTCATCGTCGACAACAAGCCCGGCGCGGGCGGCAACCTCGGCACCGAGCAGGTCGTGCGCAGCGCGCCCGACGGCAGCACGCTCCTGCTCGGCCACACGGGCACCGTGTCGATCAACCCCGCGCTCTACAAGGGCCTGAAGTTCGATGCGCGCAAAGACCTCGTGCCCGTCGCGATGTTCGCGTCATCGGCGCTCGTGCTCGTGGTGCCCGCCGCATCGAAGGTGCGCAGCGTGGCCGACCTCGTGGCCGAAGCCAAGGCGCGGCCCGGCATGCTCGACTACGCATCGAGCGGCAGCGGCACCGGCGGCCACCTGACCGGCGAACTCTTCGCGCAGCGCACCGGCACCAGGCTCAATCACATTCCCTACAAGGGCACCAACCCCGCGCTCACTGATCTGGCGGGCGGGCAGGTGCAGATGATGTTCAGCGTCATCCCGCCCGCGCTCGCGCTCGTCAAGAGCGGGCGGCTGCGCGCCATTGCCGTCACCGGCGACAAGCGCCTGCCTTCGCTGCCCGACGTGCCCACCGTGGCCGAGTCGGGCCTGCGCGAGCTCGCGGGCTTCGAGAGCACGCTCACCTACGGCCTCCTCGCGCCGCGCGGCACGCCCGATGCGGTCGTGAAGGAGCTTGCGGCGCAGATGCTCAAGGTGGCGGGCGACAAGGAATTCCAGTCGCGCCTCGACGTGGAAGGCGCCGTGCCCTTGCTCGGCGGGCCGGCCGAGTACGCAGCGCTCATCTCGCGGGAGAGCGAGAAGTGGGCGGCGATTGTCAAGAGCTCGGGCGCGACGGCGCAGTAGCAGCGGCAGCAACAGCAACAGCAACAGCAACAGCAACAGCAACAGCAACAGCAACAGCAACAGCAACAGCGGCAGCAGTCACGCAGTCAGTCGCCGCGCAGCCCGCATCGCACGGGCAGAGAACAAGTTTCAAACCAAGAGAACCGAAAGAAGAGGATCAGAGAGATGAAGAACACGAACACCAACACAACGCGTCGCGCCATCGGCGTGGCCGCAGCACTCGCGCTCGCCACCGCCGCGCTGGCGCCCGTCACCGCATCGGCACAAGCTGCATTCCCCACCAAGCCCGTGCGCATCATCACGCCGTTCCCGGTCGGCGGCGGCCCCGACGGCGTGGCCCGCCTCGTGGCCGACAAGCTCTCGCGCGCGTGGGGCCAGCCGGTGGTGGTCGAGAACCGCCCGGGCGGCAACGGCTTCATCGCCATCGACGCCTTCAAGCGCGGCGCCAAGGACGGCCACGACATCATCGTTCTGGACAACGTGCACCTGGCCGCGTACCCGGCGCTCTTCAAGAAGCTGCCCTACGACAGCGCCAAGGACTTCGACACGCTGCTGCCGCTCTTCAAGACGTATTTCTTCTTCACCGTTGCCACCAACAGCAAGTACAAGACCGTGGGCGACCTCATCGCCGACGCCAAGGCCAACCCCGGCAAGCTCGACTACGGCTCATGGTCGGTCGGCAACCCGGTGCACCTGGGCTCGGAGCTTTTCGAGTCGGCCACCGGCACGCAGATGGAACACATCATCTACAAGGAAACCACGCAGCTCTACACCTCGGTGGCCACGGGCGAACTGGCCTTTGCCCTCGGCAGCAGCGCCACCGCCGGCCCGCTGCAGCGCGCGAACAAGCTGCGCTTTCTGGCTGTGGCCGCGCCCCAGCGCAACGCCGCTTTTCCCGACGTGCCGACCGTCGCCGAATCGGGCGGCCCCAAGGGTTTCGAGGTGATCGGCTGGAACGCGATTGCCGTGCCCAAGGGCCTGCCCGCTTCGGTGACCGAGAAGATCAAGCGCGACATCGAGAAGGGGCTGGCGGAACCCGATGTGCTGGAGAAGTTCAAGAGCTTCGGCTATGAGCCGTTCCCGACGACGCGGCCGCAGTTCGATCAGTTTGTGGCGAGTGAGACGCAGCGGTTTGGGGATGTGATTAAGAAGGCGAATGTTTCGTTGGATTGATTGAGGGGCTCCGGGGGTCACGGCGCTAGCCGATTAGCGGCGTGACAGTGAATGTCTCTTGAAGTCTGGCTGTTGACGGTTGATGTGCTGTCGTGGATGAGTACTATCGGCCAGCAGCGGACGTTCGACCCGAGCCTCCAGTTCGCACACAATCATCCTTCGCATGCCTCGCAATCAGCTCATCGTCCAGCTACCCATAACTGCGTCCACGAGCCTCGACACGTTGCTACATGTGGAGGAAACACTCGTGCAGGCCTTCTCTCAGAACAGCTTCGCTGAGGTCGATGGCCACGACATCGGCCAAGGTCGGTTCAACATCTTCATCTATCCAACGGGCACGTGGGGGCCAGTTTTGGAGCGTGTCTACGCCTTTCTCAAGCTTCGCGGAGTGCTGAAGGAAGCGCTGGTCGTAAAGCGCCTGAAGACGAGCGAGAAGTACGTGGTCGTTTGGCCTGCGCAGTTCAAGGGAACGTTCGAGCTCTAGAGGCAAAATCCGGCCGAGACCGGCCAGTCGAACGCGGCGTCCGAAGCGCGTGCGCACTGACCGATGGTCCAGCCACAATCGACTCTTATGCTCAAGAACTCCGTCGCGCAATGGCTGGTGCACCACCGAATTTATCTTTTCTTAGCCTTGCTTGCGGTCGCGGGACTGGCTGCAAAGTACCGATCCGAGCTTGAAGTCGTGCCGCTGCAAGCGCTATCTGCGCGTGACGTTTCCCTGCGCTACATCGGCGACCTCGAAACCGTCGTGAGTCGCAGTGGGATACAGCATGGCAGCACTCGATTTAAGGCGGGAATCGGAATTGGCGTAGAGAACGACATCGAACGCAACGAGATGCTCAGAAAATTGCAACCTGTTTTGTACGTGCCATTCGCTGACGTGCTGGACATCTCAAGGACCCAGGCTCAAGCGGTGGAGGGAGCGGGACCGAATTTGCGCATCATGCTTCACCGCGGTGCGATTTTCGCCGTGTCCAGCCAGGCTGGCGATGTCATCCCCTACACCGACTATGCCGAGAAGGCTCAGCTGTTGCGCGAGCGGTGGCTATGGGGAACATGGGCAGTGGTAGTTATCGCCGTCCTGTACTTCGCGGTAGCGACCTTGCTCGCTCGGCACGGTAGCCAAGTTGGCCGTTGACGGCCATAACCCGTCATTCGACGGCGGTGCTCAGTTCGAGCATCAACGTACGCGTTCCGTCTTGGCGATGTGATTGAACTCTGGCGCGCTTGCCAGGGGCTGTGATCGGGGGGCAAGCGTCGGTGCTGCAGCAAAATCCGGCCTGGAGGCCCAGTAGTGGCCCGGCGTCCTAACTCAAGTCATATTTGGATGTGAAACCTGCGTTGTTAGAAAAAATCGCCGCTGCTCTCGACGCCCGAGGTCTTGAACGACTGGAGCCAGAATTCTGGATTCAAGAGATCGAGCCCGACGTTCAGCTTCTTGTAAGTCTGCGATCAAGACGCGACGCGAGAGGCTTTTGGCTGGAATTCGGTCTCGGAGTCCGCTTTGATGACATCGAGAAGGTTCTTGCGCAGACGATGGGCATCGATTTGTTGGCACAAACTGGGATGCTCGGAGCCGACCTTCGGCACTTGGTTGACCGAACTACAGCCAGCGGTTGGGGCTTCGCATCTGAAGCGGACTTCGAAACGCGTGGCTTCGAACCTCTCATGGAAACTTTCGATCTGGGGCTTTCCAAGATGAAGGATTACACCGACCGCGCGCGCCTTCGCCTGTTGATTGATAACGCCATATCTGGGATCTTTGAAGAGCCTGTCATGTGTCGATTTCATCACTATGCTCCGATCGTCCTGTACTTGGATGGCGAGATCGCCCTCGCGTCGGAGTTCCTGTGCAAGAAGTTGCAGGAGGCCAAAGAAGAGGCCGGGCCCAAGAGCTCACCCTTTGTCGAAAGCTATACCGCATTTTCCAATGCGCTTCTCGCGCGGATGGCGCACTGAGCAAGTGAGATTTGAGGCTTACACGCGAGAGCCACTAGATGACTTGCGGTGATACACAAGGTCGATTCGGACTAAGCCACTTTCAAGTGGGCTGTGCCTGGGCTTTGCCTGGCTGAACGTCGGCTATGAAGCAGACCGTGGGACTGCAACGCACCCTTTGCGCCGGGAACTCATGCGGCTACAGCCGGCCAGGAGCGGTCCCTCAGGACGCCCTCAAATTCAATTCAAGGATGACGATGTCAATGCTGCAGAAGCTTCGGGGGGATTTGATGCTCAGGGTTCCCATCCTGGGTCGGACGTTGACGCTGTATCGACAAGGCGCTCGGTTGGCACTGTTTTCGTTCTTTGCGACGGTGGTGCTCTGCAACTTGCCTTGGCGCCTCATTCCGACCGTGGGCGAAATTCTTCAAATGCTCGTTGCGGCCGTTGGTTTCTACTTTTCCGCAGCCCTGATCGGATCGCTCACGCCCAACGATGTAGACGCTGACGCAGCGTCACGACGCTGGCTTTGATTTCGGCCTTCGGCCAGAAGCGGACCTTCGTCACCGGCATACAACGAAGCTATGCTGAGCATGGAGCGGTTAACAATGAAGCAAGTAACAGGATTTCGTCACTACGTTTCCGTCGGTGGTCGATGCCCCGCCACCGGCACAAAATCTGCGATGACATTCGCCTGAGAATCACCAGCACCAAATGACACAACGACGCCGAGGTTTGACCGCCTTTTTGCTGATGACATTCATCGCAGGCTATGCCCATGGTCAAGCAGTCCCTGCCCAATCCCTTGAGAACTTGATGGTCGTAGTGCGAGAGTCACCGAATCAGAACAGGCAGACCGATGCACTTGTCGCAATCACCAAGATCGAAGGAACGCTGCCGAATGGAACCAAGTTCGTGGAATATCCCGCCTGGTTTCAATACATCGGCGACACGCATCTCCGATTTGTCTTCGATGCCCCAAGCATGGTCCACAGCGCCAACATGAAGGACTTGGAGCGCCTCGGCCTATCACCCGAAAAGGCGTTGGCTGTCGCAATGGCGAATCTCAAGAGGGTTTACGGTAGCCCGACCTCTGTACCGTGGAACGACTTGCAGCTAGTCAAGGGCAAAGAACCCGACTATGACAGCAGCTACTTTCTGGACCGAGAGTTCTGGGCAGCCATTAGCAAAAGCCACCCAGATGGCGTCATTGTGGCCCTTCCGAAGCGCGGTGGTCTGCTCTACACGCCACTATCAGACGTCAAAGCCGTCTCTGGTTGAATCGCCCCGGCTTTCATGGAGGCCGATTGGTTTAAGTCAAGCCGCCATCTTGGCGGTCTGACTGGCGAGTTGCCGGTAATAGTTTGCCTCAGCTTCTGCAGGCGGGATGTAGCCGATGGGTTCGAGCAGGCGATGGTGGTTGAACCAGGCCACCCACTCGAGCGTCGCGAACTCCACCGCCTCCTTGGTCTTCCACGGTGCTCGGCGATGGATCAACTCGGCCTTATAGAGGCCGTTGATCGTCTCGGCCAGGGCGTTGTCATAGGAGTCGCCTTTGCTTCCCACTGATGGCTCGATGCCAGCCTCTGCAAGCCGTTCGGTGTATCGGATGCTGACGTATTGCGACCCGCGATCGGAGTGACAAATCAAGCTGCCGTCGCGTTCGGGTTGACGGTCGTACAGCGCTTGCTCCAAAGCATCGAGCACGAAGTCCGTGCGCATCGAGTTGCTGACCCGCCAGCCCACGATGCGTCGGGCGAACACATCGATCACGAAGGCGACGTACAGCCAGCCCTGCCATGTCGACACGTACGTGAAATCCGAGACCCATAGCTGGTTCGGGCGCTGTGCTCGGAACTGCCGGTTGACACGATCCAGCGGGCATGGTGCTCTGGCATCGCTGATCGTGGTCTTCACCACCTTGCCGCGCATTACGCCTCTCAGCCCCAGGCGCCGCATCAGACGCTCGACTGTGCAGCGGGCCACAGCCGTGCCTTCGCGTGCCAGTTGCCTCCAGACCTTGTCGGCGCCATAGACCTGCATGTTGGCCTGCCAGACGCGCTGTATCGCCGGCATGAGGACATCGTCGCGGTGTGCTCTGGCGCAGCGCTTGTGCGGCTCACGCAGCAGCGCCGCGTGCCGCCGGTAGCCCGACGGGGCGACCTGCAAGACCTTGCAGATCGGCTCGACCCCGAAGGTGCCGCGATGCTTGTCGATGAAATCCCTCAGGACTTCAGCCGGCGGTCGAGCTCCGCCTGGGCGAAAAACGCGCTCGCCAGCTTCAGGATCTCGTTGGCTCGGCGCAGCTCCTTGACCTCGCGTTCGAGCTCCTTCATCCGCTGGGCCTCGCTGGTCGTCACGCCTTCTCGAACGCCGTTGTCGACCTCGTCGCGCTTGACCCATTCGTTCAGCGTCTGCGGCACACAGCCGATCTTCGGTGCGATCGACTCGACTGCCGCCCACAGCGACGGGTACTCCCCGCGGTGCTCCTGCACCATCCTCACCGCGCGCTCACGCACCTCGGGTGAAAACTTGTTCGACTTCTTCATGGCTCAATCCTCTCAGAGTGTTGAGCCTCCACAAAAGCCGGGGCGATTCAGACCGCATTTGTCTGGAGTCAAGACCATCTGTAGACGACGAGCTTTCGTTCTACAAGTCAGGACGTAACTGGCCAGGCGAACTCGCCATCACGTGTAGCAAGTGACAGACGTGGTAGTCAAAAGCTGCGACCTTTCCAATGACTGTTTCAGAGTTGGCCGATCGGCTGCTTAGGGCCCGTTGCGGTCCTTCAGTCGCCCGACGTCAGCGGCACAAAGCTGTCCTTCACCCGTTGCCCCGGCCAATCATGCGTACTTACGCAGCACTCGGATCAGCCGTCGTGCGTGCTTCTCAATCGCCGGCCAATCCCACAAGTCGGGTTCGCCCAAACGAGGGTAGGTTTTGGCCCAGGCACGCGCGCGTTCAGCGCTGTTAACAGCGATGCGGCAGCCGACCAAGCCGGGCTGGCGGATTTCGAGTTGCAGTTGTATGAGGCCCCATCCTCCGAGGGTGTAGCGCCAAGTAGCGCCATTGGTGGCGGGATTGTTCAGATCGATGCGCTCCTGCACTGCAAGTCCGCCCGTCTCGGGATAGTGCAGCGTCAGATTAGCTGTGGTGCGGCCGGCTGCAAGTTCGGCGGCAATGAACTGCTCGAGCGCCGGCTGGTCCTCGAATTGCATCAATTCGCAGCCGGGCACGCCATAGCCCTCCATCACCACGGGTGAGCCTTGGTAAACCGCGCCCAATACTTGGGTCAATGCCTCTCGTGGAATGCTGTCTTTGCGTTGCATGGGTTTGAGTGGTTGCCGAGCAGTCGCTGGCCTGCGCGCAAGCCGAAGTAGGTCACTGGCTGGTAGTGGCCGACTGTAGCCGCGCACCCGCATTGGTGATGGTCGGGATGTGCGTGAAGCCTGTTTGAAGGGTGCCGCAGCCGACTAGGTCTGCTGCAGCCGGCGGCTGCGTTGGCGGTCCAGTTCGCCCAGTAAAGTCTTGGCCAGGACCACCGCGATATCCGGTCAGAATTGGAGCCTATGCCGATGCAGCCCCTGTTCGACGCAATCGCTTCAATGTCCGCACCGGTGGATGCGCAGCGCATCTTCCACGGCCGCGGTGGGCTTCATCCCGAGTGCGCTCACTTGTCGCTCGACTTTTTCCCGCCGGTTTGGGTGTTGACCAGCTTCAAGCCTGCGACCGACGGCGAACTGGCTGCAATTGGCGCCGCACTGGAGCGTCGCTGGTCACAGTTGGCACCGGGTGAAACGCTGCAATGGGTGTTTCAGTGCCGGCATGAAGGCCAGAGCAGCACACGACTTATGGGCGGTTCGGTGCCCGACCCGCATTGGGTCACCGAGGAGGGCGCTCGCTATCGCGTTAACGTGGGCCGGGGCCAGAACCACGGTCTGTTTCTCGACATGGCCGAAGGACGGCGCTGGGTTCGTGCGTTTGTGAAGGCGCGCCCAGACGCCCGGTCGCGCGTCAAGGTGCTCAACCTGTTTGCTTACACCTGCGCGTTTTCGGTGGTCGCATTGCAGGCAGGGGCCCGGCACGTCACCAACCTGGACATGAGCAAGGGCGCTCTGGCCGTGGGGCAACAGAACCACCGCGCCAACGGCGTGCTCGCCGGCGCGAGCTTCTGAGCTGGCCCCTTGAATGACAGGACACGGTCTATCGCTTATCTTTAAAGATAGGAGTAGGACTGTGAGTACGACTAGAAATACGGATACCGTCGAAGTGATCATGAGGGACCAGCGCCGCAGGCGCTGGTCCCTTGCAGAGAAGGCCGCGCTGGTTCGTCGAAGCTACGAACCTGGCATGAGCGTGTCGCTCGTCGCACGTCAGGAAGGCGTTGCCGCCAGCCTGCTGTTCCAGTGGCGCAAGCTGGAGCGGCAAGGGGCGCTGACGGCTGTATCGGCGGGCGAGGCTGTGGTGCCGGCTTCGGAACTGGCAGCCGCTCGTGCCGAGATCGCCAAGCTACAGCGCGTGCTTGGCAAGAAGACGCTGGAGAACGAGATCCTCAAGGAAGCTGTGGAGTACGCCGCGGAAAAAAAATGGATTGCGCGCTCGCCCTTGCTGGACGGGGACGGCCAGTGAAGGCCGTCTGCCAGGCCCTTGGGTTGGCGCGCTCGAACATTCATCGCTTGCAAGCTCGCTCCGAGTCCTGGATCGACGCCCGGACACGACGCACGGCGCCTGCAAGCGACGTGGCCTTGCTCGACGAGATCAAGGCCCAGATCACCGAGTTGCCGACCTATGGCTACCGGCGTGCCTGCGCGTTGGTGAACCGGCATCGAGCCACCACCGGTGCGACGCGAGTGAACGCCAAGCGCATCTACCGCGTGATGGCGGCTCATGCATTGCTGCTACCGAAGGCGCCGAGACGGCGCCAGTCCAGCCGGCCCCATGAGGGCAAGGTGGCCGTCGCGCACAGCGACATGCGCTGGTGCTCGGACGGCTTCGAGATCAAGTGTGATTCGGGGCAGACCGTGACCGCGACCTTCACCAAGGACTGCTGCGACCGTGAGATCCTGGCCTATCGGGCATGGGAGGGCAAAGGGCTGCCGGGCGAGCCGGTGCGCGAAATGCTCATCGAGGCCGTGGAGAAGCGCTTCGGCGGCGTCGAGGGTGTTCCCAGTACCCACGTCTTGGAGTTCCTCTCGGACAACGGGGGCGCCTACATCGCTGCCGAGACCCGGCAGATCGCTCGACAACTGGGCCTGAGCCCAGTCAACACGCCCGTGTGCAGCCCCCAGAGCAACGGCATCGCCGAGAGCTTCGTGAACACGTTCAAGCGCGACTACGTCAGCCGCATGGACCTTGCCGATGCGAGAACGGTGATGGCGCAGATGGCCGCAGCCTTCGAGCACTTCAATGAGGTGCATCCGCACTCGGCATTGAAGATGAAATCACCCAGGGAGTTCAGGCAGCATCGCGCTGCCAACCAGCGTCTTGCTCAGATCGAGCAGACGCTACATTGCGAATAGCCCGTGTCCTGAAATACGGGGGCAAGATCACTTCCTCCCTCATGACCTTTTCAGTTCGTGGGGAAAAATCGCGCGCGGAGGCCCTTACGGGCTGGTCATCGTTGACCCACCAAGCTATCAAAAGGGAAGTTTCGTTGCGACCAAGGACTACGCCCGGCTGATTAAGCGCTTGCCTGACCTGCTGGAGCCCGACGGCCTTGTCCTGCTATGCCTCAATGCCCCAGAACTGGGACCAAAATTCCTGCAAGAGCAAATGAGCGCACTGGCGCCGGAACTGGATTTCGTGGAAAGACTGGCGAATCCAAGCACCTTTCCCGACGTGTCCGACGAGCGGTCGTTGAAGGTGTTGGTGTACCGGGCACCGCCGGGTGTTAAACCTGAGGTCTGAAGGGCGCGCTACGCATTAGCGCCACGGGCGGACGGCCCCATGGAGCGCCTTCGTGTGAATTGAAGCAAGCTGTCGAATGACTGGTCCTGGCCGCTTCCCGCTGTACGTTTTCGGGCCTCAGGGCTCACCACGATATTTCGGGTTCGCCTGAAACTCACCCGTGATGTTGCCATGCTCATCGACCTTGAATGCCCCCTTGATGAACTCCGGAGGGATGTGATCGTTCGGGCCGAAGCTTCCCGCGATTTGATAGACCCAGCCTCCGGGGTTGGCCTTAGCTTCCGCAACCATTTCCGGCGTTGGAGTGACCGCTATCGGCGAGACCGCCGCGACTTTCTTGAATGGCCACATATACGGGGTACGAATCAGTTGGAGGGGCGGAGCGAATGACCGGTCCTGGCCGGAAGCGCTAAACATCAAGCGCTCGCTGCCTGCGGATATGACGTTTCTGCTCGGCACTGGGCGGCTTGTAAGAGCCGGAAAGACGACGCCTGAGGGACTTTATCGCGGCGGCTTTTGCACGCATCACACCAGGGTCGGTCACAGTCTGGGCCTCCGCCCACTCCAGTGCCCCTTCGATCGGCGCTCCTCTCAGTGCACACAGGCAAAGTGTCTGCTGATGCAACGTGGTGGCACTGGCGAATGTCTCGATCACAAAGTCTCTCAACTTCTTCTGCTGTTCTTGCGGTGGCACCAGACCGTCGTCGAAGCTCGTCAACGCGTTCAACGCGCCAAGCGCTCGCCAGAACGGATCGTCTGGCTGGTCCGAAAGGGCGGTTGTCGACATGCAGTAGTCCAACAGCACCGTTACGCAAGACTCAGTGCGAACTTCGCCAAGAACCGCAATAGCAAACGTCGCGAGCGCCCGATCGGTCAGCAAATGCTGCAGCGAAGCAACGCCGCCGTGGCCGTAGGCGATGCAGGCCACAGCCCAACGCGAGAGCGGCGCTACCCTTGTGCTGTCTTCCAGCAGGCCGTCTTCGTGCCATCCGTGCAGCTTGCAGAGCCGTTCAATCTCATCAGCGCCGTCAGCGCCATACGCCAGCGAAAACCGAATCAAGTCTTCCGGATGAACCGAGCCACCGTAGGACAGCGGTCCGGAGCCCTTGGCGGCCTTGCGGGCAAGATCATTGAATTTCATCGGAATTCGGTAATGCTTTTGCAGCCGTCATGTCGTTTGCCAGCTTGCGATAGTCGGGACTGGGCCACCGTGGTGAGGGGCGGGTTCTGGCCGCATTGTGCCGGTCGCGTCCATCACGTCTTCGGCGCCGGACGCCAATGCACGGTGTCTGGATAGCTGCGCCCATGGCTGAAGCACAGGAAGATTTCCAAGGCGGCGCTCGCGTGAAACCATTCGTCCGACTTGAGGCGCAGTTCGCCGGCGCCGAAGGCAAGGACGGTGCCGTCAGGGAACACCGGGCTCGGCTTGTCGTGAAAGGCTCGCAGTCTTGTTGAGGTAGAGACATCGAAACGTTCAACCATACAGGTAACGCCTCCGCCGGCCACCTGAAGGTAGTTTCCTTGAGCGTCAGTCAACGATGCGTACGAATGCCGACCATAGCTCTTGAGCGCGAGAAGCCTGCTTTCAAGGACGCGGTCGGATGGGGTACTCACTGCCGCAAAGTTCTGGCCCTCAAATTTCATGATCGGGAGGTTGAGTCGAAGGTTCGGTGTTGCGCGAATGTAGCTGGGCGCACCTCCATCGCGAAATGGGGCCGAGATGCGCGCAAGCTCTACGCGCCAGGGCCGCGTCGGTCGCCTCCTACCCCGTCAATGACTCGAACTGGTCTTCAATGCGTGCATGAAGCAGACCCAGCGATACCGCGATAAGCCGCAACAACGAGGCGCGCTGGCATGTATCGAATATCGGTGCGGTATTCGAATCTGGCGAAGTGGCATCACGCCTGTCTTCATCCCAATCGAGCAACTGCACCAACGTCTGCGCGCCTTGCACCACATCGCGCGCATCGTTCAGGAACGCGGCTTGGCTTTGCTGCGAAGGATCGATGCGTTCGGTTTGAACCCACTCGAAGGGTTTGAACTGGGAGAGAAGAGGAGAAGACGCGCAATTGCAACCGGTATCGGTGCCTGCGTTTGAAGCATGGGCCATGGGCCTCCAAGAATGTCGATTTGCTACAACCGACGCACTCGCTGTCAAACGAGGGCGGCAGCTCGAACGGGTTGACAGACCGGGACATCTTGCGAAAACCGGCAGGGCGCGAGCCCTCCCGTTCGAGCCGCCTAAAAATTGGAAGCGCGAACGAAAAAGCCGCAGACCCTTGTGCGGTGGCTGCGGCTTTCGTCGCAGATGTCGGCGGGCTGTCAAACCCGGCCCCGTTCATCACGAGGCGAGGGCAATGTACGCGGTTGGCGCAATGCCCGTCAAGTTGGCGTTTGTCGATGCTGCCACCATGCGCGCGCGCATCTGGGTACGACGCCAAGCCCCTACCGCCCAAGCGCCTGCACATGCCCCAAAAACGCCCGAAGGTGCGAAGGCCGCACGGGCTTCACGATGACGGGCAGGCCCGCCGCGCGCGCCGCGTCCAGGTAGTCGCCTCCCACGTCGCCGGTGACGATCAGTGCGGGCAGTTCGGCATCGCCCAGCGCCGAGCGCAGGTCCTCGATCGCCTGGATGCCGCTGACCTGCGGCCCCAGCCGCAAGTCCACCACCAGCGCTTGCGGCCTGAAGCCTCCTGCCTGCCCTGCCTGAATCACGCCCAGCGCGCCCTGCACGTCGCTCGCCGAGCGCACCTCCATGCCCCAGGAAGCGAGCAGTCCGCCGAGCGCCTGCAGCGAACTCTGGTCGTCGTCGACCACCAGAATGCGCATCGCCAATGCCGTGGTCGATGCCGATGCATCGAAGCGCGCGGTGTCTGGCCCACTCTCACTCACGGCCGCATCGGCCAGCGGAAGCTGCAGCTCGAACACGCTGCCTCGCCCCGGCACGGAGCGCGCCGTCACGCGCAGGTCGAGTAGTTCGCTCAAGCGCTTGACGGTGGCCAGCCCCAGGCCGTAGCCCAGGCGCCGGTCGCCAGCCGGGTTGTCGACCTGGAAGAACTCCTCGAAGACCTGCGGCAAGTGTTCGGCAGCGATGCCTATGCCCGTGTCCTCCACCGACAGCCGTAGCCGGCCGTCGGCGATGCGGCTGCCGATGATGCGCACCTGCCCTTCGCGCGTGTAGCGGATGGCGTTGGCCAGGAGGTTGGTGACGACCCTGGCCAGCAAGGCCCGGTCGCTGCGCACGGCCACGTGGCCGGCAGAGATTTCCAGGCGCAGCCCCTTCGCGGCGGCCACCGCCTGGTGCGGCCGGCAGCACTCGGCCAGCAGCTCGTCGATGGCGAAGGACGACCACAGCGGGCTGAGCGAGCCGGCGTCGGCGCGGGTGATGTCGAGCAGGTCGTCCACCACGTCGGTCATGCCGTCGGCACAGGCCACCAGTTGTTCCGACATCTCTTTCACATGGCGCTCGGTGCTCACGTTGTGCACGGTCTGCGCCAGCAGTGCCATGGCGTTGAGCGGCTGGCGAAGGTCGTGGTTGGCGGAGGCGAAGAAGCGCATGCGCGCGGCCACGGCTTCCTCGGCGGTTTGCCGGGCCGCGTGGGTGCGTTCGTTTTCTGCGCTGAGCGCAATCACCAGTTCGGCATTGCGCCGGCGTTGCGCCTGGATCTCGTGCAGCGCGGACGACAGCAGCCTGGCGCTCAGCACCGTGTAGATGCCGATCAGCGACACGATGGAAGCCATGGCCATCTGGTAGCTGCCGCCGAACCACATGTCGCGCAGCACCAGGGGGCCGAGGATGAGCGCCACGTAGACGTAAGACGCCCGCCCGATGGTGGCCATGCGGATCGCGCCGCCCAGGGACACGGTGACCATGGTGATGTGAAGAATGGCCTCGGCCTGCGCCGGTCCGTCGTGCCGCAGCAGCACGTTCAGCGCGCCCAGCGAGAAGGCCATGAGCTGGGTGAGGGCGATGACGGGCAGCATCATGGCCGGCAGGTTGGCGCGAAGCGCCGGCCGAAACACCCACGCGAGCCAGATGCCCATGCGCACGGCGACGATGACGCAGTACACGACGAACCACACGCGCACGCGCTGGCCGTCGGGGCCGTCGGCGTATTCGATGTAGCAAAGAAACCCCGCCATCGCGGCCAGGAGCCACGCCCAGGGCGTGGAGCGGATCATCTGCTCCAGTTGCTGCAACTGCAGCTCCGAGAAGGCCAGGCGCGAGGCGATGAAGGCGCGCACGCCGGATGTGGGTGCGGACGCGGGCGCGGGCGCGGGGGCGCTCATCGCAAGTCCAGCATCAACCCCGCGCGCCGCGCCTGCACCAGCAGGTGGGTGCGGTTGCGCGCATCCATCGCATCGAGGAGGGCGGTGATGTGCAGCTTGACGGTGCGCTCCGCGATCTGAAGCTCGGCGGCGATCTGCTTGTTCTGGCGGCCCTGCGCGACCAGCAGCAGCACTTCGAGCTGCCGCGGCGTGAGGCCCGAAGCCACGAGGCCGGCGCGTGGCTGCAGCACATCGAAGGCCTCGCCGCCGGCCGCCACTTCATCCAGCGCGGCGGCGATGCGCGCCACCGGCTGCGACTTGCCGATGAAGCCGGCCGCGCCCGCGGCACGTGCGCGCGCGGCCAGGGCCGGCTCTTCATCGCCCGAGATCAGCAGGCGGGAGACCAGCGGATGCCGCACACCGAAGAGGCGCAGGCCCTCCAGGCCGTCTTCGCCGCCCAGGCGGTAGTCGATGAGGACGATGTCGGGCGGACATTGCGAGGCGCGTTCCACGCCCTGCCCGAGCGACAGGGCGGTCTCCACCTCGAAGTCGGGCCGCGCGTGCGAGAGCGCATGCGCAAAGCCGACGCCGAACAGCGGGTGATCGTCGACAAGCAGGAGTTTCATGGTGATCCTCGGTGCGGGCCCGGCGGGCCGCGCCATCTCCTCGTGGGGCGCCATTGTCCACACCGGTTGGCGCAGCGCGGGAATCGCAGGATCGGCCGGGTCTTTCAGCAGCGGCCGGCGGCGCGCAGCAATGCATTGCAAGCCGGTGCTGGTGATGGCGCCGGTGCGGTGCCGGTCGCCGGCCTGGCGTTGGAGCGGCGCGCGGACGCGGGCGCATCGCTCTGGCGCATCTCCTGGCAGATCGCATCGCTGACCACGCGGCCCACGACCGACACCGAGCCTTCGACGTAGCAGTTGTACGTGCGGCCGCCATCGGTCCTGGCGATGAAGGTGGTCTGCACGCCGCTGTCGGCGCGGTTCGAGATGGTGAACGCGGAGGGCGGCAAGCCGAGCGCGCGCGAGGTGTTGGTGACGATGGCCTCGTCGGTCACCGCCGTCGAGGCGCACCCGACTGCAAGCACGGCGCCCGCCAGGAGTGCGAAGAGAAGGGGAGTCGGTGAATGTGTCATGCAACGGTATGAGGTGGAGGCGTCGAGCCTAGCCAGACACCGCGCACCGCGAAACAGCACCTTCGGGCAGGTGCCCGATGGTGCTATGGCCCGCAACGGCTTGCCTTCCTACGATCCGGCCCTCTTGAACGAGCACAGAAGGCGCCGGGCCCCGGCGTCAGGGAACGAGGAATGGCAGACATGACGAAGAAGAGCACTTGCAGGCGATGGATGGCTGGTGTGTGGACCGTGGCCCTGATGGCTTTGACGGCCTGCGGTGGTGGCGGCGGTGGTTCGGGTGGCGGCCTGTTCCCGCCCATCGGCTTTCCCCCGCCCGCGGGCGCAACGCATCGGCTGGACGTGGCCATCACCGGTGGCGGCCGGGTCGCCTCGCAACCCGCGGGCATCGACTGCGCCGACAGCTGCGGCGCGGATTTCGCAGCGGGCACGCAGGTCACGCTCACGGCCTCGCCGGCGGCGGGGCAGGTGCTCGGTGGCTGGTCAGGCGCCTGCAGCGGCAATGCGAGCGTGTGCACCGTGCGGATGGATTCCGCGCTCGCCGTGACGGCCACCTTCGTCGCCGCGCCGCCCGTGCTCGGCTGGGGCGATGCGCTCACGCTGTCCGCCGGCGGCGCGAGCCAGCCGAAGGTGGCGGTCGATTCGCAAGGGCGCGCGCTGCTCGTGTGGCGCCAGCTCGAGGCCGGCCAGTCGATCGACAGGCTGTGGGGCAGCCTCTACCGCCCGGGCGACGGCTGGAGCGCGCCGCAGCGCCTGGAAGCCAACAGCGGCAGCGTGCGCGACATTCGCGTGGCCATCGACAAGAACAGCGGCCGTGCCGTGGTGGCATGGACGCAGCTGAGTTCGCCGGGCGCCTACGACATGTGGGCGCTGCAGGTCGACCCGGCCACCGGCTGGGGTGCACCGGCGCTGCTGGAAACAGGCGCCGGCACGGTCGGCTTCGCGAGCACGGGCATCGACGCCAACGGCAACGCGCTGGCGGTGTGGTCGCAGATCGGCCCGGCCACGCGCTTCAGCATCTATGCCAATCGCTACACGCCATCGGGCGGCTGGGGCACGGCCGAACTGATCGAGACCGACGAGGTCTCGGGCGTGGTGAACGGCGATCCGGCCGTGGTGGTGGCGGGCTCGGGCGAAGCGCTGGCCGTGTGGAAGCGCTCCACCGGCATCAGCTCATCGCTGTGGACCAACAGCGCCAACGCGGGCGGCACCTGGGGCGCGGCGGCGGAGCTGGTGCCCGATGCCGGCACCTCGCAATCGATAGGCGCGCACGACCTGGCGATCGACGCCGGCGGCAATGCGCTGCTGGCCTGGGGCCAGGCCGACCTGCCCGGCGGCGGCAACCCGTGGGAAAGCGCCGTGTGGTTCAAGCGCTTTTCGGGTGGGGCATGGCAGGGCGGCACGGCGCGCGTGGGCGCACCGTTCCTGTCGACGCAGGCTTTCCTCAGCACACCGGTGCTGCGCGTGAACGCGGCCGGTGCGGCGGTGGTGAGCTGGGGCCGGCAAGACAACGCGCTCATGGCCGCAACCGCGGCACCGGGCGCGGCGTTCGGCGCGGACACAGTGGTGCGGGCGGCTGCTTCGCAAGCGCTCACCAGTCTGCCCGGCCTGGGTGTGGACGACGCGAGCAACGCGATGGCCGCGTGGACGCAGGCTCCGGGCGACCTCTACACGTCCCGCTACACGCTGGCCGAAGGCTGGGGTGCGCAAGCGCTGCAAGAGAGCAGCGACGAAGCGGCCAACACGCCCGATGTCGGCATGAACGAACTGGGCAATGCGGTGCTGGCGTGGCAACAGTTCGAGCCGAGTGCGGGAACGCGCATCTTCGTGCGCCACTACGCCTCCGGCAGGTAGAGCGCCTTCCTTCCATTCAAGCAAGTGCGGCTGCCGGCAACGGCGGATCGAGTGGAAGAAAAGATCCCGCTGTCGCGCCGCCAGTGTTTTGGCGGTGCGACAGCGGATCGTCGTTGATGGGGTGAGAGGGCACGGCTCGAAGTTGTTGCCCAACGCGAATGCCGACGGCGTTCGTCTTCATGGCTTGCACCCCCGGCAGAACACGTTCGGCTCGCGTACCACGCGCGAAGCATCTGTTACTTCCCGGCGCTGTGAGTAGGTACCCCACCTACCGTGCGTCCAAGCCGACGCAAAGAGGCCCCGCGTCTCACAAATCAGGCGCATCCGAGGTACTTCGGCCCGGGTATATGCGTAACCGCAACGCGTACTTACATTTTTGATTCGCAAATGCGAAATCAACGGCGCGCGGAGGGGGAGCAAGGCGATTGCTGCTGCATCTGGGTGCCAACCCGATCAATCAAACCAAGAACGCGTCGAAGCCATGAACAAAATCTTCCGAACCCTTTGGAATCCCACGCTCGGCACCTGGGTCGCCGCGCCAGAAATCTCGCGCGGCCTTGCGCGCTCCTCCAGCACGGGCGGCGTGCGCGCCATCGCGGCGGCGGCCCTGGTCGCCTGCGTGGTTCCGGTGCTCGCGGCGGGCGGTGCGGGTGGTCAGCCGGTCGGTGACACGCGGCTGAACGGCGGTGCCGGTGGCAGCGACGGCAGCGGTGGCAGCGGCGGGTTCAACGACACGATCTTCAATGCGTTCGGCGGTGCGGGCGGCGCGTCGACGCCGGGCGGCGGTGCCACGGCCGGCGCCGGTGCCAGCATCGGGAGCTTCGGCACCGCCACGCCGGGTGCCGGCGGCGCAGCGGGGGCTGCCAGCACGTCGTCGGGACCGGGCGTGTTCCAGGGCGATGCCGGCGGCGCGGGCCAGGCGCAGACGGGCGGCCCGGGCGCGGGCGATGGCTACGGCGGCGGGGGCGGCGGCGGCTTCCAGGGCGCGTCGATCGCGAACAACATTCCCGGTTCGTCCGACAGCTACACCGGTGGTGCCGGTGGCGCGGGCGGCGACGGGTATTGGGCTGCGGGCGGCGGCGGTGCTGGCGGGTACGGCGCGATCCTCAACGGGCCGCTCGGCAACTACATGGCCACGGGGTCGTCCGCGGGTGGCGCGGGCGGGCAGGGCGGCAACGCTTTCTCGCAGGGCGGGGGCGGCGGCAGCGGAGGCGGCGGGTTCTACCTGAACGCGACGACCCCGGGCCTGGGCGCCACCAACACCGGCACCCTCGCAGGCGGGGCGGGCGGCACCGGCGGCGCCGAACTGGCGGGTTCCCGCGCCAACGCTTCGGGCGGCGGCGGTGGGGCCGGCGGCATCGGCGCAACGCTGGCTGGTGCGGCCGTCGTCTTCAGCAACACCGGCGCGATCACCGGCGGTGCGGGCGGCGCAGGCGGTGCGTCCGGCGGCGGCGCGGGCGGCACCGGTTCGCCGGGCGGCGGTGGCGACGGCGGCGCGGGCCTCGCATCGGTCGGCGCGGGCGCGACGCTCACCAACACCGGCGTCATCGCGGGCGGGGCAGGCGGCGCGGGCGGGGCCAACAGCAACGGCGGACCGGCCGGCGCGAATGGCGCGGGCGGCGTGGGCGTGACGGGGGCGGGCCTCGCGCTCATCAATGGCGGCGTCATCTCGGGCGGGCTGGGCGCAGACGGCGTCACGCGCGCCGCCGCCGTTGCGTTCACGGGCGGTGCGAACAGCCTCACGCTGCGCACCGGGACATCGATGACGGGCGCGATTTCGATCGGCACTGGTGCCACCGCCAGCGTGATCGCCGATGTCGACGGGCTCGCCGTCGACAACGCCCTGCTGCTGGGCGGCACGGGCACCATCGACACCCGCGGGCACGACCTCGCGTGGTCGGGCGCGATCTCCGGCGCCAGCGATCTCGTGAAGTCCGGTGCGGGCGTGCTCACGCTGAGCGGCGCCGACACCCATGCGGGCGGTACCCTCGTTGCGGCGGGTACCTTGCGCGCCGGCGCGGCCAACGTGCTGAGCGGCGGCAGCGCCTACACCGTGGCGTTGGGTGCGGCGCTGGACCTGGCCGGCAACAGCCAGGCCATCGCCTCGATGGCCAACAGCGGCACGGTGTCGCTGGTGGGTGCGGTACCCGGCACCACGCTGACCGTCAACGGCCCCTGGGCAGGCAACGGCGGCACGCTGCGACTGGGTACCTCGCTGGGCGGCAGCGCAAGCGCGAGCGACCGGCTCATCCTGAGCGGCGCGACCGCCATCGCCAGCGGCACGACGAGCGTGCAGATCACCAACCTGGGCGGCCTGGGTGCGCTCACCACGGGCAACGGCATCGAGGTGATCAGCGCGATCAACGGCGCGACCACGACCGCGCAGACCACGCGCAGCGCATTCAACCTGGCCGGCGGCCACGTCGATGCGGGGGCCTACGAGTACCGGCTGTATGCCGCCGACGCCAGCGGCGCGGGCGAGAACTGGTATCTGCGCTCCACCGCCGCGGCCGTCGCTCCGCCCGGCGGCGGCACGGGCACCGGAACGGGAGCCGGCGGCTTGGGCGGCGTGCCCACCTACCGCGCCGAAGTGCCGCTGTACGCGGCGCTGCCCGAGCAACTGCGCCAATCCAGCCTGGCGATGCTCGGCAACATGCATCAGCGCACGGGCGACGACCTCGGCGCTGCCACGGCCCCGGCCACGGCCACGCCGGCGCAGGGCTATCGCCAAGCGTGGGGCCGCATCATCAGCACCGACCGCACCCTCTCGCAGGGCGGCACCGTGAGCCCCACGAGCAAGGGGCGCCTCACGGGCTTCCAGGCCGGCACCGACCTGTGGGCCGACCCCAACTGGCGCGTGGGCGTGTACGTCGGCCAGCTCGACGGCGACATGCGCGTGAACGGTTTCGCGAGCGGCCTGGCGAACCTCGCGGTCGGCGCCAACGACCAGAAGAGCCAGTACCTGGGCGCCTACGCCACCTGGAGGAACGAGAGCGGCCTGTACGTCGACGGCGTGCTGCAGGGCGGCCGCCACCGCTACACCGCATCGCCCGCCTTGAACCTTGCGAGCGGCGGCAAGGGCAACAGCGTGCTGGCGTCGGTCGAGGTGGGGCAGTCGTTCGCCGTCGCGCAGAACTGGACCATCGAGCCGCAGCTGCAACTGGTGCACCAGCGCGTGAACCTGGGCGATACGGCCATCCCCGGCGCGCTCGTGCGGCAGGACAGCCACAACGGCACGCTCGTGCGCGCCGGCGTGCGCGTGAAGGGCCAGATCGCCACCGGTGCCGGGGTGCTGCAACCCTATGTGCGGGCCAACGTGTACCGCGGCGGCCGCGGCACGGACGTCACGCGCTTCGTCGGCCCGGCCGGCTTCGCGGACATCGCCACGCGCACCGGCGGCACCAGCACCGAACTGGCGGCAGGCGCCACGCTGCAGGTGACCGACAAGGTCGGCGTGTACGCGGAGCTGGGCAAGCTGTGGAGTTCGAGCGGCGACGCGCGGGTCAAGAGCGGCGTGAATGCGAGCGTGGGGGTCAAGCTGCGTTGGTGATCGCCTGACGGGGCGGGCGGTCCTCGATTCCACCTTCCTTTAAAGTGCGCCTGCCTGCGACGGGCAGACGCACGGCGTGCCACGCGGCACGCAAGGGAAGGACACCGATTGAGCACAACGAATGCAGCCGAAGCCGCAGCACTGGCCAGCATTGCCGAAGCCGAGCAGGTCATCGATCGCCTGCACGCCGCCAACGACCCACTGCTCGAAGAGCACCTCTACGAAGCCTGGCTGCGCAAAGGCGAGGCACTCGCCCAGCTCGGCCGGCATGCCGAGCGCGTCGCGCTTTGCGACGCGCTGATCGCGCATGCCGATGCCGCCCCCGCCGGCCGCGCGCTCTGGATCGCGCAGGCCTTCAACGCCAAGGGCCTGGCATGGCGCGCCCTCGGCAAAGCCAATTCCGAGATCGGGGCGTACGAAGAAGTCGAGCGCCGCTTCGGCGACGCGACCACGCCCGAAGTGCGCACCTGGGTCGCCCACGCGGCCTTCCAGCGCGCGGTGGTGGCCGGCTCGCTGGGCGGCGCGTTCGCCAAGGTCGACATGGTGCGCAACTGCGAAGACATCGCTCGCCGCTACGCCAACGATGCGCCCGAGGCCACGCGCGAGATCGTCGCGCGCGCCCGCATCTGGCGTGGCGAGCTGCTTTCTGACTTGAACTACCCGGCCGAATCGCGCGAGGCCTTCGATGCCGTCTGGCGCGACCTGGCCTACGCGCCCGAGCCTTCCGTGGCCGCACGCGTCGGGCACTCACGCATCAACCAGGCGATGGTTCTGGCCGAAGCCGGCCAGCGCGTCGAGGAAGCCATCCCGATGCTCGGCGAAGTGCTCGCGGCCTATGCCGGCGATCCGCGCGAGGCGCTGCGCGAAGTGCATGCGCGCGCCGGATTCCTGCGCGCCGACATGCTCGACGACGCCGGTGAATACGCGCTGGCGCTGGCGGCCTGCGACGACGTGCTGGCCGCGCACCTGGCCGACGAGTTGCCCGGCGTCGCGCTGCGCGCCTGCCGCGCGATGGCGCTGAAGACGCATGTGCTGTATCGCCTCGACCGGGACGACGAAGTCCCTGCGCTGCGCAGCGCGCTCATCGCGCGCTTCGGCCATCACACCGGCGCCGACATCGAGGAGCTGACGGCCGAGGTGATGTGCCGCACCGCCTACGACGCGGAGGAGCCCGAAGACGTGCTGCCTGTTTGCGATGCGTTCGACGCGCGCTTCGGCGAATCGACGCTCCTGCCAGTACGGCGATGGGTGGCGCGCGCCGGCATGGCGCGTGGCCAGGCGCTGCGCGACATCGACCGTTCGGAAGACGCCGCCGCCGTGTACGAGGCGGTGCACGCGCGCTTCGGAAGGCACACCGGCGAGACCGACGCCGCATTGCTGCTGACCGCGACGCGCGGGGCGATGGCCGCCGCCAGCGTGCTGCGCGGAGCCGGCCGCAATGACGAGGCGATCGCGCTGTACGAGGCGGCCGCATCGGGCGTCGATGCGAGCGCGAGCCAGGCGCTGCGCGAAGAGGCCGTTCACGCGCGCCTGCAGATCATGGCCCTGCGCAATGAGCCGGCCGCCGTGCAGGCGCCGATGCTGAACGCGCTGGCGGCGGATTTCGGACGCGACGCGGTGCCGGAATTGCGGAGGCAAGTGGTCGATGCGCTGTATTCCCAGGCTCACGAACTGCGCGAGGCCGAGGCTTTCGAGGAAGCGATTGCGGCGTACGACCGCCTGCTCGCGCTCACGGCCGACGAGAGCGACGCGCAGGTGCTGCAGATCGTGGCCAGCGCGCTGCTCAACAAGGGCTACCTGCTGCTCAAGCTCGTGGACCGTCCGGCCGAGGCGCTGGTGGTGTACGACGAGATCGTCGCGCGCTTTCGGAACATCACCTCGGAGTCGATGCGCGACACCTTGTCGAAGGCGGCCGCGAGCCGCCAGACCTGCCTTGTCACGCTCGACAGACTCTCAGGCGCGGATTTCGGCGGCGACTTTCCCGATCTGCCGGTGGACAAGCTCGACGAGATACGCGAGACGATCTCGCGCGGCTACGAACTCGGCGAAGCCGGCAAGCAGCGCGAGGGCATCGAGCTGACCGACCAGGTGCTGGCCGAACACATCGAAGCCAGCCATCCCGAGCTGCGCAACCAGTGCTCGCGCGCGCTGACCAACAAGACCTACATGCTGCAGCAGCTGGGCCAGCTCGATCGCGTGATCGCATGCGCCGACGAAATGGACACGCGCTACGGCGAAGAGCTGTCGATGTCGATCCAGGAGCGCGTGGCGCTGTGCCTGGGCTACAAGAGCGCGGCGCTCGACAAGCTCGGCCGGCACGAGGAAGAGCAGGCGGTCTACAGCGACATCATTGCGCGCTGGGCCAGCTCCGACGTGATCGACCTTCGCCGGCGCGTGGCACGCGCGTTCTACTGCCAGGGCCTGACCCACAAGCAGGCGGGCGATACCGAAGCCGCGCTGGAAAGCTACGCGCGGCTCCTTGGGCGCGACGGCCACGCGAAAGACGTCACGCTGCAACTGTGGGTGGCCAAGGCGATGATCGACCAGGCAAGCGTGCTCGGCCAGCAAGGCGAGCAGGCCGGGCGCGCCGAGGTCTACAAGACGCTCATCGCCCGCTTCGGCAGCAGCACCGATGCGCAGTTGCGCGAGCGCGTCATCAACGCGAGCGAATGGCTCGCGGATGCGCAGGGCAAGCTGGGCCTACATGAGCAGGAGTACACGACGATCAGGGACACGCTGCGGCGCTTCGGCACCCAGATGCCCGAAGCGCAGAAGGCGCGCCTGAGCCACCGGCTGGGGCCGATGACGCTGGGGCGGTTTGCGCGCAAGCTGATCGAGCGGGTCAAGGGCATCAAGAACTGAAGCGAAGGAGGTATCGACATGTGGCCATTCAAGAAGAAGAAAGAGCCGTGGGAGGAAAAGTTCGCCGCGCTCGGTCCGATGGTCCTGGCGTCGGACCAGGTCATGGGGCCTAACCGATTGCCCGTGGGCTTCGCCTACCGGGTGAAGCCGAACAACCCGTACGACACGGGCTGGATCTTTCAGAGCGGCAAAGAGAGCCAGAGCGTGCTCGATGACAATCCGCCGAAAATCTGCCCTCTGAATTCCTTCCTCAAGATGGACCCCACGTTGAGCGAAATCACGGACAAGCCTGTGGGCTCGGCGTGGGAGCGCGACAGCGGGGATGCGCCTTGGAAAGAGGTGTTCGGTTTCAAGCAGCGCCGCTGACCTGTTCCAACGTCCATCTCTTCAATTGCCCCATTTGCCTCCAGACATCAGCGCATGCGTATCCACGAACTGAAACGAAGACTCCGCGAAGCCGGCGCGGGCCCGAGCCACGAGCAGCGCATCTTGCGGCTGTGGTCTCACGCGCTGCCGCGCGACAGCGGCCGGCGCCTGCCGCACAGCTTCTTTCCGTCGTCGTTGATGGAGGCCTTGCCGGCCATCGAAGCCGAGCTCGCGGGCCTTGCGCGCATTCACACGGTGCACCCCGGCGCCGATGGTTCCGAGCGGCTGCTGGTCGCCCTCGCGGACGGCCAGACCGTGGAGAGCGTGCTGTTGCCGCGCGATGGCTTGTGCGTGTCGTCGCAGGTCGGGTGCGCCGTGGGCTGCCAGTTCTGCATGACGGGTCGCGATGGGTTGCTGCGCCAGGTGGGCAGCGCCGAGATCATTGCCCAGGTCGCACTCGCACGCACGCGCCGCAAGGTGCGCAAGGTCGTGTTCATGGGCATGGGGGAGCCGGCGCACAACCTCGACAACGTGATGGAGGCCATCGAGCTGCTGGGCACGGTGGGCAACATCGGCCACAAGAACCTGGTGTTCTCCACCGTGGGCGATCCGCGTGCGTTCGAGCGGCTGCAGCAGGAACGCGTGAAGCCTGCGCTGGCGCTGTCGCTGCACACGACGAAGGCCGGTCTGCGCAAGACGCTGCTGCCGCGCGCACCGAACATGACGCCCGAGGAACTGGTCGATGCGGGCGAGCGCTATGCGCGGGCGACCGGCTATCCGATCCAGTACCAGTGGGCGCTGCTCGAAGGCGTGAACGACGGGCAAGACGAGATCGAAGGCATCGTCAAGCTGCTCTCGGGCAAGTACGGCGTGCTGAACATGATTCCGTTCAACGCGGTGGAGGGCGTGGCGTTCAGCCGGCCGTCGTGGGAGCGCTGCGAAGCGATGGCGCGCACGCTGCACCAGCGGGGCATCCTGACGAAACTGCGCGATTCCGCGGGGCAGGATGTCGATGGTGGCTGCGGCCAGTTGAGGGCACGCGTGGCCGGCGAAGCGCCGGTGGTGCTTCGACGCGGTGCTGTCCCGGCTAGAAAAGACCTTGCTGTGCCGTCGTCAAAGCCATGAAGCTCTCGCCCATCGGCTGGAGGAGGGCGTCGGCAATCGGCTGGAGTTGCTTGGCTAAGTAGTGCTCGTAGTCGATGCGCGACTGGCGGTTCTCCATCGGCTCGGGCCCGCTCTGCGTCATGACGTACCGGATCCAGCCGCCGTTCTGGTATTGCTTCGGGCGCCCGAGCTGGGCGTTGTAGTCATCGGCAACTCTTGCCGCGCGCACCTGCGGCGGCACGTTGACCTGGTAGGCATCGAGGCGGTGGCGCAGGCGCTTGCGATAGACGAGCAGCTCGTCCATCTCGCCCGCCAGCAACGCATCTGCATAGTCGGTCACGAATTCCTTGTAAGGCTCGTCGTGGAAGATGCGCGAGAGCAGCCCCTCCTGGAACCGGCGCGCCAGCGGGGTCCAGTCGCTGCGAGCCATCTCCAGGCCGCGGTAGACCATCTCTTCCTTGCCCTTGGCATCGACGCCGAGGCCTGCATACCGCTTCTTGCTGCCCACCTCCGAGCCGCGGATGGTCGGCATGAAGAACTTCTTGTAGTGGGTGTCGAACTCGATCTCGAGGAAGTTCGCGAGGCCATGTTGTTCCCGAAGGGTCTGCGTCCACCACGCGTTGATGTCTCTCGCCAGCGTCGCCGCGATGGCGTGCGCTTCTTCGTTGGTGTGGGTGCGCTTGAGCCAGATGAAGATGGAGTCGGTGTCGCCGTAGATCGCGACGTACCCGCGCTTCTCCACGAACTCCCGTGTGAGCTTCATCATCTCGTGCCCGCGAAGCGTGATGGCGGACACCAGCTTGGGATTGAAGAAGCGGCAGTCGGTCGCACCCAGCACGCCGGCGAAGGAATTCATGAGCAGCTTCAGCGCCTGCGACAGCGGCTCGTTCTTCACCCGCTTGGCTTCGTCTCGCGCGTGCCAGAGCGTGGTCACGATTTCCGGAAGGCAGTGCTTCTCGCGCGAGAAGACGGTTCCTTGCGGCCCCTTGACGGTTGTCGCCGGGTCGGCGGCATGGGTGCCTTCCACGAAGCCCACCGGGTCTACAAGAAAGGTGCGAATGATCGAGGGGTAGAGGCTCTTGTAGTCCAGCACCACGACTGAGTCGTAGAACCCCGGCTTCGAGTCCATCACGTAGCCGCCGGGATAGGCCTTGCTCGCAATCTCGCCGACGCTCGGCGCCACGTAGCCCAGGCGATGCATGCGCGGCAGGTAGTGGTGGCTGAACGCGGCAATGGAGCCGCCGAAGTGGTCGGCCGGAAGGCCCGTGGTCTGTGCGCGCTCCATCACGAACTGCAGCAGCTTCGCCTTCTCGAAGATGCGCAGGACGAGTTCGCAGTCGCGGATGTTGTAGAGCGCGAGCCCGGGCTTGTCTTCCTGGTAGCGCCGCTCGATCTCGGTCATCTTGTCGTAGTGGTCGCCGATGGCCTTGCCTTCGCCCAGCAGCGTCTGCGAGACGGTCTCGAGGCTGAACGAAGGAAAGCTCCATACCGCAGCCTTCAGCGCGTCGATGCCATCGATGATCACGCGGCCCGGCGTGGGTGCGAAGAGGTAGCCCTGCTTGCCAGGGTGCGTGCGCCATTCGATGGGCCGGCGCTCCCGCCCCAGAAGGAGCGGTACGCCGCATTCGTTGGCCGTTTTCTGCAGCACCCGCAGGTCGAACTGAATGACGTTCCAGCCGATGAGGACGTCCGGGTCGTTCCGCTCGAACCAGTCGTTGAGCTTCTCGATGATGGCCTTGCGGGTCGGGCAATAGATGAGCGCGAAGTCCATGGGCTCACCCGGCTCATCTGGTTCGCTGGATTCACGCGGCGGCTCGCCCAGCATGAAGACGACGCGGTCCGGCAAACCATCCAGCGCAATGGAATAGAGCGCCTCGTGCTGGCTCGTCTCGATGTCCAGCGACACCACCTTCAGCGCCGGCCGGTACTCGGGCGCGGGCTTGAGCCTGCAATCGACGATGGTGGCGCCGTTTGACTGCCCGCCCTCCACCAGCACGCCGGCGGTGATGAAGCGCTCCATCAGGTAGCGGTCGTGCGGGCGCACATCGGCTTCGAGCAGGGGAATGTTCTGCGCCTGAAGAGCGCGTGCCAGCCGGCCGAGCTGGCGGAAGTGCTTCGCATAGATGCCGACGACGGGTTCCTGGTGGAAGGTCTTCAGCGCGAGCTCACGTATTTCCATGCCCGGCATGGTTGCGAGGTGCGCTTCCACCTGCGACCTGTGCTGCGTCGCGACGAATGCGACAGAGGTCTGGGAGGGCAGGACCACTTTGATCGGCCCCGCATCGGTTGCGAGCCAGTACTCGATCTCCGTGCCTGTAGGCGCATCCCGCCAGTGGCGAGTGAGGATGAAGCCGTTGAGGTCGGTGGATGTCACGAGCGCTTTGAGAATCGGGGGCTGCGGGCAGCGGGCGTCGGCTTGAACGCGACGGATTTTCGCGCGCTCACCGCTGCGTCACACCGTGGCGTCCCGATAGGCCCTGCTCGAGATGCCGATCGAGTTCTTGTCGAGATCCTTGGCATTGGCGAATGCGTAGCCGTTGGCTTCATGCACTGCGCCGAATGCCAGGCCTTGAAGGGCTGCCTCCGCGGCGAATGCCCTCACGTCCTTCACGTGGAAGCTCAGCTTCACGCCCACCTGCCCGAGCTTCACCGACTTGGCCGCCTGGTGAATCAGGATGCCCGCGCCGCCGCCCGGATGCGTCAATTCGATCAGCCCTTCGACGACTTCACCGCTGGTGATGAACCCGAAATGCCGGGCGTAGAAGGCCGCGGATTTCTGCATGTCCCTGGCGTAGAGGATGACGGTTCCGAGTGGTGATTCCATGGGGTGTTTCGTGGTGAAGGGAGTGAAGGGGGCGGTGGGATTTTGCTTCTCCCCGCCGGTTGCGCGCGGATTGTCGAGCCCTCTGCAGACCCGGTGCGAGAACTTCCGTAGCAGAAGCGCGCGCAACGCGTCGTCGCCCCGATTGGCAACCCAGCTTCGCCTGGGGCCGTCATGGAACTGCCTTTTGCCCCCGCGAGACTTGGTCAGGGTTTTCCCGCATCCACGGGCCGACTCCCTCCAACAACTCGCATGAAGAACCAACCATGAAGACCTCGCAACTCGCCCTCGCCGCTGCATTCGCGGTGCTCGCCGTCACCACCACCGCCCAGGCCCAGCAATCGGGCGGCCGCAGCCGCGCGGAAGTCGAAGCCGAAGCCGTCGCCGCCGCCCACGCACCGAACCAGAACGTGACCCGCGGTTCGCGCGGCGCCGACCCCTTCGTTTCGTCGGCCGATCCTGAAGCCATGAGAAAGCAAGCCGTGGACACCGCCCATGCACCGAACCAGAACGTGACCCGCGGCTCGCGCGGCGCGGACCCCTTCACTTCGCAACGCGATCCGGCCCAGGTCTACCAGGAAGCCATGGCCACCGCCGCCGCTCCCGACCAGAACGTGACCAGCGGCTCGCGCGTGAACAGCAAGGTCATCTCGACGATGCAGAACCCGGCGGTGCAGTCGGCGCAAGGCAAGTAAATAAGCAGGCCCCGCGGCGCGCCGTGCGTACGGGCGCCGCATGAACCTGCGTGTGAAGCGAGGGAGTCACAAGCTCAGGGACTCCCGCAGAGAGCGCCAGCCGGCGGGCTGCGCGCTTGCATCGCTCGTGGAGCGGTGCGGAAGAAAAGGCTCAGCGCCTCAGGCGTAAGCCTTCGAAGAAAGCTTCTGCAGCATCGCCGTCTGCCGCACTTCCTCGGAATCGCGCAGGCTCTTGGCGGCACGGGCCGCGACGTAGGCCACGTACAAGGTCTCGATGGCCTTGGCCCAGTCGTGCGCCTTCTGGGAAATGCCCTCGGGTTTCACGGTCGATCCGGTCACGGCATTGGTGGAAAGGTCGTCGTCCGGACGCGCCGGAACATCGAACCCCACCTTGCGGAGGATGTTGGCTTTCTGAAGGATGGTGAGCATGCGGTTGCCTCTCTGATTTCTTCGCATTAGCAGATTAGTGCTACTCGGTGTCGGGCGCTATCAGCCGTATGACGTATGCGCCTGTCGTCCAACGCCGGGTTCCTTTTGCTGCTTTCAAGTTTCGTGCCATGAACACGCCGGCCGGCCTCCCGGCGGCGAGCGTTCGTTCCATGGAGTGTCCATTGCGCACGACCCGTAGATGGGTTGCCGGCCCCGCCGAACGATCAGGACTTACCCTGAATGAATGGCGGATTCAGGCGGCCGCGTCTTGCCACACCAGCGTGGCGGCGGTCAGGTCTTCGAGGGCGCTGCCCACGGCCTTGAACACGGTGCGTTCCGCATCACCAGTTCGACCGCCGCGGCCCGCGCGCTCGCCGCGGCACAGCTCGGCGAGCGTGCCCTGCACCTCTTGCGCGCGCAGGGTGCCGGCCGCGATCGCATCGAGCAGGTCGCCCGATTTCTGCAGGGCCTCGCTCGTGTCGATGAAGGTGCGCGCGCCTGCGAAGCACTGCACATCGGCCTCGCGCATCGCGGGCGTGAAGCTGCCGATCAGGTCGAGATGCGACCGGGGCGCGAGCCATTCGCCGCGCACCAGCGGCGCGGTGGCGAGCGTGGCGCAGCTGACGATGTCGGCACTGCGCACGGCCGCTTCCAGATCGACCGCGGCCTCTGCGTTCCAGCCCTCGGCGCGCAGTTGTGCGGCCAGGGCTTCGGCGCCTTCGGGCCGGTGGTTCCACACCGTCACTTCGTCGATGCGCCGCACGCTCGCATGCGCGGCCGGCAGCATGCGGGCGATGCGGCCGGTGCCCAGCACCAGCAGCCGGCGCGCATCGCTCCGCGCGAGGAACGAGGCGCCGAGCGCCGAAGCCGCGGCGGTGCGCCGCGCGGTGATCTCGTTGCCGTCCATCATCGCGAGCGGCACGCCGGTGCGCGCGTCGTACAGCACATAGGTCGCATGCAGGCCGGGCAGCCCGCGCGCACTGTTGCCGGGGAAGATGTTGATGGTCTTGATGCCGAGAAACCCGGCGTCGCTCCACGCCGGCATGATGAGCACGGTGCCCTTGTCCGCACCCGCCGCAGTCTCGATGCTGTGCACATGGCGCGGCGGCACCTGCGCCTCGGCAGCGAAGGCCGCGCGCAATGCGGGCACGAGTTTTTCGAAACCCAATGGCGCGCGGGTGGCGGCTTCGTCGAAGTGCTTCATGGGGTAGTCGAACGCAGCGATGCGTCGAAGAAATCCGCCAGCGCCTGCTGGTAGGTGGTGCCGAAGCGCGGCGATGACATCGGCTCGAGGTGACCGGCGGCCGGCACTTCGATCAGCCGCTTGGGCTCGCGCGCATCGGCCAGGAGACGTTGCGAATGCGCATGGGGAATCACGTGGTCGGCCGTGCCGTGGATCAGCAGCAGCGGAATCGGCGAGATGGCCGCGACGTGCTTCGAGGCCGCATAGCTGTCGCTCACCAGCAGGCCCGCGCCCGAAAGCTTGTCGTTCGCGATCGACGAATACGAATAGAAAGTCGATTCGATGGCCGCCGCTTTCACGCCGGCGCGGTTGCCCGAACCGACGACCGCGATCGCGTTGGTGCCGCCCAGGCTCTGCCCGAAGACGAAGAGGCGCTGCGCATCCACATCGCCGCGCGAGCGCACGTGGTTGAGCGCGGCATTCGAATCTTCGAACACGCCCTTGGGCTCCGGCTCGCCTTCGGATTCGCCGTAGCCGCGGTAGTCGAACACGAACACGTTGTAGTCCTGCTTGGGCAGCCACGCCACGAAGCGCCAGTGCGTCGACATGTTCTGCGCATTGCCGTGGAAATGAACCACCGTGCCCTTGGCCTCCTTCGGGTTCTTCTGCCGGCCCACGGCGGGAATGAACCAGCCAGTGAGGCGCGTGCCGTCGGCACTCTGAAACTGCACGCTCTCGTAGCGCAGGCCGAGCGCGTCGGGCGTTTCGTAGCGCACGCGGTCGGGGTAATAGAACATCGACTGCACGCAGCCGCCCAGGAACAGTGGCACCGCGCACAGCGCGAGCTTCCACCAGCGACGGATCGGCGCTGTGGTCATGGCTGGCCCGCGGCCTTGCGGTTTTCCGCGAGCATGTTGCAGAAGAGCGCGCCTTGCTCGATGGCATCGTCCAGCGCGATGTGCGTGTGCGGCAGCTTGTCGAACCAGCGCTTGGGCATCGCGCGCTTGGTGCTGTCGCGGTAGTCGAGCTTGAGCATCGCCATCGCGAACGACTTGACGTCGAGCGCCGAATGGCTGAACGGGCTCTCGCCCGCAAAGCGCATGAGGTACCAGTAGACGAACAGGAAGTCGAAGCCCGCGGGATACGCCACGAATACCGGTCGCGCGGGCAGGCCGTTGAGCCAGGCCACGTAGTTCTTCATGGCGCGCGTTGGGTCCTGCAGGTCGGTGCGGCAGGCGGCCCAGGCCTCGGGCTGGGTTTGCCACCACGCGGCGGTCTTCGGGTCGGCTTCGGCGCCGGGCAAGGTTTCGAGGTTGGCGCTGAAGGTGGAGATGAGTTGCTTGTCGGCCGTGTAGGCGGCCGAGCCGAAGCTGAGCATCGAGTTCGGGCCGGGGATGGGGCCATCGGATTCGACGTCGGTGCTGATGTAGAGCTCGGTCATGGGTTCAATCGATGTCGAGGATGGAGCCAACCGAGCGCTGGAGTTCGTCGACAAGCTCGGGGTCCATGTATTTGTATTCGTCGGGGATGTCGAGCACGTGGATGGGCTTGCCCTCCAGCATCCGCGTGAACTCGGCCACGAGCCGCGACTTGTGCTTTTCTTCCATCACGAGGATGACGTCGGCCCATTCGATGTCGTCGAATGAGACCCTGTGTCGCGCATTCGGACTGGTGCCCGCTGAGCGCGCCGCGATCTGCGGATGCCGGCGCCAGAGTTGTTCGGCGGTGGGGCTGCGCCATTGGTTGCGGCTGCAGATGAAGAGGACGTTGCGCGCAGGGGTGGTCATCGGCGCGGAGGATAGCTCAGGCCTCGGCGAGGCGGCCCCATTCGATGCCGTGCTTCGCCAGGTACTTGCGGAGGCGGTCCGCATCGTTCACCACGCTGCGCTGCTCGCGTGATGCCTGGAACAGCTGACGCCCTGCATCGGACAAGCTGCGCGCCTGCTTGCACACCCGCACCACCGCTTCAAGCTGCAGCCGGTCGAACAAGTCGAGCGCAGCCACGCGCTCTTCACCCAGCAACGCATCCAGATCCACATCGCCACTGACCGCCGCTGCCGGCCCACCGCGCTTCCACAGCCACCGCAACCGTGCAATCTCCGCCTCCACCAGCGCCACCGGAATCCGCCCGCCATCCGCCAGCGTCGCGAGCCGCGTCACGCTCGCCGACAGGTCGCGGAAGTTGCCGCTCCAGATCGCCTCGCCGCTCTGCGCAAAGCGCAGGTACGCCGCTCGCGCTTCGGCGTTGAAGCGCACCACGCGATGGTTTTCGGCCGCGTGAATGGCCAGCAAGTGATCGACATTCGGCTCGATGTCTTCGGGCCGTTGCGCGAGGCCGGGGAGGTCATACGTCCAGAGGTTGATCCGCGCGAACAGGTCTTCGCGGAACCGTCCTTCGGCCACATCGCTGCGCAGGTCGCGGTTGGTGCCGGCGATGAGCTGGAAGTCGCTTTCCACTTCCTTGTCCGCGCCCACCGGAAAGAAGCGCTTTTCTTCGATGGCCTTCAGCAGCATCGCCTGCTCGTCGGGGCCGAGTTCACCGATCTCGTCGAGGAACAGCGCGCCTTGGTTCGCGGTGCGCAGCAAGCCGGGGCGATCGCTCGCGGCCCCGGTGAACGATCCCTTCTTGTGGCCGAACAAGGTGGAAGCCGCGCCGTCGCCGCGCAGCGTGGCGCAGTTCACCTCCACGAACGGCCCGGTCATCTGGTGGCGCGCCTGCTTCAGCTCGAACATGCGCCGCGCCAGGAACGACTTGCCCGCGCCAGTCGGCCCCACCAGCAATATCGGCGCGCGCGAGCGCACGGCCACGCGCTCGATCTCGTCGATCAGCGCGTTGAAGCGCGCGTTGCGCGTGGCGATGCCGCTCTTGAGGAACGCGACCGCGTCGCGCTGCTCCGCATCGAAGCGCCGCGCGATCACGTCGTAGCGCGAGAGGTCGAGGTCGATCAGCGTGCACTTGCCGCCTTCGCCCTCGCGCTGCTTCTTCGGCGGCGAGGTCTGCGCGAGCACGCCCGGCACCACGCGCGATTCCGACAGCAGGAACATGCAGATCTGCGCGACGTGCGTGCCGGTGGTGATGTGCGTCCAGTACTGCTCGCGCTCGGTGTCGAAGGGGTAGGCGCGCGCCCAGTCGTACAGGCGCGTGTAGACCTCGCCGAAGTCCCATGGGTCTTCGAGGTCGAGCGGCACGAGGTTGACGGTGGTCTCGGGCGATACGGTGGCGATGTCCGCCTTCACCACCTCGGCCAGCGCCTTGTGGCGCAGCGTGTAGAGCAGCTCCATGCGCGCGACGACCATGTCCTCGTGCTGCGCGAGCGAGACGGTGGGACGCCACTTGTTCCAGCGGCCCGCGCCCTGGCCGGCATCGAGTTGGGTGCCGAGGAAGCCGATGACGACGATGGGTTTCTTCATTGATTTGGATAAAAGGCTATCCAAAATTATAAGAAAACTCAATTGAAGCCAAAGATACTTCGAGCGTCCGAGGTCGGGAAAATGAAAAAATCCTAATCAAATCAATAACTTGAGTGATTTATCCAGCAGGCTGGCCGGAGCTGGCACACCCGTTGCAACAAGGATCACACATTCAAGAAACGAACGAACAAAAAGAACCCCACAAGGAGAAGTCACATGGCCAACCTTCAACTCTTCCAGACCCAGCGCGGCGCGCTGCTGCCTTCGGCCAATGCGCTCAACGAAGCGGGTGGCGTGGCTTACGCGCTGTCGCCCAAGCACCAGCTGGCGCAGCTCGCCGCGACCGGTTGCCTGAACAACACCTTCTACGCACACGCGCAAGACCAGCTCGACGCCGTGCTGGCCCTGGCCCGCGAAGTCGATCCGGTGTTCGTCGCCAAGACGGCCGTGTACGCACGCCGTGCCGGCCACATGAAGGACATGCCCGCGCTGCTGGCCGCGACGCTGGCAGTGCGCGACGTGTCGCTGCTCGCCAAGGTGTTCCCCCGCGTGGTGGACAACGGCAAGATGCTGCGCAACTTCGTGCAGATGCTGCGTTCGGGTGCCGTGGGCCGCAAGTCGCTCGGTACGCGTCCGAAGAAGCTTGTGCAGCAATGGCTGCTCCAAGCGACCGAGGCGCAACTGCTGAACGCCTCGGTGGGCAACACGCCTTCGCTGGCCGACGTGGTGAAGATGGTTCACCCCAAGCCCGCGGAAGCATGGCGCGCCGCGTGGTTCGCATGGCTGATCGATCGTCCGTATGCGCTGGAGGCGCTGCCCCCGGTGACGCAGGCGTTCGAACGCTTCAAGCGCGACCGTTCGCTCGAGGTGCCCGACGTTCCGTTCCAGATGCTGACCGCGCTGGAGCTCGATGCCCAGGGCTGGGCGCAGATCGCGCAGCGTGGATCGTGGCAGATGGTGCGTCAGAACCTGAACACCTTTGCGCGCCACGGCGTGTTCGAGCTGCCGGGCCTCGCCAAAGCAGTGGCTGCCAAGCTGCGTGACCCGCAGGCCGTGGCCAAGGCGCGTGTGCTGCCGTATCAGCTGATGGCGGCCTTCACTGCCACCGGCGCCGAGGTGCCGCATGTGGTGAAGGAAGCGCTGCAGGACGCGATGGAACTCGCGCTGGCCAACGTGCCGGTGTTCGAGGGCCGCGTGGTGGTGTGCCCCGACGTGTCGGGCTCGATGAGCTCGCCAGTGACGGGTCACCGCGGTTCTGCAACTTCGGCGGTGCGCTGCATCGACGTGGCTGCGCTGGTCGCTGCCGCCGTGCTGCGCCGCAATGCGGATGCGCGTGTGCTGCCCTTCGAGACGAAGGTGGTGTCGCTCCAACTGAATCCGCGTGATTCGGTGATGACCAACGCGGCCAAGCTGGCGGCGGTGGGTGGCGGCGGTACCTCGTGCAGCGCGCCGCTGGCATTGCTGAACAAGGAGAAGGCCAAGGCCGATCTGGTGGTGCTGGTGTCCGACAACGAATCGTGGGCCGACCGTGCACGTGGCCGCGGGACCACGACGATGCAGGAATGGGCGGCGTTCAAGGAGCGCAACCCGACGGCGCGGCTGGTGTGCATCGACATCCAGCCCTATGCGACCACCCAGGCGCAGGAGCGTGACGATGTGCTGAACATCGGCGGCTTCAGCGACGAAGTGTTCAAGCTGCTGGCGGTGTATGCCGCGGGCGGCCTGGGCGCCGACCACTGGGTGGGTGTGATCGAAGAGACTTCGATCTGAGTAGAAAGAGAGAGGGTGCCGCGGGCTTCGGCCTGTGGCACCCGATCCGAGAAAGAAATTGAACGTCGTCGTTCGGCGAATGCAGATGCGAGTACATCCAACCATGTTTCTCCTCGCATCGATTGTTGGTCGCCGAACGGGGATGAAAGTTGTTGTGCGAATGCAGGCAGGACTACATCTGGTTTGACCAGGGTTCGAATCCCGGCGCCGGTTCTCCGGCGTGGTCTACGTCTTGCCATCCTCGTCGCACTGTTTTTTGCAGCGAATGCTGACGGAACTACAGCCTCCAACGCTCGTGGTCGCGGGTTCGAATCCCGTCGGTCGAAAGACCGTAGCTCAGTGGTAGAGCACGAACGTTTCGTCGAATTTTTGTCGCTGCTTTTTTGTTTTGAGGTGAATGCAGGCGGGTTTACAGGTAAGAGCGTCATGGTCTTGGCCATGAAGGTCCCGGGTTCAATCCTCGGTCTGCTTCGGCAGGTAGCTCAGTACACAACCCGTCGCTCCTCGTCACCTCCTTTTTGTTTTGGGCCGCCGTGTCCGCCAGTCAGTCAGTCAGTCAGATAAAGAATAGAGAGAGAAAAAAAATGGAACAGAACTACAAACTGCATGAAGTAGCCAACGGCGTCCCCGTGAAGATGTGGACGAACGGCGTGCCCGTGGAAGACGAAGCGAAAAAGCAGCTCGAGAACGCAGCGCGCCTGCCCATCGTGTTCAAGCACATCGCCGCCATGCCCGACGTGCACTACGGCATCGGCGCGACCGTGGGTTCGGTGATCCCGACTTTCAAGGCCATCATCCCCGCCGCCGTCGGCGTGGACATCGGCTGCGGAATGATGGCCTGCAAGACCACGCTCAACGCACGCGACCTGCCCGACAACCTGGGCCCGCTGCGCTCGGCGATCGAGAAGGCCGTGCCGCACGGATCGAACCCCAAGCGCATGGGCCGCGACAAGGGCTCGTGGGAAACGCCGCCCGATGAAACCGACGCCGCCTGGGCCAAGCTGGTGGAAGAGTTCGACCTGATCTGCGAGGACTACCCGCGCATCAAGAACACGAACAACCACAAGCACCTGGGAACGCTGGGTACCGGCAACCATTTCATCGAGGTGTGCCTCGATGAAGCGGGCGCCGTGTGGTTCATGCTGCACTCGGGTTCGCGCGGCGTGGGTAACGCCATCGGCACGCACTTCATCGAACTCGCGAAGAAGGACGCCGAGCTGCACCAGCGCAACCTGCCCGACCAGGACCTGGCGTACTTCGAGGAAGGCGCCCAGTATTTCGGCGACTACGTGCGTGCGGTGGGCTGGGCCCAGAAGTTCGCGCGTGCGAACCGCGAAGTGATGATGCAGCGCGTGGTCGCGGCCGCGCGCAAGGTGATCACCAAGCCTTTCGAGGCGCACGTGGAAGCGGTGAACTGCCACCACAACTACGTGAGCCGCGAGACGCATTTCGGCGAAGACGTGCTCGTGACCCGCAAGGGCGCGGTGAGCGCGAAGGCCGGCGAACTCGGGATCATCCCCGGCAGCATGGGAGCCAAGAGCTACATCGTGCGCGGAAAGGGCAACCCCGAGAGCTTCATGAGCTGCAGCCACGGCGCCGGTCGAAAGATGAGCCGTACCAAGGCGAAGAAGCTCTTCACCGTCGCCGACCAGATCGCTGCCACGGAAGGGGTGGAATGCCGCAAGGACGCCGACGTGATCGACGAGATTCCGATGGCCTACAAGGGCATCGACGCGGTGATGGAGGCGCAGAAGGATCTGGTGGAGGTGGTCTACACGCTCAAGCAGGTGGTTTGCGTGAAGGGGTAAGAAGCGCCGTCCATCAGGGCCGGCACGAGAGGGCCAAGATGAGGATCGACGAAAAATGCATTCGGCAGACTGAAGCGGAAATGGCGCGCTTGAAGAAGTGCTTGAGCGAGGCTTTCGGAAAGCGCGCCAACTCTCCGTCTGCTCGGACTGCCTGGAAAGCGGCCGCGGAAGACTTTCATCGCTATGAAAGCCCCGTGTTCGCGCTGTGGAGCGACGAAGCGCGGGATGGGATTCTGCAAGGCAAGGGCGCGTGGCGCGAGGGCGCGATGCTTTACCTGGAGTTGAGCCCGCGATTCCACCGGTCCGGCTATTTGCGCGATCGGCTGTGCCACCTGCTCAAGCGGTGCGAGTTGTCCGGAAAAGAGCGGGGCGAACTTCGAAGAATCCTGCTTGAAACATTGGTCCGAAGGCCCTCGACGGGACGATTTCGTCACGATTGCCAGCTTGCGGGCCGATGTGCCGACGACGCGTTCACAGCGCGCGTTCGCGAGCTGGCGACGCGCAAAGATGGATGGACGCGCGGACGCGCACAACGAATGCTGGACGTCGTCGAGCAGAACAAAAAGCTGTGGAGCACCGAATCATGAAGAACAACATGACTGGCCATGCGGAGATCAAGCTGCATGCGCTCGCGCTGAAGGAAGAGGCCGAGGTGGCCGCACTGCGCGAAACGCTGCAGAGCGTCGGCTCGGGCTTCGAGTTCGCTGTCTACGGCGTCGCTGCGGATGTCGATGACGTCGGCGAAGCGCACCATCGTGCAGCCCTGCGTCTCTTGTGCGATGACATCGCCGCGTTCGCCGAGCGCTACCGGCAGGACGTGATCGCGCGCGATCCTTCGCTTGCTGCAAAGCTGAGCACGAGCCTTGCGTTCGATGTCGACGCCGCGCGCGCCACGCCGCTCGATGCGTCCGCAGTGATCGCCGCCGAAAGCTTCGCGCCGCTGCACCGCGTCGTGTACACACGCGATCTCGCAACGGTCTCGTGGTTCGAATGGTTCTGCCAAGCCTTTGGCGATCCGCCGTACACGTTGCACGTTGCCGATGAAGCCGAGCGGGCCTCACTGTTCCCGCGCTTCTGCCGATGCACGGGGCTGCTGCCAGGCGAGGGCGTCGTCGTGCTCGATTGGGTCGGCGACCCGGAGCGCCAACCCGAACGCAGCACCTGGAGCGACTACTTCGACGACGGCAAGGAGTGGTGGGGCATCTGGTGCTTTACCGTGTGGAATCCACGCCGACGCACATTGGCCGTCGCGATAGCAAGCCAGACAGATTGACCGACAGACAGACAAGACGACAAACAACAACGAGATTTCGAATCATGCAGAAAGAAGAACAACAGGAGTTCCTCCGCTCCGCGCACCCCATCGACCCCGCCATGCGCGAGGAGATCATGGCCAACCTGCGCGCCATCGAAGCGCGCCACGACGTCACCGTCCTCTTCGCCTGCGAATCCGGCAGCCGCGGCTGGGGCTTCGCTTCGCCCGACAGCGACTACGACGTGCGCTTCATCTACGTGAACCGCCTGCCGTGGTATCTCACGGTGACGCCGCGGCGCGACGTGATCGAGGTGCCGATCAGCGGTGACCTCGACATCAACGGCTGGGACCTGCGCAAGGCGCTGGGCCTGATGCGCGAGTCGAACCCTACGCTGCTGGAGTGGCTGCGCTCGCCCATCGTGTACCGCGACGACGCAGTGGCGATGCCGCGTTTTCGCGCGCTCTCGGAGGCGGTGTTTTCGAACGCGCGCGCGTGGCACCACTACAGTTCGATGGCGAAGAAGAACTTCCGCGAGCATCTGCAGGCCGACGAGGTGCGCTACAAGAAATACCTCTATGTGTTGCGCCCGCTGCTGGCCGCGCGCTGGATCCGCACGCAACCCGGCGTGCCGCCGATGCGCTTCGCAGACCTGGCGCAGCACACGCTCGATGCAGTGCGCGACGCCGCGCTCATCGACGAGATCAACGCGCTGCTCGAGGTGAAGATGCGCGCCGGCGAAGCCGCGACCAGCCCGCGCTGGCCCGGCATTCACGCGTTCATCGAAGCCGAGCTGGCGGCCAACGCCGCGGAGCCGATCACGCCGCTGCCGCAGGCTGAAGAGGCAGGGCTCGATGCGTTTCTTTGCGAGACGGTGCAGCGCTTCGATGCGCCCGCGCCGTCCATCGCACAGGAAGGAGGCCGCGCATGATCGAACTCGACGGTTCCCAAGGCGAGGGCGGCGGCCAGATCCTGCGCACCAGCCTCGCGCTGTCGGTGGCGACGGGCCAGCCGCTCGCCATCGAGAAGATTCGCGCGGGCCGCGCCAAGCCCGGACTGATGCGCCAGCATCTCGCGTGCGTGAAAGCCGCGGCCGAGATCAGCGGTGCGCTGGTCGAAGGCGCGGAGCTCGGTTCGCAGTCGCTGAGCTTCGCGCCCGGCCCAGTGCGCGCGGGGGACTATCGCTTCGCGATCGCCAGTGCGGGCAGTTGCATGCTGGTGCTGCAGACTGTGCTGCCGCCGCTTCTGCTGGCCGGCGCGCCAAGCACGGTGCACCTGAGCGGTGGCACGCACAACCCGATGGCGCCGCCGTTCCATTTTCTGGAGCGCGCCTTCGCGCCGCTGGTGCGGCGTCTCGGTGCCGACTTGCAACTGACACTGCGCCGCTGCGGTTTTTACCCGGCGGGTGGCGGCGAGGTCGAGGCGACGATCGTGCCCGCTTCGGGCGCGCTGCAGGCTTTCGACCTGATGGCGCGCGGCGCGCAACAGTCGGCCCATGCTGAATGCCTGGCACCGGGCCTGCCGCGCCATGTGCCGACGCGCGAGCTCGACACGCTGGGTGGCGCGATGGGATGGTCCGGCGAGCAGCTGCGCTTCGGTACGGCGCGGCAGAACGAAGGCCCGGGCAATGCGCTGATCGCCACGCTGGCTTACGAACACGTCACCGAGGTGTTCACGGCGTTCGGCGAGAAGACGCTCAGCGCCGAGCAGGTGGCGCATGGATTGGTGAAGGAACTTCGTTCGTTCCAGAAGAGCGAAGCGGCCGTCGGCCCGCACCTGGCCGACCAGCTCGCGCTGCTGCTGGCGCTCGCTGCGTGGCAGAGCCGCAAGCCCGCTGCATTCACCTGCAGCGAGGTGACGGAGCACACGCGCACCAACTGCGCGGTGATCGAGCGCTTCCTGCCGGTGCGCTTCGCGATCACCGATAGCCGCGCGGCCTCGACGGTGCAGGTCTCGCCGTCCTGATGGAAAAGGAAGACGTCCGCTCGCTCAGGCGAGCGGCGTCGCGTTGGCGTACAGGCGCAGCAGCATCGCGCGCAGCGTCTTCACCTCAGCCGCGCTGAAGTCCGAGGTCGCCACCGCTTCGTAGTGCTGCGCGAGCGGGATCAGTTCGCAGGTCAGCGCCAGGCCGCGTTCGGTCAATGCAATACGCACGGCGCGCTTGTCGTTATCGCATTTCTCGCGCGCCATCAATTCATGCTCCACCAGCCGGTCGACGATGCGCGAGAGCGCCGACAGGTCGGTGGAAGCGTGGGTTGCCAGTTCGGACAACGTCTGCCGCGGCGTGTGCTGCAGCGATGCGCACACGCGCCATTCGCTCAGGCTGAGCCCGTAGGGCTTCAGCGCCTTCGCAAAGGCATTGCCCATGCGGGCGCCGGCGCGCGCCAGCAGGAACGGGATGGCCTTTTCGAGGTCGTGATCTTGTGGAAGGGTTTTCATCTAGACGTACTTGATTATTCAAGTATATAGTCCGCCGCAATTACTTGAATAATCAAGCAAAAACGGAGACGACCATGAACCTGGAACCCACGCGCCGAGGCGCCATCGCGGTGATGCTTTTTCTTCTCTCGGCGGCACCGTTGGCCCACGCGCAGGGCGCGGCTGCCAAGTGGCCGACCCAGGCCGTGCGCTTCGTGGTTCCGTTCCCCGCGGGGTCGGCGCCCGACGTGTTGATCCGCCACGTGGGCGCCAAGCTCGGCGAGAAATGGGGCCAGGGCGTGATCGTCGACAACAAGCCCGGCGGCAGCGGCGTGATCGGCATGAACGCGATCCTCGCGGCGCAAAGCGACGGTTACACCTTCGGCTTCGTGCAGGGCTCGGCCATCTCGGTCGCGCCGAGCACGATCAAGGGCGTGACCTATGACTTCAACCGCGACTTCGTGCCGGTCACGCTCGCGGCGGTCGCGCCCTTCATGCTCGCGGTGCCGGCGAACTCTCCCTACAAGACGCTGGCCGATTTCGTCGCCGCCGCGCGTGCCAAGCCGCAGGGCATCGAGGTGGCCGACAACGGCCGCGGCACCGCGCCGCATCTGGCTTCGGCATTGCTGGGCCTGCAATTGGGCGCGCAGTTCCTCGAAGTGCACTACCCCGGTGGCGCGCAGGCCATGCAAGCGACGCTCGGCGGCCAGACCCAGATGATGGTCGAGACCTACAACGTGGTCGCGGGCAATGTGCAGGGCGGCCGCATGCGCGTGCTGGCCAGCATGGGCGATCGCGTCGAGGCCGGGCTCGAATCGTTCCCGCTCGCGAGCAAGACGGTGCCCGGCGCGGTGGCGCACGGCTGGTTCGCGGTGATCGCGAAGAAGGGCGTCGACCCGCTCGTGCTCGCCAAGCTCAACAAGGACATGAACGAGGCGCTGCTGCTGCCCGACGTGATCGCCAAGTCGCGCGAGCTCGGAACCTACCCGCGCCCCGGCACCCCCGAACAACTGGCGCGCTACATCGCCGACGACCGCAAGACCTGGCAGGACGTGCTGGACAAGCTCAACATCAAACCGGAGTGAATTCCCAATGACCCATATGGCCCCCATGAAAAACAAGATCGCCCTCGAAGAGCATTTCGCGATCGACCTCACGATCGCCGACTCGCAGGTCTACGCCCGCCCCGAGGTGTGGCAAGGTCTCAAAAGCAACCTGCTCGATTTCGAGCAGCAGCGTCTCGAGAAGATGGACGAGTGGGGCACCGAGTTCTCGATCCTCTCGCTCAACTCGCCGGCGGTGCAGGGCATCCCCGACGCGAAGCGCGCCATCGAGGTGGCGCAGCGTGCCAACGATGTGCTGGCCGAGCAGGTCAAGCGCCACCCCACACGCTTCGGTGGATTCGCCGCGCTGCCGATGCAAGACCCCGAAGCCTCCGCGCGCGAGCTCGAGCGCTGCGTGAACCAGCTGGGTTTCCACGGCTTCCTTGTCAACGGCTTCTCGCAGGTCGGCGACGAGAACATCGTCGTCTACTACGACGACGCGCGCTTCAACGATTTCTGGACCGCCGCCGCCGCGCTGAAGAAACCGTTCTACATGCACCCGCGCGATCCGCTGCTGGCCCGCGAACCGATCTACGACGGCGCGCACTGGCTCACCGGCCCGACCTGGGCCTTCGCGATGGAGACGGCCATCCATGCGCTGCGCCTCATGTCCAGCGGCATGTTCGACCGCCACCCCGCGCTGCAGATGATCCTCGGCCATTTCGGCGAAGGCATTCCGTTCAACATCTGGCGCGTCGATCACATCCTGCGCAAGGGTCGCCGCGGCATGCCCTGCGACAAGGAGATCGGCGAGTACCTGCGCAGCAACGTGCACATCACCACCAGCGGCAACTTTCGCACGCCGACGCTGCTCTCGACGATGCTCGAAGTGGGCTCGGACCGCATCATGTACTCGGTCGACTACCCGTTCGAGAAGCACGAGGATGCGGCCCGCTGGTTCGACACCTGCGAGATCAGCGAGAACGATCGTCAGAAGATCGGCCGCGACAACGCCCGCAAGCTCTTCGGCCTGAAGTGACATGAGCACGCAGAAAGACACCCGCCCCGTGCTCGTGGCCGGCGGCGGCATCGGCGGCCTCGCCGCTGCGCTGGCCTTGGTGCGCGAGGGCTATCGCGTGAAGGTGATCGAGCAGGCGAGCCAGATCGGCGAGTTTGGTGCGGGCATCCAGCTGAGCCCCAACGCCTTCGCGGCCTGCGATGCGCTCGGCGTGGGCGAGCACCTGCGCGCCAAGGCGGTCTACGCCGAAGAGATGGTGATGTTCGACGCCATCGATGCGAAGCGCGTGGCGAGCATTTCTCTCTCGGACCAATTCCGCGCGCGCTTCGGCAACCCCTATGCGGTGATCCACCGCGCCGACATCCACGGCGCGCTGCTCGAAGGCGTGAAGCAGACGACCGATGGCATCGAGTTCCTCACCTCGACCAAGGTCGTGCACATCGAGCAGGACGACCACGGCGTGACGCTCATCGACGCAGCGGGCGGCCGGCACGAAGGCCAGGCCGTGATCGGCTGCGATGGCGTGCGCTCCGCGGTGCGCCAGCAGTACGTGGGCGACGGCATCCGCGTGTCGGGCCACGTCGTGTTCCGCGCGGTGGTCGACACGGCCGAGTTCCCCGAGGCGCTGCGCTTCACCGCGCCCTGCATCTGGGTCGGGCCCAACTGCCACCTGGTGCACTACCCGCTCAAGGGTGGCGACAAGTTCAACATCGCCGTCACCTTCCACAGCGACCAGCCCGAGGAATGGGGCTCGATGGACGGCGACCCGGCCGAGGTGCAGCGCTACTTTCGACCGACCTGCGAACAGGTGCAGCAACTGCTGCGCATTCCGAAAGCATGGAAGCGTTACTCGACGGCCGACCGCAACCCCATCGAGCAATGGACCTTCGGCCGCGCGACGCTGCTGGGCGATGCGGCGCACCCGATGGTGCAGTACCTCGCGCAGGGCGCCTGCACCGCTTGCGAAGACGCGGTGACGCTGGGCCTTGCGCTGCGCCGCGAAGGTGGCGACTGGCCCGGCGCGCTCGCGCTGTACGAGCGCTCGCGCGTTGCACGCACTGCACGGGTGGTGCTGTCTGCGCGCGAGATGGGGCGCATCTATCACGCCAAGGGCGTTGAACGGCTGGTGCGCAACAGCATGTGGAACGGTCGCCCGCAAGAGCGCTTCTACGACGCCCTCGAATGGCTCTACGGCTGGACGGCCGCGACCTGCCTCGACGACTCGGCCGTGTGAAGGCAGCCCGAACCCGCCGTGCGACGGCGGTGCGCCACGGCGGGGCCCGGTGGAAAACTCCTTTCCACCCGCGCGGTTGAACCGCCCTCGGGGCGGGTAGACACTCGCCCGCACCTTTTCACGAAAGATCGAGCGATGCCTGTCCAATCCTTCGTCTACAACAGCGCGCCCCAGCGCGTGGTCTTCGGCGCGGGTTCGCTGCAGCACCTGGCGCGCGAGATCGATGCGCTCGGCGCTCGGCGCGCGCTGGTCCTCTCCACGCCCGAGCAGCGACCGCAGGCCGAGCGCATCGCCGACATGCTGGGCGCGCATGCGGCCGGCGTGTTCGACCGGGCCGTGATGCACGTGCCCATCGAGACCGCGCGCGAAGCGGGAGAAGTGGCGCAGCGCCTGGGCGCCGACTGCGCCGTGGCCATCGGCGGCGGCTCGACCACCGGCCTCGGCAAAGCCATCGCGCTCGATTCGGGCCTGCCGATCCTTGCGATACCGACCACCTACGCGGGCTCCGAGATGACGCCGATCTACGGCATCACCGAAGCGGGCATGAAGAAGACCGGCAAGGACTTCAAAGTGCTGCCGCGCACCGTGATCTACGACCCCGAACTCTCGCTGACCCTGCCCGTGGACATGAGCGTGACGAGCGGCATCAACGCCATCGCGCATGCGGCCGAAGGGCTCTACGCCATCGATGCGAACCCGATCATGGATCTGATGGCGCAAGAGGGCATCGCCGCGCTGGGCCGCGCGTTGCCCGCGATCCGCGCCTTTGCAGAGGACGCGGCCGCGCGCAGCGATGCGCTCTACGGCGCATGGCTTTGCGGCACCGTGCTCGGCAACGTCGGCATGGCGCTGCACCACAAGCTGTGCCACACGCTCGGCGGCAGCTTCAACTTGCCGCATGCCGAGACCCACACCATCGTGCTGCCGCATGCGCTGGCCTACAACGCCGCTGCTGCGCCCGAAGCCATGGCGCGCATCGCGAAGGCGCTGGGTGGAAGCAACGCGGCACAGGCCGTGTTCGACCTCGCACACGACAACGGCGCGCCTGTCGCGCTGCGCGACATCGGCATGAAGGAATCGGACCTCGATGTGGCCTGCGCACACGCGCTGCAGAACCAGTATCCCAATCCGCGCCCGCTTGAGCGCGATGCGATTCGTGCCTTGCTGCAGAACGCGTGGGAAGGTGCGCGGCCCTGAGCCGGGCCGCAGGCAAGTTCTCGATTACAGGCCGGCCTGGCGGCTGAACGACACGGCAGGCTTCTTGTAGGCCGAAGGCACCTGGTCGCGATAGAAGGCACGCTTGTCCAGGCTTTGCAGAGGGTCGTGCGCCGTGGCAACGGCTTCCTCGCGAACGCTGCTGCGGTCGCGCGTCGAGTTGGAGATCGCCACGCCCTCGGCGGCAGCGTCCGAATAGATGTTGCCGCTGCGTGCAGCCGCCACGGCTTCCGTCTGCACATCGGCGCGGGCCGCGGCCGAGGTGACCGCGTGCACGCCTTCGTAGGTTTCGGCATGTGCGGCACCCGCTGCGCCCAACATGGCGAATGCGGCGGCGGAAAGAGCGATGAGTTGCTTGGTGTTCATGATGAAAGTCCCTTCGGATGAATGCTGTGTGGACGGCGGACATTCGTCGTTGCCACGGGATGCAGTGTGAAACCGCATCGTGGTTCGCGCTGTGCGTTTGCGCACCGCTTTCGTCAACTACCCGGGAAGAACTTGGGTCTGCGGATACAGCACTTGAAGCGGCTCGGAGCGGCCTCGCACGGTGAGCGTTTCGCACGCGCCCAGCGTGTCCGCGACGCCGGCCTGTTGCGCCGCGAACAGCGAGACGACGAGGCGCGATGCGGCCGTCTTCGAATGGTCCTGCAGGCGGCTCGCGGTGTTCACCACTTCGCCGATGGCGGTGAAGGTGGTGGTCTCCAGGTAGCCGACTTCACCGACCGCCGCACGCCCCGCATGCAGGCCCATGCCGAAATCCATGCGCTGGCCGAACTGCGCCTCGAAGCCTTCGCTCCATGCGTCCATGCGCTGGGCGATGAGGGTGGTCGCGCGCAGCGCCTGCTTGCACGCAGTGGGCAGGTCGCAGTCGAGTCCGAAGATCGCCATCACGCTGTCGCCGATGAACTGGTTGGGCACGCCGCCGCTCTCGCGCACGGCCGCGCCGACGGTGGCGAAGTAGCGGTCGAGCACATAGGCAAGGTCGAAGGGCCACTGCCGCTCCGAGAGGCCCGACCAGCGGCGCAGGTCGACGAACAAGACTGCCACATCGCGTTCGCGCCCGAAGCTGCCGACCGGTGCGGGACGGCCTTCGTTGGGCAATGGTGCAAAGAGCGGCGTGACCTCGATGTCGCCATGCGGGCGCAACTGGCAGGCAAGCCGCACGTCGGCCGGCGCGCGCACGCGCTCGAGCGTGCGCTGTTCGTCGCGGCCCGGCTCGCCGATGTGTTCGGGCGCGCCGACCACGCGCACGCGGCAGGTGGAGCAGCGCGCGCGGCCGCCGCAGATCGACACATGCGCGATGCCGTGCGAACGGCTCGCCTCCAGCACGCTCCAGCCGCGCGGCACCTGCACCGTGCGGTCGGGATAACGCAGCGCGATGGACGGCTGTCGCGACAGGCGCGCAAACCAGTTGCGTCCCCAGCGCGCCGAGAGCAGCGCGAGCAGCGCCAGTACATAGAGCCACTTGAGGCTCTGTTCGGCTTCACCGAGGGATTGCGCCTGCGCAGCCGTAGGCACCGGCACGGTCGGCACGCCGGTCCACTGGAACTCGCGGCCGATCGAGACGAAGCCCATTGCCGCCGTGAGCGGCAGCACCACCGCAAAGGCCAGCAGCAGGTACGAGAAGCGCCGGTAGGTCGGCTTCGCCCGCAGCGCGAAATGCAGGCCGAGGCAGCCGTGCGTCCAGGCCGCGGCCATCATCCCGAGCTGCGCGGCCGCGCCCTGCCAGCTCCACAGGCCCCAGACCACGCGAACATAGGAGCCATTGACCCCGTAAGCCTCGTAGGCACCGCGTATGGCTGTCAGGTGGGTGGCGATGAGCAGAGGCAGCGCAAAGCCCAGCAGCACGCGCAGTGCCTCCAGCGGCGGCATGCGCAAGGTGCGCCGCTCCCACAGCGCGACCACGGCCAGCGCCAGGTGCGTGAAGGCGGCACCGTACAGCAGCACCGTGCCCGGCAGGCTGTGCCAGAACGCCTGTGCTACCCGCAGCACGCTCTCTGCGAGGGCGAAGGAATAGATGCCCAGCGAATGGTTCAGCAGGTGAACCGTCACATAGCCCATCAGCACCAGCCCGCTCGCCCAGCGGAGATTGCGCCGTGTGGGCGGTCTCAGCGAAAAAGGGGAAGAAGGGGGTGGCGGGGAACGTCTGTCCATGAACGGGTTCGAAGCGGCACCCGAGCATAATGCGCGCGCCCCCACCGACCGGCATGGCCACACCCGAACCCACCCCCCGCTCCAGCCTCGCGCTGCGCCAGATCGCGCTGCTCGAAGGCCTCTCCGACCAGCGCCTGGGCCTGCTCGCCCAGCAATGCCTGTGGCACAGCGTGGAGGCCGGCAAGCCGCTGCTCCTGCGCGCCGAACAGCAGGGCGAGGTGTTCCTGCTGGTCTCGGGCCGGGTGCGGGTGACGACCTATTCGGCCAATGGCCGGCAGGTCACCTTCCGCGATGCCGAGGCCGGCCAGTACTTCGGCGACATCGCCGCCATCGACGGCGGCCCGCGCTCCGCCGACGTGGTGACGCTGGAGCCCAGCGTGGTCGCCAGCCTCGACCGTCCCGCCTTCATGGCGCTCCTGCGCGACGAGCCGCTGGTGGCCGAGCGTGTGATGCAGCGGCTCGCGTCACTCGTGCGCCAGCTCTCCGAACGCGTGATCGACCTGAGCACCCTCGGCGTGCAGAACCGGCTGCATGCCGAGCTGCTGCGCCTGGCGCGCACCGCCGGCATCGAGGGCAACCAGGCGCGGCTGGAGCCGGCTCCCAAGCACGCGGCGTTGGCCAGCCAGATCAGCACGAACCGCGAGCAGGTCACGCGCGAACTCAATGTGCTGGTGCGCAGCGGCGTGCTGCGCAAGGACGGCAAGGCCTTGCTGGTCGCTGACGCCGCCCGCCTGGAGTCGATGGTCTCGCAGGTGCGTGGCGACGCCGGCTGACGCCGAAGATCAGTTCCAGCGTCCGTTCGTCCCGCCGACGCTGAAGCGGCCCGCGCCCAGCAGCACCACGGTCAGCGCGCCGAACAGGTACAGGCCCTGCAGTTCCAGCGCCCAGCCGCCCTGCTTGGTCAGCGCGAACAGGTCGGCCATGTGCACGAGGCCGAGGGCCACGATCATGTTGATGACGATCACGCCGGCGGCGGCGCGGGTCCAGAAACCGGCCAGCAGCAGGAGCGGCGCGACGATTTCACCGACATACACGAGGTAGGCGATGCTGCCCGGAAGCCCCGCCTTGGCCAGCATGCCGCCGATGAAGCCGACGCCGGCCGACAGCTTGAAGATGCCGTGCAGCAGCACGAGCACGCCGATGGTCACGCGCAGCAGCAGCTTGCCGGCATCGTCCAGCGCGGCGGGAGAGGGCGATGAGAGCGACGACGATGCGAGCGGCGCGCGCGAGGTGTTGGCGGTTGTGGTCACGGCAGATCCTTGGAGCTTGAAAAAGGAAGGGTCCGCCACGGAGTGCGGCGGTTGCGGTTCCAGTGTGCGGATCTGCCTGAGAGCGGGATGTGCGTAAACGCACATCTTTGGGTGAAAGGCGCCAACCGCATCGACCGCTCGCACTGAGGGCCACAACCGTTCGGGCTGAGCTTGTCGAAGCCTTGCGCGGCGCTTCGACAAGCTCAGCGTGAACGGTTGGTCAGTCTTCGGGCGCAGCGGGCCGTCAATGGGCGCCGAAGTGGCTTGTCCACTTGCGCTCGTACTCCATCTTCTGGAAATGCGCCGCCATGAAATCGATGAAGCTGCGCACCTTTGCCGACAGGTGCTTGCGGCTCGGGTAGGCCAGGTTGATCGTCAGGTGCGGCAGGTCCCAGTCGTCCAGCGTGGGCACGAGGCGGCCGGCCACGATGTCTTCATAGACGATGTAGGTCGGCTGCACCAGGATGCCCATGCCGTCGAGCGCGGCGGCGCGCAGCACCTGGCCGTCGTTCGATTCGAGCAGGCCGGTGACCGAGACCGTGTGGGTCTCGCCCTTGCGTGTGAAGCGCAGCTCGTTGGGGTTGTTGGCGTGGGTGTAGATCAACAGCTTGTGGCGCTTGAGCTCGTCCAACGTCTTCGGAAAACCGTGCTGCGCGAAGTAGCGCGGCGACGCCGCGAGGACGCGCCGCGTCTCGCCCAGCCGGCGGATCGTGACGTTCGAATCGGGCTCGTACTCGCGGGTGCGGATCGCCACGTCGATGTTGTTGTCGATCAGGTCGAAGTAGCGGTTGGCCGCTTCCACGTGCACCGTCACGCCCGGGTAGCGCTGCGTGTAGTCGCGCAACAGCGGCGCGATGTGGTGGATCGAGAACGAGAGCGAGGCGGTGATGCGCAGCACGCCGGTCGGGTTGAGCGCGGTGGCGTTCACCGTCGACTCGGCATCGGCGAGGTCGGCCAGGATGGTCTTGGCGCGTGCACAGAATTCGCGGCCGGTGTCGGTGAGGTACAGGCGCCGCGTGTTGCGCTCCACCAGCCGCGCGCCGAGCCGGGCCTCGAGCGCGCTCAGGTGGCGGCTCGCGGCGGCGTTCGAGAGGCCCAGCGCCTCGGCCGCGCGGCTCAGGCTGCCGGCATCGGCAATCTGCACGAGCAGGGCGATTTCGGTCCAGCGGTCCATGGCGGGTGTGTGTCTCCGGGGGGCTTGGCTTGTAGTGGCTGATTCCAGCTTTTCTTGCCGAGCCACCGAGCCGATGATTCTAGGAGGCCGTCCGATGCGACGCGTTGGCCAGAGCGCACGCGAAAAAAAGAGGGACCGTCGCCGGTCCCTCCTTGCTTCTTCGTGCCGTCCGCGCAGCGGGATCAGCCCAAGAGGCCGTGCAGGATGTTCGTCACCGGCGACACCGCGTGTTCGACCAGGCTGGTGATCGGGGTCACCACCTCGGTCACCAGCGGAGTGACCGCTTGCCCGACACCTTCCACCACGGTGGTCACAGGCGCGAGGGTCGAGCCCGCGCCGGCCAGGATGTCGGTCACGGGCGCCGTGGCACCGGACACCGCGTGCGTCACGCTGGCCGCGACCGGCTCGATGGCGTCGGTGAGCGAGGAGACCGGCTCCAGGATGTTGGCCGCCGGGCCGTTGCCGCCCAGCAGGCCGCCGAGCAGGTTGCCGACGAGGCCGTCCTGGCCGAGGACACTGCCGAGGAGGCCGCCGTCCCCGCCCAACAGGCCGCCGACGATGCCGTCTTCGCCGAGCACGCCGCCAAGGAGACCACCGTCGCCGCCGAGCAGGCCACCGACGATGCCGTTTTCACCGAGCACGCCGCCAAGGAGACCACCGTCGCCGCCCAGCAGGCCACCGACGATGCCGTTTTCACCGAGCACGCCGCCGAGGAGACCACCGTCGCCGCCCAGCAGGCCACCGACGATGCCGTCTTCACCGAGCACCCCGCCGAGGAGGCCACCGTCGCCACCCAGCAGGCCGCCGACGATGCCGTCTTCACCGAGCACGCCACCGAGCAGACCGCCGTCGCCGCCCAACAGGCCGCCGACGATGCCGTTTTCGCCGATCACGACGCCAAGGAGACCGCCGTCGCCGCCCAGCAGGCCGCCGACGATGCCGCCTTCGCCGAGTACACCGCCGAGGAGACCACCTTCGCCGCCGAGCACACCGCCCAGGAGGCCGTCGTCGCCCAATACGCCGCCGAGCAAGCCGCCGTCGCCGCCGAGGACGCCACCCAAGAGGCCGTCGTCACCGAGGAGGCCGCCAAGGAGACCGCCCTCGCCACCGAGCACGCCGCCGAGGAGACCACCGTCGCCACCGAGCAATTCGCCGACTACGCCGTCGGGTCCGAGCAGACCGTCCACGACCCCACCTTCGCCGAGCAGACCGCCGGAGAGACCTTCGCTGCCCAGGAGGCCGGCAAGCGCGCCGTCTCCGCCGAGCAAACCGCCGACGAGTCCGTCGTCGCCAAGCAGGCCGCCCACCAAGCCGTCATCACCCAGCACGCCGCCGAGGAGCCCGCCTTCACCGCCGAGCAAACCGCCCAGCAGGCCGTCGTCGCCCAGCACGCCGCCGAGGAGCCCGCCTTCACCGCCGAGCAAACCGCCCAGCAGGCCGTCGTCACCCAGCACGCCGCCGAGAAGCCCGCCTTCACCGCCGAGCAACCCGCCCAGCAGGCCGTCGTCACCGAGTACGCCGCCGAGGAGACCGCCTTCACCGCCGAGCAACCCGCCCAGCAGGCCGTCGTCACCGAGTACGCCGCCGAGGAGACCGCCTTCACCGCCGAGCAGGCCGCCCAGCAGGCCGTCGTCGCCCAGGACACCGCCGAGGAGACCGCCATCGCCGCCGAGCAAGCCGCCCAGCAGGCCGTCATCACCCAGGACACCGCCGAGGAGATCGCCATCGCCGCCGAGCAAGCCGCCCAGCAGACCGTCGTCACCCAGAACGCCGCCGAGGAGGCCGTCGTCACCGAGCAACCCGCCCAACAAGCCTTCATCGCCCAGCAGGCCGTCCAGCAAACCGTCGTCGCCCAGCAGGCCTTCGAGCACCTGGCCGACCACGCCGTCGTCGCCGATCAAACCGTCCACCAGGCCGTCGATGCCGAGGCCGGTGGTCACGCCGCCGAGCAGGCCCTCGCTGCCCAGCACGTTCTCCAGGATGTTGCCGACCGCATCGGTCAGGTAGTCGACCTGGCCGATCAGCGAGTCGATGAGCGCATCCGTCAGGCCGTTGCCCAGCAGGCCGTCGACCACGGGGGTCAGCACACCGCCGATGTCCACGAGCACGTTCTCGACCGTGTCGTCCACCGGGTCGAATTCGTTCGGATCGTTGGCCGTGAACTCGTTGCCCGCGATCGGCGAGAGCACGTCGTCCACCAGGTCGGTCAGGCCGTCGACGGTAGGCATCAGCGATCCCAGCGTGCCGGACGAACTGGAAACGGCCCGGCCCGGGCCGCTGTTGCCGCCCAGCCCGAGGAGGTCGTCCAGGGCCCCGATCAGATGGCCGGCGGCGCCGTCACCCGGATCGAGCAGGTGGTCGGCGTCTGCATCAGCGTCGGCATCTGCATCTGCATCAGCGTCCGCATCTGCGTCAGCGTCAGCGTCGGCATCCGCATCGGCGTCTGCATCGGCATCTGCATCCGCGTCGGCATCTGCATCTGCATCTCCGTCCGCATCCGCGTCGGCATCTGCATCCGCATCGGCGTCCGCGTCGCCTTCGCCAATGCCCGGAGCGAGGAAGGAAACCCCGCCGCCGCCGTCGCCGCCGCCGCTCAAGGCGGCGCCGAGGGCAATAGCGCCCAGCGCGCCGAGCGCGAATTCACCCAGCCCGATGCCGCTGCCGCCCGCGGCCTTCTTGGTCACGGCCACGGCGGCGGCGTCCGCATCGCTGTCGGCCGGTGTGACTTCCAGGTTGCCGGCAGCCACATCCACATTCACCTGCTCCAGGCCGCCGGGCAGCTTGGTCGATCCGATGGTGGCGTCGGTACCGCCCTCGAAGACGCCCGAAAGCGGCGCCTTGTTGGCGGTCGAGCCGGGGAACAGCACGTTGGCATGGCCACCGTCGGGAACGATCACGCGGTCGCCGGCCATCAGGCTCTGGCTGCCGTCGACCGGAATCCGCACGCCGTCGCGCACGACCACCGTGCCGGGCGTGGCGTTGGACAGCGAGCCCAGGCTCACGGGCCCGGTGGGCGCCGCCGTCGTCGCGGCCGCACCCATGGGCGCGATCGGCGTGACGTTGGCTTGGGCGAGGACCACGGGGGCCGCACCGTTGTCGGCAGCAGCTGCCGGAATCGAGCCGATAGGGGCTTGGGTGGTTGTGATCATGGCGACCTCCTCGAGGAATAAGGAGACACAAAGCGCAACATGCGTGCCGCCCGCGGGCCAGGTTCCCGAGTCACCCGCCACAAGCAAGGTATGTGGTTGATTTCAAAAGACTTTTTCGCCCCGAGAGGAGCTGGCCGCCATCGGTGCCGCGAGCTGCTTTCGGTGTTTGTTACGTAACGTGGCGCACTTTGTTTCCGGAACGCCGACCGCATCGATGGCTCCCGGAATAGATCGCCGAACTCGAACGCAAGCGCGGCCAGTCCGTTGCCGGGCCGCATCCGCGATGCTTGCGCAGCTCCTCGTTCTGGCGCTGCTCCATGTCGGCTTGCAATCTGCGGCGAGCGATCGAAGCATGGCGGGCATCAGCGTGGAGGGGCGCCGACCGGCCGACCGGGCTTCTTCTGCCTGTAGCGCCAGCTCCGCGTCCCGGCGTTGCCGCGAGCCGTGCCTGGGCCGCCTCCGCGAGATCGCACTCGCTGTGCATCAACCCATCACGCGCGTCGCGGTGCTGTCCAGCTTCGGCGGCGTGGCGAAGGTGTGGAAGGGCGCGGGCGAGGGAACTTCCCATTCCAGGCCCTCCGCGCCTTCCCAGGGCTTCGCGGGTGCCGGTGCGCCGCGCTTGGCCATGGCCGGCAGCACGATGAAGAAGAGGAAATACGCCTGTGCCAGGCCGAACACCGCGGCGCCGATGCTGGCGACGTGGTTGAAGTCGGAGAACTGCATCGGGTAGTCGGCATAGCGCCTGGGCATGCCCGCCAGCCCGAGGAAATGCAGCGGGAAGAAGCCCACGTTGAAGCTCGCGAGCGACACCCAGAAATGGATCTGCCCGCGCCGCTCGGCATACATCACGCCGGTCCATTTCGGCGACCAGTAGTAATAGCCCGCGAACATCGCGAACAGCGAGCCCGCCACCAGCACGTAATGGAAGTGCGCCACCACGTAGTGGGTGTCGTGCAGCTGGATGTCGATCGGCGCGATCGACAGGATCACGCCCGAGAGCCCGCCGATGGAGAACACGAAGATGAAGCCCAGCGCGAACAGCATCGGCGTCTCGAAGCTGAGCGATCCCTCCCACATCGTGGCGATCCAGTTGAACACCTTCACCGCCGTCGGCACCGCCACCAGCATGGTCGCGTACATGAAGAACAGCTGGCCGGTCACCGGCATGCCGGTGGTGAACATGTGGTGCGCCCACACGATGAACGAGAGGATCGCGATGGAGGCCGTCGCGTACACCATCGAGGAGTAGCCGAAGAGCCGCTTGCGCGAGAACGCCGGCACCACCTGGCTGATGATCCCGAAGGCCGGCAGGATCATGATGTAGACCTCCGGATGGCCGAAGAACCAGAAGATGTGCTGGAACAGCACCGGATCGCCGCCGCCCGACGGCTGGAAGAAGCTGGTGCCGAAGTGGCGGTCGGTCAGCAGCATCGTCACCGCGCCCGCGAGCACCGGCATCACCGCGATCAGCAGATAGGCGGTGATGAGCCAGGTCCAGCAGAACATCGGCATCTTCATGAGCGTCATGCCCGGCGCGCGCATATTCAGGATGGTGACGATGATGTTGATGGCGCCCATGATCGAGCTCGCGCCCATGATGTGGACCGCGAAGATGCCGAAGTCCATCGCCGGGCCCATCTGCAGGCTGAGCGGCGGGTACAGCGTCCAGCCCGAGGCGGCCGCGCCGCCGGCGCTGAAGAAGGGCGCGACCAGCATCACCGCCGCGGGCGGCAGCAGCCAGAAGCTGAAGTTGTTCATGCGCGCGAAGGCCATGTCCGAGGCGCCGACCTGCAGGGGCACCATCCAGTTCGCGAAGCCCACGAAGGCCGGCATGATCGCGCCGAACACCATCACCAGGCCGTGGATGGTCACGAACTGGTTGTAGAGCTCGGGATTGAGCAGCTGCAGCCCCGGCTGGAACAGCTCGGCGCGGATGCCCAGCGCGAGCACGCCGCCGACCATCAGCATGGCGAGGCTGAACAGCAGGTAGAGCGTGCCGATGTCCTTGTGGTTGGTGGCGAGCACCCAGCGGCGCCAGCCGAAGGGCATGGCGTGGTGCTCGTCGTGTGCGTCATTCGCGTCGTGCGTGCCATGTGCGTCGTGGACGCCCGGTGCTGCGGGGTGAACCGGATGGGCGGGGCCGGGAAATGTGCTCATGTCGAGGTCTCGTGCGAAGGAAGATGTAACGTGGCCGCGCGCGCGCGGCGCAGGCTGCGGCTGAATTCGGCCGCGAAGCGGTGCCGCTGCGCCTCGGCGGCATAGGTACCCAGCGGCACGCGCAGGCCGCCGCCGCAAAGCACCGGCGGGCGCGAGCCGGCCGCATCGTCGCGGGCCGCTTCCAGCCAGGCCCAGCAGGGGTCGAAGCGGAAGGTCTGCGACCGCAGGCCCCGGGTGGCGTGCACTTCGAGCGAGCCCGGCGTGAGCACGATGCGTTCGCCGTCGATCGCATGCATCGCATGCACCCAGGCCGCGGCGGCCAGCGCCGCCACTTGGAAGGCGCAGAAGCACAGCACCAGCGGATAGCCCGCGGCGCAAAAAGCGATGCCCACCATGGCGACGACAGCGGCGAGCGCGCCGATGTGCAGCATGAAGCTGCGCGGCGACATGGCGCAGTTGCGCTGCAGGCGCCATTGAACGCAGGCGCCGTCGCGGATGTCGCCGTCGGGCATGGGCTTCTTTCTGTGGTCGCTTTGGAGGCGAGGACGGAATCGGTGGCTACCAGGCGGCAATCGGCATGCCCGCCGCAATTCGCATGGGCGGTAAGCAGGCGGATGCAGGTGACACAGGGTCCTGCGCGGCTTTGCCGAAATGGCATCGCTTCAGTGCGGCAAGCGCGCCGCCAGTCCTGCTGCAAATTTTTCCGCGAGACAGCACCTACAGCAGAGGTGTCCGAACGACGACACCGGCGCTGCCTGCGTATGGGACTGTCGCTGGCAGTCGATGGCCCACGTCGACCACGTTCCATGTTTCACGTTCGCGCACGACCTTGGAGATATCGATGAACACCGGCGATCCGGAAGTCAGGCACAGCACCGCGTCGCAAGGGCATTCGGAGCCCGAGCATCCACCGGCAGGCGCGGCGACGCTCTGGCGGGACGCAGTGCGCACCGGCCTTGTGGGGGGCGCCGTCGCGAGCGTGGCCTCGACGCTGGCGCTCGCGTGGTGCGGTCGCCGCGAAACCGGCAGCAGCGCGGCGCCGACCAACGCGACCAGCCAGTGGCTGTGGGGCCGCAAGGCGCTGGCCGCCCGGCAGCCCTCGTGGCGGCACACGGCGCTGGGCTACGCGATTCATCACGGCACCGCGACGTTCTGGGCCGTGCTGCATGCGGGGCTCCATGCCAGGCGCCCGCCCGCGGCCTCGCCCGGCGCAGCGATCGCCCGCGCCGCGGCCACGGCGGCCACGGCCTTCGCGATCGACTACACCATCACGCCCCGGCGGCTCCGGCCGGGCTTCGAGCACCACCTGTCCCCGCGCGCGATGGCGATCGTCTATGCCACCTTCGCCCTCGGGCTGGCGTGTGGATGCGCGGTGGCCGAGCGTGGACGCCGCCGCTGAAACACAGCGCGCTGCCGCGCCAGGAGGCGCACGCGCCGCGAGGATCGTGATCGTCGGCGCGGCCGGCTTTCTGGGGCATGCACTGGCGGAGGCATTCGCGCGGCGGGGTGCCCGGCTGGTCTGCACGGCGCGCGATCTCTCCAGCGCCCGGGAGCGCGCCGCCTGGCCGCAGCAGCGCACGCGCTGGCTGCGCGCCGATCTCGCAGAGGTGCCGCCGGTGTCGTTCTGGATGCCGCACCTCCTGCCCGGCGACGTGGTGATCAACGCGGCCGGCGTGTTGCGCGAGCACGCGCCGGGCGAGTTCGACGCGGTGCATCACCGCGGCCCGGCCATGCTCTTCGAGGCCTGCGAGAAAGCCGGCGCGGCGCTCGTCATCCAGATCTCCGCGCTCGGCGCCCACGCGCAGGCCGCAAGCGAATACCACCGGAGCAAGGCGCGCGCGGACGACCGCCTGCGCCGCTGCCATGTCGCATCGGCCATCGTGCAGCCCTCGCTGGTGTGGCACGAGGATGGCGCGAGCGCGCAGTTCTTCGCCGCGCTGGCGGTGATGCCGCTCCTGGCGCTGCCGGGCGGCGGACGCCAGCCCTTGCAACCCGTGCACCTCGACGACGTGGTGGCCGGCGTGCTGGCGCTGGCCGACGCCCGTCTGCCGGGCAGCCGCACCATCGCCTTTGTGGGCGCGCGCGCGGTGATGCTGCGCACCTACCTGCTGGACCTGCGCCGCCAACTGGGCCACCGGCAGCGGCCGTTGCTGCTGCCGATGCCGGAGGCCGCGTTCCGGCGTGCGGCGAGCATCGCGGGCCGATGGCGCCACAGCTTTCTGGATGCCGACACGGCCGGCATGCTGCTGCAGGGCAACGCCGCGCCGGCGGACGAATTCACCCGCTGGCTCGGCCGTCCGCCGCGATCGCACGAGCGCTTCGTCGACGCGGGCCGCGCCGAGGCGTTGCGCCGGGCGGCATGGCTGTGGTCGCTGCTGCCGGTGCTGCGGGTGGCGGTGGCGTTGGTATGGATCTGGACCTTCGTCGTCTCCATTGGCCTTTATCCGCGCGACCAGAGCCTGGCGCTGCTCGCGCGCGTGGGCGCCGGCGGCGCCTGGGCCGAACTGCTGCTCGACGGCGCCGCGCTCTTCGACCTGGCGCTGGGCATCGGAACGCTCGCGCTGCCGGGCCGGTGGCGGGCGCGGCTGCTGTGGCCCCTGCAACTCGCGCTGATCGCGTTCTACACGCTGGCCATCAGCTGGGCGATGCCGGAGTTCTGGCTCCATCCCTTCGGCCCGCTCTCCAAGAACCTGCCGATGTGCGCGGCCGTCGCGCTCCTGTGGGCCATGGACGCGCCGGGCGTCGGGCGCACGCCGGGGCGCGCGGCGTTGCGGCGTGCGGAAAGGAATCCATGGAATACCTCTTCGTGAAGTACCTGCACGTGGTGTCCTCGACGCTGCTCTTCGGCACCGGCCTCGGCTCCGCGTTCTACCTGCTGGCGACCACGCTGTCGCGCGATGTGCGTGCGGTGGCCGTGGTTGCGCGCATGGTGGTGCGGGCCGACTGGCTCTTCACCGCGACCACCGCGGTGCTGCAGCCGCTCACCGGCTTCTGGCTGGTGCACCGGCTGCAGTTGCCGCTGTCCACGCCATGGCTGAAGGCCTCGATCGTCTGCTATGTGCTGGCCATCGCCTGCTGGCTGCCGGTGGTGTGGCTGCAGATGCGCCTGCGCGACCTCGCGGCCGAAGCGGCGCGCGAGGGCACTGCGCTGCCGCCGCGCTACTGGCAGCTTTTTCGCTGGTGGGTAGTGCTCGGCGTGCCGGCGTTCTTTCTTTTTCTGGCGCTCTTCTGGCTCATGATCGCCAAGCCTGCCTTGGGCGCTTGAAGCCCCGTACCGTCCGGGAGGCCTCGGGTGCCGCAGCAGTTTCTTCTGATGTTCGTGGCAATGCCGCTTTGGCTGGCGGCGGGCGCGGCCGACTGGGCCCTGCACCGGCGCGCGCGCATCGAGGCGACGGCCGGCGTGCGCGAATCGGTGCTGCACGTGCTCATGTTCGCCGAGATGGGCGTGGCCGTTCTGGCGGTGCTGCTGCTGGAGGTGAATGCCGGCGTGCTGGCACTGTGCATGGCGGCATTCGTGGCGCACGAACTCACGGTGTACGTCGACCTGAGGTGGGCCGCGCCGCGCCGCAGCATCTCGCCGCTGGAACAGATGGTGCACAGCGTGCAGGAAATCCTGCCGCTGGCCGCCATCGCGCTGCTCGCGTCGCTGCACTGGGACCAGGCGCTGTCGCTCGTGGGCCTGGGCCGTGGGTGGGACGCGGCATCGTTCGCGCCGGTGCCGCGGCGCGACATGCTCCCGGCGGCCTACGTGGGGACGGTGATCGCCGGCGGGCTGCTGCTGGCCGGCTGCTATGCGGAGGAGCTGTGGCGCTGCAAGCGTGCTGCGGCGGAACCAAAGGATCGGTGACGGCGTGGTCACCGCTGGCATCCCGATTGCCGGGTGAACGCATCACGCAACACCAGGAAGTGGACATGACGATATCGGGATCAGCTTCGGGCAGCGCGCCCGCCGCATCGCGTGCCTCGCCGGCCGACCGCACGCCGGTGGCGAGGCAGGTGTATTTCGATGTGCTTTATCGCCGGCGCGATCCCTATGGCACGCGGCGGCGCTGGTACGAGCGGCGCAAGCGCCGGGTGCTGCTGGACGCCTTGCCGCGGGAGCGTTTCGTGCACGCGTTCGAGCCGGCTTGCGGCAGCGGCGAACTCACGTTCGAGCTGGCCGCCCGGTGCGACCAGGTGCTCGCCAGCGATTTCTGCGGCGCGGCGCTGGCCCAGGCCCGGCAGAAGGTTCACGCATTGCACAACGTCGAATTCGCCGAGCATTGCGTTCCCACGCAGTGGCCGGCGGCGGCGGGCCGCTTCGATCTCATCGTTGTCAGCGAGCTGTGCTCTTTTCTGGATGCCGCCGAAGTGGCCCATCTCGGGCAGCGATGTGCCGCCTCGCTCGACGGCGACGGCGTGCTCGTCGCCTGCGACTGGCGCCATCCGTTCGATGCGCGCGAACTGGATGCCGAGGCCGCCCATGCGCTCCTGGACACGATTGGACTGCACCGGCTCGTGCGTCACGAAGAGGAAGATTTCCTGCTCACCGTCTGGAGCCGCGACGGGCGCTCGGTGGCCCGGCAGGAAGGCATCGTCTGAACCCCACGGGCGTGCACGCGCGGCACGCCGCTATTCGTCGTCGAGCACCGTCTCCAGGAAGCGGATCAGCGCCTGCGACGGGTCGCCGCCCAGGTGGACCATCTCGATGCCCCACTGGCCCAGCACCGCCCGCTGCACTTCGTTCGCCGAAGGCGAGAACAGGTAGGACACCGGCTGCGCGACGTTCGGCACCGACGACTTCCACAGGCGGGAGAGCTTGTAGAAGAGATACCTGATGTTGACGTCCGCGAGGCTGTAGCCGATGAACATGACGGTGCGTCCCAGCACGTCGGCGCGCAGCTTGATGTCCAGCGGCGATTCGAAATCGAGGCGCCGGAAGTAGCTGCTTTCGTCCAGCACGATGGAGGCGTCGTCCTCCAGGTCGCCGTGGAACTTGATGATCTGGGTGGCATCGGGCCGAAGCTTGGCGAGGTCGGCCACGCTCACGATCTTCGTGTAGGCCACCTTGTGGTGCTCGAAGGCGCTTTCCAGCCAGCGGTCGTAGTTGGTCGTGTAGATCAGCGGAAAGAGCCCCTTGGCGATCAGCTCGTGAATGCGCGACTTCCCCAGCTCCACGTCGCGGGGATGCCATTCGCGGTCCATCCAGCTGCGCAGGGGGCCGATGCTGCCGTGCTTGATCCGGAAGTATTCGGCCAGCGTGAGATAGCTGCCCTTGTCCGCGAAGGCGGTGGCTTCCACGTCCAGTTCCCTGGCCATGTGCTCGATCAAGGTTTGCCACGGCGGCAGGCCCAGTCCCATGGACACGCCCGCGCCCACGAACAGCAGCAGCTTTCCGCGTCGGTGGATGTCCCGAAGTTGCCGCATGGTCTCGTCGGCACCCGTGCCGGTGCCGATGGGTGCGGTCGGCCGCCGTTCGCTACGCGGGCGGGTGCGTGTTCGCGTGGATGGCATGTCTGCAAGCTCAGCAGGTGTACGGCGGACGCCGGGCCGTTCGCACGGCGCGTCTTCAGTTGCCCGGGCGGGTGGCGATGCGCGCGGCGATCTCCTCGTTCGTCAGGTGCACCAGGTCCTTGTCCAGGGTCTGCGTCACGCAGCCCGCCACATCGTCGGCAATGGCCTTTCGCAGCAGCCCCAGGAAACGCGGCGCCGCGACGATCGCGAGCTCATCGAAGCGCCGCTGCTGCCGGGCGCCCGACAGATGCGTGGCGACGCGCCGGGCGAAGTCCGCGGCTTCGAGGTGGCGTTCGCTCTCCCCGGCGGATGCCGTGGCGTTGGCGGAACTGCGGATGCGATGCGGGGTGGTGGGCCGGGCGCTGTGGGTCGCGCTGCCGGCCCGCCGGCCGGCCGCATCGCGCACCAGGTCCGATTCCTTTGCATGCGCCGCGGGATCTGTCAGTTCCTCGACGCTGTCGAGCGCGCCGGCCCCCCGCGTCTGCACCAGGATCCGTGCGATCGCCTCGTCGGCCACCAACACCCATTTCGTAGTCATTCGATCTCCTTTGCCGGGTCGTCAATTGCCCTGTGCAATGCGCGGCAAGCGAGATGCCCGACGGCGCGCGCGCCGCAGCTTGGCGCTCAGGGCAGCGGCGCGTCGTCCGCGCGCCGGTAGAAGGCAAGGAGGCATGCGTACACCGTGCGCTCCTGCGCGGACATCGAGTGCTCGATCTCCCGCAGTTCCCCTTGCTCCAGCCGATGCGCGACCGTCTCGTAAAGCTGCGAGCGCGACATGCCGACGGCGCTTCGGCCCGGCGTCTTCCATGCGGCGAGCCGCGCGGGCGCGCTCGACAGCAGCATCCGCAGGTAGAGCGCACGGCAGAGCCTGAACTCGTGCAAGCCGCCCGACCATGCAAAGCTGTCCATGAAGTCGGCCACGTCGGCTTCGCATGCGGCCACCTTTCCTTCGGCCACTTGCACGGCGCACGGTGTGCGCACGACGACCGCATGGCCGGCCTGCAGGCGCAGGACCTCGAGCCCGATCCTTGCGCAGCACAGTTGCTGGGCCATCCGCAGGCCCTTTCGGACGTGCTCCCGCATCACCTGAACGACGCGCCATGGTCGGCGGCCTCGAGGCGTGCTTCCTGCGCAAAGCGGGAGCGTGCCCACTGGCAGGCGCGCTGCTTGAGATGCGTGGTCAGCTGCTGCCGGGTCTTGAAGACTCCGCTGGACGAGAAGGTCCCCTGGGTCGCGCCGAACCGCTGGATCTCGACGGCGCCCGAGATGTTTCCTTCGCCCGAAACGCGGACGACGAACAGCAGGAACTCCCAGGAATCCTGGCGGAAGCGTCCGATGTACAGGTGCTCGTTGTTCATGTGACTTGTCGTCCTTGCGGTTCCTGCCCAAGCGGCCTGGAACGGTCCGGCAAGCGGTATGCCCGTTGTGTGGACAGAAGTCCTAGTGCAGCTTGATCGCCGGCTCGTACGAGCGGCTGAGCCGCTCGGCCAGCCACCGGGCCATCGCCCTCGGCCATCCGTGCACTTCGAATTCGTGCCGGCGGTACAGCGCCGCATAGATGAGTTGCGCGCTCATGCCCTGGATGAACCGGTCGCGGCTGCGCCTTCCGAAGCGGGTGGTGAGATTGCCCGCCGCGCCCGGTTCGCCGAGCGAGACGATGGCCCCCGCGGTCTTGAAGCGGAAGGGCGGCGGCTCGTAGCCGGCCATGCGCAAGGCGAACGCACGCGCGAGATAGCGGGCCTGGGCCGATGCGATCTGGGCGGTGTAGGGCGCGGGTCTTTGCGAGGCGGGATCGATCCATTCGGCGCAATCGCCGATGGCATGTACGCGCGGCACGCCATCGCATTGGAGCCTTTCGTCGACCCGCACCCGGCCGGACGCCGAGCGCGGCAGCTCGGGCGAATCTTCCAGCACGCGCGGGCCCCGGATGCCGGCGGTCCAGATCTTCAGCTCGGCATCGACGCGCCTGCCGCTCGCGAGGGCCAGGCCGTTCGCATCGACCGCCACCACGCGTTCGGCGAGCGCCATCGCCACGCCGCGCCGGGACAAGGACGCCTGGGCGTACTCGGACACCTCCGGCGGGTTCGCCGCGAGCAGGCGGTCCGCGCCCTCGATCACGGTGAGCCGCACGCGGTCGCGTTCCAGCCCGGGCTCGTGCTGCCAGAGCGCGTCCATCGCATCGCGGATTTCCGCGGCCAGCTCCACGCCGGTTGCGCCGCCGCCCACGATGGCGATCGACAGCGCCTCCTGCTGCCCGCGGGCGAGTCTGAAGGCCCGCGCAAGGAGCGCTTCGCGAATCTGCATCGCCTGCGCCGGCGTGTTCAGGAACAGGCAGTGCTCGCGTGCGCCGGGCGTGCCGAAATCGTTCTCTTCGCTGCCCAGCGCGAGCACCAGTTGCCCGTAGCCGATCGTGCGTGGCGGCAGCAGTTCGCGCCCGTCGGGCCCTGTCAGGGCGTCCAGGTGCACCTCGTGAGCCGACGGATCGATCGACCGCAATGCGCCGATCTCGAAGCGGTAGCCATGTGCGTTCGCATGCGCGAGGAACGAACTCTCGGCCGCGCTCTGGTTCTGCATCGCGGTCGCGATCTCGTGAAGCCGCGGCTTCCAGACATGCGCGAGCGCACGGTCGACGAGCACGAGGCCTTGCCGTCCGCGCCCGTGGGGCCGCTGCCGCGCAAGCCTGGTCAGGAACTCGAGGCCTGCGGCGCCGCCGCCGATCACCACCGTCCGCGCCGTCGTCGGCGCGGCGCCCGCGCCCGGGCGCGGGGTCGACATCATCGCGTCCGTCCTCATCACTTGCCTGGAACGGGCGCCGGCCCGGGCACGGCGGTGCGCGCGGTGCTCGCGCGGTAGTCGTCATGGAAATAGAGCAGGGCGCCGATCACTGCAATGACGGCGGCCAGCAAGATCCACACGGGCGCGCCTCGCCGGCGTTGCGGCGGGGCGCTGCGCTCTGTTCGTTCATCCATGCGCGTTCTCCAAGACTCGAAGGAATGCGTTTTTGGCAGACGGCCGGCCATGCGGCGTCGGACAAATTCCCGTCGAGCCACCAGCGCCGGGCACATGGTGGGCCGCGTCTTCGATGGCTGCCAACCCCGCGACCGTTCCGCTGGGCGGAAAAATCATTTGCGCCCTGGCGCTTTCGGGTGCGCGGCGTGCGGCCTACAGTTCGCAGCACCCCCAAAAGGCCGGACACGACCGGCATGGCGACGGCAGGACCATGGAGACAGCCACGATGCGCAACCTCAACCAAGACAACATCACCCAAGCCGTGCTCGCGCGCCTGGCCGACACGCCCGATCCGCGGCTGCACGAGATCCTGACCAGCCTCGTGCAGCACCTGCACGCCTTTGCGCGCGAGGTGAAGCTCACCGAAGCCGAATGGTTCCAGGGCATCCAGTACCTCACGGCCACCGGCCAGATGTGCGACGACAAGCGCCAGGAGTTCATCCTGCTGTCGGACGTGCTGGGCCTCTCGATGCTCACCATCGCCATGAACAACGGCAAGCCGGCCGGCTGCACAGAGGCCACGGTGTTCGGGCCCTTCTATGTGGAAGGCGCGCCCGAATACGAGCATGGGGACGACGTGGCCAACGGCGCCGCGGGCGTGCCCTGCGATGTGTACGCCACGGTGCGCGGGCTCGACGGCGAGCGGGTGGCCGGCGCGGTTGTCGATGTGTGGCAGGCCGACGAGGGCGGCCACTACGACGTGCAGCACGACGGGCTCGACCACGCCGAGAACCGCGGCCGCCTGCGCACCGGACCCGACGGCGCGCTGCATTTCAGGAGCGTGCTGGCCCAGGCCTATCCGATTCCGGTCGACGGGCCCGTGGGCGACCTGCTGCGTGCGACCAAACGCCATCCGTGGCGGCCCGCGCATCTGCATTTCAAGATCGAGGCGCCCGGTTATGAAAACCTCATCACGCACGTGTTCCGCGAGGGCGACCAGTGGCTCGATTCGGACGCGGTGTTCGCGGTGCGCCAGTCGCTGGTCGCGCCGTGGAAGCAACAGGCCGACGGCCGCTGGCGCCTGGATTTCGACTTCGTGCTGAATCCGCTGAAGCAAGCCCAGGCCGCCTGAGGAAGCGAAGAGCTACGGCGCGCGCGCCCGAGACCATCCTGCTACGCTCGCCGAGCCTGCCGCCAGTGCAGGCTTTTTTCTGCGCCCGGCGCTTGCGCTCTTCACACCCATGGACTTTCCCCTCATCACCGATCCGCATTTCTATGCGGTCGCCATCCCGGCCGTGCTGCTGCTGGGCATCAGCAAGAGCGGCTTCGGCGCGGGCTTCGGCTCGCTCGCGGTGCCCTTGATGGCGCTCGCGGTCACGGTGCCGCAGGCCGCGGCGATCCTCATGCCGCTGTTGCTGCTGATGGACGTGCTGGGAATCGCCGCGTTCCGGCGCGACTTCGACCGGTCGCTGCTCAAGTTCCTGATTCCGTTCGGGCTCGTCGGCACGGTGGTCGGCACGCTGCTGTTCCGCGTGCTGTCGGCGCACACGGTGGCGGGCATCGTCGGCGTGTTCACGCTGCTGTTCCTGGCGCAGCGGCTCGTGTTTCCGCCCAAGCCCGACGATCCGCTGCCCTCGCGCGGCGTGGGCGCGGCGCTCACCGTGGTGTCGGGCTTCACGAGCTTCATCGCCCACGCGGGCGGGCCGCCGATCAATGCCTACGTGATTCCGCTCAGGCTCAAGCCGGTGGTGTTCACGGCCACGATGGCGTACTTCTTCTTCGTGGTGAATCTCAGCAAGTGGATTCCCTATGCGTGGCTCGGCCTCATCGACTTGCGCACGCTGGCCACCTCGGTGGCGCTGATGCCGTTCGCGCCGCTCGGCGTGTGGGTGGGCATCCGCATCGCCAGGCGCATCGACGCGACGTGGTTCTATCGCTTCGTGTACCTGGGCATGCTGTTGACGGGCCTGAAGCTCGTCTACGACGGCTTCCTCGCCTGAGGCCGGCCGCGGGCCAGGCCCCTTCGTGGAACACCGAGGAACCGGCTTTGCCGGGCCTCAGGTGTTGCCCCCGGTAGGGGGAGGAGAAGCGACACGAAGTGCGCGGAGCCTGGGGGCGAGCTTAAAGCTCGACGATGCTTTTGAAGCCGCCGAAGATCATCCGCTTCGCATCGAACGGCATCGTCTTCGGGTCCATGGCCGCGATGCGCGGATCGGCCATCACCTTCTTGTTCACCGTGTCGCGGTGCTTGCGCGACTTGTAGACGATCCACGAGAAGGCCACGGTCTCGTCGGCCTTGAGCTTCACGCTCTGCGGGAACGAAGTGAGCTTGCCGGGCTTCACGTCGTCGGCGATGCACTCCACGTATTCGAGCGCGCCGTACTCCATCCAGACCTTGCCGGCCTTGCGTGCGAGCTTGCGATACGCCTCGACGTTCTGGGTGGGAATGGCAACGATGAAACCGTCTACATAGCGAGCCATGGGAGATCTCCTGAAAGAAAGATAGAAACGTTGGAGGAAAAACAGCGGCGGCTGCATGGCGTCGTGCGCATCTTCATCGTCACGACGCCGATTCGCTCGCCGCCCCGCGGGGTGCCGCTGCCTCTTCGTTGTTCTGCATTTGCGCCGGCGGTGCGGTGCGAAGCAGCAAGGCCCCGATCAAACCCGCCAGTGCCGCGAACACGGCGCCGACGAGAAATGCAAGGTTGTAGCCACCGGTGAGCGCGAGCGGCAACTGCGCGCCGGCGGCTGCCATGGACCCGGTGCGCGCTGCGGCAGCGCTGGCCAGCACGGCCAGGCCGAGCGCGCCGCCCATCATGAAGGCGGTGTTGACCACGCCCGAGGCGAGGCCCGAGTCGGCGGGATCGACTTCGCTCATGGCTGCGAGCAGCACCGGGTTGAAGGCCATGCCCGCGCCGAGACCCAGCAGCATCATCCCGGGCAGCACGTCGACCACGAAGCTGCCGTTGACCGGTGCGCGCGCAAAGAGCGCGAGCCCGATGGCAGCAAGCCACAACCCGACGGCGAGCGGCTTGCGGATGCCGAAGCGCATCACCAGCCTGGCCGAGAGGCCGAGCGAGAACACCGCCATGATGATGTTGGCCGGCAGGAAGGCGAGGCCGATCTGCATCGGCGTGTAGTTCAGCACCAGCTGCATGTAGAGCGCCGAGATGAAGAACCACGCGAACATCGCCGCTGCCCACAGCACGCCCACCACATTGGCGACCGACACGCTGCGAAGGCGAAAGAGCCCGAGCGGCATCAGCGGATGCTCGACGCGCGATTCGATGGCAATGAAGATGGCCAGCAGCACCACCGCCGCACCGAGCAGGCCCAGCGTCTGCGTGGAACCCCAGCCGGCCTCGTTGCCGTTGACCACGCCGTACACCGCGAGCATGAGCGACAGCGTGACGGTGACCGCGCCGGCCACGTCGAGCTTTTCGCCATGCGCCTGGCCGCGCGCGTTGGGCAGCAGCGCCACGCAGAGCGCATACACCGCCACGCCGATCGGCAGGTTTACAAGAAAGATCCAGTGCCAGCTCAGCGAGCTCGTGAGCAGCCCGCCCAGCAGCACGCCGATGCTGCCCCCGCCCGCGCAGACAAAACCGTAGACGCCCATCGCCTTCGCGCGGTCGGCCGGTTCGGTGAAGAGATTCATGATCAGCGAGAGCGAGACGGCCGAGACCACCGCGCCGCCCAGCCCCTGCACCGCACGCGCGGCGACCAGCAGCACCTGCGAATTGGCAAGGCCGCAGGCCAGCGAGGCGACGGTGAAGAGCACGAGGCCGATCAGAAAGAGCTTGCGGTGGCCGTACAGGTCGCCGAGCCTGCCCCCCAACAACAGGAAGCCGCCGAAGGTCAGCATGTAGGCATTGACCACCCACACCAGCGAGGTCTCGGTGAAGCCGAGGTCGGTGCGGATCGAGGGCAATGCCACGTTCACGATCGTGGTGTCGAGCACGATCATCAGGACGCCGAGGCAGAGCACCATCAATGCGAGCCAGCGCTTCCGGTTGTCGAGTGTGTCGGTCATGGAGTGGATTCCTGAAAAGGCCGCCGAGGCGGCGTTGCGTTTTTTAAACCAGCGGCTTGCCGCCGTTGATGAGCCAGGGCGTGCCGAACCGGTCGGTCACCATGCCGAAGCCTTCGACCCAGAAGGTCTTCTCGAAGGGCATGGACACGGTGCCGCCTTCGGCGAAGGCATCGAACACGCGGCGCGCGTCTGCGACGGTGTCCAGCGTCAGCGCAACGCCGAAGCCCTTCATGCCTTCGTAGGTCTGGCCGGGCATGGTGTCGGAGGCCATGAGCATGCCTTCGCCATAGGCGAGGGAGGCATGCATGATCCGCTTCTTGACGTCGGCGGGCATCTGCTCGGTGTCGGGCGCTTCGCCGATGGTCATCATCATCTGGATGGTGCCGCCGAGGGTCTTTTCGTAGAAGCGCATGGCTTCCTGTGCGTTGCCGTCGAAGGTGAGGTAGGCGTGGATGGGAGACATGAGATTTCCTTGGAGGTGGTTGCTTTTCGGTGGCCGTCTTGGCGGGCGGCAACGGGGTTAATTGGCGGCGTCCACCACCAGCATCCAGGCCACGCCGTAGCGGTCGGCCAGCATGCCGAAGTTGCTGGTGAAGAAGGTCGGCGTGAGCGGCTGCATGACGTGGCCGCCATCGGCCAGCGCATCGAACCACTTGCGCGCATCGGCATCGGTGGACGCGGTGATCGACAGCATGATTCCCTTGAACTCCGCCTTGCCGGAGCACTGGCCGTCGGAGAGCATGAGCTCGGTTTCGCCGACGCGCAGCACCGAATGCATCACCTTGTCGGGGCCGGGCGTGGCGCCTGCGCAGCTGGCGTCGGTGTTGCCTTCGAACGCGTCGGCCGGCGCGTCGCTGTAGCGCATGAGCTGGACGACTTCGGCGCCGAGCGCCTTCTTGTAGAAAGCGATCGCTTCGTCGCAACGGCCTTCGAAGGACAGGTAAGACTGAACTTTCATGGCATTTCCTTTGGGCTGATAAAGGTTTCAAGAATGCGCAGCGGCTTCTGCGCGAATACGATGGAACTACTTTGTGTACACCGTCCACAAAGAATAGCAGGGATAATGGACAGTGTCCACATGGAAATCGAAATGAAGCTGAACAACGTCCCCGAAAGCCTGCCGCCCGCCCGCAGCACTTACCGCCACGGCGATCTGCGCCGTGCGCTGCTCGAGGCGGGCGTCGAACTGGCGCGCGACGGCGGGCCCGACGCCGTGGTGCTGCGCGAGGCCACGCGCCGCGTGGGCGTGGTGCCGAATGCGGCGTACCGGCATTTCGGCAGCCGGCAGGAATTGCTGCTGGCGGTGCGCGGCGAAGCGCTTTCGGCTGCTGCCAAGGCAATGGAGTCCGAACTGGCCGTGCTGCATTTCGACCAACCGCCCGCCGATTTCGCCCGTGCGCAGGTGCGCGCCATCGGCACGGCCTACCTGCGGTTCGCGCAGGCCGAGCCGGGTCTCTTCCGCACGGCGTTCGTGGTGACCGAGGAGGGCGAGGGCGAAGTGGGGCCCACGGCCGCAGGGGCGAGCGGCATGGGGCCGTTTCAGTTGCTGGGTTCGGCGATCGACCGGTTGGTGGACGCCGGCGTGCTCGATGCGGCGCGCCGCCCGAATGCGGAATTTCTCGCGTGGTCGGCGGTGCACGGGCTGGCGCTGCTCATCATTCACGGGCCGCTGCGCACGCTCGATGCGGAGACCACGCAGGCGCTGGGACAGCGGCTGATCGACATGGTCGAACGGGGCCTGTAGCCCGCCCACGATTTCACGCCAAGAGAACTAAAAAAACCGTTCACGCTGAGCTTGTCGAAGCGCCGCGCAAGGCTTCGACAAGCTCAGCCCGAACGGTTGGGTCTTTCTCAGAGATAGATCTTCTGCAGCAGCTTGATCAGCGTCTCGCGCTCGCGCGCCGTGAGCTGCGCGCTGGCGTCGGCCTCCAACTGCACCACGGTCTGCTCGGCGTCCCGTACCAGCGCTTCCCCGGCGGAGGTGAGATGCAGCCCCACCGCCCGGCCGTCATGTGGATGCGGCCGGCGCTCGATGAGCCCCCGGCTGTCCAGCGTGGCCACGAGGCTCACGAGATTGGGCGGCAGGATGTCGAGCGTGGTGCACAGCTGCCGCGAGGTGGCGCCCGGGTTGTGCGCCAGCAGCGAGAGCACCGAGAAATCGATCTGCTTGAGCCCGTAGGGCGCCATGCGCTCCGAAAACACGCTGCTGATGATCAGCCAGGCGCGGCGGGCGTTGTAGCCGACCAGGGTTTCGAGCACGCGGGCATCGAGCCGGTCCGAACGACCCGGTGCGGAGGCAGCGGGCTCGTTCTTCGTGGAGGTTTTCTTGGCGGGAGCAGGCATGGCCCCGAGCGTAACCGGCCGAGGCAGTGCTGGGAATCTACCGCGCGACACCTTCCGCTGCTGCCGCTGCGTGCGAAAGGGCGATGCCTTCGCAGGCGCGCTTGACGATGCCCAGCCGCATCTCGAACTCGGGCAGCACCCAGCGGCGGAAAGCCGCAGCCGCTCGCACCCGGCCGGCGTGGCCTGCCGAGGTGCTTTCGTCCGTTGCCTCGATGCGCGCCCAGGCCCAGGCCATCATCGTGAGCATCACCACCCGCAGGTAGTCGTCGGCCACTTCGTACGGCAGCACGGGGTTGGCATGCGCGGACATCGCGATGGTCGTGCCGAGATACCGCAATTGCGCAAGCCGGCGCTGCACATCGGCGTCGGCCTCGCGCGATGCATCGAGCGTGTCGCGCAGTTCGAGCAGCACGGCCGACATCGCGGCGCCGCCGTCCGGCAGCACCTTGCGCACCAGGAGGTCGATCGCCTGGATCTCGTTGGTGCCCTCGTAGATCATCGTCACGCGCGCGTCGCGCACCACTTGCTCGATGCCCCACTCGCGCACGTAGCCATGGCCGCCGAACACCTGCAGGCATTCGCTCGCGCCGTGAAAGGCCTGGTGCGTGCAGGCCGCCTTGAGCACCGGCGTGACCAGCGAGCACCAGCGCTGCGCGCGCTCGCGGGCCTTGGGGTCGGCGTCGTGCGCGGCCACATCGAGCATCAGCGCGCTGCGGTAGGCGAGGGTGCGCGCGCCGTCGATCCAGGCGCGCTGCGTGTCGAGGATGCGGCGGATGGCGGGGTGCTCGGCGATCAGGTCGGCCGCTTCCGTGCCCCGGTTCGCGGGCACGGCGCCAGGTGCGCGCATCTGGCGGCGCTCGGCTGCGTAGGCGTCGGCCTTCTGCCAGGCGGCGTCGAGCAGGCCGATGCCTTGCAGCGCTACATGCAGTCGCGCCGAATTCATCATCACGAACATCGCGGCGAGGCCGCGGCCCGCTTCGCCGACCAGCCAGCCGGTGGCGTCGTCGAAGCGCATCGAGCAGGTCGGGCTGCCATGCAGGCCCATCTTTTCCTCGATGCGCTCGCAGTGCACCGCGTTGCGCGCGCCATCGGGCAGCAGCTTGGGCATGAGCACCAGCGACAGGCCCTTCGGCCCGGCCGGCGCATCCGGCAAGCGGCACAGCACCAGATGAACGATGTTCGGCGTCAGGTCGTGTTCGCCGCCCGAGATGAAGATCTTGCCGCCGCTCACCCGAAAGCTGCCATCGGCCTGCGGCACGGCGCGCGTGCGCACCTGGCCGAGATCGCTGCCCGCGTGCGATTCGGTGAGGCACATGGTGGCGAGCCATTCGCCGGTCGCGATCTTCTGCAGGTAGCGGCTCTTCAGTTCGTCGCTGCCATGGTGCTTGATGCAAGCGTAGGCGCCGTGCAGCAGGCCCGGCGCCATCGTGAGCCCGTGGTTCGCGGCGCTGAGCCATTCGTAGAGTACGGCTTCGAGCACCGAGGGCAGGCCCTGGCCGCCGTCTTCCGTCGCGGCGGAGAGCGCGGGCCAGCCGCCATCGACGAAGGCTTGGTATGCCGCGCGGAAACCCGGCGGCGAGACGACCTCGCCCTTGTCGAAGTGGCAGCCGATTTCGTCGCCTTCGCGATTGATCGGCGCCACGACATCGCCGACGAAGCGCGCGGCTTCGTCGAGCACCTGCGATTGCAGCGCCTCGTCGACCTCCGCGAAGGGCGCGAGCGCCTGCAGCCGCGCAGGCGCATCGAGCACCGCGTTCAGGAGAAAGCGGACGTCTTCGGGGCGGGGCCGGTAATCCATCGGCTGCTTCAGGACTCGGCGGTGAAGCCGATCTTCTTGACCAGCGGACCCCAACGTTCGTACTCCGCCTGCAGCGACTTCTTCATCTCCTCGGGCGAGGAACCATGCGCGATCAGCCCGACCGACAGCAAGCCGTCGGCCACGGCCTTGTCCTTGAGCGCGGCCTGGATCGCGGTGCTCGCGGCGTTGACGACGGGTGCGGGCGTCTTCGCCGGCGCGAAGAAGCCGAACCATTCGTCGGCGACGATCTCCGGGAAGCCCTGTTCGGTGAAGGTCGGCACATCGGGCAGGTAGGCCGGGCGTTGTGCGCCCGAGGTGGCGAGCACGCGCAGCTTGCCGGCTTTGGCGAAGGGCAGGCAGTCGCCCGCCGGCGTCACGCACGAGGCGATCTGCCCGCCCACCACGTCGTTGATGCCGGGCAGCGAGCCGCGGTAGGGCACGTGGCGCAGGTCGGCGCCGGTGCTCAGGCCGAGCAGCGCGCCCAGGAAGTGCGGCGTGGAGCCAGCGCCCGGCGAGCCGTAGCTGGCCTGGCCGGGGTTGGCCTTGGCCCAGGCGATGTAGTCCTTCAGCGTCTTCACGCTGGCCGGCACCATCGGGCCGACGGCCAGGCCGTGCGTCATCACGGCGCCGATGGAAATCGGTGCGAAGTCCGGAATGGTGTAGGCCAGCTTGGTGTAGATGTGCGGATAGATCGACAGCGCCGAGGCCTGCGCGAGGCACAGCACCGAACCGTCGGCCGGCGAGGTCTTGAGCGTGTCCAACGCGATGCGTCCGCCCGCGCCGGGCTTGTTCTCGACCACCGGGTTCGTTTGGGTGAAGGGCGTGTTGCCCACCTTGTCGGCCACGCGGCGCGCCACGCTGTCGCCTGCGCTGCCGGCAGGGAAGCCGTAGTAGATCTTCACCTGCTGCTGCACCAGTTGGGCGAGCGCGGCGAGGGGATGCAGGGCGCCGATGGCGGCTGTGCCGCCGAGCATGTTCACGAACTGACGTCGGTTGGTCATGGTTTGTCTCCGGTTTTTTGCTGCTGGGGCTGGAATCAGCGCGGCGCCATGCGGAGCGCGCCATCGAGGCGAATCACTTCGCCGTTGAGGTGGCCGTTCGTCACGATGTGGCAGGCCAGTTCGGCAAACTCCGAAGGCTTGCCCAGGCGCGGCGGGAACGGGATCGATGCGGCCAGCGAGTGCTGCACGGCTTCGGGAAGCTCCAGCAGCAGCGGCGTGGCGAAGAGTCCGGGCGCCACGGTGCACACGCGGATGGCGTGCTGCGCGAGGTCGCGCGCCATCGGCAGCGTCATGCCTACGAGGCCGCCCTTGGAGGCGCTGTAGGCCTGCTGGCCGACCTGCCCGTCGAAGGCTGCGACGGAAGCGGTGAAGAGCATCACGCCCTTCTCGCCGTTGTCGAGCGCGTCGAGCTTGGCGCAGCGTGCCGCGAAGAGGCGCGCCATGTTGTAGCCGCCGATGAGGTTGATGTTGACCACGCGCACGAAGTCTTCGAGCGGTGCCGGGTTGCCGTCCTTGCCGACGATGCGCTTGGCGCTGCCGATGCCGGCGACGTTCATCAGGATGCGCGCGGGGCCATGCGCGGCCGCGGCCTTGTCGAGTGCGGCGGTGACGCTGTCGGTGTCGGTGATGTCGCAGGCGCAGGCGATGCCGCCGATTTCCGCGGTGACCTTTTCTGCGAGCTCGGCGTTTCGGTCCAGCACGGCGACCTTGGCGCCCAGGCGCGCGAGTTCTCGCGCAGTGGCTTCGCCGAGGCCCGATGCGCCGCCGGTGACGAGGGCGGCTTGTCCTTCGATCTTCATGTGTGTTGTCTCCTGGAAGAAATTAGCGGGGCGTCAGCGTGAAGGGCAGCGTGCCCGCATGCATCGCGTCGGCGAGCGCGGCGCGGTGCTTGAGCACGGCGCGCTGGTTGATCGAGCCCTTGTCGGTCACTTCGCCCTTGTCGATGGAGGGCGGCTCGGCCATCAGGTGCAGGCGCGCGATGCGGTTCGCGCTGCCGGTGCCCATGGCGGCCAGGTCGTTCGCCACTTGCTGGAAGTGCGCCTGGACCGGTGCGCTTTCGAGCACCTGCTGCATCGTGGCGTCGGCACCCAGCCCCGCGAGCTGCCGCACCTTCTGCGTCGGGAAGATCAGCGCGCCGACTTCCTTCAGGTTGATGCCGGTCAGCACCGCGTCCTGCACGTAGGGCGCGCCGGCCGCGATGATCTTCGCGCGCAGCGGGCCCACGCTCACGAAGGTGCCGGTGGCGAGCTTGAAGTCCTCGGCGATGCGGCCGTCGAAGCGCAGGCCGCGGTGGATGTTCGCGTCGTCGATCCACTTCACCGCGTCGCCGGTCGAGAAGAAGCCTTCTTCGTCGAAGGCCTCGGCCGTGGCATCGGGCGCGCGCCAGTAGCCGGGCGTGATGTTGGGGCCGCGGTAGCGCACCTCGGTCTTGCCGTCGACCTCGATCAGCTTGATTTCGATGCCGGCCGCGGGCAGGCCGATGTCGCCCGACTTCACTTCAGGCCCGGTGACGTAGAGCGCGAACGGGCCCGACTCGGTCATGCCCAGGCCCGTGCCCATCACGATGCGCTCGCCGACCTCGGCCTCCTGCGTCTTGTGCAGGCTGTCCCAGATCGGCTGCGACAGCGCAGCGCCCGAGTAGAAGAACATCTTCACGCGCGACAGCAGGTTGCGGCGCAGCACCGCGTCGGTTTCCATCGCGTTCGCGATTGCCTCGAAGCCGGTCGGCACATTGAAGTAGATGGTGGGCGCAATCTCGCGCAGGTTGCGCAGCGTCTCGGCCATGCCCGCAGGCGTGGGCTTGCCGTCGTCGATGTAGAGCGTGCCGCCGTTGTCCAGCACGATGCCCACGTTGTGGTTGCCGCCGAAGGTGTGGTTCCAGGGCAGCCAGTCGACCAGCACCGGCGGCTCGTCGCCCAGCGCGGGAATCGACTGGCGCAGTTGCTGCTGGTTGGCGCACCACATGCGGTGCGTGTTGATCACCGCCTTGGGCATCTTGGTCGAGCCCGAGGTGAAGAGGAACTTGGTGATGGTGTCGGGTCCGGTCGCGCGCATCGCGGCATCGATGGCGGGCGTGGCCGGCGTGGACGCGAGCATGTCGAAGCGCGTGGTGGCGCGGCCCGTGATCTGACCTTCAGCGAGCACGACCTCGGTGCCGGCCGGCACGGCAGCTTCGATGGCGCGGCCGTAGCGCGCTGCATCGGCGGCGAACACCAGGCCCGGCGTGAGCGTGTCCAGCACGTGGCGCAGCTTCTCGAAGTCCTGGCTCACCAGCGAATAGGGCGGCGACACGGGGCAATACGGAACGCCCGCGTAGAGGCAGCCGAGCGCGAGCAGCGCGTGCTCGATGCCGTTCTCGCTGAGGATCGCGACCGGGCGCTCGGCATCGAGGCCGCGGTCGAGCAACGCCTGTCCGATGCTGCGCGCTTCCTGCAGGGCCTGCGCGTAGGACACACGCAGCCAGTCGCCGGTGCTGCCGTCGGCCAGCCGCTCGCGGCGGGCGATGAAGGTGCGGTCGGGTGCGTGTTCGGCCCAGTGCGCGAGGCGGTCGGTCATGCGCTCGCGATAAGCCTCGAGCTGTGTCTCGGCCTGCAGGTACTGCGTGCCCGGCGCGCCGTCGCGCAGTACCGCGCGGGTCACGCCGAACGCGAGCGGACGGTAGCGGATGGCGGTCATCCCTTGCTCACCTTGGCGCCGCGGCCTTCGAGGAAATCGCGCACGCGCTCCTTCGCTTCGGGCGCGGCCTGCACGATGCCGGACATCAGCGCCTCGGTGAAGAAGCCGTGGTCGGCCGACTGTTCGGCGATGCGCGGCAGCGCGTGCATCAGCGCGTAGTTGGTGAGCGGCGCGTTGGTGGCGATGCGCTTGGCGAGCTCGAAGGCCTTGTCGAAGGCCGTGCCTTCGTCGACCAGGTACTGCGCGAAGTTGGCGCGCTCGCCGTCTTCCGCGTTGTAGACGCGGCCGGTCATCATCATGTCGGTCATGCGGGCCACGCCGATCAGCTTGGGGATGCGCACCGAGCCGCCGCCGCCCACGAAGATGCCGCGCGAACCTTCGGGCAGCGCGTAGAAGGTGGAGCGGTCGGCCACGCGGATGTGGCAGGCGCTTGCCAGTTCGAGCCCGCCGCCGACCACCGCGCCGTGCAGCGCCGCGACCACCGGCACGGGGCCGTGCTGGATCAGGTCGAGGGCGGCGTGCCACAGGCGCGAGTGCTGCATGCCCTGGCCGGCGTCGCGCTCTTTCAGTTCAGAAAGGTCGAGGCCGGCGCAGAAGTGCGGGCCCTCGCCATCGAGCACCGCGGCGCGCACGGTGGGGGGCAGTTGCTCGAAGGTGTCGCGCAACGCGAGGATCAGGCCGTCCGACAGCGCATTGCGCTTGGCGCCGCGCGCGAGGCGAACGATGGCGACGTCGTCGCGAATGTCGAGTTGGAGGTCGGGATTGGTCATGATCGGGTTTGAGTGTGAGTCGAATTATGGTTATGATAAATAATCAACTCAAGGCATTTGAATGCCTCGGATCCTAGGGATTTACCCGCATCGGAGACACGACATGGACCACCGGAACCTGATCGCCATCGACATCCACACCCACGCCGAAGTGAGTTGCTGGAATCCGTTCGACAACTACGGCGAGGAGTACGACCGCGCCGCCGACAAGTACTTCGGCTCCAGCGGCCGCCCGACCATTGCCGAGAGCGTGGCGTACTACCGTGAAAGAAAGATCGGGCTGGTGATGTTCATGGTCGATGCCGAGTCGAACATGGGCCGGCGCCGCATTCCGAACGAGGAAATCGCCGAGCACGCGAAAAACAACAGCGACATGATGATTGCCTTCGGCAGCGTCGATCCGCACAAGGGAAAGATGGGCGCGCGCGAGGCCCGCCGGCTCATCGAGGAGCACGGCGTGAAGGGCTTCAAGTTCCATCCGACGGTGCAGGGCTACCACCCCTACGACAAGATGGCATGGCCGATCTACGAGGTGATTGCCGAGTACGGCCTGCCGGCGATCTTTCACACCGGCCACAGCGGCATCGGCTCGGGCATGCGCTGCGGCGGCGGATTGCGGCTGGAGTACAGCAACCCGATGCACCTGGACGACGTGGCCATCGACTTCCCCGACATGCAGATCGTCATGGCCCACCCCAGCTTTCCCTGGCAGGACGAGGCGCTGAGCGTGGCCACCCACAAGCCCAACGTGTGGATCGATCTCTCGGGCTGGAGCCCGAAGTACTTTCCGAAGCAGCTCGTGCAGTACGCGAACACGCTGCTGAAGGACCGCATCCTGTTCGGCAGCGACTACCCGCTGATCACGCCCGACCGCTGGATGAAGGACTTCGAGGCGGCAGGGTTCAAGCCGGAGGTGATGCCCGGGATATTGAAGGGCAACGCCGTCCGGCTGCTGAAACTCGAAGGCTGACGACAGGAGGGCGGGCTACGAATCCGCCTCTTCCTTCTCGTCGATCCGGTCCCAATCGCGCCCCGAGCGGCGCTGCCGCTCCTCGCGCTCTCGCGCCATCTGCTCCTCGAACTGCTGGCGACCCGCCTTGTTGGCCGCGATCAGCTTGGCCCGGTCCTTGTAGTGCGGATAGATCTCGTCGCTGAGCTTGATGTTCCGGCGGCGAAACCGCATCGTCGACTCACGCGCCTCGTGCGCCGGCCAGCCCAGCGCCTCCAGCGTGGCGCGCGCGCTGCGCAGGGACGACTCGAACACCTCGCGCTCGACGTCCGTCACGCCGCGGTCGCGCAACTGGAACAGGTGCGTCACATTGCGGGCCCGCGCAATGATCCGGGCCTGCGGGAAGTTCTCCTTCACGAGGTCGACGATTTCCAGCGACTGCTCGATGTCGTCCACCGCCACCACGATGGCCTTGGCCGATCCCGCGCCCGCGGTGCGCAGCAGATCGAGGCGCGTCGCGTCGCCATAGAACACCCGAAAGCCGAACTGGCGCAGGCCCTCGACGGTGTCGGCGTCGTGGTCCAGCACCGTCACGCGCAGGCCCTGCGACATCAGCATGCGCCCGACGATCTGGCCGTAGCGGCCGAAGCCGCAGATCAGCACCTTGGCGTCCTGCTGCTCGGAAATTTCCTCCAGCTGCGGGCCGGTGTTGCGGCTGTAGCGCGGCAGCACGAACTTGTCGAGCAGCACCAGGAGAAGCGGCGACAGCAGCATCGACAGCGCCACCGCGCCGATCAGGAGCGATGTGATCTCGGGCGGCAGCACGTCCGGCCCCGCTGCCTGGAACACCACGAACGCGAACTCGCCGCCCTGCGCGAGCAGCAGCGTGAACACCGGCCGCTCCTGGTAGGCCAGGCCCATCGCCCTGGCGAGCGCGTAGATCACGACCAGCTTGATGGCCATGAAGCCGATCACCAGCGCGGCCATCAGCCAGGGGCTCGCGATCAGCACGCCGAAGTTGATCGACATGCCCACTGCGATGAAGAAAAGGCCGAGCAGCAAGCCCTTGAAGGGCTCGATGTCGGTCTCGAGTTCGCGCCGGTATTCGCTTTCGGCCAGCAGCACGCCGGCGAGGAAGGCGCCGAGCGCCATCGACAAGCCCACCAGTTGCATCAGCGCCGCGATGGCCACCACGAGCAGCAGCGCCGCGGCGGTGAAGATCTCGGGCGTATTGCTGCGGGCGATCCAGCGCAGGAGGGGGCGCAGCAAGAGGCGGCCGCCGAGGATGATGCCGGCGATCACGCCGACGATCTTCAGCGCCTCGAGCGCGCGGTCCAGCCCGCTGAGCGAATGCTCGGCGGCGGTGGCACCGGCCAGCAGCGGCAGCAGTGCAAGGATCGGGATCGCCGCCACGTCCTGGAACAGAAGGATCGAGAAGCCGGCCTGGCCGCTCGGCGTTTTCAGCAGGTTGCGTTCGCCGAACACCTGCAGCGCGATGGCGGTGGAAGAGAGCGCGAGGCCCAGCGATGCCACCAGCGACACACGCCATTCAGCCCCGAGCGCGCAGCCCACGGCGAAGAGCACTGCGGCGCAGCTCAGCACCTGTGCCGCACCCCAGCCGAAGATGGGGCGGCGCAGGTTCCAGAGGCGCTTGGGTTCGAGTTCGAGGCCCACAAGAAACAGCATCAGCACCACGCCGAACTCGGCGAAATGCAGCACGTCTTCGACGCTGGACACGAGGCCGAGGCCCCACGGGCCGATCGCGATGCCGGCCACGAGGTAGCCGATGATCGAGCCGAGCCCGAGGAACTTCGACAGCGGCACCACCAGCACGGCGGCGCCCAGGTAGATCAGGCTGCTGGTCAGCCAGGCGGGTGCGTGTTCCATGCTCAGGCCGTGCCTTCCCGGTTGCTGTCGTTGTTCCGGGCTTCGTTGGCGGCGGGTATGGAGGCGATGCTTCGCGTCATCGCGGAGTGGAAGGTGCTGGACACCACCTGGCCCATGTCGTCCGATTCGGCCGGGCGGTCGGCTTCGGGCACGGGGCAGGCGATGCAGGCGTCGATCTCCTCGATCTCGGGCCAGTCGGGGTAGCTGCCGAGCCGCTGGGCGTAGGTCTCGACATGCGCCGTCACCTCGGCCTCGTCGGCGCTGCGCGCGCCGTAGAAGATGAGCGGCGGCAAGAAGCGCATGCCGCAGAGCGCGGCGGTCTGCTCGTAGGGCGGCAGGAAGGCGTCGAAGAAATAGCGGTGGTAGTTCTGCGGGTGGTAGCTCGACTCGGGGCTGCCGGTGGTCGCGACCAGCCAGAAGTCCTTGCCCTGCAGCGCGGTGCCGCCGGGGCCGTAGGCCCAGCCGTAGCTGAGCACGTCGTCGACCCAGAGCTTCTGCAGCGCCGGCATCGAATACCACTGGATCGGGTGCACCAGCACGACAAGGCGGGCCTTCGCGAGCCGGGCCTGCTCGGCCTCGACGTCGATGGCGAAGTCGGGGTAGCTGCCGTAGAGGTCGCAGACCTCCACCCCCGGCACTGCGCGTGCGGCGGCGAGCATGCGGCGGTTGACGCGCGAATCGCGCCAGTGCGGATGGGCCGCGATCACGTAGATGCCGCCGGATTCGTCGGCGGGGTTTCCCGAAGATGTTGTTGTAGTCATGCCGCGAACATAGCGCAACCGGAGGCGATTCACCGCCCCCAAAAGGGCGAGGCACTACGATGCGGCCCTGATCCAGCTCTGGAGGAGATTCCCATGCCGGTGGTCCTGGTCGCCAACCCCAAGGGTGGCGTTGGCAAGTCGACGATCGCGACGAACATCGCGGGTTACTTTGCGAGCCGCGGCCATGCCGTGATGCTGGGCGACGTGGATCGCCAGCAGTCTTCGCGGCTCTGGCTGGGCCTGCGCCCGCCGATCGCCCGGCCGATTTCCACCTGGGAAGCCTCCGGCGACAGCACCGTGGTGCGCCCGCCGCGCGGCACCACGCACGCGGTGCTCGACACGCCCGCCGGCCTGCACGGCTGGCGCTTCAAGGAAGTGCTGGCGCTGGCCGACCGCGTGATCGTGCCGCTGCAGCCGAGCATCTTCGACATCTACGCGACGCGCGATTTCCTCGATCGATTGATGGAACAGCGCCGCGCCGAGAAAACCAAGATCGGCCTCGTGGGCATGCGCGTAAACGCCCGCACCCTGGCGGCCGACCGGCTCAACGAATTCATCGCCGGACTCGGCGTTCCGGTGCTGGGCGAGCTGCGCGACACCCAGAACTACGTGCAGCTCGCAGCGCGCGGGCTCACGCTGTTCGACATCGCACCGGGCCGCGTGCAGCGCGACCTCGAGCAGTGGCAGCCGATCTGCGAATGGCTCGAAGCCTGAAGTCGAGGCACCCGGTTTTTCCCTGACTCCGGTTGTCGCGATGCCGACAGCCACGCCCAAGCCCTTGGCACCAGAATGCCCCGCATGACCAAAAAGACATTCCAGACCCTTCAGGATCTCTCCGCCTGCGTCGGCCAGGAAGTCGCCGTGAGCGACTGGATCACCATCACGCAGGAGCAGGTCAACCAGTTCGCCGAGGCGACGGGCGACCACCAGTGGATCCATGTCGACGTCGAGCGGGCCAAGGCCGGCCCCTTCGGCGCGCCGATTGCCCACGGCTTCCTGACGCTGTCGCTGCTGCCGAAATTCTTCGAGGCGGCGATCGATGTGGTCGAGTCGCGCATGGGCGTGAACTACGGCATGAACCGGGTGCGCTTCATGTCGCCGGTGCCGGTGGGCAAGCGGCTGCGCGCGCGCATGAAGCTGCTGAGCTCGGAGCCGATTGCCGACGATGGTTTCCAGATGACCTGGGAAACCACCATCGAGCTCGAAGGCGCCGCCAAGCCCGCGTGCGTGGCCGAGTCGGTGGCGCGCCGATACCGCTGAAATAGCGGCTTTTTGCTTACATCCGGCGGTCGGTCACTTCGCCGTAGGTGGCGGCGCCTTGCCGGGTGATGCCGAGTGCGCTGGCGCGGACGGCTGCGCGGTCGGTGTTGCCGTTGGTCTGCTGGGCCACACCGGTGCCGCCATTGCCGATCTTCAGCGGCTGGCGAGCCTGGGCCTGCACCTCGGCGCGCGACAGCGTCGACTGGAAGGGCGCCGGCGGCAGCGGGTTCTGTTCACCCTGGAAGGCCTGGGCACCGGTGCTGAGGGCGAGCGTGGCGAAGGTCGCGAGGGCAATCGACTTGGCATTCATGATGGAACTCCTTGAGGCAAAGCATTGAGGGAGGGACTCGATGCCGGAGCGGGTCGCAGCGACTGCTTTTCGCGCCGGCATGTCATCCATACGCTCCGCCGCGCCGACCGGATGCGCCCTTGCTGCCCGAAGGGTCAGAAGGTGTGAAGAAACCGTAGCGAGCGGTTCGAGCTTGCGCCGAGGACCGGAGCCGTACTCTGTACGGTAAGGACCGCAGGTGCGTGATCGGACCGCACAGTAGGTTTGCTCACACCTTCTCAGCTGAATCCGTTTTGCCGCCAGGCTTCGAACACCGTCACCGCCACCGCATTCGAGAGGTTCAGGCTGCGCTGCCCTTCGCGCATCGGCAGCCGCAGGCGCTGCGGTTCGGCGAAGCCGTCGCGCACCGCGGGCGGTAGGCCGCTGGTCTCGGAGCCGAACACCAGCCAGTCGCCTGGTTGGAATCGCACGTCGTGCACGGCGCGCGTGCCGCGGGTGGTGAGGGCGAACATGCGGTCGGCGGCGGCGCTTTCCGCATCGATCAGCGCCTGCCAGTCGGCATGGCGCTTCACCTCGGCGTACTCGTGATAGTCGAGCCCGGCGCGGCGCAGCAGGCGGTCGTCCATTGAAAAGCCGAGCGGCTCCACGAGGTGCAGCGTGCAGCCGGTGTTGGCCGCGAGCCGGATCACGTTGCCGGTGTTCGGCGGGATTTCGGGGTGGACCAGGACGATATGGAACATGCGCCGATTGTCGGCGGCGCGCGTCGACCGGTCAGTGCGGTGGATCTGTCCGGGCCAGCACGACCGCGGTGATATGCACCGCGCCGGCCATCCGGAGCACTCCGGCCGCTGCGAACAGCGAGGCGCCGCTGGTCATCACGTCGTCGACCAGCACGATGCGTTTTTCCCGCAGCCGGTCCGCGCGCAACGGCTCCACGGCGAAGGCGCCGCGCAGGTTGCGCAGGCGCTCGGCGCGCGAAAGGCCGCTCTGCGCGGGGGTCTCCCGGGTGCGCAGCAACAGCGTCGCGTCGGTCTTGGCCGGCGCCATGCGGCGCGCGAGCTCGAGCGACTGGTTGAAGCCGCGCTCACGCAGGCGGCCGGGCGCGAGCGGCATCGGCAGCACGATGTCGCACTGCTCCAGCGCCGGCTCCACCCAGGGCGCACTGCGCAGCAGGGTCGCGAACGGGCCGGCCCAGCCGGCGTCGCCGCGAAACTTGAACCGGGCGATGGCGTCGGGCCAGGGCCATGCGTAGGTGCAGGCGGCGACGCAGGCATCCAGCGGCGGCGGGTGCAGCACGCAGTCGCCGCACCGGGCCACGCCCTCCGGCACCGGCAGCGCGCAGCCGCCGCAACGCGCGGCCGGCGGGGCGAAGCGCGAGACGCAGGCGTCGCACACCGGTTGAGAGGGCCAGGCGCGGCAGACCTCGCACTGGCTGGGCAGCCGCGCGAGCAGGGAGGTGAAAGGCCTCAGGGCCCGGTGGCTGAACATGGTCTCAATATACTCACGGCCCCATGGCCACCGACCCCGCAAGAAGACCGCCGACCATCGACCCCACGGCGGCCGAACGCTGGCGTCGACTGGCGCCCGCCGAGGTCTCGCCGTGGCTGCACGAGGAAATCGGCCGGCGCATGGAAGACCGGCTGCAATGGATCAAGGCCCAGCCCCGCACCTGGGCCGACTGGGCGCCGCTCAGAGGCGGCCTCGAGGCGCATGAGCTCGTGGCCCGCCGCTACCGCGATGCCGCTTCCTATGTGATCGAGCCCGAGCCGGCTCTGGCCGGCAAGACCGGCGAGGCGTTGGCTGCGCCCTGGTGGAGCGCGCGCCGCTGGCAGGGCGGCAAGGCCCGCTTCGATGCGCCGCCCGAAGACGGTGTCGACCTGCTCTGGGCCAACATGTCGCTACACATGGCGGCCGACCCCGAAGCGCTGATCTCGCAGTGGCACAAGCTGGTCGCGACCGACGGCTTCCTGATGTTCTCCTGCCTCGGCCCCGACACCGTGCGCGAACTGCGCGCGCTGCATGCCCGGCTCGGCTGGCCCGCGGCCGGCCACGAATACACCGACATGCACGACTGGGGCGACATGCTGGTGCACGCCGGCTTCGCCGAGCCGGTGATGGACATGGAGCGCATCGTGCTGACCTGGGCCACGCCCGAGGCGGCGCTGGCCGAGTTGCGCACGTTGGGCCGCAACCTGCACCCGGAACGCTTCCCGGCGCTGCGCGGCAAGGCCTGGCACAAGGCACTGAAGGACGCGCTGCCCGAACTGGCACCGGCCGAGGGCGGCAACGGCCACATCGCGCTGACCTTCGAGGTCATCTACGGCCATGCTTTCAAGCCGACGCCGCGCGTGTCGCTGTCGGCCGAAAGCGCGGTGTCGCTGCGCGAAATGCGCTCGATGCTGCAACGAGGTCGACCCGGCGCGTGATTGCCTAGTAGTAGTGACCCGTAGGCGTCCCACAGGGCCTGCGAGCGCCGGTATCTACCCGCTACAATCCGCCGTTGCGTGAAACTCGCGGGTATTGTCCCGCGATCGAGGGGCTGTCGGATCCCGTTTGTACGAGGGCGTACGAGGGGTTTGGCGACCATCGACGCACCGATTTGCTGAACTCGCCCGTGTCGAATTCCGTGTTTCGTTTTGCCACCGTTTCAGGCCAGAGCATCCACTGGTTCCTGAAGCGCAATTGCTCGGTGACCCCGAGCCAGCTGGGCTGGCTCTACGCGTCGCTGTGCGTGGTATCGCTCGGTATCGGCACGGTGTTCTGGCTGCACGGTGCGCCGCTGGTTCTGCCATTCGCCTGGCTCGAACTCGCCGCGGTGGGTTTCGCATTCATGCTGTACGCGCGGCATGCGACCGATGGAGAACGGATCGCATTGCAGGGCGGCCGGCTGGTTGTGGAGCTCGAGGACGGTGGGCACTACGAACGCACTGAATTTCTTCCGCACGAGGTGCGGATCGAACCGCAGACCAGCGATCGCTCGCTGATCGAGGTCTCGGGGCAGGGGCAATCAGTCAGGGTGGGGCGCTATGTACGCCCGGAGTTGCGTGCAGCACTGGCGCGCGAGATTCGCATGGCGTTGCGTGGCGCTTGAAGCGGCTTGCGCAGCGCTGCACGGTTGGGTTTGTCGAAAAAATTGAAGAAACGTGAACACGATGAAGAGCATTTGGCGCAATAAGTACAGGCCGGCGAATCTGTTGCTGGCGGCCGGCGCGGCTTTCAGCAGCGCGGCGCACGCAGTCAACGATCTGCCCGGCGGCCCTTCGGTTCGCCAGTTGAATCTTCCGGTCGGTGTGACCAAGATCGCTCAGGAGCAGCATCTGCTCCACACGATCATGATGATTCTGTGCACGGTCATCTTCGTCGCCGTGTTCGCGGTCATGTTCTATTCGATCTGGAAGCACCGCAAGTCGGTGGGCCACAAGGCCGCCAACTTCCACGAATCGGTGGTGGTCGAGGTCATCTGGACCATCGTTCCCTTCCTCATCGTGATCGTGATGGCGCTGCCCGCCACCAAGGTGCTGGTGGCCCAGAAGGACACCACCAACGCCGACCTCACGATCAAGACCACTGGCTACCAGTGGAAGTGGGGCTACGACTACCTGAACGGCGAAGGCGAGGGCCTGGCCTTCATCTCCACGCTCGACAGCTCGCAGCGCGCGATGTCCGACGCAGGCGCCAAGGGCGCGATGCCGGACGACTACCTGCTCAAGGTCGACAACCCGCTGGTGGTGCCGGTCAACAAGAAGGTCCGCATCATCACCACCGCCAACGACGTGATCCACGCGTTCGCCGTGCCGCAGCTGGGCGTGAAGCAAGACGCGATTCCCGGCTTCGTGCGCGACACCTGGTTCCGCGCCGAGGCCGTGGGTGACTACTACGGCCAGTGCCAGGAACTGTGCGGCAAGGAACACGCCTACATGCCGATCCACGTGAAGGTGGTCTCGTCGGCCGACTACACGACCTGGGTCGCGGCCAAGCGCAAGGAGGCCGCCGCCAAGCTCGACGATCCGACCAAGGTCTGGGCGCTGCCCGAGATGCTGGTGCGTGGCGAGAAGGTCTACGCCGCCAATTGCGCAGCCTGCCACCAGGCCAACGGCAAGGGCGCCGGCCCGATCAAGCCGCTCGACGGCTCGGCCAAGGTGGTTGCCGCCGACCACAAGGTGCAGCTGGAAGTGCTGCTCAACGGCCAGAACAACGGTGCGATGCCTGCGTGGAAGCAGCTGAGCGACACCGATCTCGCGGCCGTGGCCACCTACACCAAGAACAGCTGGTCGAACAAGACGGGTCAGCTGGTGCAGCCGGCCGAAGTGCTGGCCCTGCGCGGCAAGTGATACGCCAGCAGCAGCGCCCCGCGAAGAAGAAATTGCAAGGAACAACGAAATGAGTGCAGTCCTCGACCCCCACGGTCACGCCCACGGCGACCACGCACACGACGGCCACGACGAGCATCACGCGGCACCCACCGGCTGGCGCCGCTGGGTCTTCGCGACCAACCACAAGGACATCGGCACGCTCTACCTGCTGTTCAGCTTCACGATGCTGATGGTGGGCGGCATCCTGGCCCTCCTGATCCGCGCCGAGCTGTTCCAGCCCGGCCTGCAACTGGTGAACCCCGAGCTCTTCAACCAGTTCACCACCATGCACGGCCTGATCATGGTGTTCGGCGCCATCATGCCGGCCTTCGTGGGCTTCGCGAACTGGATGATCCCGCTGCAGGTGGGCGCTTCCGACATGGCGTTCGCGCGCATGAACAACTTCAGCTTTTGGCTGCTGATTCCCGCGGCGCTGATGCTGGTGGGTTCGTTCTTCATGCCCGGCGGCGCACCCGCTGCGGGCTGGACGCTCTACGCGCCGCTCACGCTGCAGATGGGCCCCTCGATGGACGCTGGCATTTTCGCGATGCACATCATGGGCGCCTCGTCGATCATGGGCTCGATCAACATCATCGTGACCATCCTCAACATGCGCGCCCCCGGCATGACGCTGATGAAGATGCCGATGTTCTGCTGGACCTGGCTCATCACTGCCTACCTGCTGATCGCCGTGATGCCGGTGCTCGCAGGCGCCATCACGATGACGCTGACCGACCGCCACTTCGGCACCAGCTTCTTCAACCCCGCCGGCGGCGGCGACCCGGTGATGTACCAGCACATCTTCTGGTTCTTCGGCCACCCCGAGGTCTACATCATGATCTTGCCGGCCTTCGGCATCATCAGCCAGGTGGTGCCGGCCTTCGCCCGCAAGAAGCTCTTCGGCTACGCCTCGATGGTGTACGCCACCTCGTCGATTGCCATCCTGTCGTTCATCGTGTGGGCGCACCACATGTTCACGACCGGCATGCCGCTCACCGGCCAGTTGTTCTTCATGTACGCGACCATGCTGATCGCGGTGCCCACGGCCGTGAAGATCTTCAACTGGATCGCCACGATGTGGCAGGGCTCGATGACCTTCGAGACGCCCATGCTGTTCGCGGTCGGCTTCATCTTCGTGTTCACGATGGGCGGCTTCACCGGCCTCATCCTCGCGGTCGCGCCGATCGACACGCAGCTGCAGGACACGTATTACGTGGTGGCCCACTTCCACTACGTGCTGGTAGCCGGCTCGCTGTTCGCCATGTTCTCGGGCTTCTACTACTGGGTGCCCAAGTGGACCGGCGTGATGTACAACGAAACGCGCGGCAAGGTGCACTTCTGGTGGTCGCTGATCTCGTTCAACGTGACCTTCTTCCCGATGCACTTCCTGGGCCTCGCGGGCATGCCGCGACGCTACGCCGACTACCCGATGCAGTTCGCCGACTTCAACGCGCTCGCTTCGGTCGGTGCCTTCTTCTTTGGCTTCGCGCAGGTGTACTTCTTCCTCTTCGTCGTGCTGCCGACCATGCGCGGCAAGGGCGAGAAGGCTTCGCAGAAGCCGTGGGAAGCGGCTGAAGGCCTTGAGTGGGAAGTGCCGTCGCCGGCCCCGTTCCACACCTTCGAGAATCCGCCCAAGCTCGACGCGACCGCCACCAAGGTGATCGGCTGATCGACCGCACGAAATGACGACGCCTGAGCAAAGAAGGAACAACCGTCGCATGGGGCTCACGCTGGCCTCCATCGCGGTGATCTTCTTCATCGGCTTCATCGTGCGCATGGTCTTCTTCAGCGGTCGCTGACCGCTGGCCAACGAACCGGAGCAGCACGCATGAGTCTCGGCCAACGCATCCGCCGCGCCAATGTCCGCATGGTGGGCAAGCTCGCCGTCGTGACATGCGGCATGTTCGCCTTCGGCTATGCGCTGGTGCCCATGTACCGCGCGATCTGCGAGATGACCGGCATCAACATCCTCGCGCTCTCCGAGCTCGAGGTGCCGGGCGGTGCGAGCGGCGGCAAGAACGTGCGCGTGCCCGACAACACGCAGGTCGACATGACCCGCACGATCAAGGTCGAATTCGACTCCAACGTGCGCGGCGGCCTCTGGGACTTCAAGCCAGCCGAGCGGACCATCGAGGTGCACCCGGGCCAGCTCAACACGGTGATTTACGAGTTTCAGAACGTGCAGAACCGCCGCATGGCCGCGCAGGCCATCCCGAGCTACGCGCCGCAGCAGGCCGCGCCTTATTTCAACAAGCTCGAGTGCTTCTGCTTCAACCAGTACACGCTCGATCCGGGCGAGAAGAAGCAGTGGCCGGTCGCGTTCGTGATCGACCCGAAGATCTCCAAGGACGTGAAGACCATCACGCTGTCGTACACCTTCTTCGAGGTGGGCGGCAAGACGCCGGCCGCGCCGGTGGCCGCAGTCACAAGCACCGCCAATGAGCCGCGCTCGTGATGACCGTTCCGCCATCGAACAAGCCGAAGGCCACGCTGTGGGACACGGTGAAGGCGGTGGGCTGGTCGTTCTTCGGCGTTCGCAAGAACAGCGCCTACCAGGAAGACCTGGGCAAGCTGAATCCGTTGCACATCATCGCGGTGGCATTCGCCGCGGTGATCGTCTTCGTCGTCGGGCTGGTGTTGCTGGTGCGGTATGTGGTTGCCACGGGCTGACGAAACCCACGACAAACAAGAATCCATTGAATCGAGAGAAGAAAGAAAGCCAGGAGCTGATATGAGTTCAACCACCCACGGCACCACGCCCTACTACTTCGTGCCCGGACCCTCGGCCTATCCGGTCATGGCCGCGATCGGTCTGTTCTTCGTGATCCTCGGTGCGGCGCAGTGGATCAATGGCCACGAGTGGGGCGCCTGGTCGCTCGCGGCCGGCATGGTCGGCTGGCTCGCCACGCTCTTCGTGTGGTTCCGTGCGGCCATCGGCGAAAGCGAGAGCGGGCAGTACGGGCACAAGATCGACCTCTCTTTCCGCTGGAGCATGAGCTGGTTCATCTTCTCGGAAGTGATGTTCTTCGGCGCCTTCTTCACCGCGCTGTGGTGGGCCCGCACCCATGCGCTGCCGACGCTCGGCAGCCTGGACAACGCGATCCTCTGGCCCGACTTCAAGGCTGTGTGGCCGAGCGTGGCCGCTGGAGTGACCGGGTCGCCGGCCGACATCGTCGAGCCGTTCCAGACCGTGGGTCCATTCTGGCTCCCCACCATCAACACCGCGCTGCTGCTCAGCTCGGGCGTGACGCTCACCATCGCCCACCACGCGCTGCGTGCCGGCCATCGTGCGCAGACCATCCGCTTCATGTGGCTCACCGTGCTCTTGGGCGTGATCTTTCTGGGTGTGCAGGGCTACGAGTACTACCACCTGTACACAGAACTGAACCTGAAGCTCAGTTCGGGCGCCTACGGCTCGACCTTCTTCATGCTGACCGGCTTCCACGGCCTGCACGTGTTCATCGGCATGCTGATGCTGCTGTTCATCACGCTGCGACTGCAGAAGGGCCACTTCACGCCCGAGCGCCACTTCGGTTTCGAAGGCGCCGCCTGGTACTGGCACTTCGTGGACGTGGTGTGGCTGGGTCTCTACATGCTGGTTTACTGGCTTTGAGCGAAGAGCCTCGCGTCATTCCAGAAAAAAGGCGCCGCAAGGCGCCTTTTTCATGGTTCTCCTGGAACGAGCACCATCTACTTGCCGAGCGGGAGCCCGGTGGGCTGGATGTAGCCGAGTTTCCAGGCGAGCAGCATGCAGAGGAACAAAAACACCGACAGGCCGATCCGAAAGGTGAGAGCGCGCGCCATGCCGCCGCTCTTGGCGCGCCCGTTGCGCCCGTCCTTCAGCATGAAGTACAGCGCAAATCCGAGGCTCGCGAAGATCCCCAGGAACACCAGGGCGACGAAATATTTCATGACCCGCATTATCGGCCGCACGCCCCGTCCTCTCCAGTGATCCCTGAACCCCTGAACGCCGAAGCACCGCGCCGCCGAGGCCGCTTCTGGCTCGTCACCATCGCGGCCATCCTGACGCTGGCCGCCACCGTCTCGCTGGGCCGCTGGCAGCTCTCGCGCGCGGCGCAGAAAGAAGCGCTGCAGGCCAGCATCGATGCCGAAAAGCAGAAGCCCGCGCTCGACCAGGCCGAGTTCCTCGCGCTGCCGCAGGCGAGCGATGCGCTGCACCGGCCGGTGCGCCTGCGCGGCCTCTGGCTCACGCCGCAGACGGTCTACCTGGACAACCGCCAGATGCACGGCGTGCCCGGCTTCTACGTGCTGACGCCGTTCGCGCTCGAAGGCACCGAGCAGACGGTGATGATCCAGCGCGGCTGGGTGCAGCGCAATTTCGTCGATCGCACGAAGCTCGGGGCGGTCGAGACGCCGGCCGGCATCGTCGAGGTCACGGGCCTGATCGAGCCGCCGCCGAGCCATCTGCTCGAGCTGGGCACATCGTCGACAGCGGCCGCCCCGGCGCCCGCTCCGGCGGCTTCCGCGCCCGTGCAGGCACCGGCCGCCGAGGGGTCTTCGGCCATCCGGCAAAATCTCGACCTGGAGGCGTTCCGTGCCGAAACCAAGCTGCCGCTGCGCACCGACGTGTCGCTGCAGCAGACCGGCCCGGCCTCCGAAGGCCTGCAGCGCGACTGGCCGGCCCCGGCGCTGGGGCTGGAGAGGCACTACGGTTACGCATTCCAGTGGTTCGGCCTCTCGGCCCTCGTCGTCATCCTCTATGTCTGGTTCCAATTCATCACCCCCTTCCGCCGCTCGCGGCGCCGCGCACGCGATGAGCGCCGCCTCTGACGAGCCGCTGGGCCTGACGGTGCACTCGATGCCGTCGCCCAACCAGGCGCTCGACGGCGCCGAGGGCCGGCGCACGGTCGTCGGACGCTGGAAGATGATCGCGGTGCTGCTGATGTGCGCCGCACCCGTCATCGCCTCGTACTTCACCTATTACGTGATCCGGCCCGAAGGCCGCAGCGTCTATGGCGAACTGATCAACCCGCAGCGCGAATTGCCCCGGCTGACCGCCACCGATCGCAACGGCGCGCCGGTCGACGTCGCCACGCTCAAGGGACAGTGGCTGCTGGTGGCGGTGGCCGATGCGGCCTGCGATGCGCTGTGCGAGCAGCAGCTGTACCTGCAGCGGCAACTGCGCGAGAGTCTTGGCCGCGAGAAGGACCGCATGGACCGTGTCTGGCTCGTGAGCGATGCCGCGCCGATCCCCGAGCGCCTGAACAACGGCCTGCATGGCGCGACGGTGCTGCGCGTGCCGGCCGACCAGTTGGCGAAGTGGCTGGCCCCCGTTTCCGGTCACGCCCTCGCCGAGCATCTCTACGTGGTCGACCCGATGGGCAACTGGATGATGCGTTTCCCCGCGCGCATGGACGCCGCCGGTGCGAGCCGCGCCAAGCGCGACATCGATCGCCTGCTGCGCGCCTCGTCCTCGTGGGACGAACCCGGCCGCTGATTTGCCCATGACGGACACGAGCTCCCTGTACGACCTTGCACCGATCGCCTGGCTGATGGCGGCCGGCGTGCTGATCGCGCTCGGGCCGCTCGTCTGGGTGTGGCGCCGCAACGCGGGGCATGGCCCGGCGCGGCGGCTGCATGCGCTGACGGTGCTCACGCTGTTTCTCACCTTCGACCTCACGCTGTTCGGCGCCTTCACGCGCTTGACCGATTCGGGCCTCGGCTGCCCCGACTGGCCCGGCTGCTACGGCAACGCCAGCCCGGTCGGCGCGCGGCACGAGATCGCGATGGCGCAGTCGGCCCAGCCGACCGGGCCGGTGACGCACAGCAAGGCGTGGGTGGAGATGGTCCATCGCTATCTGGCGACGGGTGTGGGCGTGCTGATCCTCGTCCTCGCAGTGGCAACGTGGATCGTTCGGCTGCGCCAGTCGTGGACGGGCGCTCCGCCCGTCGATGGCCGCGACCATGCGACGCTCAGTGCCGGATGGCCCACATTCACATTGGTCTGGGTCAGCCTGCAGGGCGCCTTCGGCGCGATGACCGTCACCTGGAAGCTTTTTCCCGCGATCGTCACCTTGCATCTGCTCGGCGCCATCGTGCTGCTGGCGTTGCTCTGCTTGCAGGCCGTTCACTACCGGCAGGCTGCCGCGGACCGTTTGCCCACGCCGATATCGCCTGCCCTCCGAAACGGATTGATCGCGACCACCGTGTTGCTGGTGCTTCAGATCGCGCTCGGCGGTTGGGTCAGCACCAACTACGCAGTGCTCGCCTGCACCCAGTTCCCGACTTGCCAGGGCAGCTGGTGGCCGCCGATGAATTTCGCGCAGGGTTTCGAGATCTGGCGCCACCTCGGTGTGACCGGCGACGGCCAGCCACTCGATTTCTCGGCGCTCACCGCGATCCACTACGCGCATCGGCTGATGGCCTACGCGGTCTTCGTCGCACTCGGCGTGCTCGCCTGGCGCCTGCGCCGCATCGACGCGCTACGCCCCCAGGCCCATTGGCTGGCGGGCCTCGCTTTGCTCCAACTCGCCACGGGTCTCGGCAACGTGCTGCTCGGCTGGCCACTGGCTGCAGCGGTGCTGCACACCGGCGGCGCCGCAGCGCTGGCCGTGGTGCTGACCTGGGCGCTGTGCGAAAGCCGCCGTGAAGTCGCCTTAACCGCAACGGCACGTGCCGACGACAATGCACGCGGTACCTCCACGACCTCCACCTCGAAGAAAGCGCCAGCGTGAGCACCCCGATCCCCGTTCAGCACACCAGCACCGCGAACGTGCTGCGCCAGTTCTACGCGCTGACCAAGCCGCGCGTGGTGCAGCTGATCGTGTTCTGCGCGTTGATCGGCATGGTGCTCGCCGTGCCCGGCTTGCCCTCGTGGTTCGACGTGCAGCGTGCCGTGCTCGCCTGCATCGGCATCTGGCTGGTGGCCGGCGCGGCGGCGGCATTCAACTGCCTGGTCGAGAAGGGCATCGACGCCAAGATGAAGCGCACCGCGTGGCGTCCCACGGCGCGCGGGCAGCTCAGCGACCTGCAGGCGCTGGTGTTCTCGGCGCTGCTGTGCGCGGCGGGTTCGGCGCTGCTGTGGTTCACCGTCAACCCGCTCACCATGTGGCTGACCTTCGCCACCTTCGTGGGCTACGCGGTGATCTACACCGTGATCTTGAAGCCGCTCACGCCCCAGAACATCGTGATCGGCGGCGCCTCGGGCGCGATGCCACCGGTGCTGGGCTGGGCTGCGATGACCGGGGACGTGGGTCCGGAGGCGCTGATCCTCTTTCTCATCATCTTCCTGTGGACGCCGCCGCACTTCTGGGCGCTCGCGCTCTACCGCGTCGAGGACTACCGCAAGGCGGGCCTGCCGATGCTCCCGGTCACGCATGGCAACGAGTTCACGCGGCTGCAGGTGTTGCTCTACACCTTCATTCTTTTCGCGGCCTGCCTCATGCCCTTCATCTACGGCATGAGCGGCTGGCTGTACCTCGCGGTCGCCGTGGTCGTGAGCATCGGCTTCACGGGCTATGCGTTCGCGCTCTGGCGCAACTACTCGGACACGCTCGCGCGCAAGACCTTCCGCTTTTCGCTGATCCATCTGAGCGTGCTGTTTCTGGCACTGCTCGTCGATCACTATCTCCATTGAATCGAACTCGACCGCTCCCATGAACAAGCGCAACGCTCTCCAACTGATCGCCGGCAGCATGGCGATGGCGGCCCTGGGCATGGGGCTTTCGGCCTGCAGCGAGCCGAAGCAGAGCTTCAATGCGGTGGACATCACGGGTGCTGACTACGCCAAGGACTTCTCGCTGAAGGACGCCGACGGCAAGGTCCGCACGATGGCCGACTTCAAGGGCAAGGCGGTCGTGCTGTTCTTCGGCTACGCGCAGTGCCCCGACGTCTGCCCGACCACCATGACCGAGATGGCACAGGTCAAGCAGCAGCTCGGCAAGGACGGCGACAAGCTGCAGGTGCTGTTCGTCACCGTCGATCCGGCGCGCGACACGCCCGAAGTGATGAAGGCCTACATGGGCGCGTTCGACCCGAACTTCGTCGCGCTGATTCCGACGCCCGACGAGCTCGCCGCAACGGCCAAGGACTTCAAGGTCTACTACAAGAAGGTCGACGGCAAGACGCCCACCAGCTATTCGATGGACCACTCGGCCGCGAGCTTCATCTACGACCCGCAGGGCCGGCTGCGTCTCTACGCGCGCTACGGCGCGGGCGTGCCGTCGATGGTGTCGGACCTGAAGACGCTGCTGGGTTCCTGAGGAGGAACGGCGCGTGGATGCCGCTGTCGCTGTTGTTGCGTCGGTCGATCACCTGAAGACGCGCAAAGGCGCCTTTCGCATCGCGCTCATTCCGCCCGAAGTGCTGCGCGCCCTCAACGACGGGTTGCTCGAGACCGTCAATCTCAACGAATTCCTGGCGCTTGAACTGCCGCAGTTGGCGCGCAGCGTGGCAGGGCACGTCGGGCTCGATGCAACAAGCGAACGTCTGGTGGACACCATTGCCATGCTCGGCGCCTTCAAGCCGATGCAGCGGCATACGCACATCGCCCGCGCGCTCTACGACCTGACCTCGCTTCACGCCGAGCGCGATGCCGTCGCGCACCGGCTGGCCACGCACGCGAGCGATGTGGCGCGCTGCTGGGCCGCGCAGTGGGTCGCGCTTTCCGGATTGCCTTTGCCGGCGCAGCTCGAAGCGGTCCGCCGCTTCGCCGCCGACTCGCATTTCGGCGTGCGCGAGATCGCCTGGATGGCGGTGCGGGACGCGGTCATCGTCTCGCTCGATGAAGCGCTTGCGCTGCTGCAGCCGTGGGTGTTCGACGCCGATCCGAACATCCGCCGTTTCGCGAGCGAACTCACACGCCCGCGCGGCGTGTGGTGTGCGCAGATCGAGGCACTCAAGGCGGAACCTTGGCGCGCATTGCCGCTGATCGAGCCGCTGCGAGCGGATGGCAGCCGCTACGTGCAGAACTCGGTCGCGAATTGGCTCAACGATGCGAGCAAGACGCAAGGGGAATGGGTCGAGAAGCTGTGCAAACGATGGGTCGTGGAATCTGACACCGATGCGACGTGCTACATCGCCAAGCGAGCTCTGCGGACGCTCTCCAAAGGCCCATGAAAAAGCCCGGCATTGCCGGGCTTTTTGCTGAAAGAGGGCGGCGGCTTACGCGTAGTCCGCCAGCGCCTTCTTCATCTTCTTCATCGCCGCGACTTCGATCTGGCGAATGCGCTCGGCGCTCACGCCGTACACCGCAGCCAGGTCGTGCAGCGTCATACCGCCCGAGCCGTCGTCGTTGACCTTGAGCCAGCGCTCTTCCACGATGCGGCGGCTGCGAGCGTCCAGCGCTTCGAGCGCGGTCGCAATGCCGTCGCTCGACAGGCGGTCGCGCTGCTGCGACTCGAGCAGCGCGGTCGGCTCCTGTGTGGCATCGGCCAGATAGGCGATCGGGCCGAAGGCTTCGTCGCCGTCGTCTGACGGACCCGGATCGAGCAGCACGTCGCCGCCCGACAGGCGGGTTTCCATCTCGAGCACTTCCTCGGGCTTGACGTTCAGCCGGGTCGCCATCTGCGACACCTCATCGGGGCTCAGCGTTTCGCGGTGCGTGCCGTTGTCGGACGCGGCCGAGTCGGCCTTGAAGCCCTGCTTCATCGAGCGCAGGTTGAAGAACAGCTTGCGCTGGGCCTTGGTCGTCGCGACCTTGACCATGCGCCAGTTCTTCAGGATGTACTCGTGAATCTCGGCCTTGATCCAGTGCATGGCGTAGCTCACCAGCCGCACACCTTGATCGGGGTCGAAGCGCTTCACGGCCTTCATGAGGCCGACATTGCCTTCCTGGATCAGGTCGCCGTGCGGCAGCCCGTAGCCCAGGTATTGGCGGGAAATGGAAACCACGAGGCGCAGGTGCGACAGGATCAGCGCGCCGGCGGCGTCGAGGTCGTTCTGGTCGCGCAGCTTGCGAGCGAAGCCCTGCTCTTCTTCGAGCGTGAGCAGCGGCAGGCGGTTGGCGGCCGAAATGTAAGCATCCAGGTTGCCCAGCGGGGGGACCATCGACCATGGATTGGCGACGGCCAGCTGGTTGGCAGAGACTCCAGACAGCGTTGTCATCAGGGGAAACTCCTTTGTATTGGCCATATTAGCACTCGGTTAGAGGGAGTGCTAAACCCAGGGTTCCCCTGAGTTCTTATCGCGTCGATAGCCAAAGGCTACTGGCCGTTCCGCCTGGCTTTGCGACTTATCTCACCGGGAATGGAACCCCGATTCCTTTGGCATCAACAGCTTGGCGCTCCTTCCGTCCCTTGCAGCACTGACGAAAAGCACTGACGAACGGTGTTTTTGATTGTCGCAGGCGGTCAAAAATTCCGGATTTTTCAGATGAATCGCCGCATGTTCTTGGAACGTCATTCCCGCCGCACCAGGGATGGATGGCGCCACAGGCGGAGGGTAGGTCGGCGTGCGGAGCCCGATGCGCCATCGGTGGGACGCGCAGCCAAGGCTGGGCGTAGGTGATTGGCACCGCGGGATGCCGGCCGGATCGTGGCACTGCGATCGGGCGGAAGACGGGCCGGCCATTCTGATCTACCGCCGTTTAAACGGCAGCATCCAGCATCCTGCTGATGAACTCGGCATCTTGAATGCGGCCAAATCGACCAATTGGTGAGTAAACCATCGAGACCCTTTGGGAATTCTTTTTGGAATAACCCGGTCGATGAATGCCACTGTGAGGCATTTTCCGAGCTCAGCGCCACCGCCCGAACACTATGTTCGTACGAATAGATCAATTACCGCCTGGTAGTCCACTTCTTTTCGTATCCCCGCTGGATCTTTTTCAGCCATCGCACTTACTACTATTCGCATAAAACGGGGATGTTGTGCGGTGTCTAAGCGGGCATGTTCCGCGCTGGATGAAGCCATTGTTCCTCTATCTATGGGCATCTTTTCACATTTGACAAGGTTTGGCGCCGTCAAAAGCAACTCTCATGACATTTGAGTTTCGCTCTCGATTGGATGGATTACACAATCCGCTCCCTTCTTCCGCACCAGAAGCGTGAAGATTTCGATTCGGCAAACTTTCTATTTTTTTATTGCGCTCTACTGAGCACTCACTGGGTGCATTGATTGGCCTGTCGAGTCATTTGATGCGACGCGATGAATCTCCTTGCAATTTAAAAAACTCCTAATTTGGAGGAATGTTCACCGTTCAGGTGGGACGTCCGACTCCGGTATTCATTAATTTGTATCAAAGGCCAGTCATGAGCGAAATTGTTATTACAACTAAAACGACCGCGATCAGCGTGAACGCGCAGTCGAGCGAAATTCGGCTGACGGAAGCGTCGGTAGTGCAATTCGCGAGCGCAAGTACAAAAATTAAGGAAATGAAGCGAGTCGGCGATGACCTTCTGGTCACCGATGTTGGAAATAAGGTCGTTGTAATTCGCGATTTTTTCAAGAGTTTCAATGGTCTCAAGAGCGATCTGGTGCTTCGCGATTCCAACGAAGAAGGCCAACAGCAACTGGTTTTGGTTAAGTTGACCGAGGGACCGGCGGATCTGGTCGCTACCTACACGCCAATCGACTCAATCGAGCCGCTGCTGATCCATGAAGGCACTGATCTCAGTGTTCTGTTTTGGGCGCTCGGTGGCGGGCTTGCTCTTTCCGGGCTGGCGGGCAGCGGTGGCGGCGATGGTGGTGGGCCTTACATTCTGGATTTGGTGGCGCCAGCCGCGCCGACCGTGGCGCCGACGAATGGCAGAACGATTACCGGGACGGCTGAGCCTGGGAGTACGGTGATCGTCACGGTTGGAGACGAGGTTATTGGCGAGGTGGTGGTGGGTCCCGACGGAAATTTCGAGATCAAGCCGAAAAATCCGCCGGGCGATGGAAGTGTGATCACGGTGGTGGCGAAGGATCCTGACGGAAATACCAGTCCTCCCACCACAGCGACCGTAGATGGCGTGCCGCCAATCGCACCAACTGTGGATCCGACGAATGGCGGAACCATCACCGGGATAGGCGAGTCTGGGGGGCGCGTGGTCGCCAGGGTTGGCGATAAGGTTATCGGCGTCGCGGTGGTCGATCCCGAAGGGAAGTTCACGATCAAACCGACAATCCCGTTGGGTGACGGAACTGTGATCACGGTGGTGGCCGAGGATACTGCCGGAAATATCAGTCCTCCCACCACGGCGACCGTAGATGCGATGGCTCCGAGCGTGACCATCACCAACGACATCTCCGCCGCGGGCGACGTCACCTTCACCTTCACCTTCAGCGAGGTGGTCGATGGCTTCGGTATCGACGACGTGGTCCTGAGCGCCGGCACCAAGGGCGCTTTCAACCAAAAGAGCCCCACCGAATTCACGCTTGTGGTCAAGCCACCAGTCGGCCAGGGCGGTGTCATCACCGTCGACGTGCCAGCCGGTGCGGCCAAGGACAAGGCCGGCAACGACAGCCTGGCGGCCAAGCAGGCCAGCCAGCTCTTCGACAAGACGGCGCCTGGCGCACCGAGCGTGGCCATCACCGACGACACCGCCGGTACAGCCACGGGTGATGTCACCTTCACCTTCACTTTCAGCGAGCCGGTCACCGGCTTCGAGGCTGGTGATGTAGCCATCAGCGCCGGCACCAAGGGCACCTTCACCCGCGTGAGCGAATCCGTCTACACGCTGGTGGTCACGCCTCCTGCCACTGGCGGTGGTGTCATCACCGTCGACGTGCCAGCCGGTGCGGCCAAGGATCTGGGCGGCAACGACAACCTGGCTGCCAAGCAAGCCAGCCAGGCCTACGACAAGACGGGAGCGGGCGCGCCGAGCGTGGCTATCACCGACGACACTGCCGGCGCTGCCACTGGCGACGTCACGTTCACCTTCACCTTCAGCGAGCCGGTCACCGGCTTCGAGGCTGGTGACGTGGCCATCAGCGCCGGCACCAAGGGCGCCTTCACCCGCGTGAGCGAATCCGTCTACACGCTGGTGGTCACGCCTCCTGCCACTGGCGGTGGTGTCATCACCGTCGACGTGCCAGCCGGCGCGGCCAAGGATCTGGGCGGCAACGACAACCTGGCTGCCAAGCAAGCCAGCCAGGCCTACGACAAGACGGGAGCGGGCGCGCCGAGCGTGGCTATCACCGACGACATCGTCGGGGCCGCCACGGGTGACGTCACCTTCACCTTCACCTTCAGCGAGCCGGTCACCGGCTTCGAGGCTGGTGATGTGGCCATCAGTGCCGGCACCAAGAGCACCTTCGCCCGCGTGAGCGACAGCGTCTACACGTTGGTGGTCACGCCTCCGGCCACCGGCGGCGGTGTCATCACCGTCGACGTGCCAGCAGGTGCCGCCAAGGACCTGGGCGGCAACGACAGTTTGGCGGCCAAGCAAGCCAGCCAGCCCTACGACAAGACGGCGCCGGGCGCACCGAGCGTGGCCATCACCGACGACACTGCCGGCACCGCCACGGGTGATGTCACCTTCACCTTCACTTTCAGCGAGCCGGTCACCGGCTTTGAGGCTGGTGATGTGGCCATCAGTGCCGGCACCAAGGGCGCCTTCACCCGCGTGAGCGACAGCGTCTACACGCTGGTGGTCACGCCGCCGGCCACTGGCGGTGGTGTCATCACCGTCGACGTGCCGGCAGGTGCCGCCAAGGACCTGGGCGGCAACGACAGCCTTGCTGCGGCTCAGGCCAGCCAGCCCTACGACAAGACGGCAGCGGGCGCGCCGAGCGTGGCCATCACCGACGACACTGCCGGCGCTGCCACTGGCGACGTCACGTTCACCTTCACCTTCAGCGAGCCGGTCACTGGCTTCGAGGCTGGTGATGTGGCCATCAGTGCCGGCACCAAGGGCACCTTCGCCCGCGTGAGCGACAGCGTCTACACGTTGGTGGTCTCACCTCCTGCCACCGGCGGTGGTGTCATCACCGTCGACGTGCCAGCAGGTGCCGCCAAGGACCTGGGTGGCAACGACAGCCTTGCTGCGGCTCAGGCCAGCCAGCCCTACGACAAGACGGCAGCGGGCGCGCCGAGCGTGGTCATCACAGACGACACTGCCGGCACCGCCACGGGTGATGTCACCTTCACCTTCACTTTCAGCGAGCCGGTCACCGGCTTTGAGGCTGGTGATGTGGCCATCAGTGCCGGCACCAAGGGCGCCTTCACCCGCGTGAGCGAATCCGTCTACACGCTGGTGGTCACGCCTCCGGCCACCGGCGGCGGTGTCATCACCGTCGACGTGCCAGCCGGTGCGGCCAAGGACCTGGGTGGCAACGACAGCCTGGCGGCCAAGCAAGCCAGCCAGGCCTACGACAAGACGGCGCCGGGCGCACCGAGCGTGGTCATCACCGACGACACCGCCGGCACCGCCACGGGCGACGTCACGTTCACCTTCACCTTCAGCGAGCCGGTCACCGGCTTCGAGGCTGGTGATGTAGCCATCAGCGCCGGCACCAAGGGCACATTCACCCGCGTGAGCGACAGCGTCTACACGCTGGTGGTCACGCCGCCGGCCACTGGCGGCGGTGTCATTACCGTCGACGTGCCAGCAGGTGCCGCCAAGGACCTGGGCGGCAATGACAGCCTTGCTGCGGCTCAGGCCAGCCAGGCCTACGACAAGACGGCGCCGGGCGCACCGAGCGTGGTCATCACCGACGACACCGCCGGCCCTGCCACGGGAGACGTCACCTTCACCTTCACCTTCAGCGAGCCGGTCACCGGCTTCGAGGCTGGTGATGTGGCCATCAGCGCCGGCACCAAGGGCGCCTTCACCCGCGTGAGCGAATCCGTCTACACGCTGGTGGTCACGCCTCCGGCCACCGGCGGCGGTGTCATCACCGTCGACGTGCCAGCCGGCGCGGCCAAGGATCTGGGCGGCAACGACAACCTGGCTGCCAAGCAAGCCAGCCAGGCCTACGACAAGACGGCGCCAGGCGCGCCGAGCGTGGCCATCACCGACGACACCGCCGGCACCGCCACGGGAGACGTCACCTTTACCTTCACCTTCAGTGAGCCGGTCGATGGCTTCGAGGTCGGTGACGTGCTCCTGAACACCGGCACCAAGGGCGCTTTCAACAAAAAGAGCGATACCGAATACACGCTCGTAGTCACGCCGCCGGCCGGCGGCAGCGGTCTCATCACCGTCGACGTGCCAGCCGGTGCGGCCAAGGACAAGGCCGGCAACGACAGCCTGTCGGCCCAGCAGGCCAGCCAGCCCTACGACAAGACGGGAGCGGGCGCACCGAGCGTGGCCATCACCGACGACACCGCCGGTACAGCCACGGGCGACGTCACGTTCACCTTCACCTTCAGCGAGCCGATCACCGGCTTCGACGCAAGCGACGTTGTCATCAGCGCCGGCACCAAGGGCGCCTTCACCCGCGTGAGCGACAGCGTCTACACGCTGGTGGTCACGCCTCCTGCCACCGGCGGCGGTGTCATCACCGTCGACGTGCCAGCAGGTGCCGCCAAGGACCTGGGCGGCAACGACAGCCTTGCTGCGGCTCAGGCCAGCCAGCCCTACGACAAGACGGCAGCGGGCGCGCCAAGCGTGGCCATCACCGACGACACCGCCGGCACCGCCGCAGGGGACATCACTTTCACGTTCACCTTCAGTGAGCCGGTCGATGGCTTCGAGGTCGGTGATGTGCTCCTGAACACCGGCACCAAGGGCGCTTTCGACAAAAAGAGCGATACCGAATACACGCTCGTGGTCACGCCGCTGGCCGGCGGCAGCGGTGTCATTACCGTCGACGTGCCAGCCGGTGCGGCCAAGGACAAGGCCGGCAACGACAGCCTGACGGCCAAGCAGGCCCGCCAGCCCTACGACACGACGGCAGCGGGTGCGCCGAGCGTGGCCATCACCGACGACACCGTCGGCACCGCCACGGGCGACGTCACCTTCACCTTCACCTTCAGCGAGCCGGTCAGCGGCTTCAATGCCGCCGACGTGGTCATCAGCGCAGGCACCAAGGGCGCCTTCAGCCGTGTGAGCGAAAACGTCTACACGCTGGTGGTCACGCCGCCGACCATCGGCAGCGGTGTCATCACTGTCGACGTGCCCGCGAACGCGGCCATGGACCTGGGCGGCAACGGCAGCCTGGCGGCTCCACAGGCCAGCCAGGAGTTTGATGGTGCGCCCAGCGTCATCACGAGCGTTGCCATCACTAGCGCAACCTCCATCCAAAACCAGACTGCGAATGCTGGCGATGTGATCAAGGTCACGGTCATCCTGAGCGAAGCGACCACCGTCACTGGATCGCCCCAACTGGCCTTGAACATCGGTGGCACCACAGTCCAGGCCAAATACGCATCGGGCAGCGGGACCACTCAGCTGGTCTTCGAGTACACGGTGATGCCAGGTCAAAGCGATGGCAACGGCATCAGTATTCTTGCCAACAGCCTGACCCCGAACGGAGGGCTGCTGCTGGACGCGGCTGGAAACAATGCCCTGTTGTCTCATGCCGCAGTGGCTGACAACCCCGATTACCGGGTAGACACATCGATCGAGACGCCCACGATCACTACCTTCATCGACAACGTTGGAACGAAGATGGGTGCGTTCGGAGCAGGAATCGTCACCGACGACAACACGCCTCAACTGAACGGCCGTGCTGAAGCGTTCAGCACCGTCCGCGTCTATGGCGCGCACCTGGACGGCGGCTACGCGCTGCTGGGGTCCACCACCGCCAACGAATCGGGCGAGTGGCTGTTCACCCCACGGTATCAAGTCAACGGGACTCGGTCATACCGCGTCGAAGCGGAAGATGCGGCCGGAAACATCAGCGCCCCAAGCAACGACTTTTCTATTCAAATCCTGGGACCGACCGAGAAGCCCATAGAGGTTGGACCAACGTATGTCTGGAGTTCGGCACGCGCCGGTGACGTCAACGGCGATGGTTTCGACGATGTCTTGACGGGCGTATACGTCAGCGATGCCCGGGACATTCTGCTTGGCGGAAGAGTGCTCGGCGCCTCTACTATCGACCTCACGCCCGGCAATCCTTCGGTGTATCACCAATCGGGGATCGGCGACATCAATGGCGATGGCGTCAACGACGTTGTTACCCAGTACGCCAACAGGAACGGAGATGGATTTGGGACTGCCTACGTTTATCTTGGCGACAAGAAAAGTACGGCCTGGGTTAATTCTCAAGAATTCCGCACCCGAGGCGTTGGTGCCGCGGGTGATTTGGATGGCAATGGGCTGTCCGACTTCGTTCGCCTCGGCGACGGCAAGGATATGCAGACTTCGTCTGTCCAATACGGCACCGCGGGTGCCATCACTTCGGCCAACATCCAGAAGGATCTGAACTTCGGCATGTCCTCCGGAGGCGGCGCCTACAACGGGGCACAGCACAGCGACGCAGTGGGCGACTTCAATGGCGATGGTCTGAACGACCTGGTAACGAGCCACGGCATCTTCTTTGGCAGCAGGGAGGGAGGCATCTCGAGCACGGCAAATCGTTCCTGGATCACAGGCCCGAACGCCGATAAGGCCAATCAAGTGCAGGCGGTCAGCGCGGCGGGCGATGTGAACGGCGACGGATTCGCGGATGTCATCGTTCAGGACGGCTATCAGGCTTTCGTCGTATTCGGCGGCACCCAAGAAGGCCCAATCACACTCACGGCAGCCGGCCTGGGTAGCAATGGTTTCGTGATCGATACCAGCCGTAGAGGAACCCAAGTCACCGCGTACAGCGTGGTGGCGGGCATTGGCGACGTCAATGGCGATGGGTTGGCCGACGTCGCTATCAGTACCTACGGAAATAACTACTCAAAGACCGACGCCTCGGTTAGCAAAATTGGTGCAGCGACATTTAGTAGCAACGACTCGTACATCATTTTCGGCAAGACAGGTACCGACGCAGTCGATCCGCTGAGACTGGGTGACAAAACCGGCATTGTTGTTCCTGAAGAGCAGGCCGATGGGGCTTCGCTCGTGGGCATGTTCGACTACAACGGCGATGGACTCGCTGATTTCTTTGCGGGTTCGTACAACGCCTCCGCCAAAGAAGGCCACAACAGCAAGATCTTCACCGGTGGCGCTTCGCTGGGCGCACTGCCCTCGGACAGCGGGAGCGCGGTGGGTACGTCGAGAAGCAATTTCCTGACCGGCAGCGCGGGAGACGACACCATCGTCGGCAATGGAGGCGCTGACATCATCTACAGCGGATCGGGGAACGACACCGTGGTGCTGAATGCCGACAACCTCTCTTATCTGTCGAAGGGCGTTCAAAGCAATGACCGACTGGCCCGGGTGGACGGAGGCAATGGCATCGACACACTGAAGTTGTCGGACGTGACGTCTCTCGACTTGACCGGCATCAGCAACGCAGGCATCGGCTTCATCAACGTGTCGGTCGGCATGTCGCGCATTGCCAACTTCGAGCGCATCGACTTGGGAGACGGTACCAAAGACACGAACCTGAAGCTTTCCTTGCTCGACGTCATGGACATGAATGCGGCAGTCAATGTCTTCAACAACTCGACCTTCGGCAACGGGCTGGGCCATAAAGTGTCGCGCCACCAACTGGTGATCGACGGTGGGTCCGGCGATACGGTGACCGTGGCGAATTCCAGCCAATGGATATCCACCCCGGCCGGAACCGTGAGCAGCGGCGAGCAGGTCTACAAGATCTACAACAGCGTCGGTGCAAACCAGGGACAGTTGCTGGTCGACAGCGACGTTGCCGTGACGTTCGTTGTCTGAGGGCGGGCTTCGGTTGTGATGTTCACTCTCCAATTTGCCGGTCTGGCCGGGCTGGCCTTGGCCTGTGCACCAGTGATGGCGCAAGGCCGGCACGACGCAGCATCGGCTCCGCGCGAGGTCGCCGCGAACGAACGCGGCGCGGAGGGTGCCTTGCAATTGCGGCCCGCACGACGCCTTGCACCGAGCCAACTCGTTCGAGACCTCGGCACCATGTCGCCATCGAAGGCTTTCGATATGCCGGTCGTGGCAGGTCCCCTGGAGTTGACCGTGGCAGTGCAACTGGCGGTAGGCCGGCACCCGTCCATTGGCGATGCGATTGCCACGCTGTTGCAACACGAGGGAGGGGTGGACGTCGCCCGTGCTGGCTACTATCCGCAAGTTCGCGTGGGCGTGGGCGGTAGCCGCAGCAACGGTGCGGCTACTGCTCGCAGCGGTACCCAGGCTTCGATCTCTGCTTCGCAGATGCTGTACGACTTCGGCAAGGTATCCGGCGCGGTCAAGCAATCCGAAGCGCAGGTGTTGCGCCAGCAAGCCATGGTGCTGAAGCAACTCGACGCCGTGGCCCTGGAAGCGGCGCAGGCCGTGGTACAGGTCCATCGCTATCAGACCTTGCTGGACATTGCCAAGGATCAGGTTCAAGCCGTCGAGAAGGTGATGGAAACGGCGCAACTGCGCGCGAGCGCGGGCATCAGTACCCAGTCCGATCCGATCCAGGCGGAGTCGCGTGTCGACAGCGCCCGAGCCAACCGTCTGCAGGTGCAAACACAGTTGGCGCAGTGGCGTGAACGTCTGCGCACGCTTCTGGGAGGTGCGGTTCCGCAAGTGATTGCCCCCCTGCCGGATCAGCTCGCAAGGTCCATTCCCATGGATATCGTCCCCGACGACGGCTTGTTGCCCGACGTCCTTGTCGCCCGGGCAGAACGCCAGGCGGCCACGGCACAGATCGATATCGCGCGCGCGCAACGCTATCCCACGCTCAGCCTGGATGCCTCGGCGAACAAGGCCATGGCTGGCACCAACGCCAACTCCAACGCCCCGGAACGGGGCCTCAATCATTCCATTGCATTGAATCTGTCATCTGTTCTCTATCAGGGCGGTGCGCTGGATGCACAGGTGCGCTCCGCGATCGCCGCCGAAGAGGCGGCCGGCCAGCGTGTGGAAACCGCGCGGCTTCGTGTCGGAGACCAGGCACGGAGCTTTCGCGAGCAGATCATCGGAGCCCAGGCGCGCCTGGGTGCCTTGGCGTCACGCAAGCGGACCATCGCCATCGCGCGCGACCTGTATCGCGAGCAGTACAAGCTGGGAACGCGTTCCATCCTCGATCTGCTCAATGCCGAGCAAGAGATCTACCAGGCGGCGGCGGAAGAAGAGGCCGTCCAGCACGACCTTTGGGACCAGCGCATCGCCTACATCGGTGCGACCGGCCAGACCCGTGAGGTCTATGGGCTGAACAACCAGACCATTCAGGGAATGGACGTGCGGCCATGACGTTGCCATCGCAGTACCCCTCGTGGCTCGAGGCCATGCTCTTCGTGGCGCGCCACTACGGCATCGGAGCGTCCGAAGAGAGTGTTCGCGTTCAACTGGCCTGGGAACGCGGCATGCCGCTCGATGCGATGCTGGAGCGCATGGCACGGCAACTGGGACTGGCGCTTCGCTTCAGCACCTCCAGCGATGCGTTGCGCGACCCTTGGCGCCTGCCCCTGGTCGTTGAATTCGACGATGGGAGTGTCGGCGTTGTCCGGACTTCCGATGGAAAGGGCCAACTCGGCGTCGTCCTGAGCGGCGACGAGGGCCTCGAGACAAGCCTGGCGCTCGAGGAGCTGCAGCCGCGCGTCTTGCGGCTGGCCACTTTGCGTCCACGAACGGCGGTAGCCGATGCGCGGGTCGATGAATACATCAAGCCCTATCGGTCGAACTGGTTCTGGACGATCGCCCTGCACGATTGGCGCCGCTACGGCGACATCATGCTTGCATCGATGTTTGCCAACGTGCTTGCGTTGTCGGCCATGGTCTTTTCGATGCAGATCTACGACCGGGTGATTCCCGCGCAATCCGAATCCACGCTTTGGGTGCTGTTCGCCGGGGTGATGCTGGCGTTGGTCTTCGAGTTCTTGCTGCGGATGTCTCGCACCCACCTCTCCGATCTGATCGGGAAGCGGGTCGACCTCAAGATATCGGACCGTGTTTTCGGCCGCGCGTTGCGCATTCGCACCGACGCTCGCTCCAAGTCCACCGGCTCCTTCATTGCCCAGGTCCGCGAGGTCGAGCAAGTGCGCGAGTTGTTGACTTCGACCACCGTGGGCGCGGTAGCCGACCTTCCCTTTTTCCTGCTGTTCGTCGTCGTCCTGTGGCTGGTTGCAGGACCGCTGGCCTGGGTCGCGTTGATCGCCGTGCCGCTGCTGCTGATACCAGGGTTCCTGGCTCAACGGCCCCTGGCCCGCATGGCCAAGGAGGGCATGCGCGAGTCGGCTTTGCGCAATGCAATGCTGGTGGAAGCGGTGGAGGGTATCGACGACATCAAGCTGATGCGCGCCGAACCGCATTTCCAGAATCGATGGAATCACATGAACGAAGTCGCAGCCGGCATCAGCATGCGCCAGCGTTTTCTGAGCAGTTTGCTGATGACATGGACCCAGGAGGTGCAAGGCATCGCCTATGCGGTGGTGTTGCTGGCCGGTTGCTTCCTTGTCATGAAGGGCGAGATGACCACCGGGGCACTGGTTGGAGCGTCCATTCTCGCGTCGCGGATGATCGCGCCTCTGGCGCAACTGTCGTCTGTTTTCACGCGCTGGCAACAGGCGAAGGTCGCCCGCGAAGGGCTCGATCAGCTGATGCAGCGGCCGGTCGATCAGCCCGAGGGGGCCCGGCTGGTGCATGCACCGGCACTCCATGGCGACTATCTCCTTGCGGGGGTCCAGTTTCGTTACGGCAAGACCGACAAGCGCCCCGCGCTCGAAGTGGACAAGCTGCATATCAAGGCCGGGGAGAAGGTTGCGTTGCTGGGCCGAATGGGCGCAGGCAAGTCGACGCTGCTGCAAATCCTTTCGGGGCTGCAGGCGCCGCAGCAGGGTCAGGTTTCTCTGGATGCCCTGGAACTGGGGTTGATAGACCCGGCCGATCTGCGCCGGGACATGAGCCTGCTGACGCAGGACGCAAGGCTGTTTCACGGAACGGTCCGCGAAAACATCGTGATGGGCATGCCGCTCGCGACCGATGCCGAGGTGATGGAGGCCGTCGCCGTGTCCGGTGCCCTGCCTTTCGTGCAGTCCCGCGCCCAAGGGCTCGACGAGCTCATTCATGAGGGCGGTCACGGTCTTTCAGGCGGCCAGCGACAGGCATTGCTGTTGGCCCGAACCTTGATCCGGCAGCCGTCGATCCTGTTGCTCGACGAACCGACCGCGCACTTCGATGAACTCACCGAGCGCCAGGTGATCGCTGCGCTCGGCAGTTGGCTCGAGCCGCGGACCCTGATCGTGGCCACGCACCGGCTGCCGGTGCTGCAGTGGGTCGACCGTGTCATCGTCGTGGACGGCGGCCGCATCGTGATGGACGGGACCAAGGCGCAGGTCCTGGGAAAGCTCTCCAACGGCAATGACTAAAGAAATTCAGTACGCGGCTTCCGAGCCGGCGCTTCCTCCGTCGTCGTTGCTCATCTGGTTGATCGCTGCATTGCTCGTGGCGATGCTGGGCTGGTCCTGGTTCTTCGAGCTCGATGAAGTCTCGACCGGTGCTGGCAAGGTGGTGGCCTCCTCCAAGGAACAAACGATTCAGTCGCCGGAAGGGGGCATCCTGTTCGAGCTCAAGGTGCACGAAGGCGACATCGTCAACGCCGGCCAGGTGCTGGCGCAGTTCGATCGCACCAAGTCCGAATCGATGGTGAACGAAAGCGCGTCGCGCGCCCGCGCAGCGATGGCCATGTCCGCACGGCTGACCGCGGAAGTCAGAGGTACGCCGCTGGTATTTCCGGCGGAGGTGCTGGTGGATGCCGATCTTGTGCACACCGAAAGCGATCTGTATCGCTCGCGACGCGAAAGCCTCCAGAGTGCCCTGGCCGGCATTGCGCAAGCATTGACCTTGCTGCGGCGCGAACTTGCATTGACTGAACCGCTCGTCGCACGCGGTGCTGCCAGCGATGTCGAAGTGCTGCGCCTGAAGCGCCAGATCAACGAACTCGAATCCAGGGCGGCCGATACCCGCAACCAATACATCGTGAAAGCGCGTGAGGAACTGGCCAAGGCGAATGCGGATGTCGAAGCGCATGGTTCGATCACGCGCGGGCGCTCGGACTCGCTGACGCGGCTGACCTTCACCTCACCCGTGCGCGGCATCGTCAAGGACATCGCCGTGACCACGGTGGGCGGCGTCCTTCCTCCCGGTGGCAAGTTCATGGGCATCGTGCCGCTGGACGACAAACTGCTGATCGAGGCACGGATTTCGCCGCGCGACGTGGCTTTCATCCATTCGGGGCAGGACGCGATAGTCAAGTTCACTGCGTATGACTACTCGATCTTCGGCGGCCTGACGGGCAAGGTCACGACGATCTCTCCCGACACGATCCAGGACGAAGTCAAGCGCGATGTTTACTACTACCGCGTCTACATCCGCACCGACGTGGATCACCTCCTGGACAGGTCTGGAAAGAGCCGCCCCATCGTGCCGGGAATGATCGCTACCGCAGATATCCAGACGGGCAGCAAATCGGTCCTCGACTATCTGCTCAAGCCACTCAACAAGGCGCGCGAGGCGCTGCGCGAAAGATGAGTCGCATCGATGCACTGCGAGGGCCAAACAAGCTTCTTCGCATCTTTGCAGCCACTGCGCTCGCGGGAACCGTCGATTCGGCGCACTGCGCGCAGGCGCCGGCGAGTTGGTTCTGGACCGATGCCGGCATAGACAGGCTGCTGATGCTGCTTGCTGCGCTGTTCTGGGTGGTCACGCACCTTTGGGCGCTGATCGTGCTGTGGGCCGAGCGTCGCGCAGCGCTTGCGAAGCGAAGACCGACGGCTTCGCTCGAAGCAGAGGTGAGGGAGGCGCGCCATGACCGGGACACCGCAACATGAAGCGCAATCGCCTGGATGTTTGCTCACTATTCAAATCAGGAAGAGGCGAATTTCTCTTCCGTATTGATCGACGTTTCTATTGCGTGATATCGGGTGTCTAAATAGTCGCAAGTCCGCGCGTAAAAAATTTCTACAAGAAACACGTGATCGGAAAAAACTGCGACGCAGAACTTAAATATGTTTTAGAAAAATTCAAATGAACAGGGGAGGCTCGAGCTTTTATGCTGGCTTTAAACAAATCAAGTGATTTTGAAAATGTCGAGAAAAGCAGCATCTGTTTTTTCGAATTTTCGAACGACGCAACCAGCCGAAAAAATCCCCTTCGCAGACGACTGGACGCCTTGGGGCACGCGTCTCTGGAGGTCTATTCATTGGAGGATCTGCTGGTAATTCTGCGAAAGGGCGTGGCATTCAAATGCTTGCTGATCGCAATGCAAGACGAGGATATGAAGTTGGAATTGAAGGAGATTTCAAATTCCTCCAATATTCCATTGCTGCTCGTGGCTCCATTGGGTTTGCTGAATTCAATGATCGATGTGAATGGAAAATTTCCGGAATTTAGAAAACTGGATATCGTTTGCCCATCTTGCAATGACGAAGAGTTGAAGTTGAGAATAGAAATGCTGTCGCAGCGAGGTGAGGTTTTTCATAGGGCCGAGGGAAAATTCATATCTGGTGAATATCGATTCGATTCAGGCTCGAACTCGGTATGGATGGGGGACCAGCAAATCCATTTGAAGCCCAGGGAGTTTATTCTTGCTTTTGAATTGTTCAAGAATATCAACCTGCTGATTCCTCGCGAAAAAATTTCGGTCGAGGTCTGGAAGAAAAACATTCGATCCTCGAAGTCCAGGCCCATAGATGTCTGTGTTTCAAATGTGCGCAAAAAATTGAAACTCATACCTGAAAATGGATATGCGTTGAGGGCGATTTACGGGCAGGGTTATTCGCTGGTCAAATTGGGATAGCTTGAATTGCAAATTAAATTCCAGTTTGGCTGTATTCCAATTGAATAACTGAAATCCCGCTGCCGAACAAATCCGTTGTTTTTGCCAGGCTGATCCGTTGAAGGTGCAGCTCGCACAGACCGTGGGCGCCCAATATTTATCTTGGCAAATTCAGGAATTGATGCAGTAATGGCGAACTTGGCGATGCTTGCAAAGCAAAACCGGGCATCTGCAACGGGTGCGACGGAGGAAAAATTGGTCACTGGCCGGTACATTCCGAGTAACAAGCAGCTCATGGAGCGCGCGTTTCGCCAGCTCCGGGGCTTCGCCGCGTGGCCGGACATCGCGATGAGCCAACTGCTGGTAGCTTCCGTACTGACTTGGCATAAGCGCGGGGATTTGGTATCGGCCGGCACACCGTTACCGAAAATCCTCCTTGTCGTGGAGGGCCACCTGATGTTTTCCGAGGGCGACATCCACAGCCCCCGTCGTCTGGGCATGATCCTGCGAGGACCCGGTGACCTTCTGGGTTTCTGGCACATGCTGAACGCGAAAGAACGTGTGCTCACTTACTTCGCGCAGACCGACGCACTCGTCATTCATGTTCCTGGAAACACCGTCTTCGAGCTGCTCGACGAAGAGCCGGAACGATGGAAGGAGATGAGTCATTTTCTTTTGGGCAAGGAGCGGGAAGCCATGGATTTGGCGGCCGGCCAAGTCGTTGGAGCTTTCAAGAATCGACTTGGTTTGACGGTACATCAACTTGCATCGCTATACGGAGTGCGGGATGCCAGTGACCACATCCATTTGCGACTGACTCAGCACGATCTCGCCGAAATTCTTTGCGTCAGTCGGCAATTGGTCAGTGAGGCATTGAAGAGTTGGACCTCTGCCGGAATTCTTCAAATGGAATACAACGGCATCCAGGTTCTGGACCTCAAGGCACTGGCAGAACCTTATCCCGCCGTCGAAAATCAAGAGGGAAGGTCAAGAGAAAATGATGGGCTTGCGAAGTAGCTTCAATGACATGGTCCTGATGGAGGCTTCGCTGCGGAGAGCGTCAGCTTTTTCAGCTTGGCCGCATTCGATGATGGCTCGCCTCCTTTTAGCCTCTCATGTTGCGCATCATCACCCAAGTGAAGAAATTTCCAATGAATTGGAGCAAACGCCTCGAACATTCTTGATAGCGTCCGGACAAGTCATGGTGTCTCGCGTGACCGAGTTGGGCGAGCAATCTCCTTTTCTTCTTTTGGGCGCGGACAGCCTGGCAGGCGTTACTCAAATATTTGCCAAGAAAAACAGGGTTGTCTATGCGTTTGGCGCCCACACGGAAGTCGTTGCAATTCATTTCCCGACTCTTTTACTGATCGAATTGCTCGATTCTTTTCCAATGCATTGGCGCAGCATGACGTTGATGCTGGTGGGCCAGCATGGAACCTACGCTCAAAGCTTGCGAAGCCAGACGGCGGGCTCGCTGCAGCAGCAGGTCGCGTTGACCGTGAGTCGACTTGCTCAGCTTTACGGCGTCGCCATATCGGGAGGGGCCTCGGTTCGCGTACGGATATCCCAAGCGGAGCTGGCAATGCTTCTCCACGCTACCCGGCAAGCCGTCAACCGGCAGCTCAAAAAAATAGCGGCGTCCGGTGCGATTTCATTGGAATACCAAGGGCTCGTGGTGGTCGACCCGAAAATGCTGCGAGATATCGGTAGCGCCAGATCATGAAAGTTCTGCATGGCTGAGCCCCTCGGGAAAGAAGAAGTGGGAGCGCGCTTGGTCGATTGCCTCTCCGTGGCCGAGGTGGGCACCCTTCGCCGCATCCTGCGCAAGATCATCGATGCGGAGGCCGGTTCGCTCGACATCTTCGAACCTCTGCTGGCCCAGCTGCGCGAGAGCAAGTCCGCGGACTCCCCTTTCCCGCTTCCCTCTGGCACCTCCGGAAAAAAGTAAGGCTTCATGGCCAATTCACTCTCGCTGCGCCGCGCGTTCACGGCCGCCCTGCCGGCACTGTGCCTCGCGTTCTCGGCCACGGCCTCCGCCGACACCGTGCTGCGCACCGTGCCTTCGTCGGACCTGAAGATCCTCGACCCGATCTGGACCACCTCCAACAGCACGCGCAACCACGGGCTCATGATCTACGACACGCTTTTCGGCATGGACGAAAAGGGTGCGATCAAGCCTCAGATGGTCGAGAAATACACCGCCAGCGCCGACAACAAGGTCTGGACCTTCACGCTGCGCCCGGGCCTGAAGTTCCACGACGGCGCGCCCGTCACTTCGCAGGACGTCATTGGCTCGCTCGCCCGCTGGGCCAAGCGCGACGCGCTCGGCCAGAAGATGTACGAGGCCATGGACAGCATCGCCGCGGAAGGCCCCGACGGCTTTCGCATGAGCTTCAAGCAGCCCTTCGGTGTCGTGCTCGACGCGCTGGGCAAGCCCAGTCCGCCAGTGCCGTTCATCATGCCCAGGCGCGTGGCCGAGACGCCCGCCGACAAGCAGATCGACGAGCTGATCGGCTCCGGCCCCTTCACGCTCGCAAAGGCGGACTTTCGCCCCGGCGACCGCGTGATCTATCGCAGGAACGCCGCCTACGTGCCGCGCAAGGAGGCACCTTCGGGCCTCGCCGGCGGCAAGGTGGTGAACCTGGACCGCGTCGAATGGGTGTTGCTGCGCGATCTGCAGACGCAGGTCAACGCCCTGCTGAACGGCGAGGTCGACATGCTCGAGATCGCGCCTCTCTCTCGCTACGCCGACATGCGCGCCAGCGAGAAAATCGAGCTGGTCGACGTGATGCCCGCAGGGCCGTTCACCGTGATCTACAACCACAAGGTCGAGCCCTTCAACAACCCGAAGGCGCTGAAGGCGGCCATGCTCGCCATCAACCAGGAAGCCATGCTGCGCGCGCAGGTCACCGTACGCGACTTCTACAAGCCCTGCACCTCGATCTACCTGTGCGGCTCGGTCTATGCGAGCGACAAGACGGGCTTCTTCACCGGCAAGCCGCAGTTCGAGGAGGCCCGCAAGCTGCTGAAGGAATCGGGCTACGACGGCAAGCCCGTCGTCATCCTGCTGCCGGGCGACGTGCCGGCGTTGAACAAGATGCCCGCCGTCTACGGACAGTTGCTCAAGCAGGTGGGCTTCAACGTCGACGTGCAGACCACCGACTGGGCCACGCTCGTGACGCGCCGAGCCAAGAAAGACCTGCCGGAGAACGGCGGCTGGAATGCCTTCATCACCTTCTGGGGCGGCGTGGATGCCAGCAACCCGATCACCTACACCGCGCTGACCGGAAGCGGTGACAGGGGCTTCTTCGGCTGGCCGACCGATCCGGAACTGGAAGCACTGAAGTCGCAGTTCATCGAGACGACAGATCTCGTCAGGCGCAAGGACATCGCCACGCGAATCCAGCTGCGCGCACTCGAAGGCGGCGTGATCGCTCCGCTGGGCGAAGGCAAGGCGCTCGCCGCGGTGCGCCGTGGCGTGGTGAGTGGACTGTTGCCATCGCCAGCCGTCCTGTACTGGAACGTGCGGAAGAACTAGGCGCGGGCCCTCGCGGGAAGGCGCCGTGCGGCCATTGCAGAGAATCCTCCGGTCTTCGGATTCACAGCAAGGCGTTCATGCGATGAGTGAGCGGACCCTGCTGCGCTTGTGGGATGACGGCTTCATCTACATCGCACCAGCCATCCGACGCCGGACGAGCAGCCAACTCCGACTGGGCCTCGTCACCGTCGTCGTGGTGCTCTGGTTGCTGTTTTCCGACGAGGGCAATGCGCATGCAACCCACGCGGCGCAGCTGAAAACCGGCAGCTACCAACGCACGCCCATCTTCAGGAACAGCTTCGACAAAACGAACAGCGGGCCGACCCAGAGATATTGGATGTCTTCGAAGAACGACGGTTTCTTGCCCTCGATCTTGTGGCCCACGAACTGGAATATCCACGCCACGACAAAGATGGCGGCTGAAATCGGCAAGACGAGCCCGCCCATCGCATGCACCAGCGCCAGGGCCAGCGCGGTGAGCACCAGCATCGTCACCAGGAAGGCCGCTGAGCGCAGCAGCGCGTAATAGACGAGGCTCGCAGCCACGAAAACATAGGCCACCCACGGGTGAATCGCGAAAAGCAGCCCGACGATGCTCAGCATGATGGTCGGGATGGCGATGTAGTGGATCAGCTCGTTGGTCGGATTGCGGTGGCTTTCCTCGTAGTGCGCGAGCAGCCGGTCGACCTTGCGGTCGCTCGAAGCCAGCGGGGCGGCAGCGGTGTGCATCATCCTGAGTCTCCTGAAGAAGCGCCGTTCGATGCGGCGGCGAAAGTTCGATGGTGCCCACGGCACTGGCAGATGGCAAGTGCGGGCAAGCGCTGCGAATGCTACTGAAAAAGTAGCAATTCCGGCCCAGTGGGTGCGTCGCGGCATGACTTAGGGCACTGTCGCCGGCCCTTTGCCCCGCTAAGATCAAACGCGTGGCTCCCTTCGATTCTTCTTCCACGCCTCCGCCAGAGACAGCCGGGGCGGGTCTTCCAGTTCGCGCACCGACCGCGATCCTGGTCGTGGACGACCACGATCTGCTCCGCCTGGGGGTCTGTGCGCTGGTGCAGGCGCAGGCCAGCTCTTCGGGCGGGCGCATCGAGGTCTTCGAGGCCGGCAACGTCACCGACGCCCTCGCGCTGTACGAAGCCCACCAATCCGCCATCGGCCTCGTGCTGCTCGACCTGGCGCTGCCCGACACCCACGGATTGAGCGGCCTGGCGGAATTTCGGCTGCGCTTTCCGGCGGCGCGCATCGTGGTGCTGTCCGGCACGGGCAACAGCACGCTGGCGCAGGGCGTGCTCGCGCTGGGCGCCAGCGCTTTCCTCCCCAAGTCGGCCGACCTGAAAGAGGTGGTGAGCTTCATCCGCGCCTGCGGCCTCTTGGACCCCGATGCGGCCGACAACCCGCCGCCCACCGTTCCGAAGGCGCTCACCGGCTATGCCGAATTCGCCCACGCCAGCGCATGGCAGGAGCTCACGCCGCGCCAGATGCAGGTGCTGCAGTGGGTGCTCGAGGGCAAGGCCAACAAGGAAATCGCCCAGCTCGCCAACCTGAGCGAAGGCACGGTGAAGAACCACGTCTCGACCATCCTGCTGCTGTTCGGCATGCGCTCGCGCGCCCAGTTGATCAGCACGCTGCATTGACGAGCTTCTGAGCTTGCCGACTGTGGCGTCCAGCGACCCGTCCGCCGACCACGCCCTCGGCCAGCGGGTGCTGCGCGAGCACGTCGCTTCCGTCTACGACACCTACATCGTCTCGACGCTGACCCACATGGCGTTCGTGGTGGTGTTCGGCTGCATCATCTATTCGCAACTTCGCAACCTGAGCCTCTTGTTCTGGATCGGCGGCCTGGTGATTGCCGACATCTACGTCTTCTTCACGCCGCGCTGGACCCCGCTGCGCCCTGCGCGGGAAAGCGCGTACTGGGCGCGCAAGATCTCCCGCATGGTCACGCTGGTCAGCATGATCACGGCGGTGGTGCCGTGGCTCATCGTGCCCTACGACAACCTGCCGATGACCTCGCTGCTGATGGCGGTGATCGTGGGCAGCTGCGCCCGGGCGGCGCAGTCGCTCTGGCCGCTGAAGTCGGCGCTCTTCGGCTACACCCTGCCGATGTCGCTGGGCCTGATCACCGCGCTGGCATGGCAGGGCGACGGCCTCCATCTTTTTCTGGCGGCGGCCGGCGCGGCCTACCTGCTGCTGACGCTGCGCGCGGGCATCGGGCAGCACAGGCTGCTGACCGAGTCGCTCATGCTGCGCTTCGAGAACGAGGCCCTGGCCGCGCGCCTGGGCGAGCAGATCGCCGCCACCGAGCGCGCCAGCGAAGAGAAAACCCGCTTCCTCGGCACGGCCAGCCACGACCTGCGCCAGCCGCTGCACGCCATCGCGCTTTTCGGCGCCGCGCTCGAGAACGAACTGCGCGACCGCCCCGAGGGCCGCAACGCAGAGCGCCTGATGCGTGCGGTGAATGCGCTCGGTGCATCGCTGGACACCATGCTCGACGTCTCGCGGCTCGATGCGGGCGTGATCACGCCGGTGCCGCAGCCGGTGCAGCTCGACGCGCTCTTTCTGCCGCTCAATCACACGTTCTCGGCGCGCGCCGAGCAGAAGCAGCTGCAATTGCGGGTGCGCGCCAGCGGCCTGTGGGTGCACAGCGATCCGCAACTGTTGCACCGCATGCTGTCCAACCTGATGGACAACGCGCTCAAGTACACGGCCCACGGCGGCGTGACGGTGATGGCGCGCGAGCGCGGCGATTCGGTGTGGGTCGAGGTGCGCGACACCGGCATCGGCATCGCGCCCGAGCAGTCGGGCCGCATCTTCGAGGAGTTCTATCAGATCAACAATCCGGGCCGCGACCGCTCACGGGGCCTGGGCATCGGGCTGTCGATCGTGCAGCGGCTGTCGCGGCTGCTCGGCCATCCGGTGCAGATGCATTCGCGTCCGGGGCGCGGCACGCACTTTCGCGTCGTGCTGCCGCTCGCCCGTGCGCAGGCCAGCGGGCTGCAGCCGGCCTTTCCCTCCGAGACGGGAGACCTGGCGCCGGTGCCGCAACGCAGGATCGCGCCGCCGCTGCCGGGGCGCGTGCTGCTGCTGGACGACGAACTCGAGATCCGCGAGGCCATGGTGGGCCTGCTGCGCTCGCACGCGATCGATGCGCACGCCGTGGCCGACGAGGCCGGCGCTGCCGCAGCCCTGCAAAAGGCGCACGGCGAAGGGCGCCCGTTCGATCTGCTCCTGTGCGACTACCGCTTGGCCGACGGTGTCGACGGCCTCGATGCCGGCCTGCGCCTCTGCCAGCGGCCGGGCGAGGGCCGCGCCGAAATCCCACTGCTGCTGATCACCGGCGAGACCTCGCCCGCCCGCCTGCAGCGCGTGCGGGAGTCGCAGGTGCCGGTGCTGTTCAAGCCGGTCGTGGCGGCTGCGCTGCTTCAGGCGATGGCCGAGCTTGCCGGGTCGAAGGTGGCGGCCCGGCCCTCAATGGTCGATGCCTGAACACCTTGGTAGTAATTGCAATCCGATCGCCGAAGTAAAAGTCGAATGGCAATGACTTTCGGCACTGGTGAGCATTCGCTCCGCCGAATATCTTCACTGCATTCCGACGCAGCCCAATGGGCCGTACGGCAAAAGAACCAGGGGGAAGGGAGAGAAGAAGAAAAGTGAGAAGCGGCCCCGGCGCGAGCGGGGGCCGCTTTTTTTTTACTCCGGGATCGTGCCGAAATCAGCCCAGAAGTGCCTGCGCGAATTCGCGCGCGTTGAAGGTCTCCAGATCCTCGAGCTTCTCCCCGACGCCGATGAAGTAAACCGGAATCGGCCGCTCGCGCGCAATGGCGCACAGCACGCCGCCCTTGGCCGTGCCGTCCAGCTTGGTCACGATCAGGCCGGTAAGACCCAGTGTCTCGTCGAAGGCTTTGACCTGCGCGAGCGCGTTCTGCCCGGTGTTGCCGTCGATCACCAGCAGCACCTCGTGCGGCGCGCTGGCGTCGGCCTTGGTGACCACGCGCTTGATCTTCTTGAGCTCGTCCATCAGGTGCAGCTGCGTCGGCAGGCGGCCGGCCGTGTCGACCAGCACCACGTCCTTGCCGCGCGCCTTGCCGGCGTTCACCGCGTCGAAGCTCACGGCCGAGGGGTCGCCGCCCTCGTTGCTCACGATCTCGACCGTGTTGCGGTCGGCCCAGACCAGCAGTTGCTCCCGCGCCGCGGCCCGGAAGGTGTCGGCGGCCGCCAGCAGCACCGAGGCGCCCTCGGTGGCCAGGTGCTTGGTGAGTTTGCCGATGGAGGTCGTCTTGCCCGCGCCGTTGACGCCGGCCACCATGATCACGGTGGGCGTGAACTGGCCGATGACCAGCGGTTTTTCGAGCGGGCGCAGCAGGTCGGCGATGGCTTCGGCCAGCAGCACCTTGACCTGCGCCGCGTCGGTGGCCATCTGGCGCTTGACGCGGACCTTCAGGTCGTCGAGCAGGTATTCGGTGGCCTTGACGCCGGTGTCTGCCATCAGCAGGGCGGATTCGAGCTCTTCATACAGCGCGTCGTCGATCTGCGCGTTGACGAACACGGCCTGGATGCCGGTGCCCGTTTTGCGCAGGCCCGTCTTGAGCTTGTCGAACCAGCCCTTGCGTTCGGTGGCGACGGCGGTTGCCGCGACGGGCGCAGGGGCCGGAGCGGGTGGAGGCGGTGGAACGAAGACAGGCGCGGGTGCTGGCGCCGGAGAAGGTGCCGGCACGACCGGGGCCGGCACTGGTGTGGGCGCCACAACGGGGGCCGGGGCAGGCGAGACAACCGGTGCAGGTGCCGCGACAGGTGTGGGCGCTGGCGCTGGGGGTGGCGGCGGCACGGGTGCCGGGGCCGGCGTCGGCGCAGGCGTCACCGGGGCTTCTTCGGCCGCCGGCTTCGCGCCGAACCAGCTCGAAGGCGAGAACACCGAGCGTGTGGGTGCGGGCTCCGGGGCAGGGGCCGGCGCGGCCGGCGGGGTGGGCGCCGGCGTGTCGGGGGTTTCGGCAGGCGGTTTTTTCTTGAAGAAACTGAACATCGGGAGCTTTTTACAATCCGACCCATTCTATGAAACACCTCTCGCCACGCAGTACTGCGTCTGGTGCGGTGCTGGCGGTGGCGCTGATGGCGTCCGGAGCCATGCCTGCCCATGCCCAGTCCACGCCGACCCCCGCTTCCACCTCCGCCGCCACCGCGGCGGCTCCGGGTCCCCAGCAATTCACCCTCGCGAACGGCATGACGCTGATCGTCCAGCCCGACCGGCGCGCGCCGACCGCGGTGCAGATGGTCTGGGTCCGCGTCGGCTCGATGGACGAGGTCGACGGCACTTCCGGCGTGGCACATGCGCTCGAACACATGATGTTCAAGGGCACGAAGGACATCAAGCCCGGCGAGTTCTCCCGCCGTGTGGCGCAGCTCGGCGGCCAGGAAAACGCCTTCACCACGCGCGACTACACCGGCTATTACCAGCAGATCCCGGTCGGCAGCCTCGAGCAGGTGATGAAGCTCGAATCCGACCGCTTCGCCAACAACCAGTGGCCCGACGACGAGTTCAAGCGCGAGATCGAGGTCGTCAAGGAAGAGCGGCGCCTGCGCACCGAAGACCAGCCCCGCGCGCTGCTCGGCGAACAGCAGAGCGCCGCCGTCTTCATGGCCTCGCCTTACCACCGTCCGGTGGTCGGCTGGATGAGCGACCTGGACGCGATGACGCCCGACGACGCGCGCGAATTCCACAAGCGCTGGTACGTGCCCGCGAACGCGGTGCTCGTGGTGGCCGGCGACGTGGACGTCGCCAAGGTCCGTGCGCTGGCCGAGAAGTACTACGGCGTCATCCCGGCGCGTGCCGTGCCCGCGCGCAAGCCGCGCGTCGAGCCGGTGCAGCGCGGCATCCGCCGCCTCGAATTCAAGGCGCCCGCCGAGCAGGCCTATGTGTCGCTCGCCTACCGCGTGCCGCAGCTTGCGAACATCGACGACACGAACAGCGATTCCTGGGCGCTCGTGGTGCTCTCGGCCGTGCTGGATGGCTACGCAGGTGCACGGCTGGATCGCGCGCTTACGCAGGGCCCCGATCGGGTGGCCGATTCCGCCGGTGCCTATTCGGGCTTCATCGGACGCGGTCCGCAGCTCTTCGTGCTCGACGGCGTGCCCTCCCACGGCAAGAGCGCCGAAGTGGTCGAAGCCGCGCTGCGCGCCCAGGTGGCGCGCATCGCCAAGGACGGCGTTGGCGAGGCCGAACTGGCCCGCGTCAAGACGCAGTGGGTTGCCAGCGAAACCTACAAGCGCGATTCGGTGATGGCGCAGGCGCGCGAACTCGGCAGCAACTGGATTCAGGGCTTTCCGCTCGACGCGAGCGAACGCATCGTCGCCCGGCTGCAGGCCGTCACCGCCGCCCAGGTGCAGGCCGTGGCCGCCAAATACTTCGGCGACGACCAGCTCACGGTGGCCACGCTGCGTCCCTTGCCGCTCGAAGCCAAACCCCGCGGTCGCGGCTTCGCGGCACCCGCGGGCGAGATGCGCTGAAAGACCGGAACCCTCATGATCACTCTCAAGAAACTGGCGCTGCGCGCCGTATTCGCAGGCACCGCCGTGCTCGGCCTCGGTCTTGGCACTGCGCAGGCCGCGCTCCCCATCCAGCACTGGACGCTCGCTAACGGCGCCAAGATCTATCTCGTCGCGACCAACGCGCTGCCGATCGTCGATGTGCAGGTCGACTTCGATGCCGGCAGCCGGCGCGATCCGGCGCCGCAGGCGGGCCTGGCCAGCGTGATTTCGGCGATGGTCGAGAAGGGCGTGCGCGCAGGCAAGAACGGCGAGCCCGCGCTCGACCAGAATGCCCTCGGCGAAGCCTGGGCCGACCTGGGCGCGAGCTTCGACGTGAGTGCGGGCACCGACCGCATGAGCTATTCGCTGCGCACGCTGTCCGACCCGGCGCTGCTCGGCAAGGCCGTGACGCTGGCCTCGCGCGAGATCGGCGAGCCCTCTTTCCCCGACGACGTCTGGCTGCGCGAACGTGAACGTATCAACGCTTCCATCAAGGAGTCCAACACCAAGCCCGCGACCATCGCCGGCCGCGCGTTCGCGCAGGCCGTCTACGGCGTGCATCCGTACGGGCAGGAGGTCACCGAGGAAACGTTGGCGCGCATCGACACCGCCGCCATGCGCCAGCGCTACCAGCAGCTCATCGTGCCGTGCCGCGCCAAGCTCAGCATCGTGGGCGCGGTGACGCGTGCCGAGGCGGAATCGGTGGCGACTACGTTGCTGTCGCGCCTGCCAGCCACCGACAGTTGCGCGCCGCTGCCCGCGATCGCACCGGTGGCCGCACTGGCCGCGTCGAAGGACGAGCGCATTCCGTTCGACTCGGCCCAGGCCCACGTCTTCATCGGCCAGCCCGGTTATCCGCGCAAGGATCCCGACCACTTCGCGCTCACCCTCGGCAACTACGTGTTGGGCGGCGGCGGGTTCGTCTCGCGCCTGACCAACGAGGTGCGCGAGAAACGCGGCCTCACCTACAGCATCTACAGCGGCTTCGCGCCGGGGCTCGATGCGGGCGCGTTCCGCGTCGGCTTCCAGACCCGGCCCGACCAGGCCGAAGAGGCGGTGAAGATGTCGCGTGAAGTGCTGGCGAAGTTCGTGGCCGAAGGCCCGACCGAGAGTGAGCTGAAGGCCGCGAAGGACAACCTGATCGGCGGCTTCCCGTTGCTGCTGGACAGCAATCACAAGCTGATCGGCAACGTCGCGAACATCGCCTGGCACGACCTGCCGCTGGACTACCTCGATACCTGGACCACGCGCATGAACGCGGTCACGGCGGCCGATATCAAGGCGGCGTTTGCACGCAAGCTGCAGCCGCAGCGGATGGTGACAGTGGTGGTCGGCGGAAAGTAACCGTCAGGCCAGCGCGTGCGGGCCGCTGGTGGCGGCCGCACGCACCGCCGTGCCGAGCCGCCGGAGCAACTGCGGCGCCGCGCGAGCCTGCTGCCAGTAGAGCGGCACCGGCAGCGTCGAACCCGGCACCAGTTCCACCAGCGTGCCCTCGCGCATCGCGTCGGCCACCATGCTGGCCGGATGCATGCCCCAGCCCATGCCCGCGCACGCCGCTTCGACAAACGCGTTCGGCGATGGAATCCAATGCCGCGGCGTCTCGACGTTGCGGTGGCAGATGCGGCGCACCCAACGAGCCTGCAGGCGGTCCTTGCGATCGAACACCAGGCTCGGGGCGTTCGCCAGCGTTCGCGCGCCCACGCCCTTGGCGAAGTGCCGCTTCACGAAGTCGGCGCTCGCGGCGGCCACGTAGTGCATCGTGCCCAGCGACTCGCTGTTGCAGCCGGCCACCGGCTCGGCCAGCGCGGTCACCGCCGCGAGCACGGCGCCGCTGCGCAAGCGCTCGGCGGTGTGGTCCTGGTCGTCGACCGAGAGATCGAGCAGCGCGGCTTCCTCCTGCACGGCGAAGGCTGCGGCCGCGGCCATGAACCAGGTCGCCAGGCTGTCGGCGTTGACGGCCACGCGCACCGTGACGCGTTCGTGCGCCTCGCCGCCCATGCCGAGCGCGGGCAGGGCGTCGCGCAGTTCGTGCTCCAGCATGCCCACGCGCTCCACGTGCCGGCACAACTGCAGGCCCGCCTCCGTGGCGACACAGGGCTGGCCGCGCACCAGCAGCGCCCCGCCGATGCGCTCTTCGAGCAGCTTCACGCGCTGCGAGACGGCCGAGGGCGTGACGTTCAACGCGCGCGCGGCGCGTTCGAAACTGCCTTCGCGCACGACGGCGGCCAGGGCATTGAGGGCGGCGTAGTCAAGCATCGTGATTAGCCAAACTGAATTGAAGTTAGTAGGTTTAGTTTGAGTTAATTCGCGGCGCGCCACAAGATCGCACCATGCCTGCCGAATTCACCGCCACTGCCTTCCTCAACGGATTCCTCATGAGCCTGGTGCTCATCGTCGCGATCGGCGCCCAGAACGCCTATGTGCTGCGCCAGGGATTGCGGCGCGAGCATGTGGGCACGGTCGTGCTGTTCTGCGCGGCCGGCGATGCGGTGCTGATCGGTGCGGGTGTCGCCGGCATGGCGCACGCATTGCAAGGACGGCCGATGCTGGCCACCGCGCTCGCGGGGCTCGGCGCGGCGTTCCTGTGTGCGTACGGCTTGCGCGCGCTCTGGCGTTCGCGCCAGCCCGGCGCGTTGCAGGCGACGGCGCAGGGCGTGTCGCTCTCACGCGCGGCGGTGGTGGCGCAGGCGGCGGGTTTCACGCTGCTGAATCCGCATGTCTACCTGGACACCGTGCTGCTCGTGGGCAGTGCGGGCGCGCAGTACGCGGGCTTGCTCAAGGTCTGGTTCGTCATGGGCGCCGCGATGGCGAGCGCCCTGTGGTTCACCGCGCTCGGCTTCGGCGCGCGGCTGCTCGCGCCTGTGTTCGCGCGTCCGCGCGCCTGGCGGATGCTCGATGCACTGATCGGCGGCACCATGCTCGTGCTGGCCGCGATGCTGGCGCGTCGTGCGTTGACGGGCGTCTGACCGCCAGCCGCCGATGCCGCGGCGTTAAGCTCGCCGCATGCCCCAAAAGAAAGCCACCGCAGCCCCTCGTCCGCCCGCAGCCAAGCGCCCCGCGCGCCCTGTGCGACCCAACGAGGTCCGCATCATCGGCGGCCAATGGAAACGCACCCGCCTCGCGGTGGCCGACAAGCCCGACCTGCGCCCCACGCCCGACCGCGTGCGCGAGACGCTCTTCAACTGGCTCGCAAGCCTGGCCGGCGCGGGTGGCGGCGAACTGCCGGGCTGGCATTGCGTCGATGCCTTCGCAGGCACCGGCGCACTGGGCCTGGAGGCCGCATCGCGCGGCGCGGCGAATGTGTTGCTGTGCGAGCAGGACGCCGGGCTGATCGCGCAACTGCAGGCCGCCAAGACCAAGCTGTCGGCCGAGGCCGTGCGCATTGACCGCGGTAACGGCGTCACGGCGCTCGAGCGCACGACGGCGGGCAGCCTGCACGCCGTCTTCCTCGACCCGCCCTTCGAAAGCGTTGCGCTCTATGAACCGGCCTTGCGCGCCGCGGCCCGCACGCTGCGCCCCGGCGGCGTCGTTTATCTCGAAGCCCCGCGCCAATGGAACGACGAGGAACTGGCAGCCTTCGGCCTCGCAAGCTTTCGTTACCTGAAAGCCGGCGCCGTGCATGCCCACCTGTTGCGTCTGGCCTCGGAGGCAACTGCATAATCCGCCGAACAAGCCGCACCGGCAGCATGAGGAAGAAGCAACCATGGCCAGCAACGTCATCGCGGTTTACCCCGGCACATTCGACCCCATCACCCTCGGTCACGAGGATGTGGTGCGTCGCGCAACCCAACTCTTCTCCAAGGTGATCGTCGCCGTCGCAGCGGGCCACCACAAGAAGGCGCTGTTCAACCTGCAAGAGCGCATGGACATGGCGCGCGAGGCCGTCAAGCCCTACAGCGACCAGGTCACCGTCGAGAGCTTTTCGGGGCTCCTGCGCGACTTCGTGGTGGCGCGCGGCGGCAAGGCCATGGTGCGCGGCCTGCGCGCCGTGACCGACTTCGACTACGAGTTCCAGCTCGCCGGCATGAACCGCTCGCTGATGCCCGATGTGGAGACCGTGTTCCTCACGCCCAGCGACAAGTACCAGTTCATCTCCAGCACCTTCGTGCGCGAGATTGCCATGCTCGGCGGCGAGGTCAACAAGTTCGTCTCGCCCAACGTCGAGCACATGCTGGCCGCCAAGGTCCGCAGCCTCGGCCGTGAATAAGCCGCGATGAGCGGCTTGCCGCCACCCCGCCTGCATCTGCTCGGGGATGCAGCGCTCCTGTGCGAGTTGCCGGCGCCGGCCACGCTGGTGCAGCAGCAGCGAATCTGGGCGCTGGCCGCCGAGGCCCGCGAATGGTCCGGTGTCGGCGAAGTGCTGCCGGGCATGAACAACCTCACGCTGACCTTCGACCCGACCGCGATCGAGCTCGATGCGCTCACCGCGCAGGTGCTCGAAGCCTGGCCGAAGCTTTCTGCCAAGGCCGTCGAAGGCCGGTTGGTCGAGATTCCCGTTGCCTATGGCGGCGAGCACGGCCCCGATCTCGGCGACGTCGCGGCCCACACCGGCTTCACGCCGGCGGAAGTCGTGCGGCGCCACAGCGCGGGCGAGTACGTGGTCTACCTGCTTGGCTTCTTGCCCGGCTTCGCTTTCATGGGCGGCCTTGCCCCTGAACTCGCCACGCCCCGCCGCGCGGAGCCGCGCACCGCGGTGCCCGCGCGTTCGGTCGGCATCGGCGGCGAGCAGACCGGCATCTACCCGCTGGTGTCGCCGGGCGGCTGGCAGCTCATCGGCCGCACCTCGCTCGAGATGTTCGACCCGGCCGCCGAGTCGCCCACCCTGCTGCGCCCGGGCGACCGCGTGCGCTTCGTCGTCGAGAGCGTAGAGACATGATCGTCGTCCAGAAACCCGGCCTGCTGGCCTCGGTGCAAGACCTCGGGCGGCACGGCCATCGCCAACTGGGCATCTGCCCCGGCGGCGCGCTCGACGTGCTGGCGCTCACGCTCGCGAACCGGCTGGTCGGCAATGTGGACGGCGCCGCGGGGCTCGAACTCACGATGGGCGGCTGCGAAGTGCGCTTCGAGACCGACACGCGCATCGCGCTGGCCGGCGACGACTTCGGCGCGCAACTCGACGGCGTGCCGCTCTGGCCCTGCTGGAGCGTGCCGGTGGCCGCGGGCCAGGTGCTCAAGCTCTCGGGTGCCAATGCAGCCGGCGCGAAGAAGGCGGGGCTGCGCAGCTGGCTCGCCGTCGCGGGCGGCATCGATGTGGCGCCTGTGCTCGGCTCGCGCAGCACCGACCTCAAGGCCGGCTTCGGCGGCCACGAAGGCCGAGCCCTCCGCAAGGGCGACAAGCTGCCGCTGGGTCCGTCGCGCCTTAATGCTGCACAGCGCGCGCGCAAGCTCTTCGGCCTGCGGGGGCCCGACTGGGGCCCCGAAGAAGCCGATGGCGCCATCGCCCTGCGCGTGCTGCCCGGCCCTGAGTTCGAGCTGTTCACGCTTGCAGCACGCGATGTGCTCTGGGGTGAGCGCTGGCGCATCACCTCGCAGAGCAATCGCATGGGCAGCCGGCTCGCCGGCACCGAACTCAAGCGCAAGCGCGCGGGCGACATGCTTTCGTCGGGCGTGATCCCCGGCACGATCCAGGTGCCGCCCTCGGGCCAGCCGATCATCCTCATGGGCGATGCGCAGACGACGGGCGGCTATCCCCGCATCGGCGTGGTGATCCGCGCCGACCTCTGGAAGCTCGCACAGGCGCCGCTCAACGGCAAGCTGCGCTTGGTGCAGGTCGACATGGCGCAATCGCTCGCCGCCTGGGCCGGCCAGCAGCGCTACCTCGCGCAGGTGGCACAAGGGCTTGCCGTGGCAGGCTGGCCGGGCACGGCATAGACTGTGCGAGCACCCGCCAGCGGGCCGCGCCGGTGCCGGCCCGCTGAAGAAGAAGGAACCTTCCCCATGCACATCGACCTCAATGCCGACCTCGGCGAAGGCGCTGGCAGCGACGAAGCGCTGCTGGGCCTCGTGAGCTCCGCCAACATCGCCTGCGGCTGGCACGCGGGCGACGCCAAGACCATGCGCCAGTGCGTGCGCTGGGCCATCGAACATGGCGTGGCCATCGGCGCGCATCCGAGCTTTCCGGACCGCGAGAACTTCGGCCGCAGCACCATGCATCTGCCGCCCGACGAGATCGTCTCCAACGTGCTCTACCAAGTCGGCGCGCTCGCCGCGATCGTCAAGGCTGAGGGCGGCCAGCTCGCGCATGTGAAGGCGCACGGCCAGCTCTATAACCAGGCGGTGAAGGAGCCCGAGCTCGCCGATGCGCTCTGCGAGGCGGTGCGCCGCTTCGACCCCACGCTCAAGTTTTTCGGCCTCGCCGGCAGCAACATGATCGACGCCGCGCGTCGCGCCGGCCTCACGCCTGTCGAGGAAGTGTTCGCCGACCGCGGCTACATGCCAGACGGCAGCCTCGTGCCGCGCAGCCAGCCCGGCGCGCTGATCGAGAGCGAGGAGCAGTCGATCGCGCAGACCCTCGCGTTCGTGCGCGACCACCAGGTGACCGCCATCGACGGCAGCACCGTGGCGGTCAATGCACAGACCGTGTGCCTGCACGGCGATGGCGCGCACGCGCTGGCCTTCGCGCGGCGCATCCGCGAGCGACTGCAGGCCGAGGGCATCGCGGTTCGCGCGATGGCCTGAACGGTGTGCACGGCATGAGCAAGACCGAAGCGAAACGCACGAGCGTCCTGCTGACCGGCTTCGACCCGTTCGACCGCGAAGCGATCAACCCGTCGTGGGAGGCCGTGCGCGCACTCGACGGCGCGAAGATCGGCCGCGCCACGGTGCATGCCCGCCAGATGCCGTGCGTCTTCGGTGATGCCCTTGAAGCGCTGGCGAATGCCATGGACGAATTGAAGCCGCAACTGGTGCTCTGCGTAGGCCAAGCCGGCGGACGCTCCGAAATCACGCCCGAGCGCATCGCGATCAACATCGACGACGGGCGCATCGCCGACAACGCGGGTCACCAGCCCATCGATCTGCCGGTGGTGCCGGGCGCGCCGGCTGCGTATTTCTCGACGCTGCCGATCAAGGCCATCGTGCGCGACCTGCGCGCGGCCGGCATTCCGTCGTCGGTGTCGAACAGCGCGGGCACCTTCGTCTGCAACCACATCTTCTACGGGCTGATGCACCGCATCGCGACGCATCCGGTATCCGGTTTGCCGGGCGTGCGCGGTGGCTTCATCCACATTCCGTACCTGCCCGAGCAGGCGGCGCGCTTTCCGGGTGCGCCCAGCATGTCGCTCGCCACGATGACCGAGGCGCTGCGCATCGCGGTCGCCACCGCGCTCGCGGTGAAGCAGGACGTGGCCGAGACCGGCGGCCAACTGCACTGAGCCTCCTCAGGCCGACGGGAAGGTCTTCGCGAGCCAGGCGTTCAACGCCGCATTGACGAAGTCAGGCTTCTCCATCGTCAGCATGTGGCCGCACTGCGGCACCCACACCACCTCGGCCTGCGGCAGCAGCGCCGCCATTTCACGGGTGTGCTCGGGCGGCGCGAGCTTGTCGTCGTCTCCGCACATCAGCAGCACCGGAGCGCGCAGCGAGGCCAGGTGCAGGCGTGCATCGGGGCGCCGCATCACTGCGCGGTTCTGGGTGATGAGCTGGGCCGTGCCGGCATCCAGCACGATGTCGAGATAACGCTGCACCAGCACCGGGTCATTTGCTTGCGTCGGGTGGAAGGCGAAATAGACATTTGCCTCGATTACGTCGCGCGCCTCGCCGCGTTCGAAGAGTTCGATGGCGCCTTCGCGCAGCGTGAACATCTCGGGCGTCTCGGGCCGCGCGCTCGTGCCGAGCAGCGCGAGCCCGGCGATGCGTTCGGGCGCCTGGCGGGCCGCTTCCATCGCGACCATGCCGCCCATCGAGGCACCACAGAGCACCAGCGGCCCCGCGTGCTCGCGCAGCACGGCGGCGGCCATGGCTTCGATGGTGTCGTTGCGTGTCTGGACGTTGCTCACGCGGGCATCGAAGGCGGGGGAAAGGGCAGGCCGCTGGGCCTCCCAGAGGCGCTCGTCGCAGGCGAGGCCGGGCAGTAGAACGAGGTGGGGCATGGAAGGATTCTGCGCGATCGCGGCAAGCGGCGTAACGGCATAGGTCACGGCATAGGACATGGCATAGGCTTCATGGCCAGCAGCCATTGCGGGTCTTGATCGACATACTTTGCGGCGCTGCGTGACGCACCCCGCGCGCGCATTCGCGCTTCAAGTCGAGGACAACAAATGAACCTGGTTCAACGCGTGCAGGACATCCTGCTCAAGCCCAAGGCCACCTGGCCCGTGATCGATGCGGAGCCGGCCGATGCCGCTTCGCTCTACAAGAACTACGTGATGATCCTCGCGCTGATCCCGGCGGTGGCGAGCTTCATCGGCCTCTCGGTGATCGGTCTCGGCATGTTCGGCGTCAACTTCCGCGTGCCGATCGTCGCGGGGCTCGCCAACATGGTCGTGGGCTACGTGCTGTCGCTGGTGATGGTGTTCGTGCTCGCGCTCATCATCGATGCGATGGCACCGACCTTCGAAGGCACCAAGAGCCAGATCAGCGCGCTCAAGCTGTCGGCCTATGCAAGCACGGCCGGCTTCATCGGCGGCATCTTCAGCCTGCTGCCTTCGCTGTCGGTGCTGGGCGCGGTGGCGGCGCTCTACGGCATCTACCTGATCTACCTCGGCCTGCCGGTGCTGATGAAGTGCCCGCCCGACAAGGCCATCGCGTACACCGCGGTGGTGGTGATCTGCGCCATCGTCGGCGGCTTCGTCATCGCGTGGGTGCTGGCCTTGCTCACGCCGTCGCCCGCGCGCGTCGGCATGGGCACGGGCATGGGTTTGGTGGGCGAGGCGGTGGCGGCCGTGCAACAGCTCGCCACCGCAAAGGCCTGAGCGTCACGCGCCCGGTGGAAAATGGGCGGCAATGCCAACGCCCAAACCCGACACCACCACCGACATCATCCTGATCCGTCACGGCGAAACCGCCTGGAACCGCGAGCTGCGCTTCCAGGGGCATGCGGATGTGCCGCTCAACGACATCGGCCATGAACAGGCCAGGCGCATCGGCCTGAGGCTTGCGGGCGAGACGGCGCAGCACCTGATCAGCAGCGACCTGATGCGCGCCCAGCAGACGGCGGCCCCGGCGGCGCTGCAGCTGTCGCTGCCGGTGGTCACTTCGGCGGGATTGCGGGAGCAGTACTTCGGCATCGTCGAGGGCATGCGCTCCGACGAGATCCAGAGCCTGCACCCGCGCGCGTGGGAAGAGTGGCTGGAGTTCCGCGAGGACCACGCGATGCCCGAGGGCGAGACGGCGCGCGAGTTCCATGCGCGCATCGTCGCGGCGCTCGGCACCATCGCCACCGCCCACAAGGGGCAGCACCTGGTCGTCGTCACCCACGGCGGCGTGCTCGACATGGTGTGGCGCACCGCCAAGGGGCTGAGCCTCAGCGGGCCGCGCCGGAGCGACATTCCCAATGCGGGCTTCAACCGCATCCGCATCGCGGACCCGGCCGCGCCAGATGCAATCGAGATCGTCGAGTGGGCCGACACGCGCCATCTCGCCGACCTGCCGCCGCAGCCGACCTACGACCAGACGCGGCACCTGAAGAACAAGGACTGAGCGCCCGCGCGCTCAGGCAACTCCTGCGGCGAGTTGTCCTAAGCCGAGGCGCACATAGACGGCCCCCGCCTGCCGCCGCAGCCGCAGTGATTCGGGTTGGCCGTTGAGCTGCTGCTGCAGGATGCCTTGCGCCGCAGCGAGCGTCGATTCGCTGCCCGTGCGCACCAGCGCATCGAGGTACACCTGCTCGAAGAGGTCGCGCTGTGCGTGGCTGCCGCCGATCTCGATCATGCGTGGTAGCGCGACGCCGAGTCCTTCGATGGCGCCTGAGAAATCGCCACGCGCATGGGCCACGAGCCCGTGCGCGGCCGGCACGCACACGCGTTGCCATGCGGCGCGCGTCGAAGGCGGCGCGTCGGGCGCGAAGGCCTCGATGTTGTGCAGCAGCGCATCGGCCTCGGGGCGTCCAGCGCGTGCGAGTCCGTAGAGGTATTGCAGGTCGAGAAAAGGCAGCACATGGTCAGCCTGCCGCTGCAGCAGGTAGCCGGCCACGTCGTTCCAGCGTGCACCTACGTCGATGCCCGCGAGTTCGAGGCGCGCGAGCAGCGACACCGCGCCGATCTGGTCCTGCGAGTAGTCCTTGACTACGCCCCAGGCATGCTCGTCGTACACCGCGAGCGCTTCGGCGTCGCGGCCCAGGTCGATGAGGAACAGCGCCACGTGCCACCAGTTGTGCGTGACCATGAAGGAATTGAGCCCGATCCAGGTATCGCACACGCTTTCCATGAACGCGAGCCCTTCGGCGAGCCGGCCTTCGGTGAGCATCACATGCGCGAGCGCGTGGTGCGCCCACGGCTCCTTGCGGCACATGGCGATGGCCAGGCGTGCGCTGGCCTCGGCCTCGCGCATCAGGTGGCATTGCTCGTAGCCGAAAGCCGCCATGCCGTGCACATAAGGCACGTCGGCTGCGAAAGGCAGCACCGCGAGCGCGAGCCGCAGCATGCCGGGGCAGTCGCCGGTGTTGAAACAGTGGTACTGGCCCAGCTTGACCGACACGAGGTCGCGCGGATGTTCGTGCGCCTGCTCCGCGTGCAGTGCGATGGCGCGGGCGATGTCGCCATCGGCCCACGCCTCGACGGCCGCGATGTAGCGCTGCTCGCGCGGCGTGGCGCGCGCGGCGCCGGCCCCGGCCTTCGCGAGATATGGCCTCGCATTCGCCACGGCATCGCGCGATTCGGCAAAGAGGTGCAGCGTTGCGCAGTACGCCTGCACGATAGGGCTCGCATCGGTGTCGGCCAGCGCGATGAGGTTGACGGCGCGCGACTCGGTCGAGATGAAACCCATGATGAAGTCGTCGACCAGTGCGAGGCTGGCGGGGTCATGGAGGGTGAGCGGATTGCCGAGGCTGTCGGCGGCATGCGGGTTTCCGGAGGGCATGGCGGCATGGTGCCACGCCCCCGCGGATGGTTCAAACCCCGGCCTGCTGGTGGCGGTACTCCTGGGTCTTTCCGCCGTAGCCGTAGGCCGCGCCGCGCGCATCGATCACGTGGATGTACGAGACCTCGTGCAGGTCCGGCCGGATCTTCGCCATGGCCGCATGCACCTCGCGCAGGTAGCGCGCCTTTTCGGCCTTGGTGTTGGTCTCGTCGGTGACGCTGATGTCCAGGTGAAAGGCCGACTTGCCGAGCGACGCCAGCGTCTGGCCGCCGATGAACCAGGTGTCGGTGGCGATGTACTGCACCGTGATGGCAATCACCGGCAGTTGCTTGCCGAGCACGCTTTGCGTGAGCTCGGCGACGGCGTCGACGGTCTTGCGGGTGAGGGCGGCGTCGGGTTCGCCGGAGAGGTGGACAACGATGTGGGGCATGGTGGACTCCTGTGGAATGAATGATCGATGGGGTGATTGTGGGATTCCGATGGTCATCGGAAAAGCAGGAAGATATGATGGAATCCATCGGATAAACGGATGGATAAGGCCATGCAGTCCTTCGACCTCGAACAACTTCGCACCCTCGCGGCGGTGATCGACGCGGGCAGCCTCACGGCCGCCGCACCCCGCGTGTTCCTCTCGCAGTCGTCCGTGAGCGAGCAGATGCGCAAGCTCGAGGAGCGGGCGGGGCAGTCGCTGCTCACACGCAGCAAGGCCGGGGTCGCGCCCACCGAGGCGGGCACGCGGCTCTTGGCGTACGCGCGGCGCATCCTCGCGCTCAGCGACGAGGCGTTCCGCGACCTGCACGGCGAAACGCTGCAGGGCGAGCTGCGATTGGCGGTGACCGACTACTTCCGTCCCGGCGATCTCACGCAGTTGCTCGGCCGCCTGGGCGAAAGCTATCCGCAGGTGCGGCTGAACGTGAGCATCCTGAAGAGCGATGCGCTGCGGGCCGCCTATGCACACGGCGACTTCGATGTGGGCTTGGCGATGGACATCGCGGGTGCGTCGTCGTCATCAGCTTCAGCGCAGGCCGCGAAGGGTTCCCTGATCCGCCGCGAATCGCTCGCATGGCTGGGCGCCACCGGCCTGCGGGTGACGCGAGGCGAACCGGTGCGGCTGCTGGCGCTGCCGGACACCTGCTCGCTGCACCAGTTCACCGTGGCGCTGCTCCGGCGGCGGCGCGTGCCGTATGTGCTCGCGCATGTGGCGTCCGGCGTGGCCGGGCTGCAGTCGGCGCTGGCCGCGGGGCTGGGCGTCGCGTGCCTGAACGAATCGGCGGTGTGCGAGGGCGTGACCCGGTTGGCGCCGCCTCACGGCCTGCCCGCCTTGCCCAAGGTCGCGTTCCAACTCCTGCCCGGGCGCCGGGGCGAGACCGCGTTCGTGACCCGCGCCCGCGAGATGCTGGCCACCCATCTGGTGTGAAGCCAGAGCCAAACGGAGGTGGCGCGGGATTTGCGTCGCTCCCGCCATGGACGCGCCACAACCCACCAACTTGCCGGATCTGCTGCGCCATTCCCGTTTCGATGACGCGCAAGCGATCTTTTCGGGCACCTTGTTCGTCGCGATCGCGATGATGCTGTTCGGCCAGGCGGGCCTGCTCACGGGCGGCACCGCGGGCGTCGCCTTCTTGCTGCACTACGCCACCGGTGTGAGCTTCGGCAAGCTGTTCTTCCTGGTGAACCTGCCGTTCTACTGGTTCGCCTGGCGCCACATGGGCCGCGCCTTCACCCTCAAGACCTTCTCGGCGATCGTGCTGCTCTCGGTGATGACCGACTGGGCGCCGCGCTATCTGTCGATCGATTCGCTGCACCCGGCGTTTGCCGCGGTGCTCGGCGGCCTGCTGCTGGGCACGGGCTGCCTGTTCCTCGCACGCCATCGCGCCAGCCTCGGCGGCGCGACGGTGCTCACGCTGTACCTGCAGGAAAAGCGCGGCTGGCCGGCCGGCAAGGTGCAGATCGGCATCGACTGCACGGTGGTGCTGCTCGCTCTCTTCGTGATTCCGCCGCAGCGCGTGGGATGGTCGGTGCTGGCTGCGGTCGTGATGGGGCTCTTCTTGTGGATCAACCACAAGCCGGGGCGCTACGCGGCGACTTGAGTTCGGGGGAGCGTGCGCAGGCCACCGGGTACTCCCCTCCGCGAATGTCCCCCGCCTTCGGCTCCTCCTTTATTTCGCTGCGTGGAGCACCCGATGCCCTGCGCACTTGGGCACGCTGCGGGTGTTTCGCTGATCAACGACTGCTCTGAAAGCGAGCACGCCGATGGGGTGCCTTGCGCAGCGAAATAAAGGAGGAGCGAAGCGGGGGACATTCGCGGAGCAAGGTACCCCGTCGGCGTGCTCGCCGCCCTGAACAGGGGTGTCAGTTCCCAGGCACCACAGGCCAAGGCCGCTGCGCCTCGCGAATCTGCTCGAACGCGCGCGACACGCGCAGCACGCCGAGATCATCGAACCGGTGCCCCGCGATCTGCAGCCCGATCGGCAATCCGCTCGCCGCATACCCGCAGTTCACCGACGACGCCGGCTGCTCGGACATGTTGAACGGCACCGTGAAGCCGATGTGCTCCAGCGGACGCAGCGGATCGTTGGTCGGCGAAGGCGCCTCGGCCGCCGCAGGCATGTTCGGCGACACGGGCGAGATCACGTAGTCGAAGCGCGCGCAGGCCTGCACCGCCGCCACGCGCGTCGCATGGAACTGGCTGAAGCTGCGAAACACATGCTCGCCGCTGAACTCGGCCGCGCTCTCGGCCCATTCGCGGATGTAGGGCAGCACCTTGGCGCGCTGGTCGGCGCGCAGGGCCTTCATGTCCACCAGCGAGCGCATGCGCCACAGGTGGTCCATGCCGTCGAGCATGGCCTGCGACATGAAGGGCTGCATCGGCTCGACGACCGCACCGGCCTTCTCGAACAGGCGCGCGGCGTGTTCGACCGCCGTCTGGATCTCGGGCTCGACCGCGAGGCCGCAGCCCGCGTCGAGCAGCAGCCCGATGCGCAGGCCCCGCAGATGGTCGGGCGACACGTCGAAGGCGGCCCAGTCGATGTCCTGCGCCGGCAGGCTCATGCTGTCGCGCGCGTCGGGCCTGGAGAGCGCCTGCATCATCAGCGCGGCATCGCCGACGGTGCGGGTCATCGGTCCCGCGGCACGGCCCATGTAGGGCGGGTCGATCGGAATGCGGCCCAGGCTCGGCTTGAGCGTGAAGATGCCGCACCAACTCGCGGGCAGGCGCAGCGACCCACCGATGTCGGTGCCCAGATGCAGCGGGCCGTAACCGGCCGCAGTGGCGGCTCCAGCACCGGCGCTGGAGCCGCCGGGCGTCTTGCCGAGGTCCCACGGGTTGCGCGCCAGCTTGTGGAAGCTCGAGAGGCCCGAGGACAACATGCCGTAGTCCGGCATGGTCGTCTTGCTCACGATCACCGCGCCGGCTTCCTTCAGGCGCGCGGCCGGCGGTGCGTCGGAAGTGGCGGGCTTCAGGTCGACGGCAGCCGTGCCGGCGGGCATCGGGTCGCCGCGCGTGGCGATGTTTTCCTTGATGGTGGCTGGCACGCCGTCGAGCGGACCGAGCGCGTCGCCGCGCTGCCAGCGCGCTTCCGACGCGCGCGCCTGTTCGAGCGCGGCCTCGGGGCGAAAGAGCCAGGTGGCCTGCAGATGCGGCTCCCAGCGCTCGATGTGCGCGATCACGGCCTGCGTCACCTCGACCGGCGACAGGCGCTTGTCGCGGTAGGCGGCCGAGAGTTCCTGCGCGGAGAGTTCGTTCAAAGGAGCGGAGGAAGACACGTCTTTCTTAGCCCCAGGAAAGCGCCGACAGGTCGTTCACGAAGATCGGATTTTCTTTCCAAAGACCCTTCACGTTCTTCTTGGCGATGGTCGGGAACTGCGGCTGGTACAGGAAGCCGTTGGCCGCATCGGCAGCCAGCATCTTCTGCGCGTCGCCCAGGAGCTTGTTGCGCTCGGCGGCGTTGGGGGTGGACTTGATCTTGTCGAACAGCGTGTTGAAGGCCTTCGACTGGTAGCCCCAGTAGTAGTCCGACTTGGCGTAGTTGCCCAGGTCGAAGGGCTCGACGTGCGAAATGATCGACAGGTCGTAGTCCTTGTTGCCGTAGGTGCCGCTGAGCCACTGCGCCCACTCGACGTTCTGCACCTTCACCACGATGCCGATCTTGGCGAGCTGGGCCACGATCACCTCGCCGCCCTGGCGCGCATAGGGCGGCGGCGGCAGCGTCATCTTGAGTTCGAGCGGCGTCTTCACGCCGGCCTCGGCGAGCAGCTTCTTGGCCTTCTCGATGTCGAAGGGATTGACGCCCGTGGTGTCGACGAAGCCTGCCGCGCCCGGCACGTAATGGCTGCCGATCGGCACGCCCAGGCCATCGGCCGCGCCTTCGATCACGGCCTTGCGGTCGATCGCCGCGAGGATGGCGCGGCGCACGCGCACGTCGTCCAGTGGCTTCTTCTGGTTGTTGATCGACAGGATGGTCTTGGCGCGCGAACCGGCCAGGATCACCTGGAACTGCGGGTTCATCTTGAACTGCGGCACCACGCGCGTGCCGATGCGGGTGAACACGTCGACGTCGCCCGCCATCAGCGCGGCCGCCTGCGCGGCGGTGTCGGCGATGAAGCGGAAGGTCACCTTGTTGATCTTGGCGGTGGCGGGGCTGCGGAAGCCCTCCCACTTGCTCAGCGTGAGCGACGAGCCCTTGGCCCACGCATCCAGCTTGTAGGGGCCGGTGCCCACGGGCTTGGTGGCGTTGGCGTCGGCGCTCTTGGGCTCGACGATCACGGCCGTGGCCTGGCCCAGCACGAAGGGCAGGTCGGGATCGATTTCCTTGTTGATGACCACCACGGTGTAGTCGTCCACCACCTGCGTCGCGAGGTTGGCGAAAGTGCGCTTGTCCTTGTTGGTGCTCTTCTCGCCACCGGCGCGGTCGAACGAGAACTTGACGGTGGCGGCGTTGAAAGGCTCGCCGTTCTGGAACTTCACGCCGCGCTTGAGCTTGAAGGTGTAGGTCTTGAGATCAGGCGAGATTTCCCAGCTCTCGGCGAGCAATGGCGTGACGCTGCCGTCGGCGTTGATCTTGGTGAGCGTCTCCAGGATGTTGTACTGCACGATCTCGGCGATCGCGGCGGCGGCGCCGGCGGTCGGATCGAGGCCCGGCGGTTCGAGCGCCATGCCGATCACGATGGCGTCCTTCCGCCCTTGGGCCATGCCGGCCAGCGGGGTGGCCAGCGCGACGGTGGCGCCAGCGGTGGTGAGGAGGGTGCGACGGTTCAACATAGGTGGGTATCTCCGGAAAACGGCCAGGGTCGAATGACTGCTTCGGCGCCGACCGTGCCCCGAAGGGAGGCGCGGCGCCACGAAAGACAAGGCACGCAGCACGAAAGATGCCACGTGCGCAGCGGATCATTCTCTCGCAGCAGGTGGCCCGGTGCCTTGCTCCCGGAGCGGTTTTTCCTCGGGACGTACCCGGATGCCGGGGCCTCGCGCAGGCCCTTCACCCAACCGTCTCGCTAGGCCCAGTACAGCGCGGCGATGTCGTTCACGAAGATCGGCGCATCCTTCCAGAGACCGCGCAGGTTGCGCCCCGCCACGGTGATGAACTGCGGCTGGAACAGGAACACGTTGGCCGCGTCCTCGGCCAGCACGCGCTGCGCATCGCCGAGGTAGCGCGCCCGGTCGGCTGCGCGCGGTGCATTGCGCGCCTTGTCGAATGCCTCGTTGAACTTCGCCGACTGGTAGCCCCAGTAGTACTCGGGCTTGGTGTAGTTCACGAGGTCGAAGGGCTCGACGTGCAGGATCAGCGAGAGGTCGTAGTTCTTGTTGCCGTAGGTGCCGCTCATCCACTGTGCCCACTCGACGTTCTGGATCTTCGCGACGATGCCCACCTTGGCCAGCTGCGCGGCGATGAGCTCGCCGCCCTGCCGCGCATAGGGCGGAGGCGGCAGCACGAGGTCGAGTTCGAGCGGCGTCTTCACGCCCGCCTCGGCCAGCAGTTGCTTCGCCTTCTCGACGTTGTAGGGGTTGATGCCCGTGGTGTCGATGTAGCCCGGCGCGCCCGGCACGTAGTGGCTGCCGATGGGAATGCCGCGCCCGTCCATCGCAGCCTCGATCACCGCCTTGCGGTCGATGGCCGCGGAGATGGCGCGGCGCACCCGCACGTCGTCCAGCGGCTTGCGCTTGTTGTTGATGGCCAGGATGGCTTTTCCGCGCGAGGCGTTGAACACCACCTGGAAGCGCTTGTCGTTCTGGAACTGCGGAAGGCTGCGCGACACCGAGGCATGCGGGAACAGGTCGACGTCGCCCGAGAGCAGCGCGGTGGTCTGCGCGGCCGGCTCGGAGATGAAGCGGAAGCTCACCTTTCGGATCTGCACGGCATCGGCGAGGCGCCAGCCGTCCCACTTGGCGAGCACGATGGCCGAGCCCTTGGCCCAGTTGTCGAGCCGATAGGGGCCGGTGCCGATGGGCTTGGTGGCGTTGGTTTCCACCGTCTTGGGCTCCACCACGATGGCTGAGGCTTGGCCGAGCAGGAACAGCAGGTCGGGCTCGATCTCCTTGTTGATCAGCACCACGGTGTGCTCGTCGAGCACCTGCGTCGCAATGTTGGCGAAGGTGCGCTTGTCCTTGTTGGTGCTGTTGGCCGCGGCCGCGCGATCGAACGAGAACTTCACGCTCTGCGCATTGAAGGGCTCGCCGTTCTGGAACTTCACGCCGCGCTTGAGCTTGAAGGTGTAGGTCTTGAGGTCGGGCGAGACTTCCCATCTCTCGGCGAGCAGCGGCGTGACGCTGCCGTCGGAGTTGATCTTGGTGAGCGTCTCGAAGACGTTGTAGAGCACCACTTCGGAAATCTCGGCGCCAGCCTTGGCGGTGGGGTCGAGGCCCGTGGGCTCGAGCGTGAGGCCGATCACCAGCGTATCTTTTTTCTTTTGCGCGAAAGCGGTGAGCGGCAACGCCAGTGATGTCGCGGCAGCGGCGCCGGTGGCGAGCAGGGTGCGTCGTTGGAGCATGAAGCGGTGTCCTCGAGAAGGGGCAAGCATCATCCGCGAGACGGGTGCCTCTGCGCAACCAGATGCTTATGACCCATTCATCCTACGAAGCGTCGGCGACGCTTCGGTGTCAGGCCGCAAGCAATGTGCCGCCGGTGGGCGTGCGCGGCACCGCATCGAGCAGCGTGCGGGTGTATGGATGCTGCGCGTTGCGGAACAGCTCGCCCGGCGGGCCCTGTTCGACGATCAGGCCCTTCCACACCACGCACACGTCGTCGCACAGGTGGTTGACCACCGCGAGGTCGTGGCTGATGAGCAGGTAGCTCACGCCGAACTGCTGCTGCAGGTCCTGCATGAGGTTGAGCACCTGGGCCTGCACCGACACGTCGAGCGCGCTCACGGGCTCGTCGGCAACGATGAGCTTGGGGCGGGTGATGAGCGCGCGTGCGATCGCGATGCGCTGGCGCTGGCCGCCCGAGAACTCGTGCGGGTACTTGTCCATGTCGGTGGTGCGCAGGCCGACGGCGGCGAGCGATTCGGCGGCACGTTCGCGTTGTTCCTTGCGCGATGCTTCTGCCAATGCTTCGAGCGGCTCGGCGACGATGCGCGCGACGGTCTGGCGCGGATCAAGAGAGCCATAGGGGTCCTGGAACACCATCTGGAAATCGCGTCGTGCGGTGCGCAGTTCGCTTCTGGGCAGCGCGTGCAGGTCGCGCCCGAGCAGCTTCACGCTGCCAGAGGTCGGCGTGTCGAGCGCCATCACGAGGCGCGCGATGGTCGACTTTCCCGAACCCGATTCACCGACGATGCCGACGCTGCGGCCCGCCTCGACCTTGAAGCTCACGCCGTTGAGTGCCTTGACGGTGGGAGGCGGTCCGAAGAGTTTTTCGCGCGGCAGGTCGTAGTGGCGCACGAGGTCAGTCACTTCCAGCAGCGGCGAGGCGAGAGCGGATTCACTCATGAGGCAACGGCGACCTTCGTCGCGATTTCTTCGAGCCGGATGCAGCGCACCGCATGGTCCTGCGGCAGCATCGTTGCCGGTGGACGCGTCGTCTGGCAGGCGTCGATCGTGTAGCTGCAGCGGCCCGCGAACGGGCAGCCCTTCGGCAGGTCGACCAACTCGGGCACGCTGCCGCGGATGGTGGCCAGACGCACGCCGCGCGGCGCACCGAGCGCGGGTCGTGCGGCGAAAAGGCCCTGCGTGTAAGGGTGCGCACGACGCGCGAACACGGCCTCGGTCGGACCGCTCTCGACCACGCTGCCGCCATACATCACCAGCATCTTCGAGACGGTCTGCGCGATCACGCCCAGGTCGTGCGAGATCAGGATCAGCGCCATGCCGCGCTCTTGCACCAGGCTCTGGATGAGTTCGAGGATCTGCTTCTGGATCGTGACGTCGAGCGCGGTGGTGGGCTCGTCGGCGATCAGCAGGTCGGGGCCGCAGGCGAGCGCCATCGCGATGCCGATGCGTTGCCGCTGCCCGCCCGAGAACTGGTGCGGATACGCATCGAGCCGAGAGGCCGCATCCGGAATGCCCACGCGCTCCAGCAGCGCCAGCACTTCCTTGCGCGCCTCGGCCTTCGAGAGGCCGCGGTGAAGCCTGAGCGGTTCGCCGACCTGGCGCACGATGGTGTGCACCGGGTTGAGCGCCGTCATCGGCTCCTGGAAGATCATGCCGATGCGGTTGCCGCGGATCTGGCACATGTCCTTCTCGTCGCGGCCGACGAGCTCGGTGTCGTCGAAGCGGATGCTGCCGGTGACCTTCGCGTTCGATGGCAAAAGGCCCATGAGCGACATCACGGTGATCGACTTGCCGCAGCCCGATTCGCCCACGATGCCCAGCGTTTCGCCGCGCTCCAGCGTGAAGTCGATGCCGCGCACGGCCTCGGCCGGGCCGCGCTGCGTCTGCAGTTCGATGTGCAGGTCCTTGACTTGGAGGAGGGGCATGTCGCTTACCTTGCTCTCGCCAGGCGAGGGTCCAACAGATCGCGCAGGCCGTCGCCGAGCAGGTTGAGGCCCAACACCGCCATCGCGATGGCCATGCCGGGGAACACGGCCAGCAGCGGCGACTGGAACATCATTGTCTGAGCTTCGCTGAGCATGCGGCCCCACGACGGCTGCGGCGGCTGCGTGCCGAGGCCGAGGTACGAGAGCGCTGCTTCGGCAAGGATCGCGATGGCGAAGCGGATGGTGATCTGCACGATCAACACAGCCGAGATGTTCGGCAGCACGTGCTGCATCGTGATCGAGAACGAACCCTTGCCGCAGGCGCGCGCAGCGGCAATGTACTCGCGCGACCAGATCGCATTGGCCGAGGCGCGCGTGATGCGCGCAAAGGTCGGGATGTTGTAGATGCCGATCGCGACGATGGCGTTGACGATGCCGGCGCCGAACACGGCCGTCATCATGATCGCCGAGAGGATCGCTGGGAACGCGAGCGAGAAGTCGGTAAGCCGCATGATGGCTTCCTCGACCCAGCCGCGCTTCGCTGCCGCGAGCAGGCCGAGCGCCGTGCCGACCACCAGGCCGATGCCGACCGCGATCACGCCCACGAGGATCGACGCCCGCGCGCCCACCAGCAGCAGCGAGGCCACGTCGCGGCCATAGGTGTCGGTGCCCAGCCAGTGCGAGCCGGTCGGGGGCTTGAGCTTGTTGGCCATATCCATCTCGTAGGGCGACCAAGGCGTCCAGACGAGCGAGAGGGCGGCGGCCAGCAGGAGCAGCAGCGTGAGCACGCCGCCGATGACGAAGCTGCGGTGATGCAGCGCACGGTGCCAGAAGCCGGGCACCTTGAGCGCGGCGGCGCTGGGAGCGACGACGCTGCTCATATATCGCTCGCCTTGATGCGCGGATCGATCACGGCATAGAGCACGTCGACCACGAAATTCACGATGACCACCAGGGCCGCGAGCAGCATCACGCAGTTGCGCACCACGATCAGGTCGCGGTTGCTGATGGCCTGGAAGATCAGGCGGCCGAGGCCCGGCAGGTAGAACACGTTCTCCACCACGATGGTGCCGGCGAGCAGCTCGGAAAACTGCATGCCCATCACCGTGATGACCGGGATCATCGCGTTGCGCAGCACATGGGTCCACAGCACCATGCGCTGCGAGACGCCCTTGGCGCGCGCGGTTCGAACGAAGTCTTCGCGCATCACCTCGAGCACGGCCGAGCGCGTGATGCGCGCGAGGATCGCCGCCTGCACCACCGCCAGCGACAGCGCGGGCAGCAGCAGCGACTTGAGGCCCGCGAAGATGCCTTCGCCCCAGCCCTCGAAGCCACCGGCCGAGAACCACTGCAACTGCACCGAGAACACCAGGATCAGCATGATCGCGAACCAGAAATTCGGGATCGCGATACCGACCTGCGCCATGCCCATCAGGCCCACGTCGCCGAGCTTGTTGTGGCGCGCCGCGGCGGTCACGCCCACCAGCAGCGCGATGACCACGGTGAACGCCATGGCCAGCAGCGCGAGCGGCACGGTGAGGGCGAGGCGTTCGAGGATGAGGTCGAGCACTGGCGAGCTGTAGGCGTAGCTGTCGCCCAGGTTGCCGGTGAGGAGGCCGCCGATCCAGTGCCAGTAGCGGGTCCACGCGGGCTGGTCGAGGCCCAGCTTGGTGGCCAGCGCGGCCACGGCGTCGGGCGACGCGTCGGGACCCATGAGCATCTGCGCGGCGTTGCCGGGCAGGATCTCCAGAACGAGGAAGACGATGACCGAAGCGCCGATCAACGTGCCGATCAACGTGGCGAGGCGCTTGAATAGAAACAGGCTCATGGGGCGGGGCGCAGCATAACCTGAGTGCTGCAACAAATGTGCCGTGAATGTGGCCTTTGTCATTCACCGGCGGGTGCCCCTGCCGGTCCGCCGATAATCGGGGGATGGCCCTCATGATCACCGACGAATGCATCAACTGCGATGTCTGCGAGCCCGAGTGCCCGAACGATGCGATCTACATGGGCGCGGAGTACTACGAGATCGATCCGCACAAGTGCACCGAATGCGTTGGCCACTTCGATGAGCCGCAGTGCGTGCAGATTTGCCCGGTGGCGTGCATTCCCCTGAACCCCGAGCATGTGGAAAGCCGCGAGACGCTGATGCAGAAGTACCAGCGCCTCACGGCGATCAAGGTGACGGCGGTTACTTCACCGCCTGCTTCATCAACCGGCGTCTGAGTCGCGGGACTTCCGCTTCTTTTTCTTCGCCGGAGCGTCGCCGGCCGACTTGCCACCCGATCCGCCGCTGCTGAAACTCATGGTCGATTTGCGCGGGTCGCCCGCCGCCTTGGTGGCGCGCTCGCGGGCTTGCTGCTCGGACAGGGCCATGCGCCGTTCGGCCATGGCGGCGCTTCGGGCCTCTCGCGCCGCTTGGCGATCGCGGTCGTAGGCCGCTTTCTCCAGAGACAGGCGGGAACGCTCCAGCTTGTCGGCCTGTGCGCCGTTGCTTTTCGCGCCGGCTTCGGCGGCCCGGCGGTCCGCATCGCTGCGGGGATCGTCGACCTTCACCGTCTTTCCGCCTTCGCATGGGCGGTCCGAGTAGGTGCTGCCGCATCGCCAAGTCTTTGCGGGACCCTGGGCGGTTACGCCGGTGGACCAGGTGCAGGCTGCTATTAAAAATACAGCCAACCCGAATTTCCCCGCCCTCTTTTCTCTTCTTTTTCTCGTCTTCATTTTTATTTCTCTCTCCCTCCTGCGCTCCGGTTGCCGGCTAGGTGGCGGCAGGCGTGCCCCCGTCGCCGGGCTCCCGCCGCGGCGGTTTGGGCCGGGGCGGTTTGCTCGTGTGGATGAGCATGGTCGCTTTCTCCATCTCGCCGGCCACGAGCGCGGGCGCGGCATGCAGCGTGCGGACGATGGTGTCGTCGATCAGCTCACGTTGTTCCTTCAGTGGCTTCTTGAGCACCCAGTTGACGACCTCGGACTTCACGCCGGGATGCCCGATGCCCAGGCGCAGCCGCCAGTAGTCGCCGGTGCCCAGTTGCGCGTGGATGTCGCGCAGGCCGTTGTGGCCGGCGTGGCTGCCGCCGAACTTGAGCTTGGCCTGGCCGGGCACCACGTCGAGTTCGTCGTGCACGACGAGGATTTCTTCCGGCGCGATCTTGAAGAACCGTGCGAGCGCAGCCACCGACTTGCCCGAGAGGTTCATGAAGGTCTGGGGCTCCAGCAGCCAGATGCTCTGGCCGCCGATGTTGGCGCGCGCCGCGAGGCCGTGATAGCCGCGCTCGGGCACGAGGTTGAGTTTCCAGTCGCGCGCGAGGGCGTCGATCCACCAGAAGCCCGCGTTGTGGCGCGTGGCTTCGTACTCAGGGCCCGGGTTTCCGAGGCCGACGAACAGCTTGATCATGGCGGGAATTATCTCGCCGCCCCCAAAGCAAAAGGCCCGCACGAGGCGGGCCTTTTGCAGGAGACGGGAAGATTACTTACTTCTTCGCGGCGGGCTTGGCCGTCTTGGCGGCAGCCTTGCCACCGGCAGCCGGTGCGGCGCCTTCAGCAGTGGCGCCTTCGGCGGCAGGTGCCGGCTCTTCGGCGACCAGCGGCGGCACAGCCGACACGATGACGGGGTTCTGCTTGCCGTGGCTCACATACTTCACGCCCTTGGGCAGCTTGATGTCGTTGACGTGCAGCGTGGCGTTCTTCGTGAGACCGGAGAGGTCCACTTCGATGAACTCGGGCAGGTCGGACGGCAGGCAGCTGATTTCCAGCTCGGTGATCACGTGGTTCACCAGGTTGTGCGCGGTCTTGACGGCTTCGGACTCTTCTTCACCCTTGAAGTGGAGCGGCACCTTCATGTGCAGGCGGGTCTTGGCATCCACGCGCTGGAAGTCGATGTGTTGCACCAGTTGGCGGAACGGGTGGTACTGCACGTCGCGCAGCAGCACTTTGCTGGTGGCGCCGCCGAGTTCCATTTCCAGGATCGACGAGTGGAAGGCTTCCTTCTTCAGGGCATGCCACAGCGCGTTGTGATCGATTTCGATCAGTTGCGGCTGCAGGCCTTCACCACCATAGACGATACCGGGCGTCTTGCCCGAAATGCGGAGACGGCGGCTCGCACCCGTACCCTGCTTGGCGCGCTCAAAAGCGACGAATTTCATAACTAGCTCCTGTGAGAGTCCACCGCGACCAGTGCGACTCCGATTCAAAAAGGCTTCTTCGAAAAAAGAAGCCCGCTCTTTGGTCCTCAGGTCAGAACAGGTTGTCCTGGTCCGAGAACAAACTCATCACCGACTCGCCCTTGGCAATGCGCTGGATCGTCTCGGCGATCAGCGGTGCCACGGAGAGCTGGCGGATCTTTCCGCATGCGAGGGCCGCATCGGAAAGGGGAATGGTGTTGGTCACGACTACTTCATCCAGGGCCGTGCCCTTGGTGATGCGCTCGATGGCCGGGCCCGAGAAGATCGGGTGCGTGCAGTAGGCGTAGACGCTCTTGGCGCCGCGCTCTTTCAGCACTTCGGCCGCTTTGACCAGCGTGCCGGCCGTGTCGATCATGTCGTCCATGATCACGCAGTTGCGGCCGTCGATCTCGCCGATCACGTTCATGACTTCGCTGACGTTGGCCTTCGGACGGCGCTTGTCGATGATGGCGAGGTCGCAGTTCAGTTGCTTGGCCAGCGCACGGGCGCGAACCACGCCGCCGACGTCCGGAGAGACCACGATCAGGTCTTCGTAGTTCTTGGCGCGCAGGTCGCCCAGCAGAACCGGCGAGGCGTAGATGTTGTCGACCGGGATGTCGAAGAAACCCTGGATCTGGTCTGCGTGCAGGTCCATCGTGAGCACGCGCTCGACGCCGACGGTCTCCAGCAGGTTGGCCACGACCTTGGCCGAGATCGGCACGCGGCTCGAACGCGGACGGCGGTCCTGGCGGGCATAGCCGAAATAGGGAATCACGGCGCTGATCCGCTCGGCCGATGCGCGCTTGAGCGCGTCGACCATGATCAGCAGTTCCATCAGGTTTTCGTTGGTCGGTGCGCAGGTGGACTGCACCACGAACACGTCGCGTGCGCGGACGTTCTGGTTGATCTCGACGGTGACTTCGCCATCGGAGAAGCGACCGACGCGTGCGGCGCCCAGCGAGGTGCCGAGGTTGTGCGCGATTTCTGCGGCGAGGCCAGGATTGGCATTGCCGGTGAAAACCATGAAATCAGGGTGATTAGCCTGCATGAGCGCGTCCCGGCAGTGCGAAATTGGCTTGGAGGAAGCCGCCAAAGGTTTTGAGTCGTGGCGGCCCGTGGGCTGCCGATTATTGCAGTGGGTGTGCTGCAGAAGAAACACTGCGGCCATCAGGCCGCAGTTTTCAAAAAGCACTGCGGCGGGTTAGACCGCAGTTTCAATAGATTTGGCAGGGGAGAAAGGATTCGAACCTTTGCATGCTGGAATCAAAATCCAGTGCCTTAACCAGCTTGGCGACTCCCCTACACGGGTCGATGGTTTGCACCATCAACCGATATATGTCGCGTCGGACCGCAAAAGCGATTCGACCATTTCAGGTTGCCCAACCTACCAGAGGATGAACAGCCAGATTGCTGCATTGACGAACCTGCCAGCCCGCGGGGGCTTCGACCAGTTCCGCTTCATGCGGCCCTTGCGGCAATTTTGCGAACACCGAACTTCCGGAGCCGGTCATCCGGGCCTTCAATCCTTGGGCGCCGAGCCATTCGATGGCATCGGTGACCGCGGGGCAAAGTCGCTGGGCAACCGGCTGCAGGTCGTTGTGGCCGAAGTCGAAAACCTGGTTGCCTAGGTTCTTGGCTTCAAGCTGTTCGCTATCTGCAGCAAAGCCCGAGATTATAGCAACAGGAGTTGAGCGTTCAAGGTCATCCGCAGAAAAAATTAAGCGGGTATCCAATCCTTCGGTGGGCTTGACCACGGCGAAGCGTGCCGGCGGCAGGGTGACGGGCGTGATTTCCTCGCCGATTCCCTCGACCCATGCGTGGTGTCCGCCGAGGAAGAAGGGCACGTCGGCGCCCAGTTTCAGCCCGATCTGTGCGAGCTGTGACAAGGGCAGGTTCAGGTTCCAGAGACGGTTGAGCGCCAGGAGGCAGGTGGCGGCATCCGAAGACCCGCCGCCCATTCCCGCCTGAGCCGGGACATGCTTCTCGACGCCGATGTGCGCGCCCTGGCCGGGCGCGGCGTGCGTCTGCAGCGCCCGGGCGGCGCGCAGGATCAGGTCGTCGGCGGGCAGTTCGGTCGTGAGGTCTTCGCGGGTCAACTGGCCGTCGCGCCGCCGCTCGACGTGCAGCGTGTCGCACCAGTCGATCAGCATGAAGACCGACTGCAACAGGTGGTAGCCGTCGTCGCGCCGGCCGGTGATGTGCAGGAACAGGTTGAGCTTGGCCGGTGCGGGAAGGTCGTAGAGGGCCTTCATGACCGCTCGAACACGATGCGCAGGTCTGCCCGGGGGCTCGGGGATTCGCGCGTCGCCTGCAGGCGCCCATTCGCGAGCTGACCCAGGTCCGGACGCCAGCCGGGCACGCTTTCATTACGTCCGGCCAGCCAGCCGAACAGCGCGCCGACCGGGATCGCCGCGCCAGTGGCGGCTTCGATCAGCGCATCGACGGATTCATAGCGGCGGGTGTCGCTGCCGTTCTTCAGCAGGGCCTCGCCGGGAGACCAGTGCAACTGGGCCAGCGTGTTGCCGATCGGCGTTGTCAGCGTGAGTTCGCCGGCATCGGCCGAGCCGCGCAGTTCGAAGAGTGCGGAAAAGGTCTGGACCGGTTCGCTGTCGATGCGCAGCGACATCCGGCCGCTCCAGCTGTCCGAGCCTCGCGGCGCCGAGGAGCCGCCTGTCAACTGGGCGCAGCCTGCTATCAATAGGAGAGTGGCCCCGCCCGCCGCCAGAAAACCGCGGCGACCGGCCTGCAGCCCGGGGGCGAGCATGGTCACGGCTTGACGCGCAGGCGCTTCAGCGTTTCCTGCAGGGTTTCATTTTCGGCATCGCTCAGCAGCGCCTCTTTCCAGATCGTCACTGCGCGATCCTTCTGGCCGATGCTCCACAGCACTTCGCCGAAGTGCGCACCGATCTCGGGATCGGGCCGGGTCTTGTAGGCAGCCTCGAGGATGCGGATCGCCTCGGCCGTGTTGCCGAGCCGGAATTCGACCCAGCCCAGGCTGTCGGCGATGAATGGGTCTTCCGGCGCCAGTTGCACCGCCTTCTGGATCAGCGTGCGGGCCTCGTCGAGCCGGATCTTGCGATCGGCGAACGAGTAGCCGAGGGCGTTGTAGGCGTTCTGGCTTTCGGGCTTGAGCTGGATCAGCCGCCGAAGCAGCCGCTCCATGTCGTCCAGCCGGTTCAGCTTCTCGGCCACCATGGCCTGGTCGTAGACCAGGTCACCGTCGTCGGGTGCCGCCGCGGAAGCCTGGGCGAGCATGTCGTAGGCGGCCTGGTATTGCTTGGCGTCGCGCAGCAACTGCACTTCGGCAAGGAATTTCTGCTTCTTGTCGTCGGCCGTGCGCTCGGGCAGAGCGCGGATGATTTCGCGTGCCTGTGGCAGCTTGCCCTGGCGCGCCAACAGGCCCGCGCGGCGGGTCTGGGCGATGGTCAGGTCCTCGGTGCTGTCGATGCGCGAAAGCCAGCGCTCCGCACCCGTGAGGTCCTTGCGCCGTTCCGCCAGCTGCGACAGGGCGAGGTAGGCCTGCGTCACGCCGCGTTTGCGATCGGCCGCATCGGCGTCCTTGTTGCTCTGGCTCGAGGAGAGGTCGATGTAGCGCTTGAGGGATGTCTCCGCCGCGCCGTCCTGCTTGGCCTGCATCTGCAGGCTGCCGAGCAGCAACCAGGGCTCCGCCAGTTCGGGACGCGCCGTGGTGAGCGCCTGCAACTGCGTCTGGGCGTCGTTGTAGCGGCGGTTCTCGACCAGCACGCGCGCATAGGCGATGCGCAGGTCGGGCGTGGCCTTGGTGTTGCTTGCGAGATAGCGCGTCACGATCGGTTCGGCCAGCGGCTGGCTAGGATCGATCAGCTCGAGCGCCAGCGCGGGCGGGGCGTCGGAGGCCGGATCGACCTCCTGGCCCTTGCGCGCGGCTTCCAGGGCGCCGGAGTTGTCTCCGGCATTGAGGCGCAGCCGGCCCACGGTGGCCCAGGCCAGGCCGCCGGTGGTCGGGCTCTTGAGCTCGTCGACCAGTGCCCGCTCGACCACCGAGGCCGCCAGCTTCTTGTCGGAGGCGCGCGAGTAATTGCGCGCGATCACCGCCATCAGGAGCGGGCGCTCGATTTGCGAGGTGGCCGCCACTTCGGCGCGCAGGGGCTCGACCGTTTCACCGATGCGATTCAGCGCAATCAGGATCTGCAATTCGATGCGCCGTGCATCGCGCGACGTGGGCAGCGCTTCTTGCCAGGCGCGGGCTGCGGCGAGGGCGGCATCGCCCGAACGCGATTGCAGCGCGATCTCGACCGCTCGCTGGAACAGCTTGCCGTCGCGCAGCCGGCGTGCCGCGTCGAGCACCAGCGCGTAGCCGGAGCCGGGGTCGCCGGAGCGGGCGGTCATCTCGCCCATCAGGATTTCGTAGAAGAGGTCGGCGGTCAGCGCAGAGGGTTGCGCGGCAGGTTCGCTGGCCGGCTTCGGGGCTGTGACCCGGGGCCGGACCGCCGGCCTCGGCGGCGCGTTGCGCTCGATGATGGGCGCCGGGCTGTTTGGGGCGGCGGGATCGGAGGTTTGCGCATGCACCGCGCAAGCCAACAACACGAGAGATGCGGCCGCCGCAAGGCGGTGTCGGCGGGGCGATGGAATCATCGAATCATGATAATCGAGGCTTTTGAACGAGCGTCGCGTGGGGCTTCGTCTTCGCCGGAGTTTTACTTTCATGCCTGAGCTACCCGAAGTCGAAGTCACCCGCCGCGGTTTTGCCGATCGCATCGCGGGCGCGCGCATCGAATCCGTGCGCATCGGAAAACCGTTGAGATGGGCCTTGATGGTGGTGCCCGAGGCGCTGGTCGGCCGGCATGTGCGCGAGGTGCGGCGGCGCGGCAAGTACCTGCTGATCGACCTGGACCAGGGCCTGCTGCTGTTGCACCTGGGCATGTCGGGCAGCCTGCGCTTCGATACCGCGTTGCCGCCTCCCGGCACGCACGATCACTTCGATCTCGTTACCGACCGCGGCACTTTGCGCCTCAACGATCCGCGTCGCTTCGGCGCCGTGGTCTACGTCGACGACGAGGCCGCGCCTTGGGCCATCAAGCTGCTAGGCGGGCTGGGCATGGAGCCGCTGGGCGATGCCTTCGACCTCGATGCCTTCCATGCGGGCCTGCGCAAGCGCAAGACGACGGTCAAGCAGGTGCTGCTGGCGGGCGACGTGGTGGTGGGGGTCGGCAATATTTATGCGTCCGAGGCGCTGTTCCAGGCCGGCATCCGCCCGACGCTGTCGGCTGCGCGCATCAGCCGGCCGCGGGCGGCCAAGCTTCACGCGGCGGTGCGCGAAATCCTGGCCAGGGCGGTGGAAAAGGGCGGCAGCACGCTGCGCGACTTCTCCAACGTGGACGGCCAGAACGGTTATTTCCAGCTCGAAGCCACCGTTTATGGCCGCGCCGGCGAGCCATGTCGGGTCTGCGCAACGCCGATCCGGCAGCTCCGCCAGGGGCAGCGCTCCACTTATTTTTGTCCTAATTGTCAAAAGTAGCGCGTCGCGCCTGCGATTGAATTCCCATAAACAGGCGCTGCCCGGTTTGCGATGCTATATTTGTAAGCTCTTTCTTACATATTTCCCTTGAGCCGCTCTTTCAACCAACAACTCGATCAGCACGGTGCGTGGCGGAGCAATTTCGCCCATCGGCTGCAGTGGCTGTCCCGCTGGCTGACCGAGAACGAGCTGCTCGACCAGGCCGTGGCCGAGCGCCTGCGGGGCCTCGAACAGCAGATCCGCACCAGCAAGGTGATGGTCGCGTTCGTGGCCGAGTTCTCACGTGGCAAGTCGGAGCTGATCAATGCGATCTTCTTTGCCGACTACGGGCGCCGCATCATGCCCGCGAGCGCGGGGCGGACCACGATGTGTCCGACCGAGCTGGGCTACGACCCGGCGATCGCGCCCAAGCTGCGGCTGCTGCCGATCGAAACCCGCCTGGAGCCGCATTCGCTGACCCACTGGCGCGAAAAGTCGACCCGTTGGACCGAGATCCCGATCGAAGTAGGCAATGCCGAGCAACTGGCGCAGGCCATGGGCAAGGTGGCCGAAGTCCGCTGGGTGAGCAAGGACGAGGCCCGCGCACTGGGCTTCTGGAACCCCGAGACGCCCGACGACAACCCCGTGCAGGACGCCGAAGGCCGGGTCGAAATCCCGCGCTGGCGCCACGCCGTGCTGAACATGCCGCACCCCTTGCTGGAGCAGGGGCTGGTCATTCTCGACACCCCCGGCCTGAACGCGATCGGCGCCGAGCCTGAACTGACGGTGAGCCTGATCCCGCAGGCGCACGCTGTGGTCTTCATCCTGGGCGCCGAAACCGGCGTGACGCGCTCCGACCTGTCGATCTGGCGCGAGCACCTCATCACCGAGGACGAAGGCGGCGACACGCGCTTCGTGGTGCTCAACAAGATCGACACGATGTGGGACTCGCTGAGCACCCACGCGCAGATCGAATTGCAGATCGAGCGCCAGCGCGACAGCGCGGCCCGGCTGCTCGAAGTGCCGCTCGCGCAGGTGCTGCCGGTGTCCGCGCAAAAGGGCCTGCAGGCCAAGATCCAGCGCGACCCCCGCCTGCTCGAAGCCAGTCGCCTGCCGGCGCTCGAAGCCCTGCTGGGCGAAGGCGTGCTCGGCAAGCGCGAGACCATGCTGCGCCTGGCGGTCGATGCCGGCATGACCGCGCTGCGCACCGAGGCCGAACGCATCCTGAAGGTGCGCCAGCGCGACCTGTCGGAGCAGGCGCTCGAGTTGCAGGGCCTTCGCGGCAAGAACGTCTCGGTGATCCGTCACATGCGCTCGCGCATCGACCAGGAACACGCCGAATTCGAGGGCAGCAATACCCGCATCCTGGCTTTGCGCTCGGTGCAGGGCAAGCTGCTGCGCGAGGTGTATGCCGTGCTCGGCCGTACCGCGCTCAAGGCCGACATGGTGCGGCTGTCGGCCGCGCTCAAGCGCCCCGGCATCAAGCTCAACGTACGCAAGGTGTACGGCGAGACCTTCGATTCGCTGCGCAACAACCTGCGCGAAGTGCAGGCGACGACAGCCGAGATCCAGTCGATGCTGCACGCTACCTTCCGCCAGCTCAATGCCGAACAGGGCTTCACCCTGCAGGCGCCGGCCGAACCCGATCTCACCGGCTTCGAGCAGGAGCTCAGTCAGATCGAACGCAGCCACATCCATTACCTGGGCGTGGGCAACCTGCTGAAGCTCGCGCAGGCCGATTTCTGCGACAAGTTGGTCCGTGCGTTGGCAAGCCGCCTGCGACTGGTCAACGAGGCCGCGATGACCGAGGTGGAGCGCTGGAGCAAGGGCGCGAGCGCGCAGATCGATGCACAGCTCAAGGAGCGCCGCCGCAATTTCAGCAAGCGCATCGAGGCGATCGAGCGCATCCAGAATGCCGCCGGCAACCTCGACGAGCGGCTGCTCGAACTGGCTGCGCAGGAAACCAATTTGGCCGAACTGCACGCCCGTCTGCGTGAATTCACGTCGCTGATCACGCAGCAAGGCAAGCCGCAGGCTGCTGCAGCAACGCCCTTCAGCGAGTTGCGTGCGGCCTGAGCGTTCCGCCTCCGTGGCGGCAGCCGGTTCGCCCGGTTCGCAAGTGCCGCCGGATTTCGCCGCACAGGTCGTCAGCTGGCAGCGCAGCCACGGACGCAGCGAGTTGCCGTGGCAAAACACGCGCGATCCCTATCGGGTCTGGCTGTCGGAGGTGATGCTGCAGCAGACGCAGGTCACGACGGTGCTGGGCTACTTCGCGCGTTTTCTCGAACGCTTTCCCGATGTGAAGGCCCTGGCTGCGGGCACCGAAGACGAGGTGTTCGGGCGCTGGAGCGGCCTCGGTTACTACAGCCGCGCGCGCAACATGCACCGCTGCGCGCAGGAAGTCGTCGAGCGATTCGGCGGTGAGTTCCCCCATACCGCAGCGGAGCTCGTGACCTTGCCCGGCATCGGTCGCTCCACCTCGGCGGCGATCGCGGCGTTCTGCTTCGGCGAGCGCGTGGCGATCCTCGATGGCAACGTGAAGCGCGTGCTGACGCGGGTGCTCGGTTTCGGCGGCGACATGTCTTCGTCCGCGCAGGAGCGTGCGCTGTGGGACGTGGCAACGCAGCTCCTTCCGCCCGCCGAAGAGCGCGAGGCGATCGCGAGCTATACCCAGGGGGTGATGGACCTCGGCGCCACCGTCTGCCTGCCGCGCAAGCCCAGTTGCATGATCTGCCCGGTCAACAAGATTTGCGTGGGCCTGCGTGAAGGCGCGCCGGAGCGCTATCCCGTCAAGACCCGCAAGCTCAAGCGCAGCGCGCAGTCGCTCTGGGTGTTGCTGGCGCGCGATGCAGAGGGGCGCGTCTGGCTGGAAAAGCGGCCGGCGAAAGGCATCTGGGCGGGACTGCATTGCCTGCCTGTGTTCGACAGCCGCGACGACCTGCTCGCTGTGCTGCCATCGGCCGCACAGCGCGGCGCGCAAGACCTTCCGCCGTTCGTCCACGTGCTGACCCACAAGGACCTGCACCTGCACCCGGTACTGCTGGAAGGCGTGCAACCGCAGAGCGATATTGCGCGTTGGGTCGAAGCGGACGAATGGGTCCGGCTGGGACTGCCCGCGCCGGTGCGCAAGCTGCTGGAGAGCGTCAGCGCGGTCTAGGGCTTAGTTCGCGTCGAGTTCGCGGTGCCGCTTGAGCGCACCCCAGCGGGTGCCGAAGGTGTGTGCCAACTGCTCGACAAGAAACACCGAGCGGTGCTGCCCGCCCGTGCAGCCGATGGCCACCGTGACGTAGCTGCGATGGTCGCGCGCCAGCGCATCGATCCAGTGCGAAAGAAATTGCTCGATGTCGTCGTACATGCGCGCCACGTCGTCATGCTCGCGCAACCACTCGATCACAGGCGTGTCGCGGCCCGTGAGCTGGCGCAGCGCCGGCACGTAGTGCGGGTTGGGCAGCATGCGCACGTCGAACACGTAATCCGCATCGAGCGGCACGCCGCGCTTGAAGGCGAACGACTCGAACACCAGCGTGAGCGCGTTCTGCGGCGCGGAGATCAGCGCCTTGATGTAGCTCTGCAGTTGCGCGGGGCGAATGAGGCTGGTGTCGATCACGTCGGCACCGTCGCGCAGGTCGGCCAGCAGCTCGCGTTCGAGTTCGATGGCCTGCACGAGCACGCGATGCTGCTCGGGCACGTCGGTGCGGCTTTCCTGGCGCGAGAGCGGGTGGCGCCGACGGGTTTCCGAATAGCGGCGCAGCAGCGCGTCAGTGGTGGCGTCGAGGAACAGCGAGCGCAGCGACACGCCGTCGCGGCGCAGCGCTTCGAGTTGCTGCGGAACGATCGGCAGCGACACGCCGCTGCGCACGTCCATCGCGATGGCCACGCGCGTGGCCTGTTGCTCATGCTGCAGCGCGATGAACGAGGTGAGGAGTTCGGGCGGCAGGTTGTCGACGCAGTAGTAACCGGCGTCTTCCAGCGCATGCAGCGCCACGGACTTGCCCGAGCCCGACATGCCGGTGATGAGCACCAGGTCGAGGTTCATCATGGCGTGGCTGCCGAGGTCTTGTGGCCAAGCATCTCGCGGGCATGAGCGAGCGAGGTCTGCGAGACCTTTTCACCGCCCAGCATGCGGGCGATTTCGTTGGCGCGGGTGTCGTCGTCGAGCCGCGACACGCCGCTCTCGGTGCGCGGGCCGTCCTTGCCGGCGCCCGCCGTCTGGCGCTTGGCCACGACGAGGTGATGGTCGGCGCAGGCGGCCACCTGCGGCAGGTGGGTCACGGCCAGCACCTGGCGGTCGCGGCCGAGTTGCTTCATGAGGCGGCCGACGGTTTCGGCAACTGCACCGCCAACGCCGGCATCGACCTCGTCGAAGATCAGTGTCTGTGCGGCGCCGAGCTGGCTGGTCGTCACGGCGATGGCCAGCGCGATGCGCGAGAGCTCGCCGCCCGAGGCCACCTTGCCGATCGCGCGCGGGGTGCTGCCGGTGTGGCCGGCCACGAGGAAGGCGATGTCTTCGAGGCCCGCGCGGCTGGGTTGCGCCAGCGGCTGCAGCTCGACCTCGAAACGCCCGCCTTGCATGCCGAGGCCCTGCATGGCTTGCGTGACCGCCTGGGCCAGGCGCGGTGCGGCCTGTTTGCGGGCTTTGCCGAGTGCCTTGGCTTCTTTCAGGTAGGCCTGCTGCGCGTTCTGCTCGGTGCGTTCCAGGCCGTCGAGATCGCTTTGCGCATCGAGCGCCTGCAGCTCGGCTTGCCAGCCGGCCAGCAGTGCAGGCAGGTCGCCGGGCGTGCGCTTGTAGCGGCGCGCGAGCGACATCCAGAGGCCCATGCGTTCGTCGAGTTCGGCCAGGCTTTGCGGATCGGCCTCGGCGTCGCGCAGATAGCCGTGCAGCGTGTGGGCGGCGTCCGAAGCCTGCGCCACGCAGGAGGCCAGCACCTCGCCCAGCGCGCGAAATTCGGGCTCGATGTGCTCGCAGTTCTGCAGCAGCGTGGCCGCGCGCGAGAGCGCGGCGAGGGCGCCGTTGTCGTCGTCTTCGAGCGCCTGGCTCGCGCCCTGCGCCGCGTCGATCAGCGCCTGGGCATTGGAGATGCGCGAATGGTTGGTCGACAGCTCTTCCCACTCATCGGTGCCGGGCGCGAGCTTGGCGACTTCGGAGATCTGCCACTGCAGCCGCTCGCGTTCGCGCTGCAACGAGTCTTGCGCCGAGCGCGCGTGTTCGAGGGCGGAGAGGGCCTGGCGCCAGCCTTGCCACGCGGCGTCGAGCGCATCGGTACGGACGCCCGCGTAGGCATCGAGCAGGCCGCGCACGGCCTCGGGGCGCGTGAGGCTCTGCCAGGCGTGCTGGCCGTGGATGTCGAGCAAGCGGTCGCCCAGTTCGCGCAGTTGCGTGGCGGTGGCCGGACTGCCGTTGATCCAGCCGCGGCTGCGTCCCTGCAGGTCGACGGTGCGGCGCAGCAGCAGCGCGTCGCCGGCTTCGAAGCCGCCTTCGTCGAGCCAACTGTCCAGTGTCGGGTCGGCGTCGAATTCGGCGCTCACGTCGAGGCGCTCGGCGCCTTCGCGAACAGCGCCGGCATCGGCCCGGTTGCCCAGCGCCAGTTGCAGCGCGTCTATCAATATGGATTTGCCCGCGCCGGTTTCACCGGTCAACACCGTGAAGCCGCCGGACAGGTCGAGTTCGAGTGATCGCACGATCACGAAGTCGCGCAGTGCGATGCGTCGCAGCGCCATGTCAGGAGCCCCCTTCGTTCCAATGAAGTTTTTTGCGCAACGTGTCGAAATAGCTCCAGCCCCGCGGGTGCAGGAAGCGCACCCGAAAGTCGGAGCGGCGCACCACCACGCGGTCGCCGATCGCGAGCGAGGCCAATGACTGCATGTCGAAATTGGCACTGGCGTCGCGCCCGCCGACCAGCTCGATCACGATCTCGTCGGCGTCGGGCAACAGCACCGGGCGGTTCGAGAGCGTGTGCGGCGCGATCGGCACCAGCACCCATCCGGGCACCGCCGGATGAAGCAGGGGCCCGCCGGCCGACAGCGCATAGGCGGTCGATCCGGTGGGCGTCGCGATGATCAGGCCGTCGGCGCGCTGGTTGGCCACGAAATGGCTGCCCACCGACACGCGCAGTTCGACCATGCCCGAGGTCGCGCCGCGATTGACCACCACGTCGTTCATGGCGAGCGCGTCGAACACCGAGACGCCGTCGCGCATGACCTGCGCGTGCATCAGGCTGCGGTGGTCTTCCTCGTATTCGCCGGCCAGCATCGGAATGAGGGTGGCCTGGAAGTTGTCGAGCGGAATGTCGGTGATGAAGCCGAGCCGCCCACGGTTGATGCCGATCAGCGGGATGCCGTAGCTGGCGAGCTGCCTTCCGATGCCCAGCATGGTGCCGTCGCCGCCGACCACGAGGCCGAGGTCGCAGCGCTGGCCGATTTCTTCGACCGACAGGGCTTCGTAGCGTGGATGGGCGGGGGCGTCGGCGTCCACCTCATCGCAGGTCGAACGTTCGACGAAGACCTTGCAACCCTGCGATTCCAGGAAGGTGCCGATGGTCTCCATGACGCCGTCGCGCGCATCCGCCTGCGCTCTGGCGCCGGAAGCCTGGTATTTGCCGATCAGGGCGACGTGACGGAAGCGAGAGGTCATATCTCACAAATTACAACACTAAAATCTTGCAATGCTGGACGACCGTGCCAAGTTGCTGCTCAAGACGCTCGTCGAGCGCTACATCGCCGACGGGCAACCCGTCGGGTCACGCACGTTGTCGCGTTCTTCGGGGCTGGATCTGTCGCCCGCAACCATCCGCAACGTCATGTCCGACCTCGAGGCGCTGGGGCTCATTGCCAGCCCGCACACCTCGGCCGGCCGTATCCCGACCCATCGCGGCTACCGCCTGTTCGTGGACACCATGCTGACCGCGCAGCGCGAGCAGATGAGCACGCCGAGCCTCGCGCCCGACCAGCCGCAGAAGGTGATCGCCAACGCGGCGAACATCCTGTCGAACCTGTCGCAGTTCGTCGGCGTCGTGATGGCGCCCCGCCGCGCCTCGGTGTTCAAGCAGATCGAATTCCTGCGGTTGTCCGAGAACCGGCTGCTCGTGATCATCGTCTCGCCCGATGGCGATGTGCAGAACCGGGTGATCTTTCCAGAGGCCGACTATTCGCAGTCGCAGTTGGTCGAGGCCTCCAACTACATCAACGCGCACTACGCGGGTCTCACGATCGAACAGGTGCGCGATCGCCTGCAGTCCGAGGTCGAGAAGCTGCGCGGCGAAATTGCAGCGCTGATGCAGGCAGCGGTCCAGGTGAGTTCCGAAGTGCTGACCGAGGCGCAGGAAGACGACGTCGTGATCTCCGGTGAGCGCAACCTGCTGGCGGTGACCGACTTCTCCAGCGACATGGGCCAACTGCGCCGGGCCTTCGAACTCTTCGAGCAGAAGGCGCAGTTGATGCGCCTGCTCGATGTGTCGAGCAAGGCCGAGGGCGTGCGCATCTTCATCGGTGGTGAAAGCCAGGTAGTGCCGTTCGAGGAGCTCTCCATCGTCAGCGCCAACTATGAGGTCGACGGGCAGGTGGTGGGCACGCTGGGCGTGATCGGACCGACGCGCATGCCCTACGAGCGGATGATCCAGATCGTCGACATCACGTCGCGGCTGGTGAGCAATGCGCTGAGCCACCGCAAGTAGGCCGCGGCGGCGAATAGAATCGTGGCCCAGTGGGCCGTTAGCTCAGTTGGTTAGAGCAGCGGACTCATAATCCGTTGGTCGATGGTTCAAGCCCATCACGGCCTACCAATAATTCCACGCCAGCATTGAGTGATTTGCTATGTTAGTCATAGCGCATCACTGGTGCACAACACGCCGGTGCCAGGGCCGGTGCCGGTTCAAGAGCGCAACATCGAACGGATGAGCTTCGCTTCTCCGATCCGCGACAGCCAGCTTGCCCAGCGATGGCGGGCAGCACGATCCGCGTGAGCGATGGACTAGGCGTCGCCGTCGACTGTCCGGATCAAATTGCGCAGGCCCACGGCCGCGTAGCACGCAAGTTCGCAAAGAGGCTGAAAGCGGAAGCCTGGGCTTTACCAGTCAGGTAATCGACGGGGCCGGCAGCCGTCGGCAAGATGGACCGATTGCAGTCACGGCTCTGCAAAATCATCGGCACAAACCGTCGAGCTTCGGCCACATGTTTTCCACATGAGGCGAATTCACTTCACGCAGAGCGTGCTTCGGGTTTCATTGTCATGCTGTCAGCTCTTCTTCACTACGCCGTGCGCGCGTCGCTGTCCCAGGCGATCGCTCAAGAACGGCACGCTATGTGCGAGCCCGAAGCAGTCGGTGCGCCGCCACGGCTCTATGACGAGTCCGCGCTTCGTCCGCTCGACCCGCAGCCGTTCGGTGCCGAGGCGAGCGGCCTCGTCGGCGAACTCCTGCGCGCGCGCGCACCCGAAGCGCGGCAGCGAATGGTCCGCGGCATGCTTGGCTCGATGGGCTTCGACTGGCTGAGCTACGGCACTGTCTCGCTCGTGGGGGGTCGTGTGCGCACGCAAAGCTTCTTCACGGCCTACGCGAATGCCGAATGGGTGCAGCGGTATTTCGCAAGCAACCATATGCAGGTGGATCCCAGGCATCAAGAGACGCCCCTGTCGAGCTTGCCGCTCACCTGGGACCTTGAACAAATCGAGGCAATCGCCGCGGCCGGCACTGCGTGTGCGCAGCAGCAGGTTTTTCTGGACGACATGCGCGCATGCGGAATGCACAGCGGCATGCTGTTCCGCGTTGCATCGCTCAAGAATTCCAATGAGCATGCGGTGATCGGCGTGCAGTCGCAGCGCAGCGGGCGCGACTGGATATCGAGTGAAATCGCGGGCCAGGCACTGATGCTCGGATTCAGTGTCCATGAGTTCCTCGCTCGTCATGAACTCACTCCCAGTGAAGTCGATGCGCAAGCAAGCCTCTCAAGTCTTCAGCATGCCGCCCGCCCCCCAGAGGGCGCGCACTTGTCGCCTATGCAGCAACGCATCCTGGCCCATTTGCTGCACGGCTTGAGCGACAAGGAAATTGCGCAGCGTTTGAGTGTTTCGGCGCATGCCGTCGACTATCACATGCGGCAACTCCGCCGACGCTTTGCCGTCCGCAATCGTCTGCAACTGGCCAATGCGGTTCAGGATGCGGGATGGCAGGCGGCCGATGCTGGATGCGCCTAGGTTCATAAGAACTGGCGAGTGCGTGCACTGGATGGCGCCATGGATGATGCTTCGAGGCAAATGGCCGGCATGCGGCGCTGACGCGTGAACGGACCAAGGTGCCGGGCCAGCGGGCGCTGCGCCGGCCTCTCTCTCGCGCTTTGATGCAAACCCCTGCCGCACTTTTTTCAGTACATCGCATTTCATGCATGGTGGCGCGGCGGCAACTACGAATTTTCGTAGCGCAGTCTGCCGCAACGGGTGCGCTACGCTGTGGAAGCCATCTGTTACCCGGATTACTGCCCATCGTTTCTCGCAAGGCAAGCAGGTCGTGCGCGGTTCGTGTTCAATCTCCGGTTCGCTCTTTACGGACCCGAAGCCATGACTCTGCCGCTGCTGCTGCGCCATACCCGGACGAGTTCGAAAATGTCTCAACTCGAACTTGCGCTGCGCCTTGAAGTCTCGCAGCGCCATGTGAGCTTCGTGGAAACGGGCCGTGCAGCGGCGAGCCGGGAAATGCTGTTGGCCTGGATGGAGGCAGTCGATGCACCTGCATCGATTCGCAACGCCGCGCTGACGATGGCCGGTTTCACCACCGTTGCCGCGGAGACCGCGTCCGCATGGACCGCCGGACCCGACGCGACCGAGCCCGCCCTGCAGCGGATGATTCAACTGCATAACCCCCTGCCGGGCATCGTGTTCGATCCCGACTGGCGTGCGCTGGCTGTGAACCGCAGCGGCAAGTGGCTCTGTTCGATGGTGATGCCCGCGTACTGCGAAGTCATCGACAACGTCTTCGAGGGCATGGACATGATCCACTGCCTCTCCCACGAGGACGGCCTGCTGTCCCGGGCCCGCAACGCAACGCAGGTCGGCGCGGCGCTGTTGCTGCAGTTGCAGACCGAGAGCTGGATACGGCCCGCCCTGTGCCCACGCGTCGAGCGGCTGGCTGAGTCGTTGCAGAGGCGCTACGGCAAGCTGCCCGTTCCGTCGGGGGTCTTGGGTATCGCGGCGCCGAGCGCCGAGATGTGCTTCGATACGCCTCACGGAGAGCTGAACTTCTCGACCTTCCAAAGCGCGTTCGGCATGCCTCATGACATCAATTCATCGTCGCTGCGCATCGAACTCTGGTTCCCCTCCGACGACCGCACGCGCCACGTGATGAACCGGGGCCGTGCCGTCGTTCAGAGCCTCGACTGACTTTCGATCCCAGGCTTTTCGGGAATGGACGCGCACGTCCACAGGTTCAGTGCCGAAGCCGCGTGCACCCGGCTCGCCGACAAGCTCGTCACCGGTACGACAGCACCAGCCCGTGAACCAGCCGGGTCCATCCGTCCAGCATCACGAACAGCAGCAGCTTGAAGGGCAGCGAGATGGTCGTGGGCGCGATCATCGACATGCCCAGCGCGAGCAGCACGGTCGCCACGATCAGGTCCACGACGACGAACACCAGGTAGATGACGAAGCCGATCTGGAACGCGCGCGTGAGCTCGCTGAGCGTGAAGCTCGGCACCAGCACCATGAAGTCGTCGGGCTGCAATTGGGCGGCGCGGGCCTGCGGCCACATGCTCGATGCGGACTTCAGGAAGAACTGGCGCTCGCGCTCGCGCGTGTGCTTCTGCAGGAACTCCTTCAACGGCACCTTGGCCGCGTCGATCACCGCCACGATGTCGTTCAACCCCTCGCCCTTCTGGCCGAGCGTGCGGTTGCGCAGAGCGTCGCCCACCTCCATGCCCACGGGCGCCATGATGTAGACCGACAGGATGATCGCGATGCCGTTGAGCACCATGTTCGGTGGCGTCTGCTGCAGCCCGAGCGCCGTGCGCAGCAGGCCGAAGACGATGATGAGCTTGGTGTAGCTTGTCACCATCAGTGCCGCGAACGATGTGACCCCGAGGGCCAGGATCAGCGCGACGATGGTGATCGGTTCGGGAATGGCTCCTTGCATATGCGTGCCCTTGGGGCTCAGACCTCGCCGGGCGCGAACTCCGACACGCGCACCCCGAGTCGATCGCCCACGGCCACCAGGTAGCCCTTTCCAAGCACATTGCCGTGCGCAAGGATGCGGATCGGGCTGCGGTTGAGCGGCTGCCCCAGGTCAAAGACATGGCCCGGGCGCAGGGCCTTTAGCTCGCCGAGCGAGAGTTCGATGTCTCCCACTTCGAAGCGCAGCATCACCTCCAGGGCGTCAAGCCGGTCGATCGGAAGGCTGGCGCCGGATTCGGCGGCGGCAATGGGCGCGGCGGGGTCTTGTTTCATGGCGCTGTGCAGGGATTGCTGAATGGTGATTCGGGAGCCTTCCGCGAAGGCGAAGAGACGAAAGCCGGCGCGGCGGCCGATCTGCGCGCTCACCACGATCGCGGCATCCAGCGGTGTCCACTGCTCGATGCCGACGATGTCGCCAGGACGGATGGTGCGCAGTTCGCGCAGCTGGATCGGCGTGCTGCCGATGCGGAAGTCGAGCGGAACGCGCAGCGCGTCGAAGCGCGCGGCGGCCGTCGCCGCATCGAGGGTTGCGGCCTTCGGCGCGTCGCTCGGTCCGGCACTCTGAGCGGCGAGCAGTTCGAATCCTTCGGCGTCCTCGAATTGCACGAAGCCATCCAGGGAAGTTCCGCCGGCCGCGGGTACCGCCGAGAAAAACGCCGCGCGCTCGGCATCGCAGACGAACTTGTTCGCATGGCGCAGCGCGGCAGCCTCCGCGTCCATCGGTTGCCACTCGAAGTGCAGTCGAAGCGTCTTCTCCAGGCGGTCGATCAACGGATGCAGCGCATCCGCAAGAAGGATGTAGCGCAGCCCCGCAGGCAGGCTTTCGATGCGGTGCTCGGCCAGCAGCAACTGCACCGCCTGCCGCTCGAGTCCGAGGTGACCGATCTGCGTGCCCAGCCGGAAGCGATAGCTGTCACGCATGGCGTGCGAGAGGACGGGCTGGTGCAGCCAGTGCAGCCTGTAGGTGGCACCCGCGATCGCGAACTCACGCGCGTGCAGGCTCGCGTAGAGCCTGTTGATGGCGCGGACCGAGCCGGCATCCGACCGGGGCAACGCGGGCGCGTCTCCGAGGTCGGTGATGGCCTCGACGTTCGAGGACGCATGCACGCTTGCGTTCACAGATGAATACCTTTCGCTGCAACCGGATCGAAGCCGTGCATCTACGTCTTATCGGGCGGCCAGCTTAGCGAGCGAAACCTGCTCGGAAAAGTACGCAAACACGTAGTGAGGAAAACACCCAAGGCACACCTTTCCTACGAAAACTCGTGGTTGCCCCAGCCTGAGATCGCCACTTAGAGTCCGTCGCCCAACGCTGTGTTTCGCATCGCCGCTTAAGTGCGAAGTTCGCAGCGTTTTCACCGGCACACAACGAACTTCTGAAAGTACGAAGCACACGGCATGGCAAGGAATCCGCGACCCGATCGACAAGGCGGCAGCCGATGGCGCGAGCTCGCCAGCAACGCGGGCCGCTACAACGACTTGCTGCTCGCCGGACTGCTCGTGGTGGTGGTGGCGCTGTTCGTGCTGCCGCTGCCCACGGCGCTGCTCGACCTGCTGATCGCGGCCAACCTTGCAATCAGCCTGGTGCTCCTGATCGTGGCGATGTACGTGCCTTCGGCGCTGTCGCTGTCGACCTTTCCGTCGCTGCTGCTTTTCACCACGCTCTTTCGCCTGGCGCTGAACATCGCATCGACCAAGCTGATCCTGCTGCACGCGCATGCGGGCAACATCATCGACACCTTCGGCAAGCTCATCGTGGGCAACAACGTGGTGGTCGGAGGCGTGGTGTTCCTCATCATCGCCATCGTCCAGTTCATCGTCATCGCCAAGGGGTCGGAGCGGGTCGCCGAAGTTGCCGCGCGGTTCGCGCTTGACGCGATGCCCGGCAAGCAGATGAGCATCGATGCAGACGTGCGTGCGGGCGCCTTGTCCTCGGCGCAGGCGCAAAAGCGACGCCAGCTCCTGGAGCAGGAGTCGCAGCTGCATGGCGCGATGGACGGCGCGATGAAGTTCGTGAAGGGCGACGCGATCGCAAGCATCGTGATCGCGCTCATCAACATCCTGGCGGGGCTGACCATCGGCACCCTGATGCGCGACATGAGCCTGGGCGCCGCGCTGCAGCGCTACGCCATCCTCACGGTCGGCGACGGCATGGTGTCGCAGATCCCGTCGCTGCTGGTCTCCATCGCCGCGGGCATCGTGATCACGCGCGTGAGCACGAGCGACAAGCGCGACTCCCAGCTCGCGCGCCAGATCGGCGAACAACTCACGGCGCACCCGCGCGCGCTCATGATCGCAGGCATCGCGATCGCAAGCTTCGCGCTGGTGCCGGGTTTTCCGAAGTGGGTGTTCGGCCTGCTCGGCGCCGTGCTGCTTGGCGGCGGCTTCGCCGTGCGGCGGCTGCGCAGCCACGGCGGAACGCCCGATTGGATCTCCAGCGACGACAGCCTGTTCGCCGAAGCGCAGGAGGGCGACAACGCCATCGCGGCGCCGCTTTCTCTGCGTTTTTCGCAGGGGTTGCGCAGGGACTTCGACCGCCACCTCCTCAACGACCGCCTCGCCGAGGTCAAGCGGTCGGTCGAGAGCGATCTCGGCCCGATCTTTCCGCGCCTGCAACTGAGCCATTCCGATGCGCTGCCCGAGCACGACTACCAGGTGCTGGTGCACGACGTGGCGGTGGCGCGCGGCACGCTCAGGCCCGGCTGGCTGCTGCTGGACCCCGCGGCAGGCATGCACATGCCGGCGGGAGCGGAGGTCGGCGAGGCCTTCGGGCCGTTCGCCCGTGTCGTGTGGGTGCGCAACCCGGAGCCGGGCTTGGCCGCCTGGCGCGGCGAGGAGATCGTTGCGCTTCACCTCGATCACGCGGTGCGCTGCAGCGTGAAGGAACTCATCGGCTTGCAGGAGGTGCAGCGCTTGCTGCACGCGGTGCAGCGCGAGGCGCCCGAACTCGCCGCGGAGGTGGCGCGCACCGCCTCCACGCAGCGCATCGCCGAGGTGCTCCGGCGCCTGCTGCAGGAGGGCATTCCGATCCGCAATCTGCACGCCATCTTCGAGGCGCTCACCATCTGGGCGCCGAAGGAGCAGGACGGCATCGCGCTCACCGAGCAGGTGCGCGCCCACCTGGGGCGCTACATCACCAGCCGCTATGTCGGACCCAACCGCCAGCTCGAGGCGATCCTGTTCGAGTCGAGCCTGCTGGAGCGCCTCTTCAAGGCGGTGGACCGCACGCCCCACGGCAACCTGTTGCTCCTGAGCCCCGCGGTCGCGCAGGACATTCGCGAGCAGGTGCGCCGCATCCTCGGCTCCACGGCCAACCGCGTGGTCGCCATCGCCTCGGCCGACGTGCGGCGCTACGTGAAGACGCTGCTGGAGCCGGTCGCTCCGCAGCTCACGGTGCTTTCTTACCAGGAAATCGACGACGACGTGGCCCTGCAGCCGGTGGGCTGGGTCACCAATCCGCAAGCCCATTGATGAATGCAACGCCGCCCCTCGCAAAAGCCATCGCGCGCCATGACACCTCAGAACATTCTCGACATCACACGCGAGGGCTTGCTGCTCGTGCTCTGGATCTCGCTGCCGGTGGTGGCGGTGGCCACGTTGACCTCGCTCGTGGTCGCGGTCCTGCAGGCCGTCACGCAGGTGCAGGACCAGAACATCGGGCAATCGATCCGGATGATCGCCGTGATGGTGGCCATCATCGTGACTGCGGGCTGGCTCGGCCGCGACATGATCCGCTTTGCGGAGCGCGCCTTCCAGGTGCTCACGAGCCTCTCATGACCCGCGTCGCAATGCCGATGGCGCGCGGACCGCACCTCTTTCCTGCCAGCCGGCGCGCCTGGGTTCGCGCGGGCGGGAGCATCCTGCTGCTGATGCTCGCCGGCCTGTGGATGCTTCTTGGCGCGCAGCGTGCGGCCGCGGCCGACCTGCGCTGGAACAACCGCCCCTTCCAGATCGTCGCCAACGAGAAGCCGCTGCCCGACTTCCTGCGTGAGCTGGCGTCGTCGCAGGGCATCACCGCGGTAATCGATCCCAAGGTCGCGGGGGTCATCAGCGGCAAGTTCTCCGAGCCTGCGCGCAACATCCTCAACAGCGTCTGCGCGGTGAACGGCCTCACCTGGTACTTCGACGGCGCCTTCCTGTTCATCGACCTCGCGGCCGATGCCAAGAGCGAGGTGCTGCCGATCGCCGCCGACAACGCCGGGCGCATCGCCGAGACGCTGGTGCGCCTTCGCATCTCCGACGAGCGCTATCCGCTGAGCATCAGCGAGAACGACGCGAGCGTGTACGTGACGGGCCCGCGCCGCTATGTCGAGATGGTGCGCCAGGCGGTGCGCCTGGCCGACCAGAAGACCGCCATGGTGGACGGCGCGGAGATTCGCGTCTTTCCGCTCAAGTACGCATGGGCATCGGATTTCCGCATCAACCGCGCCGGCAAGGAAACCGTGATCCCGGGCGTCGCGAACGTGCTGCGCAGCCTCTACGGACGCCACAACGGCGCCACCGGCAGCGCCGTCTCGGGCGGTGGACGCGTGAACGGCTCGAGCCTGTCGATCGGCCCGAATCGCCAGATCAAGCTTCGCTCGGGCGAGTCGATCAATGCGCCGAAGATGGAGCTCTCCGGCGTCGGCAGCATGGGCGACGGGGGCGCGACCCTGGGCGGCGTCTCGGGCATCGGCGGGGAGCTGCCGCAGTTCCAGGCCGACACGCGGATGAACGCCGTGCTGGTGCGCGACACACCGGCGCGCATGGCGCAATACGAACGTCTGATCGCATCGATGGACGTGCGCCCGCGGCTGATCGAGATCGAGGTCACGATCATGGACATCAGCAGCGACACGCTCAGCAGCCTGGGCGTGGACTGGCGGCTGCACGGGCGCCACTACGACTTCCAGACCGGCCGTGGCGACCGGGGGCCGCTCACCTGGGACGGCAGCGGCAACGAGGCGGGCCAGATCGGCGGCGTCAACAGCAACGGCAACCCGGTCACGCCGCTTGGCGCGATGTTCACCGCCGCCATCGGCAACAGCGCGCGCAACTACCTGCTGGCCCGCGTGACCGCGCTCGCCAGCAACGGCGAGGCCAACTTCGTCGCCCGGCCCAAGGTGATGACGCTGGACAACACCGAGGCGGTGCTGGAGAACATGAGCGAGTTCTACGTGCGCGTCGACGGTTTCCAGGACGCGGGCCTCTTCAGCGTCACGGCCGGCACGGCAGTGCGCGTCACGCCGCTCATCATCGACGAGAAGACCGGCCGCGGCGTGATGATGTCCATCGACATCGTCGATGGCGACGTCAGCACGCAGGCGGTGGACCGCATTCCCATCGTGCGGCGTCGCTCGGTCAACACGCAGGCGCTTGTCGACGAGGGCGCCAGCCTGCTGATCGCGGGGTATTCCTCGGAGGAGCGCGCCAACGCCGTGACGGGCGTGCCGCTGCTCAAGGACCTGCCGGGGGTGGGCAACCTCTTCAAGTACAGCGACAAGAAGCAGGTCAACATGGAGCGCTTCTACCTGCTCACGCCGCGCCTTGTGTCGCCGGGATCGAGCACCGCGCTGCCGACCCTCCCGCTGATGGGAACGGGCGCGGCCGGCGCGACGGCGGGGGCAGGGGGATGAGCATGGCCAAGGAAACGCTTCCCGGCGATCGCCTGGAGCCGGCGGGCGCGATCGCGGACGACGTGTCGGATGCGCCTGCTGCGTTGCTGGACGGCAAGCCCGGCGAGCAAACCAAGGGTGGCGGGGACGTCGAGGCGGCTGCCGCGAACGCGCTCGCGACGGGCTGGTGCCTTCGCTTTCTGAGCGGCGCCGTCAAGGGCCGCACCATCGCGCTGCGCCCAGGGATGAACGTGCTGGGCTCCGCACCCGAATGCGAGGTGATGCTGCCCGGCGGCGATGTGCTGCCCCGGCACCTGGTGTTCTCCGTCGGTGAACTCGTCGTGACCCTGCAGCGCCTGGGCACCGCCTCTTCGCGGCTGAACGGCGCCCCCATGCTGGCGCCGCGCAGAAGCGTCGTGGCGGGGGACATCGTGAGCATCGGGCAGATCGATTTCCAGCTCGACCGCAGCTATGCGCCCGACCCGCGCGAGGACCGCATGTTCGCGCCGCCGCAACGGGGTACGCAGCAGAGCGACTCCGGCGCCCTTGGCGAGTCCGCGCCGGCCGGTCGCCTGGGCTTCTGGGTGGCGGGCGTGCTGGTACTTGCGGCGGTGCTCGGCATCGCGGTGGTGCTGGCCGGTGCCGGTCGCTGGTCGATCGGCGACGGCTCCCGCAGCGTGAACCTCTCGGCGGTCGAGAAGGCGCTTGCGCCCTTTCCCGAGGTGGAGGTCCTTGCGACCGGCGGCGGACAGTTCAGCGTGAAGGGCTACGTCGAGTCGCGGGAGCGTCGCCAGAAGCTCGAGCAGGCCATGGCGCCGTTCGGGCGCAACGTCAGCGTGCATGCGCACACGGCCGAGGACATGGTCGAGCAGGCGCGGCGCTACGTGGGCGACCCGGGCGTCGCCGTGACCTACACGGGGCAGGGCCGCCTGGTGCTGAGCGGCACCGTGGAAGACTCCGCCGTGCGCCAGAAGATTCGCCGCCTGAGCGAAGACCTGCATCCGTCGGTGCTCGTCTATGACAAGGTGAGCTACCGCGAGAAGCCCAAGCCGGAAAACAAGGATGACGACCTGCGCGCGCGCTGGGAGGGCTGGCAGAGCGTGCTGCCGTCGCGCATGGTGAGCATCACCGAAGACGCCGACGGCCTGCGCCATATCCAGCTGTCCAACGGCTCCCGCTATTACGAAGGTTCGGTGCTGCAGTCGGGCGCCGAACTCAAGCGCATCGACGCCGACGGGCTGGTCCTGAGCGGCGGCGTGCCCAGCAAGAAGACGCCCAGATGAAGCACGCGCGCATCGCCCGCTTCGTCACGCCCCCGGTTTCATGCGGCGGCCTCGTGCCGGCCGCGTGGAATGGCGCCGCCCGCCGAGGCGGCGCCGCATTTGCCTGAAACCTCAACCACCTCACCAGGAGTAACGCATGCCAGAAGATCCCACAGTCCAGATGCGCGCCGCGGCCGCAGAGCAGGTCCGCGTGATGGGCGTCGGCATCGAGATCAACTCGATGACCCAGATCGCCGCCACCACCGCCCACACGATGAACGCCGGCACGACGGCAACGGGCGACGTCGGCAAGGCGGTCGCGAGCCACATGGAGCGCGCCTCGACCAAGCCGGCCTGATCGATACGCGTGGCGCCGGCCCCGGCGCCACGCGGTTTTTTTAGAGAGGAGGTGAACCATGACCGATCCCACCGTGGCGGCCGCCGCAGGCGCGGCGCCCCCAGAGATGACAGGGCCTGCCGCTCAGCAGGCTGCGAACCCCGCCCGCTTCGACCCGGCGGAGACGCGCACCTTCGCCAACATGATGCAGGCGGGCCCCCAGGGCGCGGCCGCCGTGTCGTCGCCCAGCGCGCTCGGCGATGCGGCAAAGGCCATGGCTGCGCAGATGTCGGGCAACAACCGTTCCTTCGAGGACATGCAAAAGAGCCTGTTGGCGTCGGTCGATTTCAACGATCCGATCGGCACCATGTTTGCCATGACCGACCATCAGATGGAGATGCAGATGTTCTTCACGAAGATACATTTCTCCTCCAGCATGGCGAGCGCCGCCACCAATGTCTTCGGCACCTTGCTGAAGAACCAGCAGTGAGGCCGCAGTGAACCGCACCGCCGCCCGACGCCGCATGACGCTGCCCGCGACCGCCGTCTTTCGCTGGGTGGCAGCGCTCCTCCTGGTGCTCGCGCTCGGCGGCTGCAAGGTCGCGATCTTTTCCAATCTCAACGAGGTCGAGGCGAACGAGATCGTGGTGGCTCTCGCGGCCGAAGGCATCGACGCCTCCAAGACCCGCCTGGAGGGCACGAACTGGCAGGTCGATGTCGAGGAAAGCCGCATGGGCACCGCGCTCGAGATCCTGCGCGCGCAGGGCTTGCCAGCCGAACGCTACGCGAGCATGGGCGACGTGTTCCAGAAGCAGGGCCTGGTCTCCACGCCCTCGGAAGAACGCATGCGCTACATCTACGCGGTGTCCCAGGAACTCGCGCAGACGCTGCGCACGGTGGACGGCGTGGTCGCCGCGCGCGTGCACGTCGTCATTCCGGCCAACGATCCGCTGAGCGACAAGCTGCGACCTTCGTCGGCGGCGGTGTTCATCAAGCACCGGCCCGACGTGGACATCCGCCTGCTGTCGTCCGCGTTGAAGGATATGGTGGCCCACAGCATAGAGGGCCTGTCGCACGAGCAGGTGTCGCTTTCGCTTTTCGAAGCGCGCCGCGCCGCCGCGCCGTCGGCGGCGCGGGCCGGCTCTCCGCTGGTGCTGGGGCTCTTCTCGACCCAGGCCGCCATGGTGTTGCTGGGCCTGCTGCTGCTCGCGGCGCTGTGCGTTGCGGTGCTTCCGGGGCTGCTGCGCAAGCGCGGCCTGGACGGATGGAGCTGGATGCGCCGTCAGGTGCTGCGGCGCTAGGGCACGGATGGGACGCTCGATGCCCGAGACCACCGCCGGCCCGGCGAACACGTCGAACACGGCGCACGGGCCGATGGACCTGGTGCGGCTGGTCGTGCGCTTCAACGCCCATCCCGAGATCGACCTGCATCCGAGCTGGTTGCCTGCGCAGTGGCCCGCGCGGGTTCGTTCGCCGCGCCGGCTCGGCCCGGCGGGTCGCGCCGTCCTGTGCGGGCTGCTGCGCCGCGAGCAGGTGCTCGGCGCGGTGCCCGACTACGACTTCGATTCGCGCCTCAAGCGCCTGGCGCTCCTGGACGGCGATTCCCTGCGCCGGCTTGCCGCCTACGTCGGCTTCTGCGCGCACCTGCCTCTCTTCAAGGTGCGCGGCGGCGCCGGCTACCAGATCCGCCGGCAAGCGCGCCGCTTCGACGCGGATGCCGTGGACTTCGTGCTCGACCGCGTGCCGCAGCCGAGCGAACTGCGCATGGACACGAGCAACCTGCAGCAACGCCCCATCGCCACCGGCCGCGTGGTCGTCGATCGGGGCTACCGGCTGCTGCTGGGCGCCGCCGCCGCAGAGGGCGAGCTCGTGCTCGAACGTCTGCGCCACAAGCTGCCTCACCGCATCTCGCTCCTGGGGGTGCCGGCGCTCGAGCCGCGCCAGGCGCGCCAACTCAACGAACTGATGCTGTCGTGCATCGTTCCCGAAAGACTGCCGCAATGGGACTGGCTTTTCTGATCACCACCGACAACCTGCAGCTCCTGAGCGAACGCAAGGTGCTCAAGGAGAATGAATACGCCGCCTTGCTGGAGGCCTCCGAAGTGGTGGAGACCGCGCGGGCCGAGGCCGGCCGCATGGTCGAGCAGGCCGAACTCACCGCCGAGGCCAGCCGGCGCGAAGGCTACGACGAAGGGCTCAGGCAGGCCAAGGCGGAGTACACGAAGCAAATGCTCTCCGACGCGATGGCGGTGGAGCGGCAATTGCACGCACTGCGCACCTCCATGGCGCAAATCGTCGTCAAGGCCGTCGGCCAGTTCCTGGTGGAGTCCGATCCGGCCACGCTGTTCCGCTCGGCGCTGATGCGTGTGGAGACGCTGCTGCGGGCCGAGTCGTTCATCACCGTGCGCGTTGCGCCGGCGCAGGAAGCCAAGATGCGCGAGACGCTGCATCGCCTGCGCACCGATTCCAAGTGGACCACCAACGTCAGCATCATTCCCGATGCCGACCTCGCCGCCGGCGCCTGCACGGTGCAGACCTCCACCGGCGTGCTCGAGATCGGCGTGGACGCCCAGCTCGAAGCGTTTCGGCGCGCCGTGGAGACCGGCGGCGTCGCTCCGCCGTTCGGAGGCGCGCGATGACGGCGCGCCCCTTCGGCGCGCGCAGCGCCGCAGTGTCCGACGCTGCGCTCGGCATCGCCGCGGACCTGGAACGCGCATTCGCCCACGTCACGCCGGTGGGCATGCGCGGGCGGGTGAGCAAGGCCGTCGGCACGCTCATCGACGCCACCGGGATCCAGGCGCATGTCGGCGAACTGGTCGAGCTGGTCACGCCGGGCGAGCCGCCGCTGCTTGCCGAAGTGGTGGGATTCCGCGGCAATACGGCGGTGCTCACGCCTCTCGGGCCGATTACCGGGATATCGGCGCTGACGGAAGTCGTGCCCACCGGCGGCGGCCACAGCTGCCCGGTGGGATCGCAACTGCTCGGGCGGGTGCTCGATGCCATGGGGCAGCCCATCGATGGGCGCGGCGGACTCGCCGCCGCGGCGCGCCAGCCGGTGCACCGCGAGCCGGTCAACCCGCTCGCGCGCCGGATGATCGATGCGCCGCTCCCCACGGGCATTCGCGCCATCGACGCGCTGCTCACGTTGGGCGAGGGGCAGCGCATCGGCGTGTTCTCGCCGCCAGGCGTGGGCAAGAGCACCTTGCTGGGCATGCTTGCGCGCGGCTCGTCCGCCGACGTCAACGTGATCGCCCTCATCGGCGAGCGCGGCCGCGAGGTGAAGGAATTCATCGAGCACAGCCTCGGGCCCGAGGGCATGGCGAAATCGGTGATCGTGGTCTCGACCTCCGAGCGGCCGCCCATGGAGCGCATCAAGTCGGCGCATGTGGCCACGACCATCGCCGAGTATTTCCGCGACCAGGGAAAGAAGGTGCTTCTGCTGATGGATTCGCTCTCGCGCTTCGCCCGCGCGCAGCGCGAGATCGGTCTGGCCAGCGGCGAGCCGCCCACGCGGCGCAGCTATCCGCCGTCGATCTTCTCGATGCTGCCGCAACTGCTCGAGCGCGCGGGGCAGGGCGAGAGCGGCTCCATCACGGCGATCTACTCGGTGCTCACCGAAGGGGACGAGGAGAACGATCCCATCGCCGAGGAGGTGCGCTCGATCCTCGACGGCCACGTGGTGCTGTCGCGCAAGCTTGCCGCAGCCAACCGGTACCCGGCCATCGACGTGCTCGCCAGCATCAGCCGCGTGATGCCGCTGGTGACCGACCCCGCCCACCGCGCCGCCGCGGCGCACCTGCGGGAGTTGTTGTCCAAGTACCAGGAGATGGAATTGCTGGTGCAGATCGGCGAATACAAGCCCGGTGGCGACGCGCAGGCCGACGCAGCGGTGCGGGCGCGGCCGGCGATCCTGGAATTCCTCGCGCAGGCCCCCGGGCAGAGCGTGCCCTATGCGCAAACTCTTGCGGCCCTGCACGAATTCAGTGGGAAGGAGCAAGTGAATGGATGAAGCCGGCATCGACTGGAAGCGCCTGGTGGCGGTGCGCGAACAGCACAAGACGCGCTCTGCCGGCGTGGTGACGCGCGAGCGCGCGGCCGCGCAGGAGAGCCTGGCGGCACTGGAGCAGGCACGCGAACTCCACGAGCGCGAGCAGCAGGGCAAGAGCAGCCACTGGCAGGCACTGCAGGCGTCCTTCGCGGCCGGGCAATGCGACGTCTCGCAACTGCGCACGGCCAGCGCGTGGAGCGGCGCGCTCGATGCGCAGATCGCCCAGGCCCACGCGAAGGCGCTGGCCGCCGCCAGGGCGCATGCGCAGCAGGAAGAAGTGCTCGAGCGCAGCCGCCAGGCGCTGCGAACCGCGAGCGCGAAGCTGGAGAAGGCCACGCAGATGAAGGAGCGTGCCGCAGGCGAGCGCCTGCGTGTCGCCGAAATGCGCCTCGAGGACAGTGCCGACGAGGCGGGCTCGCAGGCCTGGGCGGCCCGTCGCGCGGCATAGGAGGACACCAGGCATGGGCCATGTCGCCGACTGGGCTGAGTTCGAGAAGTTCGTATCCGCGGTGGTGCTCACGCTGCCGCGGCTGTTCGCGATCTTCTCGGTCGTTCCTTTCTTCTCGGGCACGATGATCACCGGCATCGTGCGCAGCGGCGTGCTGCTCATCCTCGCGGCGTTCATGTCGCCGCTGGCCGGCGAGTTCCCGGGCGCCTCCCCCATGACCTACATGCTCATCGCGGGCAAGGAAGCGCTCATCGGCCTGCTGCTGGGCCTGGGCTTCGGCATCTTCATCTGGGCGATCCAGAGCGTGGGCGATCTGATCGACTTCCAGACCGGCTCGGCCAACGCCTCGTTCTTCGATCCCGTGGCGGGCCATGAGAACGGCGCCACCGGCGAATTCCTCGGCTGGGTCGTGATCGCGCTCTTCGTGTCTGCGGGCGGCCTGCTGGCGATGCTGGGCGCGGTGATCGACTCCTACCGGCTGTGGCCGGTCGGCTCGTTCTTTCCGGATGCCGGGCTGGTGCTCGAGCAGTTCGCGGTGCGCCAGGGCGACACGCTTTTCCTCTGGATCGTCAAGCTCGCCGCGCCGATCATCTTCGTGCTGCTGCTGGTCGAACTCGGCACCGGCCTGGTGGGCCGTGTTGCGCCGCAGCTCAACGTGTTCGTTTTCGCGCAGCCGCTCAAGAGCCTCCTGGCTCACCTGATGATGCTGCTGTTCCTGTTTTTTCTGTACGAGTCGCTGCAGCAGTTCCTGCGCCCCGAGAACGGCGTGCTCGAATTCCTGCGGGCAACGCTCTAGCGGTCGATGGCGGAAAAGGACCAGGCCCCCACACGCAAGCGCCTGCGCGAGGCTCGCCGGCGCGGCGAGGTGGCGTTCAGCGCCGACGTGGCCTCCACCGTCGGCTTTGCCGCGGTTCTCTGCGCCGTCTGGCTCGGCGGCCATTCCATCTACAGCCTGCTGCGAGAACTGTGGCTTCATGCCACCAGCACCTCCTTGCTGAGCCGGCCGGACGACCGCTTCGGTGAACTGGTGCTGCACACCGGCGAGGCATTGCTGTGGGGCACGGTGCCCATCATGGGGATCGCGGCGCTCGCGGGCATCGTCGGTTCGCTGTTCCAGGTCGGCGGCATGGCTGCCTGGGGGCGCCTGGTGCCCGACATGAACCGCATGAACCCGGCCGAGGGATTCAAGCGCATCTTCTCCACGCGCAGCGCCATCAACCTGCTGAAGATGGTGCTCAAGACCGTGCTGCTGGGCGCGCTGATGTTCCTGGTGGTGCGCGGCTACCTGGATACCGCGCTCAAGCTCGGCTACGCGACGCCCGCGGGCATCCTGGCCGCAGGCGCCCGGATGGTGCTGCAGGCCTTCGGCTGGGCGCTGCTCGTGTATGCGCTGATGGCCGCCATCGACTATGCGCACGAGCATCACGAGTTCATCAAGCAGCAGCGAATGTCCTTCGAGGACATCCGCCAGGAACACAAGGAATCCGACGGCGACCCCCTGACCCAGGCGCGCCGGCGCTCGGCCCACTTCGAGGCGGTGTATGCGAGCCTGGCCGACCGCGTGCGCGCCGCCTCGGCGGTGATCTGCTCGGCGCGCGTGGCGGTGGCGCTGCAGTACCTGGGAGAGCGCGACCTGCCGCGTGTCATCGCGCGCGGCGAGGGCGAGGTCGGCGCCCAGATCCGGCGCTTCGCGAGCGAAGGCCTCATTCCCACCGAATTCGAGCCCTCGCTCGCCGAGCGGCTCTACGAGGACGTGCCCCAGGACCAGGCGATTCCGCGCTCGCTCTACGCCCCTGTGGCCCGGCTCCTGCGCTGGGCGCAGGGCGGGGAGCCGGGCGCTTGAGCCGGCCCCTGGCCGCGCCGCACGGCAACACACCACGAACGCGGACGGCGCATGCCGCCTCGCGCGCACCGCAGACACGAAAGGAAACGAGATGGCCATGATCATGATGCCGGACGGAAGGTCCCCCCGCGCAACCGTCCCCGCGCCCCAGCCTGCCGCCGCTCAACCGCAGCCGGCGCCCACCGGCGGTTCGGGCAACCAGAACGTGAACGGCGGCAGCAACAACAACAACGATGCCGCGGCCGCGCGCGCCGCCGAGCTCCGGCGGCAACTCGAGGCCCTGCTGGAAGCACTGCGCAAGGCGCAGGAGCAGGCGCGCATCGCGGCCGAGGCCGCCGCCCAGGCGCGGCGTGAAGCGGATGCGGCGCGGCAGCAGGCCGATGCGGCACGCCAGCAGGCCGAGCAGACGAAGGCGCCGGCAGACATCCAGGCCGCGAACGCGGCCGAGCGCAGGCAGCGCCAGCTCGAGGCGCATGCGCGTGAGCAGGAAGCCGACGCCGCGATGAAAGCGCGCGACGCCGAGCTCAAGGAAAAGCGCGTCCTGCAGACGCAGGAGCAGCTGCAAAGCCCGGACGGCACCTCCTCCGGCGCGACCGACCAGGCCGTGCGCGATGCCGAGAGCGGTCTGGCGGCCGCGCAGCGCGGGCACGACCGCGCAGTGGAGTTCGTCGGCGTCGAGGACAAGGAAGTCAAGGCGCTCGAAGCCGAGGAACACGCCGCCGAGGTGGCGCCACCCGTCGGCCTGCCGTCGCACGCGCTGGGACGCGAGGAATGGGCCGCGATCGACACCGCGCGCAACGAGGCCACGCGCCTTCGCGCAGAGGCCGACCAGGCCCGCTCCGACTACGACGGCAAGGCCGGCGGCGTGCAAGGCTTCGGCGGGCCCCAGATGCTCGCTTCCGAAGCGGACGTGAAGCGCATGAGCCCGCCGCGCGCGATGAAGGTGGCCGACGGCATCCAGGACCAGGACAAGTCGCTGTCGGCCACCCCGCTCGCTGGCTTGCTCAACGTCCCCGTGCCTACCGCACAGCCGCAGGGTGCCGCCGACGCCTCGGGCCAGCCGCCCACGCAGGCGCAGAACGTGGACGCCACGCTGCGCGGCATTGCAGGGGGCAAGAGCCTGAAGCAGATCGCCGAGTCGCGCAGCATCAGCGTGGACGAACTGGTCGGGGAGGCCGAGCGCTCGGGCGTGCATATCTCGCCCGAGGTCGCGCCCACCGCGGACAACGGCGACGTGCAATCGATCACGGTGAAGCAGCGCGATGCGGAAGCCACCTTCACGCACGACTACCAGCACGGCCGGGTGACCGTGACGGGCTCGTTCGTCGACCCCGCCGCCGAAGGCGGCCGCCGCCAGGTCCATGCCTGGGCCGAAGGCAGCGGCAAGACCAGCGCGAACACCGTGCGCGATCCCGCCACGGGGCAGGTCGTATCGACCATCGAGCAACCGCAGTCCAATTCGGTCAAGGTGACGGTCGAGGATGGCAACGGCCGCCTGCTGAGCGAGACGGTGACGCAGATGGGCCAGCCCGTCGTCCACGTGGTCAAGCCCGGGGAGAACGCGAGCGGCATCTTCGCGAGCAAAGGCACCATGAGCTGGCAGCAGTTCGTGGAAGTCAACGGCCTGAGCAATCCCGACCAGTTGCACGTGGGCCAGGAACTGACGGTCTCCAGCACCCGCACGAGCCGCACCGAATACCTGGCAGACGGCTCCAAGCTCCAGACCCGCACGGCCGAAGACGGCACGCGGCAGAGCGTCTACACCACGGCCAACGGACGCGAACTCACGCTGGAGGGCGAACTGACGGCGGGCGAGGCGCAGACCCAGGCCGCGCGCGGCGCGGTCTTCACCGACAGGCTCGGCATTCCCGAGACAGCCGCCCGCCTTGGCGTGAGCGAAGACGTGGTTCTGAAGGCGCTGGGCGCCGACAACGTGTTCGACGAGGCGCCCAGCGCCGCAAATGGCAACGTGCGCACCCGCACGATCTACGACCCGTCCAGCAACGCACTGGTCGTGGAGCGCTTCGATCCATCGAAGGGCCCCGAACCCGTGCGCGAATTCGTGGCCGGCGACCAGGCTTTCGAGGTGAACCACGATCCGCTCACGGGACAGGACGGGCCCGTCACGCTCTCCGGCGGCGTGGGCTACATGCAGCAGAAGGCCGATCAACGGGGGGTGACGGCGGGCGCGGCCTACGATGCGCGCCTGGCCGATGTGAACCAGGCCATCGACATCAACCGCAGGACGGGCGAGCCGGTCGCCGAACTGCAGCAGGAGCGCAAGCAGCTCATCGCGCTCAAGCAGGGGCTTTCCAACGGCGACCAGGGGCGCGCCACCCAGGTCGCGGCCTCGCAGCTGCAATACCAGTCCGATCGGCAGGCCGTCGAAATCTATGGATATGCGGTGCACGCGCCGCCGGGCAGCGAGCTGCACAGCCTGGCCAACGCGGCCTTGCCCGGGGCGCTGGCCAACGTGGACAACATGAGCCGCACGGTCCACGCCTCCGGGGCGAACGTGCGCGAGATGGAGGCCGACAGCAACGTGCTCGTCAAGCAGCAGGCGCTCACGCAGGCCGATGCCGCGCTCTACAGGGAGTTCATCCAGTGGAAGGAGACCACCTACCTTTACGGCGGCAAGAGCCCCGAGCAGATCGAAGCAGACCGCAAGCAGGGCATCGAGCCGTTCAAGCCGATCTATGCGAGCGTCGAGGAGGAATACAAGATCGCCTGGGAAGACTTCGAGCGCTGGCAGCGCGATGCCGACGAGGGCTCGCCGCCGCCCAATCTCTCGCAGTCCGCGCGCGACGCCTGGGCCGCCCGCAATACCGCGCGTGACGACCTGCTGCAGGCGCAGGGAGAGGCCGCGCACGCGCGCACGGAAAGCAATGCGGCCGACAAGTCGGTGAACGACGGTGCCATCGCGCGGGCGCAGGCCGACAAGGACGCCTGGATGGCGAAGAACCCGGACACCTTCCCGGGCCTCTACCCGGGACAGGGTGACCTCGAGGCGCTGCAGCGCGACAACGACCTGCTCGACATCGACACCCTCGATGCCCGGGCGCAGATCCAGTACGTCGACCATTTCATGTCGCTGCCCGGCGCGGCGCGCTACTACACCGAGGACAGCAAGGAGGCCGCCGAGAAGTACCAGAAGCAAACCGAGCAGTCGGGTATCGACCGGGGCCTGCAGATCAATCAGCTTGAGACGGCAGGCAGCGAGCGGCGCAACCGCGAGGCGAGCGCCTTCGTCGAGCGCTGGCGCGCCGAGCATCCGGCGCTCGCGGCGCAACTGGACGCCATCGGGCTGCACAACGGCCCGAACACCAGCGTGCGCGCCGCCGAGGCGCGCCAGAGCGGCCTGGACGAGCTGATGAAGCTGCCCGAGCTGCAGGCCCTCAAGCCGGCGCTGGACGCGCAGGAAAAAGCCAAGGTCGAGGCCAAGGACATCGCCCAGAAGCTGGTGGACGATATCGACGCGGACCTGAAGAAGGCCGACGCCGGGATCGAGAAGCACAGCGCGCTGCGCGACTTCTGGTCGTGGACGTGGTTCGGCGACGAGGATGCGACGAAGGAGCGCGACTTCATCGGCAGCCAGCGAAACGACGCCCAGGACCTCAAGAACGACCTTGCGAGCGGCGACATCACGCTGAACAGCTTCTACGACCGGCAGGAACAGATCTCGCGCGGCTACGGCCGCCAGGCGCTCGGCTACCGTCGCGCGACCGAGTCCGACGACCAGCTCTGGGACACGGTGGACACCTCGGTGAAGACGACCGCGGGCATCCTGGCGGGTGTCGTGGTCGGCGTGGTCACGAAGAACCCCTGGCTGGCGGTCGCCGCCGCCAAGGGCGTGATGAGCACCATCGACACCGTCAATGACGGCTGGGCCTTCATGAACGGCCGCAACGTCGCGGCCGACGGCAACGTCTCGTTCGCCGGCTGGAGCGCGAAGCTGGTGACCGGCAAGGCGCAGTGGAGCGACCTGGGCACCTACGCCAAGAGCGAGGTCGACAACTGGCTGCGCAGCGGCGCGAGCGTCGGCGGCGTGGTGGCGGGCGCGCGCACCGCCGTCAGCCTGGGCGCGCGCTGGGGCACATCGACCTTGACCCGGCGCGCGGCGATCGGCGCCGTGGTGGGCGAGACCGGGGCCGCGGTGGAAGGCTTCGGCAACTTCGGCGCCGACGTGGTCGAGGTCGCCTTCGACGGCCAGTGGGGCACGGAGCAGGGCACCAAGCGAATCCAGGATTCGATGCTCGGCACCATGGTCGGGCTGGCAGTGGCGCCTGTCTCGGGCGCGATCTCGGGTGGGCTGCCGCTGCCGAAGAGCATGCCCGTTGTCGGCGCGGCGATGCAGTTCGCCAACGAAGGGGCCTCGGGCATCGTGGAGGCCAACGCCAGCTCGCTCGCGACCGAAGGGCGCTGGGCCAACAAGGGCGAATACATCGGCGCGCTGATCGAGAGCGTGGGCGGCACGGCCGGCGACCTCATCACCCACCCGCTGGCGAACAAGCAGCACCAGCAGGCCATGGCAGGGCTGTCGAACCCGGGTGCGGGCGCGGGCGGCCTGCCGCGGGTCCAGCCCTTGGTGGTGCCGCCGGCTGGCGGCACGGCCAAGGGCGCACCGGGAACCCCGGGCACGCCGGGAACGGCGGGCGGACACACGCCGCCCACGACGGGCGCGAGCGCGAGGGGCGGCAGCAGCGGCGGCACGGGTACGGGCGCCGGCGCGGGCAAGCCCTCGATGCCGGCGCTGCCGCCCGGGGTGAAGGTCAACGTGTCCACGGGTTCCGGCGGGGCGCCGGGGCCGCTCGCGGCCAATGCGATTCCCAACCTGTTCCATCCCGCGCTGGCCGCGCTGAAGGCGGCCGCGCAGAACAACGGCACGCAGCCCGGGACGGGCAAGAGCAGCAACGCATCGGCTGCCTTCGATACGGCGCCCGCGAACCGCCGCCGCGCGCCGAGGGGCGCGCGCAGGCGCCCGCATGGCGCCTCGATCGGCCAGCGCCCGCTGCCGAAAGCGACGGCGACGCCCGGCAGCTGGGACTTGGTGCACGGCAAGATCAATCCGCTGGCGCGCGGCCTCAACCCGCAAGGCCTGAAGGACGCCTGCGTGCCGATCGCGCTCGCGCTGGGCCGGCGCCTGCAGTCCACGACCGGCGAGCACGGCATGCTGCCGTTCTCGACGCTGGACACGGTCCGCGAATCCAAGGCCACCACCTTGGGCGAGGTGCACGCGCTGCACGGCGCGGTCGAGCACGTCGCGTTCTCGAGCGCGGAGAATGCGCAGCGCTTCCTGCAGGGCGGCAAGCAGAACGCGCAAGGCTACATCGTCATGCTGGGCGAGGATGGCGAGCACATCGCGCACATGCTGAACTTCCAGACCCGCGGCGGCCGCCTGCAGATCATCGACGGCGTGGCGGGGCGCAACGTGAAGTCGCTCGCCGGTGGCCGGGTGGAGGTGATCGTCACCCACCGCGACGGCCGGCTCACGGCCGAGCAGCCGTTGCTGCTGAAACAGCCGGTGCTGCTGCGCGACTACGGCCGCCACGCGCAGGACGTGGCGAGGGGCAAGTTCCTGCCTGACGGATGGTTCAAGGGGCTGGTGGGCAAGGACGACGGCGCGCGCGCCGGCGATGCCGGCCAGCCGATGGATCCCGAGGCGTTCGTGCACCGCGCCGCGCGCGCGGCGGGCGAGGCGCGTGCGCTTCCGGTCGATCGGCGCGCGCAGCTCGCCCAGCAGCTGGACGCCGAACAACTGGCCCTGCTGGACCTGAAGGAACAGCTCGACCTGCCGGCGACCCGGCGCGTCGCGCCTGGCGACGATGCCCACAGGCTGGACCTCGCGGCGCTGGAATCGCACGCGTTCCTGTCCGAGCTGGCCGGACTGCTGGTCCAACTGCGCCAGCAGCGGTCGGAGGTGGTGGAGCGCATCGGAAAGGATCACCGGCCCGTCTTTCGGGGCCACCCGGACGGCGAGGAATTCTTCCAGGCGCGCAACCGGCAACTGGATCGCCGCCTGCTCGATGCCCAGGGTGCGCTGCTGCGCGGGCTGCAGGGTCTGATCGACAACGCCCACCTCGAGGCGCGGCATCTGGACGACCTGAAGGGCCTGACGGACGTGCTGCGCCGCATCGGCAACGAGCGCATGGACGACCGCGACGCGAGCGCGATGCTTCGCGGCGAACTGGGCGATGGCGAACAGGTGCAGGCGTGCCTCGAGAGCACCGCGCAGGATCCTGCCCTCTGGGCGGCGATCGTGAAGGGCACGGCCGCACGGGTGGCCGCGCGGTCGCAGGAGCGCAAGGGCTTCGACGATGCCGAGTCCGGACGCATCGCGGATGCCGGGGATGCGGCGTTGCGAGGTGACACCCCGCCCGACGCGCTGGCCGGCTGGCTGCGCCGGGCGCTGGCCATGTCCGAGCTGGCGGCGCAGCAGGCGGGCGTGTCGCCCCGGGAGATGCCGGACATCGTGGCCGCCGCGATGCGGGCCTTCATCGGCGTGGATGCGCCCATGCGCGAGAAGCTCGGTCGCACGTTCGACAGCCACTGGCAGGCCGTCTGGGCGCTTGACGACGCGCTGCGCTCCGGCAAGGCGCAGGAAGGCGGGTTGGCGGGCGAGACGATGCTTTCCCAGGTGCCGCCCGAGGCGCCGGCCGAATTCGCCAGGCTGCTGGCCCTGTTCTCGCACCAGCGCGATGCGATGCGCGAGCGCAATGCAACCTCGCAGGACGACGCGCAGCGCGGCGACGATCCCTTCGAGGCCAAGCGCGTGGATCTCGACCTGGCGATCCTCACTGCGCAAAGGCGGCTGCTGGGCCGTTTCGCGGAACTGGGCTCGACCCTGGCGCCGCGCGGCGACGCGCCGCCGGACATTCCGACGCTGGCACGAAAGGAAGCGGGCATCCAGGAGGGCGCCGACAGGCTCATGGACGCGGCGCAGCAGCGGACGCGGTTCGACGCGGTGATGGAGTGGCGCGACGGCAACCCCGGCCTCGGCGATGAAATCGAGAGCTCGGCGCTGCAAAGCTTTCCCACGCACGCTCGCCAACCCGGGCGCAGCGACGCACCGCCGGTCAGCCTGCCGGACACCGCAGCGGCGGCTTCGGGCGAGATCGGCCTGCTGTCGCTCGATCAGGTCTGGGCCGCGCAGGAGCATGCCCTCGCGCACCTGGGTGCCTTGAGGCGCGTGGACGAGGCGATCTCGCAGGACGGCGAGGCCGCCGAGCGCGGGTCCGAAGAATTCCGCGGCGCGGGTCTCACGCCGAAGCTGCTCGCGCTGTTCGAGCGCATGCATGCGAGCGAGCAGGAGATGCGGTCGCTGCTTGCCGCCCAGCCGCTCGCGCCGCCCGGGCTTGAAGCGGTGCGCGCGGTGGTCGATGGGCAGCGCCGCCTGCTCATGGCCTTGAGCGAGCAGCTCGCGCAGCGCTCGTTCCAGCTCGGCAACGGCGGGCCCGGCCCCGATGCGGACGCCGCGCGGACCCGGCTGCAGGAGCGCGCGGAGTCGCTCGCGCGCCTCTCGCTGCCGGGGAGCGAAACCCCGCCATGGCACGTCGTGCACGGGGAGGGGATCGGCCAGCTCGCCGAAGGACTGGTCCACCCTGACGGGGTGGAGAACGCCTGCGTGCCCGCGGCCTTGGCCATTGGCGCGCGACTCGCCTCCGCCGCGGGCGAGGCGGACAGGTCCGTGGCCGTCGGCGGGGCCAGCACCCTCGGCCCGGTGCATGCCGCCCATGGCAAGGCACAGGTCGAGACCTTCGCGAATGCGCAGGCCGCGCGCGAGTTCCTGGACACCCTGGAGCCCGGCGCACAGGGCTACATCGCGCTGTCCGCGGGCAGCGGCCAGGCCCACGCGCACCTGCTGAACTTCGCGCGCACCGATCGCGGGCTGCGCGTCATCGATGCGCTCGCCGGCAAGGAGGTGCGATCGATGGAGGCGCCCGGCGCGACGGTCATCGTGACCCATCGCGACGGCCGGCCGGTCTCGGCGATCCCCTCGCTCGGGCGCCCGGTGCCGCTGAAGGATTACCAGGCCTATGCGAAGGACGTGGCCGAGGGCCGGCACCTGCCCGAAGGCTGGCCGCGCGATTCCGTGGGCGCCTGGCCGCACTGGCTGCAGCGCATGCTGGGCATCGATGCCGCATCGCGTGCCGCGGCCGCCGCCGGCGCCGGCGCCGGCGTGGCGGACCCGGCCGGCCGCATGCCCGAGGCGATCCGCAACGCCCAACCCGTGCTGCCGCTGTCGCCCGAGGGCGCGGGCCTCTACTACAACGCCGAGCACGACGTCACCTACCTCTGGGAAGGCGAAGGCCGCGATCCGCAGCCCTTCGACGCGGCGCTGTCGCCGAACAGGGTCGGCCAGGGCGCGTACATGAACGTGCACGGGCTCGGGAACGACTGGGTGATCGCCATCGCCCGCGACGACCCCGATCGCAGCGTCGACGCGTTCACCTACGGTCCCACCACGATCAACGAGCGCTTCGAGGCCCTGGAGGCGGTGCGCGCGGTGTTCGAGAAGACCGAGCCGGGGGCGGGAGAGCGCTACGTGCTCTCCCAGCATGGCCCGCTGGTGCTAGCCGACGGGCGCATGGCGGTGATCTATCCCCGGATGCGCGGCGCCTCGCGCGGCGGCGCCGGCTCGAGCTTCCTCACGCACGACATCGCGCGGACCCGCGCCGACGTGGCGGCGATCTACCAGGTGCTGCGGCGCTCGGGAATGACCATCTTCGACCTGCAGATGCTGGTCGACAGGAACGGCCACGCGGTCGTGAGCGACCCGCTGGGGATGCGCGAGCGCAAGCTGGGCGAGCCCCTGAGCGTGCGCGACATCGCCGCGGTCTGGAACAGCTACGACACCCTGGAGCGCCCCGCCGGTCCCAGGGAACGCATGCGGCTGTTGGACATGGCCGATGCCGCATTCGCGGCGAAGTGGCATGCGCAGTCGCCCGAGCCGCAGTACGAACCGAACCAGCAGTTGCTGGCGGCGCAGGAACGGGAGATCGCCGGCCTGCTCGGCGCGCTGGACGGCGCCCCGCTGGCCGAGCCGTCGGCGACGACCGCCACGGCGGCCGATGCGCACAAGCCCTCGCACGTGCTCGCCGAAGTGATGCGGCAGATGCGCGACTGGCGCCAGCCCGTGGCCGAGCGCCTGGCCGGCACCGCCGAGCCGATCGATGCGCGGCTGCAAGCCGAGGGCAAGGCGCTGGATCGGGTGCTGCTGCAGACGCAACTTGCGCTGGTGCAGTCCCTGCAGGGGCTCAGGTCGTTCCCCCGTTCGCCCAACGAATGGATTCCGCGCTTGCCCGAAGGCAAGACGACGCCCAGCGATCGCGCGTCCATACCGGGCTTCGACGTCGCCGTGGCGGTGCAGGCGCGGCGCGAGTTCGACGCGCAGGTCGCCGCTTCGGCCGCGAAGGAGCGGGGCGACTCCGCCTCCGATGTCGCGTGGCTGGAGGCCCGCGTGGTCGGCGAGGCCGTGAAGCTCACCGGGCTGATGGACTACCGTACCAGACAGGAAAAGTCGAACGAGCGCAAGGCCCAATGGGGCAAGTCCGCCGTCCTGGCGCCGGGCATGATCGAGCGCCTGCAGGCCCTCCTGGACGACATGGACCGCCCGACGGACCGCGTCGCGGACGCGCAAACGCCGGTGCTGGGCCGGCACCTCGAGCGGCCACCGGTCGCCCCCGAGATCACCTACGGCGAGCCCGATCCGCGGGCCAAAGGGCTGAACCCGCGCAACGTCGACGACGCCTGCGTGCCCAGCGCGCTGGCCATGAACCAGCGCTTGGCCAACCCCGAGGGGCCGCACGCCATGTCGGTGCTCGTGGGCGGCATCCGGACGCTCGGCGAGATCCAGGCCTTCCACGGCGAGGTGGCTTATGAACGCTACACGAACAGCGACGACGCCCTGCGCTCGATCGCCGCGAGCGACCAGGCGTTGAACGGCTACCTGCTGCTGGTCGACCGCACGGGCGACAAGGTCTCGCACATGATCAACGTCGTCTCGAAGGACGGCGACGTGCGCATGACCGATGCATCCATGAGACGTGAGGTGATCGCCTTCGAGGCCGGCGAAGTGCATGTGATCGTCACCCACGTGGACGGCAAGCCGCTGCAGTCGTCCCGCCCGCAGTTGCTGCTGCAGCCCGTGCCGCTGGACAGCTATCCGAGGTACGCGGCGGACGTCGCAGCCGGCGGTCAATTGCCTTTCTTCTGGCACAAGGGCCAGGTCGGCCGCGTGCCGCAGGGCGCCGCCGCGCCGCAGCGGCCGGCGGCGATCGCTCAGGCGGCGACCGTGCTGGTGCTGGACGACGCCGGTGCCGGCGTCTACGAGGCGACGGACGGCCAGCACTATTTCTGGGACGGCGTTCGCGGCGACGCGGCGGTCTTCGACAAGGCCTTCGGTGCGCCGACGGACGGCCGCGCGCACCAGATGCGCGCGCTGGGCGAGCACTGGCTGGTGATGGTGCCGCCGGTGCCGCGCGTCCCGCCGATGTTCCAGGCAAGCAAGATGATGGAAACGGCGCGGCAGCGCGAGAAGCTGAACCGTGAACTGCACGGCATCTTCGAGCACATCCAGGCCGGGCTGGGCGACCGGCTGGTGCAGCAGGTGTTCGGCACGATCGCGCTGCCGAACGACCGGGCCGGCGTCGTGGTGCGGCGCCCTGATTCGCGGCCGACGGCGCAATCCGCGGACGCGGCAACGGCGCAGCCGGTGCGCGACCTGGAGGAGATCGCGCGCATCCTCGACGGCGAGCTCCTTGCCTACGAGAACTTCGCTCTCACGGTGGAGGCCGACGGGCGCGTACAGATCGGTGAACTCACCGCGCGCCGGCCGCTGGGCGACGGCGAGTCGTTCACCGGCACACCGGCCTACCAGAATGCGATGGTGCAGGCCCGGGCCTTCGAGGCCGAGCGGCAGGCACAACTGGCGCGCGAGCGGGAGGCTGCGCTTGCGGCCGATCCGTCCCGGCTCGCCGCGATGATGCACACCGCCGGCCTTGCCCTGCATCTGGAACGCCAGGCGCCGCAGCGCGCCGCCAACGCCCGTGCGCTGACCGATGCAGCCGAGGCGCTGGAGCAGGTGATCGGGGCGGTTGGCGGCTCCAGGGCCGAGATTCCTAAACTGCCCGAGCTGCGCGCGCAACGCGCAGAGGTCGACCCCCGCGTGGCCGATGCGGAAAGCTTCGAGCACACCAACTTCGTCGACCCTGATTTCGATGGTCGCTTGCGCCAGGGCCACGAGAGCCAGTTCGCCAAGGCTGGCGCCATCTATTTCGACGGGCCGCAGACCCGGGCGCCTTCGATGCCGGCGGGCGCCCAGCCGGGCGAGACCGCCCCGGCACCGACCAGTCCTGCGGTGGCGAAGGCACTGGTGCCGCTGCGCGCGCAGATCGACGCCATCGCCCAGCGCGCGGAAGCCGCGCGGCAGGCCGGGGAAGCGCTGGCCCGCGAAACGCCCGAACGGCTGCTGGAGCGGCAGCGCGACCTCGCGCTCGCCCAGGCGATGCGCACCCAGTTGGGCGGACTGATGAACCTGCACAGTGAGCCCGCGCCACCCCAGACGCGGCTGCTCGGCGCACCCCCGGCGCACATGAGCGCGATGGTGGACAGGAACGATGCGGCGGCCCGCGATCTCGCGCTGCGCATGCAGGAGAAGGTGCAGACGGCGGCCGCGCGCGCGCTCGCCGAAGCGCAGGCCAACCAGCGCCCCGAAGAGAGCATCGCGCCGCTGCAGGAGGCCCACTATCGGGCCCTGGGGCTGCTGGACAGGTTGGGGCGGCAGCGCGGCAAACCGGTCAGCCCGCAGGAGGTCCAGGCCCTGCAACCGCCCTCGGCGCAAGCCCACCCGGGCCCGGCCGGGCATTGGCCCGAGCGCGGCATCAAGCTGTATCCACAGGAGCTCACGGGCGGCGATCGGCGCTTCATGGCGGTGAACGCCAGGCATTCGCTGACCGCCTGCGTGAACGTGGCCGTGACCATCGACCGCCTGCGCAGCGCCTCCGACGAGACCGCCATGAGCGCCGTGCCTTCCGAGGCGAAGACGCTGCAGGACGTGCGCGCCATCTACGGCGATCCGCCGATCCGCAAGTTCGGCAGCGCCGCGGCAGCTCGTGCGCACCTCGCGGGCCTGCCCGGCGAGGCCACCGGCTTCGTCGCGATGAACGATCCTGACGGCTCGCGCATCGCGCACATGTTCAATTACGAGCGTCGCGGCGAGGCGGTCGTGATGATCGACGGCATCTCGGGCCGCTACGTGCAGGACTTCGAGGCCGGCGAGGTCTACGTGATCGAGACGCACGCCGGCGGCGACGCCGCGCGGGTGGACCGCACGCGCAGCTCGGAGGATGAGCTGCGCCGGCAGCAGGCACTGGCCGATGAACGGCTGCCCGCGCACTGGCCCCAGGGCCGCTTCGCCGGGACCGCGCCCGCCGCGGCCACACCGTCCCACGGCCGCACGCGGCCCGCGCCACCGGATTCGTTCGGCCCTTCGCGCAGTTGGGAGGCGCTGGCCGGCGCCATCGAGTCGGCGCTCGCGCAGGACCCCAAGACGCAGCAGATCGGCGCCATCTCGCCAGACATGGAGCTTTCGGAGGCCGACACCGCCACGCAGCGCGCGATCGCGCAGGACGCTCCCCACGGATGGGAGAAGCGCTACGTGGTGGAAACGCGCAACGCCAGCCAGGTGCTGTTCGGACCCGATGGCCTGCGCGGCAAGAAGTCGAACGTGCACGAGACCCTGGAGCAGGCGGTGAAGGCGGCCGCAAAGCGGCCCGACGGCGCATCCGTGCACGTCGTGATGGCCCCGGTGGCCGCCAATGGCCAGCCGCCCGTGGCCTGGCACAAGGCCTCGAGCGACATGGTGCTCGCCACGCACGTGGTGCTCTCAGGCGGCACGCTGCTGCCGGTGGCCATCGCCAACCCGGATGCGCAGGCCTGGCCGCATGTGGACCTGCGGCCCGCGGGCAGGGGCCACATCTACAACGCGGTGCTGACGATGCCGGTGGGCCGTCCGGCCGAGTACATCTTCAAGCAGGGCGGCATCGAGGAGGGCGCAGAGGCGGCGCAAGCCGCGCTCGATCGCGCCGTGGAAGCCGGGCGCGTGCCCAGCGTGGTGATCGCGGCCGGTTATGCGAACCTCCAGCGGCGGCCGGAGACCAGCGGTCCCGGCGGAGCGGTGGCGTCCGGCTATGCCGCGCGGCTGTACATGCAGCAGAAGCACGGCGTGGACCTGAAGGTCCGCTACGTGGTGGACCGGACCTACAAGCGCGTGATGGAAGCGGCGCTGCAATCGCTGGGCGAGCGGCCCGGCATCGACTACGAGATCGTGGTGTTCAACAAGCGCCTTCCCTGGGGCAGGCGGCGAGAGGCGCGCTCGCAGGCGTTCGTGAACAAGTTCGAGCCGGACCTGCTGATGGGATACGACGTGCCCGGGCGCACGGTGAACGGCGACTACCGCGACAGCAGCGGCAAGAACGTGAGCGAGGCCGTCTCGGGCATCGACCAGATTTTCATCGACGCCTACAAGCGCCCGAACACCACGTCCATCGTGGGCCTGGACATCGGCAACGAAGTCGGCGGCGGCAACCCCGAGGTGCATCCGCGCGTGCAGCCGGCGCCCGACGGCACGCTCATCGCCTCGATCGTGCGCGCCGACGTGGCGATGACCGGCGGGCGTACCAACTGGGTGGGCTATGCCTTCGCCACCGAGATGCTGCGCCGCGCGGGCGCGCTGAACGCGGTGCCGACCGAGAAGGCCATCTCGAAGATGGTCATCGACATGATGCGCGCCCGCGCGGTCGACAGCGTGACCCTCAGTGACCAGCCGTACAAGCTCGACGGGCGCGGCCGCAGTGCCGGCGTCGGCGGCATGTCGCCGACAGTGGAAGGCGCGGTCGCCGCCATGCTGAGGGTGAGCGCGCAGGCGGCGCCCGGCAAGTTCGAGCCCGACCTGCGCGGCGTGCGGCTGCGCCTGGGCGTGTTCGACTCCGGAAACGGCGGCATCCTCGCTGCCGCCGAGATCAAGCGCGGCGTCGAGGAGCGCACGGGTGCCCGGGTCGATCTGGTGATCATCGGCGACCACGGTGCCGGCACCTACGGCGAGCTGGGTCGCGTCGGCGGCGTGACGGCGATCGCCGACCGCACCAACGGCGGCCTGCAGGTCGGCGACGCGCTGGGCATCCATCTGATGGTGATGGGCTGCAACACGGCCTGCACCTCGGGCCTGGACCAGTACGCGCGCGGCATCGGCGTCCCGGTGGTCGACCTGATCCTGAGCACGCGGGAGTTCCACAAGGGCCTGGTCGACGCGGGGGAGCGCGTGGTCGCCTTCTCGACCGAACCCACGGCGACCTTGCCGCTGCCGGGCACCAACCTGATCGGCGTCTACCGCGACAACGAGGTGCTGCCTGTGGGCGGCACCGACGCGGGCTTCGACCTGGCCGGCATCGTGAACGTGTTCCTGGCCGACCCGATGAATCCGGCGCTGCAGCAGCGCATGCAGGACGCCGCCGACCACTACGCCGACAAGATCCTGGCGGCCAAGCCGGACGTCACTACCGTCTCGTGGTGCTGCACGCACTATCCCGAGCTCGAGCGCTTCTTCGCCAAGTCGCTCGCCCAGCGCGGCCGCTCGGACGTGAAGATGGTCAATCCCATGGCCTACCAGACGCTGCAGGCCATCGAGATGGCCAAGACGCTGCCGCCGGGCATGGGCGGCGGGCCCGGCAAGGTGGTGGTGGTGACCTCCGCCGTCGAGGACAAGCAGACCGCGATCGCCGCCGGCGTGGACCCGGCCAAGGCGACCGTCGACCAGAACGACGTGCTGCAGGCGGCGCGGATCGCGTTGCAACGCGAGGACATCACGCTGATGGCGGTGCCGCCGGCCGAGTTCAACGCCAATGCTGCGCTCGACAAGGCGCTGGAGGTGCTGGACAACGAGAGCGCGGGCGACCCGATCGACGCCCTGCAGGCTTACGACCCCTCGGGGCGCAGCCACCCGATCCACGTGCCGGGCGGTGCTTACCGGGCCGCGGAGAGCCTGGCGAAGGCGGACAAGCCGCTGGTCGTCGTCGGCACCCCGGTGCGGACCGCGAACGGGCTGGCCCCCGACTCGGACAGCACCAAGGGCGCGGCCACGATTGCGAGCGCGCTGGCCAAGCTGGGCAAGGAGACGACCTGCGTCACCATGCCTTCCAACGTGAAGCCGCTGGAGGCGGCGCTCAAGGCGCTCGGGCGCGATGACGTCAAGGTCGTCGGCTTCGGCCTGCGTGCCGGGCCGCAAGCGCGCGCCGAGACGTTGCGCATGCTGCAGGACATGGGCACCGATGCCCTGATGGGAGTGCAGGTGCCGGGCCGCGACGCCGAGGGCGACTGCTGGAACTCGGCCGGCGAGCGCATCACCGACGACGTGGCGGCCCTCTACCAGTTCTTCTACGCCGCGCGCGAACTCAACGCCGCGGGCGGGCCGCAGATCGAGGTGATGGCGGTCGTGCGCGACGGCCCCGACGCCGGCACCGGCAGCGTGGACAAGCGCGTGCGCCGCGCTCCCAACGGGCAGCGGATCGCATCGGAGATCACGGCGCAGGTGGTCACGGCCGGCGTGGGAAGCTGGGGCGCCGATGCGGTGGTGGCGGCGCTCGAGGCCTCGACCGGCAACCACAACCTGCTGCCGACCTCGGACGAGGTGCCGCTGGTGATCCGCGCGATCACCGCCAACGGCGGCGTCGACAGCCAGTCGCGCAGCGCCATCGACGATGCCGCGGGGTACGGTCCCGAGGTGCACGTGGGCATGAACGAGCTGTTCCGCCAGGCGGCGCGCGAGGTCGAGGCCGACCGCGCGGCAGCCACGGCCGCGGCGGCTGCCGCTGCGGCGCTGGCGAAGGCGGCGGCCAGCAGCGCCAAGGGCGGGAAAAGGAAGAAGGGCGCGAAAGCAAAGGCGGCCGAGGCGGCCACGGTGCAGACCGCGCCCAAGGCCGCCCCGCCGCCGCTGAGCGCCGCCTTCCGCGGCGACGAATGGCCCGACATCTGGAAACGGCTGCAGAACGGCGGCTTCGGCAACGACAACGTCTACATCTACCGCGTGACGGGCGAGCCCGACCTCTACGCCGACCCGACGCAGGCGGTCGACCTGCAGATGGCCCAGATCGACGGCTGGGGCCGCGTGGCCGCGGGCACGAACACCGTGCGCTGGTATGGCCACACAGTCCCGGGGGAGGGCGTGCGCGGCCTGGCGCCGCACCGCGAGATGGGTCGCAAGCTGGGCCTGGAGCCCAAGGCGCCGAAGGAGACGAGCTACCACACCAAGGATCTGCAGACCGGCGCCACCGACACCTCGGCGACCCGCCCGGGCCGGGACGAGCGCCACAATCCCGATCTGCTGATCCGCAAGGTCCGCACCCGTCCGCCGCGCGAGGCCTCGCCGCAGTCCACGGGCGACTGGTTCGTCGTCTCCAACCAGCCGCCGCGCAAGGTCGATGTCGCCAACGGCCTGCAAGGCGTGCCGCGCGGGGACGACCAGTTCACGCTGCCCAGCGTGGAGAAGAAGCCCAAGCTGCCGGGCGGTTGGGGCACGCGCAAGTCGATCAAGGCGCAGACCGCGCTCGCGCTGGTGGCCATGCTCGGCATGGGCGTGACCCATGCGATCAACCCGGACCAGTTCAGGGACGCGGCCCCGACCGGCATCGTGAGCCTGCCCGCGAACCCGCTGGAGGAACAGCGCTCGGCCGACTGGACGCCCGGCTTCTCCGCCGAGCCGCTGGCGCTGTCGCAGGCGACGCGCTTCCTGCTCTCGGATGCGAACGAGCTGCAGCGACAACTCGATGCCGCGCGTGCGCGGCCCGCGCCGGACCCGGCCGCGCTGCAGAAGCTGCAGGGCGATGTGGACCGGCGCTGGTCCGATTTCTCGCAGGGCGTGGTGCTCGTGCTCCAGGAGAACGCCAAGACCGGCGCCAACCCGCTGCAGACGGCCAACCGCCTGCGCGCGGAACTGATCGCGGGCGGCAGCTTCAGCCTGCAGGGCAACACGGCGATCCGCCTGGCGGTGCGCGATTCAGGCCTGCTCAAGGGCACCATGGGGGAAGTGCAGGCGGAGTTCGCCTACGCGCGCCTCGTCGCGACGCATCCGGCCTTCGTCAACGAGCAGGCAGCGCGCCAGCAGGCCGTGCGCCAGCCGGCGACCTTCGTGCTCACATCGCTGATCGACATCGGGCCGAAGGACCTGGGCTACGACCGCCGGGTGACGGACAACGCCTTCCTGCAGGCACGCATCGACGCCGAGGAGGTGGTGTCGCACCGGCTGGCCGATGGCGACGTCAAGGGTGCCGCCGCCGAGATGGCGCGGCAGCTCGACGCGAGCGATCCGGCTTCCCGCGCGACGGTGGCCGCGCCGCTGGTGCGCCTGTTCGACGCCGAGCGCACCGAGGCCTTGGCGCAGTTGTCGGACCTGCCGCTGTCGGCGATGGGCGACTACCTCGCCCAGTACCGCGAGGCGCCCCCCGAGGTGGCGCAGCCGCTGGCCGAGGCGGTGCACCTGCTGCTGTCCGGGCGTGCGCGCGAGGTCAAGACCATGTCCGACCTGGAGCCGCTCCTGGTGGGCCTGTCGGCGCTGGTCGATGCGGCGGACGGCATGGCCGCGCAGCCCGTATGGGCCGAGCGCTTCGCCGTGCGGCTGCTGGACGACCGGATCGGGGAGGGCACGCGGTTGGGCTCCAACCTGCCGCATGCCGTGAAGAAGGCGGTGGAGCTCAGCGGCGGCAAGCTGCCGGTTGCGCTGGCCAACGCGCTGCTCGACCGGGGCGACGGAGACCGCCGCGAGCAGGTGGTCGGCGCCATCGACGAGGGGCTGCAGGCCCAGAACAGCCGCTTCACCGAATCGCTGGAGAACGTGCGCGGCAAGGGGCACAACTCGGTCGGGTCTTCGATCAGCTTCTATCTCGCCAACTTCAGCGCGCAGACCCCCGCTGACCGCGAGGCCGGCCGCAGGCACTATCGCGCCTCCAACCCCGAGGTGGCCGCGCAGTTGGATCGCGCCGACGAGGTGGTCACGCAGTGGGCGAAGTCGCTCGACGACCTGGACCGCGACCTGGTGCGCATGCGCGCCGGCGCGCAGCCCACCGAGGCGGAGAACGCGCTCAACCAGACGCGCGAGGCGGTGTACGAGGCCGACGACCTCAAGCTCGCCAAGCAGTCCAGCCCGCAGTTGCGCGAGCGGCTGCTCGCCGACCTGAAGTTCGAGGTTCCCGACCCGCGCACCTCGATCGAGTACCTGCTGAACCCGACCATGTTCGTCGCGCGCCACATCTCGGGGTCGCTGCGCATGAGCTGGACCATGCTGGCGGACGCGCAGTTCAACAGCATGGCGGCCGACCCGCTCAGGTATGCGAAGCAATGGGACGCCTTCAAGGGCAAGACCGAGCGCCTGGCCACCACGCTCAAGCTCACGCCCACGGAGGTGCGCGAAGGCACCGCGGTGGTGGATGAGTTCCTGGACAAGGTCAAGAAGCTGGATCCGGCCCTCTCCGATGCGGCGCGCGTGGATGCACTGGCCCGTCTGGGCGGCGAGCTCGACTCGAAGCTGCAAGGCCTGCTGAAGATCGGCGCGAAGGGGATCAACAACGCCACCGGCGCCCACACGGCGTTCGGGCAGGTGCTGCGCTGGGCCGCCAACGCGGGCTTCCTCACACACAACCTGTCGACGAACATCACGAACTTCCGGCCCCTGGCTGGCGACGTGGCGGACTATGCGCGCTGGTATCACCGCATCTACGAGGGCACGCAGGCCTTCTTCATCGCCAAGCCCTACACCACCTGGCAGGCGACCGGCTCGCGCGCGGGCAACCGCATCGCATTCGGCGGCGTGCCGGACGTCGAGGGCACCACGCCCTGGCGCGTGTGGTTCGCGGCCGGCACGGCGGGCGTGGGCGTGGCCGACCTCGCGCTCTTCATCGGGCAGGCCCAGGACGTGCCGGCGATGATCTCGGTGCTGAACTTCGGCATGGGCATCTCCGGCGTCGCCGACGGCGGCATCGGGCTCGTCAACCTCACGGGCGCGGCGCTGGCGCGCGCGGGGGCGGTGGAGCTGGCGGCGATCCTCGCCATTCCGGCCGAGGCCGCCACGGTGGCCGGGCTGGGGGTGGCGCTGTTCACGGCGCTCAAGCAGTTCTACAACGTGCGCCATCACTACGACGTCGTCGATGCCCGCGAGATCCAGCGCGACCCGGCGCTGGCCAAGGCGGTGAAGGACATGGGCTTCTCGCAAGAGCAGGCCACGGCGCTGCTGAACACCACGCACGAGGGCGTCTCGCCGATGCAGCTGTGGAACGAGTTCATGAAGTCCAAGGGCAAGACGGTGCCGCAGGGGCTGGAGATCCTCCAGTTCCGCCTCGCGATGCCCGGGCGCGGCGGCATCCCGGCGCAAGACTGGATCGCCACCACGCACCGGCTGATCGACAACAGGATGGACGACGACGACGGCAGCTTCCCTGCGAGCGATCCCGATGCCGCCGAGGCTGGCATGCAGGTGAGCGTGCAGCACAGCGTGCCCGACGGGGCTTACTACACGCTGGAGCCCGCCACGCCGCAGAGCCTTCAGGGCCTGGCGAACTATGCCGAGCGCCAGTGGGGTCTGACGGTGAACTGACGCGGATTCACGACGTTCCTGCGACGGCATCGGGTTGGCGCGCAGCCGCTCGCAAATGCCCCCGGCGCCGCGTTCCGGCAGGAACGCGGCGCTCTTTTTTGGGGGGCGTGACCATGCATTTGCGTTATGGCCAATGCCTCAATTGCGATAACTGCGCGCAGGCATCGAACCCTAGACTGCCTCTTGCCAACGACTTGATGCCCGCGTTGCATGCAGCGCGGCCCACCAACGTGTAAGGAGTGTGCAGTCATGCCGTCTAGCCAGGCCCCTTGGTTTGCGATGCCCGAAGCGTTCGAGGAGTGGCGCGGTCGGCCCAACCGTGCGACACCGCCCAGGCAGGCCCGGCCACCGGCCGGCGCGGACCACCAGCCGGCGGCTGCGCAGGCGGATCCGGATCCGCTTCTCGCCGAGACGCCGCAGGCGCTGCGGGCCCGCGACCAGGGCTTTTCCATCTTTCCGGAGCACTTCATGCCCAGCGACAACGCCGCGAACCTCGGCGGGCGGATGCCGGACTTCTTCACCGACGACCATCTCGCACGACCGCAGATGAAGCCGGGAAGCCTCGGCCACCCTCAAGGCCTGCTCGGACAGCTCCTGCTGGCGCCGGAGCGCGAGATGCGCCTGTCGCTGGTGAAGCAGGCGCTGCGCCAGAACGGCTTCGAATGGCTCGCCTATGGAACCTTGCGGCCGCGCAACGGCGGCCTGCACCCCATGCGCTTCCTCAGCAGCTACGCACACCAAGACTGGGCAGAGCACTACTTCGCGCACGGCTTCCACGAGGTCGATGTGCGCCACAAGGACGCGCCGGCGTCCGGGCTGCCGCTGGTGTGGGATCTCGAGTCGTTGGAGCAGGCGCAGTCCAGGCAGCCGCTGCGGCTCGACTCGGCCGAGACTGCCGCGCGCCAGCGACGCTTCCTGGACGACATGGAACGCCACGGGATCCGCAGCGGCGTCTTCCTGCGCCTGGCCACCCCCGGCCAATCGGGCGACCACACCTTCATCAGCTGTCTTTCGCGCACGCCGAGCCGCCGCTGGATCATCCAGCGCGTGACGGGCAATGCGCTGGCGCTGGGCCTGAGCATCCACGAGTACGTTTCGCAGCATGTGCTGGCAGGCTGTGCAGCGCAGGCCTCGCAATCGCCCGCTGCGGACGGGCCTTCGAACGACGGGCTCGCGGGTCTCATTTCGCCGACGCAGCGCGCCATCCTCGAAGAACTGATGGCGGGGTGCAGCGACAAGGAGATCGCCTACCGGCTGGGTCTGTCGGGCTACGCGGTGGACTACCACATGCGCCAGTTGCGCCGGCGCTTCCAGGTCAGAAATCGGGTGAAGCTCGCCAGTGTGGCTGCGGCCCTGTGGAAGTCGGAGCGCCCCCCCGAATGAGCGCCTGGCCTGCGAAGGCCATCCATGCAGGCACCGCGGCAGCCGCGTTCGCGCCAGGGTATGCATGGGCGCTATGCAGCCCGCCTCCACAGCGATGACCTCCGTGCGGGCGTCGACGCTGGATTGAAAACGTCACAACCTTCCATCAACATGCAGAATATTTTTGTCAGCGATGCCGAGGTGGCGAGCGCCATCACCATGCAAGAAGCCATCGAGGTCATGCGCGCCGCTTTCGTCGATCTTGGCCGCGACCAGTCGTTCGTCCAGGATCGCATGCGTCTGCACGGAACCGGCGCCTCGCTCTCGATGATGGGCGGCATCTACGGCGCGGCGCAGGTGATGGGCACCAAGGTCTATTCCACCGTCCAGGGCCAGTTCGATTTCGTGATCCCGCTGTTCTCCAGCGCAACCGGCAAGCTGCTGCGCATCGTGCAAGGCAATCAACTCACGCGGCTGCGTACCGCCGCTGTGACCCGCATCGTGGCCGACGCGGTGGTGCCGGCGGGACCGCTGCGCCTGGCGATCTTCGGCTCGGGCGTGCAGGCGCGCGCCCATGCCGAGGCGTTCTGCGAACGCGGCCGCGTCTCGCAAGTGCTGGTGTGCGCCATCGACGGGGCCGACGCGTTTTCGGCCGACATCGGGCGCCTGTATGGCATTGCCTCGGACACCGCCGACGCCGAGCGGGCCGTGCGCGACGCCGACATCGTGATCACCGCGACGCGCGCCACGGCGCCACTCTTCGATGGCGCACTGCTCAAGCCCGGCGCGTTCGTGGCGGCGATCGGTTCGTCCAAGCCGCAGGCGCGCGAAGTCGACGACCAGGTGCTGGCGCGCGCGTCCATGGTGATCGTGGAGTCCGCCGGACAGGCCCTGCGCGAGGCCGGCGAATTTGTCATGGCCTCGCGTCCGGAGGCGCTCGTGGCCAAGCTCGTGGAGCTCGGACCGCTGCTGGCCGGCGAGGTCAGCGCGCGTGCGCAGGGCGGGGGCGACATCGTGCTCTACAAGTCTGTCGGCATCGGCCTTGAAGACGTGGCGTTGGCGCACCGCATTCACCAGCGGCTCCCGATGTCCGCGCCGCAGGCAGAATCGGAGGCGCTTCCGAGCGGGTTAGAATCCGCAGCTTCGCGGCTGTAGCTCAGTTGGATAGAGTACTTGGCTACGAACCAAGGGGTCGTGGGTTCAATTCCTGCCAGCCGCACCAAACCCAGCGTGGAAGATCTTTTCTTCCACGCCTTTCTTCATGAAAAGCGCCTTTCGGGGCGCTTTTTTGTTTCCTTGACCATTGCTCGTTGGTCAATAGGGTGGGCCGCATCGGGGGGCAGATCCGCTGCTTCGAAAGAATGCGCCACAGGACGCCCTTGTCCCTGTTTCCGCAGCCGTTGCCTGCGACAGAAAACCATGCGCTTCCGCTAGGATCGTCCCGCCCCGAATCGCCGATGGGATCTCGCGGCTGGCCATCCGACCAACCCTTTCCGGCGCTGCCGGAGCGAAAGAACTTCAATGCTTGAACTCGTGACGAATCCTCAGGCCTGGGTCGCCTTCGCCACCCTGACTGCGCTGGAGCTCGTGCTGGGCATCGACAACATCATCTTCATCTCCATCCTTGTGGACAAGCTGCCCGTCGAGAAGCGCGAATTCGCGCGGCGGGTGGGTCTGTTCCTGGCCATGTTCATGCGCATCGGACTGCTGCTGGTCCTTGCCTGGATTGTGGGACTGGTCGCGCCGCTCTTTTCGGTGCTCGGCAAGGAAATCTCGGGCCGCGACCTGATCCTGATCCTGGGCGGCCTCTTCCTGATCTGGAAGAGCACGACCGAGGTCCATCAGTCGCTGGAGGGCGAGCACGAGCAGAAGTCCAGCGCCGTCAAGGCCACGCTCGCCTCCGTCATGCTCCAGATCATGATCATCGATCTGGTGTTCTCGCTGGACTCGATCATCACGGCGGTCGGCATGGTGGACGACGTGCGGGTGATGATCGCCGCGGTGATCGTGTCGGTGCTCCTGATGATGCTGTTCGCAGGTCCGATCGGCCGCTTCGTCTCGAGCCACCCGACGATCAAGATGCTGGCGTTGTCGTTCCTCGTGGTGGTGGGCGTCGTCCTCGTGGCCGAGGGTTTCGACCACCATGTGCCCAAGGGCTACGTGTACTTCGCGATGGCGTTCTCCCTGGTCGTGGAGATGCTCAATATCCGGATGCGGAAGAAGGCGGCCAAGGCCGTGGAGTTGCACCCGCCTCGCATACCGGGCGCTTGAAGGTCCGCGCGCGATAGAGGTCTCGAGGTGATGGATCAGGGCAACGATTCGTCGCGAGTATGTAAAAGCACACCACAGGCTCTTCCGGTTGCCGGAGCAGAGGGAATCGGGCCGCTGAGTGCTTCCCAACTTGCTTTCGAGACCTTGTCGAGCGGCTCGTTCTCGGCAACTGCGATGCTTCGACTGCGCGGGTTCCGAAGCCCTGAAAAACGCATGCTATAATTGCAAGCTGTGCGGCTGTAGCTCAGTTGGATAGAGTACTTGGCTACGAACCAAGGGGTCGTGGGTTCAATTCCTGCCAGCCGCACCACTCTCTTAATGGCCTAGAAGGTTTACCTTCTAGGCCATTTTCTTTTGGGTGACGTGAATCAGAGAAAAGCCGCCGTTCCAGCGGCTGTGCCGTCTGGCTTCTGGACGCTAAAGTCCCGTTTCAAGTCAAAACGGATCAGGGCGACCATGAACATTCGAACGGCGCGCTGCGCATGCCAACTGCTGTTGCTGATTTCGGCGGCAGGTTCGGCGTTCGCGGGAACCATTGCATGTGTGCCGAGCCCGGGCGGCGCGGCTGGCTCGTTCAACTGGATCCGCAGGATCTCGATCGACGAGCACTCGCGCACCGTCAACATGGACATCGTGCGCTCCAGAACGAAGGACACGGAAACCATGGGCAAGATGCGCGCCGAACTGGTGAGCATGGACGGCACCTCTTCAGGCGAGCCTGTCTATCTTTTCAACTCCATTCCCGCTGCCGGTGAAGAGGTCACGAACCTCTTCAAGCTGTTCAAGGCGGGTGATTGGCAACTGGCCAGGGTCGGGATCGTCTTCGTCAACAAGATGCCCGCCTTGCGAGGCGTCGAGCCGACCGTGTCGTTCGACTGCAAGCGCTCGGACCTGGGTTGATGTCGTACTGGCGAACCGTTCTACCTATTCAAGAGGTTCTTCGTTGAACAAGGCATTCACAAAGGAAACCGACAACGACGCCGAGGACGACGGCGCCGACGGGGTGGCGCCTCCATTGCCGGCGGGCAGCAAGAACTACATCACGCCGGAAGGCTACGCACGGCTGCGCGACGAGTTGCTCCAATTGATGGACGAGGAGCGCCCGAAGGTCGTCGAGGCCGTGCACTGGGCCGCCAAGAACGGCGACCGCTCGGAAAACGGCGACTATCTCTATGGCAAGAAACGCTTGCGCGAGATCGACAGGCGTATTCGCTTTCTCACCAAGCGCCTCGAAATCGCCGAGGTCACCGATCCGTCGGTGCACCATGGCAGCGACCAGATCTTCTTCGGTGCCACGGTCCGTTATGTCGATGAGACGGGCGACGACGAACGCACCATCACGATCCTCGGCATCGACGAAGCCGACAGCGCCCAGTCGCAGGTCAGCTGGATTTCCCCGATCGCGCGGGCTTTGCTCAAGTCGCGCGAGGGCGACGTGGTGAAACTGGTGACGCCGGGCGGGGCGCACGAGGTGGAGATACTGTCGGTGAGTTATCCGGCGCCACGTCCGGTGGTGGACTGACCGGCGCGGCGCCAGCCAGTTTTTCTTCAGGGCGCCGGCACTGTGCGCGCCGCGGTCAGCACCGAGGCGGTTCGTCGGGCGGCGCGCAGCACGGCGTCGAGGTGCGCGCGATCGCGCACCGCGATCACGAAGCGAAGGTCGGTCGAATCCTGCGGCGTCTCATCGGCCATTTCCACATGCGTGATGTCTGCTTCCGCATCCGCCAACGTGGCGGCTACGCGCGCCAGCACGCCCTTGTCATTGCGCACGGTGATCACGACGCCGGTCTCGAACGCGCGCGTTGGCTCGTCCGCCCATTCGACCGCGAAGAACCGCTCGCTGTCCTTGTGGCGCAGCCGCTGTCCCACGCCGCAATCTTCGGTGTGGACCACCAAGCCCTCGCCGTGCCCGAGGTAACCGACGATCTGGTCGCCCGGAATGGGGCGGCAGCACAGCGCAAAGCGCACCGAAGAGTTTTCGCTGCCATCGAGCGTGACCGCGCCCTGCGACACGGCTTCGTGCGGGATGAGGCGCTCTCGGCTCAGCAGCAGGGCATCGGGGCGTTCGCCCAACTCGGCCAGCAGTGCCATGAGTCGCTTGGCGACGATGCTTGCAATGCGTTTGCCAAGGCCAATGTCGGTCAGCAATTCAGAACGGGTGCGGTTGCCGGTGAAACGCAGCAGCTTTTCCCACAAAGCCTGGTGCTCGTCGTCGTCCTCGGGCAGCTTGCCGAGACCTTCGGCGCGCAGCGCCTGTGCGAGCAGCTTTTCGCCGAGGCCTTCGGATTCGGCATGTGCCAGCGTCTTCAGGTAATGGCGGATCTTGGAGCGCGCCCGGCCGGTCCGAACGAAGCCGAGCCAGGCGGGATTGGGGGTCGACACGGGCGCCGTGATCACCTCGACCACGTCGCCGTTCTTGAGTTCGGTGCGCAGAGGCACCTGGTCGCCGTTGATGCGCGCGGCCGAGGTGTGGTCACCGATGTTGCTGTGGATGGCGTAAGCGAAGTCGACCACCGTGGCGCCACGCGGCAGCGCCATGATCTGGCTCTTTGGAGTGAAGACATAAACCGCGTCGGGGAAGAGGTCCACCTTGACGTGGTCCCAGAACTCGGCGGCGTCGCGCGTCTCGTCCTGGATGTCGAGCAGCGACTGCAGCCACTTGGTGCCCAGCCGGTCGTTGCTTGCCCCGTTCGGCTCGGCCGCCTTGTAGAGCCAGTGCGCCGCGACGCCGGATTCGGCAACCACGTGCATCGCTTCGGTACGCAGCTGGAACTCGACGCTCACGCCAGCCGGCCCCACCAGCGTGGTGTGCAGCGACTGATAGCCGTTGAGCTTGGCGATCGCGATATGGTCCTTGAACTTGCCGGGCAGCGGCTTGTACATCTGGTGAAGGATGCCGAGGCCCGTGTAGCAGGCAATGACGTTCGGCACGATCAGGCGGAAGCCGTAGATGTCGGTCACCTGGGCAAAGCTCAGGTGTTTATCTTCCATCTTGCGGTAGATGGAATAGAGCGTTTTCTCGCGTCCGGCGATCCGCAGCGTCATACCGGCGGCAGAGAAAGCGGTCTCGACTTCTTTCTGCACCTTCTGGATCAGGTCACGTCGTCGCCCGCGCGCCTTGGCCACCGCCTTGGACAGCGTGGCGTAACGCCACGGCTTGAGGTGCCGGAACGACAACTCCTGCAGTTCGCGGTAGGTCTGATTCAGCCCGAGGCGGTGCGCGATGGGTGCGTAGATCTCGAGCGTTTCGCGCGAGATGCGGGCCCATTTTTCACGCGGCGCGTCGGCCAGCGTGCGCATGTTGTGCGTGCGGTCGGCCAGCTTGACGAGGATGACGCGCACGTCGCGCGCCATGGCCAGCAACATCTTGCGGAAAGACTCTGCCTGGTTCTCTTCACGCGTATTGAACTGCAGCTTGTCGAGCTTGGTGAGCCCGTCGACCAGTTCGGCGACCGGGGCGCCGAAGCGCTCGATCAGCTCTGGCTTGGTGACGCCGCAGTCTTCGATGGCGTCGTGCAGCAGTGCGGCCATCAGCGCCTGGGCATCGAGCTTCCATTCGGCGCATTGCGCCGCCACGGCGATGGGGTGGGTGATGTACGGCTCGCCGCTGTTGCGCAACTGGCCCAGATGGGCCTCGTCGGCGAAGCGGTATGCGCGGCGTACCAGCTCGGTGTCTTCGGAGCCCAGGTAGTCCAGGCGCGCTGTCAATGCGGCGAAGCTTGCGGCGGCCGCGTTCAGCGCCGCCGGACTCGGCTTCGGCGTGCCCCCCGATGGGGCATGGGACTGATGTTTGGCGACCGCGCTCATGGCTACCACTTTAGCGTGACCGTTCCATGGGCGCGTCCAGACATAAAAAAAGCACCGCTTTGCGGTGCCTTTTCGTTGCAGGGCTGCGTCAGATCAGCCCGGCACCTTCTTGAGCATTTCGATGCCGATCTTGCCTTCGGCGATCTCGCGCAGAGCGGTCACGGCGGGCTTGTTCTTGCTCTCGATCTTGGGCGCGTGGCCTTGGCTCAGCATGCGCGCACGGTACGTGGCGGCCAGGACGAGCTGGAAGCGGTTCGGGATCTGAACCAGACAATCTTCGACGGTGATGCGGGCCATGATGGGTATCTTTCGGTCGGTGAGCAGGAGATCAGGGAATGTTCAGTGCGGCAAAGGTGTCGGCACGTGCACGGCGCTGTGCGGAATACCGGAGCCGTTGAGCGTGGACAATCGCCTTGAGATCAAAAAGCGCCCGCTCAAATAACTCGTTGATTATAACGAAGTCGAATTCCCCGGCCCGGGCCATCTCTTCTGCGGCGTTTTTCAGGCGCAATTCGATGACCGAGGCGCTGTCCTCGCCGCGTCGCTCGAGCCTGGAGCGAAGTTCTTCCCAACTGGGAGGCAGGATGAAGATCATCACCGCGTTCGCAAAGGTCTTGCGGATCTGAAGGGCGCCCTGGAAGTCGATTTCGAGGATCACGTCGGCCCCTTGGGCGATCCGCTCCTCGATGGCCTTCTTGGAGGTGCCGTACCGGTGGCCGTGCACATGGGCCCATTCCACGAAGCCGTCGGCCGCAATCAGGGCGTCGAATTCGGGAGGCGAGGCAAAAAAGTACTCGCGGCCGTGCTTTTCCTGTCCGCGCGGCGGCCGCGTGGTATGTGACACCGACGGCTGAACCGCCGAGTCGAGCTCCATGAGCGCCTTGACCAGGCTCGATTTGCCGGCCCCGCTGGGCGCGGCGACCACGAAGATGTTGCCGGGGTAGTCCATTCTTTCGCTCGTCGTCGTCATTCGATGTTCTGGACCTGTTCGCGCATCTGCTCGATCAGGACCTTCATGTCCACGCCGATGCGCGTGAGTTCCAGGGCTGCCGACTTGGAACCCAGGGTGTTGGCCTCGCGGTGCAGTTCCTGGATCAGGAAGTCCAGGCGCTTGCCGATCTCGCCACCCTTCTTGAGCAGCCGCTCGATTTCGTCGAGGTGCGAATTCAGCCGGGTGAGCTCTTCCGCCACGTCGATGCGGATGGCAAAGGCAGTGGCCTCGGTCAGCGCGCGGTCTTGAGCGGCTTCGGGCAGCGTGCCGCCCGTGCCGGCGGTCAGGCCCATGGCCTCTTGCCAGCGCTCCAGGAAGCGATTGCGCTGCTGTTCGACCAACTGGGGCACCAGCGGACCGGCCTGCTGCACAAGGACGCGCAATTGAGCCAGGTGTGCATCGAGCATCTTGGCGAGCCGGGCGCCTTCGCGCTGGCGGGCGGACATCAGCGCTTCGAGCGCCTTGCCGGCCACGTCGAGCAGATCGGGGCCCCAGTCGCCGCGGGTGGCGCCGTCGCCACCGGCGAGGCGGATCACGTCGGCCACGCTCAGTTCGCGCGCTCCTGGGAGCCAGGCCTTGATGCCGTCCTGCACCCCGTTGAGCCGCTGGAGCAGCTTGACGGAAGGCTCGACGACGCCCGCCTGGGCGGTGTTCTCGATGGCCGCGCGGACCTCGACCTTGCCGCGCTTGAGCTTGCCCGTGAGCAGCTCTCGCAGCGCCGTCTCATGCTGGCGCAACTCCTCCGGCAATTTGAAGGTGAGGTCGAGGAAGCGGCTGTTGACCGAGCGGATTTCTACCCCGAGCCGGCCTGCGGCGGAAGGCCGTGCATCGGCTTCGGAGTGGCTGCCTGCGGACCCGTTCTGGCCGCTGGCGTAGCCGGTCATGCTGTAAACTGGCATTGCGCCTCACTGTGGTTTTTGCTTGCATGCACCGAGGCGTCGGTACAGCGTTCGCTTGCCGCACCATCGCCTTCGGGCGAAACTCCCGGATTATGTCAAAGGTCAAGCCTTCGCCCCTGTTGCCCGATACGGTCATTGGCGGTTACCGCGTTGTTCGCCGGCTTTCCGCAGGTGGTTTTGGTGTCGTCTATCTCGCCATCGACCCCAGCGGACAGCAGGTGGCCATCAAGGAATATCTGCCGTCTTCGCTGGCTACCCGCGGGCCCGGCGAACTGCATCCGCAGGTGCCGCCCGAAAAATTGTCCCTCTACCGGCTGGGGCTCAAGAGCTTCTTCGAAGAAGGCCGCTCGCTCGCGCAGATCTCTCATGCCTCGGTCGTCAGCGTGCTCAATTTCTTCCGCGAGAACGAGACCGTCTACATGGTCATGAACTACCTGGAGGGCGCAACCCTGCAGGACTTCGTGGTCACCGCGCGCGACCTCAAGCGCCAGAAGGTGTTCCGCGAATCGACCATCCGCTCGCTTTTCGACGAGATCCTGCGCGGCCTGCGCATCGTGCACCAGTACAAGATGCTGCACCTGGACATCAAGCCGGCCAACATCTTCGTCACCGACGACGACCGCGCCGTGCTGATCGACTTCGGCGCCGCGCGCGAAGTGCTCAGCAAGGAAGGCATCTTCATCCGTCCCATGTACACGCCGGGCTTCGCCGCCCCCGAGATGTACCGGCGCGATTCGTCGATGGGCCCCTGGACCGACATCTACGCCATCGGCGCCTGCATCTACGCCTGCATGCAGGGCTACCCGCCCAACGATGCACCCAAGCGCATCGAGAAAGACCGCCTGAGCCTGTCGCTGTCGCGCCTTCGCGGCGTGTATTCCGACAACCTCATCGAGGTGGTCGAGTGGTGCATGTCGCTCGATCCGCTCTCGCGCCCCCAGTCGGTCTTCGCGCTGCAAAAGGAATTGAGCCGCGAGGGCGAGCGCCGCTACACCAAGCTCACCGTCGGCGAGAAGGTGCGGCTGTCGTTCGACAACATCCGCTCCTTCGACAAGAAGAGTCTGCCCCGGGCTGCGGCCCCCACAACGCGCCCCGCATGACGCCATGAAATTCTCTGTCTTCCAGGTCAGCCGCAAAGGCGGGCGTCTCAAGAACGAAGACCGCATGGGCTATTGCTACACGCGGGAGTCGGGCCTGTTCGTGCTGGCCGACGGCATGGGCGGCCACCCCGAAGGCGAAGTGGCGGCCCAGTTGGCGCTGCAGACCATTGCCGCGCTCTACCAGCGCGAGGCGCGGCCGACCGTGAAAGACGTGAAGGGTTTCCTCGCCGAATCGGCGATGGCCGCGCACCAGCAGATCATGCGGTACGCGAGCCACAAGGCGATGCTCGACACGCCCCGCACCACCGTCGTCGCGGCCGTGCTGCAAGGCACGAGCGCCACCTGGATGCACTGCGGCGATTCGCGCCTGTACGTCGTACGCGACGGCCGCCTGTTGACCCGCACGCGCGACCATTCGCACGCCGAGCGCCCAAAGCCCCAAGGTTCGGACATGCCGGTCAACCGCAACCTGCTGCTGACCTGCCTCGGTTCCCCGACCACGCCGCTGTTCGACATCTCGCCGCCGCTGCAGCTGCAGCGCGGGGATCGCATCATGTTGTGCTCCGACGGCGTGTGGGGCGTGCTCGACGATGCGCTCATCGTGCACACGCTTTCCTCCGGCAAGCCCGTGTCCGATGCAGCCCCCGACCTCGCCGAGATGGCGCTGCGCAAGGGCGGTGCCCACAGCGACAACGTGACCCTCATCGCGCTCGAGTGGGAGATGTCCGAAACGCTCGGCGAAGACCGCGGCATTTCCACCGAGACCATCGACGACGGCGTGTTCGCCTCGACCATCCAGGCCGGCATGCCCTCGGACGGCGAGATCGAGGACATGGACGAAGACGCCATCGAGCGCTCCATCGCCGAGATCAACGAAGCCATCCGCCGTTCGGCTGCACGCAAGACCTGAGTTCCAGGTCGCGCGCCGTTCCCCTTTTTCCTTTTCGAGCTTCCAACAATGACTGCTTTCACCCGAAGCGGCGGCCGTGCCGCCGACCAGCTGCGCCCCGTTCGCATCACCCGCGGCTTCACCATTCACGCCGAGGGCTCGGTGCTCATCGAGTTCGGCCAGACCCGCGTGCTGTGCACTGCCTCGGTGGAAGAGCGCGTCCCCCCGCACAAGAAGGGCAGCGGCGAAGGCTGGGTGACCGCTGAATACGGCATGCTGCCGCGCGCCACCCACACCCGCAGCAGCCGCGAGGCCGCCAAGGGCAAGCAGACCGGCCGCACGCAGGAAATCCAGCGCCTCATCGGCCGCTCGATGCGCGCCGTGTTCGACCTCGCCGCCTTGGGCGAGCGCACCATCCACCTCGACTGCGACGTGCTGCAGGCCGATGGCGGCACGCGCACCGCGGCCATCACCGGCGCCTTCGTTGCTGCACAAGACGCGGTCAACAAACTGCTGGCCGCTGGCACGCTGAAAGCCTCGCCGATCAAGGGCCACGTGGCTGCCATCTCGGTAGGCATCGTCGGCGGCACGCCGCTGCTGGACCTCGAATACACCGAAGACTCGAGCTGCGACACCGACATGAACGTCGTCATGACCGGCGCCGGCCATTTCGTCGAAGTGCAGGGCACGGCCGAGGGCGTGGCGTTCACGCGCGAAGAAATGAACCTCCTGCTCGGCCTGGCCGAAAAGGGCATCGGCGAACTCGTCACCCTGCAGAAGCAGGCATTGCAGCCGAACTGAAATCCTCCCAGCTACTGACGTCCGCCAGCCGGGCGTCACAGCCACTTTGATCGATCCATGAAACTGGTCCTGGCCTCCAACAACCAAGGCAAGCTCGCCGAACTTCAGCAACTGTTCGCGGCGTTGTCCGTCACCCTGGTGCCGCAGTCGGCACTGGGCGTGGGCGAGGCTGAAGAACCCTTCCGCACCTTCGTCGAAAACGCGCTCGCCAAGGCGCGCCACGCCAGCGCCGCGACTGGCCTTCCGGCCATCGCCGACGACGCGGGTCTCTGCGTCGATGCCTTCGGCGGCCTGCCGGGCGTCGACACCGCGTACTACGCCACGCAATTCGGCTACGCCAAGGGCGATGCCAACAACGTGAAAGCGCTGCTCGAACAGCTCGACGGCGTCGTCAATCGTCGCGCCGCGCTCGTCAGCACGCTCGTCGCGCTGCGCAGCCATGATGACCCAGAACCGCTCATCGCCGTCGGCCGCGTGGTCGGCGAGATCGCGCTGGCGCCGATCGGCGACAACGGCTTCGGCTTCGACCCGGTGATGTACCTGCCCGCCTTCGGCAAGACATTTGCGCAGCTCACGCCCGAGGTCAAGAACGCCAACAGCCACCGCGGCCGCGCGGCGCAGGCGATGCTCGCGTTGATGCGCGAGCGCTGGCTGTAGGCCGCAGATGGCCACCGTTTTCCCGATCAAGCCGGCGCAGCCCACCGGCGCGCCGCAGGCCAACGACGTGCTGCACTGGATGCGGCCCGGTCCGCTGCAGCTCGCGGCGTTGCCGCCGCTGTCGCTCTACATCCATCTGCCGTGGTGCCTGCGAAAGTGTCCGTACTGCGACTTCAATTCGCACGAATGGCGTGCGACGAGCGCGGCCGATGCGGAGGGCATCCCCGAGGCGGCGTACATCGATGCGCTCGTGGCCGACCTCGATGCCGCATTGCCGCTGATCTGGGGCCGCACTGTCCACACCATCTTCATCGGCGGCGGCACGCCCAGCCTCTTCTCGCCGCAGGCCATCGACCGCTTGCTCGGCGACGTGCGCGCGCGCCTGAAGCTTGCACCCGATTGCGAGATCACGCTCGAGGCGAACCCCGGCACCTTCGAGCGCAACCGCTTCCGCGCATACCGCTCGGCGGGCGTCACGCGCCTGTCGGTGGGCGTGCAGAGCTTCAACGACGAGCACCTGACGGCGCTCGGCCGCGTGCACGACCGCGCCCAGGCCATCGCCGCGGTGGAAGAGGCTGCGAGCGCCTTCGACACCTTCAATCTCGACCTGATGTATGCGCTCCCCGGCCAGACGCTCGAGCACCTGGAGGCCGACCTGTCGCAGGCCCTCGCGCTCGCGCCGCCGCACATTTCGGTCTATCACCTCACCATCGAGCCCAACACCTGGTTCGCGAAATTTCCGCCGACGCTGCCTGAAGACGACATCGCCTACGCGATGCTCGATCGCATCACCGAGCGGACCGGCGAGCAGGGCATGTCGCGCTACGAGGTGTCGGCCTATGCGCGCGAGGGGCACCAGTGCGCGCACAACCTCAATTACTGGCAGTTCGGCGATTACCTGGGCATCGGCGCCGGCGCGCACAGCAAGCTGAGCTTTGCGCACCGCATCGTGCGGCAGGTGCGGTATCGCGAACCGCGGCTGTACATGGAGAACGCGCGCGCGGGCGCGGCAGTGTCGCAGAGCGACGAGGTGTCGCTGGCCGATTTGCCGTTCGAGTTCATGCTCAATGCGCTGCGATTGAAGGCGGGGTTCACGCTGCCGCAGTTCAGCGAGCGCACCGGGCTCGCGATGACGTCGATCCAGCGCGGGCTCGAAGAGGCGGAGCGCAAGGGGCTCGTGGCGCGCGACCTGTTTCGCGTGTGGCCGACCGAGCGGGGGCTGGACTTTCTGAGCGATCTGCAGACGCTGTTCTTGCCCGATGGGGATTGAGGCATCGCCGTCGGCATAAAATCCGCGGTTCCGGAGAGTTGGGTGAGTGGTTTAAACCAGCAGTCTTGAAAACTGCCGACGAGAAATCGTCCGTGAGTTCGAATCTCACACTCTCCGCCAGATTCAATCCCTGGCAGTTTTTTGAAAGCCCCGTCGCAGTCCATGCGACGGGGCTTTTTCATTGGAGGCAAGTCCTCCGCGCCGAACAGCAGCCGATGCCCGCTCAACCTCGCAATCGGCCTACCGCCATTCCCCCGGGAAGCCGCTTCGCAGCGTGCGCACCCGATGCGCTTCGGTGGTCGTGGGGCACAACCAGCACGTCGCTCGCGCAGTCCCGGAGCACGCTTTCCGCCACGCTTCCGAAGAAGAAGTCGATGGCTGCGGATGAGGGGTGCTTGCCGACCACGACGAGATCGGCTGCGCTTCGCTGCTGCTGCACAAGGACCTGCCGCGCCGGACTTCCGTGGCCGATGGTGGACAGCACACGGTTGCGGCGCGCGTCGAAGGAGTACTTCAGCGAGAACATGCGGTCTTCCGCGTGGCGACGGCACTGCGCGCGGTATGTCTTGATGGCCATCTCGGACACTTCTGCGTAGCGAAGCTTTCCCTCATTGGCAGTGCTGATGGCATGGAAAAGTTCGACCCGCGCGTCCCCGTTGAGCGCGAACCCGAGTTCGACCAGGCGGCCAGACGCCTTCGAGAAATCGACCGCCACGACGAGGCTGCGATAGGGCCCGCTGGGCGCTGCGCGGACGACGAGAACCGGACGCCGGCCCTTTCGAAGAATGCCCGCGACGGGCTGGCCCAAGAAGAGCGAGCGGATCCCACGCACAGGCGCCATGCCCCAGACGACGAGGTCGGCGCATCCAACTTCGGAAAGAAGGTCCGCGGGGTCGAGGGCGATTCGACTCCTCGGGCGCACGCGGATGTCATGGCGTTGCCCGAGTTGCAGGGCGTGATGCGCGAGTCGGCAAACCGCATCGGCGGGAGGCGTTTCGCCGGGCTGCGCGAGATAGGCGAGATCGAGCGTTGCGTTGTGGCTCGCGCACAGGTGGGCTGCGCGGGAGAGCGCGTGGTCGCCCAAGGTGGAGAAATCGGTGACGGCAAGCAGGGAATGAGGAGTCAAGGCGATGTGCTTTCAGAATGGCTTGCGCCGCGCCATGCGGGGGCGCTGGCGATCGCATCGCACGCGCGGTGCAATGGGGGTGGCGAGACGAGGGGGAGAGGACCGCGGGTCGGCCCAGCTACTTCTGGTAGTCCCCAGTGGCCTCGGGCTGGAACAGGACGGCGGCGACTTCGGCCGCGCAATCGTCGCCATTCGGTGTGTGCCACCTCGCGATGTCTCCGACCCTCAGGCCCAGCAGGCTGCTTCCCACCGGCGAGAGCACGGAGATGAAGCCGGCCGCGGGTTCGGCATCCTTGGGAAAGCAGACGGTCAGCGTCTGGCGTCGGCCGGTGTGCACATCGACGAGTTCTGCGCGCGAATTCATCGTCACGACGTCGCATGGCACGGCGCGCGAACTCATCACTTCCGCGCTTGCAAGCAGGTCGGCCAGATGGGCTGGAAGAAGGGCGCGCCCGGGCAGCAGTTTGCTCAGGCGGGCGAAGTCAAGGTCGGTGAGCGTGCGCTCGCCGTGAATCGTTGCATGCATTGGACGCACTCCATCGAATGCGAGCGCCGTCCCGGACCGAGGGACGGCGACCGCTGCCGCGCAAGAGCTGGTGCCCGGCGGTGGATGGTTGCGCTGAAAGAGGAGAGGAGCGGACCGCCGGGCTTAGGAATGTGCTGGCGTCAGCTGACGCCGCGCGCGCTTGGCGACTGCACGCGCAAAGGTCGCTGCGAGAAGCAGCGCGGCCAGTGCGGCATGAGTGCAAACGAGGGCGGTGGTCATGCGGAGAGTCTAGGCCGTGATCGCCGCCGCGTGGCCAATGGCCTCACGCTTCTTGCCAGATTGAGGCCCCGTGCAACGGGAGTGCCGAACGCGCGCGTGCGTCGCGTGTTGTCAGACGACGGACACAGCAGCAGTTGCAGATGCAGATGCAGCAAACCTCCCACCGACCGGAAACACCGGAGGCGTCCTGACGATAGAGGTCAGCGCGGGATCGGCCGCGCGCAGCGCAGCCAGGTCGGGCCGCGGGCGGCGCAGTTGCGCATGGGCCGAGAAGGCTTCTTCCATTGCCCGCGCCGCGCCCAGCACCTGGTGGTCGGCCCGAAAGCCGCCCACGATCTGCAGGCCGAACGGCATGCCGGCGTGGTCGAGCCCGCAGGGCAATGAAATGGCCGGGTGCGTCGTCAGCGTGACCACATAGGTGAGCGCCAGCCAGCGGTAGTAGTTGGCTTGCTGCTCGCCGTTGATGTGGCCGGCGTAGAGCTGTGTCCATGGAAAGGGCGACACCGGCGTGGTGGGCGACAGCACCAGGTCGTAGTCGGCGAAGGTCGCCTGAAAACGCTTGATGAGCCGGGTCTGCTCGGCCTGCGCCCAGGCGCTGTCGAGCAGACTCATGCGCGCGCCCATCTCGTAGTTCGCGCGCGGGTTGGGCCCCAGGCTGTCGGGGTCGCGTTCGTAGGCCGTCTGCATGCCCGCCACGAAGGCTTCGGCGCGCAGCACGTCGAAGCAACGGTGCGCCTCACCCATGTCGAAATCGACCTTGTCGCAGCGGCGAAAAAGATGCTGCATGGCGCTGATCTTTTGCCGGAAGGTGGCGCGGATGCCGTCGTCCACGGCGCAGGTGCCGAAGTCTTCGGTCCACGCGACGCGCAGGCCGGCCAGGTCGACCTGCGCGGGCGCGAGGAAGGACATTGGATCGAGCGGATAGCTCAGCGGGTCGCCCGCATGCATGCCGGCGGAGGCAGCCATCTGCAGGCACGCGTCTTCCACGGTACGGCCCATGGGGCCGACGACCGAGATGGGCGTCCAGCCCAGGGGCTTGCGCGCACTGGGCACGATGCCCGGCGAGGGCCGGAAACCCACCACGCCGCACTTGGCCGCCGGAATGCGCAGCGACCCGCCGGTGTCGGAGCCGGTGCACACAGGCAGCATGTCGCAGGCGAGCGCGGCCGCCGAGCCGCCGGAGGAGCCACCGGCATTGAGGTTCGGATCGAAGGGGTTGCCCGTGGCGCCCCACACGTCGTTGCGCGAGTTGGCGCCCGCGCCCATCTCGGGCACGTTGGTCTTGCCCGCCACGATGGCGCCCGCGCGGCGCAGGCGCGCCACCAGCTCGATGTCTTCCGTGGGCACGTGGTCGCGGTAGATGGGCGAACCCCAGGTTGTCAGCAGGCCTTCGGTGGGCTCGAGGTCCTTGACGCCCAGCGGTAGGCCATGCAGCAGGCCGAGCGTGTCGCCGCGCATCACGGCGCGTTCCGCTGCTACGGCTTCGGCGCGCGCGCGCTCGAAACAGGTGGCGGTCACCGCGTTGACGAACGGGTTCACGCGCTCGATCCGCGCGATGCACGCTTCCAGCAGTTCGACGGGCGAGATGACTTTGCTGCCGATGAGGCGGCGCAGTTCGACGGCGGATTTCTCGACGAGCTCCGAGCCGGCGGCAGGGGATGTGTTGTTCAGGTTCATCAGTCGGCGGTGATGTTCGCGCGCGCCGCAACGGCGCGCATCAGGGGCAGTTCCCGGTTGATGAGTTCGCTCGACGCAGTCGCGTCGCTGAAGGCCGGCTCCAACCCTTGGCCCATCAACTTGGCGCGCGTGTCGGGGTCGGCGATGGTCGCGGCCAGCGCCTTCTCGAGCTTGGCCTTCACATCGGCGGGCAGGCCCTTCGGGGCTGCCAGGAGCAGCCATGAATCCATGTCGACGCCGGCGTAGCCGCTCTCGGCGAACGTGGGCACATCGGGCAGCAGTGCCGAGCGCTTTGCAGTGGTCAGCGCAATGGCCTTGATCTTGCCGTTCTTGAGTTGCGGGATCGCGGCACTCACCGTGTCGATGCTGAACGGGATCTGGCCGCCCATCAGGTCGGTCATCGCGGGGGCGCTGCCCTTGTAGGGCACGTGCGTCATCTTCAGGCCCGTCGCGTGCAGCATGGTTTCGCCGGCGAACTGCGCGGTGGTGCCGGTGCCGAAGGAGCCGTACGAATACTTGCCCGGCGACGCCTTCACGTAGTCCACGAACTGCTTGACCGTCTGCACCGGCACCTCGCTGTTCGCCAGCAGGATCAGCGCAACGCGCCCCGCGATGCCGATCGGCTCGAAGCTCTTCACCGGGTCGTAGGGCAGGTTGGGGCGGATCGCCGGGTTGACGGTGAATGTGGAGCCCGAACTGAGCAGCAGCGTGTAGCCGTCGGGCGCGGCCTTCGACACGTAGCTGGCCCCGACCACCGTGCCGGCACCCGCGCGGTTCTCGATGACGACGGGCTGCCCGAGCTCCTTGCCGAGGCGCTGCGCGATCACCCGCCCGTTGACGTCTGTCGCACCACCCGGCGGGAAGGGAATGACCAGCGTGACCGGGTGCGCGGGAAAGCCCGCGGCGGTGGCCAGTGCGGCCAGCGGCAGGGCGCCAAGGCCGAGGCCGCACAGCAGTGCCATGCGGGTCATGAACGGGAGATGCTTCATCGTGAACTCCTGGTGTTTCGGCGGGAATCTGGGGAGGGCTGATTCATCCTAGGAGCGTCATGCCGGTGTCACAAGCGCAATGTTTAGAATTCTTCGTTGCCGAATCGGCAATCGATGTCGTCCGCATGGCCCCGCGCCACAGGAGAGATTCATGCAGCTTCGTGCCTTGCAAGAGACCGCCGTGCGCTACTTTCTCGAGGTCGTGAAAACCGGCTCGGTGAAGGAGGCCGCACTCAAGCTCAACGTGGCGCCCTCGGCCGTGAGCCGGCAGGTGGCGCGGCTGGAACGCGAGTTGGACACCCTGCTCTTCGAGCGCCATGCGCGCGGCATGGAGCCCAATGCCGCGGGCGAGTTGCTGGCGGCGCATGCCAAGCGGGCGCAGCAGGAGATCGAGCGGGTCGCGAACGACATTGCCAGCCTGCGCGGCCTGCGCAGCGGGCATGTGCGCGTGGCGAGCACCGAGGGCTTTGCCTTCGACTTCATTCCCACGCTGATCGCGCACTTCCGCCGCAAGCACGAGGGCATCCGGTTTCACCTGGAGGTCTGCTCGCTCGCGGATATTTCCAGGCGGGTGCGCGACGGCGAAGCCGATGTGGGCGTCACCCTGAGCGCGGTGCCGGAGGCCGGCATCGAGATCGAACTGCGGCACCCGAGTCCTGTGCTGGCCTTGATGGCCAAGGGCCATCCGCTGGCCGCGCAGCGGCAGCTGTCGCTGCGCCAGGTGGTGGCGTATCCGCTGGGGCTGCCGCAGGAAGACAGTTCGATTCGCCGCTTGCTCGACGCCAGCTGCACGCGGCAAGGCCTGCGCTATGCACAGGCCATGTCGAGCAACCATGCGAATGCGTTGCTGAGCTTTGCGGCGGCCGGCGGCGGCATCGCGTTCTATGGCGCGCTGTCGATACGCACCTTGCTGCAAAGCAAGGCGCTGGTCGCCATTCCCTTGAAAGACCGCGAGATGAACGAACGGCACCTGCAGATCGAGACCATGGCGGGCCGCTCGCTGCCCGATGCGTCGAAGGCCTTCGTGCGGTATCTGGTGGAAGCGGTCCAGGCCAGCGGGTGATGCCCGCGCGGCCTTGAACCGAGACAAGAGAGCCGGCCGCGCCGAATATCAGGTCAACCGGCCTTGCGTGCCGTCAGCCATTGCGCCGGCGCGAGCGCCCCGGCCACCACGCGCACTTCGCCGATGTTGCCGAAGAAGCCATCGGCGCGCGCACCGTCCCACGAGCCGCCGCCCACCACCCAAGGCGACGTGGTCGAGAGCGTGGCAAGCCCCGGAACGGCCGCGGCATTGCGCAGCACCGGTGCGCCTTCGACGTACATCGTGGTGTCGTGCGACACCGGATCGTTCACGATCGCGATGTGCACCCAGCTGTCTGCAAGCACCTCGCCCGACCAATTGGCCTTCGGCGCGCGGGTGCCGGCCGGACTCGGCACCACTTCCCACTGCACCTCGCGCAGGCTCGAGATGGCGAACAGCATTGGCGGCGATTCGCCATCGCCGCCCGAGTAGCCCGCGAGATCGCCGCGGCGGCCATCGCGGGTCATGATGTTCATCCATGCCTGTTTGTCGCTGGTCCAGCTCTTGTCGATCTTGACGAAGGCCTCGATGGTGTAGCCGCTCTCCAGCGTCTGCGCATTGATCGGCGCCGTCGCGTCGGTCAGGAAGTAGCTCAGGCGCGGCGTGTTCTTGTTGGTGTTGATGAAGCGCACCGAACCCGGTGCGGCCGAGAGGTGGTGGCGATCGTCGGTCCACACGATGTCGCCGTCGGCTGCGTTCTGAATGACGCTCTGGTTGAGCGCATCGCGATGCAGCGGGTTGGTCCCCGTGACGTCCGCGATCACGGTGCCCGGCAGCACCGGCTGGTTGACCGTGCCGCCGAAGAAGCGCCAATGCGCCAGCGTGTTCGCGACCTTCGGGTAGTCGTCCGGGCCCGTGGCGGGGCGCTGCTCCACCGTGGCCGGGTCCGTGTAGTTGGCGAGGATCATCGCGCGCGCCTGGTCGACCAGCGAGCTGTCGATGGTGGCGCTGCCCGTGCCGAAGCCCTTGTTGAAGCCGGAGAAGCGCTGCGCGAAATCCATGTCGATGACGAAGGCTTCGTTGGGCGTGGTGAGCACGGCCTGGTCGAAGCTGTTGAGCGTGGCGGCCGGCTTCTGCGGCACCCACGGCGAGAACGACAGCACCTTGATCTGCTTGTTCGTCAGGTCGAACTCGTAGAGGCGCATGAGGCCGTTGCCGCCCTGGTAGGCCATCTGGTAGTCCACCACCATCTCCTCGACCTTGTGGCCGAAGTCGTTGGTCTTCGTGAGGTGCGCGGCGCCGTGGTGATGGCCATTGAGCGTCATGAAGATCTGGTCGTTGTCGCGGATGAGCTTCTCCCAGATCATCTTGCCGTACTCGGTTTCCAGCGGGCTGGTGCCGTCGGCATCGATGTTGAGCAACTGGTGGTTCACCAGGATCACGGGCAGCGTTGGATTCTTCGCGATCACCTGGCGGGCCCAGGCGATGCCCGCGTCGGAGATGCGCCACGACAGCGACAGCACCATGAACTTCTGGCCCTGCGCCTCGAACACGTGGTACTCATGGAAGCCGCTCGCATCGCGCGCACCGAAGGTGGCCTGCTTCTTCGCACGCTCGGCGCCGAACCACTGCAGATACGGCTCCTTGGCAGGATCGCGGCCGGCATCGGTGCCGTCGGTGGGGTTGAGGGCGTAGTCGACATCCCACAGCACGTCATGGTTGCCGGCGAGCACGCTGTAGGGCAGCTTCGCGTCTTCGAGCACCTTCATGGCGGCATCGGCCACCTTCCACTGGTCGGGCTTGCCGACCTGGTCGACCACGTCGCCCAGGTGAATGGTGAAGGGGATGTTCAGGGCTTTTGCGTTGGCGGCGATCCATTTCGTCTGCGCCGCGAAGGGTGCGCTGCCGAAGCGCTTGTCGTACTGGTCGCTCTCGGCGACTGTCGCGTAGCGGGCATAGAACTGCGTGTCGGGCATCACGGCCAGCGCGAAGCTGGAGATCTTTGCCGCGGCCGGTGGCGCGGTTGCGGGCGCTGGAGGTGCGGGTGCGGGGGCGGGCGCAGGGACCGGCAAGGTCCCGAGCACGGGCAGGCCTGCATTGCCACCGCCGCCACCACCGCACGCCGCCAGCAAGGCGCTGCTGCCGCCGACGGTCAAGAGAGACGCACCGAGCTTGAGCACATGACGGCGCGGGGACGCGTGCAATTCCAGGTTGGGTTCGGTGTTCGATGCAGCGGGTGCGGCAATGCGCGGCGCGCGAGGGCCGCGCGAATTGTTGGAAGCAGACATGGAAAGTAAGGCCAGACGTTGCGAAGCGCGCAAGCGTAGAAAGCGTCGATGACGTTTCCATGTAGGACCGATGACAGGTTGTCGGCCGCCCGCTGCGTCGAAGGTTTGGCCGATCGATCCGATGCAATGGCGCAGCTTTGGAAACGTCGACTTCCCGACCTTGGCCTTGGCGCTCTATAGAACCCTCGGCCCCTCTGGTGCGAGCGCTCCACAGGCCCGATAAGAAATCATCGCCGGTGCGCAACGACGCGGCTGAAGGGCGTACGTCATTTCATCGATTGCATGGATAAGTGAGAGGCTTAATCTCATTCTTCGATGCAATGAAGAAAACACCCTGCGAAGGGGCCGATTTCCATCGTGGCGAGAGTGGGGTGCGGGGGTGGCGAGGGACGATGATGGATTAGGTCAACGATCTGTCGCAAACATATAAAAGCACGACAGCTCCTCCTGGCGCTGGAACAGGAGAGATCGTGCGACTTAATGTTTCCCAGCTTCCTTTCGAGACCGCCTTGAGCGGCTCCTTTCTCGGCGCCGGCCATGCGAGCGCTGCCCAGATCGATGACGAGATCGATCCCCTGCGCATCCTGCTCATCGACCATCAGTCGACCCAGTGCAGATCGTTCAGCGAGGGCCTGGAGAGCAACGGGTTTGCCATCGACATCGCGACCGGCGACAACGCCACCGCGAACGCGGCGCTCGCGGAAGACTACGCGCTCATCCTCCTGAATTCGATGCGAACCGGACATGCAGGATTCAGTGCCGTCCAGGCGATCCGGCGCAAGACCGATGCACCGCTTCTGGTCCTGACCGAACGCGACAGCGTTGCCGCCCGCATCGCGGGCCTGGAACTGGGCGCGAGCGACTACCTGGTCAAGCCCTTCTCGCTTTCCGACCTGCTCGGGCGCGTCACGGCGTTGGCCCGTCGCCCGCGCGTGGTTCGCCAGCCGGTGCTGCGCCTGGGCGATCTGGAACTGGACGAACGCACCACGCGGTGCACCCGCGAGGGCATGGAGCTCGATCTGACCCGGATGGAATTTGCGCTGCTGCTGGTGCTGCTTCGCAGCCAGGGCGAAGTGCTCTCCCGGCAACAGCTCTCGCAGCGCGTGTGGAACAGGGAATTCGACGGCAAGAACAACGCCGTCGACGTGGCCGTGCTGCGCCTGCGCAGCAAGCTCGACGCACCGTTCGAGAAGAGGCTGTTGCATTCCGTGCGCGGCGAGGGGTATGTGCTTGAAGAGCGTCCCGGCGCTTGATCGCGCATGTCACGCGTTGCTCGAAGTCTTCGTGGGCATCAGCTCGCGACCAAGTCTGGAATGCTGTGAATGAGTGAGCGGCAGAACCTGTTCATCGCGCTGTATGACAGCGATGACGTGCGCAGTGCCGCGCTGGAGCGCCGGCTGAGCGCGATGGGCCACCATGCCGTCGCGTTCACCCATGAGGACAACCTGCTGGAATTTCTGGAAGAGCACCAGCGCTTCGATCTGCTCCTGGCGCCTTTGCAGAACGGCCTTCCCAGAAGGGTTCTTGCCGGCGGCAGTCATGCGCAGGGGATGCCGGCGCTCCTTCTTGTCGAGGGTGCGCAGTGGGGGCAGCTGCTGCTTCGCAATGAAGACGCCGAGGCGGTCGATGCCATCGAGTTCGACGCCTTGCGAACGACCAACGACGAATTGGAGTGGCGCATTCGCTCGCTGCTCGCGCGAGCGAAAGGGGGCTCGTCGCGATCGGCCCGGGTTCCGGAACTGGCCTGGGGCGACTACCGGTTCGTCGTGCACCACCGCATCGTGCTGCATCGGGGGCGCGAGATCTTTCTGCAGCCGCGCCAGTTCGACTTTGCGCTGGAACTGTTCCGCAACATGGACCGCGTGGTGACGCGCGACTGGCTCTGGAATGCGCTGTGGAGGTCTACCTCCCGCCGCACCTCGCGGGGGTTCGATGTCTGCGCCACCAACGTGCGGCGGAAGCTCGCGCTGCACGAAAAGAACGGCTTCGTGCTGAAGGCCGTGTATGGGCAGGGCTATCTGCTGTCGAAGTGCGTCGACGTGCAGGACGAGGTCGTTCAGCCCGGCTCCTGTTGAGCGATTGGCGTGCAATAGCGCGCCGGGGCAAATTCTTTCTGCGCCCGAGCAGCGCCATTATTCTTTTAATTAAAAATAATTGCTCGTTGAAATGAATTAACTAAATTCCATTCAAGCGTTTTTTTTAATTATCTGATGGCCATGCGTCGGTCTGCCGGTCGATTCGCGTGAAATTCATGCCGGGCGGCGTGAAGAATCAATTCGTCCAGTTATTTCGGCGCAGTCAACAATTCTCCCGATTACTGGGGTCCGACCGTCATTGAGTGCGAAACCGCGCAAGCCTTTGTCGTGATTGGAGATTTTTCGATTCTTGTCGAGGTGAGGATTGCATTGAAATCTGAGTTATTGAATTTCATATTTGCCGTGAATAGACCGTAAAAAGATAATGAAATGTTGCAGATTTGCACATTCACCCATCAATCTACCAATTGGAGAAGTATGAGTTGCAATTTGTTGCATTAGAGTCCGCGTCTTGCCAGGGAGGCAAAGAGCACCGGCCGAACCGGTGCCGTACGCACGTTCATTCAGTGCGCCATCAATTGTCATTGCAACTCATGAATACGATATTTCGAGTCATCTGGAATAGCGCACTTGCGCTCTGGACCGTTGCTTCCGAATTCGGGCGCGGGCATGCGAGATCGACATCGGCGACACGCGGCGTTCCGCTGCTTGCGGCTGCCGCGCTTGCTGCGGCTTCCTTTTCCGCATCGGCCGCATGCACGACCGACACGGCCGCTCAGACGATCACCTGCACCGGAACCGACCAGACCGCAACGGTGGGCGCCGGCCTGGCGACGCCGGCTGGCACGGCGATATCGATCGCGTCGGGCGCAACGGTGAGCACGGGCAACCAGGCGGGCATCAGCGCCGGCAACGCCGCAAGCATCGTGGTGCAGAGCGGTGCGGTGGTCCAGAACAACGCCACGAACAAAGGCACCTCGCCCTATGGCTTCATCGGTGCGAACACGATCGAGGTCAACGACAACAGCACGATCACCATCGAGGCGGGAGCGGCCGTCACCGCCAGCGGTGCGGGCACCAGCACGGAGGCCATCAATCCGGTCGGCAGCGGAAACACCATCACCAACCACGGCACCGTCAGTTCCTCGCACACCGCCATCTGGTTCCAGTCGAACAGCGGCGCCAACACGGTGGTGAACACCGGCACGATCATCGCGGGCGCCGGCACGAACTCGACCCAGACGACCGTCATCGGTGCAAGCGGCACCATGGCCATCGACTTCACCAACAGGGGCAGCCTCGTCGGCTCGCTCGCCTTCGCCGGCGCCAGCGATGCATTGCGCTGGTACACGGGCGCGTCGATCACCGGCAACATCAGCGGCGGCGGAGGCGCCGACCTGCTCACCCTCAACAGCGACAACAACGCCACCGACACCTTCGCGCCGCTGTCGCTCACCGGCTTCGAAACCCTGGTCAACAACAGCGGAACCTGGAACTTCAATGTCGCGCTGGCGCCGGCGGGCATCACCAGCACAACCGTGCTCGGCGGAACGCTGATCCTCGGGGCCGACAACAGCGCCTACACAGGCAGCATGACCGTCGCGCAGGGCGGCGTGTTGCAGAGCCGTGCGCAGTTCGCGCCGGCCGCGATCACCGACAACGGCCTCGTGCGTTTCGCGCAGCCGGACAACGCCACCTACGCGGGCCTGGTGAGCGGCGCGGGCGGCATCGAGAAGACGGGCGCGGGCACGCTCACCCTGACGCGCGACCAGGCTTTCACCGGCACCACCACCATCAGCGCCGGTGTGCTGCAACTGGGCAACGGCGGCACCACCGGCTCGGTGAAAGGCAGCATCGTCAACAACGCGACGCTGGCCATCGACCGCTCGGACGCGCACACGGTGTCGAACACGATCAGCGGCAGCGGCTCGCTCGTCAAGCAAGGCGCCGGCACAACGACGCTCACCGCGGCCAACAGCTATGCCGGCGGCACCGCGCTCAAGCAAGGCCGGCTGAACGTCGGCCACAACCTGTCGCTGGGCACCGGTGCGCTGTCGATGGACGACGGCACCACGCTGGGCTTCGCGGCCAACGGCCTCAACCTCGCCAATGCCGTGGTGCTGACCGGCAGCAACGACCCGGTCATCGACACCGGCAGCTTCGGCGCCACGCTCAGCGGCAACATCACCGGCGGCGGCTTCATCACCAAGATCGGCAACGGCACGCTCACGCTCTCGGGCGCCAACAGCTATACCGGCGCAACCGACGTGGCTGCAGGCACCTTGAAGGCAGGCGCCACCGGGACCTTCAGCGCGGCCTCGGCGCACACGGTGCGCAGCGGCGCCACGCTCGACCTTGCGGGCTTCAGCCAGACGGTCGCCTCGCTCGCCAACAGCGGCACCGTCTCGCTCGTCGGCACCGCACCGGGGACCACCCTCACCGTCAACGGCGCCTACGTCGGCAGCGGCGGCGTGCTGCGGCTCGGCACTTTCCTGGGCGACAGCAGCAGCGTGAGCGACCGGCTGGTGCTCAACGGCGGCACGGCCAGCGGACGCACCAGCGTGCAGATCACGCAGCTCGGCGGCTTGGGCGCATTGACCACGGGTAACGGCATCGAAGTGGTCTCGGCGCGGAACGGCGCCACCACGACCGCGCAGACCACCAAGGACGCGTTTGCGCTGAGCGGCGGCCACGTCGATGCGGGTGCCTTCGAATACCGCCTCTATGCAGCCGACGCGAGCGGTGCCGGCGAGAACTGGTATCTGCGCTCGACCACCACGGCGACACCTTCGACGCCATCGACGCCATCGGAGGCAGGGAGCAGCGGCACGGGCGCCGTGCAGGTGCCCGCCTACCGCGCCGAAGTCCCGATCTTCTCCACGCTGCCGAGCCAGCTGCGCCAGACCGACCTGGCCATGATCGGCAACCTGCACCAGCGCATCGGCGACGACGATGTGAAGGCCGGCGCCGCCGCATCGACCGGCACCGAGCGCCGCGCCTGGGGCCGCGTGATCGCCACCGACATCGACATCCGCCAGCAGGGCACTGTCGCCCCGCACAGCAACGGCAACGCCAGGGGCTTCCAGGCCGGCACAGACCTGTTCGCCACATCGAACTGGCGCGCCGGCGTGTACGTCGGCCAGCTCGACGGCAGCGTCAAGGTCAGCGGGTTCTCCGGCGGCATCGCCAACCTGGGCGTCGGCTCCAACGACCTGCGGAGCCACTACCTGGGCGCCTACGGCACCTGGACCGCCGATGCGGGCTTCTATGCCGACGCCGTGCTGCAGGCCGGGCGGCACCGCTACACCGCCGCGCCGCTGTTCGCGCAGCGCAGCGCGGGCAAGGGCGACAGCCTGATGGCGTCCATCGAAGTGGGGCAGGCCTTCGCGATGGGCGAGGGCGGCTGGAAGATCGAGCCGCAGTTGCAGCTGATCCACCAGCACATCGGGCTGGACGACATCGCGATCTCCGGTGCACGCGTGCGGCAGGACAGCGACGACGGCTGGATCGCGCGCGTCGGCGTGCGCCTGAAGGGCGAGATCGCCACCTCGCTCGGCACGCTGCAGCCGTACGGCCGCTTCAACATCTACAAGACCAGCGGCGGCGCCGATGTGGCCCGCTTCATCGGACCGGCCGGCACGACGGACATCACGGGCCGCACCGGGTCCACCGTCGGCGAACTGGCCGGCGGCCTCACCCTGGCGCTGAATGCCACCACCAGCCTCTACGGCGAGGTCGGCAAGCTGTGGGCCGCGGGCGGCAAGACCGATGTGAAGACTGCGCTGCAGGGGGCGCTCGGATTGCGCATGAAGTGGTGAGGTGCAGTGGTGAGGTGCGGACGCGGGTGCGGTGCGGTACGTGCGCGAATTCGCGACAAGCCGTGTCGTGTCCGCCAAGCCGAAGACCGTGCCCCTGACCCGATGCGCATCGCTGCGCATCGACGCGCAGCGAGCGCCTCAGCGCGGACCGCGTTCGTCCATGCGCTCCAGCAGTTCGGACAGCAGCGCGCGTTCCGCGAGGCTCATGGGCGCCGGTCGTCCGGTGTCCATGCTGGCTGCGACCGCTTCGGTCTTGTGCACCAATTCGCGCCCCTTGGCCGTGAGGTGGATGCGGCCGGACTCGCTGTCCGCTGCATCGAGATCCCGGCGCAGAAGGCCGCGCGCTTCGAGCCGATCGGCGCTGAAATCCAGGCGGGGCATCGAGATGCCGAGTGCCTTGGCCAGCGAGGGGGGCGTGACCTCCTGGCTGGCGTTCACCAGCACCAGCATCAGCAGCGAGTATTCGATGGTGGCCGGCTGAAGCGGGCTCTTCGGTGGTGCGGCCTGGCTGCGAAATCGAAATTCGCTCGGCACGGTTTGAAGAGGAAGCGGGGATGCAGCAGATTGCATGGGTTCTCCAGGTCAGCGCCCGACGGCGCCGTCATCCCCTTTTTTATTCACGAGGCCGGTTGTTGACCTAATTCATCAGTTCGCGCCGAGGGGAACGCCGCTTCCCTGCTTCCCTGCTTCACTGCATCGGCGCAGGCGGCGTTTGTTCATGCCGTATTCATCTTTCGCTCAGCACCGGTTAATGCGTGCTTCATGCCGGGTGCATCTGGCGCTGATGCAATCGAGTTCTCGGTTCAGGTATCTCCTGTATCGATGGGAGGTATCGAGGAGAACGGCTTTGCGTATGCAGGCCGTTCACCCATGCTTCGCCACTTTGTTGCATTAGTCCGATTACTCCAACCACTCTCGACGGAATCGAAAAATGAAGAAGTTCACGCAAGTCGCCATCGCCAGCCTTTTGATCGGGGGCGCGGTCCTGCCGGCCGCAGCCAGGCAGAAGGACATCGACCACAGCATCACCGAGACCGAAGTCCTGGTGGCCCAGAAGGCCTGGTGCAAGGCGTTGGTCGACATCAGCGCCGCCAACGCAAGCGGCGGCCAGGAAGCGGCCAAGGCGCTCGCCGAGAAGGTCATCGACAGCGCGTATGCCTACCAGTCGGGCGCGGTGCTGTTCAAGCCCACGCTGGCAGCGTCGCCGCAGACCTTCCGCACCGCCCGCGATGGCGCACTGGCGTACTTCGTCGGCGGCAACCCGGCCTTCCCGAACGACACGGGCTTTGCGCTGAAGGGCTGGACCAAGTGCGAGATCCAGAACAGCGCGGTGCTCATCCACCGCGACACGGCCAGCACGATGGGCAACGTGATGTTCACCGGCCCGGACGGCAAGGTCACCACGGTCGACAAGACCTGGAGCTTCGTGAAGGACGATGCGGGCAAGCTGCGCATCGTCGTGCACCACTCGTCGCTGCCGTACGCGAGCCGCTGATCGGTGCGTTCAATCCGGCGGGTTCTGGTCTGCTCCGGCATCCATGCGCAGGACGGCTTCATGCATCAACCCGCGCAGCCAGATCAGCCCCGGGTCCCGGGTGCGATGCCTGTGCCACTGTTGCATCTGTTCCATCGGGGGCATCGGCGTGGGCAGCGGGAACAGCGTGAGCGGCAGCGACTTGCGGGCGATACGGGCGAGCCTCACGTGCATGGTTGCAATGCGGTCGGTGCCCACCAAAAGATACGGAGCGCCCACGAAGCTGAAGGTCGTGGCCTCGACGCGCCTCGCCTTGAGATAGCGCTGCCTGAACCAGGTCTCGAGCGTCGGCTTGTCCATTGCCGGCGGCTGCACCGCGACATGGCCGGCCGTTTCGTACTGCTTGGCCGTCAACGCGCCGGAGCGCGCAAAGCTGCTGTCGTTGCAGACCACGCAGCAGAAGGCTTCCTCGAACAGCAGCTCGGTGGGATGGTCCGGCCAGGCGTAGGTGCGAGGGATCACCATGAGGTCCGCATCGCCGCTCTCCAGAGCACGCTGGGGCCGGTCCAGCAGCGGGATCAGATCGAAACGCACGGTGCGGGATTGCTTCTGGGCCAGCGCGAGCACATGGGGGAGCAGGGTGACGGCCGTGTAGTCGGAAGCGATCAGCTGGAACTTGCGGTCCGACTCCGCCGGATTGAACTCCGGAGCGGCTGCGATGGCGTTGTCCACGCGCATGAGCACGTCGCGCACGGCTTCCTTCAAGCTCTCCGCCCGGCTGGTGAGTTCGAGCTTGCGGCCCACGGGCACCAGCAGCTCGTCGCCGAAATAGGTCCGCAGCCGCGCGAGCGCACTGCTCATTGCAGGCTGGCTCATGTGCAGCTGTTCCGCCGCCCGGCTGATGCTGCATTCCCTGAGCAGCACATCGAGGGCGACCAGCAGGTTCAGGTCCAGGTTCTGAAATCGCATGGTTGTTGTTCTCCTCCGGAATTCAATGGCGCCAGCCGCCGCGCGATGCGGTCAATCCGCGAGGCTCTGGTCGGGTTCGGCGGCATCCATGCGCGCAGCGGCCGCATGAAGCAGTCCGCGCACCCAGACCAGCCCCGGGTCCCGGGTGCGGTGCCTGTGCCATTGCTGCACCTGCTCCAGGACGAGCGCCGGTGCCGGCAGCGCGAACAGCGTGACCGGCAGCCCCTTGCCGACCAGCCGCGCGAGCCTGGCATGCATGATCGCGATCCGGTCGGTGCCCACGACGAGATAGGGCGCGCTCACGAAGCTGAAGGTGGTGACCTCGATGTGCTTCGCCTGCACATAGCGATCCTTGAACCAGCTCTCCAGGGTCGGCTTGTCCATGGCCGGGGGCTGCACCGCGACATGGCCGGCCGCTTCGTATTGCGCGAGCGTCAGTTCGCCGGATCGCGCAAAGCTGCTGTCGTTGCACACCAGGCAGCAAAGCTCCTCCTCATAGAGCGTCTCGGTGGGATGGTCCGGCAAGGCATAGGGGCGCGAGATGACCATGAGGTCCGCATCGCCGCTCTCCAGGGCGCGCTGCGGCCGGCCCGGCACCGGGATCAAGTCGAAGCGCACGGTGCGGGATTGCTTCTCGGCCAGCGCGAGCAAGTGAGGTATGAGCGTGGCCGCGGTGTAGTCGGAGACGGCGAGCTGGAACTTGCGGTCCGATTCCGACGGATCGAACTCCGGCGCGGTGGCGATGCTGGTGTCCACGCGCATGAGGACGTCGCGCACGGCCTCCTTCAGCACCTCGGCCCGGCTGGTGAGTTCGAGCTTGCGACCTACGGAAATCAGCAGGTCGTCCTCGAAATAAGCCCGCAGCCGCGCCAGCGCACTGCTCATCGCGGACTGGCTCAGGTGCATGTTTTCGGCCGCTCTGCTGATGCTGCGCTCCCGCAAAAGTGCATCCAGGGCCACCAGCAGATTCAGGTCCAGCTTTTGAAATCGCATGGTTTTTCTCCTAGTGGATCGATACACCTTGCCCGTTATGCGGGTTTGGCTGAAAAGCGTCTCCAAATTGATTCTGGGGTATCTCCAGAATCGATACGAGGTATCGAGCGAAACAATTTTGCGTATACATCCCGGCCTCCTATGCTTCGCCACTTTGTTGCATTACCGTTTGTTTCACATTTTCTCGCATGCTGTCTTTCCCTCATGTCGCCCTCTTCGCGAATCGATGGTCGACATAGCAGGCGGTACCGGCTCTTCTGAACCAGAGCCCCTGTTTCCCGGCTGAGGCCGGCGTGCGCCCCGGTGGCGCTCGCTCCGATGGCCGCTGCGTCGTGCGACACCGCCGGCGCATGGAAGCCATCCGGAAATCATTTCATTGCACAACGAAGAACAACAAGTGATCGCTAGCCCCATGCATTTCGAAGGCAACAGATGCCCAGGTTGAGGCTCGGCCTGTTCAGGTTGCCGGCCGTCGAAATCGTCGTCGTCCAGACGATCGTCCGGCTGTCCGCGCAGAACGGCTCGTTCCCGTGGAAGCTGGTCGACGAGCCGCCGTTCGACGCGCTGCTCGTCGATGGCACCCTGATCGAAGACCACCTGGCAGAGGTCGAACAGATGGCGCCCGCGGTGCTGACCGTCACGCGCCTGCATTCGGAAGGCATGGCGAACACGCTGGAGCGTCCCATCCGCGCCGAGAAGCTTCAGCAGTGGCTCTCGAACACGGGACGGGAACTGGTCGAGGCGCGACGGTGGGCGGGCGCGGTCAAGCTGGAGTCGGCCCTGTCGCAGGAGCTGCTCGACTCCGCGCGCTTCATGCTTCGCCGCTGGCCTCCGGTTGCGCTCATGGGGCGCAACGAGGACAACGACCGGATGGCCAACCTGCTCTGGCAGCGCCAGATGAGCGTGAGCGAAATGGCCGAACGCAGCGGGCAGTCCGTTTCTCGTTGCGTCGGGTTCCTGCAGGTGCTGCGCAATGCAGGCGTGCTGGACGTGCAGATGGGCGACACGCCGCCCGACGCGCCGAAGTTGCCGGCGGCGCCGCAGCCGCAAACAGAAAGCCCGAATCCCGGGCCCGGCCTCATCGGCGGACTGGTCCGCCGATTCGGTCTGGGTTCGCCATGACGGTGCGCAGGACGCGTGCCCGCCGATCCTCCTTGTGAACGATGCGTTTCAACAAACTTGACCTGAACCTGCTGGTGTCGCTCGATGCGATGCTCGCCGAGCGCAACGTCAGTCGCGCGGCCGAGCGCCTGCATGTGAGCCAGTCCACGATGAGCAGTGCGCTGGGGCGCCTGCGGACGTACTTCGGCGACCCGCTGCTGGTTCAGGTCGGCCGTGGCATGGAACTCACGCCGCGGGCGCAGACCTTGAAGGAAGACGTGCACGACATCCTGGGTCGCCTGGACACCGTGGTCGTGACGCAGCCGCAGTTCGACGCCGCGAAGTCCGACCGCGAATTCCGCCTCCTGGCCTCCGACTACACGCTCGTGACGCTGATGCCGCACCTGCTCGCGCTGGTGCGCCAGCAATCGAGCAGCGTGCGCTTTCAGTTCGCTCCGTTGCCGCAGCTGGACCGCCCGCACCGTGCCCTCGAAGGCGGGGAAGCGGACCTGTTGATCTGCCCGCACAACTACTGTTCGCGCGAGCACCCCACCGAGATCCTGTTCGAGGAAGAGTTCTGCTGCGTGGTGTGCAACGACAGCCCTCTGGCGGAACCCGGCGCCATGACCGTGGCGCGGTACATGGCCGCCGACCATGTGGTGACACAACCCTCGGGGGTCGACCGGACGCCGTTCGTGAGCTGGTTCATGGAGCACCACGGCGTCACCCGTCGCGTCGGCATCAAGACATTCAGCTTCGTGTCGGCGCCGTTCGCTGTCGTCGGCACCGAATACGTGGCGACGGTGCAAAGGCGGCTCGCGCAATTTGCGCAAGGTGCCTTGCCTGTGACGCTGTTGCCGTTGCCTGTCTCGATGCCGAGGATGCAGTTGGCGATGCAGTGGCATCGCAGCCGCACGCACGACTCGGGCCTGGTCTGGTTCCGCAGGCTGCTGGGCGAGGCGGTCCGGCGGATGAACGGCGGCGATGCGAAGGCGGTTGCCCCGGCATCCGCGTCTGCAGGAAATGTTTGGTCCCAACCCTTATGACTCTTATGCGCGATTTCCCCGACACGGTTGCCTTGCGCACCCCCCGTTCACTGGATGACCTGCTGCTCTACCGGATATGGTGCGCGGCGCGTGCGAGCAACTCCATGGTCACCCGCATGGTCGAAGGCGGCTTCGGCATCACGCGCCGCGAGTTGGGAATGCTCGGTGTGCTCGCGCAGGTCGGCGAAGTCACCGCTTCGCGATTCGCGGAGCGCCTGCACCTGGACCGCGCGAGCGCCTCGCTGGCCCTGCGCAGTCTTTCCGAAAAGAAGCTGGTGGAGCGGCGACAGGACACCGATGACCGCCGCCTCGTGCACGTGCGCCTGAGCCCTTCGGGCCAGCAGCTCCTCGACGATCTGCTGCCGCGCCTCGCGCGCCTGAACCTCGATCTCCTCGACGGCATCGACGCAACGCATCTCGAGGTTTTTCTCGATTGCCTGCAGCGTCTGGAAGCGCGTGGGGGTGAGCTGAACGCGCAGGGCGCCGACTCCCCGCAATACCGGCCGCCACCCGTGCGGCGCATGCAGCCCGCGGCGGAAACGCAGCGCTGGGGAATGCCGGCACTTCAGTTGCGCTGAAAAGTGAGTTGCTGTATTTCATTTTGAGCACTGGTCGGAAGCGCGCGTGCCTGCAAACAATTTGCAACCTTGGCACTGCATGACATCTCTTCGCGCTTTTCGCTTTTCATTTCCCATGAAGACACGGCCCGCTCTTCTCACCAACCCGGCACTGGCGGACGGCGCCGATGGATGCATTCGCTGAACGCAGCCTGTGCTCGGCAACGGGCTTGCATGGCGCATCGCCGGGCTGCTTGATGCCCGAGGCCGAAGTCGACCTCGAACCCGCGCGTGCGATCACGCTGGGCTGCGAGCCCTCCGAAGAAGACGGATTGATCCGCTGTCATTCGCATGGTTTTCCTTCACCCCTGGCGCGCTGGCATTGCCATGAGGAATACGAGCTTCACCTCATCGCGGCCACCTCGGGCGAAGCGTTCGTCGGCGACTGGATCGGCACCTTCGACCCCGGCCACCTCGTGCTGTGCGGCCCCCAGCTTCCGCACCACTGGCGCTCGCTCGATGCGCCGCCGGAGGGTGTGCCGCAACGCGATCTGATCATCCACTTTTCGCAAGAGCCGATCTTCGAGGCCGCCGGGAAGATTCCGGAGTTCGTCGAGGCGGTTCAGTTGTTGAAGCGTGCGCAATACGGCATCGAGTTCTTCGGCATGGCAGCCTCGGCCGAGAAGCACTGGAAGGGCATCGAGCGCGCGCGTGGACTCAAGCGGTTCAGCGTGTTCTGCGAGCTCCTCTCCGATCTCGCGCGATGCACCGATTACCGGTTGTTGTCGGGCGTGCAGGCCAGCGGCGGCAACGACATCAAGGCCATCAACAACCTCGCGGCCCGCATCGCCATCGATCCATCGGGAGACATGAACACGGCGGAGGCCGCGAGTGAACTGGGCATGGATGCGGGCCGCTTCGGCCGGCTGTTTCGCCGGTCGACCGGTTATGGATTCGTGGATTATTTGAATCGGGTTCGGATCAAAAAGGCATGCCTTCTGTTGATGCAGACCGAACGGCAGGTCGTATCGATCTGCTATGAGGTCGGCTTCAACAACCTGTCGAACTTCAATCGCAAGTTTCTCGAGATCAAGGGCATCACGCCCAAGGAATACCGCAAGAGAAGCCAGAGAAGGCTCGAACTGGGAAGCAGTCCTTCCGTCTAGGACGGACCCGATCTGCGCCCGTATCCAAAGTTCAATCCCTATCAGGATGAGCGAAAAGTTTATCGGTTTAAGAGGGCTCACCCTCCTACGATTTGGTTGCGTTCCCTTCAATCAACTTCAAACTTTGAGGAGCTTCCAATGCAAGCCAATCGTCTGACAGCCATGAGCCGCCGTATTGCCGCGAAGATCAAGATTCGCGGACAGGGCATGACCGAGTACCTAGTGATCCTGGGCCTTATCGCGATTGCCGCGATTGCGGTGTTCAGCTTCTTCGGCCAGACCATGCGCAACCAGGTGGCCGGCATGGCGCAGGAAGTCGGTGGCAAGACCGGCTCCGCCGAAGTGACGAACGCACAGGCGGCCGCGGCCAAGGCTTCCACCAACGCCGAAGTCAACATGAACATGAGCACCTACACCAAGGGCGGTGCCGACGGCGCCAAGTAAAAACGCCACCGCGTGAGACTGGCAGTGGTTGTCGCTCCGAGGCCTTGCACGATCGCCGACCGCCAGTCGGGGCAGGCGATCGTCTACCTGGTGGCCATGCTGCCGGTCATCTTTCTGAGCGTGCTCGTGGTCTACAACACGGCCCAGTCCACGCGCGAAAAGATCCGGCTGCAGAACACCGCGGACGCGACCACCTACAGCGCGAGCGTGCTCACGGCCAGGACGCTCAACTACCTGTCCTATACCAATCGCGCCATGGCGGGCAACGAGGCGGGCATCGCCACGCTCGCCAGCGTGCAGACCTCCATCGGCGCTTTCGTCACCAGTGCGGCCAATATCCAGGAGGGCCTGGTCGTCGCCAAGGGATTCGAGGGCGCGAACAACTTCGCGCGCAGCCTCAGGCCGATCGTAGGTCTTCCCTACATCCCGAAGTACGCGAGGAACGTGATTCAGGCCTATCGCTTGCAGCGCAAGGCCGACCGCATTGCCGACCTGGTCGAGCCGCTCGCCAAGCCGACGCAGGTCGCGGTCGATGTGCTGCGCGTGCTCGACGAAGGCATCTCCCTCAGCCAGACCGCCATGCTCGCGAGCACGGTGGCACAGATGCCGCAGATCATTTCCGACGTGCTGAAGTCGAACGATCCCGACGTCTCGCTGCCGCGCGGCGAGACCGAAATCTTTGCCACCAAATTCGTGATCGACCTTGGCGGCTACCTGGATTCCTACCAGCAGTCGCAGAAGGGCGCCTTCGAAGAAGGCGAATTCAACGAGGTGATGCGCTTCGCGCACGCCGCGCAAGCCATACGCGACGACTGGACCAAGAAGCGCCGCTTCCTGCCCGACTGGGCCAGCTGGATCGGCGGCAGCCTCGCGGGCCCGTTGCAAGGCATCGTCAAGGAGATGCAGAAGCCTCCGCCGGGCTTCGGCGAAATCACCGGCCTGGTCTTGAACGAGCTCGTCGAGTGGAAGGGCGGCACGGAACTGGTCGCAACCGATAGCTCGGCCAGCGGGGAGATGGGTCGCATCCGCTGGCAATCGGCCGATTCCATCGAGATCAAGTTGCCGCTCGGTGCGCTCTACACCGACATCATCGGCGGCCGGGGCGACATTGCGCGCGGGCGTTTCGGGCTTGGTGCCGGGGCCGCTGCGGCGGGTGGGCCGCACTACATGAGCAGTTGGGAAGGACAGCGCCTGACACTGCGCAGCTACTACCGCGAAGCGCGCGACTACGGCGGCCTGAACGGCAAGATCGACGATGTCGCTTACATGGAGCGCGGCTCCTTCAACTACGCGGCAAACGACAGCAACGGTGGGCCGCTTCTCGGCACCATCCCAGTGCTGGTCTTCAACGCCAAGATGCACTACGGCCCGCGCACCGGCATCGGCACCAGGCTCACGGAGGACTGGACGCTGCCGCGCTATGTGGACGTCAAGGAGCATCCGCCGATGGTCGCCCACGAGGCAGACAACTGGCTCGCGGAGAACGGCATCAAGGGCAGCAACCCGCTCAAGTGGGGCAAGAACACCGACAAGGGCCCGGCGCTCACGCTGGTCGTGCAAAAGGGCGGCGACAAGGTGCGCACCGGCCAGGTGGCCGGCTTCGGCAATCCGGATGCGGATGGCCGCGTGGGCCTTCGGGACAACTTTGCCGGCCGGGAGATCAAGGCGGTGTCGACGGCGCAGGTGTACTTCCGTCGCCCGCAGGACCGCTGGGCGCGGCGCGATTTCTCGACGGACGACCCGCCGATGATCGGCAAGTACAACGTCGGCTTTGCGGGCGGCTACATCGAGCACCGCAGCCTCTTCAGCCCCTACTGGCATGTGCACAACGTGGAGCCCTCGCTGTGGGCCCGTGCCATCGCCGTGGGCGGCACGGCCCTCGGCGCTTCGGCCGACGAAGACAGCGCCAATTGAGCCCGGGAGCACGCCGCTTGAAAACCGATCCGCACCCGCGCGTGGGCTGCGCAATGTCCCGCGCGTCGGGCCATTCGATGACCGAGACGCTGCTCGCGATGAGCTTCGCGGCCCTCACGCTGGCGGCGATTCCCGCCATCGGGGAATACGGCATCAAGGGCATGCAGACCGCTTCGGCCGCAAAGCTGCTCGCCTGGCAGCGCACCGTGTGGATGCCCGGCACGGACGCCATCGACGCGGAGGAGGCCAAGGGTGCGTCCGGCGCCATCAAGAAGTCCGACGACGAAGTCACGCGCGACCTGCGGCGCCACATCTTCCGCGACCGCACGACGCCCGGCATCTCGATCCATGCCCCCGAGATCGCGGAGTTCGAGCCGACGCTCCCGCCCATCGACCCGAACACCGTCAGCGTGAGCGCATCGACCACGGCCGCCCCCCTGCCTTCGCTGCTGAATGCCAGCGACATGCTGTGGGACAAGATCCGCACCGTGCAGGACAAGCTCGGGAGCAACGTGCTGACGGGGTCGCTCGGCAAGTTCACCTTCGTGAGCGGCGGGTACCTGCGCAACGAGGTGAACGTCACGCAGACCAACACGCATTTCAAGCTGGTCCCGCAGATCGCGCTGAGCGAACAGGTCACCATGCTCACCGAGGCGTGGAACGCCGGCGGCACCAACCGCGAGGACAAGAAGATCCAGGGCCTGATGCCGATGAAGCTGCTCGACAGCATCTACTACCAGCAACTGCGCAGCGGCCTTCACCAGACCTCCTACACGATCAACCAGGCCTTTCCCAGCTTCCCCACCTCGAACCTCAATTTCGGTTTCCTGCCGGGCGACCAGACCGAAAAGTCGCCGCTCGACCGCTTCGAGCGGATGCCGGACGCGGGCGCTGCGGATGGCGAGACCGGTGGCGAAGGCGATGCCGTCGGCGGCAGCACGAAGAACAGGTTTCGCTACTACCGCTCCTTTCCACCGCCGCGCGTGGTGAACACGCTGCCCTGATGAAGCGCCAGGCAACGCTGCTGCGATGGGTTCTTTGCCTTGCATGGCTGTGCATGGGCGGGCTCGCGTTCGCCGCGCCGCCGCAACGCGACTGGCCGGCCATTCCGTCGCCCTCCGGTGCGAAAAACTACTGGGTCGCCCAGTACATGGAGCACAACACCATCCCGATGCAGATCCGCGGTTTCGAATCCGCCGAGTCGATGCAGGAGATCTCGCGCTACTACGAGAAATGGTTCGCCGACAAGACCGGGTATGGCGTGAGCAGCGTGGGCGAGTCCCGCGTGCTCGGCGCCCGGCTCGGCGTGTACCAGGTGACGGTGCAACTGCGTGCGGTTCCCTCGGGCACGGTCGGCCGGCTGGTCGCGGCCGTGATCTACGAAGAGGGGGGCGGGAGCGCGGAGGAGCGCGCCGAGCGCGTCGGCAAGGGCTTTCCGCGCCCACCCGGCTCGCTGGTGATCTCGGACACCCTCTCCTACGACGAGGGCCAGCGCAACCGGACCATCATGGTCACCAACGGCGTGAGCGTGGAGACCAATGCGCTCTACCTGCGCGAACAAATGATCCGCCTCGGCTGGACGCTGCTGCAGGACCGCACCGTCGAAGGCGGTGAGCGCTCGGCGCTGGTGTTTCGCCGCGGCGCCGAGGAGATGGTCGTGACCATCGCCCGGCGCGACGACGCCTACATCGTCGTCGCGAGCCAGACCACCCCCGACTAGCCACCACCTCGCCATGCATCCACGCCATCGCCATCGTCCCTCGCCGCGCCAGGCACAACCCGCGGCGCGTCGCGGCCAGCGCGGCCAGCGCGGCCAGGTCATCACCGAATACCTGCTCGTCGCGGGCGTCCTGGCCCTCATGTTGTTCGGCACCTTCCCGGGGGCGGACCGCTCCGTGGTGGAACTCTTCATCAAGGCCTACCGTGATGCCTGGTCGAGCTTTTCGTACGCCCTTTCCTTTCCTTTGTAGTCAGGCATGAAATCATCTCCGGGACTTCTGAAGTTCAAGCAAAGCCTCAAGCGGCTGTCCCCCCTGATCGGTGCGCTGCTGCTCGGCCTGATGGCCGCGGGCCTGGGCTGGTATTACCTCAGGGCCAGCGAGCGCGAGATCGCCGCCAGCCTCGAGAAGGATGCCGACAGCCAGCGCCGCGACGTGGTCGTGGCGCGCCAGCCGATCGGCGAAGGCAGCCAGGTGCTGCCGGGCATGGTGGCCAAGCGCTCGGTGCCCAACGAGTACCTGCACAACGATGCACTCACGCCCGAGTCCTTCGCGCAGTTCGCGGGGCGCCAGCTCACCGTGCCGGTGGCTGCCGGGAAGCCGCTGCTGGCCTCGTTCTTCGCGGCGCCGCGCAAGGTCTTCGCGCAGGAGATCGAGCAGGGCGTGCGCGCCGTCACCATTCCGGTGGACGAGATCAGCTCCATCTCGGGCATGCTGCGCGCGGGCGACCGCATCGACTTCATGTACGTGGTCGAGAAGAGCGCGGCCAACGATCCCTCGGTGGTGATCCCGCTGCTGCAGGACGTCGAGGTGCGCGCCACCGGACAGATCACTTCCGAACAGTTCGCCGCGATGAGGAAGCGCGCCGATGTCTCGGCCGACACCGACCCCTATGCGCGGCAGCGCTACGCCACCGTGACCGTGGCGGTCCAGCCGCAGGATGCGCAGAAGCTCATCCTCGCGCAGCGCCTCGGAAAGATCATCGCCACGCTGCGCAACCCCGAAGACCGGGCCACCATGACCACCGGCGTCGATGCGGTCGATCTGGACGCCATCGTGAGCGGCTTCCGGCCGCAGCGCGCGGTGCCGGTCGCGGCCTCGCATGCGGCCGGCGGCTCCGGCGTCGAATACATCGTCGGCGGCCGCAGCGGCGGCGGCGGTGCCATGTCGCCGGGCCTGGGCCAGGCCCGGTCGCAGGACGAAGTTCCCTCGCACTGATGCCGCACATCGCCCAACATCGGGTGCCCGTTTCCCTCACCTCCAGAAGAAGTCCGATGAATCCCGAGCGATATGTTTTGGCAGCCGCGATGCTGTGCCTTGTTTTGGATGCCGCGGCCCAGGAGCCGCGTGCCGGACGAGGCGGCGACGGCGTCGACGCCGCCTCGTCCGTGGGCACCGGCCGCGGTGCGGCGACGGCGCCGCCGGGCCCCGCGTCGGCATCCCGCGGCACCGAGCGGTCGCCGGGCATCCGCCCCACGACGCCACCACCGCAGGCAGTGGACGAGGCCGAGCTGCAGCGCATCGCCGCGCGCGCCACGGTGATGCAGCGGCTGCCGGATTCGCTCACGCTCTATGTCGGCCAGATGGTGCTGGTCAAGATGCCGGGCGTGGCCCGCGTGGCGATCGGCAACGGCAAGGTGATGGAAGCCCGCGTGCTCGACGGCGCGAACATGCTCATCACCGCGCAGGATGGGGGCGACAGCACGCTGCATGTCTGGGACAAGAGCGGCGGCATCCGCAAGGTCAAGGTGCGGGTGAACGTGGTGGACCTGGACCGCATCGCGGGCGAGCTGCGCGAGATCACGCGCGGCATCTCGGGCGTGAACATCCGCCGCGTCGGCGAACGCATCATCATGGACGGCAACAGCCTCGATCCGGCGGCGGTCGAGCGCCTCAATACAGTGGCGCAGCTCTACGCTCCCGCGGTGGTGTCGCTGGCCACGGCGGACCGCATCCGCGTGGACCGCATGGTCGACATCCAGGTGCGCATCGTCGAATTCAGCAAGAACGCGCTGGACGACCTGGGTGTGCGCTGGCAGACCTCGGGCGACGGATTCAACTTCGGCCTGTTCTCGGACATCGCCTCCAGCGGCAGCTACCGCGTCCTGCCCGACGGCTCGGCCTTCAACACCTCCACGCCGCAGGGCACGGCGCTGCTCAGCCAGAACCGCCGCACGCCGCAGGCCTACCTGGGCATCGGCCTCACCCTCGGCTCGCAGATCAACCTGCAGGTGCAGCGCGGCAATGCCTTCCTGCTCGCCTCGCCCAACCTCTCCACGCGCAGCGGCGGCGAGGCCAAATACCTGGCCGGCGGCGAAATTCCGCTGCCTGCGCTCAGCACGCAAGGGGCGGGATCGGTCGAGTTCAAGCCCTATGGCGTGCGCCTGAACATCAAGCCGATTGCCGATGGCGAGGGGAACATCTCGGGCAGCATCCTCACCGAGGTGAGCAGCATCGACCCCAGCGTGGCGGTGCAGGGCATTCCGGGCTTGCTGATCCGCCGCACCGACACCGAGTTCAACGTGAAGACGGGAGAGACCATCGTGCTGTCGGGCCTGTTGAGCCGCGAATCCTCGCGCGCCAGCGATGGCCTGCCGGGCTTGCGCAACACGCCGGTGATCGGCCGCGCCTTCCGTGCCGACAAGGACATCGACAAGGAGCAGGAAGTGGTGGTGTTCATCACGCCGCGCGTGGTGGATGCGGCCTGGAGCCAGCCGCGCGTCGAGCGCGCGCGCCAGATCGAGCAGGACGTCGGCAGCAACTTCGGCACGCTGACCGAGGACAAGTCGGACCCCCGCGGCGCGCGTGCGCGGTTGCCCGCGTTCGACATGGGCGGCATTCCCGCCGGCACGCCCGGCCAGCCGGTCGCTCCCTGAGAACCCGCCGTCATGCACAAGGTCTTCGTCAATTCGCCCCAGCAGGCCGTGCGCGAGGTCGCGCTCGACATCCCCGAGGTCCAGATCGGCAAGGACACGGCGAGCCACATCGTGCTGTCGGGCTGGAACGTCGCGAAGCTGCACGCCCAGTTCGTGGTGCACGACGAAGAGGTGTTCGTGCAGGACCACGGCAGCCTCTTCGGCACCTGGGTGGACGGCAACCGGGTGACGCGCTTCGGCCCGATGAAGGGCGGCGAGGAAATCATCATCGGCGGCCATACGCTGGTGGTGTCGCTCGACGTGGCGCTGCGGCCGGCCAGTGCCGGCCAGCAGGACGCGGCCGAGGCGGCACAGCTCGCCGAAACCGCGCTCGCCATCGAAGACCCGCTGCTGCACTGGCGCCGCGCGCTGCACCGCACGCTGCTGGAGCAGTTGGACAACCGCCGCATCGACACCGCGCAGATGAAAGACGAGGAGCTGCGCTCGAACGTGCGCGCGCTGATCAGCGAGATCATTCGCGACTCGCGCGAGCTGCCGGCCGACATCGACCGCACGCTGCTGAGCCAGCAGTTGCTGGACGAAGCCATCGGCCTCGGTCCGCTGGAGGTGCTGCTCAAGGACGAAAGCGTCTCCGAAGTGATGGTCAACCGCTTCGACGAGATCTGGGTCGAGCGCTCCGGGCGGCTGGAACGCACCAACGTCGCCTTCACCAGCAACATCGCGGTGCTGGGGGCCATCGAGCGCATCGTGACGCCTCTCGGCCGACGCATCGACGAGAGCTCGCCGATGGTGGATGCGCGCCTGAAAGACGGCTCGCGCGTGAACGCGATCATTCCGCCGCTCGCGCTGCGCGGGCCGAGCGTCACGATCCGGAAGTTTCCGAAGAACCGCATGGGCCACGAGGGCATGATCCGCACCCGCTCGATCACGCCGCAGATGGTGGAGTTCATGCGCATCGCGGTGGAGGAGAAGCTCAACATCATCGTCTCGGGCGGCACGGGCACCGGCAAGACGACGCTGCTGAACATGGTGTCGAACTTCATCCCGGCCAACGAACGCATCGTGACCATCGAGGATGCGGCCGAACTCTCGCTCGGGCAGCCCAACCTTGTGTCGCTCGAATCGCGGCCGCCCAACATCGAAGGCAAGGGCGCCATCGCGATCCGCGACCTGGTGCGCAACTCGCTGCGGATGCGGCCCGACCGCATCGTGGTGGGCGAGTGCCGCGGCGGCGAGGCGCTCGACATGCTTCAGGCCATGAACACCGGCCACGACGGCTCGCTCACCACGCTGCACAGCAACTCGCCGCGCGATGCGATGTCGCGGCTGGAAGTGCTGGTGACCATGGCCGGCATGAACATCCCCGTGGCGGCGATTCGCGAGCAGATTGCTTCGGCTGTCGATCTGATCGTGCAGCTCACGCGCTTTCCGTGCGGCAGCCGCAAGGTCACGCAGATCACCGAGATCACGGGCTTTGCCGACGGCATGATCCAGATGCAGGACGTGTACGTCTTCCGGAAGACCGGCGTGGACGCCGAGTTCAAGACGGTCGGGCATTTCGCGGCGGCCGGCACGGTGCCCGACTTCTTCACGCGCCTGCAGGAGCACGGCCTGAAGCTGGACCTCGAATTCCTGTTCGGCGCGGCCGAGGCATGAAAGCGGCGTTTCTCATTGCATCGGTGCTCTGCGGCATGGGCTTCATCATGCTGTGCGGCTACCTGCTGATGAAGCGCTCGCCCGAGCTGGCCGGCAAGGTGATGTCGAAGCTGCAGGCGAGCGGCCGGCGCACGCTGAACCTCTCCGAATTCCAGGCGCAGCATGCGGTGGCGTTCGCCTCGGGCCATGCGTTCCTGGTGGCGCTCTGCGGGGCGATCGGCTGGCTCATTTCGGGCAATCCGCTCGGTGGCCTGGTGGCGGCGACGGTGCTGTACCTGCTGCCCGCGCGCTGGTTCGCATGGCAGCGAAAGAAGCGCAGGCAGCAGATCGAATCGGAACTGCCCGATGCGCTGCTCTTCATTGCCAGCGCGCTGCGCGCTGGCAGCGCTTTGTCGGTCGCGGTGCAGGTGCTGGTGCGCGACCAGCAGGGGCCGCTCGGCCAGGAGTTCGGCCTCGTCCTCAAGGAGCAGCGCCTGGGCGTGAGCTTCGACGATGCGATCCAGAAGATGTCGCAGCGCCTGGGCATTCCCGACTTCGTGCTGGTGGTGGTGGCGCTGCGCGTCTCCAAGGAAGTGGGCGGCAATCTGTCGGAGCCGCTGCAGGTGCTGGCCGAGACGCTGCGCAGGAAGGCCATTCTCGAAGGCCGCATCCAGGCGCTCACCGCGCAGGGCCGCATCCAGGGTCTGGTGATGACGCTCTTTCCGCTGCTGCTGATGGGCGTGCTCTACCTGATGCAGCCCACCATGGGATTGCTGTTCTCCACCAAGATCGGCTGGGCCGTGCTGTTCGTGATCGGCGTGATGCTGTTCCTGGGCTACGCGATGATCCGCAAGATCGTGGCCATCGACATCTGAGATCGCCATGCGCTCGCTGATCCTCCTGGCCATCATCTTCCTGTGCGCGACCGTGGGCGTGATCCTGCTGCTCTACATGATCTCGCTGATCCGCAAGGCCAAGCCTTCGGAGCGGACCCACATGGACCCGCTGCCGCGCATGCTGCGGCTGGTGTGGCCGGTGGTGAACATCCTGCAGTTCCATGTGTCGGAGATCGCGCCTACCTCGATGCTCGTCAAGCGCAAGCGCCAGTTGCAGCTCGCGGGGCTGGAGTTCGTGCTGAAGGCCGAGGAGTTCATCGCGGTGCAGGTGGTGTCGCTGGTTGTCGTGGCCGCGCTCGGCCTCTGGACGGCGGGCCTCCTCGGCGCGATGGCGGGCACCAAGGTGTGGGTCACGCTGATGTCGTGCGCGATGGGCTGGTACTACCCCGTGATGTGGATGCGCGACCGTCGCAAGAAGCGCGAGAAGAACATCCTGCGCACGCTGCCAGGCTACCTGGACATGATCACGCTGTGCTGCCAGGCGGGCCTGAGCTTGACCGGCGCGATCGCGCAGGCGGTGCAGAAGGGGCCGGGCGGCGCACTGGGCATCGAGTTCGACCGCATGATGCGCGAGATGCGCACCGGCGTGAGCCGCATGGACGCGCTCAACGCCATGGCCGAGCGCCTGGACAACAAGCACATCAAGAGCCTGGTGTCGAACCTCACGCAGGCCGAGTCGCTCGGTGCGAGCCTGGCGGACACGCTCTCGGCAATCTCCGACCAGCGCCGCACCGAGCGCTTCCAGCACGCCGAGAAACTCGCGATGGAGGCGCCCGTGAAGATGATCGGCCCGCTGGTGATCTTCATCTTCCCGGTCACTTTCATCATCATCTTCTTTCCGCTGGTGATGCAGTTTCTCCAGACCCAACGCTAGGACGCCAGGAAGCTTCCGGAACCACCATGCGCATCGTCTCCCTCCGCTCTCCCCAGGCCCAGCCCTTCGGTCCCGTGCGCGTGGCCGAGCGCGGCTGGGACCGCACGCGCGGGCTGCTCGGGCGGCCGCGGCTGGCCGCGAGCGAAGGCCTGCTCATCGCGCGATGCAGCTCGGTGCACACGGTGGGCATGCGCTATCCGATCGACGTCGTCTTCCTGGACCGCAGCGGCCAGATCGTTCGCATCGTCGAGCGCCTGAAGCCGATGCGCATGGCCTGGTGCCCCGGCGCGGCCAGGGTGCTCGAGCTGAACGCCGGCCAGGCACGCCACCTGGCGCTGATGCCGGGCCTCAAGTTGTCGGGTTGGTAGGCGGCCCCGGGAGAACGACATGCATCGCACCCTTCATTCATCGCGCTGCTCCGAGCGGCACAGGCATCGGCGGCATCAGCGCGGCATCTCGATGACCGAGACCGTGATCGCGCTGCCGGTGCTGATCCTGTTCGTGATGTGCGTGGTGCAGTTCGGCCTCATCTACCGCGCGCGGCTCACGCTCGAATATGCGGCGCACGAGGCGGCGCGCGCGGGTTCGCTCAACAACGGCATGCCGCTGCCCTTCGTCTTTCGCATCGGCAGCGCGGCGCCGGGGCTGGGCAAGCTCAACAGCGCGGCGCTGGAGCTCACCACCAACGCGCTCACCCGCGGCAGCGTGTGGCAGGGGCTGGTCAAGGGAATGATGCCGCTGAACGTGGCCGACCCGAGCGTCGGCGGCATGTTCAAGGGCTGGGTCGCCACCAACAAGGACCTGATCGATTCGGCCTGCATCGAATACCTGAACCCCACGCAGACCACCTTCATCGACTGGGCCTTCATCGAGAACTTCGGCGAGAACCGCTGGATCCTGCAGATCCCCAACGACACCATGCGCTACCGGAAGCCCCTGCCCTACGAATACAAGGCCAAGGCCATGGGCAGCGCCGCGGGCATCAACGACCCGCTGCCGCCCGATGCCGAGCTGCGCGGCACCACCTCGAACAAGACGCTGGGCGAATCGAGCGTGCTGCACCTGCGGGTGCACTACGGCTACCGGCTGGGCATTCCGGTGGCCAACAAGATCATCCTCCTGGCGCTGGAGGGCTACAAATACGTGGGCGAGGCCTGGTATCGGCTGTTGTCCACCGACGGTGCGGCGGCACCGGGCACCGACTTCCGCCTCAACCAGCTCGACGCCTACTACATCGCCAACGGCAAGATCCCGCTGGTGGCCGAGGGCGTGGTGGGCATGGAGTCGCCGATGTACTGGCACCCGTTCTATTCGTTCGGCCCGACGGGCGACCGCAGCATCGAGTCGCAGTGGGACCCGGCGTGGAGCGCCAACGTCGGCAACAACGTGCTGGAGGCGCCCGGTGACCTGATGACCAACGTCTACGCCTTCGTGCGCAACAGCAGCACCGAGTGGGCCACGCAGTTGCTGGCGCGCGGCGTCGACGCGCTGGCCGACAAGGTGGGCGACGGCAATTCCTTCTGTCCGGCGCTCTGGGGCGACGCGGTCAGGGAGCAGCTGGACAAGGTGCCCAACCCGAACCAGGCAGGGTCTTGATGGCGGAGACGAGAAGGGCGGGAGAAGGCTCCGGCGCGCTTGCCCACTGCGCATCGACGATCTTCGTCTCGGCGTTCCTGCTCTTCCTGGTGCAGCCGCTGATCGCGCGGCAGATCCTGCCCTGGTTCGGCGGCTCGGCCGCGGTGTGGACGCTGTGCCTGGTGTTCTTTCAGGTCGTGCTGCTCGTCGGGTATTTCTATGCCGACTGGCTTTCGCGCCGGCCGCTGCGCACGCAGGCCATCGTGCATGCGCTGTTGCTGCTTGCGGCCTGCGCGATGCTGCCGGTGATTCCCGATGCGGCGTGGAAGCCGACCGGCCAGGGCGACCCGGCGACGGGCGTGCTCGCCGTGCTGGCCGCCACCATCGGGCTGCCGTATCTTGCGGTGTGCACCACCGGGCCGCTGGTGCAGAGCTGGGTCGCGCGGCTGCATGCCGGCGATGCGCCGCGGCAGGCGAAGGTCTACCGGCTGTTCGCGTTGTCGAACCTCGCGGCGCTGTTCGCTCTTGTGGTTTATCCCTTCGTGCTGGAGCCGGTATTCGCGCTGCGTGCGCAGGCCATCGCATGGTCCGCTGGCTTCGGGCTGTTCGCGGTGCTGGCGATCGTGTCGGTGCTCGCGGTGGCGAGGGCGAAGCCGTCGCCGGTGGCGGCCGCCATCCACGCACCTGCCGCGGTGCCGGCATCGCCGCTTTCATGGGCGGACCAGGCCCTGTGGCTCATGCTCTCCGCACTCGGCACGGTGGCGCTGCTCGCGGTGTCGGCCTTCATCACGCAGGACATCGCCTCGGTGCCGATGCTGTGGATCGTGCCGCTCGCGCTCTACCTGCTGAGCTTCGTGCTGTGCTTCGACAGCGACTTCTGGTATCGGCGCTGGCTCTTCTGGCCCGCGGTGCTGGTGCTGGCGCCGGTGATGGGCTGGTACCTCAACACGCCGCAGCGCTCGCTGCCGATTCCCGCGGCCATCGGGCTCTTCTGCGCTGGGCTGTTCGCGATCTGCATGGTCTCGAACGGCGAACTCGCGCGGGCGCGGCCCGGCCCCGCTCGGCTTACGCGCTTCTACCTTTTGCTGTCGCTCGGCGGCGCGCTGGGCGGCATCTTCGCGGGCGTGGTCGCGCCGCATTTCTTCAACGGGTACTGGGAGCTGCCGGCGAGCCTGGCGGCACCGGGGTTGATCCTGCTGTGGCTGGTGCGCGGGCGCCAGCAGTGGGTGTGGTTCGGGTTCGCGCTCGCCGTGGTGGTGGGTTTTGCCGCGTTCCTGCGCATGGACGCGGTCGCGGTGTCGACGAATGTCTTCTACGCCTCGATCGCCGCGCTGGCCTGTTTGGCGGTGCTCTACACCGCATGGCGTGCGCGTTCATGGGCGGCGGGCGCGGGGCTGGCGGGTGTGCTGGTGTCGGCGATCGTGGCCTGGCTCTCGATCGCCAGCGTGCGCGAAGCCGACAACCGCACGATGCTGCGCGTGCGCAACTTCTACGGCGCGCTGCGCGTGGAGCAGTTCGGCATTCCGGGCGCGCCGACCGCGTCGCGCCGGCTGATGCACGGCGTCATCTCGCACGGCGAGCAATTGCAGGGCGCGGTGCAGCGGCGCCTGCCGAGCACCTACTACGGGCCGGAATCCGGAGCGGGGCTCGCGCTGCTCACGAACCGCGGTGCATCGCAGCGCGTGGGCGTGATCGGCCTGGGCGTGGGTACGCTCGCGGCCTTCGGGCGCAGCGGCGATACGTTCCGCTTCTACGAGATCAATCCGCGCGTGACGGCGGCGGCGCGCTCGCACTTCACCTACCTCGCCGACTCGGCCGCGACGGTCGAGATCGCACAGGGCGATGCGCGCCTTCTGATGCAGCAGGAGCTCGAGGCGCACGGCTCGCAGCGCTTCGACGTGATCGTGGTCGACGCCTTCTCGGGCGATGCGATTCCCATGCACCTGATGACGCGCGAGGCGATGGCGCTCTATCGCCGGCACCTGCTGCCCACGGGCGTGATCGCGTTCCACATCAGCAACCGGCACCTCGCCCTCGCGCCGGTGGTCAAGCGCCTGGCCGAAGACGTGGGCATGCAGGGGGTGCGCATCGGTTTCAAGCCTGCGCCCGGCAACCCGACGCTGGAGCACGCCTCGGAGTACGTGCTGCTGACGAACGACGGTCGCTTCCTGCAAGACCCGGTCGTCCGCGAGCGCGGCGAGGCCATCGATGCCACCGGCGTCGCGACGTGGACCGACGACCACAGCAACCTGTTGGCCGCGTTGCAATGGACGATCAAGCCCTGAGGCGTTGAGAGGCGATCCGGCATGGCCGCTCGGCCTCTTAGCTGAATTCAAAGACCAGGTCGCGGGTGTCGATGCGTGCATGCGCGAGGCGCGCGCCGTCATGCAGGAGACAGACGGACGGGCCCGGGCCGGGCACCATGGCGCAACCGTTCCCCGACCCATCACCCCCAACCCGGAAGACATCCGCATGGAATTCGCCTACACGCCCAAGGTCCAGGAACTGCGCACGCGCCTCGTCGCCTTCATGGACGCGCACATCTACCCGAACGAAAAGCGCCAGGCGGAGGAGGCGCACCAGTCCTACCTGAACGCGCAGAAAAATGGCGGCTTCTACACCGGCCTGCCGCTGCTGGAAGAGCTCAAGGAGAAGGCCCGGGCAGCCGGCCTGTGGAACCTGTTTCTGCCCGAGACCGCGCACGGCGCCGGGCTCACGAACCTCGAATACGCACCCCTGTGCGAGATCATGGGCCGGCGCTACTGGAGCGCCGAGGCCTTCAACTGCAGCGCGCCGGACACGGGCAACACCGAGGTGATCGAGCGCTACGGCTCGGCCGCGCAGAAGGCGCGTTGGCTGCAGCCGCTGCTAGATGGGCAGATCCGTTCCGCGTTCGCGATGACCGAGCCCGCGGTCGCATCGTCTGACGCCACGAACATCTCGTGCAGCATCCGGCGCGAGGGCGACGAGTACGTCATCAACGGCCGCAAGTGGTACATCACCGGCGCGATGAACGAGCGCTGCAAGCTCTTCATCCTGATGGGCAAGACCGACCTCGACAACGCCGATCGCCACCGCCAGCAGTCGATGATCATCGTGCCCGCCGACACGCCCGGCATCACCGTGCTGCGCGACATGGCGCTGGTCAATCACTACGACGCGCCCTTCGGCCATCCGGAGGTGCTGTTCGAGAACGTGCGCGTGCCGGTGGACAACATCCTGCTGGGCGAGGGCCGCGGCTTCGAGATCGCGCAGGGGCGCCTCGGTCCCGGGCGCATCCACCACTGCATGCGCATGATCGGCATGGCCGAGTCGGCGCTGGAGATGATGTGCGAGCGCGTCGTCTCGCGCGTGGCTTTCGGCAAGCCGCTGGCCGAGCAGGGCGTGTGGCGCGAGCGCATTGCAAAGAGCCGGATGCTGATCGACCAGACGCGCTGGATGGTGCTGCACGCGGCCTGGCGCATGGACACCGTGGGCAACAAGGTGGCGGCCAAGGAGATCGCGATGATCAAGGTGATCGCGCCCAACAACTGCATCCAGGTGATCGACGATGCGATGCAGGCCTTCGGCGCCATGGGCCTGAGCCAGGACACGCTGCTGGTGAATTTCTGGGCCTACGCCCGCCACCTGCGGATGGCCGACGGCCCGGACGAAGTGCACCGCAACGCGATCGCCAAGCACGAGCTCGCGGGCTATCGTCCGAAGCAGGTGGCCTGAGGGCCTTCAGCCTCCTGGCGGGAGGGCGGCTCCAGGGGCGTCGTGGTCTTTCCGCGCCTCGGGGAACATGTCCATCCACCGATCCCAGGCCGGGTCGCCCGCGAAAGCCTTCTGCATGAACTCCACGAAGGTGCGGACCTTGGCCGACAGATAGCGCCGGGTCGGATAGACGGCCATGAGGGTCGCCGGCGGGTACTGCCAATCGAGCAGCAGCGGCACCAGGTCGCCCTTCGCAATGTCGTCGCCGGCCATGAAGGTCGGCATTGCGACGATGCCTTCGCCCGCCAGCGCCGCCGTCAGCAGGATGTCGTCGCTGTCCGCGCGCATGCTGCCCCGCACCGGAACGGCGACGGTGTCGCCGGTGCGAGAGAAGGTCCATGTTTCGGAGACGGCACCGGAGATCTTGGTCAGGCAGTTGTGCGCGGCCAATGCATCGGGCGTCGGCGGCGCGCCATGCATGGCCACGTAGCCCGGCGACGCGCAGATCACGATTCGCAGCGGCGCCAGGTGCCGTGCCACATAAGTCTCTCCGTGCTGCCAGGCGCCACGGATGGCGAGGTCGAAACCGTCGTCCACCAGATCGACCAGGTGATCGGTCGAGGAAACCTCGAGTTCGACGTCGGGATACTGGTTTCGATACAGGGGAAGAAGCGGCGCGAGGTAGCGCGGCCCGAACGACAGTGGAACGCTCACGCGCAGCACGCCGTGCGGCGTGAGCGTGCGCCACGTGACTTCGGACTCTGCTTCCTCCAGGTCGGACAACAGCAGGCTCGCCCGCGCAAAAAAGCGCTCTCCCGCTTCCGTCGTGCGCACCCGGCGGGTGGTTCTTTGCAGGAGCCGCGTGCCCAGGTGCGACTCCAGGTCGACGATCAGGCGCGAGACCGACGTCTTCGAAATTCCCAGTGCGTCGGCTGCACCCACGAAGCTGCCGGCCTCCACCACCGCCACGAAGGCCTGCATGGCACTCAATCGATCCATCGACAGCCCTTTGTTCCGGATTCCGGGATAAGCAATTGCGCAGCGCGACGTTTATCCCGGCCGCACCGATGCGTATCGTTGGCCCCGCATGCATGAGCCGCCAGGGCCATGCGGCGCAAGTCGGGAAGCCGGTGCGATCCGGCGCTTCCTACCGGGCACTCATTTCGGTGACCTGGCACCTCCACTCTCTGATTCGTATGCCAGCTTTCTCCGATGCGGGTGGGGCGCCCGCCCCCGGTTCCCTGGGTGATCTCTTCCTGTTCAGGCTGCCGTGCGCCATACGCGCCGTCGTCGGCATGGCGACGCGCATTGCCGACGAGGGCTTCGGCATCACGCATCGCGAATGGGAGCTGATCGCCGCGCTCAGGCAGATCGGCGAGGCGACCCCTTCGGCCTTTGCCGAACATCTGCAGTGGGACCGTGTGCGCACCTCGCGCGGCCTGGGCAGCCTCTCCCAGAAGGGACTGGTGGAGCGGCGGCGCGACGCCGAGGACGGCCGCGGCGTGCATGTGCGCCTGAGCCCTCAAGGGCAGCAGCTCTTCGATGACCTGTTTCCGCGCATCGCGCGCCTCGATGCCGAGCTCGTGGCCGGCATCGACGACGCGCAGGCCGGCATATTTCTTCAATGCCTGAGCCGGATCGAGCTGCGTGCAGCCGAATTGAACGCGAAGGGCGCGGTGCCGGAAAGCGCCAGTCGCAGTGCGGGCGGCACGCGCCACCGGTGGCCGCGTTACCGGGCCTGAACGAAGCGCCTGCATTCCGTGGGCGGTTCGTTCACACCTTCCTTCTCAGGCCTTCGCCAGTGCGGCAATCTCTGTCGCGCCGAGTGCGCCGCTGTAGAAGCGCAGGTCGTCCACGCGTCCCTGCAGATCGGGGTCTTTGGCAAACTGCGAATGGCCGAGCCAGTTCTGCGTCGTCTCGCCCAGGTCGGCGGGCGTGAGCGTCATCTGTGCATTGGTGCCGTCGACGACGCCGTCCACGTACAGCGTCCCGAGCGTGCCCGACAGGGTGACCGCGACATGCACCCAGCGTCCGGTGGCAAGCGCCGACGTGCCGTCGATCCCCTCCTCGTTGAAGCCGTGGACCGTGGAGATCCCGTAGCGGACCACACCGCCGCCATTGCGGACCGTGAGCATCATGTAGCGGCGCGTGCCGGAGCCGAAGTCGAACACGCGGGCCCACGTTGCGGCGCTGTCCAGGAAGACCCGGACCGAGACCGTGAAGTCGGCGGCGTTCTTCGCAAGACCCGTCGGCAGGCGGACAGGCGTGCGCGCGCCGCCATCGGGCTTCCACTGCAGCAGCAGCTCGGGCGCCACGGACACCCGCGCTTCGGTGGACGGCGCGCTGTCGCCCGAGGCGGTGGCCGCGACGATCACGTAGTGGTAGACGTCGGTCGCGCCGGTCGCGCCGGTCGCGCTGAGCGCGGTGTCGTTGAACGTGAGCGTGTCGGTGATGCCCGATGCGATCACGCTGTAGGGGCCGCCGGCCCGCTCCGCGCGGCGCACCGAGTAGCTCTGCGCACCGGTGCAGCCCCACCATGACAGCACAACCTGCGTGCCGCGCAAGCGCGCGGTCAACCCGCTGGGGCGCCCGGCTGTCGGCAGCGGATCGCGCGTGAAGGTCAGCGTGCCGAAGCCCAGTTCGTCGCCTTTGCCGCCGTCTCCCTCGGGGCGCATCTGGATGGCTTGCAGGGCGGTGTAGGGCGTCGCGATGCCCAGGCGATTGGCATAGTGGTTGTGCACGCTTTCCCAGATGCCTCGCCGATGGCCCTGGGCTCCCGTCGACAGCTCGGCCTGCTTGCCTTGCTTGTTGACGTTGGTGAAGTAGGGCATCGTGTAGAAGGCGCCGGTGCCATCGCGAAGATTGGTCTTCGCCACGTACTCGGCGCCCGCCAGGAAGCGGTTGTTCTCGTAGCCGTAGATGTCGTCGCCCTGGTTCCACGCCATCTCGCAGAAGGCGCCCGCAAGGCCGATGCCCAGCGTGCAGTGGCCCTGGTCGCGCCCGCTTTCCTGCCATTGGCCGAGGTAGCCGGGATGCACGTAGTAGACCGCCTGCAGGCCCGCGCCGTTGCCCTGGCCGGCCTTGTAGTAGCTGATCGCCTCGTCGTAGATGTCCGGCCGGTCGCAGAGCACGCCGATGGCCAAGATCGAGGCCATGCTGCATTGGTCCCAGTTGGCCCAGTAGCTGCTGTACTGGGTGCCGTTGTGGATGGTGAGGAACTGGTTGTTGAGCGGATAGAAGATGTCCAGCATCATGGTCTGGAAGCGCGCGAAATCGGCCGGCGCCCAGCCTGGGTAGGTGCGCATGATCTCGGCCGCGTTCGCGAACTCGTAGCCGTAGATGCCCGCCGCGAGAAAGCGGTCCGCATTGCCCGTGACCTCCTTGAGCGTGGAGGACCATTCGTTCAGGAAGACCACCGCAAGGTCGGCATAGCGCGTGTCCTGCGAGACCTTCCAGCGCAGCGCGAGTTGGTAGGCGCGCGCGACGTCGATGTAGAACTGCGCGAAGTTCTGGCCCGGGACGTCCCCCCGAATCACCGTGGCCAGCGGACGCGGCTTCGCACCGAGCTGCGCGCGGCCGTTGCCTGTCAATGCATTCCAGCCGGAGAGCCACGGTTGCGCCTGCTCCTGGACCTTCTGGCGCATGCGCTCGAAATCGCTCTCCGTGTGAAGAAGGCCGGGGTGGACGAACTTGCGTGCCTGAGGGGGTGAAGGAGGGGGCGGAGCCACCGCGGGAGCGCTCGGATCGCCGGAAGGATCGACTGCTGTGGGAGGAGCCGGCGCGACCGCAGTCGGTACCCCCGGTCCCGCAGCGATGCCACCGCCGACAAAGCCGCTGCCTCCACTACCACCACCGCAAGCTGTCGCGCCCAGAGTGGCAAGGCTGATCGCGCTGAGGCAAAAGATGCGACGGTCCAAGGGCGCGGTGTTTTCGTTGTCGAATGAATCCATTGCGAAGAAGAATGTGTGATGCGTGTGGACCGCAACATGCGCGCCGTGCGTTTCGTCCTCATCGATCGCGCGCCTTTAAGGCGAAACGGTGCAAGAAGAACGCCCGGGCTGACAAGGCATGTCTTGCCGCTGACGTTTCGCGGCACATGGCACTTGCGACGCGCCGTGAAATGTCAGCCGGTGCCGGACCCGAAGAGTCATCGGGCTGCCGCCCACTCACTCCCGCTCAGATCGAATGGCCGAGCACCATCGCAACGCCGGGCTGCTTGTTCGGCCGGACAAAGCTGTCGCGTGTGAGGCGTCCCATCTTGATGGTGAGCGTGCTGGTGTTGAACCACTTGTCGTAGAGCTTGTTGATCTCGCCACTCGAATACAGCTGCGCGAGGCTGCGGTCGACAGCGGCCAGCAATGCGGTGTCGCCCTTGCGCGCCATCACGGCGTACGGCTCGACCGACAGCGCGAGCCTGCTCAGGCTGAGCGTATCGATCGTCTTGTCGTTCGACACGAGGCCTTGCAGGAGCGAATCGTCCTGCGCGAACGCGCGCACCTTGCCTTCCTTCAGGGCCTTGAAGGCTTCGACGTTGTTGTCGTAGGTGGTGAACTTCGCGTCGCGCAGTTCACCCTCGGCGAGTTGCCTGAAAAGCTTCTCCGACGTCGTGCCCTTGGTCAGCGCGACCGGCTGCTTCTGCAGATCCTTCACCGTGTCCACATGAAGGTTCTGGCTCGTCAGCACGCGCATCCCCGCGACGAAGAAGGTGTAGCTGAAGTCCACCTTTTCCTGGCGTGCCATCGTGTTGGTGGTCGAGCCGCACTCGAGGTCGATCTCACCGGAAAGCAGCTTGGGAATGCGGTCGGGGCCGGACACGGGCTTGTACTGAACCTTGATGTCGGGCAGCTTGAGCTCGCGCCTGATCTCCTCGACAGCGTTCATGCACAGGTCCACCGAATAGCCCACGGGTTGCTTCTGTGCATTGACGAAGGAAAACGGCGCTGCTGCTTCGCGAACACCGAGCACGATCGTGCGTGTTTCGCGGATCTTGCTCATCGTGTCGACGGCGGCGTGTACCGGCAATGCAGCCAATGCCGTCAGTGCGAAAGAAGCGGGAATCAACGTGGCGCGCAGCAGATGCGCGGAAAGAGGGGACATGAGGGACGGCTCGCATGTGTCGCACAGGAACGTGAGCATCGATTGTTTGGAGAAGTGTGTACTTTCCACTAGCGATGAAAATGGAAATCAGCCACTCAGTTTTCAGCGCAATAGTTCAGCGCAATAGTTCAGCGCAATAGGCACGGATGCCGAGTACCGAACGCAGAAGCGGCCATCCAGCTTTTGCGTCGTCCGCTCCGGGGAAGCTGCGCCTTGAAGCAGCGATCAGCTGTTCGTGCGGCAGCAGGCTAGATCAGGCAGATGTCGACCTGCCTGGACCAGTGGTGGCGCGTGCCACCCGCGCGACGATCGGCTTTCTCCGGCACTGCGCGCTGTGCATTCAATGCGTTGCCGCGCGACTCGAGCTGGTACAGGCACTGGAGAAGGATATGGTGGTGTTCGGCATCGAGGCCTTCGAGAAGGTCGACGTTGAGGCCGGCAATGCGCGGGAACAATTCTTCGAAGAGTTGCTGGCCTGCGTCGCTCAATTGCACGTGGACTTCGCGGCCGTCATCGGCGTTCTGACGCCGTTCGATCAGGCGCTTCTCGAAGAGGCTTCGCAGGCCCCGCGATGTGCGCACGCGGTCGAGCTGCAGCTGCTCGGCGAGCGCCGAGGGCCTGATCTCTCCGACCTGCGCGAGCATGCCGATCATTCCCCATTCCCGGTGCGTGATGCCGAAGCCCCCCTCCACGATGCGCGTTGCCATGGCCCTGCTTGAGCGCGTGGCGTTCCACAAGCGGTAGAGCAAGAGGTCGTCCAGTGCGCGCGGTGCGCCCAGTGCTGTCGTATCGGGAAGGGCTCGCATGTGGATAAGGGCTCGTAATGAAGCTGCCGGTAATTGATTAGGTCAAATGATCGTTATGTTTCTATAACAGGCAACAGACGACATGCTGCGGCAATTTGCTGCGAACGGCGAGCTTTTTCGCAAAGTACATCAGCCCTCCGGGGATGTCAGCTCCCGTTCAGCGTGTTGCGTGAGGGACGTACCTCAAATGAACCGCCCGGCATCCCTTTGATGCGCCGCGAATGCCCCTGATTGGTGCTTCCCAAGCCCTCAGGAAAGTTGGAGACGTATCGAAAAAAGGCCGGCTCGAACCTGGCAACAACAACAGGAAGAATCCCATGCTCGATCTGAATGAAGTGGCGATGTTTGTGCAGGTGGCTCGCAGCGGCAGCTTCGCCGAGGCGGCACGACGCTTGAGCGTGCCTTCCGCCACGGTGAGCCGGCGCATCCAGCAACTCGAGGCGCGGCTGGGCACGCGGTTGATGCAGCGCTCGACCCGCAAGCTCACGCTGACGAGCGCAGGTGAGTCCTTCCACGAGCGATGCGGCCCGGCGGTCGAGGAGCTCATCGAAGCCGGTCAACTGCACGTGGCGGACAACTCGGAGCCGTCCGGCACGGTGCGCGTGACCGCGCCGACCAGCTTCTTCGATTTCTTCCAGATGGAATGGGTGGACACGTTCCTGGCCGAGCATCCCCAGGTGCGCCTGGACTTCGTGCTCAGCGATCTGCTGGTCGACCTGATTGCCGATCGCATCGACATCGCATTCCGCGGCGGCCCGCTGCAGGACTCCTGCTATGTGGCCCGGCGCATCTTCGCGAGCTATGGCGAACTGACCGCCAGCCCGGCATATCTGGCGGCGCATGGCGTGCCCATGTCCCTGGAGGACCTCGGCGAGCACGAGTGCGTGGTGCAGCCCGATGCGAGCGGCAACGCCATCTGGCGCCTGCAGGACGCGGAAGGCGTGGAGAAGGACGTGCGCGTGAAAGGGCGCTTCAACAGCAACACGCAGTCGGTGCTGCGCCAGGCCGCATGCGCGGGCCTGGGCATTGCCGCGCTGCCCTCGATCCTGACGGCCCCCGAAATCGCCGCCGGCAGGCTGGTGCGGGTGCTGCCCGGGTACACGCGGGCCGGCCGCGGCCTGAGCGTTGTCTACCCCAGCCGCCAGCAGCGTCCGCTGGCCGTTTCGATGTTCGCCGACATGGCGGTGGAAAAACTGAGCCAGCAGGGTTGGGCGCCCACATCTGGTGCATAGCGTTCAGCCACGGCATTGCCTTGAAAACTGAGTGGCTGCATTTCATTCATCGATCTAGTCGAAAGCATTCGTTGCTGCAAACAATTGTCACATCAGTTTCTTCGTGACACCGACGAGAGTCAGGTTTTTTGTGGTTGGAAAACAGCAATGCAAATACAAATCTTGAGGACGGCGAGGCGGCCACATGCGGCCGTGGTCGCGGGCCGGAGCATTGCCGGCTTCACGCTGATCGAGGTAATGATCACCGTGGCCATCGTGGCCATCCTCGCGTCGATCGCGCTGCCCAGCTACCGCGACTACGTGCTGCGCGGCCAATTGGTCGATGGCACCAACGGTCTGGCGACCATGCGCGCGGACATGGAGCGCTACTACCAGGACAACCGGACCTATCTCAAGACCGGTTCGTTCGTGCCGCCTTGCACCGCCACCACCAGCAGAGCCAACGTCTCGGGCACCTTCCAGTTGTCGTGCGCGTCGGCGCCCGCTGCCACATCGACCACCTACACATTGCAGGCCGTCGGCAGCGGACCCACCAAGGGGTTCACTTTCACGGTCGACCAACTTGGTCTTCAAAGCACCACGATCGAGAGCGTTTCCGGCTGGAAGGGCTGCGACAAGGCCTGGGTGACCAAGCGAGGCCAGGCGTGCCCCACATGAACAATCACCGGCGCCACGCGTTGGGGTTCACGCTGATCGAGATGATGGTGACCGTCACGCTGCTGGGCATCCTGACGATGCTGGCCATGCCGTCGTTCACGACCTGGATCGCCAACAACAAGGTCCGCACGGTGAGCGACTCGCTGCAGAACGGCTTGCGCCTTGCACAGACCGAGGCCCTGCGCCGAAGCCGGCCCATGGTCTTCTCGCTCACGAACAGCGCCGCGCCGCAGAACGGCCTGACCGCCGCGGCTAACGGAAGCAACTGGTCGCTCAACGTTGCCAAGTCGAGCCTGGACGCAAGCAACGTGTTCGTGCAGGCCGGCGTGCTGTCGGATGTGGCGGCCGGCGCGCAGGTCAAGGGCGCAGCGGCCGTCTGCTTCAACGCCATGGGCCGCCTCGTGGCGAACAGCGATACCGGCGTGGACGGCGCGAGCTGCAACACCGACTCACCGGTCTTTGCGTACGACATCGCCGCGAATGGCTCGGACCGCCCGCTGCGCGTGCTGCTCGGCCTGGGGGGGCAGGTGCGCATGTGCGATCCGGCCCGAAAGCTTGCAGATTCTCCCGACGGTTGCCCATGAAGAAGTTCTCTTTGAAGAAGCCCTCCGGCGCGAGGCAGTCCGGCGTCGCCCTGTTGGAAGTGCTGGTCTCCGTCCTGTTGTTTTCGCTGGGCATCCTCGGGCTGATCGGCTTGCAGGCGCGCGCCATCAGCCTGTCGACGGATGCGCAGGACCGCAACCGCGCCGCTCTGCTGGCCAACGACATCGCCAGCACGATGTGGCTGGGCAAGTCGGTTGCAGTGAACACGGGCGCCGGTTCGACCTGGCAGAAACGCGTGAGCGACGTCGCCAGCGCAGGCTTGCCGAACGGCGCGGTGACCGTCACCGCGGTATCGGGCACCACCAACAGCGCCGACATCGCCATCACCTGGAAGGCGCCCGGCCGCTCAGGTGCGAAGGCTGAACAACAGAGCAGCACGCTCACCACGCGGGTGACGCTCCCATGAAGCAGCGCGGTCTCACACTGATCGAACTGCTGGTCGCGATGCTCATCGGCCTGATCGTGACGCTGGCCGTGGCCAGCATTGTCGTGGTGGGCGAGGCGCATCGGCGCGTCACCACCTCCACCAACGACATGGAGCAGGCCGGCGCCTATGCGGCCTATGTGCTCGATCGTGCGCTGCGCAGTGCTGGCTCGAGCCTGGTCCAGTCGGTGCAGCCGACCGACCGGGGCGTGTTCGGCTGCAAGCTCAATGCGGCGGCCCTGCTGCCCACCGGCGCCTTCCCCGCACCGTTCAAGAAGGCCTTTCTGCCCGGCACCACGTCCGACCTGCGCGTGGCGCCCGTGCTCATCGGCAAGAGCCAGTCCGATACCGGCTCCGACGTGCTGGTGGTCATGGGCGGCGATGCTGTGGCCGGCGGCGTGCCGCGCGGCCTGACGGACCCGGGCAGCGCGACGACGCTCGCGATGGACAACACGGTCGGCGTGTCCGCGGGCGACCTCGTGCTGGTCAGCCAGCAAGGCACGACGGACTGTTTGCTCGAACAGGTCTCTGGCACCACGGCGAAGGTGCTGACGTTGGGCGGTGCCTACTACACGGCCGGCAAGTCCACGTCGATGGAGACATTGGCGGCCAGCACCTCCACCTACGTCACGCCGCTGGGCAATCCCGCGAACGGCAACGTGCAGTTCCAGCTCTTCGGCGTGGGCGACAACCGCACGCTCGTCGGCTACGACCTGCTGCTGGGCGCCGGCGGTGCGACACAGGCGCTGGCCGACGGCGTGGCCGAACTGCACGCCATCTACGGCGTGGACACCAACGGCGACGGCATGCTCGACAACTGGACGGACCCGGGCGCCGCGGGCTTCGACATCGCCACCGTCATGCAGACGCCCGAGACGATGCGAAAGATCGTCGCCGTTCGCGTGGCGCTGGTCATGCGCAGCGCGAACAGGGAAAAAGAGGCGGTGTCGCCCGCCAAGCTGAAGCTCTTCGGCGATGACTTCCAGGACGCCGCGAAGAATCCAATTTCACAGACCGTGACGCTGGGCGACGACGACCAGCACTACCGCCATCGGATCGTCGAATTCACCGTCCCGCTGCGCAACATGCTGCTGCTGCCATGAAGAATCCAAGCTTCTTTCCGCGGAGGCGACACCAGCGCGGCGTCGTCCTGCTGCTGTGCCTCATCGTGCTCGTGATCCTCCTGGCCGGCGGGGTCGCGGTGGTGCGGTCCATGAACACGTCACTGACCTCCGCCGGCAACCTGGCCTTCCGGCGCGACCTGGTGAACCAGGGCGAGCGGGCCGTGTCCCTCGTGCTGGCCAACAAGCTGGCCAGCGGCGGTGCGCTTGCGAACGCGACCGACGATCTGCCGGGCGAAAACTTCAAGGCGACCAAGCTCGACACCAACACGCAGGGCGTACCGCTGGCGTTGCTGGACGACAAGGCCTTCGGCGCCGTGGGCAAGGATTCCAACGACATCACCGACGCGGCGGCGCAGATCAGCATCCGCTACGTGATCGACCGCCTCTGCACCAGCACCGGCCCGGCCACCAGCACCGGCTGCGTGCAGTCGTCCGCGGCTCCGGCCGGCGGCACGGCCAGTCCCACGCCGCCCCCGACGCCACCCACCGCCACGATCTACCGCCTGAGCCTGCGCGTCACCGGCCCGCGCGACACGCAGGTGTTCACGCAATCGACGTTCACCAAGCCAGAGCACGAAAGCACCGCATCCCCATGACAAGCGCTTTTTGTCGTCCATCGACCGTGGTCTCCAGCATCGGGGCGATCGCGGCCATCTGCCTGGGCCTGTCGTCGCCGGCCGCGCTGGCGACCACCGCCAAGCTGTCGGACCAGCCCGTGTTCGCCTCGTCCGACGTGCCGGGAAATCTTGCGCTGGCGCTGTCGGTGGAATACCCCACCGCGATCAGCGTGGCCAACCTCAACGACTACGCCGACGCCACGGAGTACCTGGGCTACTTCGATCCGCGCAAGTGCTACACGTACACCTACGTCGCGCCGGCGGTGAAGGACAGCGCTGCATCCGCCAGCTACTTCCAGCCGGCCGGCGCGTCCACCGGCACCAACAAGCACAGTTGTTCGGGACAGTGGAGCGGCAACTTCATGAACTGGGCCACGATGCAGACCATCGACCCATTCCGCTGGGCGCTCTCGGGCGGCTATCGAAGCGTGGACACCACGAGCGAAACCATCCTGGAGAAGGGTTGGGGCTCCGCCCAGGGCAACATCACCAATTTCCCGCTGCGCGGCACCGATCAGGGAGGCGGGCACAAGCTGCCGAAGGCATCGATTTCCTCGGTCACGCCGTTCGGCAACTGGAGCAACTTCAATACGAGCATCTGGTCGCGCGGCAACACCATGGTGTTCACCGGGACGGGCAACCCCAACGGCACGGGAGGCGACCTGAAGGATGTCGGCGCTGCCAACGACGCGAAGAAGACGGACGCCATCTACCAGGTCTATGTGCGCGTCAAGGTCTGCGACACCTCGGCCGGTGCCGGCGGCGTGGAGGCCAACTGCGTCAAGTACGGCACCAACTACAAGCCCGAAGGCTTGCTGCAGCAGAACGCCAACAAGATCCGCTACGGCACCTTCTCGTTCCTGAACGCCGGCGGCATCTCGCAGCAGGGCGGCGTGATGCGCGCGCCGATGGGCTTCATCGGCCCGACGTATCCGCAGCCGCTGTCCACCGCGGTGGTCACCAACACGCGCGGCGAGTGGGATGCCGCCACCGGCATCATGAACACCAACCCCGACGCGGTGTCGGCCACGGCGAGCGGCGTCGTGCAGAGCGGGGTGATGAACTACCTCAACAAGTTCGGCCAGTCCGCCAAGAACTACATGACGTACGACAACGTCAGCGAGCTCTACTACGCTGCCGTGCGGTACTTCGAGAACCTGGGCAACGTCCCTGAATGGACCAACTCGGTGGCGGCCAACGTGGAGGGCAGGGAGGCCAAGCTCGACGGTTTTCCCGCAGTGACCGACTGGAGCGGCAAGGACCCCATTTCCTATTCGTGCCAGAAGAATTTCATTCTGGGCATCGGCGACGACCACACCCACTACGACTACAACGTGGGCGGAAGCGCGGTGACGAGCTGGCGAGGCAATCCCGCGACGGTCGCCGCGGACTCGCTGAACAAGGCGGATGCCTGGACGAAGAACCTGCAGGTGATGGAAGGCTTCAAGGCGCCGACGCCGTGGTGGAAGACCGGCGGCAGCGATACGACCTACTACATCGCCGGCCTGGCCTACGGCGCGCACGTGAACGACATCCGCCCCGATCTGGCCGGCATGCAGAACATCTCCACCTACTGGATGGACGTCATGGAGTACCAGCGGGCCGAAGACCTGAACCCGTACTACCTGGCAACCAAATACGGCGGCTTCAGCGTGCCCGCGAACTACGACCCGGCCACCACCACGCCGCTCGCGCAGGAATGGTGGAACACCTCGGGCGACAGCATCGACATGAACGGCAACAAGCGCCTGCGGCCCGACAACTACTTCCTGGCCGGCAATGCCGGGCAGATGGTGAGCGGCCTCAGGGCGGCGTTCACCGACATCGCCAACGCCATCAAGGCCTACACCACGTCCTTTTCGCTTTCCACGGCGCAGGCGGCCTCCACCGGCAGCGCCTCCTATGCATCGCAGTACGACTCCAAGGGATGGACGGGCGTGGTCACCGCCAGCAAGCTCACCTTCGCCAGCGACGGTACGCCGTCCGCCGCACCCGTCTGGACCACCAGCACCACGCTCGAAGCCCAGTTGGCCAATGGCGGCTGGGACACGGCGCGCCGCGTCGCGACATGGGACGGCAACAAGGGCGTGGCCTTCCGCGCCGGCAGCGTGACGTCGGCACAACTGGCCGCCCTCGCGCCCGCCTACGCCAGCACCACGAGCAGCACCGACTACCTCAACTACCTGCGCGGCGATCGCAAGAACGAAGGCACCTCGACGGCGGCCGAAAGCACACGGGCACTGCGCAGCCGGTCCCTGCTGCTGGGCGACATCGTCAATTCGAAGGTCATGCCTGTCGGGCCGCCCGCGACCAGTTTCTCGGAGAAGAGCAACCCGGGCTACACGGCCTTCAAGACCAAGTGGGCCGCGCGCCCCACCATGGTCTACGTCGGTGCCAACGACGGCATGCTGCATGCATTCAATGGCGCCCTCGACGGCACCAACTCCGGGACCGAGCAGTTCGCCTATGTGCCGAGCGCCTTGTTCCAGGGGCCGAACGGCACGCCGCAAGTGGATGGACTGGCGCAGCTTGGAAGTCCCAAGTACGCCCACCGCTACTACGTGGATGCGACGCCGCTGGTGTTCGACATCGACCTGAACAACGCCGGCGGCGCCTCCACCACCAAGGGCAACGGCAACGGCAACGGTAACGGCAACGGCAACGGTAACGGCAACGGCAACGGCAACGGCAACGGCAACGGCAACAGCACCAAGTGGCACAGCCTGCTGGTCGGCGGGCTGGGCAAGGGCGGCAAGAGCTACTACGCCATCGACGTGACCGACCCGGCAAACATGGACAGCGAAACCGCGGTGGCACGCAAGGTGAAATGGGAATTCACCGACGCCACCATGGGCTACAGCTATGGCGCACCCATGGCCGTGAAGACGGATAAGTACGGCTGGGTCGTGATCCTCACCTCGGGCTACAACAACAGCGACGGCAAGGGCTACCTGTACATCGTCGATCCGAGGACCGGTGCATTGCTCGAGAAGATGGGAACGCCCACCGCCTCCAACGGTCTCGCGCAGGCGTCCGCCTACGTGGCCGACCATGCCGACAACACCGCGGATGCCGTCTATGCAGCGGATCTCGACGGGCAGCTCTGGCGCTTCGATCTCACCGCCGCCAAGGGCAGCAGCTATCCGGCGCCGACCTTGCTGGCCACGCTGACCGACGCATCGGGCAACGCCCAACCGGTCACCACCGCGCCGCTGATCGAGATCAACCCCGTCACACGCAAGCGTTTCGTGCTGCTCGGTACCGGCAAGCTGCTGGACGCCTCGGACGTGAATTCGAAGGCACCGCAGTCGTTCTACGCCATCGTGGACGGAACGGCAGGGGGCTTCAATGCAGTGACCACGCCCATCACGCGCAGCCAGCTCACGAAGGTGGACGATGTGCTCAAGGGCATCAGCCTCTCGAACACTTCACCGGGCTGGTATCTGGACCTGGGTGTGGACACCGGTGTCGGCTGGCGTCTTGTGTCCAGCCCGGCGGCCTTCAACGGCATCGTGGCTTTCTCCAGCCTGCTGACCACCGGCGATGCCTGCAGTCCTTCGGGGCAGAGCCGGGTCTACGCCATCAACTACGGAACGGGGGGCTCGGTGCTGCTGCCCGCCGGAACCGCCTACCAGAGCTTCCCGAGCGCCGTCACCGACCTCAGATTCGTGAGCGTGGACGGGTCGACCCGCATCGTCGTCGGCACCGACGGGAGGCCGGTGCCCGTGAAAGCCGATCTGTCCAAGGGCATCTCGCTGCGCCTCCTGAACTGGCGCGAAGTCCCGGCGGTGAACTGATGCGAACCCTCATGCAACCGGGGGGCAAGACATGTCCGTTCTGAGAATGGGTGTGTACGGATTGCCGGCGGCCGAGGCCGCCGTGATCCGGACCATCGTGCAGCTCTACGCGAGCGACCTTTCCTTTCCGTGGACCTTCGTCACCGCGCCGCCGTACGACGCATTGCTCGTCGACGAGAGCGCAACCGCGGCCGAGCGCGCCGGCTTTGCCCGCATGGCCGGCTCGCTGCTCACCCTCACGCGCAGGAACTCCGGCAGCCATGCGCACACGCTGGAGCGGCCGATACGCGCCGACCGGCTGCAGCAATGGTTGAAGAGCACCGAGCGCACCCTGCTGGCGGTGCCGCCCGTGCCAGCGGTAACGCCCGAGCAGATGGTGCCGAAGATCGAGGTCTCCGAGTCGGTGCGCTTCACGCTGCGCCGCTGGCCCTCGGCCCTGCTGCTGCGCAACGACCCCGAAAAAGTGCGGATGGCCAGCCTGCTGGTGCGCCGTGCATTGAGTGCGACCGAACTGTCCGACCTGGGCGAGATCCCGCTGTCGCGCTGCGTCACCTTTCTTCAGACGCTGCGCTCGGCGGGCGTGCTGGAGCTGCACGTGGTGCCGTCCAGCGCGCGGCTGCATGCGGACCACCTGCCGCGCGCCCAGGGGTTGTCCGCGCCGGTGCGCGGCGCGTTCGCGCGCAGCCTCATCAGCGGCATCCGCCGGCACCTGGGGCTGGGTACGTCATGAGGGAATACAAGATCCTTTTCACCGGCACCGTGGGTGCCGGCAAGACCACGGCGATCGGGAGCGTGAGCGATGTGCCGCCGGTCATGACCGACGTGCGGAATTCCGACACGTCGATCGCCAAGGAGCGCACCACCGTCGGCCTGGATTTCGGCGAACTCACGCTGGACAACGGAGACCGCGTTCGCATGTTCGGCACGCCCGGGCAGGAGCGCTTCGCGTTTCTCTGGAAGATCCTCGTTCGCAACGCGCTGGGCCTGGTCGTCCTCATCGACAACTCGCGCCCCGATCCGCTGGCCGACCTGGCCCTCTACATGAACGGCTTTTCCGAGGCGCTGCGCACGATTCCCTGCACCGTCGGCGTGGGCCGCATGGAGACCCATCCGGTGCCCAGCCTGGACGACTACGCGCAGGCGATCGCCGGCACGGGCCGGGTGTTTCCGATCTTGAGCGTGGACGTGCGCAACAGCAGCGACGTGATCCTGTTGCTCGACACGCTGCTCATGCAACTCGAAGCCGATCTGGGAGGGGAGAACGAATGACTGTTTCACATGGCCTGTCGAAGACCGCCACTGCGCTCGCGCAGCGCGAGGCGCGCAAGCTGGTCGACGAACTGAACGGCGTGACCGCCGCGGTGATCGCCACCATCGACGGATTCAGCGTGGCCTCCGCGGTCACCGGCGACGTGGACCCCGCCCGCGTAGCGGCCATGGCCAGTTCCATCGTGGCGATCAGCGAGGTGGTGTCCGAGGAGGCGCGCCTCGGGCGCCAAAAGAGCGTGATCGTGCAGACCGAGTCGGGCTTCGCGGTTTTCTGCAGCGTGTACCGGCGCGATGTCGAACTGGTCATCAACGTGATCGCCCGCGACTCGGCTGTGCTGGCGCTGGTGTCGTACCGGACCGCCCAGCTCGCCAGGACGCTTGCCGACGCGTCCCCCTTTCATGCCTGACACCTGATTTTTTTCTGAGACTTTTTTATTTTTAACTGGAGAACGAATTGGCATCCATCAAGCAAACCCTCGAAGAAATCCTGTCGCTGGACGGCGCCATGTGCGCGGCGATCGTCGATTCCGGCAGCGGAATGATCCTGGGCTCCGCGGGCTCGGGCCTGGACCTGGAAATCGCCGCGGCCGGCAACACCGAGGTCGTGCGCACCAAGCTCAAGACGATGCGGGCCCTCGGCCTGAACGACGTCGTCGAAGACATCCTGATCACCCTCGGGAAGCAGTACCACATCATCCGCCCCTCGGTCTCCAAGGAAGGCGTGTTCATCTACGTCGTGCTGGACAAGCTGCGCTCCAACCTCGCGCTGGCTCGCCGCAAGACGCAGGACGCGGACAAGCAACTGGACTTCTGAGCACCGCACCCCCGGACCATCGAAAAACACGCTGCGAAGCGTGGCGCTGGCGGGTGGTTCCACCTGGCCGCTTTCGCCGGTCGCGAGCGTTTATGGCTAGCTGGGCCGTCTTCTTGCGCTGGGCGGCAACGCGCTCGCACGTTCCTCGCTGCAAGGGGCTGCCGGCCTGCGGGCGCGCTGGTAGCGCCGCATGCATGCCCTGCCCCACACGCAATGAGGCAGTGGCTGAATTCCCTTTCGAAAACCCAACTGCCATCTCATGCCTTCCAGCCGTATCCCCTTTCCTGAGAAGCCGTCTGCTTCACGGACCCGCCGTTTCCTCCTGGTGTCCGGCGTAGCCGCCTCGCTGGGGCTTGCCAGCCTGCCGGGTGTCGCCAAGGACAAGGTAGTGGAAGACGCGACCATCGTGATCGGCCAGTCCGCGCCGTTCAGCGGCCCTTCCGCGCAACTGGGCACGGAGTTCAACGTGGGTGCGCGCGTCTACTTCCAGATGGTCAACGAGGCGGGCGGCGTCCACGGACGAAAGATCGAGCTGCACGCCAAGGACGACGCCTACGACCCGAAGATGACCGCGAGCAACACGGCCGACCTGCTGGAGCAGGACCGCGCCGTGGCGCTGTTCGGCTATGTCGGCACCTCCACCACCCTGGCGGCGCTGCCCCTGGCCGTGGCTGCGCAGGTGCCGTTCTTTGCACCGGTGACCGGTGCCGAGGCACTGCGCCAGCCGTTCAATCGCGTGGTCTTCAACGTCAGGGCCAGTTATTTCGACGAGTCGGAAAACATCCTCGAGCAGTTGGCGGTCACCGGTGCAAAGAACGTCGCGGTCTTATTCCAGAACGATGCCTACGGCAAGGCGGGGCTCGAGGCGATGACCAGGGCAGCGGCCAAGCGCGGCTTTCCGATCGTCGCGACCACCGCCATCGAGCGGCACAGCACCGAGGTGGCGGCTGCCGCCAAGGCGCTCCAGGCGGCGCGTCCCGATGCCGTGGCGCTGATCAGCTCCTACGTGTCCAGCGCGGCACTCATCAAGGAAATGAAGAAGGCCGGCTACACCGGGCGCTTCGTCAGCGTGTCCTTCGTTGGCGGCAAGGCACTGGCCGACGCGCTGGGCACCCTGGGCGCGGGCGTGATGGTTTCCGAAGTCGTTCCCTTTCCATGGGGCCGGGCGTCCGTGCTGCAGAACGAATATGCGCAGGCCATGCAGAAGGCCGGCGTGCCGCACATGAGCTTCGGATCGATGGAAGGATTCCTTGCCGCGAAGACGCTGGTCGAAGGGCTGCGCCGCACGGGCCGCGATCTCACGCGCGCGAGGCTTCTGGCCGCCCTGGAAACGATGAACAAGTGGGACGCGGGCGGCTTCTTCGTGTCCTTCACCCCCGACAACCACAGCGGCTCGCGCTTCGTCGAGATGACGATGATCGGCACCGGAGGGCGCTTCGTTCATTGACGGAATTACCCCGAAAACCTGCGGCCCTTCTTCGTTGCCGCATGCGCCCTCGCAGGTGAGAATCCGCGCAGCTTCGCCCTCCGGTGGGGCCGTCTGAAAGAACCCCGATGCTTGAACTCCTGACAGACCCGCAGGTCTGGATTGCCTTTGCCACCCTGACGGCGCTCGAGCTCGTGCTGGGCATCGACAACATCATCTTCATCTCCATCCTGGTCGACAAGCTGCCGCCCGACAAACGCGAGTTCGCGCGCCGGATAGGGCTGTTCATGGCCATGTTCATGCGCATCGGGCTGCTGCTGGTGCTGGCCTGGATCGTCGGGCTGGTCGCGCCGCTGTTCTCGGTGTTCAGCCAGGAGATCTCGGGGCGGGACCTCATCCTGATCCTGGGCGGCCTGTTCCTCATCTGGAAGAGCACGACCGAGGTGCATCAGTCGCTGGAGGGCGCGCACGAACAGAAGGCGAGCGTGGCGAAGGCGACCTTCACCTCCGTCATGCTCCAGATCATCGTGATCGATCTCGTGTTCTCGCTGGACTCGATCATCACTGCGGTCGGCATGGTGGACGACGTGCGCGTCATGATCGCCGCGGTGGTGGTCTCGGTGCTGCTGATGATGGTGTTCGCGGGCCCGATCGGGCGCTTTGTGTCCGCCCATCCCACCATCAAGATGCTGGCGCTGGCCTTCCTCGTGGTCGTGGGTGTCGTGCTGGTCGCTGAGGGCTTCGACCATCATGTGCCCAAGGGCTACGTGTACTTCGCGATGGCTTTCTCGGTGGGCGTGGAGCTGCTCAACATCCGGATGCGCAAGAAGGCGGCCAAGGCAGTGGAACTGCATCCGCCCCACATGCCGGGCTCCTGATTTCCGGGCGCTGACCTGCCCCTCCGCCTGTGCGCAGGGGCGTGCGCATCAGGCGCCGCGCGGTCCCCGCGTCTCGGACGGCCGCTCCCCGAAGCGCGCACGGTACTGCGCCGCGAAGTGCCCCAGGTGAAGGAAGCCGTACTTCTGCGCCACCTCGCGCACGCCGGTTCCGGCGACGCCGGCCGACGACCGCAGCTCGGCCCGCACCCTGTCCAGCCGCATCTCCCGCAGGAACTCCATCGGCCCCTGCCCCGCATGCTGGCGAAACGCCAGTTGCAACGCACGCGCACTGCACCCGACTTCCCGGCACACGTCGGCCAGCGACAGCGGCTCCTGTGCATGCGCGGCCATGTATTCCTGGGCCCTGCGCACCACGCGCGGCAATAGTCGCCGCTGCGCATCGCCAGCGAGCGCGCGCGAGTGGTTGTGCCCTGCCGACATCAACAGGCTCGACATCAAATAAGCCTCGGCATGCTCGGCCAGCGGGCTGCCAGCCTGCAGCGCATTCCCCGCATCGAGCGTGAGCCGCAGGTAGTCGATGAAATGCACCAGCGGCGCCAGCACAGGGTTGTCCAGCGGCACGCCGAGGTCGAACACCAGCGCCTGCCCGACGGGCGCCTGCAGCAGCGATTCGAGCCGCGAGAGCAGCGCGGAGCGCGCGAGCTGCACGATCAGGTGCGGGCTGTCGTCGGCCCAGCGCATCGAGAGCGGTTCGGTGGGCGAGGGCAGCGACGCGAGCCGTGGCGTGGCGTCCACCTGCTGCGCGCCGCAGCGGATCTCCGCGCCGCCGCGCAGCGGAATCTGCAGCAGGAAAAATTCCTGCAGGTACCCGGGGTCGATCTGCACGCCGGGCCCGTACTGCACGTAGTTGAGGCTCACGTCCCGGTGCAGCCGCGCGCTGTGGTGGCAGGCGTCCAACTCGGTGCGCGGCTTGAGCATCACCAGCCCGTGCGGACAGAACACGCGGGCGACGCTTTCGCGTGCCTCGTCCATGTCGTGGCTCTCGAACAGCCGGTAGCGCTGCAGCGGCAACGAGGGGGTGGTGAGGGTTTCCATGGGGCGAAGGCACCGTAGCAAAAACCATCCCCGCCCACAATTCGGGCCTCCCCTCGGAAAAACCTGCGCGCCAGGGACATCGCCTGCGTTTGCGGGATGCTCCCAAGGCCCGCCCCCTCGTAACGTTCGCTCCACACACAGGCCCACCGGGTCTGCCCGATCGACCCACCGAGGAGAGCAAGCGTCATGTTCAACGGACTCGCAGGCAAGAGCGCCATCGTCACCGGCGGCGCCACATTGATAGGCGTGGGCGTGGTGCGCGCGCTGCACGCGGCCGGCGTGAAGGTCGTCGTCGCCGACATCGATGCCGACAACGGCCAGGCACTCGCCGATTCGCTCGGCGCGGGCGTGCGGTTCGTGCGCACCGACATCACCGACGACGCACAGGTGCACGCCTGCGTCGCCGAGGCGGCCGAGCGGCACGGCGGCGTGCACTTTCTCGTCAACCTCGCCTGCTCGTACGTGGACGACGGCTTCAAGTCGCCGCGTGCCGACTGGCTCACCTCGTTCAACGTGAACGTGGCGAGCGCGGTGGCGATGCTGCAGGCGGCGCACCCGCACATGGTGGCGGCCGGGGGCGGCGCGGTGGTCAATTTCACGAGCATCTCGTCGCGCGTGGCGCAGACGGGGCGCTGGCTCTACCCGGTGAGTAAGGCCGCGATGGCGCAGCTCACCCGCAACATGGCGATGGACCTCGCGCAGGACAACATCCGGGTGAACAGCGTGTCGCCGGGCTGGACCTGGTCGGCCGTGATGGAGCGCCTGAGCGGCAACGACCGCGCCAAGACCGACCGCGTGGCCGCGCCCTTCCATCTGCTCGGGCGCGTGGGCGATCCGGACGAGGTGGCGCAGGTGGTGCTGTTCCTGTGCTCCGACCACGCGAGCTTCGTGACCGGCGCCGACTACGCGGTGGACGGCGGCTATTCCGCCATGGGCCCCGAGCAGGCCGCGCCCGCCATTCCCCTGTTGATGGACTAGCTCCTCGCGGAGCATCAAGGAGCAAAGCAATGAAGCGAATCGCCATCGTCGGCGCGGGCCAGTCGGGCCTGCAACTGGGTCTCGGCCTGCTCGCGGCAGGCTACGAGGTCACGATGTTCAGCAACCGCACGGGGGAGGACATCCGCCGCGGCAAGGTCATGTCGAGCCAGTGCATGTTCGACACCTCGCTGCAGATCGAGCGCGACCTGGGCCTGGACCACTGGGCGAGCGACTGCCCCACGGTGGACGGCATCGGCCTGGCCGTGCCGCATCCCGAGCAGAAGGGCGCCAAGGTCATCGACTGGGCCGCGCGGCTGAACGCGAGCGCGCAGTCGGTCGACCAGCGCCTGAAGATCCCGGCGTGGATGGACGAGTTCCAGAAAAAGGGCGGCGAGCTCGTCTTCAAGGATGCGGGCATCGACGAGCTCGAAGCCTGCACGCAGAGCCACGACCTCACGCTGGTGGCGAGCGGCAAGGGCGAGATTTCGAAGCTCTTCGAACGCGATGCGCACAAGTCGCCCTACGACAAGCCGCAGCGTGCCCTGGCGCTCACCTATGTGAAGGGCATGGCGCCGCGCGAGCCGTTCTCGGCGGTTTGCTTCAACCTGATTCCGGGCGTGGGCGAGTACTTCGTGTTCCCGGCGCTGACCACGACGGGGCCGTGCGAGATCATGGTGTTCGAAGGCGTGCCTGGCGGCCCGATGGACTGCTGGGCCGACGTGAAGACACCCGAGGAGCATCTCGCGCGCAGCAAGTGGATCCTCGACACCTTCACGCCGTGGGAGGCCGAGCGCTGCAAGGACATCGAGCTGACGGACGACAACGGCATCCTCGCGGGCCGCTTCGCGCCGACGGTGCGCAAGCCCGTCGCGACATTGCCCTCGGGCCGCAAGGTGCTGGGCCTGGCCGATGTGGTGGTGCTCAACGATCCGATCACGGGGCAGGGCTCCAACAACGCGGCCAAGTGCGCCGACACCTATCTGAAGAGCATCCTCGCGCGCGGCGACGGCGCGGCCGATGCGGCCTGGATGCAGCAGACCTTCGACCGCTACTGGTTCGGCTATGCGCAGTGGGTCACGCAGTGGACCAACATGCTGCTCGCGCCGCCGCCGCCCCATGTGCTCAACCTGCTCGGCAGTGCCGGCGCGGTGCCGCCGCTGGCGAGCGCCTTCGCCAACGGCTTCGACGATCCGCGCACCTTCTTCCCGTGGTTCGCGGATGCCGCGGAATCGGAGCGCTACATCGCCACTTGCGCGGCTGTCGCGTAGCCCGGAGCGAACCCATGAAGCAACGCGTGGCCATCGTCGGCGCCGGACAGTCCGGCATGCAGCTCGCGCTCGGCCTGCAGCGCGCGGGGCACGAGGTGACGGTTTTTTCGAACCGCTCGGCGCGGGAGATCCTCGAAGGGCCGGTGATGTCCAGCCAGTGCATGTTCGAGACCGCGCTGCAGACCGAGCGCGAACTCGGCCTGGACGGGTGGGCAGACGAATGCCCCGCCATCGAAGGCATCGGCATCGCGGTGCGCAACCCCGAAGGCGGCAAGGCGATCGAATGGCACTCGCGGCTCGACGGGCCGGCGCAGTCAGTCGACCAGCGGCTGAAGATTCCCGCGTGGATGGACGAGTTCGAGAAACGCGGCGGCCGGCTGGTGTTGAAGGACGTGGGCCTCGACGACCTGGAGACCTGCGCGCCACTGCACGACCTCGTGGTCGTGGCGAGCGGCAAGGGCGAGATCTCGAAACTGTTCGAGCGCGACGAGGCGCGCTCCCCGTGCGACCAGCCGCAGCGCGCGCTGGCGCTCACCTATGTGAAGGGCATGAAGCCCGCCGAGCCGTATGCGCGCGTGTGCTTCAACCTGATTCCGGGCGTGGGCGAGTACTTCGTGTTCCCGGCGCTGACCACCTCGGGGCCGTGCGAGATCATGGTGTTCGAAGGCGTGCCCGGCGGGCCGATGGATTGCTGGGTTGACGTGAAGACGCCGCAGGAACACCTCGCGCGCAGCAAATGGATTCTCGAAACTTTCCTGCCGTGGGAGGCCGAGCGCTGCACCCACATCGAGTTGACCGACGACAACGGCATCCTCACCGGACGCTTCACGCCCACGGTGCGCAAGCCCGTCGCCACGCTGCCCTCGGGTCGCCAGGTACTGGGCCTGGCAGATGCGGTGGTGCTCAACGATCCGATCACGGGGCAGGGGGCGAACAACGCGGCCAAGTGCGCGGACATCTACCTCAAGCGCATCCTCGAACACGGCGACGCACCGTTCGATGCCGCATGGATGCAGGAGACCTTCGACCGCTACTGGGAAGGCTATGCGCGCTGGGCCACCGACTGGACGAACAGCCTGCTCGCACCGCCGAAGCCGCACCTCCTGAAGCTGCTGCAGAGCGCGACCCACATGCCCGCGGTGGCGAGCACCATCGTCAACGGCTTCGACGATCCGCGCGCTTTCGCGCCCTGGTGGTTCGACGCCGCCGAGGCCGACCGCTTCCTGGAGGCGCGGGCGCGCGAGGCCGTGGTCGACCGCTTCGACCGGCGTGACTTCCGCAAGGCGCTCGGCCAGTTCAGCACCGGCGTCACTGTCATCACCACGCGAGCCATCGACGGCCGCCGCGTGGGCATGACCGCCAATTCGTTCTCGTCGGTGTCACTCGATCCGCCGCTGGTGCTGTGGAGCCTCGCGCGACAAGCGCCGAGCCTGGCCGACTTCACCGGTGCCAGCCACTTCGCGATCAATGTGCTGGCCGCGAACCAGCATCACCTGTCGCGGCAGTTCTCCACACCGCAAGCCGACAAGTTCGGCGGTGTGGACTGCTGTGAGGGCACAGCCGGCGTGCCGCTGCTGGACGGCGTCATCGCCCGCTTCACCTGCCGCAACGTGAAGCAGTACGACGGCGGAGACCATCTGATCTTCATTGGCGAGGTCGAGCGCTACGATCGCTTCGACGGCGAGCCGCTGGTCTTTCATTCAGGCTATTACCAGGTGACGACAAGGCATCCGGAATGCATGCAGCAGTGAGCACGCGGCCCGCTTCACCACCCCACCTCATCCACGGAGCAGTTCACATGCAGCAAAAAATCCGCATCCAGGCCACCGACGGCAGCGGCAGTTTCAACGGCTACCTCGCATTGCCCAAAGCCGGCAGCGGCCCCGGCCTCGTGATCGCGCAGGAAATCTTCGGCATCAATTACACGATGCGCGAGGTGGCCGATTACTACGCGGAAGAAGGCTACGTGGTGCTGGTGCCCGACCTCTTCTGGCGCCAGGAGCCCGATGTCGAACTCGGCTACAGCGAGGCCGACTGGCAGCGCGCCTTCGCGCTCTACGGCGGCTTCGACGAGGCCAAGGGCATGGAAGACATGCAGGCCGCGATCACCGCATTGCGCCAGCGGCCCGAGGTGCAGGACAAGAAGGTCGGCGTGCTCGGCTTCTGCCTCGGCGGCAAGCTCGCGTACCTGGCTGCGTGCCGCACCGATGCGGACGTGGCCGTCGGCTACTACGGCGTGGGCATCGATGCCGCGCTTGGCGAAGCCGACCACATCAAGCGCCCGCTCACGCTGCACATCGCCGAGCTCGACAAGTTCTGCCCGCCCGAGGCGCGCGACCGCATCGTGCAGGCGCTGCAGGGCCGCCCGGGTGTTTCGCTCTACGTGTACCCCGGCATGGACCACGCCTTCGCACGCCACGGCGGCGAGCACTTCCACAAGCCTTCGGCGCTGATGGCGCACGAGCGCAGCATCGCGGCGCTGAAAGGCGCGATCGGCCCGAACTACGACCTGTCGGCGCTCTGGGACAAGCATTGCGAGTACGAGTTCGGCACGCGCAACGTCGACGACACGATGGGCACCATGGTGGCCGAGCCGTATGTGAACCACATCCCGACCATGACCGGCGGCGTGGGCTACAAGGCGCTGCACGCCTTCTATACGAACCACTTCGTCAACAGCAACCCGCCCGACACCTCGCTGGTGCCGATCTCGCGCACCGTGGGCGCCTCGCAAGTGGTCGACGAAATGCTGTTCTGCTTCACGCACACGACCGAAATCCCGTGGATGCTTCCCGGCGTGGCGCCGACCGGCAAACGCGTGGAGATTCCGCTGCTCGCGGTCATCAAGTTCCGCGGCGACAAGCTCTATCACGAGCACATCTACTGGGACCAGGCGAGCGTGCTGGTGCAGGTCGGCTTGCTCGATCCGAAGCTGCTGCCGGTCGCGGGCGTGGAGACGGCGCGCAAGCTGCTGGACGAGACGCTGCCGTCGAACACGTTGATGGAAAAAACGCGCTGAGGCTGAGGCTGCGGCGCGCCGCCCTTCGCCTCAACTGCTGCGCCGCACCACCAGGTCGAAGCCCAGGTCGACAGTGCGCTCGGGCACCGGCGCCGCGCGCATCAGCGCCAAGAGCATGGTGGCTGCGCGCCGGCCGATCTCGCGGCGCGGGGTGCGCACCGTGGTCAGCGGCGGCAGCATCTGGTCGCTGCCGCCCAGGTCGTTGAAGCCCGCAATGGCCACGCGCTGCGGCACCGGAACGCCGGTGCGCAGCGCGGCGAGCAGCGCGCCCTGGGCGAGGTCGTCGTTGCAATAGAAGATGGCGTCCACGTCGGGGTGGCGCGCGAGCAGGTCCTCGAACTGCCGGCCGCCCAGCGCAATGGAGGTCGGGCCGGGCACCAGCAGCTCGAGCGCCGGGTCGTGGCAGCCGGCCGCGCGCAATGCCTCGCGATAGCCCTCCAGCCGCATCATCACGCGCGGATCGAGCTGGCCGGCGGCATAGGCGATGCGCCGGCGGCCGCGCTGCAGCAGGTGCTCGACGATCGTGCGGCCCGCGTCCCGCTGCGAGAAGCCGACGCTGTAGACGCCGGGCGCGTCGGAGGTTTCCATCAGGTGCACGCAGGGCGTATTGCTGCGCTCGAGCATTCGCAGGGCCGCCTCGCTGCGGTCGAAGCCGGTCAGCAGCACGCCCGCCGGCCGCTGCGAGAGGTAGCTGCGCAGCAGCGCTTCTTCCTGCGCAGGGTCGTAGTGGGTCACGCCGATGAGCGACTGGAAACCGTGCGGCGAGAGCGCGTCCTGCACCGCCTCCAGCAGTTCCACGAAGAGCTGGTTGGTCAGTGACGGGATCAGCACCGCCACATGCGAGCTGCGCGCCGAAGCCAGCGCGCGGGCCGCCACGTTGGGGATGTAGCCGAGCTGGTCGACCGCCGCCTGCACGCGCGCCTGAAGCTCGGGCGCCACATTGCGCGCGCCGCGCAAGGCGCGCGACACCGTGATCGGGCTCACGCCGCAGGCGCGGGCCACATCGTCGAGCGTCACCTGGCTGGAGGAACGGGGGCGGGGTCGGTCGGGGGCGTCGGCCATGGGCGATTTCTAAGGGTTATTACCAAGTTTGAATTGGACAGCGCTGTCCTAGGATAGCGCTGTCCAGCCCTGCGCCGATTCGGGACAAACCCGAGCGCGCCCAGAGTGCTGTTTTTTTGGACCGCGCAGGATAGCGCTGTCCCACTCGCCGGCGGCCCCTGTTGCGGCAGCCGGTTTCAGGAGACACACACATGTTCGGAATGAGCAAAGAGGTTTTCCTGCTCGTCGACGCCCTGGTGGCGATCCTCGGGCTGATCCTTCTGATCACGCGCTGGCGCGTGCACCCCTTCATTGCGCTGACGCTGGCCGCGGGCTTCCTCGGCCTCACCTCGGGCATGCCGGTGGACCTGGTGATGAAGTCCTTCCAGGAGGGCTTCGGCGGCGTGCTCGGCTTCGTGGGCATCGTGCTCGGCCTGGGCACCATGCTCGGCAAGATGATGGCCGAGTCGGGCGGCGCCGACCGCATCGCGCGCACGCTGATCGATGCCTTCGGCAAGGAGCGCGTGCACTGGGCCATGATGTCCGCGGCCTTCCTCGTGGGCATTCCGCTCTTCTTCGAGATCGGCTTCGTGCTGCTGATTCCGCTGGTGTTCATCGTGGCGCGGCGCACCGGCGTGTCGCTGATCCGCATCGGCATTCCGCTCCTGGCGGGCCTGTCGGTGGTGCACGGCCTGGTGCCGCCGCATCCCGGGCCGCTGCTGGCCATCGGCGTGTTCGGCGCCGACATCGGCAAGACCATCTTCTACGGCCTGCTTGTCGGCCTGCCCACCGCGATGATCGCGGGCCCGATCTTCGGCAAGTACATCTCCAAGTACGTGCCGGGCGAGGCCTCGCCCGAACTGATGGAACAACTGGCGCGCGAACCCGAGGCGCGCGAGCTGCCGGGCTTCGGCATCACGCTGGTCACGATCCTGCTGCCGGTCGCGCTGATGCTCTTGAAGACCTTTGCCGACGTGGCGCTCGACGACAAGAACGTCGTGCGCCAGTGGCTGGACTTCATCGGCCACCCGATCACCGCGCTGCTGGCGGCACTGCTGCTGTCGCTCTACACCTTCGGCTTTGCGCGCGGTTTCACCAGCAAGCAGATCATGAAGTTCGTGGACGACAGCCTCGCACCGACCGCGGCCATCGTGCTGATCATCGGCGCGGGCGGCGGCTTCAAGCAGATGCTGGTGACCAGCGGCGTGGGCAATGCCATCGGGCACATGGCGCTGAATGCGCAGGTCTCGCCGATCCTCCTGGCCTGGCTGGTGGCGGGGCTGATCCGCATCGCGACGGGTTCGGCCACGGTCGCCACCATCACCGGCGCGGGCATCGTCGCGCCGCTCGCCACCCTGGTGCCGGGCGTGAACCTCGAGCTGCTGGTGCTGGCCACGGGCGCGGGGTCGCTGATCCTCTCGCACGTCAACGACGCGGGCTTCTGGCTGGTCAAGCAATACTTCAACATGACGGTGGCAGAGACCTTCAAGACCTGGACGGTGATGGAAACGCTGATCTCGGTCGTGGCCCTTGCGTTCATCATGCTGCTGAGCATGTTCGTCTGATCGTGTTCGCCTGAATGTGATCACTTAAGGAGACAAGCCATGGGCCGCACCGTCATCGGCGTCGACATCGGAACCACCAGCACCAAGGCGGTGGCCTTCACGCCCGCGGGGCGTGTGCTGGCCCACCACGCGGTGGACTACCCGCTGCTGCAGCCCGAAGCCGGCGCCGCCGAGCAGGATCCCGAGCAGATCTTCCAGGCGGTGCTCGCGGCCATCGCGGGCTGCGTGCAGGAGAGCAAGGCCGCGCCCGCCGACGTGCTCGCCGTGTCCTTCAGCGCGGCCATGCACAGCCTGATCCTGGTCGACGGTGCGGGCGCGCCGCTGACCGCCAGCATCACCTGGGCCGACCAACGCGCTGCGCGTTGGGCCGAGCGCATCCGCGACGAATGGGACGGGCTGGCGATCTACCGCCGCACCGGCACGCCGATCCACCCGATGTCGCCGCTGGTCAAGCTGGTGTGGCTGCGCCACGAGCGGCCCGAACTCTTCGCGAGTGCGGCGCGCTTCGTCGGCATCAAGGAATACGTGTTCTTCCGGCTCTTCGGCCAGTGGCAGGTCGACCATTCGATCGCCTCGGCCACGGGGCTCTTCAACATCGAGCGGCTCGACTGGGACGAAGGCGCGCTCGCGCTGGCCGGCGTGCGCGCCGACCAGTTGTCGCGCCCGGTGCCGACCACCTGGCACATCGAGGGCCTTGCGGCCGATGTCGCGGCGCAGTTGGGCCTGGCAACCGACACGCCCTTCGTCATCGGCGCCAACGACGGCGTGCTTTCCAACCTCGGCGTGAACGCGGTGGCGCCCGGCGAGGTGGCCGTGACCATCGGCACCAGCGGCGCGATGCGCACCGTGGTCGACCACCCGATGACCGACCCCGAGGGCCGCACCTTCTGCTATGCGCTCGCCGAGCGGCGCTGGGTGGTGGGCGGTCCGGTGAACAACGGCGGCATCATCCTGCGCTGGGTGCGCGACGAATTCGCCTCGGCCGAGGCCGAGACCGCCAAGCGCCTGGGCATCGACACCTACGAGGTGCTCACGCGCATCGCCGAGCGCGTGTCGGCCGGCAGCGAGGGGCTGGTGTTCCATCCCTTCCTCACCGGCGAACGCGCGCCTTACTGGAACGCCGACCTGCGCGGTTCCTTCTTCGGGCTGGGCATCCACCACCGCAAGGAGCACATGATCCGCGCGGTGCTCGAGGGCGTGATCTTCAACCTCTACAGCATCCTGCCGGCGGTCGAATCGATTGCCGGGCGCAGCGCCCACATCAAGGCCACCGGCGGCTTCGCGCGCTCGGGCATGTGGCGCCAGATGATGGCCGACGTGTTCGACCGCGAGGTGGTGGTGCCCGAGAGCTTCGAGAGCTCGTGCCTGGGCGCCGCGGTGCTCGGGCTCTATGCGCTGGGCCATGTCGATTCGCTCGACGTGGTCGCGGGCATGGTCGGCGCCACGCACCGCCACACGCCCAATGCGAAGAACGCGGCGCTCTACCGGCAGCTGCTGCCGGTGTACCTGTCGCTGCCTCGCAAGCTCGGCGAGGAATACCGGCTGCTCGCCGCGTTCCAGCAGCAGACGGCGATGCCGCCGCCGGCCCGCAAGAGCTGACGCCCGCCACCCACCGTTCATCGTTGTCGTCCGTTGGAGATTTGGTCTTGCAGAACACGATCCCGCCGGCCTCCGCCTCCCGCACGCATGCGGCCGCCGCGCGCTCGTACACGAACGCGCGTCCCCGCCCACTCGATGCGCGGCGCGGCGCGGCATCCGAGCCCGCGGTGCCCGCACCGGAGGAGACCCGGGCCACCATCCACTGCGAGACCTCTCCTGCGGCCTCGGTGCGCGGCAACGAGACGAACTGCCTGCACGAGCACGAGCTGCACCTGATCGGGGCCGCGCCGGCGCGCCTGCGCGTGGGCAGTGGCATCGACGAGGAAACCCACCGCTTCGCGCCTGGCACCGTGGTGCTGCTGGGCCCGCGGCTGCCGCACAGCCTTGTGTTCGAGCACCGCCCGCTGCATGGCGCGGGCAATGCCGGCAGCCTGGTGCTGCGCTTCGGCGACGAGCCGCTGCGCCGCGGCATGGAGCTGTTTCCCGAGCTTCGCGACGCGGCGCCGCTCCTGGCGCGCGCGCCAGGGCGTGCAGTTCGTGGGACTGAACGAAGGCATCGTTTCGCGGCTGCGGCGCATCGAGATGCTGCAAGGCCTCGCACGCTTCGCGGAATTCACCGTGCTGCTCAACGAGCTCTCGCAATGGTCCGAGTACCGGCTGCTGGCCGATGCCGCGTTCACCGACGATTCGCTGGGCGAGCACATGGCTGCGACGCGCATCCACAAGGCGCTCGACCACATCCGCGACAACTACGTGGACGAACTCTCGCTCGCCGAGGTCGGCGCGATCGTGGGCATGCGCGAGAACGCTTTCTCTCGCAGCTTTCGCCGTGCCACGGGCCAGACCTTCACCGACTTCGTGATTGGCCTGCGCGTGGCGCGTGCCTGCCGCCTGCTGGCATCGACGCGCCAGCAGGTGAGCAGCATCTGCTACGAGGTGGGCTTCAACAACATCTCGAACTTCAACCGGCACTTCCGGCGGATCAAGGGCATGACGCCGGGTGAATTTCGCGCGGAGTGCCAGAGGCCGGGCGTCCCCGTCACCTCCGTGTCATAGGCAGGCCGGATCGGGCCTCAGGACTTGGTCGCGGCTTCGCCGTCGTGACCGCGTCGGCGGCGCTCGGCGCGGGTGCGATCCAGCGTGGCCTGGTTGCTCCTGGCCGCCGCCTCGCATTTCTCGTGCAGCGCGGTCAGTTCATGGTCGGTGAGCTTCTCGATGCCCATGAATTCGTTCTGGGCGTTGGACGAGCGGATCAACTCGTCGAGCTTCGTCTGCAGCGCCACGCCATCGCGGTTCTGGGTGTTCTGGATCAGGAACACCATGAGGAAGGTCACGATGGTGGTGCCGGTGTTGATGACCAGCTGCCAGGTTTCCGAGAAGCCGAAGAACGGTCCGGCCACCGCCCAGGCAACGACCACGGCCACGCACACCAGGAAGGTGAGCGGGCTGCCCGCGACATGCGCGGTCTTGTTGGCGAACAAGGCGAACAGGCGATCCATGAATGACGTTGCTCCTTCTTGCGTGGAAGGTGCCCGCGGTGGTGCCTGGCGTGTGTCGTCCGACGCCGCGAGAAGGTGTTCATGAAGATGCAATGGGTGTGTCGGCGCGCTCCCCTGTAGGCACAAACACCCCCGGTGTCTGGAGCACGCCAGGGATATACGAAGCATATATACTTCGCGCATATTCCATATAGAGGCCGCCGATGGGCATCGTAAAGATTTCAGACCTGATGCACGAGAACCTGCGAGTGGCCGGCAACGCCCTCAGCCGGTCCATCAACTCGCAGGCCGAGCACTGGATGCGCGTCGGCATGCTGACCGAGATGCACCCGGAACTGGACTACCGGGAAGTCTGCCAACTGCTCATACAGGCTGAACTCGCCGGAGGGCTGGACATCGCCTCGGCCGTCACGGCCCAGGCCGGCAAGCCTCGCTCACCTGCGGCTGCGAACGGAAAACGCTGATGGCGCGCGACATCGTCATCAAGTCCGCCGAGGACATCGAGATGTCGCGGCGGGCCGCCCAGTTGGCCGCGGAGGTGCTCGCCATGATCGAGCCCCACGTCGTGCCGGGTGTGAGCACGGAAGCGCTCGACCGCATCTGCCACGACCACATCGTGAATGTGCAGGGCGCCATACCGGCCAACGTGGGCTACCAGGGGTATCCGAAGACCATCCTCACTTCCGTCAACCAGGTGGTCTGCCATGGGATTCCTTCGCCCGACAAGATTTTGAAGAAGGGCGACATCGTCAACATCGATGTCGCGGTCATCAAGGACGGCTGGTTCGGCGACACCAGCCGCATGTACTTCGTCGGCTCTCCCAGCGTGCTGGCCCGTCGCCTGGTGGAGACGACCTACGAAGCCATGCTCGCGGGCATCCGCCAGGTCAGGCCCGGAGCGACGCTGGGCGATGTGGGTCATGCCATCCAGTCGGTCGCGCAGCGGGAGCATTTCAGCGTGGTGCGCGAATACTGCGGCCACGGCATCGGCCGGGTCTATCACGAGGACCTGCAGGTGCTGCACTACGGGCGGCGCGGGGAGGGGCTCAGGCTCGAAGCGGGAATGGTCTTCACCATCGAACCGATGCTCAACGCGGGCCAGCGTGACGTCAGGCAATTGCCCGATGGGTGGACCGTCGTGACGAAGGACAGGTCCCTGTCCGCCCAGTGGGAACACATGGTGGCGGTAACCCCCGAGGGATACGACGTGCTGACGGCCTGGCCCGGCGGCACGGGCAGCTACGCGCCGATCTGACGCGCGTCGGTCCGGCCGCTTCTACTCAGGTTGGCCGCGCAAGGCCCTGAGTCCGAAATACGCCATGAAGCAGAGCGAGAGCGCAATGCCGGCCACGGGGATCGGCCACGCTACATCGCCGCGTACCAGCACCGCGGCGCACCCCAGTCCGAGCAGCAGCGATATCGCAAAACGTATGGCGGGATGCACCCGGTGTCCGATCGCATCGTCCAGGTCTCTGTGCTGTGCCCACAGACGCATGGCGGCCACCAGGACGCCGATCACCATGGCCGTCGCGATGGCGCCCAGCAGCAGTGGACGCAGGCTCTCGTCGGCCCACATCACGCTGACTCCGCGAACGACTTCTTCCATTCAGGCCTTCGGTCTCAAGCCTTCGACAGCTTGCGCCGCGCCTTGACCGCCGAAGCCAGTCCCTCGAGCACCGGCACCGTCTGCGCAAAGCCGATGCAGGCATCGGTGATCGACACGCCGTGCTTGAGCGCAACGCCGGGCTTCAGGTCCTGCCGGCCTTCCTCGAGATGGCTCTCGATCATGAGGCCCGTGATGCGATGCTCGCCGCCCGCGATCTGCGCCGCCACGTCTTCGGCGACCACGATCTGGCGCTGGTGCTGCTTGCTGCTGTTGCCGTGCGAGACATCGATCATCACCTGCGGCCGCAGGCCGTTCGCCAGCAGCGCCTGGCAGCTGGACTCCACGTCCGCGGCCGAATAGTTGGGCGCCTTGCCGCCGCGCAGGATGACGTGGCAGTCGTCGTTGCCGCGCGTCTCGAAGATCGCGGCCATGCCCATCTTGGTCATGCCCATGAAGGCGTGCGGCGCGCGGGCCGCGAGGATGGCGTCGGCCGCCACCTTGACGCTGCCGTCCGTGCCATTCTTGAAGCCGACCGGGCAGCTCAGGCCCGAGGCCAGTTGCCGATGGCTCTGGCTCTCGGTGGTGCGCGCGCCGATGGCGCCCCAGGCGATCAGGTCGGCAATGAACTGCGGGCTCAAGAGGTCGAGGAACTCGGTGCCGGTCGGCAGGCCCAGCGTGGTCAGCTCCAGCAGCAGGCGCCGCGCGCGCTCCAGCCCTTCGTTGATCGCGAAGCTGCCGTCCAGGTGCGGGTCGTTGATGTAGCCCTTCCAGCCGACGGTGGTGCGCGGCTTCTCGAAGTAGGCGCGCATCACGATGACGAGGTCGTCCTGCAGCGAGTCGGCGACCTTCTTCAGGCGCTGTGCGTATTCGATGGCCTGGTCGTGGTCATGGATGGAGCAGGGGCCGACCACGACCACCAGCCGGTCGTCGCGGCCGTGCAGCACATCGGCGATCGCCGCGCGGCTGCTCTCGACCAGCGCCAGCGTGTTGTCGCGCACCGGCACGCGCTCCTGCAGCAGCGCGGGGGTCATGAGCGGGCGAACGGCGCCGATGCGCACGTCGTCGATGCGTGTGGTGTCGAGCGTGCTGTCGCGGGAGCCGATTTCGGCGTCGTGGAGGGGGTCGTCGAGGCGGGGCATGGTCGTGGCTTTGATTTCGGATGGGGCTCCTGCGATTGTCCGTCCGAAGGCGCCTGCCCGAATCTCCACGCGTTTTCAGTCCCGATTCATGCCTCGGTTGCGCCGCCATCGAAGCCGTGGAAAACGGTGAACGCTTCCACCGGCTCCCTCGGCATCCCGAGACGGTGCAATGCCGAACCCGGCTGCGCCCAGCCGAGCGACATGCCGCACACCACGGTCTGGCCCTCAGGCAACGGCAGGCATTCGCGGATGACCGGCTCGTGCCGCACGAACGACACCTGCGGACAGGTGTCGAGCCCGCGCGCTCTCGCGGCGAGCATGAAGGTCTGCAGGAACATGCCGAAGTCGGCCCAGCTGTGCGGCATCAGCCGCGCGTCGATCGTGAAGATCAGGCCCACCGGCGCGTCGAAGAACAGGTAGTTCTGCGCCGTCTGCCGGTAGCGAGCCGCCGCATCCGCGCGGTCGATGCCCAGGGCCGCGTAGTAGCGCGCGCCGAAGTCCGCCTGCCGCGTTTTGCATTCGGCGGGCAACTCGGGTGGAAAGTGCTGTGAGGCGGGGAGTTCGTCGCGTTCGTGCGAGCGCAGCAGCGCCTCGCTGAACCGGCGCTTGGCGTCGCCTTCGAGCACGTGCACGAACCACGGCTGCGTGTTCGAGTTGCTCGGCGCGCAACGCGCGACCTCGAGCATTTCCACGACGAGCGCCTTGGGAACCGGCGTCGGCTGGAAGGCGCGAACCGCCGCGCGCGAGCGGATGACCGCGTCGACGGCGTCTCGCGCTGCGCCGTCCTTAGGGGATGCTTTCATCATGGCGCGATGCTCGCACGCAGGTGCGCGGCTGCCCATTGAAACTTGCGCAGCATGGGTATGCACGGCGTCGGATTTGGGTGGGTCAGCCCTGACGCGCGCCTTGCTCGCCGCGTGTCGATTCCGCGATTTGCGCGAGCTGTTCCCGGAGCCAGACATGGGCCGGATCGTGCTCGTGCCGCCGATGCCATATGGCGCGCAGGCTCACGTTCGCCACCTCGTAGGGCAGCGGCTTCGCATGCACGTCGCCGCGGCTTGCGAAGGCTTGTGCGAGCGGTGCCGGCACGATGGAAAGCATGTCGCTGTCCACGAGGAGCTCGGGCACCGCGAGCGAATGCGGCACGGTGACGCGGTAGCGCGGACGCTGGCCAATGGCCGCGAGCGCATCTTCCAGCGCCTGCCGGTCGAACATCTCGGACTGCCGCGCGAGCCCGCGCTCGACGATGTAGCCGCTGACCGCGCCTTCCTCCTGCCCGCCGAGCGACACGGTCACCAGCGGAAATTCCGCGAGGTCGTCGACGCGCAGCCGGCGCCGCCGCAGCGGATGGCCCTTGCGCATGACCAGCACGTCTTCCTGCGTCCACACCGGGCCGCTCTGGAAGCGCGGCGGCACCTCCGCGAAGATGCCGATGGCCAGGTCGATGCGGCCCACGTCGATCTGTTCGGCGAGGTCCAGCCGCGTGGACGGCCGCACGACGAGGTTCACCGCCGGCGCGATGGAGGCCACACGGCGGCTGAGGCCGACGAGCAGCACCGAGGTCACGTAGTCGTTCGCGGCCAGCACGAAGGTGCGCGAGGCCGTCGCGGGGTCGAAGGGCTGCACGCCTAGCGTGTCGTGGATGCTGCGCAGCGCCTCCCGCAGCGGCGCGGCCATTGCGAGTGCGCGCGCGGTGGGCTCCATGCCGCGGGCGGTGCGGATGAACAGCTCGTCCTGCAGCGCTTCGCGCAGGCGCGCCAGCGCATGGCTGATGGCGGACTGGCTCAGGTGCAGGCGCTTGCCGGCACGCAGGAGGTTCTGGTCCTCGAAGACGGCGTCGAACACGCGAAGCAGATTGAGGTCCATGCGGTTCGGATTCACTGTGGCCATCTTTTTCTCCTCATGTTGCACGCGCTGCATTGTCGTGTTGCAGATTGATCGCTTCCAGTGGCAGATGCGCGGTGGCACCGTTCGTCCATGCGTTCCTGGCGGGACATGGGCGAGACAAACAACTGGAGCAATCGATCATGGTGCATCACATTTCACGGCGGACTTTCGCAGCGCGCGCCGCGTGCCTCGTGCCGGGCGCGGCGCTGTTGCCGGCACTTGCAATCGCGCAGACCGATGCAGCGATGGGGCGGCTCATCGTCGGCTATCCGCCCGGCGGCACGCTCGACCAGACCGCGCGCCGCCTCACCGAATCGTGGCGCACGCAGGGCCGGCCGTACCTCGTGGACAACCGGCCCGGCGCTGCCGGACGCATCGCCAATGCGCAGCTCAAGCGCGAGAAACCGGACGGCAGCGTGCTGCTGTGCACGCACACCTCGGCGATGACGATCTACCCGCACGTCTACGCCAACCTCGCATACGACCCCGCGAAGGATTTCAGGCCCGTCGCATTGCTGGCCTCCGCGACCTGCGTGCTGGCCGTGAGCACGGCCGTGCCGCCCGAAGTGAAGACGCTGGCCGACTACGTGCGCTGGCTCAAGAAAACGGAGACGGGTCGCACCTACGCATCGCCCGCGGCCGGCTCGCTCGCGCAGTTCCTGGGCTATCGCTTCTCGCAGGCGGCCGGCGTGCCGCTCACGCATGTGGCCTATCGCGGTTCCGCGCCCGCGGTGCAGGACCTGCTCGGCGGACAGATCCCCGCCTACATCGGCTTCGTGGGCGACTTTCTCCAGTACCTGGAGAGCGGCAAGCTGCGCCTCCTGGCCGCGAGCAGCGAGCGCCGCTCGCGCTTCTTGAAGAGCGTGCCGACCTTCGCGGAGCAGGGCTTCGACACCGTGACCGGGCTCGAGAGCTATGGCGTCTACGCGCCCGCCGCCACGCTGGAGAAAACCGTGGCGGCGCTCGCCGAAGCCACGCAAACCGCATCGCGCGACAGCACGCTCATTGCGGGCCTGTCGCAGATCGGCCTGGAAGCCGCCTACCTCGGGCCGGCCGACTGCACCCGCCTCATCGCCACCGAGCGGGAGCGATGGAAGCCGGTGGTCGCGGCCTCCGGATTCCGGGCCGACGAGTGAAGCAGCCAAGAAGAACTCTCGAAGCAAAAAAGGAAAAACCACCCATGACCGACCAGGAACAACTGATCGAAGCCAGCCTCCCGTTTCTCGCGGAAATCCAGAACATGACCACGGGGACCGAGGTGGAGCAATGGCTCAACGCCACGTATCCACCGGGCTCGCCGCTTTACGACGAGCTGGCCAGGCTGGTGAAGGCCGGCGTGCGCGACGGCTGGGCCGCGAATCTCGAGATTCAGGGACGCAAGTACCGGCGCGCGCGGCTGTGCGATCCATCCGCGCGCACGTTCAACTTCAGCATCACCGCGGTCTACATGGACAGCACCGGCAACACGCAAGGCAACCCCGAAGAGAGCTTTCGCGGCGACTACCACGCGCACCCCTACGGCGAATTCAACATGGTGGTGCCGCTCAATGACGGCGCCGCCCTGGCGGGCCCCAACGGATGGTGCTACGGCGGATGGACCGCGCCCGCGCCGGGGAGCCATCACTATCCGGAGGCGAAGGGCGGCGCGGTCATCGCGCTGTTCTACCTGCCGGCGGGGCGGATCTCCTACGACATGAAGGCGCCGGGCATCTCCTCGTAGCGCAGGTCGCTCAAGCCTCGCTGGTCGCCGCTTCCGCTGCGATCCAGCTCTCGAAATCCCGCACCCGCTGCGGCACCGGCCGGTCTGCGCGCCAGGCCATGAAGTAGCCGCCCTCGGTGGGAACGCGCAGGTCGAAGGGCGCGACCAGCCGGCCGCTGGCGAGATCGTCGCGCACGAAGGCGAGCAGCCCGACCATCACGCCCAGCTCCTCGGCGGCCGCCTGGTAGGCCATGGCGGCGTTCTCGAACTGCAGGCCCCGCCGCGTGTCGATGCCGGGCGCGCCGGCGGCCGCGAGCCAGGTCTGCCAGTCGTTCGGCCGGTTGAGCGAACTGAGCAGCGCCTGGTGCGCGAGGTCGCTCGGCTGCTCGAGCGGCGGTTCGCGCCGCAGCAGCGCCGGCGCGCACACCGGCAGCAGCGTCTCGCGGAACAGCAGCCGGTAGCCCGGACCGACCGGCGGGCTCGGCTCCGAATGGATGCTCACGTCGATGTCGTCGCGGTCGAAGTCGGTCGGCTTGTGCGAAGTGGTGATCTGTACATCGATGCGCGGATGCAGCGCATGAAAGCGCGCGAGCCGCGGAATCAGCCAGCGAATCGCGAAGGTCGGCGGCAGCTTGATGCGGAGCAGCCATTCGTCGGGACTTTGCTGCTGCAACTGGCGGGTGCCGTGCTCGATCTGGTCGAGCGCCACCCGCATGCTCGCGAAATAGCGCTCGCCGGCGGGCGTGAGGCGGATGCCGTGCCGTCCGCGCTCGAAGAGCTGCACACCGAGCCAGTCCTCCAGCGTGGCGATGTGCCGGCTCACGGCGCCCTGCGTCACGAACAGCTCCTGCGCGGCGCGCGTGAAGTTGCCGCAGCGCGCCGCCGCCTCGAAGGCGCGCAGGGCGTTGAGCGGGGGCAGTTTGCGTGTCATGGGGTATGAAGTTTACTCATGCCTGCATGCCTTTATTGTGATTGCGAGGCGGGTGGGTCGAGGCATAGCATGCGCTCATTACAAAGACAGGAGACACCGCCATGACGATGAAGAAACTGCATGCCTGCATGCGTTCTTGCCTGATGACCGCCGTGCTGCTCGGCGCGCACGCCGCGTCGTCGGCCGACGACGCGGCCGTGAAGAACTATCCCTCGCAGCCCATCAAGCTGATGGTGCCGTGGCCCGCCGGCGGCGGCGTGGACACCACCGCGCGCATCGTGTCCGAGCTGCTCGGCCATCGCCTCGGCCAGCCCTTCGTGGTGGACAACCGCGCAGGGGCGGGCGGCAACATCGGCACCGAGCTCGCGGCGCGGCAGAAGCCCGATGGCTACAACCTGCTGATGTCCTCGATCAGCCCGAACGCGGTGAACATCAGCCTGTACACCAAGCTCGGCTTCGATCCGGTGAAGGACTTCGAGCCGATCGTCTACGTCTCGGCCGTGCCCAACATCCTCGTGGTGCCGGCCAACTCGCCGTTCAAGACCGTCAAGGACGTGATCGATGCGGCGCGCGCGAACCCGGGCAAGCTCAACTACGGCTCGGGCGGCATCGGCTCGTCGCAGCACCTGGCTGCCGTGCAGTTCGCCGCGGCCGCGAAGATCGACATCGTGCACGTGCCCTACAAGGGCACCGCGCCGGCCGAGGCCGACCTCGCGGCGGGCCATGTGTCGCTGATGCTCGACACCACCACCTGCCTGCCCTTCATCGCCGGCGGCCGCATGCGCGCGCTGGCCGTGGCATCCAAGATGCGCAACCCCGCGCTGCCCGACGTGCCGACCTTCGACGAGGTGGGCCTCAAGGGCGTCTACGCCTCGTCGTGGTACGGCCTCTCGGCGCCGGCCGGCACGCCGCGTCCCATCATCGACAAGCTCAACGCCGAGGCCAATGCGGTGCTCAAGTCGCCCGAGCTGCACAAGCGCATGGCCGCCTTCGGCGCCGAGGTCGGCGGCGGCACGCCCGAGGACTTCGGGCGCTTCATGGCGAGCGAGACCAGGCGCTATGCGGAGATCGTGCGCATCTCCGGCGTGAAGCTCGACTGATCACTCCTTCATCTCTTTCTTTCCCCATGTCCCTCGCTCCCCGCACCCTCTTCGACAAGATCTGGCAGCCGCACGTGGTGATGCAGCGCGACGACGGCCAGAGCCTGCTGTACGTCGACCGCCACCTGGTGCAGGACGGCTCCGCGCCCGCCTTCGAGATGCTGCGCCAGCGCGGCCTTCCGGTGCGCCGTCCGGACCGCGCCTTCGCCACGCCCGACCACTACGTGCCGACAGGTTCGCGCGCGCTCGCCGACATTGCCGACCCCGAGAAGCGCGCGATGGCCGAGGCGCTGCGGGACGACAGCGCGGCCGCGGGCATCCGCTTCTTCGGCCTCGACGACCTGCGCCAGGGCATCGTGCACGTGGTGGGGCCGGAGCAGGGCCTGAGCCTGCCGGGCAGCGTGATCGTCTGCGGCGACAGCCACACCGCCACGCATGGCGCGCTCGGTGCACTGGCCTTCGGCATCGGTGCCTCTGAAGTGGCGCACGTGCTCGCCACGCAGACGCTGTGGCAGCGCAAGCCCCGCACGCTGCGCGTGACGATCGATGGGCGCTTGTCCGACGGCGTCTCGGCCAAGGACATCATCCTCGCGGTGATCGCGCGGCTCGGCGCCGCGGGCGGCACGGGGCACGTCATCGAGTACGCGGGCGAGGCGATCCGCGCGCTCTCGATGGCCGGGCGCATGACGGTGTGCAACATGTCGATCGAGGCCGGCGCGCGGGCGGGCATGGTGGCGCCCGACGACACCACCTTCGAATGGCTGGCCGGCCGGCCCGAGGCGCCGCAGGGTGCCGCGTGGGACGAGGCGGTCGCGCGCTGGCGCCAGTTGCCCAGCGACGAGGGCGCGGTGTTCGACACCGAACTGCGTCTTTCCGCCGGCGACATCGCGCCGATGGTCACCTGGGGCAACAGCCCCGAGGACGCACTGCCGATCACCGGCCGCGTGCCCGACCCGGCCGAAGCCGCCACCGCCGAGCGCCGCGCATCGATGCAGCGCACGCTCGCCTACATGGGCCTTGAAGCGGGGCAGATGCTCGACGAGGTGGCGGTCGATCGCGTCTTCATCGGCTCGTGCACCAACGGCCGCATCGAGGACATGCGCAGCGCCGCCGAGGTGGTGCGCGGGCGGCGCGTGGCCGAGGGCGTCGAAGCCTGGGTCGTGCCCGGCTCCGGCCTCGTGAAGCAGCAGGCCGAGGCCGAGGGGCTCGATGCCTTGTTCCTGGCGGCGGGCCTGCAGTGGCGCCATGCCGGCTGCTCGATGTGCCTGGGCACCAACGGCGACCAGGTGGCCGCGGGCCAGCGCTGCGCCTCGACCTCCAACCGCAACTTCGTCGGCCGCCAGGGGCCGGGTTCGCGCACGCACCTCATGAGCCCGGCGATGGCCGCGGCCGCCGCCATCACCGGACGGCTGACCGACGTGCGCAGCCTGCTCGCCGCGCACTGACAGACAACACCGAACAGCAACTCCCATGGAAGCCTTCACACGACTCGACGCGCTGGCGGTGCCGCTGGCGCGCGCCAACATCGACACCGACCAGATCGTGCCCGCGCTCTACCTGCAGAAGCCGCGGTCCGACAACTTCGGCGACTATCTTTTCCACGACGTGCGGCACGACGTGCACGGCCGTCGCCGCGACGAATTCGTGCTCAACGCGCCGGTGTATGCCGATGCGCGCATCCTGGTGGCCGGGCCCAACTTCGGCTGCGGCTCATCGCGCGAGCACGCGGTCTGGGCGCTGTACGACGGCGGTTTTCGCGCGGTGATCGCGCCGAGCTTCGGCGACATCTTCTTCAGCAACGCATTGAAGAACGGGCTCTTGCCGGTGCGCCTGCCCCAAGCCGTGGTGCAGCGGATGCTCGACGACCTGCTCGCGGCGCCGGGCACCCGCATGACCGTCGATTTGCGCACGCAGACCGTCACCGGTCCGGGCGGCCGCGTCGAGCCCTTCCACATCGATCCGTTTCCGCGCCAGTGCCTGCTCGAAGGGCTGGACGAGATCGACTACACGCTGGCGCAGCACGCCGCCATCGACGCATTCGAGCAAGGCCGCGCACGCGGCGCGGCTCCTCTTTGAAGCAGTGATCCTGAAAGGTTTGAAATGAAGATTGCAGTGATGCCGGGCGACGGCATTGGCCGCGAGGTCACGGCGCAGGCCGTGAAGGTGCTCAAGGCAGTGGTGGGCCATGGCCAATCGCTCGAACTGGTGGAAGCGGCGATCGGGCAGGCCGGCATCGATGCCGCCGGCGATCCGCTGCCCGCGGCCACGAGCGAGATTGCGCAGAAGGCCGATGCCATCCTGTTCGGCTCGGCGGGCATGCCCGGCGACGAGGAGATCCCGTTCATGATGCGGCCCGGTGCGAGCCTGCTGCGCCTGCGCAAGGAACTGGGCCTCTTCGCCAACTTCCGCCCGGCCTTCCTGTTCCCCGAGCTGATCGGCGCCTCGACCCTCAAGCCCGAGGTGGTCGATGGGCTCGACCTGATGATCCTGCGCGAACTCACCGGCGACGTGTATTTCGGCGAGCCGCGCGGCAGCGGCCTCAATGCCGACGGCGAACGCGAAGCCTTCAACACGATGCGCTATTCGGAACCCGAGGTGGAGCGCATCGCGCACGTCGCATTCCGCACCGCACGCACGCGCGGCCGGAAGCTCTGTTCGGTCGACAAGGCGAACGTGCTCGAGGTGATGCAGCTCTGGCGCGAGGTGGTCACGCGCGTGGGCAAGGAATATCCCGACGTCGAGCTCACGCATCTTTTCGTCGATGCGGCCGCGATGCAGTTGATGCGCGCGCCCAAGCAGTTCGACGTGATCGTCACCGGCAACATCTTCGGCGACATCCTCTCGGACGCCGCCGCGATGCTCACCGGTTCCATCGGCATGCTGCCTTCGGCGTCGATGGCGGCAGGCAGCTTCGGTTTGTACGAGCCGGTGCACGGCACCGCCCCCGACATCGCGGGGAAAAACCTCGCGAATCCGCTGGCCTCGATCCTGTCGATGGCGATGATGCTGCGCTTCTCGTTCGATCAACCCGGCAATGCACAGCGCGTGGAAGGCGCGGTGCGCCGCGTGCTGGCCGACGGTCTGCGCACCGGCGACATCTTCCAGCCGGGCTGCACCCGCGTGGGCACCGAGGAGATGGGCGATGCGGTGGTGGCGGCGCTTGGAAAGGCCGTCGCCTAAGGTCTGAAGCAGCACCAGCACCGGGATGTGCCGGTGCATGAGCAGGCGCGCGAGGCTTCGGGCGCGAACGCGCGCCGCTCAATTGCCGCGCTTGGGCCAGTGGTGGCGCGTGCCGCCCGCGCGGCGGTCGGCCTTTTCGGGCACCACGCCTTGCGCGCTCAGTTCGGTGCCGCGCACTTCGAGCCGCCGCAGGCACTGGAGAAAGATATCGATGTGCGCGGCATCGATGCCTTCGAGCAGTTCGCTGTTGAGGCTTGCGACGCGGGGAAACAGCTCGCCGAAGAGTTGCCGACCCGAAGGGCTCAGGCGCACATGCACTTCGCGGCGGTCCTCGGTGTCCTGGCGGCGCTCGACGAGCTTCTTTTCGGTGAGGCTGCGCAGGCCCCGCGAGGTGCGCACGCGGTCCAGGTCGAGCCGCTGCGCGAGCGCCGAGGGCGTGATTTCGCCGACCTCCGCGAGCGTGCCGATCATTCCCCATTCGCGGCGCGTGATGCCGAAGCCGCCCTCGACCATGCGGGTCACCATGCCGCTGCCGGCGCGCGCCGCACGCGACAGCCGATAGAGCAGCAGGTCGTCCAGGGAACGGGGAGCGCGCAACGCGCCCGCATCGGGAAAAACTGACATGGGGAGATCGCAAGGGTTGTGGCTGCGCCGCCTCGGCGGTCGATGGTGGATTAGATCAACTATTTGTTACCTGCGTATAAACAAAGTAACAGAAACCGGTCTGTCGCCGGAAGCAGGACATCTCGTGGCCATTCTTTTTTCCCGGCGAAAAATCACCGCATGGTGCGTCGCCGCTCTTGCCTCTTTCGCGGCTTGCGGCGCCTTCGTGCCCGCGCATGCGGAAAACCTGGATGCACCGCTCGTGCTCGTCGTCGGCTATGCGCCCGGCGGCAGCACCGACCGCATGGCGCGGCTCATCGCGGAGCGCCTGAGCCCCAAGCTCGGCGTGCCCGTGACGGTCGAGAACCGCCCCGGGGAAGGCGGCCGGCTCGCGGCCAAGCAGATCAAGCGCGCACCCGCCGGCGAGAACGTGCTGATGCTCGGCAACCCCGCGGTGATGGTGGTGGCGCCCCTGGTGTTCAAGGACCTGGGCTACGACCCCGACAAGGACTTCGTGCCGGTCTCCCAGGTCAGCAGCTACGACTTCGCGCTGGCCGTGGGCAACAAGCTGCAGCTCGACCGCGCGATGTTCCTCGTGGGCCGGCTCTGGGCGCATCCGGAAGAAGCGGTCTTCGGCGTTCCGGCCACCGGCAGCCTGCCGCACTTCTTCGGCCTCATGGTGGGCGATGCGCTGAGCGTGCAGCCGCAGATCAAGGGTTACGGCGGCTCGGCGCCGCTCGCGGCCGACCTGAGCGGCGGCTCGCTGCCGATCGCCATCGACACCATGGACTCGCTCTACGCGCAGCACGTGGCCGGCAAGATCCGCATCCTGGCCGTGTCGGGCAAGAAGCGCGCGAGCTTCGCGCCCAACGTGCCGACCTTTCGCGAGGCCGGCATGAAGATCGATGCCGACGGCTGGAACACCTTCTTTGCGCCGAGCACGATGCCGCAGCCGAAGGTGCAACTGCTGGCCACGAAGATCCGCGAAGTCATGCAGGACCCGGGCCTGCAGAAGGCGGCCGATGCGCTCTACATCACGCCGGTCGTGAGCACCGCCGCGGAGACCGCGCAGATGCTCAAGACCTACCGCCAGCAATGGGAGCCGGTGGTGCGCCGCTCGGGCTTCGCGCCCTGATGACCCTCGCCGCAGGCGCGGCGGCGTTCAGCGGCCGGGAATCTCCGGCGGCCTCAGCGGCGGCAGCCGCCTCGCAATGGTTGACGTTCGGATGGCAACTGCCCGGTTTGTCACGCGGTGCCGCCGCAGCCCGGCCGCGCTGAGACCGCGCCGACCTGCGCCGACCTGCGCAGTCGATCAGCCCGCAGGCACCGCCTTCGTCTTCGGCCTGCCCCATCGCGCAGCCGCCCGCTTCACCAGCAGATAGAACAGCGGCACGAAGAAGATCCCCAGCGCCGTCGCCGCGAGCACGCCGCCGAACACGCCGGTGCCGATCGCCGTCTGGCTGCCCGAACCCGCGCCGGTGGCGAGCGCCAGCGGAATCACGCCGGCCAGGAAGGCGAGCGATGTCATCAGGATGGGCCGCAGCCGCAGGCGCGCGCCTTCGGCCACCGCTTCGAGCAGCGGCACGCCGCGCCGCAGCGCCGCTTCCGCGAACTCGATGATCAAAATCGCGTTCTTGGCCGACAGCCCGATGGTCGCGAGCAGGCCGACCTGGAAGTAGATGTCGTTCGACAGCCCCCGCAGCGCCGCCGCGATCACCGCGCCGAGCACGCCCAGCGGAATGACCAGCATCACCGAGAACGGCACCGACCAGCTCTCGTAGAGCGCCGCGAGGCACAGGAACACCACGAGGATCGACAGCGCGAACAGCAGTGGCGCCTGCCCGCCCGACAGGCGCTCCTGGTAGGAGAGCCCGCTCCATGCGTAGCCCGTGCCGCTCTGCTTCTTCGCGACCGTCTCGATGGCGGCCATGGCCGTGCCAGAGCTCATGCCCTGCGCGGCGGCGCCCTGGATCTGCACGGCCGGCACGCCGTTGTAGCGCTCCAGCTGCGAAGCACCCTGGCTCCAGCGCGTGGTGGCGAAGGCGGAGAACGGCGTCATCGCGCCGGTCGCGCCGCGCACAGACCACTGGCGGATGTCTTCCGGCGCCGAGCGGTAGGGTGCATCGGCCTGAACGTACACACGCTTCACGCGACCGCGGTCGATGAAGTCGTTCACGTAGTTGCCGCCCCAGGCCGTGCCCAGTGTGCTGTTCACGTCGTCCAGCGAGAGCCGCAGCGCCGAGGCCTTCAGCTGGTCGATGTCGACCTGCAACTGCGGCGTGTTGGCGATGCTGTTGGCGCGCACGGACTGAAGACGCGTGTCTTTCTTCGCGTCGCGCACGAGCTTCTCGCGCGCCTGCACGAGCCGCGTGGCGCCCATGCCGGAGGTGTCCTGCAGCCAGAACTCGAAGCCGTTGGATTCGCCCAGCCCTTCGATGGGCGGCGGCACCATGCCATGGACCTCGGCGTCGCGCTGTTGCGCCGAGAGCGCGGTGCCGGCGCGTTCGCTGATGGCCTGTGCGCGCTTGCTTGCATCGCGCCGCTCCGACCAGTCCTTGAGCGAGACGAAGGCCATGCCCTGGTTCTGCCCCGAGCCGCTGTAGCTCCAGCCCGAGATCGTGAAGATCGTGTCGGTGGTGTCCTTCTCGGTTTCGAGAAAGTGCTTCTCCACGGCACGGTTCACCGCATCGGTGCGACCGTGCGTGGCGCCCGCCGGCAGCGTCAGCTGCACCATCACGCTGCCCTGGTCTTCCTCGGGCAGGAAGCCGCCGGGCAGGCTGAGATAGAGCGCGCCCATGCCGGCCACGATGGCCAGGTAGATGGCGGCAAAGCGCCAGGGCTTGCCGAGCATGCGGCCCAAGAGCCCGACATAGCGCCCCTGCGCCGCGTCGAATCGGCGGTTGAACGCACCGAGGAAGCCGCGTGTGCGCGGCGCCGTGCCCGCCTTCAGGAAGCGCGCGCACAGAGCGGGAATCAGCACGATGGCGACCACCACCGAGAGCGCCATCGACGCGATGATCGTCACCGAGAACTGCCGGTAGATCACCCCCACCGAGCCGCCGAAGAAGGTCATCGGCAGGAACACCGCCGACACCACCACCGCGATGCCCACCAGCGCGCCGGTGATCTCGCCCATCGACTTGATCGTGGCCGCCTTCGCGTCGAGCCCTTCTTCATGCATCACGCGCTCGACGTTCTCCACCACCACGATCGCGTCGTCCACCAGCAGGCCGATGGCCAGCACCATGCCGAACAGCGTCAGCACGTTGATCGAGTAGCCGAAGGCCGCGAGCACGCCGAAGGTGCCGAGCAGCACCACCGGAACGGTGATCGCGGGAATCACCGTGGCGCGCCAGTTCTGCAAAAACAGGAACATCACGACCACCACCAGCGCGACGGCTTCGAGCAGCGTCTTGATGACCGACTGGATCGAGATTTTCACGAAGCGCGTCGTGTCTTCCGCATAGGCCACGCGCAGGCCCGCGGGCAGCGAGGCCTCGAGTTCGGCGATGCGCGCCTTCACCGCGTTCGCGGTGGTGAGCGCATTGGCGCCCGGCGCCAGCATCACGGCCGAGCCCGCGGCCGGATGGCCGTTCAGGCGCGTGGTTTCGGTGTACGACTCGCTGCCGATCTCCACGCGTGCCACGTCGCCCAGCCGCACCACGGCGCCGTCGGCCTGCGTCTTGAGCACGATGTCGCGGAACTGCTCGGGCGTCTGCAGCCGCGAGAGCGCGGTGACCGTGGCGTTGAGTTGCTGCTTCGCCGACGAGGGCCGCGCGCCGATCTCGCCCACCGACACCTGCGTGTTCTGCGCGGCGATGGCGGCCGTCACGTCCGAGGGCATCAACTGGTAGCTCGCGAGCCGGTGCGGATCGAGCCAGATGCGCATCGCATACGCGGCGCCGAAGGCCTGCACCGAGCCCACGCCGTCCACACGGCTGATCGGGTCGCGCAGGTTGCTGGCCATCCAGTCGGCGATGTCGGTGTCGGTGCGCTGGTCGGTCTGGTCGTAGAGCGCCACGATCAGGAGGAAGTTGTTCTGCGACTTCGCTACCGTCAGGCCCTGCTGCTGCACCGCCTGCGGCAGGCGGCTCGTGGCCTGGCTGACCTTGTTCTGCACCTGCACCTGCGCGGTGTCGGGGTCGATGCCTTGGCGGAAGGTGACGCTGATCTCGGCCCAGCCGGCGGAGCTGCTGGTCGACTTGAAGTACAGCAGGCCGTCGATGCCCTTGAGTTGCTGCTCGATGACCTGCGTGACGCTGGTCTCCAGCGCCTGCGCCGAGGCGCCGGGGTAGTTGGCGGAGACCACGACCGTGGGCGGCGCGATGTCCGGGTACTGCGACACCGGCAGGGTGCGAATGGCCACGCCGCCGGCCAGCATGATGAGGATGGCAATGACCCAGGCGAAGACCGGGCGCTGGATGAAGAAATTCGCGATCACTGCTGTCTGCTTGTCTTGTGTTTCATTCGGCGGCCGTGGTGGCAGCCGTGGCCGCCTCGAGGGACACCGGCACAGGCTTCACCTTCTCGCCGGGGTGCGCGCGCTGCAGGCCGTCGACCACGAGGCGGTCGCCTTCGCGCAGGCCTTTGCTCACGATCCATTGGTCGCCCGACGCGCCGCGCACTTCGAGCGGCCGCAGCTCGACCTTGTCGCCCGCGCCGACCACCAGCGCGGTCGGCTCGCCTTTCTCGTTGCGGCCCACGCCGCGCTGCGGGGCGAGGATGGCGTGGCGCTCCACACCGGCCTCCACCTGTGCGCGCACGTACATGCCGGGCAGCAGCAGCCCTTGCGGGTTCGGAAATTCCGCGCGCAGCGTGACCGAACCCGTCGCGGCATCGACGCCGACCTCGGTGAACTTCAGCATGCCTTCGTGCGGATAGGGCAGGCCGTCTTCCATGCGCAGCGTCACGCGCGTGCTGGCCGGCGCCATGTCGCCCGAGATGAAACGGCGCTTGAGCTTCGTGAGTTCCAGGCTCGACTGGATGACGTCGACGTAGATCGGATCGAGCCGCTGGATCGTCGCCAGCGCCGTCGCCTGCCCCGGCGCGACGAGCGCGCCTTCGGTGATGGCCGAGCGCCCGATGCGCCCCGCGATGGGCGCGGTGATGCGGGTGAATTCGAGGTTGATGCGCGCCGCCTTCACCGCCGCCTGCGCGGCCTTCACGCCTGCCTGGGCCTGCGCCAGCGCGGCCTGGGCCTCGTCGTGCTCCTGCCGGCTGACCGCATTGGCCTTGACGAGCTCGCCATGGCGCTCGGCCTTGCTGCGCAGGCTCGCGATGCCGGCCTGCGCGGTGGCCAGCGAGGCCTCGGCCTGCTCGTGCGCGGCCTCGAAGGGGCCGGGCTCGATCTCGTAGAGCACCTGCCCTGCGCGGACCATGCCGCCTTCCTCGAAGAGGCGCTTGCGCACGATGCCGTTGACCTGCGGACGCACCTCCGACACGCGGAATGCGGCCGTGCGGCCGGCCAGTTCGGTGAGCACCGGCACGTCGCGCGCGTGCAGCGTCACCACGCCGACTTCGCCCGGTGCGTCGGCGGCTGCGGGGGCCGGCTTGCCGCCGCAGGCCGCGAGCGCGAGGGAGGCGAGCAGGGAAAGGGAGAGCAGGAGCTTGGAGGTCATGAGTGTCTGGAATCGCGGTGCGACGCTGTCCGGCGCAGGCCAGGAACCCCCGGTTGCGCATCGATTTCGCACCTTAATGGTGCATTCTGCCTGGGGTGCCGCGGCGCGATACGCCGCATGGCTCGGCTTTCTGTAGAGGCAAGCAAACGAAAAAAAGCCAACGCTGGCACAGCCTTGCGGCTGCCCGGATCGTTGGCGGGGGCGCCGGCGCGGTGGCCGGCGGTCTGGCTATGGGGTACTTCGGCTTCGCCGCTCGCGAGGCGAGGCAGAACTGTAACTAACCGGCGCGTTGCTGGCGCCGGCCCAGTGCGAACACCGAGTTCGGCGCGTCCACGACGAACGGCTTGCGCACCGGCGTGCCGACCACGGTGGTCCGCCTGCTGCCGGCCACGCTGGTGGCGGCCTGCACGCCCTTGGCCTTTTGTTCGTCGACCAGGCTCTGCAGCGAGATCGATTTCAGGAACTCGACCGCCCGCAGGTTGACCGAGGCCCAGAGCTCCTCGACCTCGCAGCGGCCGCTGTCGTCCACATCCGCGCCGGCGCGCCGGCGCGTGGTCTCGTTACCGTGGTCCTCGATGGACAGCACGATGTCCGCCACGCTGATGAGCGCGGCCTTGCGGCTGAGCGAATAGCCGCCGCCCGGACCGCGGGTCGATTCGACCAGATCGTTTCGGCGCAGCTTGGCGAACAGCAGCTCCAGGTACGACAGCGAGACCCGTTGGCGCAGGCTGATCGAGGCCAGCGTGACCGGGCCCGAGCGGCCGTGCAGGGCGATGTCGATCATCGCGGTGACCGCGAAGCGGCCCTTGGTGGTGAGGCGCATGGAAGGCTCCCTTCTTGACGTTACTCGTCCCGGCCGCCGCCCATGCCCAAGAGGGCGAGCAGTGCCTGGAACACGTTGTAGATGCTGAGATAGACGCCCAGCGTGGCGGAGATGTAGTTGGTCTCCAGGCCGTCCTTCACGCGCTTGAGGTCATGCAGGATGAAGGCCGAGAAGATGCCGATGGCGGCGACGGCCAGCGTCATCATCAGCGCGCTCGACTGGATGAAAAAGTTGGCGATGCCCGCCACCAAGAGCAGCACGGCGCCGATGAAGAGCCACTTCCCCATGGCCGACAGGTCGCGCTTGATGACCGACGACAGCGTCGCCATGCCCAGGAAGATCGCGCCGGTGCCGGCGAAGGCCGTCATCACCAGGTTCGCGCCGTTCGAGAGGCCCAGCACCGAGCCCACGAGGCGCGAGAGCATCAGCCCCATGAAGAAGGTGAAGGCCAGCAGCACCGGCACGCCGGCGGCCGAGTTCTTGGTCTTCTCGATGGCGTACATGAAGCCGAAGGCGCCCCCGAGGAACACCATGAGGCCGATGCCCGGGGACATGGCGCGTGCGAGGCCGGTGGTAACGCCGATCCAGGCGCCGAGCACGGTGGGCAACATCGACAGCGCGAGCAGCCAGTAGGTGTTGCGAAGAACGCGGTTGCGTTCCTGGGCCGATGCGATGGGTGCGTCGAAGCCGGGGTGGTAGGTGGGTTGTCCGTTGTTCATTCTGATTCCTTGATCGGGCGTTCCGGCGGTGCGGGAACGCGGTGTGGCACGGGAGAAGCGGTGTGTTCGCGATGCGAGCTCGGTTGCCGGAATGCGGCGACGCGGTCGAATCGAGACAAAGGCAGGAGCCGCAAAGGCTCCAGTCGCGGCGGAGCCTTAGGCGACCAGGGCGGCGGCGCGGGGTGGCCGCTTGGGCCGATCGAGGAGCGGTGAGAGCGCGGGCGTCAGGGCGAGTCCGCGCGGCTGCTCAGAGAGGAAAAGGGGCACGGCCAGGGGATGCCGGGCATCGACCAGTTCGACGTGCTCGGAACCCGCCTCGTCATGGGAGGGGAGTTCGTCCGCCAGGTCCATGGCGTCGCTCACGAATGCATCGGAGAACGACATGCTGGTGGTTGCACAGGTCTGCATGTCGGCGCCCGCATGCGCGTGATGCCCGGCGCCCATCAGGCCCTGCGCGAACACGGCAAGGCCGTAGCAGGACAACATGAGGGTGAGGACAGTAGCGGCGAACCAGCGTGACATGAAGCCGCGATTTTACCCGGCGCAACCTGACCAGCCTCCTGGCGGGTTGTTTCGCCCAGCCAAGCGGTCGGACGTTTCAGGTTTCCAGGGTGGCGGGCGCCGCGTCGTCGCCCGGCTGCAGCCACTCGCGCGCATGGATGCGCAGCGCGTCGATCTGCAGCCAGACCTGGGCCAGTTCGGTGTGGATGGTGCGTTCAGCCGCGCCGGCATCGCCGGCCGGGGCCACGGCCGCCGCGAGGGCCGCGCGGACGGCGGGTTCGTTAGCAGGGTCGTCCCCGATCGCGCCGCCCTGCAACCCGCCGGCCAGCGCATCGAGCGCCGCAGCCGCAGCTTCGGCCGCGTCGCGCAGCACCGCCATGTGCGGCGAATCGGGCAACGCGGCGCGGTGCGCGCCGAGCGCCGACAGATAGCTCAGGAGCGTGTGCGACCGGATAAGAAAGCGCAGCGCGATGCCCGCGCGCGGCCGCACATAGCCCGGCTCGCGGAACATGTCCGACACCGCCGTCGACAGCGCCGCATCGGCGTTGTGGTCGTTGCGCCGCGCGAGGCGGTAGTCGAGGTGGTCGCGCGGCCCCGTGCCGTACTGCTCGACGATCCGGCGCAGATACCCCGCATGGCTGCGCATCGCCGTGGCCGCCAGTTCGTTGATGCGCCGCGCCTGCCAGTGCGGCAGCACCAGCAGCACCGCGAGGCCGGCGATGGCGCTGCCGATGGCGGTGTCGACCAGCCGCGGCACAAGCAGCAAGCCGCTGTCGCCCACCTGGTTGAAGCACATCAGCACCAGCAGCGTCATCGCGGCCGTCGCGAGCAGGTAGCGCGTGGCGCGCGTCGCGAAGAACAGCACGCCCGCCGCCACCGCGATCACCGACTGCACCAGCGGCTGCGGAAAGAGCTGCAACAGCGCCCAGCCCGCAACCACGCCCAGCGCGGTGCCTGCGATGCGCTGGCCCATGCGCGAGATGGTGTCGCCGAAGCTTTGCTGGCACACGAACAGCGTGGTCAGCAGGATCCAGTAGCCCTGCGCGGGATGGATGACGTGCATCACGCTGTAGCCCACGGCAAGCGCAATCGCCAGCCGCAGCGCATGGCGGAACAGCGGCGAGCGCGGCGTGAGCTGCCGCCGCACGCGCTCTACCGCGTCCCGCCACGAACGCGGCGAGCGGTTGAAGAGGCCCATCTCGGTCCGTCCGGCGCGGGCGGATGGCTGGCTTGCTCCAGCGAGTTGCCCGTCGAGCTGCGCGAGGTTGCGCGCCAGCGCTTCCACCGATGCAAGAAGCGCGAGGCGCTCCGGCGTGGTCGCCCGTGCCCGCTCGTGTTCGATGGCGCCGCGCAGGTCGGCCAGCGCCTGCACGGTTTCCTCGCCCACCTCGAAAGGCTCACGCCGCGCGATCGAGCTTGCAAGCCGCTGGCAGGCCAGGCCCTGCAGGCCGAGCACGCGCTGGCAGCGGTAGAGCAGATCGCTGTGGAAGAAGGCGTCGGCCAGCGCGTTGTAGTCGTCGTGCGAGGAGCTTGCGCGCTCGTGCACGTCCTGTGCGATCAGGTAGAGCCCGCGGTAGCGCGAGATGCGACCGGTCGGCGCCCGCGCGCCGATGCGGCGGAAGATGCTTTCCTTCGCGGCGTTCAGCTCGCTCACCACCTCGGCGTTGAGCTGCGCGAGCGAGAGCCGCTTCTGTTCGATGTCGATGCCGCGCAGCGGCTCGAAGAGCGACGCCTTGAAGCGCACGAAGTTGCCGAGCACGGTGAACAGCGTCACCAGCCGCGCCTGCACCGGCTGCGCCGGAAAGGCCGCGCACCAGAGCACCGAGAACACGCCGTACCAAGCGGCACCGGCCAGCAGCAACAAGGATTCGCGCCCCCTGTCGTGGCCGTGCGCGCCCTGGTTCTCGATGCCGAGCGTGGCGTACATCGCGAGGATCAGCGTCGCGTAGGCGATGGCCTTGTAGCGCGCTTCCACCGCGCCCAGCATCGTGAGCCAGAAGGCCGCGAACGCCAGCCCGGCGATGAAGAGCACCGGCCGGCCGAACAGCGTCTCCACCGAGAACGACAGCACCGCGAAGCAGGCGAGCGTCACGAGCTGCGCGCGAAAGCGGCCGCGCCAGCTGTCGTCGGTTTCGGCGAGCGCACTGGCGATGGCGCCAAGGAACAAGGGGATCACCGCATCGGTGTGGCCGGTGTAGCTGCACACCGCCATCAGGCTGCCAAGGGTGAGAAGAATGCGCAGCGGCTGCGCGCGGGAGGCAAAGGAACGCAGGCGCTGGCGCAGCGCATCGGAAGACAGGGGGAGCATGGCTGCGATCTTGCACGATGCATGCCACGAGGCCGCGAACGTCCAGGCCGTTCAGTCAGGGCTGTGGCGGCGCTTCCCAAGCAAACCCCACGCCATACACCGAGCGAATCCAGTCGTGCGCAGGCGACACCGCACCGAGCTTACGGCGCAGGTTCTTCACATGGCTGTCGATGGCACGCTCTGTCACGTCCACCGTGTCGTCGTAGGCAAGCTCCAGCAGCCGCGCACGCGAGAAGATGCGCCCCGGGTGCCGCGACAGCACCTGCAGCAGTCCGAACTCGCGGCGCGTGAGGTTCAGCGGCGTGCCTTCGAGCGATGCACGCCAGTGCACGTCGTCGAGCACGAGGCCCGGGCCTTCGCTCTGCGGGGCTTGCCCGGGCACCCCCGGCACATTCCCTGGTGCCGTGCGCCGCAGCACGGCACGCACGCGCGCCACCAGTTCGCGCGGCGAGAAGGGCTTGCACACATAGTCGTCCGCGCCGAGCTCCAGGCCGAGCAGGCGGTCGACCTCCTCGATGCGCGCGGTGAGCATGATGATCGGATGCGCCGTGTGCTCGCGCGCGCGGCGCAGCACCTCGATGCCGTCCAGCCGCGGCAGCATGATGTCCAGCAGCGTCAGGTCGGGCGGCGCGGCGACGATGCTTTCGAGCGCGCTCTGCCCGTCGGCGAAGTGCGCGGTCTCGTAGCCGCTGTGGCGCAGGTAGTCCTGCACCACCGAGGCGATGTCGATCTCGTCCTCCACGACGACGATGCGTGTCATGCGGATGCCGCCAGTGGAAGGGTGAGGGTCATGCGCAGTCCGCCGAGCGGCGATGGGGCGGCCTCGATGCTGCCGCCGTGCGCCTCGATGGTCGCGCGGCAGATCGAGAGGCCGAGGCCCGAGCCGCCGAGCGCGCGGCTGCGCGAGGTTTCGCCGCGGAACAGGCGGTCGAAGAGCCGCGGGATTTCTTCTTCGGACACGCCCGGCGCGCTGTCATCGAACAGCAGCGTGAGGCAGTTGCCGGTCCACGCGCCTTCGATGGTCACGTCGATGCGCAGCCGGCCGCCCGCGTCGGTGTAGGCCAGCGTGTTCTCCAGCAGGTTCATGAAGACCTGGTGCAGCCGGTGCGCGTCGCCGTCGATCACCGGCTGGGCCGATGCGGCGATGCGGTCGATCGCTTCCCGGTCGACCGCGATGCCGCGCTGCGCGAAGCGGTCGCGCGTGTGGTCCAGCGCCTCCTTCAGCAGCGTGAGCGGAAACACGGCGGTGGTGAGCAGATCGTTCTGCGGCTCGCGCATGCTGCTGCGCAGGTCGTCGACCAGCTGGCCGAGGCGGATCACCTGCCGGTGCATGCGCAGGGCGGTGCGTTCGTCGAAGGTGCGCACGCCGTCCTGCAGCGCTTCGATTTCCGCGCGCATCGCAGCGAGCGGTGTGCGCAGCTCGTGCGCCGCGTCGGCGAGCCACGCGCGCCGCGAGGCCTCGACCTTGTCCAGGCGCTGCGCCATGTCGTTGAAGGTCTTGCCCAGCAGCGCGAGTTCGTCGGAACCATGCACGGCCACGCGCGTGGAGAGCCGCCCGCGCGCCACGTCCTGCGCGGCCTGCGTCAGCGCGTCGATGGGCTTGAACCAGCGGCGCGCGAGCAGCCACGACAGCACGAGCGCGAAGGCGAGTCCGCACAGGCCGGTGAGCGCGATCACGCCCGACTGGCGCGCGATGAAGGCGCGGTCGGCCTCGCTCTCGAGGCCTTCCATCGGCGCAAGCGCGAGATAGCCGACGACCGAGCGCCCGCGGCGGATCGGCATGCGCGCGGCATTCTCCAGATCGATGGAGGCGCCGACCACCAATGCGCCTTGCGCATCGAGCACGGCCAGGCGCTGGTAGATCGAATCGGCCGCACCGCGCGGGTCGGGAAAGAACCAGGGCGGCGGCGGCATCGAGAAGCGCCGTGGCAGAAGATCGAGTTGCGGCGAGCCGGTGGGCGACGAGGAAGCCGGAGCCGGCGGCGGTGCGCCGTTGTCGGCATCGCCTTCGACCCGGCCCGTGCCTGGCGCGCGGCGCTCGTACCAGGGCGGAAGCCGCCGGTCGTCGGGGCTGGCCGCGCCATCGAGCACACCCGCCAGTTGGCCCATGCGGAGGCGATGCCAGGCCTCGTCGTTGTCGCGCAGCTTCTTCCAGTCGCCGTTGGCAGCGTAGTGCTTCAAGAGAAGTTGCGAGAGCCAGTCCATGCGCCGGATCTCGATCTCGGCGACGTAGGCGCCCAGGCCCCGCTGCAGCGCGATGATGGAAAAGCCCACGAAGCTGAGCAGCAACACGACCAGCAAGGCGGCCAGCGCCAGGAAGATCTTGCGGGAGAGTGTCAGACGCGGCATGGGCTCTGGGCAGGCATGGCCGCATTCTGCGACATGCGTTTCGGGCAGGCGGGCGTCATAGGCAAGCGGCGGATCATGGCGGCCAAATGGGGAGAAATCTGGGAGGAATCCGGATGGAATCCGGTGGTGTGGCCCTCCCACATTTCTCCCGATTCGAAACGCACGATGCGGGCCCATGAACCCGGCCACCTTTAGCTCACCGAAAAAGTTCCTCCCCGCCTTCGCGGCCGCCGTGCTGGCCTGGGCCAGCCCGGCGCACTGCGCGCCGACGCGCCCCGCCTGGTCGTGGGCCGATGCCTGGTCCGAGGACGGCATGGGCTTGGTCCTGTTGTGGCTCACGGCGATCTTCTGGGTGGTCACCCATGTGTGGACGCTGCTGGTCGTCTGGGCGGAGGCGCGCGCCACGCGCGCGGTGGAGCCGGGCGCCGAAGCCGAGAAGGAAAGCGCATGAGTGGCTTCGCGCAATCCACCGAAGACTGAGCGTTGCACACCGCGATGCCGTCTCACAGCGAAACCGCCTGGGTGCATCCCGTGGCGACACCATCAACTGGCGGGTTGCCGCTGATGCAGCGCTTCATGGGCCTGCTGGCCTTCGGCGGCCTGGCGCTGGGCGCCTGCATCGCCGCGCGTGGGGGATGCAGCGAGCGCCATCCGGCCGAGGGGCGCAGCGCGAGTCTCTCGACCCTCGCGCCGATCATGCGCACCGGCCCCGCCACACCGCGCGATGCCGTGTGCCGTGCTCAGGCCGGCCGGTCCGCGAAGCTGAAGCCCACGCCGTAGATCGAGCGGATCCAGCCGTGCGAGGGGGCCACGGCGGTGAGCTTCTTGCGCAGGTTCTTGATGTGCCCGTCGACCGCGCGCTCGTTCACATCGAACGCTTCCGGAAACGCCGCCTCCAGCAGCTTCGAGCGCGTGAACACCCGCCCTGGATCCCGCGACAGCGTGCGCAGCAGCAGGAGTTCGCGGCGCGTGAGATCGAGCGCGTGCCCCTCCAGGTGCGCGCCGCCGTGCGCGTCCCGGAACGACACCGACTTCGACGGCGCCCCGCAAGCGCCATCGCGTTGCGCATGCCGGCGCAGCACCGTGTGCACGCGCGCCACCACTTCGCGCGGCGAAAACGGCTTGCAGACATAGTCGTCGGCGCCCAGGTCGAGCCCGCGCAGGCGATCGACCTCGCGCGTGCGCGCCGTCAGCATGATGATCGGATGGTCGCTGTGCGAGCGCACCTGCTGCAGCACCTCGAGGCCGTCGATTCGAGGCAGCACCACGTCGAGCAAGGTCAGCGCAGGCGGCGAACTCAGGATGCGGTCGAGCGCCGCCGCGCCGTCGCCGATGTGCTCGACCTCGTGGCCCGCGTTGCAGAGGTGGTCCAGCAGCGCAAAGGCGCTGTCGCGCCCGTCTTCGACCATCAGGATGCGGCTCATGGCGTTGTCCTTTCTTTCTTCAGAAGGAGGTGCCGATCTGGAACTGGAAGCGCTGCGTGCGGTCCGCCGCGATGCCGTTGGCGGTGTCCGCTTTCTGGTACGCCAGCGGCACCGCATACGCGAGCCGCAGCGGCCCCAGCGGCGAGATCCAGCTGATGCCCAGGCCCGCCGAGGCGCGGATGCGGTTCTGCGCTTTCCACTGCGCATCGGTCATGCTGGCCGTGCGGTCGGCGAACACGTTGCCCGCATCGATGAAGGTGTAGAGCCTGAGCGACCGGTCGTTGCCCGCCCCGGGGAAGGGCGTGCTGAACTCCATGTTGAAGATCGCCTTGCGCGTACCGCCGAGCGAACCGCCCGTGACCGCATCGACCGGCCCGAGCGAGTTCTGCTCGAAGCCGCGGATCGAGCCGAGCCCGCCCGCGTAGAAGTTCTTGAAGATCGGGAAGGTGCTGCCGCCCAGCGCCTTTGCATAGCCGAGCTGGCCGTTGACGGCCAGCGTGTACTGCTTGGAAAGCGCGAAGTACTGCTGGTATTGGTAGTCGGTCTTCAGGTAGCGCAGCGCGCTGCCCACGCCCACTTCGAGGTTCGCGCGCTGCAGGCGCCCGGTGGTCGGCACAAGCGCGCTGTCGCGGTCGTCGCGCGACCAGCCCACCGTCGCGGGAATGCCCACCACGTTGCTGCCGGTGCACACCACGCTCGGCGCGGTGCCGGTGCACTTGAAGTAGTCGAGATAAGCCTGCGGCGTGCCGGTGTAGACGTAGGAGCCATCGACCAGCGTGTACGAACCGTTGGTGCCGGGCGTGAACGAATAGCGCTCCACGCCGATGCCCAGGAACACCGTGTCCAGCTCGCCCACCGGCAGCCCGAAGCGCACGGAGCCGCCATCGCTCGCGAGCTTGTAGTTGCCGTCGGCCTCGTAGTAGGGCCGCGTGGTGGTGTGAAAGACGTTGAGCGTGCGCGAGATGCCGTCCTTCGTGAAGTACGGATCGGTCGCGGTGAGCGAGATCGTGCGGTTGTACGAACTGGTGTTGACCTGCAGCCCGAGGTAGTTGCCCGAACCGAACACGTTCTCCTGCGTGATGCCGAAGGTGAGCGAGACCTTGTCGGTCGACGAATAGCCCGCGCCCAGCTGCAGCGAGCCGGTGGGTTTCTCGGCCACGTTGACCGTGAGGTCGATCTGGTCGTTGCTGCCGGGTACTTCGGTGGTCTCCACGTTCACTTCGGTGAAGTAGCCGAGCCGGTCGACGCGGTCGCGCGAGAGCTTGATCTTGTTGCCGTCGTACCAGGCGCCTTCGAACTGCCGGAACTCGCGACGGATCACCTCGTCGCGCGTGCGCGCGTTGCCGCCGATGTTCAGTCGCCGCACGTACACGCGGCGCGCGGGCTCGGCCTTCAGCACCAACGTCACGCGGTTGTTGGCCCGGTCGATCTCGGGCTCGGCCTTCACGCGCGCAAACGCGTAGCCGAAGGTGCCGAAGTAGTCGGTGAAGGCCTTGGTGGTGGCGGCCACGTCCTCGCCGTTGTAGGGCGCGCCGGGGCGCACTGTCACGAGGGTCTTGAACTCGTCTTCGCGGCCGAAGTAGTTGCCTTCGAGCCGCACGCCGGCGACTGCGAACTTCTCGCCCTCGGTGATGTTGAGCGTGAGGTCCAGCGACTGCCGGTCCGGTGAGATGGCGACCTGCGTGGAGTCGATGCGGAACTCCAGGTAGCCGCGCGTGAGGTAGTAGGAGCGCAGCGTTTCCTGGTCGGCGGCGAGCTTGCTGCGCGAGTACTGGTTCGACTTGGTGTACCAGGCGAGCCAGCCGCCGCTGTCCTGGTCGAACAGGTCGAGCAGCGTGCTTTCGCTGAAAGCCTTGTTGCCGACGACGCGCACGCTCTTGATGCGTGCTGACTCGCCTTCGACGACGGTGAACGTGAGGTTGACGCGGTTGCGCTCCAGCGGCGTGACGGTGGTCACGACCTCTGCGTTGTAGAGGCTGCGGCTCACGTACTGGCGTTTCAGCTCCTGCTCGGCGCGGTCGGCGAGCGCCTTGTCGTAGGGCTGGCCTTCGGCGAGTCCGATCTCGCGCAAGGCCTTCTGGAGCGCGGATTTCTCGAATTCCTTGGTGCCGACGAAATCGACATCGGCGACGGTGGGGCGCTCTTCCACGATGACCACAAGCACGTTGCCGTCGACGTCGATGCGCACGTCCTTGAACAGGCCCAGCTCGAACAGCGCGCGAATGGCGGCGCTGCCGCGCTCGTCGCTGTAGTTGTCGCCGGCCTTGATGCCGAGGGTGGTGAAAACAGTGCTGGGTTCGACGCGCTGCAGGCCTTCGAGCCGGATGTCGCGAACGGTGAAAGGGTCGACGGCCCATGCGGGGACGGCGGCCATCGAAACGAGCAGTGCAGCGATGGCCGCGAGGGACTTGGGGAGATGCATCGCCGCATGGTCTTCGCCAATGTCGGAGAAATATGGGACGCTCCCCAGCGCCTTTGGTAAAGCCTGTAAAGGCTGCTACTGCAATCCCATTGCACGCATGACGGGCCACCGCATCGGCGGTTGCTGCTCGCTTCTTTCGCGGCAGTTCTGCAGATGCGTCTCCATCGACAGGTCACCCTGGATGTCGAGCAGCCGCTGCACGGTGCGTTCGACGGCATGGGCATCGAGCAGCGGATAGGTGCGCGCGGTGCGTCCGTTGTTGCGCACGAGGCGTGCGATGTAGGGCAGGTCTTGCTGCGTGATGACGGCGGCAGGCATGACGCCTTCGAGCGCCACGCCTTCGCAGGGCAGGAGCACGAAGTACTGCAGGCGCAGGTCGTCGGACAGCAGGCTGCGCAGCTGCGTTGTCTTGCGGCCGCCTTGCCATGCGGGGTCTTTCACTTCGCGTGCTCTCGTGCATCCGTTGAGTCGAAGGAACCAGCGCGGCGGGGCTTCGTCGGATTTCTTCCGATAGACGAAGGCGTTGCGCCACGCCTTGATCTCGAACAGGTACACGCCGGTCTCGCACACGATGACGGCGTCGATGCGCGCTGTGGGAACCGCGCATCCCGAAGGCATCGGGATGATGAGGTTGCGAAGAATGCGCAGGTGAGAGAAGGCGGGTGTGAACGCGTTGGACAGTTGCTGTATGCCCAGCGATGCGGCAAGGGTGCTTTGCAAAACAATGGTCATGTGGACTCCTTCGGGATGGCGAAGCATTGCTGGGCTTTTGGGAGACTTTTAGTACGTGCTTGCTTTGGGGAGGCGCGCGGTCTGCGCTGCGGCGCTGCGAACCCCGCTGTGCCGGCCGCTTGCATCGTGGTGAGTGCGCTCAAAACAACACCGCATGCAAAGCACGCGGCGTCCACCAGATTCCTCCAAATTTGGACGAGACCATCCGTTCAGCCGCTCGATGTAGAGCAGCTGAAAACCCGGAGAAACCTGAATGAAGAAATCCCTCACGGCACTCGCCGCGCTGGCCGTCACCGGCCTGGCCTCTGCCCAATCGTCCGTTACCTTGTTCGGCGTCATCGATGCCGGCGTGAGCTACCAGAGCGCCACGTCGCGTGCCCCGGTCACGGGTGCGAGCAGCAAGCAGAGCCAATGGAGTCTTGCCAACTCCGGCTACAACTCCAGCCGCATCGGCTTTCGCGGCACGGAAGACCTGGGTGGTGGCCTGGCCGCCAGCTTCTGGCTCGAATCGCCGATCAGCAACGACGACGGCGCCACCGGCATCGCGAGCTTCAACCGCCGCTCCACCGTCAGCCTCTCCGGTGGCTTCGGCGAGCTGCGGCTGGGCCGCGATTACACGGCCACCTTCTGGAACGACACGGTGTTCGATCCGTTCGGCACCAACGGTTCGGGCTCCAGCGCGATCTATTCGGTGAGCAGCAGCGCGGGCCTTGCCAACTCGAACTATGTGCGCGCGAGCAACATGGTCGGCTACTTCCTGCCGCCGAACCTCGGTGGCTTCTATGGCCAGGTCCAGTACAGCCTGAACGAGAACACAAAGACCAGCGCCACCGACACGACCGCCGCGACCAGCAGCAGCGCGGGCCGCTACGTCGGTGGACGCTTCGGCTACGCGAACGGACCGCTCGATGTCGCATTGGCGGTGGGCCAGAACGTCGCGGTCGACACCACTTCGCTCACGCGCAAGGTGCAGACCATCAACCTCGGCGCGTCGTATGACTTCGGGCCCGTCAAGCTCTTCGGCGAACTCTCGAACGTGCAGAACAAGTTCGCGCTCGCCGTGGGCAACAGCCACGACAGCTACAACGGTTACCTCATCGGTGCGAGCATGCCGGTGGGCGCGGGCCTCGTCCGCGCGTCGTACTCCACGGTGCGATACAACGAAGGCGCCGTCGGCATCACCGGCGACGACCCGCGCGTCAACAAGTTCGCGATCGGCTATGTGCACAACCTCTCCAAGCGCACCGCGCTGTACGCCACCGTTGCACGCGTGAACAACCGCAACGACGCGGCCTACACCGGCAGCCTGACGGCCGCGGCCACCACGGGCTACGGCAGCACGGGCGTGGGCTACACGGGCCTGCCTCGCTCGTCGACGGGCTACGACTTCGGCATCCGCCACGCGTTCTGACGACGGGCCCGGCCGGTGCGACGGGGCGTTCGCCCTGTCGCACCGGCCGGGCGGCCAACGCTTTGAATCGATTCAAAAAATGACGCGACGAATCCATCACTTCGCGGGCGCGCTGGCAGCGGCCGGCCTGTCGGGCTGCATCATGCTGCCGCCGCCCATGCCACTCCGGCCGCCGCCGATGTTTCGCGGCGGACCGCCGCCTTTCCCGATGTCCTTAGAGCATCACGGGCCGCCGATGGCGCGATGGGATCTGTGCGAAGGCCAGCCCGAAGGTGCGCGGCCTGCGCTGCCGGGGCCGCGTGCGGATGCATTGCCGGGAAGCTGCGAGCGCGGTGCCTCGGGCGCGCTCGAGTTTCGTGCGCCCGGGCCGCGTTGAGGAAAGGCCGCACACACATGTATTCCGGCAGTCTTGGGTTCTTCATTGCGGTGGCCATTGCGCTGGGCCTTGCCGGCGTGGTCGCGATGATGGGTTCTCTCTTCGTCGTGAACATGCGGGCGGGCGCATCGGCCCGCACCATGGCGCAGCAGGCGCGCGACGATGTGAGGCAGAAGCTGCTGGCCAGCAGCGTGCAGGACCTGCGGCCGCTGCTCGGTGTGGCGCCGGACTTGGCGGGCATCCGCTTCGACATCCAGCTTCCGCCTGAAGCCGTGCACGTCTTCGCCATCAAGGCGGAGTTGTGCGAACTGCTGTCCAAGGTCGCGGCGCATGCGGCGAGCGTGATGCGTGCCGGTGCCACGCTGCAGGTCTCTGCGCGCGTGGAGCGAGGGCATGCCGTCGTCCATTGGCGCGATCTCGATGCAGACGATGTGCGGCCGCCGCTCGCGCGGTTCTTCGATGCCCTCGACGCCGCGTCGCAAGCCAGTGCGCGCGCCTGCGAACGCATTGCGAGCCGCCATGGCGGGCGGATCTATTCGGCGCCGCACGCCGATGGCGCACTGGGCCTGACGCTGCGGCTGCCTTTGCACGAGTCCATCGCTGGGGCTTGAAGGGCGTGCGCTGCCGCGCCGTGGAACTCCGCGTCATACTCGCGGTCCCACGGTGCCGCCGCTTTTCCTTTCGATGCCGAACGTGCGAATTTCAGCCCCCTTGTCTCTTCTTCGTCTGCTCGCCGCGAGCGCGATTTTTCTCGCTACCGGCGCGCTGCATGCGCAAGCCTTGCCGCCAGGCGTGCGGCTCGGCATGACGGCCGATGAACTGCAGGCGGCACTACCCGCCGCCGAGCGCGTGCACCGCCCGAAGCGGCTGACCGGTGGCCTGCTCGGAAGCTGGCGCGCAGCGCCCGTGGAGATGGCGGGGTTGATGTTCGAGCCGACCTTCTTCTTTGCGGCGTCGGAGTTGCGGCGCGTCGAATACGTGGCCACGGCGCAGTCCGCGCCCGACAGCGGCGCCTCCGCATTCGGGCAGCTAGTGCAATGGGGCCGCGGCGTGTTCGGCAACGAACTCGCGTCGCGCGATCCGGGCAGCGCTTACGCCGCGTGGACGAGCGGCGACGCCGATGTCTATGTGCAGCAGGTCAGCGACCCGCGCCGTGCGAGCGTGCGGCTCGTCTACAAGGCGCGGCAGTTGCGGGACGGCAGCGAACTCTGAGCGCTGAAAGAGCCTGTCAGCCTTCGGTGAGCATGCCGCGCTGCTCGATGAAGGCCACCACCTCGGCCACGCCGGTGTGGGTCTTGAGGTTCGTCATCACGTAGGGCCGCTGGCGGCGCATGCGCTGCGTGTCCTGCTCCATCACTTCCAGGCTCGCGCCGACGTAGGGTGCAAGGTCGATCTTGTTGATCACGAAGAGGTCGCTCTTGGTGATGCCGGGGCCGCCCTTGCGCGGAATCTTTTCGCCGGCCGCCACGTCGATCACGTAGATGGTGAGGTCCGAGAGCTCCGGGCTGAAGGTGGCCGCGAGGTTGTCGCCGCCGGATTCGACGAACACCACGTCGGCATCCGGAAAGTCCTCGAGCATGCGGTCGATGGCTTCGAGGTTGATCGATGCGTCTTCGCGGATCGCGGTGTGCGGGCAGCCGCCGGTTTCCACGCCCATGATGCGTTCGGCGGGCAGCGCGCCGGCCACTGTGAGGAGGCGCTGGTCTTCCTTGGTGTAGATGTCGTTGGTGATGGCCACGAGGTCGTACTTGTCGCGCATCGCCTTGCAGAGCATTTCGAGCAGCGTGGTCTTGCCCGAGCCGACGGGGCCGCCGATGCCCACGCGCAGCGGGGGCAGTCTCTTGGTGCGGTGGGGGATGTGGTGCAGGGCGGAGGTCATGGGCGTTGTCCGGTTCGGTCAGCTTCGAAAGAGGCGGGAATATTGTGTTTCATGGCGGGCCGAGAGCACGGCCAGGAGGGGCGCAAAAGCTTGGCGTTCGTCGTCGCCCAGTTGCATCGCACGGTCGACGGCCGCGGGGATTTCGTTTGCCAGCCGCGCGAGGATGCGCTGGCCCGCGCTCTGGCCGAGCGGCACGGCTTTTACGGCGGCGGCCACCATGTTCTCGGCCCAGCCGAAGGCGAAGGCGAGGCAGCCGTCGTGCACCGTGGCGCCGCTGCGGCCGAGCGCGAAGGCGAAGGCCACGGGGTAGCTCGCGGGCAGGTCCTTGAAGACCTCGGCCGTGTCCGCGTGATGCAGCTTGAGCCACTCGACGAAGGAGCGGCCCATCTGCTCGGTCTGCAGGAAGAACTCGGCGGATTCGCGGGTGGTCATGACCCATTCGTTGAGCTGACGGATGCGCGGTGTGTCGTTCGCCCGCCAAGCGGGGATGGCCTGCGCGACCAGCGCGAGGTCGCCGCGCGCGAAGCTCAGGTGCAGCTGGTCGGCGAGCCATTCGGCGGCCTTGGCTTCGGAGTCGATGCCGGCCCATTCGACCGCTGCCTCGACGCCCTCGGAGTACGAGAAACCGCCCACGGGCAGGGCGGGGGAGGCCAGCCAGATGAGTTGCAGGAGGCTGTGGGCGCTGGCCGGTTCGGGCATGTCAGTGGGAGTGGCCGTGGTGGCTGTGGTCGTGACCGTGCGGATGGTCGGCATGGTCGTCGAGCAATTCCGGCGCGAGCACGAGTGGCTTCGGGCCTTTGCTGGCGCCGTGCGAATGGCCGTGATCGTGGGCATGGTCATGACCGCCGCCATGCGAATGCTCGTGCGAGCCATAGGCGCCGCCCTCGGGCTCGAAGGCTTCCTCCACGGCGACGACGATCAGGTGCATCGAGCGCAGCATGTCGGCCAGCACGTGGTCGGGTTCGATCTTCAGGTGGTCGGGCTTGAGCTCGATCGGCACGTGCCGATTGCCCAGGTGATAGGCCGCGCGCGTCAGGTCGAAGGGCGTGCCGTGGGCCGTGCAGTGCGTGATGCGCAGCACGGGCTGCGGTGCTGCGATGACGCGGATCAGCGAACCGTCTTCGGCCACCAGCACATCGCCGCCACGCACCGCGGTGCCGCGCGCGAGGAAGATGCCGATCTGCCGGCCCTGCGAGTCGGTGGCGTCGAAGCGGCTTTTCTGGCGGACGTCCCATTCGAGTTCGATGGTGGCGGCGCGCTTGAGCAGCACGGGCGCGAGGCCCCGGCCCTGTGGCATGAGTTTGTTGGCGGTGAGCATGGTGACTTGCTTTTAGCGGTGAGACGTCGGTAATATAACGTCTGTTATAACTTCGGAGGCCTTCATGTCGGCACTCAAATTGACCCAGATCGGCAACTCCGTCGGTGTGATTCTTCCCAAGGAAGTGCTGGCGCGGCTCAAGGTAGAAAAGGGCGACACGCTGTTCCTGACCGAGGCCGCCAACGGCGTTACCCTGACGCCATACGACCCCGAGATCGAAGAACAACTGAAGCTTGGCCGCGAATTCATGCGCGAATTCCGCGACACCTTCCACCAGCTCGCCAAATGAGCACTTGGCGCTGGATCGACAGGCGCACCTTGATCCTGTTGCATGACGAAAGCCTCGCCGAGCATGGTGGAGCTTCCGGCCTGCGCGACGAAACGATGCTGCTGTCCGCGCTTGCGCGTCCGCTCAACCTCGTGAGCTACGAGTCGCCCGACGCGGCAGACCTCGCGGCCGCTTACGGCGTGGGACTGGCCAAGAACCATCCGTTCATCGACGGCAACAAGCGCGCGGCATTCCTGTCCGTTGGTCTGTTCCTTGCCCTGAACGGCCAGCGACTGGTGGCGACGCAGGCCGAGGCTACGCTGGTGATGCTCGACGTCGCCGCCAGCGCCATGAACGAGAGCAGCTTCGCCAATTGGATCCGAGGCCACATGGCACCTCGCTCGCCCTGAGGCCCGCAGCATCTAGAACAGGAAATACCGCTGCGCCATCGGCAGCAGCTTCGCCGGCTCGCAGGTCAGCAGATGCCCGTCGGCGCGCACCGCGTAGGTCTGCGCATCGATTTCCATCTTCGGCGTATAGCCGTTGTGGATCAGGTCGCCTTTGCGCACGTTGCGGATGTTCTTCACCGCGCAGAGGTGCTTGGCTAAACCGTAGCGCTCCTTGATGCCCGAGGCGAGCCCGGCCTGCGAGACGAAGGTGAGCGAGCTCTTCGCGAGCGAGCCGCCGTACGCGCCGAACATCGGGCGAAAGTGCACCGGCTGCGGCGTCGGGATCGACGCGCTCGGGTCGCCCATCGCGGCCATCGCAATCGTGCCGCCCTTCAGGATGGTGAAGGGCTTCACGCCGAAGAAGGCGGGCTTCCAGATCACGATGTCGGCCCACTTGCCGACTTCCAGCGAGCCCACCTCGTGCGCGATGCCGTGCGCGATCGCCGGGTTGATCGTGTACTTGGCGACGTAGCGCTTCGCGCGGAAGTTGTCGTTGCGTTCGCTGTCTTCGGGGAGCGTGCCGCGCTGCACCTTCATCTTGTGCGCGGTCTGCCAGGTGCGGATGATCACCTCGCCGACGCGGCCCATGGCCTGGCTGTCGGAGCTGAACATGCTGATTGCGCCGAGGTCGTGCAGCACGTCTTCGGCGGCGATGGTTTCCTTGCGGATGCGCGACTCGGCGAAGGCCAGGTCTTCGGCGATTCCTGCATCGAGGTGGTGGCACACCATGAGCATGTCGACGTGCTCGTCGAGCGTGTTCACGGTGTAGGGCATCGTGGGGTTGGTGGACGACGGCAGGAAGTTCGCCTCGCCCACCACGCGCAGGATGTCCGGTGCATGGCCGCCACCCGCGCCTTCGGTGTGGAACGCGCAGATCGCGCGGCCACCCACGGCGGCGATGGTGTTCTCGACAAAGCCCGATTCGTTGAGCGTGTCGCTGTGGATCGCCACCTGCGTGTCGGTGGCGTCGGCCACATCGAGGCAATTGCTGATGGCCGCGGGCGTGGTGCCCCAGTCCTCGTGCAGCTTCAGGCCGATGACGCCGGCCTCGATCTGCTCGTGCAGCGCATCCGGCAGGCTCGCATTGCCCTTGCCGAGGAAGCCCAGGTTCATCGGGAACGCATCGGCCGCCTGCAGCATGCGCTCGATGTGCCAGGGGCCGGGCGTGGCGGTGGTCGCGAAGGTGCCGGTGGCGGGGCCGGTGCCGCCACCGAGCATCGTCGTCACGCCGGAAGACAGCGCCTCTTCGATCTGCTGCGGGCAGATGAAGTGGATGTGGCTGTCGATGCCGCCCGCGGTGACGATGTTGCCTTCGCAACTGATGATTTCGGTGCCCGGGCCGATGACGATGTCCACGCCCGGTTGCACGTCGGGGTTGCCGGCCTTGCCGATGGCGGCGATGCGGCCGTCCTTGAGCCCGATGTCGGCTTTCACGATGCCCCAGTGGTCGAGGATGAGCGCGTTGGTGAGCACGGTGTCGACGGCGCCTTGCGCGCGGGTGCGCTGCGATTGCGCCATGCCGTCGCGAATCGTCTTGCCGCCGCCGAACTTCACTTCTTCGCCGTAGCCGCCGGCACGCAGCGTGTAGTCGGCCTCGACTTCGATCAGCAGCTCGGTGTCTGCAAGGCGGACCCGGTCGCCCACGGTGGGGCCGAAGATTTCTGCATAGGCGCGTCGCCCGATGGTGGCCATGTTTTAGAGCTTTCCTTGAACCAGGCCGCGAAAGCCGTAGACGATGCGATCGCCCGAGTAATCGACGAGTTCGACCGTGCGCTGCTGCCCCGGCTCGAAGCGCACCGCGGCGCCCGAGGCGATGTTCAGGCGCATGCCGCGCGCGGCTTCGCGGTCGAAACCGAGGGCGCCGTTGGTCTCGGCGAAGTGATAGTGCGAGCCGACCTGGATCGGCCGGTCGGCGGTGTTCTGCACCACCAGGGTGAGGGTGCGGCGGCCGGGGTTGAGCGTGTGGTCGCCGTTGTCGGTGAGGAGTTCGCCGGGGGTCATTGCGATCAGACGGCTTGCGCCAAAAGCGTTGCACCCAGCACCACCACGGCGGCGCCCGCTACGCGGGGCAACCAGGCGTTGGCGTGGCGCAAGGCCCAGCCGAACGCGATGCCGGCGAGGTGCAGCAGCACGGTCGCGCTGACCATGCCGGCCAGCGTGAGTGCGGCGCCTTGCTCGCTTGCGAGCTCGTAACCGTGGGCCACGCCGTGGAAGACGGCGAACACGCCGACCACCGCCATCGCAACAGCCGCCGGCAGGTGAGTGCGCGTGACCACCAGCAGGCCCAGCACCAGCAGCGAGGCCGCGATCATCGGTTCGACGGCTGGCAGTTGAACGCCGGCGAGGCCCATCAGCGCGCCCACCAGCAGCATGCCGGCGAACGCCAGCGGCGCCCACAGCAGGTCGGGCCAGGCGCGGCGCGCGGCCAGTGCGCTCCAGAAACCGACCGCGACCATGGCGGCCAGGTGATCGGCGCCGGTCAGCGGGTGCAGGAAGCCGGTGGTGAAGCCGTGATGCAGGCCGCCATCGACGCCTGTGTGGGCGCTGGCCGCGAGCGGCAAGAGGAGGGCGAGCAGGGCGAGGGTCTTGGAAGTGGTTTGGCGCATGACGGTTCTTTTTTGCGGTCGGGTCAGACGATGGGCTGGTGGACGGTGACCAGCTTGGTCCCGTCCGGAAAGGTGGCTTCGACCTGGATGTCCGGGATCATCTCGGCGATGCCGTCCATGACGTCGGCGCGGGTCAGCACCGAGCGCCCGTCGCTCATGAGTTCGGCGACGCTCTTGCCGTCGCGGGCGCCTTCCATCACGGCGGCGGAAATCAGCGCGATGGCTTCAGGGTAGTTGAGCTTCAGGCCGCGGGCCTTGCGGCGTTCGGCGAGCAGCGCCGCGGTGAAGATCAGCAGCTTGTCTTTTTCGCGCGGGGTCAGTTCCATGGGAGCGGCATCGGGTGGCTGGGGAAGGGTCGGCCATTATGGGCAAGCCTTCTTCTTTGCAACAGTCGTGCCCTGTTCGCCAAACGTCGTACGGATGGCACGAAAGATGCACCGAAACGGTGTGAACGCTGCCGATACGCCAACCACCCCCGATGACGCCCCCCAGCGCATCGTCAAGGTCCGGCGCGACTACAACAGCTGGGTCGCGAGCGAAACGCTCGAAGACTATGCGCTGCGCTACACGCCGCAGCGCTTTCGCAAGTGGTCCGAATGGCGGGTGGCCAACACGGCTTTCGGGGCGGCGTCGTTCCTGATCCTCGAGGCGGTGGGCGCCACGCTGCTGGTGAAGTACGGCTTTGCCAATGCCTTCTGGGCGATCCTGGTCACCGGGCTCATCATTTTCCTGGCGGGGCTGCCGATCAGCGTGTACGCGGCGCGCTACGGCGTCGACATGGACCTGCTCACCCGCGGCGCCGGTTTCGGCTACATCGGCTCGACGCTCACCTCGCTGATCTACGCGAGCTTCACCTTCATTTTTTTCGCGCTCGAAGCGGCCGTGATGGCCTATGCGCTGGAGCTGGCGCTGGGCATTCCGCCGGTCTGGGGGTATCTGGTGTGCGCGCTGGTGGTCATTCCACTGGTCACGCATGGCGTTTCGGCCATCAGCCGGCTGCAGCTTTGGACGCAGCCGCTCTGGCTGCTGATGCTGGTGGTGCCTTTTGTGTTCGTGCTCGTGCGCGATCCTGGTGCGTTCGCTGGCATCGTGCACTACAACGGGGTCAAGACCGGCACCAAGGGCTTCGATCTGCACCTGTTTGGCGCGGCCCTGACGGTCGGCATCGCGCTCATCACCCAGATGGGTGAGCAGGCCGACTACCTGCGTTTCATGCCCGCGCGCACCGCCACCACCGGGCGGCTCTGGTGGGCGGGCGTGCTGGCCGGCGGCCCGGGCTGGGTGGTGCTGGGCGTGTTCAAGATGCTGGGCGGGGCGCTGCTGGCCTACCTGGCCATCACGCACATGGTGCCGGTGGAGCGCGCGGTCGATCCGAACCAGATGTACCTCGCGGCCTACGAGTACGTGTTTCCGAACTACGGCTGGGCAGTGGCCGCGACGGCGCTGTTCGTGGTGATCTCGCAGCTCAAGATCAACGTGACCAACGCCTATGCGGGGTCGCTGGCCTGGAGCAATTTCTTCTCACGCGTGGCGCACAGCCATCCGGGGCGGGTGGTGTGGGTGGTGTTCAACGCGCTCATCGCCTTCATGCTGATGGAGATGAACGTGTTCGAGGCGCTGGGCGATGTGCTCGGCCTCTTCGCCAACATCGCCATCGCCTGGATGATGTCGGTGGTGGCCGACCTGGTCATCAACAAGCCGCTGGGGCTCTCGCCGCCGGGCATCGAGTTCAAGCGCGCGCACCTGTGGGACATCAACCCGGTGGGCGTGGGCGCGATGGCGCTGGCTTCGGTGCTGTCGATCACCGCGCACCTGGGCGTGTTCGGGCCGCTGGCGCAAGCGTTCTCGGCGCTGATCGCGCTGGGCACCGCGCTCATCGCCTCGCCGCTGCTGGCGTGGGCGACCGGCGGCAAGTACTACCTGGCGCGGGCCTCCGATGCGACGGGCGCCGTGCCGTTCACCCCGGCAGCGGGTGGCCGCGCGGTGCGCTGGGCGAAGGTCGAATCGGACGAAAGCGGCAACTACCAGCGCCTAAAGGTGCAGCACTGCGTGATCTGCGAGCGCGAGTACGAAGGGCCGGACATGGCGCATTGCCCGGCCTACCAGGGCGCGATCTGCTCGCTGTGCTGCACGCTCGATGCGCGCTGCGGCGACCTGTGCAAGCCGCATGCGAGCCTGTCGTCGCAGTGGTCGGCCGCATTGCGCTGGCTGCTGCCACGGCGCAGCTGGCGCTACTTGGACACCGGCCTGGGGCACTTCCTGCTGCTGATGCTGATCATCGTGCCGCTGCTGGCGGTGGTGTTCGGCGTGCTCTATCAGCAGGAGCTGCGGGCGCTGGCCGAGAGTGCGGTCGAGCTCGCGTCGCAGGCCGGCGTGTCCGAGGTTTGGGCAGGCGTGCAGCAGTCGGCGTTGCGCTCGGGGTTTCTCAAGGCGTACATGGCGCTCCTGGTCATCGCTGGCATCGTGGCGTGGTGGCTGGTGCTCGCGCACCAGAGCCGCAAGGTCGCGCAGGAAGAGTCGAACCGCCAGACCCACCTGCTGCTGCGCGAGATCGAGCTGCACCGCGAAACCGACCGCGCCCTGCAGGCTGCCAAGCAAACGGCCGAAGAGGCGAGGGCCGTCGCCGAGCAGGCCCAGCGCGCCGCCGACCAGGCCAACCAGGCCAAGAGCCGCTACATCAGCGCCATCAGCCACGAGCTGCGCACGCCGCTCAACAGCATCCTCGGCTATGCGCAGCTGATGGGCGAAGACCACTCGGTGCCGCCGCATCGCCAGCAGGCGGTGGCGGTCATCAAGCGCGGCGGTGAGCATCTGTTGTCGCTCATCGAAGGCACGCTGGCGATCGCGCACATCGAGGCCGGCAAGCTCACGCTGCATGCGCGGCCGATGCGCTTTGCCGACACCATGCGGGAGCTGGCCGACATGTTCGAGCTGCAGGCCGCCGAGAAGGGGCTGCAGTTCCGCTTCGAAGCCGGAGGCGCCTTGCCCGAGGTGGTGCGCGCCGACGAGAAGCGGGTGGGGCAGATCCTCATCAACCTGCTGGGCAACGCGATCAAGTTCACAGCGGCGGGGCAGGTCACGCTGCGCCTGGCGTATGCACGTGAGTTCGCGGCCATCGAGATCGAGGACACCGGGCCGGGCATGACGACCGAGGACATCGACCGCATCTTCGAGCCCTTCGCGCGCGGCAACGCGGCGGCCTCGTCGGCGCCGGGTGCGGGCCTCGGCCTCACCATCGCCAAGATGCTGACCGACCTGATGGGCGGCGAGATGAAAGTGCAGAGCACGCCGGGCGTGGGCTCGCTTTTCTGCGTGCGGCTCTTCTTGCCGCGCGTGCACGACACGGCGGTGGGCGCGAGCCGGCCGGTGCCTGTGGCGCGCGCTCGCCGCGGCTATGAAGGTGCGCGCCGACGTCTGCTGGTGGTCGACAACGAAGAGGCCGACCGCGACCTGCTCGAGCACGTGCTCGCGCCGCTGGGTTTCGAGCTGCGCACTGCGGCCAGCGGCCACGATGCGCTGGACCTCATCGCCGCCGGCTACCGGCCCGACGCGATGTTCGTCGACCTCGCGATGCCCGGCATCGATGGTTGGGAAACGATCCGCCGCGCGCGCAAGCTCGGCCTGACCGACGAGGCCGTGGCCATCGTCTCGGCCAATGCGTTCGACAAGGGCCTGGACAACGACGTGGGCATCGCGCCCGAAGACTTCTTCGTGAAACCCGTGCGCCACACCGAACTGCTCGACTGGCTCGAACGCCGGCTCGGCCTCAAGTGGACCGACACCGCAGCCGCGTTGCCCGCGCCGGCCGCGCCGAAGACGATGCAACCGCCCTCGCGCGAGCGCCTGCGCGCACTCGACGAAGCGGTGAGCCTGGGCTACTTCCGCGGCATCATGAACCAGCTCGACGACATCGACACCGAACAGCCCGAGTGCATGGCATGGACCGAGGCGCAGCGCGTGCTGGCGCGCCAGTTCCAGTTCGAGGCCATGAGCCGGGCGCTGGCCGAAGCAGTGAGTGCGCCATGACAACCACCCCGCCTCCCGAACCATCGCCCCTCGCACGAAGCTTGCGCGACGAGGGCGTCAACGCCGACCTCGTGCTCATCGTGGACGACGTGCCCGACAACCTCGCGGTGCTGCACGACGCGCTGGACGAATCGGGATACACCGTGCTCATCGCCACCAACGGCGAGCAGGCGCTGCAGCGCGCCGCGCAGGCGCGGCCCGACATCGTGCTGCTCGACGCGATGATGCCGGGCATCGACGGCTTCGAGGTGGCGCGCCGGCTCAAGGCCGATGCTGCGACCGCGCACATTCCCATCGTGTTCATGACCGGCCTCACCGAAACCGAGCACCTCGTGGCCGCGCTCGAAGCCGGCGGCGTCGACTACGTCACCAAGCCCATCAAGCCCAAGGAAGTCCTCGCGCGCATGAACGTGCACCTGCAGGGCGCGCGCCGCGCGCGGCAGGACGCGCGGCAGGCCGGCCAGGCGCGCAATGCGCTCGATGCCTTCGGCTACGCGAGCATCACCGTGCGGCTGCCCGAGGGGCGCCTCATCTGGCAGACGGCGCTCGCGCGCGACCTGCTGCACCGCTACTGCGAGACGCGTGCCCCCGAGACGCCGCCCGCGGTGCTCGAATGGCTGCTGCGCCACACGCCCGATGCGCGCCAGCGCGGCATCGAGCCGCCGGCGCTTTCGATCGCGCAGGGCGCGAACAGCCTCACGCTGCGCCTGCACCAGCAGACCGGGCAGGACGACGACGGCGACGAGTGGATGATCATCATGCGCGAGGTGTCCGACACCGGGGTGATCGAGGCGATGAGCCTGAGCCTGAAGCTCACCGCACGCGAGGCCGAGGTGCTGTACTGGGTGGTCAAGGGCAAGACCAACAAGGACATCGGCGAGATCCTCGGCAGCAGCCCGGCCACGGCCAAGAAGCACCTGGAGCGGGTGTACGTGAAGCTGGGTGTGGAGACGCGCACCGCCGCGGCCGGCGTGGCGATCAAGCGCATCCGCGAGCTGCAGCCGCAGTTCGAAATCTGAGAAGGCTTCGCAGCCGTGCTGCGGTGCGTCACCGCGCCGACTTTCCGCCTCCCTAGAATGGTCCGAGGGCCTTGGGGTGCGCGATGAAGAACAGCAGCAAGAGAACAACAATCCGACGAACGAGCCGCTGCTGGCATCCCGGCTGGCTGTGGATGGCTTCCTGCGCGCTGGTGAGCATGGGCGCCGAGGCCGCGGGGCATTTCGACGTCGACGACGCGGGCACGCTCGATCCGGGCCAGTGCCAGTACGAGACCTGGTGGGGCCGCACCGGGGTCGAGCCGGTCACGGGTTTTCACATCGGGCCGTCGTGCCGCGTCGGGCCTGTCGAGCTGGGGCTGAACGTCGACCGCCTCTCGGTTCAGGACGTACAACGCGTTCACACGATCAGCGCCGGGCCGCAGCTCAAGTGGACGTTCCTGGGCCAAGCCGCAGATGCGCCGCTCAGCGCGGCGGTGTCGATGGGCACCGTGTCCGATCTCCGGCGCGGTGGCCGCATGGGTGGGCAGTTCGTGGTGCCGGTGACCTGGCGGCCCGTCGACAGCCTGCAATTGCACGCCAACCTCGGCGCCGACTGGGCGCTCGGCACCGGCGTGCGCACGCCGCGCGGTGGCCTGGCCGCCGAGTGGGCGCTCGACGATGCCGTGTCGCTGATCGCCGAGCGCAGTCGCGCCTCGGGCATCTGGACCTCGCGCATCGGTGGGCGCTTCAGCCTCACGCCGCTGATCAGCGTGGACATCAGCGCCTCGCGCAGCCGGCCGGTGGGCGGGAGGGGCGTAACCGGGTTCGTGGTCGGGCTGAACCACGAGTTCAGCTGGAAGTGAACAGGCCCTATCGCAGATAGCGCTGCATGCGCTTCTCGTCCTCGGCCAGCTGCAGGCGCATGAGCGAGAGAAAGTCGCGTGCCGTGGCCGAGAGCACCTTGCCCGCCGGCAGCGCCAGGATGCAGGTGAAGTGCACGTCGATCGACAGCCGGCGCACCACCAGGCCCCGCTCCGCGTAGTCGAGCGCGGTGATCGGATTGACCAGCCCCACGCCCAGGCCGCGCAGCGCCATCTCGCACACGCTGGCCGCATAAGGCGTCTGCACCAGCACGCGCAGCGCCACGCCGTAGGGCGCCAGCGCCGCCTCGAGCCGCTGGTGCGAGGGGTCTTCGGGGTTGAGCGCGAGAAAGGCTGCCTCTGCCAACTGCTCGGGCTTGATGGTCTTGAAGCGCGCGAGCGCATGGCCCTCGGGCATCACCACCACGCCGGGAAAGCGCGAGAAGGTCGAGTGGTCGATGCCTTCGAGCGAGAGTTCGTCGGCCATGAGCCCGAAGTCGGAGATGCCCATCGCCACCCGGTCGCGCACGTCCTTGGAGCTGAGCACCTGCAGCGACACCTGCGGCCAGGGGCTCGCGCCGCGGTGCGCCTTCAGGCGGGCGAGGGCGCGCGGCATGAAGCCGAGGCCGTAGGCCGGAAAGCAACTGAGTTCCAGCTGGGTGAGGCCGAAGTCGCGCAGGCTCTTCACGCGGTGCTCGATGGCGTCCATGCCGATGAACACGCGCTCCACCTCGATCCACAGCGCGCGCGCCTCGGGCGTGGGCACCAGCCGCCCGCCCGTGCGCTGGAACAGCAGCATGCCGGCCTGCGCTTCGAGCCGCTTGAGCGACTGGCTGATGGCGGGCTGCGTCACATGCAGCAAGGCCGCGGCCTTGCGGGTGGAGCTGCCCCGCATCAGCGCCCGGAACGTCTCTATTTCGGCGAATCGCATGGATGGCCACCGATAAGTTTATTTATCGATTGAGTATCTAAAGGTGCGTAATTTTATTTCCGAATGCATAAGATTTAGGCACAACCTCCAACCCCATCCCCTCGCTGTGACGCCCTCGCCAGTTCTGGACTTCAAGTTCGCCGCCTTGCCAGCGGACCCCTCGGCCCATCGTTCGGGGAATCCCGCCGCCTCCGCCCTGGCCCGCACGCTCAAGCCGGTGCGCAATCCGCGCTTGCGGGGCCTGCAGTGCCTGCGCTGCGATGCGCTCTACCCGGTCACGCTGACGCACGACGGCTGCCCCGCCTGCAAGCGCGCGGGCTTTCACGTCGCATTGCGCGCGAGCTACCTGCCCGACCTGGGGAACCAGACAGAGCGAGCAGAAGGCCACGATGCGATCCCCATGCCCTATGCGTCGGGCTTCACCCTCGGCGAGGGCCAGACGCCGATGCTGGAGATGACGGAGCTTGCGCGGCATTTCGACGTCGCGCGGCTCGGCCTCAAGGACGAATCGAGCAACCCCACCGGCTCGCACAAGGACCGGATGACGGCGGTGGGCGTGGCGCAGGCGCTGGACTTCGGCGCCCACACGCTGGTGCTCGCATCGTCGGGCAATGCCGCGGTGTCGGCGGCGCACTACGCGTGGGCGGCGGGCCTGCGCTGCGAGGTCGCGACCTACGAAGGCATGCCGGCGACCTATTCGCGCCAGCTCGATGCGCTGGGCGCGCGGCGCTATGTGTTCGCCGACAACGCCGGCCGCTGGGCCTTCGTGCGCGAGCGCTCGCAGTACCCCGGCTACTTCGCGCTGACCAACTACCGTTTGCCTGCGCTCGGCAGTGCGCCGCTGGCCATCGAGGGCTACAAGACGATTGCGCCCGAGTGCGTGGCCGACGCCGGCCTGCCGGACCACATCGTGATTCCCACCGCGCGCGGCGACCTCGCCTGGGGCATCTACGCGGGCTTTCGCGACCTGCTGGCCGCGGGGCGCATTCCGCGCCTGCCGCGGCTCTGGCTGGTGGAGCCGTTTCCGCGCCTCGCACGCGTGTTCGCGGGTGGCGCGATCAACGGCAGCTATCCCGGCCACACCGCGCAGTTCTCGACGGCGGGCGCCACCGTGACCTACCTGCAGTGGCAGGCCGCCAGCGCCACGGGCGGCGGCGCGGTGGTGGTGAGCGACGACGAGGCGCGTGCGGCGCGGCGGTTGCTCACGGCTGCCGGCGTGAGCGCCGAACTGTGCGCGGCCGGCGGCCTGGCCGCGCTGCGGCAACTGCGCGAGAGCGGTGCCATCGCCGCCGACGCGCATGTGGTGCTGATGCTCACGGCCAACGCGTCGAGCGATCCGAGCTGGCCCGATCCGGCCGTCTGAACCCAAGGAACCCACCATGCCGACGATTCATCGCCGGGCCTTTCTGGCCGCCGGCTCTACAGCCCTGCTCGCTGCAGCGCGACCTGCATGGGCCGCCTACCCCGAACGGCCCATCAAGCTCGTCGTGCCATGGGCCGCGGGCGGCAGCACCGACGCCATCGCACGCGCCATGGCGCAGCGCATGGGCCAGACCATCGGCAGCCCGGTGATCGTGGACAACCGGCCCGGCGCGGCCGGGATGATCGGCACCGATGCGGCCGCCAAGGCGGCGCCCGACGGCTACACCATCGCAATCGTCGAGCTGCCGCATGCGATCGCGCCGGCGGTGACGGCGAAGCTGCCCTACGACCTGCTGCGCGACTTCACGCCCGTGACCATGATCGGCACCTCGCCGTTGGTGTTCTTCGCGGGCATGGACGGGGACAGCAAGGACTTCAAGACCTTCATCAAGTCGGCCGCCGCCAAGTCGTCGCCACCGGCCATCGCGCACAGCGGTGCGGGCACTGTGAGCCATCTCGCGGCCGAGATGCTCGCGAGGCGCACGAACATCCGTTTCAACATGGTTCCGTACAAGGGCTCTGCACCGGCGCTGACCGACGTGGCGGCCGGCACGGTGGCCGGCCACTTCGCAACGTTGGCCAGCGGCTCCAGCCTCGCGGGCGGCAACAGGATCCGGCCGCTGCTCGTCACGAGCACGCAGCGCGTGAACATCGCCGGCCTGCAGAACGTGCCCGCGCTCGCGGAGAACAACCTCAAGGGCATGGAAATCGACCAATGGTGGGCCATGGTGGCGCCGGCCACCACGCCGCTCGAGGTGATCGAGAAGCTGCGCCGCGAAGCCATCGCGGCGCTCGAGCATCCCTCGGTGAAGGAGCGGATGGCGGTGCTGGGCGTGCAGATGAAGGGCTCGACGCCGGGCGAGCTGCGCGCGTTTCTGCGCTCGGAGGCGGAGCGCTGGCAGAAAGTGGCGCACGAGGTCGGCCTGCAGCCGCAGTAAGCCCGGCCGCTCTCGCTCTATTTATTACTTGGCGTCGCTGTACACGGTGGCGCGCGAGACGCCCATGTGCGCTGCGGCGATCTCGGCGCCACGGCGAATCTCCAGGAAACCGGCTTTCTTCAGTTCCTGCACGAGTTGCTTCCGATCCGCGGGCTTGAGTGACCGCGAACTGGTGGCGCGCGACGCGGCGAATTCGTCGATGCGCGCATGGATGCGCTCCGAATGGCCAGCGCCGGTGTCCAGGCTTTCGTGTACCTCGCGCTCGTCGATGCGCGTGAACTGCGAGATCGCGCCCTGGAAGCTCTGGAACAGTGTCAGGTCGACATTCAGGCACAGCGCGGCCACGTACTCGCCGCTCTCGTCCTTCACGCCGATGGAAGTGCTCTTGACCTTGCGGCCGTCGGAAAAGGTGTTGGCGTAGTTCGAAATCACCGCCGGGTACTCGGGGTCGCGGATGCGGGCAAGGCCGAGCTCGGTGACCGCTTGGCCGACCTCGCGGCCGCTCAGGTTGTTCTCGATCGCGTAGATCGCGTTCTTCGGATTGCTGAGGTCGTGCACCACGACTTCGCAGAAAGGCGCGAAGGTTTCGCCGAGGCCTTCGGCCATGTTGCGCAGCATTTCCAGGAGCTGCTTGTTGGACTTCTTCTTCATGGCGGGAATGTATCCAATTCTGGACGAAGAATCCAAGTTGTACAGAAAGTCCATATCTGGATGTATTATCCAAATCCAGAAAGATTCTCCAGGAGAACCGCGCATGACACGCCAGGAACCCGCACGCTATATCGATCTCCGCACCGGCCGGTATCACGACCTTTCGGAACGCCGCTGGCGCTCCGACGACGGCAATCCGATGATGGTGACGCCGCTGCCGGGCATCACGCGCGACGACATCGATGCGCGCGAGCGCTCGGTGTGGCGCTATCGCGCGGCGCTGCCGGTCGTGATCGACCAGCCCGCGAGCATGGGCGAGGGCTGTACGCCGCTTGTGCAGAAGCGCTGGGGCGCATTCGAGCCGCACTTCAAGCTCGAGTGGTTCAACCCGACCTGCAGCTTCAAGGACCGTGGTGCGTCCGTGATGATTTCGTTCCTGCGCCAACTGGGCGTCGACGCGGTGCTGGAAGACAGCTCGGGCAACGGCGGCGCGGCCATCGCCGCGGCGGGCGCGGCGGCGGGCATCAAGGTGAAGGTGCTCGCGCCGAGCTACACGCCGGCGCCCAAGGTGGCGCAGATCCGCGCTTTCGGCGCCGAGGTGCAACTGGTGCCGGGACCGCGCGAGGAGTCGGAATACGAGGCGGTGCGCCAGTCGGAATCGATCTTCTATGCGAGCCACAACTGGCATCCGTTCTTCCTGCAGGGCACGAAGACGCTGGCCTATGAACTCTGGGAAGACCTGGGCTTCGTCGCGCCCGACAACGTGGTGATTCCGGCCGGCGCGGGCAGTAATGTGCTCGGGTGCTGGATCGGCTTCAAGGAACTGCTGGCCGCGGGGCAGATCGCGAAGCTGCCGCGGATCTTCGTGGCGCAGCCGTTGAACTGCTCGCCGGTGGATGCGAGCTTTGTGGCGGGCGTGGACACGCTGGTTGATCGCATCGTGAAGCCGACGATCGCCGAAGGCACGGCGATCAAGCGGCCTGTGCGCCTGCAGGAAATCCTTCAGGCGCTGCGCGAGACGAATGGCAAGACAGTGGCGCTGACCGAAGAGCAGATCGCGGCAGCGGTGCGCCGGTTGGCTTCGACGGGGCTCTATGCCGAGCCGACTTCCGCGACGGCGGCTGCGGCCATCGATGTGCTGGCGGAGCGGGGCGACATCCGGGCGAGTGAAACCACGGTCGTGCTGCTGACGGGCACCGGCCTGAAGTCGACGCAGTTCATGACCGAGCTCTTCGGCGGCGCTGCCGCCTGAATTACCAGGGCCAGGCGAGGCGCGTGCCTGTGCCCGTGGCAATCGCGCGCTCTTGGAGCAGGCGCGCGACTGTCAGGTCTTGCAGCGCGAGGCCGGTCATGTCGAAGACGGTGATGTCGCCGTCAGCGCGAGTTAACGAGGTCTTGCCGCTCAGCAGGTCGCCCAGTTCGGTGCTTTCTGTATCGGGCGCCCATTGGGTTTCACCGATCTGCTGCGCCTGCGTGCGGTCGTCGACGAAGAGGCGGGCGCGCGTCAGCAAACCTTCGGGGAGTTCGCGCTTGCCGCGTGTGTCGGCACCGACGCAGTTCAGGTGCGTGCCGGGCTGAAGCGCGTCCAGATCGAACAGTGCGCCACCGCCCGGTGTCGCGGTGATCACGATGTCGCTCTCTGCGACCGCGGCGTTGCGGTCGGTGGCGGACGCGATGTTGCAGCGGTCCGCGAAGTTTTCCTCCAACGCGGCGTTGCGCTGTCCATTGGCGCTCACGTAGCGCACCTCGCGCAATGTGGGCAATAGGCGCAGCGCGAAGTCGAGCTGGATGCGCGCCTGCACGCCGGTGCCGAAGATGCAAAGCCGCGTGCTGTCGGGCCGCGCAAGTTGCTGGAGGCCGAGCCCGCCCGCCGCGCCGGTGCGCACGGTCGTGATCGCATTGCCGTCGATCACGCACAGCGGCCGGCCCGTGGCGGGGTCGATCAGGAGGATCGTTGCCTGGTGCGGCTCGCCGTCGCGCTGTCGGTTGGCGGGCCAGAAGCCGGCGGCCTTGAAGCCGAGCAGGCCCTGCGTCTGTACGTCGCCCGACTTGATGCCGAACACGCCGCCCGTGGCGAGCGGTTCGCGCACGACCGGGAAGACGCGGCCTTCGCGGTCGCTGTGAAGAACGAAGGCCTCGCGCACGGCATCAAGCACGTCGTCGGGAGAGAGGAGGGCGTTGACCTGGTGCTTGTCGAGCAGCAGGAGGAGTGCGTCGGCGGGCGACGTCGAGGGTGTCATCTGGAAATATTATCTACTTCCAGACGAAAAATCAATTCAAAGCGCCTGCCGGTCGATCAGCGGCCCGTGTGCACCTTGATGCGGATCGTCGCCACATCCCAACCCCTGTTCTTGAGCCGCGTGACAAGCATCGGAGCGAGTTGGCGCAGCTTGGCGGCCGCGGCGCTGCCTTTGACCAGCAGGCACCACACGTCGCCCTCGGCAGGGCCGGCCTGCACGGCGCCGCGCATGGCGGGCGGAATCAGTCCTTCCACGGCTTTCAGGCGCTCGGCGCTGTCGCGCGCGCGCGCCATCAGGCCGCCCAGCGTGGGCGAGCCTTCTGCAGCCTGGTGCAGGCTGATGGCGGGGGCGAGGCGGCGATACATGAGTAATCCTGAGGACAGAAACAAGACAGCTAAAATGCCCGGTTTGCCGGCGTTCGCGCCGGGAAAAAGGCTGCTCGAGGCCGAACTTGATTTCGAAACGAGCGCGCCCAACTGCTTTCACCATATCTTAGGGAATCCGGTCGCAGTGCCTGTCGTGTCAGGCGCCCGCCCATCTCCACCCAATGGCAACCAACTTCCTGACCCAGATCTTCGGCAGCCGCAACGACCGGCTCCTCAAGCAGTATCGCAAGACGGTGGAACGCATCAATGCGCTCGAACCCGAGTTCGAGAAGCTCAGTGACGACGCGCTGCGCGCGAAGACGCAGGAGTTCAAGGACCGCGCGGCCAAGGGCGAATCGCTCGACGCCCTGCTGCCGGAGGCCTTTGCCACGGTGCGCGAAGGCTCCAAGCGCATCATGAAGATGCGCCACTTCGACGTCCAGCTGCTCGGCGGCATGGCGCTGCACAACGGCAAGATTTCCGAAATGCGCACCGGCGAAGGCAAGACGCTGACCGCCACGCTGCCGGTGTACCTGAATGCGCTGTCCGGCAAGGGCGTGCACGTGGTCACGGTGAACGACTACCTCGCCAGCCGCGACGCCAAGTGGATGGGCCGGCTCTACAACTTCCTGGGCCTCACGGTGGGCATCAACCTGCCGCAGATGCCGCGGGAAGAGAAGCAGGAAGCCTACGGCAGCGACATCACGTACGGCACCAACAACGAGTACGGCTTCGACTACCTGCGCGACAACATGGTGTACGAGCCGGGCGACCGGGTCCAGCGTGTGCTGAACTTCGCGATCGTCGACGAGGTGGACTCGATCCTGATCGACGAAGCCCGCACCCCGCTCATCATCAGCGGCCAGGCCGAAGACCACACCGATCTTTATCTCGCCATCAACAAGGTGGTGCCGCTGCTCAAGAAGCAGGAAGGCGAAGCCGACCCGCGCACGGGCGAAGGCGTCACGGTGCCGGGCGACTTCACGGTCGACGAGAAGACGCACCAGGTCTTCCTGACCGAAGACGGCCATGAGAACGCCGAGCGCATCCTGGGCGAATTCAAGCTGCTGCCCGAGGGCGCGTCGCTCTACGACCCGGCCAACATCACGTTGATGCACCACCTGACGGCGGCGCTGCGCGCACGTCACCTGTACCACCGCGACCAGCACTACGTGGTCCAGCAGGGCGAAGTGACCATCGTCGACGAGTTCACCGGCCGCCTCATGACGGGCCGCCGCTGGAGCGACGGCCTGCACCAGGCCGTGGAAGCCAAGGAAGGCGTCGAGATCCAGGCCGAGAACCAGACGATGGCCTCGATCACCTTCCAGAACTACTTCCGCCTGTACGGCAAGCTGGCCGGCATGACCGGCACGGCCGACACCGAGGCCTACGAGTTCCAGGAAATCTACGGTCTCGAGACGGTCATCATTCCGCCGAACCGCATCAGCAAGCGCGAAGACCAGCTCGACCGCGTCTACAAGACCACGCGCGAGAAGTACGAGGCCGCCATCCAGGACATCCGCGAGTGCTACGAACGCGGCCAGCCGGTGCTGGTGGGCACCTCGTCCATCGAAAACTCCGAAATCATCGACGGCCTGCTCACGCAGGCGGGGCTGCCGCACCAGGTGCTCAACGCCAAGCAGCATGCGCGCGAAGCCGACATCGTGGCGCAGGCCGGCCGCACGAAGATGATCACCATCGCGACCAACATGGCCGGCCGCGGCACCGACATCGTGCTGGGCGGCAACATCGAGAAGATGATCGAGGCCATCGAGAACGACGAAGGCCGCGACGAAGCGACCAAGCAGGCCGACATCGCGCACGTGCGTGCCGAGTGGACCAAGGACCATGAATTCGTAAAGTCGCTCGGCGGCCTGCGCATCATTGCCACCGAACGCCACGAGTCGCGCCGCATCGACAACCAGCTGCGCGGCCGTTCGGGCCGACAGGGCGACCCGGGTTCTTCGCGCTTCTACCTGAGCCTGGACGATCCGCTGATGCGCATCTTCGCGGGTGACCGCGTGAAGGCGATCATGGATCGCCTGAAGATGCCCGACGGCGAGGCCATCGAGGCCGGCATCGTCACCCGCAGCATCGAGAGCGCGCAGCGCAAGGTCGAGGCGCGCAACTTCGATATCCGCAAGCAATTGCTCGAGTACGACGACGTGTCGAACGACCAGCGCAAGGTGATCTACCAGCAGCGCAACGACATCCTCGATGCCACCGACCTCACGGCGCAGATCGCCGCGCTGCGCGAAGGCTGCTTCATGGACGTGGTGCGGCAGTACGTGCCGGCCGAATCGGTCGAGGAGCAGTGGGACCTGGAAGGCCTCGAGAAGGCGCTCTTCAACGAGTGGGGCCTGGACATGCCGATCAAGAAGGAGGTCGAGGCCTCCGACGCGATCTCCGACGAAGACGTGCTCGAAAAGGTGGTCAAGGCCGCCAACGAAGCCTTCGACGCCAAGGTGGCGCTGATCGGCCAGGAAAACTTCACCCAGTTCGAGCGCATGGTGCTGCTGCAGAGCATCGACACCCACTGGCGCGAACACCTGGCCTCGCTCGACTACCTGCGCCAGGGCATCCACCTGCGCGGCTATGCGCAAAAGCAGCCCAAGCAGGAATACAAGCGCGAAGCCTTCGAGCTCTTCGGCCAGTTGCTCGACTCGGTGAAGAACGAGGTCACGCGCCAACTGATGACGGTGCGCGTGCAGTCGGGCGAGCAGCTCGAGGAAGCCGCCGAAGCCATGGAAAGCCGCGGCGAGAACGTGGCCAACATCACCTACAGCGCGCCGACCGAGACCGGCGAGGTCGAGGTGCGCGTCGACGAGGACAACCAGCGCCGCCTCGCGGCCATCGGTGCGGGCGCCCTGAGCGCCGAAGCCGCCGCCTTCGCGCGCGTCGGCCGCAACGACCCGTGCCCTTGCGGCAGTGGCAAGAAATACAAGCAGTGCCACGGCAAGCTGAGCTGACGTCCCGAACCTTTCATTGAGAGAACCCCCATGCCCGTGAACCTGTCCGCCCCTGATCCCGCCGCCTTGTTCGCGGTGCCTGGCGTCCGCATCGGCGTGGCCGAAGCGGGCGTGCGAAAGGCCAACCGCAAGGACCTGACCGTCGTGCTGATCGACGAAGGCTCGGCGGTCGGTGGGGTGTTCACCCAGAACCGTTTCTGCGCGGCGCCGGTGCAGGTCTGCCGCGATCACCTGGCGGCCAATTACGGCATTCGCGCGATGGTGATCAACACCGGCAACGCCAACGCAGGCACGGGCGAAGACGGCCTCATGCGCACCCGCTCCACCTGCATCGCGCTCGCGCGCAAGCTGGAGATCGCGCCCGAGCAGATCCTGCCGTTCTCGACGGGCGTGATCATGGAGCCGCTGCCGGTGGACCGCATCGAAGCGGGCCTGCCCGCAGCGCTCGCCGACGCATCGGAAAACCACTGGGCACGTGCCGCCGAAGGCATCATGACCACCGACACGATCCCCAAGGCGTTCAGCCAGAAGGTCCAGATCGGCGGCGCCACCGTCACCATCACCGGCATCAGCAAGGGCGCCGGCATGATCCGCCCGAACATGGCGACCATGCTCGGCTTCATGGCGACCGACGCGAAGATCGATCCGTCGCTGATCCAGCCGCTGGCCAAGCTGCTGGCCGATGCCTCGTTCAACCGCGTGACCATCGACGGCGACACCTCGACCAACGATTCGTTCGTCGTCATCGCCACGCAGAAGGCGGCGCACGCGACCATCACCTCGCTCGAATCCGCTGACGGCCAGGCACTCGTGGCGGCCATGCAGAACGTGGCGCGCCTCCTGGCGCAGGCCATCGTGCGCGACGGCGAAGGCGCAACCAAGTTCATCACCATCCAGGTCGAAGGCGGCCGTGACGCTGCCGAGTGCAAGCAGGTGGCTTACGCGATCGCCCATTCGCCGCTGGTGAAGACCGCTTTCTATGCCAGCGACCCGAACCTGGGCCGCATCCTGGCAGCGGTCGGCTATGCGGGCATTGCCGACCTCGACCAGACCGGCATCGACCTGTTCCTGGACGACGTGCACGTGGCGGTCAAGGGTGGGCGCAACCCCTCGTACCGCGAGGAAGACGGCCAGCGCGTGATGAAGCAGAGCGAGATCACGGTGCGCGTCGGCCTCGGCCGCGGCAACGCCAGTGAGACCGTCTGGACCTGCGACTTCAGCCACGAATACGTGACCATCAACGCCGACTACCGGTCATGAACGAGCAGTTCCAGAAGCTGATCGAGCGCGCCGAGCAGCTCATTACCCGCATCGAATCGATCCTGCCGCAACCGCTGTCGGCGCCGACGGACTGGAACGCTTCCATCGCCTGGCGCTACCGCCGCCGCAATTCCGGCCACGGCGTGCTGGAACCAGTGAAACACGTGGCCGCGATGGCGCTTGATTCGCTGAAGGAAATCGACGTCCAGAAGGAAAAGATCGAGCGCAACACGCGCCAGTTCGTCGAAGGCAAGCCGGCCAACAACGTGCTGCTGACGGGCGCGCGCGGCACAGGCAAGTCGTCGTTGATTCGCGCCTGCCTGCAGGCCTATGCGCCGCAGGGGCTGCGCCTCATCGAGGTGGACAAGGCCGAGCTGGTCGACCTGCCCGACATCGTCGAGGTGGTCTCGCAGCGTCCCGAGAAGTTCATCGTGTTCAGCGACGACCTGAGCTTCGACGAGGGCGAGCCGGGCTACAAGGCGCTCAAGTCGATTCTTGACGGCTCGATCGCGGCATCGACGCCCAATGTGCTGATCTACGCGACCAGCAACCGGCGCCACCTGCTGCCCGAGTACATGAAGGACAACCTCAGCTATACCCACACCGAGGACGGCGAGGTCCATCCGGGCGAGGTGATCGAGGAGAAGATTTCGCTGTCCGAGCGCTTCGGCCTCTGGGTGAGCTTCTACCCATTCAGCCAGAACGAATACCTGACGATCGTGGGGCAGTGGCTCTCGTCGTTCGGCGTGGACAAAGCCGCCATCGAGGCGGCGCGGCCCGAAGCGCTGGTCTGGGCGCTCGAGCGCGGTTCGCGCAGCGGCCGGGTGGCTTACCAGTTCGCCCGCGACTACGCGGGCCGGGGTGCCGCGTGAGCGCAGACGGCAAGGGTGCGCGCAAGCACACCGAGGTCGCGGTCGGTGTGCTGATCCGTCTCGCCGACGATGCGCTGCTGCTATCGACCCGACCCGAAGGCAAGGCCTACGCGGGCTACTGGGAGTTTCCGGGCGGCAAGATCGAAGCGGGTGAAACGGTCGAAGGGGCGCTGCGTCGCGAGCTGCAGGAAGAGCTCGGCATCACCATAGCAGGCGCTTCGGTCTGGAAGGTCACGGAGCACGACTATCCGCATGCGCTGGTGCGCCTGCACTGGTGCAAGGTGACGGCGTGGACCGGCGAGTTCGAGATGCGCGAAGGCCAGGCGATGGCGTGGCAGCAATTGCCGCTCGACGTGGCGCCTGTGCTGCCGGGCGCACTGCCGGTGCTCGAATGGCTGGTGCAGGAGCGCGGCCTGCCCGCTTCGGCGGCGCTGGCCGTCTCGACGCTGGCCTGATGGGGGCGACCGGCCGCACCACGGCCGGACGTCGCCCGAGGCCTGACCCCGAAGATGCATCCCAAGTACCGCCCCGACATCGATGGCCTGCGCGCCGTCGCCGTCGCGTCGGTGCTGGCGTTCCACGCGTTCCCCGATGCGCTGCCCGGCGGCTTCATCGGGGTCGACATCTTCTTCGTGATCTCGGGCTTCCTGATCACGACGATCATCATGCAGAGCCACGCGGCGAGCGACTTCAGCTACCGCGACTTCTATGCGCGGCGCATCCGGCGGATCTTCCCGGCGCTGATGCTGGTGCTGGCCGCCACGCTGGCCTTCGGCTGGTATGCGCTCTTGCCACGGGAGTTTGCCGAGCTCGGCAAGCAGGCGGCGGGCGGTGCCGCCTTCGTGGCCAACTTCATCTTCTGGGGCGAGTCGGGGTACTTCGATACCGCGGCCGAGACCAAGCCACTGCTGCATCTCTGGTCACTGGGCATCGAGGAGCAGTTCTATATTTTCTGGCCGCTGCTGCTGGGCGTGGCATGGCGGCGGCGCTGGCCGATCGTGCGGCTGCTGTGGGTGATCGCAGTGGCGTCGTTCCTGGTCAATGTGACGACGATCCATCCATTCCGCGAGGCGGCCTTCTATTCACCGCTGTCGCGCTTCTGGGAGCTGATGGTAGGCGGCATCCTGGCGTGCATGCGCCTGAGGCCTGTCGCGTCGAACGTGTGGCGCAGCCATCTGCAGTCGGTGCTCGGCGTAGCGCTGATCGTGCTGGGGCTCGTGATGACGCGCAGCGACAAGGCCTTCCCGGGCTGGTGGGCGCTCCTGCCGACGCTGGGGGCGGTGAGCTGCATCGCGGCTGGCCCGACCGGCGTGCTGAACAAGTACGTGCTGTCGAACCGGATGATGGTGTGGATCGGCCTCATCAGCTATCCGCTCTACCTGTGGCACTGGCCGCTCCTGGTGTACGCGCGGATCGTGGAGGAGGGCCATCCGTCGGCGTGGGTGCGTGCGGGCGCGGTGGTCGCGAGCGTCTTGCTGGCCTGGGCCACCTACCGTTTTCTTGAACGTTTCACCCGTGCGCGCACGAGCGTCGGCATGCTGCGCACGCTGGCGGGTTCCGGCGTGGCGGTAGCGCTGGTCGGCGTGCTGGCGCTGGGCGGCATGCCGCCGCGCAACGGCAGCGACCTGCTGCGCAAGGTGACCGATGCCACGGTGGACGACAACTACTACGACGGCTTCAAGCAGGAAAAGCTCGGCGCGCACAAGGTCGAGCGCACCGGCAACGGCGCGCGCAAGGTGCTGCTGATCGGCGACAGCCATGTGCAGCAGTACGCGCCGCGCGCATTGGAACTCGCACGCAGCGCGCCGGGGCAGATGGCCACGGCGTACTTCGCGACCTACGGCGCCTGCCCGCCCGTGCCGGGCGTGCTGTCCGATGGCAACGAAGGCTGCGACAAGGCGCGCACCGGCATGCTCGAACTGGCGCTTGATCCGCAGATCGACGCGGTCGTCGTGGGCGCCTGCTGGAACTGCTACTTCACCGGGAATTTCCCGCTGGCGTTCTACTTCCAGGACGGCACCTCGGCCTATCCGATCAACAACGGCGGCCCGGGTCTCGGGCGTTCGCTCGACGCGCTCGAGAAGCTGCTGACCACGCTGGTCCAGAGCAAGAAGAAGGTGTATCTGCTACTGGACAACGCGCGCAGCGTGGAGTTCGAGCCGCGCCGCCTGATCGAAGGCAGCCGCATGGGGCAGATGACGGCGCTGACCAGCACCACGACCGGCCCCTTGCCGCCCGAGCAGGCGCAGCTCAACGAGCGGTTGAAGCGCATTGCCGAATCGAGCGGCGCGGAGGCCATCGACGTGCTGGCGCAGCTTTGTAAATCGGGTGAGTGCGTTCGGTCCATGCCGGACGGCACGCCGGTCTACAAGGACCGCGAGCACCTGCGGCCCTTCTACGTGCGGGAGCACGCGGGCTATCTGGACAAGGTGTTTCTCGGGGACGGCGGCCGCTGAAGCGGCGACGCTCTGCTTACTGGAGTTTCGGGTCGCCGAACGGATCGTCGTCGGGCGGTGCTTCGGCGGGCATCCGGAATTCCTCGCTAGCCCAGGCGCCGAGATCGACGCCCTTGCAGCGCGCGCTGCAGAACGGCCGGTAGATATTCGAGGGTGCGTAGACGCTGTCGCCGCCGCACGAGGGGCAGCGGACGACCCGCTCGCCTTTGTCGTTCACCTTCCCGGTCATGCGCAAAGCGTCAGTTCGAAGGGCGCGTCTTCCGTGCTCTGGTGCAAACGGTCGTCGGCCTCGTGCCGCATGAGCCGGACCGACACCATGAGTCGGTTGCCGCTGATTTCGGGGACCAGGCCCAGCCGGGGATCGATGCGCAGGCGCAGCAACTGAAAGCTGCGCCCCTGCGGCAGGTTCTGCTGGAACTGCCCGTGTGTCGCAATGACCTTGTAGGGCACATCCGCATCGCGCAGCAGCTTGAGCAAAAGGTAGATGGAGGAGGCCAGGGGCGAGAGCGTGTTCGACCAGCGCTCCAGGTCCGCGCGGCGGCTGACCGGCGTGCGGTGCTGCCAGGCGTAGTAGGCGGGGAGGTCGAACTCGCAGGTACCGCCCGGAATGCCGGCACGGCTGCGGATGCTCATGAGCCACTCGTTCTCCGTCAGCGACTGGCCGGCCTTGCCAGTGACGCCGTTGAGCGCCGCGAAGTTGCCTTCGAGCTGGCCGACCACCTGGTCGAGCACGGTTTCAGCAATTGCCGGATTGCCCCGGTAGCTGTTGAAGACGTTCTTGTGCTTGTCGAGATCACGCAGCACATCGGCTTTGAGATCGGCGCGCGCCGCCACGTCCATGATCTCGAAGATCGTGACCAGGGCGTAGTGATGGGACAGTGGCGATTCCGAGGGCACCAGTTCCCCGAGGCGACGGAACAGGTGTTCCAGCCTCAGGTAGGTGCGGATGCGCTCGTTGAAGGGGTACTCGTAAAGGATCACGCGTGTTTGCCGGTTTCCTGTCGCGGGATCATAACTTCAGGGTGATTTGGAAGGGGGCGTCGGAAGCACCTCGCGCACGGCGGCCAGCATGCGGTCGCCGAGCAGGAGCTGTCCGTGCATCGACATGTGAGTGTCGTTCGAGAAATAGAAATCGCGAACCTGAGAGTGTTTCCCACGTGTAAAAGCGAAGAGGTCGGGTCCCGTCAACTTCGATTCGCGGAAGCCCGTTTCGAAATCCTTCGAGTAGTCGGGCTTCAGGTACACGGTGGTCTTGTTGGGAATCACCATCCACATGATCGGGATGGCCGTGTGCGCCGCTGTGAAGTTCTTCATCCACTCGAGGTGCGCGAGGGTCAGTGGACCGTTGTCCTCGTCTTCGGCGAAGAACGGCATCTTGTCGCACGCGTGGTGCGAGAGGTACTTGCAGCCATTCGGCACCGGACGCACCCAGGTGTTCCAGTCGAAGTAGGTGTCGGTTGCAGACTTTTTCGCTTTCCACGTGTTGTAGTACGTGGTGATGCCGGTCATGAACTGCACGTTCCAATTGGGCGCGGGGTTGGGCACGGTCTCGTCCGGATTGACGAGCGGATGCGGCATGGCGTCGTAGGGCATGCGCATCTTCTGGCACTTCGCGCTGTCTTTGGTGCGGTCGCCCAGCAGGCGCTCGACGCTCTCGATGATGATCAGCTTGCCCTTGAAGCCCGAGCGCTGGATCCATTGGTCGAAGTCGCCGCACAGCGCGTTTTCGTACTGACCCCAGTAGCTGGTCGAGACGCGATAGCCTGCCGCAACCAGCTTGGATTGCCAGCGGAAGGTCATGGAGAAGCTGTCGCCGATGACCATGATGTCGGCCTGATCGACCGGTGTGCCCTTGAGCAATGCGGGGTCGACCTTGGGCGGCGGGGCGGTCCAGCCGAATTCACGCTCGGACAGCCGCCCGATGCGCGTCAGGTCGCCGTAGGGAATGGGGCTGGTCAGCGAAACGATCCACAGCCCCATCAGCACGATGTAGCCGATGAAGAAGAACCGCAGCCAGACTTTCGCGGGCATCGTCATGTCGAATCAGAATTGGAAGTAGAGGAACGGGCTGTAGTTGCCCAGCTTCGAGACGCACCAGGCGAACAGCGCGAAGGTGCCGATGGCCAGGACCGCGGTGCAGAGCCACGCCATGACCGGGCGGCCTGCCACGGCCTTCGGATGCGGAATCCAACGCTCCAGCGTGATCGTCGGCGGCAGCGCCAGGCAGATGACGATGCCCACCAGCAGGGTCTGGAAGAACTCGGGCTTGCGGAACGGCACCGGGCCCAGCTCGCTGAACGCCGACGTCGGCGCACCGTGCAGGCCGAGCATGCCCTTGTAGATGGCCATGGCCGTGTGCATGCCGTCGGCGCGGAAGACGATCCAGGCCACCACCACGCAGAGGAAGGTGAGGAGCCAGCCCAGCACCCGTGCGATGCGGCCGGGCGTCGCGTTGCGCCGCACCTTGGCGTTCCAGAGGTGGTTGATCATGAGGAAGATGCCGTGCAGGGCGCCCCAGATCACGAAGGTCCACGCCGCACCGTGCCAGAGGCCGCCCAGGAGCATCGTGAGGAACAGGTTCAAGTAGCGCCGCGCCGGGCCCTTGCGGTTGCCGCCCAGCGGCACGTAAAGGTAGTCGCGCAGGAACGTCGACAGCGAGATGTGCCAGCGGCGCCAGAACTCGATGATGTTGGTCGACTTGTAGGGCGAGCGGAAGTTGAGCGGCAGCTGCACGCCCAGGCACAGCGACAGGCCCACCGCCATGTCCGAATAGCCCGAGAAGTCGAAATAGATCTGCAGCGTGTAGGCCAGCGCACCGAACCACGCGGTGTACAGCGTGGGCTCGATGCCCTTGTGCACGCCGTTGAACATCATGTCGGCGTACTGGCCCAGCGGGTCGGCGATCAGGAGTTTCTTGGCGAGGCCGAAGACGAAGATCGCGATGCCGATCGCCACCTTGTTCGGGTCGAGCCGGTAGGTGGCGCTGTTCGCGAACTGCGGCATCATCTGCGCGTGATGCAGCACTGGGCCCGCGATCAGGTGCGGGAAGTAGGTCACGAACAGCAGGTAATGGATGAAGCTGCGCTCGTGCACCTTGCCCTGCCAGCAGTCGACCAGGAAGGCGATCTGCGTGAAGGTATAGAACGAGATGCCGATCGGCAGCACGATGTGCACCAGATCGATGGGCGTGAGGCCCGCCGCGACCAGCCCGGCGTCGACGTTTTCCAGGAAGAAATTGGCGTACTTGAAGACGGCCAGAACGCCCAGGTTGACCACCAGTGCTGCAATCAGCAGCGTCTTGCGCTTGCGGTCGTCGCGGCCCGGCGCGGGCGACAGGTGCAGGCCGAACCAGTAGTTGACGCAGATCGAGCCCAAGAGCAGCGGCAGGGCCTGCACGCTCCACCAGCCGTAGAAGAAGAGCGAAGCCAGTGCGAGAAAGCCGGCTGCGGCGCGGGCGTTTCGCTTGCCGATCAGGAAGAACCCGATCAGGACCAACGGGAAAAAGACAAAAATGAAGGGATACGAGTTGAAAAGCATCTCGGGGAGGGCACTGCGACGAGCGCCTTTTTGTCGTAATCGTTATGCAGCCGCGGCGGCGGCAGGTCTCGGATTATCGCGTGGTGGCCGCAGCCCACTGCTTCCAGAGACCCCGCACCTCGGTTTCGAGTTCCGCGAGCGTCAATGACTCGTTGAAGATGACCGCGTCCGCGGCAGCCCGGCGCAACCGGCGCGGGGCTTGCTGGGCGATCACCGCATCGACCGCTTCGGGCGTCCAGCCCGAACGCGCGACGACGCGCTTGCGCTGGGTGGCTTCGGTGGCGTCGACGACCAGCACCCGGTCCACGATCGCGCGCCAGCGCCCGGATTCGACGAGCAGCGGTACATCGAACACCACCACGGCGTCTTCGTCGGCGGCTGCGGCCTGGCGCTGGGTTTCCGTGCCGATCAGTGGGTGCAGGATGGACTCGAGGCGGCGCTTGGCGTCCGCATCTGCGAACACGATCTGGCGCATGGCGGCCCGGTCGAGGCCCCCGTCCGCGGCGATGACGCTGCGACCGAATGCGGCCTCCAGGGCCGGCATCGCGATGCCGCCGGCTTGCGCAATGCTGCGCGCGATCGCGTCGGTGTCGACCAGCACGGCGCCTTGAGCAACCAGCAGCCCGGCCACGGTGCTCTTACCGCTGCCGATGCCGCCTGTCAGGCCTATGCGCCGAACCATGCCCGGCTTCTCAATGGAGGAGCGCGCCGAGCGGGAACGCGAAGGGAACCCATTGCCTCACGAGTTCTGGACCGATCACCAAGCAGACGAGGCCGGCACCGGCCAGGAAGGGCCCGAAGGCGATCGGGATGTCCTTGTGCGCCAGCTTGCCGACGAAACGCAGCGTGAGACCGATCACCGCGCCCACCAGCGAAGAGACAAGGATGATGGCGATGAGGTAGTCGGCCCCGAGCCAGACACCCAATGCCGCAAGCAGTTTGAAGTCCCCATAACCCATGCCTTCCTTGCCTGTGACGAGGCGGTAGGCATGGTACACAAGCCAGAGGCTGAGGTAGCCGAACACGGCGCCCCACACAGCCGAACTCAGGGATACGCCGGTCCAGCCCATGGCTGCGCCAATGAGGCCGAGCCAGAGCAGGGTGTAGTTCAGCGAATCGGGCAGGAACTGGGTGTCGAAGTCGATCAGGAACTGGCAGATCAGCAGCGCGGCGAACGCTGCCCACAGCGCTCCGGTCGGCGTAATGCCGAAGCGCCAGCCACACAGGGCGAAGAGGGCGCCGGTGACCAGTTCGACCAACGGGTAGCGCGGGCTGATCGAGGTCTTGCACGATGCGCAGCGGCCGCGCAGGAACAGGTAGCTCAGGACGGGGATGTTCTGGTACCAGCGGATCTTGTGGCCGCAGGCGCCGCAGCGCGAGGCGGGGCGGGTGAGGTCGAACGGTGGAAGCTTCTCTATGGCAATGGCGGCCTTGTCTGCTGCCGCCTCGAGTCCCTCGGGCGGTGTGGCCTTCGGGCCGAAGACCAGCGACCAGAGCGAGGGCACATCCTTCGACGTCATCAGGTTGGCGACGGCATCGGACAGCCAGTCGCGGTACATCATGACCGGCGTGCGGTAGATCACGACATTCAGGAAGCTGCCGATCAATAGCCCCAGCACGCCGGCCAGGACGGCGTCGAACCCTTGCGAAACCGGCATCAGACGACTTGGCCGAGCTTGAAGATGGGCAGGTACATCGACACCACGATTCCGCCGATGATCACGCCGAGGAACACGATGATGATGGGTTCCATCAGGCTGGAGAGGCCAGCGACCATGTCGTCCACTTCGGATTCGTAGAAGTCCGCAGCCTTGCCCAGCATGTGGTCGATGGAGCCGGATTCCTCGCCGATCGCGGTCATCTGGATCACCATCGAGGGGAAGAGATTGACGTTGGTCATGGCCGCGGTGAGGCTGGTGCCGGTCGAGACTTCCTGCTGGATCTTGGCCGTGGCATCGCCGTAGACGGAGTTGCCCGAGGCGCCGCCCACGGAATCCAGAGCTTCGACCAAGGGGACGCCGGCCGCAAACATCGTCGCCAGCGTTCGCGTCCAACGCGCTACGCAAGACTTCTCGATCAGTACGCCAAAAATCGGAATGCGCAGCAACAGGCGATCCATGGCCTTTTGCAGGCGCTCGTTGCGCTTCCAAGCTTGCATGAAAAAGTAGATTCCGCCACCGAGAGCACCAAAGATCAGCCACCAGTATGAGACGAAGAACTCGCTCATGGCCATCACGAACAGCGTTGGTGCCGGCAGGTCAGCGCCGAATGAAGTGAAGACTTCTTTGAAGACTGGAATCACAAAGATCATGATGATCGCGACCACCACGAACGCGACAACGACAACGGAAGTCGGATACATCAATGCCGACTTGATCTTGGATTTGATCGCCTCGGTCTTTTCCATGTAAGTGGCAAGGCGGTCCAGCAGATCCTCCAAGATGCCCGCTGCCTCGCCCGCCTCCACCAGATTGCAGTACAGGTTATCGAAATACTTCGGGAACTTGCGGAAAGCTGCCGAAAGCGATGTGCCGGTTTCCACATCGCTGCGGATGTCGTTGAGCAACTTCGCAACGCTGGCATTCGCATTGCCGCGTCCAACGATGTCGAAGGATTGAAGCAACGGCACGCCAGCCTTCATCATCGTCGCCAATTGGCGCGTGAAGATCGCGATGTCCTTGGGCTTGATGGCCTTGCCCGAGCGCATGCGGCGCTTCTTGATCTTGCTCGCGAGCACCCCCTGACGTCGCAGCGCGGCCTGCACCTGGTTTTCGCCTGCGGCCCGAAGTTCGCCGCGCACCAGCTTGCCGTTTCGGTCCTTGCCTTCCCACTCGAAGACAAATTCCTTGTGCGTGACCTGGGAGGAGCGGGAGGATGCCACTGTTGCCATTCGATCTCCGGTATTCAGTGTTCGTTATTCATTGGTGCAGGCCACCACTTCTTCGAGTGAAGTGAGGCCCTGCTTGACTTTTGCGAGGCCCGACTGGCGCAGCGAACGCACGCCCTCGGCTTCGGATTGCTGCGCGATGTCGAGCGCGCTGCCATCGCGCAGGATGATTTCCTGGATGGCCTCGGTGATCGGCATCACCTGATAGATGCCGACCCGGCCCTTGTAGCCGCTGCTGCACGCAGAGCAGCCCACTGGGCGGTAAGGCTTCCAGGTGCCGTCCAGGTCCGCTTCCTTGAAGCCGGCATCGAGCAGCGCTTCACGCGGAATGTCGATCGGCACGCGGCACACGGTGCACAGCCGCCGTGCCAATCGCTGTGCAGTGATGAGAATCACGCTCGATGCGATGTTGAACGGCGCGATGCCCATGTTGCGCATGCGCGTGAGCGTGGTCGGCGCGTCGTTGGTGTGCAGCGTCGAGAGCACCAAGTGGCCGGTCTGCGCGGCCTTGATCGAGATGTCGGCTGTTTCCAGGTCGCGGATTTCGCCGACCATGATGATGTCGGGATCCTGGCGTAGGAAGGCGCGTAGCGCTGCGGCGAAGGTCAGTCCGGCCCGTTCATTGACGTTGACCTGGTTGACGCCCGGCAGGTTGATTTCGGACGGGTCTTCGGCCGTTGCGATGTTGACGCCCGGTTGATTCAACAGATTCAGGCAGGTATAGAGCGACACCGTCTTGCCCGAGCCCGTGGGACCGGTCACGAGCACCATGCCGTAGGGACGGCCAATCGCATAGAGGAGCCGTTCCTTTTCGACGGCGTCGTAACCCAACGCATCGATGCCCATCCGCGCGCTGCTCGGGTCAAGAATACGAACCACGATCTTCTCGCCGAACAGAGTGGGCAACGTGCTCACGCGAAAGTCGATGACGCGGTCCGGCCCGATCTTGAGCTTCATGCGGCCGTCTTGCGGCACGCGCTTTTCGGAGATGTCGAGCCGGGAGATGACCTTGATGCGGGATGCCAGCTTTTCCTTGATGACCGTGGGCGGGCTGGCAATTTCGCGCAACTCGCCGTCGACCCGAAAACGAACGCGGTAGTGATGCTCGTAGGGCTCGAAGTGAATGTCCGAGGCGCGCATGCTGACTGCGTCGAGCAGCATCTTGTGCAGAAAGCGCACGACCGGCGCATCTTCGACTTCTGCGACGGCCTGCTCGCTGACATCGCCTGATGTATCCGCACTGACGTCGTCGAATTCGAATTCGCTGCCGACGATGCTGTTGATGCTCTCCGCCGCAGTTGCCGCAGCGGCTTCGATCATTCGCGAAAGCTTGTCGTACTCAGCGATGACCCAGTCGACCCCCATCTGGGAGGCGAACTTGATCTTTTCGGCCGCTTGTTGGTCCGACGGATCTGCCGTCGCAACAATGAGACGGTTATTGCGTTTGCTGAGGACGACGATCCGGTATGCGAGGCACAGCTTCGGATCTAGCAGGTCCTTGGGCAGGCGCTGGTGATCGATCGCATCGAGATCGAGCAGCGGAGCACCGAATGCTGTGGAAAGCGTGTGGGCGAGGTCCGCAGCCGAGACGGCGCCGGTGCCGGTCAGTTCGGCGATGAAACTCGTGCGGCCGCTCAGGGACTTTTGGTAAATGTCCTCTGCGATTTTTGCGGGCAGTTTGCCGGCCGAAACGAGAGCACGCGCCAAGCCCGGAAGAGCGATTTGCGAGAGTTCTTTAACTGGAAGTTCGGCAGCGGCCATTCAGCGAATGCAAAAGATGTGAGAAAGTGCTTCACGATCATCGCTCATCGCTCCTGTGCTGTAAATCGCTACACAGCAACAGGCATGGCCATTATTTGTGCCAGCCAAAGGCTGGTCGGGGTGAGAGGATTCGAACCTCCGGCCTCTACGTCCCGAACGTAGCGCTCTACCAGGCTAAGCTACACCCCGATTGGTTGCAAGAAAAAGAAGTCGTCCTAGATGCCAACTCTTGTGAGGTGTTTCAGGCACGTCGCTCAAGCAACTGAGCCGCCAATTGTAGCAAACCGGAAGCATGCGAATTGGATGGAAAGTCGCGCAGTGCATCGATTGCGCGTTTTGCTTCGGCTGCTGCGGCTGCGCGGGACGCATCCAGCGCACCGGTTTCGCGAACAATCTCCACCACCTTGCCCAATTGCGCCGTGTCGCCGGCCTCGATGGCGGCGCGCACCAACCCGCTTTGCTCCGGGGTCCCGCGCTGCATGGCAAAGATAAGGGGCAGTGTGGTTTTGCCCTCGCGAAGGTCGTCGCCGACGTTCTTCCCGGTTTCATGGGCGTCGCCTGCGTAATCAAGAACATCGTCGATCACTTGGAACGCAGTGCCCAATGCCTGTCCATAAGTGGCGCAGGCTTCCTCGACCTCCGGCGTGACGCCGGCCAGCACGGCCGCGAGCCGGGTACTGGCTTCGAAAAGCTTGGCGGTCTTCGATCGGATCACGCGCAGGTAGGCTGTTTCATCCAGCGATGCGTCATGCATGTTCATCAGCTGAAGCACCTCGCCCTCGGCGATCACGTTGGTTGCTTCAGCCAGGATTTCCATGACGCGAATGTTGTTTGCATCCAACATCATCTGAAAAGCGCGCGAGTACAGAAAATCGCCGACCAGGACGCTGGCCGGATTGCCGAACGATTCGTTGGCGGTTGCACGACCACGCCGCAGCGTCGATTCATCGACCACATCGTCGTGCAGCAAAGTGGCGGTGTGAATGAATTCCACAACGGCGGCGAGATTGAAGCGCTGCTCGCCCGTATAACCCAGTGCGCCCGACATCAGGAGCAGCAGCGCAGGCCGAAGGCGCTTGCCGCCGGCAGAAATGATGTATTGGGAGACTTGGCTGACCAGCGGCACGCCCGTATCGAGGCGGCGCGCGATTACGCGGTCGACTTCGACCATGTCGCCGGCAATCAGGTCCAGCACGGTGGCGGTGGGGGAGGTGTCGGCGGCGGGGACTGGCAAAGCGGAGGCGCGGGGCGCTGCTGAAGATGAGGGCGGCCCAGGGGCCGGAAGGCGCAAATTATAGGGAGGCCTGCCTGCATGCCGGGGCTCGGCGGAGGCGATGGGTGTTAGCGGCCGCAAACCGCGCTATAATCTTGGGCTCTGCGGAATTCGCCGCGGAGACTCATTTCTAAGAGGTTATACATGTACGCGGTCATAAAAACCGGTGGCAAGCAGTATCGCGTTGCTTCCGGCGAAAAAATTAAAGTAGAACAGATTGCTGCGGACGTAGGCCAGGAAATCGTGATCGACCAGGTTCTGGCTGTCGGAAACGGCGCTGAAATCAAGGTTGGTACGCCCCTGGTGTCCGGCGCAACGGTGACAGTCACGGTACTGTCGCACGGCAAGCACGACAAGGTCGGCATCTTCAAGATGCGCCGTCGCAAGCATTATCAGAAACGTCAAGGCCATCGCCAGCAGTTCACTGAACTGCAAATCGGCGCGATCGCCGCTTAATCCGGCACAGGAGCACATTCCATGGCACAGAAAAAAGGCGGCGGCTCAACGCGAAACGGGCGCGATTCCAAGCCCAAGATGCTCGGCGTGAAGGCCTTCGGCGGCGAACTGATCAGCGCAGGCTCGATCATCGTGCGCCAGCGCGGCACCCAGTTCCACCCCGGCGTGAACGTCGGCGTGGGCAAGGACCACACGCTCTTCGCCCTGGTCGACGGCCACGTGTCGTTCGGTCACAAAGGTGCGCTCAACAAGCACATGGTCAACGTGACTCCCGCGGCGTAAGCCTCGCGTCACTTCGATCAGCCCGAGGCCCCGCTTTGCCGGGGCTTCTTCATTTGTAAACTGGACATCCCATGAAGTTCGTCGACGAAGCCTTCATCGACATCGCTGCCGGCGATGGCGGCAACGGCTGCGTGTCGTTCCGTCATGAGAAGTACAAGGAATTCGGCGGCCCCAACGGCGGCGATGGCGGCCGCGGCGGCCACGTGTTCGCGGTGGCCGACTCGAACCTCAACACCCTGGTCGATTTCCGCTATTCGCGCCGGCACGAAGCCAAGCGCGGCGAGCACGGCATGGGCTCCGACATGTTCGGCGCGGCCGGCGACGACATCACGCTCAAGGTGCCGGTCGGCACGATCATCAGCGACGCCGAAACGGGCGAAGTGCTGTATGAGCTCCTGACCGAAGGCGAAGTCATCACCATTGCCAAGGGCGGCGACGGCGGCTTCGGCAACATGCGCTTCAAGAGTGCCATCAACCGTGCGCCGCGCCAGAAGACGCCCGGCTGGCCCGGTGAAAAGAAAAGCCTGAAGCTCGAACTGAAGGTGCTTGCCGACGTTGGCCTGCTCGGCATGCCGAATGCGGGCAAGTCGACGCTGATCAGCGCCATCTCGAACGCGCGGCCACGCATCGCGGACTATCCCTTCACCACGCTGCATCCGAATCTCGGCGTTGTGCGCGTTGGTCCGGAGCAAAGCTTCGTGGTGGCGGACCTGCCCGGCCTGATCGAGGGTGCATCCGAAGGCGCCGGCCTCGGCCACCTCTTCCTGCGCCATCTCCAGCGCACCCGGCTGCTGCTGCATGTAGTCGACATGGCGCCGTTCGACGACGCCATCGACCCGGTCGCCCAGGCCAAGGCCATCGTGGGCGAGCTGAAAAAGTACGACGCGGCGCTGTACGACAAGCCGCGCTGGCTGGTGCTGAACAAGCTCGACATGGTGCCCGGCGACGAGCGCGCGGCGCTGGTCAAGGATTTCGTCAAGCGCCTGCGTTTCAAGGGCCCGGTGTTCGAGATATCGGCGCTCACGCGCGAGGGCTGCGAGCATCTGGTGCAGGCTGTCTACCAGCAGGTCAAGGCCCAGCAGGTGGCGGAACAGGAGCCGGTCGAGGTCGATCCGCGTTTTGTCCCCCTCCCGCCCGATCCGGCCTGAGTGCGGCATGGCATCGAAATCGATGCCCTTCCTTAGATAGCAGAATCAGCAGCAGCATTTACGACCGCGACACCCCTCAATGACCTCGAATTCCGGATCCACTGCCTTGCGGGATGCCCGCCGTATCGTCGTCAAGGTGGGTTCCAGCCTCGTGACCAACGAGGGGCGCGGTCTCGACGAGGCGGCCATCGGTGAGTGGTGCCGACAGCTCGCGCAACTGGTGCGCGACGGGCGAGAGGTCGTGATGGTGTCCAGCGGCGCCATCGCCGAAGGCATGAAGCGTCTCGGCTGGCGCACCCGCCCCCACGAGATTCATGAACTCCAGGCCGCTGCGGCCGTCGGCCAGATGGGCCTGGCCCAGATGTACGAGACCAAGCTGCGCGAGAACGAAATCGGCAGCGCCCAGGTCCTGCTGACCCACGCCGACCTCGCCGACCGTGAGCGCTACCTCAACGCGCGCTCGACACTCGTCACGCTGCTGCGCCTGGGCGTGGTGCCGGTCATCAACGAGAACGACACCGTCGTCAACGACGAGATCAAGTTCGGCGACAACGATACGCTAGGTGCGCTCGTGGCCAACCTGGTCGAAGCCGATGCGCTGATCATCCTCACGGACCAGAAGGGCCTCTACACGGCCGATCCGCGCAAGGACCCGGACGCGAAGTTCGTGCATGAAGCGGCAGCCGGCGATCCGGCACTCGAGGCCATGGCGGGGGGGGCGGGCTCCAGCATCGGCCGCGGCGGGATGATCACCAAGATCCTTGCGGCCAAGCGCGCGGCCGGTTCGGGCGCATCGACCGTGATCGCGTGGGGCCGCGAGGCCGACGCCTTGCTGCGCCTGACGCGCGGCGAATCGATCGGCACGCTGCTGGTCGCGCAGACGGCCAAGCACCAGGCGCGCAAGCGCTGGATGGCGGATCACCTGCAACTGCGTGGCGCTGTCGTCGTCGATGCAGGCGCCGCCGCCAAGGTGCGCGCCGAAGGCAAGAGCCTGCTGCCCATCGGCATGACTGGCGTGTCGGGCGAGTTTTCGCGCGGCGACGTTATCGCGGTGCGCGATGCAGATGGCGTCGAACTGGCCCGGGGCCTGGCCAACTATTCGAGCGTCGAGGCGCGGCTCTTGTGCCGCAAGCCGTCTGCCGAGTTCGAGCGCCTGCTGGGCTACGTCGCTGAGCCTGAGATGGTCCACCGCGACAACATGGTGCTGATGCCCAGCTGATCGGCAAAGTAAAACGGGGCCCTGAGGCCCCGTTCGTTCATCTCGGCATTGATTTGCTGCTTATTGCAGTTCGCGAATCGGATTGCGAATGTTCTGCACCATGTCCCCGACCGAACTGCGCGGCGCGTTGCCGCGGCAGATTCCTTGGCGGGACAACGCCATCGTGTAGCGCGAGTTCAGGTCGTTGATGCGCTTCCATTCCTGCTTCTTCACTTCCTGCCATGCGCCGCTGTTGTAGCGCGCATAGCTCTTCATCTCGGCAGTCGAGCAACGTACGCCTTCGTAGAAGGCATTGACGGCGCCGCCGCTGCGGTTGCTGGCCACCACCACGTAGCGCACGATGCCATCGGGCGTGATCGTGATCGTTGCCGGATCGATGCCGAACTTAAGGGTCATGTACGGGGGCATCTCGATCGGCAGCAGACGGCTTTCGCTGAAGGCCGGCGGCGGTGGTGCTGCTGTTTCTTCCCATTCCTTGTCCGTCTCGGACCGCTTGGGAGGAGGCGCAGAACCCGCCTGTGCCCAGTCGGGGTTGTCGGTGTCGTACTTGCCGGAGGCGCAGCCGGCGAGGATGCCGAAGCACGCAAGCAGCAGGACGCGCTCAGCGTTGCGTCGGAAAGAAGGGCGCTTTGCCGTGCGTGTCGTTGGGAAGAGAAGGTTCATCGCTCGCAGAAGGAATGTCGGGATGCGGATCGAAACTGCCGCCGGGCGGCAAGTCCAGACCCGCGGGAGCTCCGGCGTCCAGCGAATGGCGCTCGAATTCTCGGGCGCGCACGTTGCTGCGCAGAAAGCGGTTGCGGAAATCCTGCCGTGGCAGGTAGCGAGCAAGCTCGGTGAGCGCCATCTCGTAGACGCCGCGCTTGAACTCGACGACAACGTCGAGCGGCACCCAGTAGTCATGCCAGCGCCAGGCGTCGAATTCGGGATGGTCGGTTGCACGCAGGTTGAGATCCCAGTCGTGGCCGACGAGTTGCAGCAGATACCAGATTTGTTTCTGGCCCTTGTAGTGGCCCCGTGCGTCACGGCGGATGAACCGATCCGGCACCTCGTAGCGCAACCAGTCGCGGGTACGGGCCACGATGCGCACATGCTCCGGATGGAGCCCCACTTCCTCGTGCAGTTCCCGGAACATGGCTTGCTCGGGACTTTCGCCGCGGTCTATGCCGCCTTGCGGAAACTGCCAGGAATGCGTGCGTATGCGTTTGCCCCAGAAAACCTGGTTTCTCTGGTTGAGCAGGATGATGCCGACGTTGGGCCTGAAGCCGTCCCGGTCGAGCATAATCAAACCCCAATTTTTGAACTGAGTCGATTATGCATGCCGGGTTGCCCTCGGCAAGCGCGATGCCAGTCTCTCAGGGTCTCTCCGGGGGAGCAGTTCCCCACTTCCGAACGTCGAATCCAGCGATTCCATCACCACGATCCCGATGAAAGCTTCCCGATTTTTTGTCTCCACCCTCAAGGAAGCGCCCGCCGATGCCGAGGTGGCGAGCCACCGGCTGATGATGCGGGCCGGCATGATCAAGAAGCTCGGCACGGGCATCTACACCTACATGCCGATGGGCCTGCGCGTGATCCGCAAGGTCGAGGCGATCGTTCGGGAAGAAATGAACCGCGCCGGCGCCATCGAGCTCACGATGCCGGTGGTTCAGCCGGCCGAGTTCTGGCAGGAGACCGGCCGCTTCGAGAAGATGGGCCCCGAGCTCTTGCGCATCAAGGACCGGCATGACCGCGACTTCGTGATCCAGCCCACCAGCGAAGAAGTGGTGACCGACATCGCGCGCCAGGAAATCCGCAGCTACAAGCAGCTGCCGAAGAATTTCTACCAGATCCAGACCAAGTTCCGCGACGAACGCCGTCCGCGCTTCGGCCTGATGCGCGGGCGCGAATTCATCATGAAGGACGCCTACAGCTTCGACCGCGACCTCGACGCGGCCAAGGCCAGCTACCAGATCATGGCGCAGGCGTATCGCAACATCTTCGACCGTTTTGGTCTCCGCTACCGCGCTGTGGCGGCCGACAGCGGCGCCATCGGCGGCGACCTGAGCGAAGAGTTCCAGGTGATCGCCGCCACGGGCGAAGACGCCATCGTCTACTGCCCCGACAGCAATTACGCCGCCAACATGGAAAAGGCCGAAGCGCTCGCTCCGGCCGGTCCGCGCCCCGCAGCCGCCAAGGCGCTCGAGAAGACGCCGACCCCCGGCAAGAGCACCTGTGCCGACGTGGCCGAGCTGCTCGGCGTGCCGCTCGCGACCACCATCAAGTCGCTGGTGCTGGCCACCGATATCGTCGATGAGGCCGGCAACCCGAAGGGTTCGCAGGTCTGGCTGCTGCTCCTGCGCGGCGACCACGACATGAACGAGATCAAGGTCAGCAAGGTGCCGGGCCTTGACCAAGGATTCCGCTTTGCGACCCTCGCCGAGATCGACGAGCACTTCGGCTGCAAGCCCGGCTACCTCGGCCCGCTGAACCTCAAGAAGCCAGTCAAGCTGGTTGCCGACCGCGAGGCTGCCGTGCTGGCCGACTGGATCACTGGCGCCAACGAAGTCGACTTCCACATGACCGGCGTCAACTGGGGCCGCGACCTGCCCGAGCCGGAAATCGTGGCGGACCTGCGCAACGTGGTGGCGGGCGATGCCTCGCCCGACGGCAAGGGCGTGCTGGCCATCGAGCGCGGCATCGAGGTCGGCCACGTCTTCGTGCTGGGCACCAAGTACAGCAAGGACATGAACGCCACGTACCTCGATGAAGGCGGCAAGCCGCAGTTCCTCGAGATGGGCTGCTACGGCATCGGCATCACCCGCCTGCCGGCCGCCGCCATCGAACAGAACCACGACGAGCGCGGGATCATCTGGCCCGACGCGCTGGCGCCGTTCACCGTGGTCGTCTGCCCGATCGGCATGGACCGCAGCCCCGAGGTCAAGGTGTCCGCCGAAGCGCTCTACGAAGAACTGCTCGCCAAGGGTGTCGACGTGCTGCTGGACGACCGCGGCGAGCGCCCCGGCGCGATGTTCGCCGACTGGGAACTGATCGGCGTGCCGCACCGCGTGGTCATTTCCGACCGTGGCCTGAAGGAAGGCCAACTCGAATACCAGCATCGCCGCGACACGGCTGCGACGAAGGTGCCGTCGGCCGACATCGCCGACTTCATCGCCGGCAAGCTCGCTGCATGAGCTTCACCGGCCGTTGCAACGACGACCCAGGGGCAACCGCTACGGCGGATGGCACAGCCATCTCGCGGCGCAAGTGCCTTGGTGTTGCCGCGGCTTCGGGCGTTCTGTCGCTGGCGGCGCTGCCGCAGACCGCTTTCGCCGGCGCACAGATCGAAGAGCCCTTGATCGACTCGGTACGCACCGCGCTGAGTTCGGCGATCCACAACAAGGCGCCGCCGGTGCCCGAGTTCACGACCACCGAGGCGCGCCTGGCCTACCTGCGCTGGCTCGGCGAAATGAGCGAGCGGCTCAAGAAGAAGATCGCCGACTGGCCCTCGCGCAAGGAATTCCTGCAGACCGCCTGGTACGAAGCCAAGCGCTCGGGGCTCGACGTGAGCCTGGTGCTCGGGCTGGTGCAGGTCGAGAGCAACTTCCGCAAGTTCGCGGTGTCGAGCGCCGGTGCGCGCGGCTACATGCAGGTGATGCCGTTCTGGACACGCGTGATCGGCGACAGCGACTCGGCCAAGCTCTTTCACATGCAGACCAACCTGCGCTTTGGCTGCGTGATCCTGCGCCACTACCTCGACCGCGAGAACGGCGACCTGTACATGACCCTCGGCCGCTACAACGGCAGCCGCGGCAAGTCGCCGTATCCGAACGCCGTGTTCGCGAACCAGCGGCTCTGGGCCTACGACGACAAGGCGCGAGAACGCGAAAGAGACCGCGAGCGCGAGAAGGACCGTTCGGCAGCTTGAATCTCACTTTCGCGAATAGGCGAAAGCGGCCCTGCCCAGCGGGGCGCGCCAGGACTTCGAGCTAGGTTTTTGTGACCATCACCTGGTCGATGCGGTAGCTGTCGACGTCCATCACCTCGAAGGTGTAGCCGCCCCAGGCAACGCTGTCCGTCCGCTTGGGCACGCGGCGCAGCATCACCATCAAAAACCCCGCGAGCGTTTCGTACTCTTCCGAATGCGGCAGCTCGTCGATCTGCAGCGCGCGCTGCACGTCCTGGATCGGCGTGATGCCGTCGATCAGCCACGAGTTCTCGTCGCGCTTCACGATCTGCTCCTCGTCGGGCATCGTCACGAGGTCGCCCATCACCGTGCTCATCACGTCGTTGAGCGTGATCACGCCGACCACGAGGCTGTATTCGTTGACGATGATCGCGAAGTCTTCATGCGCCTGCTGGAACTGTTCGAGCACCTCGGTCAGCGAGAGCCGGTCGGGAATCACCAGCGCCTTGTGCAGCGTGAGGCCCTGGTCGAACGCGAGCGGCTGGCCGCTCAGCACGCGCTGGAACATCTCCTTGGCATCGACATAGCCGAGCACATGGTCGATATCGCCATCGCACACCGGATAGGCCGAAAACGGCTCGGCCACGATGCGCGCGCGCAGCACCGACTCGGGGTCGTCGTGCAGGAACCAGGCGATGCTCTCGCGCGCCGTCATCACGCTGCTCACGAGCCGCGTGTCGAGCTCGAACACGTTGGCGATCACCTGCTGCTCGCGCACCGCGAGCACGCCGGCCCGCGCGCCGGCTTCGGTCATCGCGAGGATGTCGGCCGAGGTGATCTTGTCGTCGCGCGCCATCGGCATGCCGAGCACTTTGAACAGCAGGTCGGTGCAACGCGTGAAGAACCACACGAGCGGCTTGAAGGTGGTGATCAGCACCAGCATCGGCCCGACCATGCGCACCGCAATGCGCTCCGGGTCGCTCATGCCGAGGCGCTTGGGGAAGAGGTCGGCGAACACCAGGAACACCGCGATCACGATCACGAAGGAGCACAGGAAGGCCACGTTCGCAGACGCTTCCACGCTCAGCCAGCTCTCGAAGAAACGCGCGAAGTAGGGGCTCAGCGAGCCCTCGCCGACGACGCCGCCGAGGATCGCCACCGCGTTGAGGCCGATCTGCACGACGGTGAAGTAATGGCCCGGCTGCTCCTGCACGCGCAGCACGCGCTCGGCCCGTGGATCGCCCTCGTCGGCCATCTGGCGCAGGCGAAGACGCCGCGAGGCGGCCAGGGTGATTTCGGCAAGGGAGAAGAACGCGCTCATCGCGATCAGCAAGACGATGATGAGCAGGCTTTGGGTGAGGTTCATGGTGGCACGGCGAAGAGTGCCATGGTGCCATGACTCGGCCCGCGAAAACCCCTCAGACGCCGCCGTGCGGGTGGGTCGGGTCGACCCACAGGACCGATTCGGGTTTCTCTACAGGCTCGATGTCGAGGTTCACTGCCACCGCCTCGCCATCGCTGCGGCACAGCACGCATTCGAGCGTCTCGGTCGCGCTGGCGTTGATTTCCTGGTGCGGCACAAAAGGCGGCACGTAGATGAAGTCGCCCGGTCCGGCTTCGGCGGTGAACTCGAGCTTCTCGCCCCACCGCATGCGGGCCCGGCCGCGCACGACGTAGATCACCGATTCGAGGTGCCCGTGGTGATGGGCGCCGGTCTTGGCATCGGCATGGATGGTCACCGTGCCGGCCCAGAGCTTCTGGGCGCCCACGCGGGCGAAGTTGATGGCGGCTGCCCGGTTCATGCCGGGCGTCTGCGCCGTGTTGACGTCGAGCTGGTTGGCGCCGATCACGCGCACGCCGTCGTGCTTCCAGGCCGGGGTTTCATCGCCCTCATGCGAGTGGCCGTGGTCCGCGTGATCGTGGCTCATGGCAAGCCTCGGGGAATCAGGCGGGGTTGCCGTTCAGCACCTGTTGCAGTTCGCCCGACTCGTACATCTCCATCATGATGTCCGAGCCGCCGACGAATTCGCCCTTCACGTAGAGCTGGGGAATCGTGGGCCAGTTGCTGTATTCCTTGATGCCCTGGCGGATGCCGTCGTCTTCGAGCACGTTGACGGTCTTGAGCGTCTTGGTGTCGACGCCCACGGCCTTGAGGATCTGGATCGCGCGGCCCGAGAAACCGCACATCGGGAAGCTGGCATTGCCCTTCATGAAGAGCACGAGTTCGTTGGTTTTGACGAGGTCGTCGATGCGTTGCTGGGCGTCGGACATGGGAACTCCTGAAAAGTGGGGGCTGAAGGGGATTATTTCACCGAGCGCCAGATTCCGCCCGAGCAGCGCTGGATGCCTGCCAGGTCGTCCCGGCTTTGGACTTCTGCGAAGCCGCGGTATTCGAGCAATTGGCGCACGGCGGCGGCCTGGTCGTGGCCGTGTTCGAGCAGCAGCCAGCCGCCCTCGGCGAGGTGATCGGGGGCGTTCTGGACGATCTGGCGGATGTCGTCGAGCCCGTCGGCGCCCGCGACCAGCGCGGAGGAGGGCTCGTGCCGCAGCGCGGGCAGATGCGGATCGTTGGCGGCGATGTACGGCGGGTTGCTGGCGATGGCCGTGTAGCCGTCGGCGGCACCGTCGAGCCAGTGGGCCAGGGCAAAGCGAACCGGGAGGCCGAGGCGCCGGGCGTTGGCCTCTGCGACGGCGAGCGCGTCGGCGCTGGCATCGACCGCATCGACCTGTGCATCCGGGCGCGCATGCTGCAGCGCCAGCGCGATCGCGCCGCTGCCCGTGCCGAGGTCGAGCACGCGGGGTGCGTTGCGGTCTTCGAGGCATTGGAGGGCCCAGTCGACCAGCGTCTCGGTGTCCGGGCGAGGCACCAGCACCCGCGCGTCCACTTGCAGGTCGAGGCCGTGGAATTCCTTCGTGCCGAGCAGATAGGCCACCGGTTCGCCCGTCAGGCGGCGCGACAGTTGCGCCGCAAGCGCCACCCATGCGGCATCGGACATGGCATCGGTGTCGTGCGCGAGCAGCCAGGCGCGGTCGTGCGGCGCGCGGCCCAGCGCATGGAGCAGAAGCAACTGCGCATCGAGCCGATCGACGCCCAGCGCCGCGGCCGCGGCCAGCGCCTGCGCCACGGTTGACGGTGCGGTGGATTCGGTCATCACGCGGGAAGGCTCGATTCCAGCTCGGCCAGTTGCTCGGCCTCGCGCGCGGCGCGCAGCGCTTCCAGCACATCGCCGAGGTCGCCTTCCATGATCGCCAGCAGCTTGTAGAGCGTCAGGTTGATCCGGTGGTCGGTGAGCCGCCCCTGCGGGAAGTTGTAGGTACGGATGCGGTCCGAGCGGTCGCCGCTGCCGATCAGCCCCTTGCGCATTGCCGCGTCCTTGGCGGCGCGCTCGCTGCGGTCTTTTTCCTGGATGCGCGCCGACAGCACCTGCAGCGCCTTGGCTTTGTTGCGGTGCTGGCTGCGGTCGTCCTGGCACTCGGCCACGATGCCGGTCGGGATGTGCGTGATGCGCACGGCCGAGTCGGTCTTGTTGATGTGCTGGCCACCGGCGCCGCTCGCGCGGTAAGTGTCGATGCGCAGGTCCGCGGGGTTGATCTGCACCGCCACGGTTTCGTCGGGCTCGGCCAGCACGGCGACCGTGCAGGCGCTGGTGTGGATGCGGCCCTGGGTTTCGGTGGCCGGCACGCGCTGCACGCGGTGGCCGCCCGATTCGAAACGCAGCTTGCCGAAGACCTCGTCGCCGACGATGCGGATCACCACTTCCTTGTAGCCGCCGAGTTCGCTCGCGCTCTCGCTCACGATTTCGCAGCGCAGGCCCGCGCGTTCGCAGTAGCGCGTGTACATGCGCAGCAGGTCGCCCGCGAAGAGGGCCGATTCGTCGCCCCCCGTGCCGGCGCGGATTTCCATGAAGGCGTTGCGTGCGTCGTCGGGGTCCTTGGGCAGCAAGAGGCGCTGCAGCTCTTCTTCGAGCTGCACCAGCTCGGCCTCGGCGCCCGCGATTTCTTCGCGCGCCATCTCGGCCATGTCCGGATCGTCGAGCATTTCCTTCGCACCGGCGATATCCGCCTCGCGCTGCCTGTAGCGCTCGTAGCGGCCGGCGATCTGCGTGATCTCGGCGTGCTCACGCGAGATGGTGCGGTACTGCGCCATGTCGCTCATGATGTCTTCGCGCGAGAGCAGGAAGTCGAGCTCGCCCAGGCGCTGGACGTAGCGTTCGAGTTGATGGCGAAGAAAGGATTTCACGGAAGAAGGAACTCGGGAAAATGGGAGATGAATGCCGCGTGCAGCGGCAGGGCGCAGGGAGGCCGCGGCACGCAGGGCCGGGCCGCTGACGAGCGTCGCTAACGCTCTTTGCGCAGGAACAGCCGGGAGATCGTCTGCGCGGTCTGCTCGCGCGATGCGGCATCGCCCGAGTGCAGCTCGGCCATGGCGCCGTGCATCATCTTTTGCGTAAGCCCGCGCGACATCGCCTCGAGCACCGCATCGACCGATTCACCCTTGGCCAGCAGCTTGCGGGCGCGCGCCATCTCGGCGGCGCGCCATTCGTCGGCCTGCGCATTGAGCTGCTGGATCAGCGGCACCGTGCTGCGCTGACCCAGCCAGTGCATGAAGCTCTGCACGCCGGCATCGATGATGACTTCGGCTTGCGCCACCGCCGCTTGGCGGTTGGCTTGGCCCTGCTGCACCACGTGCGCGAGGTCGTCGACGGTGTAGAGGTAGACGTCTTCCAGCGCCTTCACTTCGGGCTCGATGTCGCGCGGCACGGCCAGGTCGACCATGAAGATCGGGCGGTGCTTGCGTGCCTTGAGTGCGCGCTCGACGGCGCCCAGGCCGATGATCGGCAGCGTGCTCGCGGTGCAGCTCACCACGATGTCGAATTCGGCGAGCCGCGCCGGCAGGTCGGCCAGCCGCATCGCCTCGCCGCCGAAGCGCGTGGCGAGCTTTTCGCCGCGTTCCAGCGTGCGGTTGGCGATGGCGATGGACTTCGGCTCCTTGGCCGCGAAGTGCGTCACCGCGAGGTCGATCATTTCGCCCGCGCCGACGAACAGCACGCGCGTCTTGCGCAGGTCTTCGAAGAGTTGTCCGGCCAGCCGCACGGCCGCGGCGGCCATGCTGATGGAATGCGCACCGATCTCGGTGGCCGTGCGCACTTCTTTCGCGACGGCGAACGAGCGCTGGAACAGCTGGTTGAGCGTGGTGCCCAGGGCGCCGACGTTCTCGGCCGCGCGCACCGCGTCTTTCATCTGGCCGAGGATCTGGGCCTCGCCGAGCACCATCGAATCGAGCCCGCTGGCCACGCGGAAGACATGGCGCGCAGCCTCGTCGTCGTGCAGTGTGTAGGCGTGGGAGCGCAGCAGGGTGGGCGCCACGCCGCCGCTTTCGGCCAGCCAGCCGAAGGTGTGGTCGAGGGCGATGTGTTCGGAGGCGCAGTAGATCTCGGTGCGGTTGCAGGTCGAGATGATTGCGGCTTCCACCTGCGGGTGGCGGCTGCTGGGGAAGGAGCTGCGCAGGCTCTGCAGCGTCGGGGCGATCTGATCGAGCGCAAACGCAAAACGACCGCGCAGATCGAGCGGCGCGGTCGTGTGGTTCAAGCCGAGAGCCCAGACAGACATGCGCGTGATTATAAAATCAGCAGCGGCCCGGGGCTTGCCGAGGGACAAATGGCTTTCCCTATAACAGCCATAACCTTCGCCACATGGTGGCGCCCCCTCCCAACCCTCTCCGATGGACCTGCTGGCCCTCCTCAATCACCTGCTTAATTTTGTGGCACCCGCCGCGTTTGTCGCCCTGGTGCTGGCTTTGGCGAGCCGCTTCCTGGGCGGGCGTCGCGCTGGCGTTCCGCGCTGGTGGGTGCAATGGGCGATCACCTTCGGGACCGGCGTCGGCGTCCTTGTCGTCGGCCTGGTGGTGTTCGGGCGGGACGGAGTGATGACGACCTATGCCGCGCTCGTGGCAGTCTGCGGCACCGTGCAATGGCTCGCGATGCGCGGCTGGCGCCGCTGATCAGGCCAGCCGGCGGGCCATGTAGAACGACGTGCCGGGATAGGTCGCGAGCCGGGCTTGCTGCGCCGGATCTGCCGGCTGCATCGCCGCATAGCCTTGCCGCTCCCAGAAGCCGACCGACGCCTGCACCGACACCAGCGTCGATTGCCGCCAGCCGGCCTTGGCCGCGTGTGCCCACGCATGGCGCACCAGTCGCGGCCCGAGGCCCAGCCCCGAAGCGGCCGGGTGCACTGCCAGGTCGTGCAGGTACAGCGTGTCGGCGTCCGCTGCGACCTCGAACTCGCCATGCAGCGCCGTGAGCTTGCCGGCGACCGAGGGGTAGGCCGCCAGATAGGCCTTGACCTTCCCCGCGTGCCCAGCCACCCACCCCGTCTCCGGCGCCGCAGCCAACCGCCGCGCAATCAACGCACCGTCTTCCACGAAGCCCGCGCCGTAGCAGGCGAGCTGGATCGCGAGCACCGCGTCCAGATCGTCGGCGCGCATCGCACGCACGAAGACAGCGCCTGCCACGACCGCCATCAGGCCAGCAGCAGCTTGTCGTCGTCGAGCTTCTCGCCGCGCGTCTGCTCGAACATTCGCAAGAGGTCGGGCACATCGAGGCCCGAACGCTCCGGCCCGGCCACGTCGAGGATCACCTGACCCTCGTGCAGCATGACGGTGCGCGAACCGTAGTCCAGCGCCTGCCGCATGCTGTGCGTCACCATCATCGCGGTGAGCTGGCTGCCTTCGACGATCTTGGCGGTCAGCTCCAGCACGAAGGCGGCGGTCTTCGGGTCCAGCGCTGCCGTGTGCTCGTCCAGCAGCAGGATGCGCGAGGGCTTGAGCGACGCCATCAAGAGGCTCACCGCCTGCCGCTGCCCGCCCGAGAGCAGGCCGATGCGGTCGGCCAGCCGGTTTTCCAGACCCAGCTTGAGAATCGACAGCTTCTCGCGGAACAACTCGCGCAGGCCCCGGTTGAGCGAAAAGCCGAAGCCGCGACGCTCGCCGCGCTTCCATGCCAGCGCCATGTTCTCCTCGATGGTCAGCGCCTCGCAGGTGCCGGCCATCGGGTCCTGGAACACGCGGGCCACCATGCCCGAGCGCTGCCAGGCGTTCATGCGGGTCACGTCCTTGCCGTCGATCTCGATACTGCCCTTGTCGACGATCAGATCGCCGCTCACTGCATTCAGAAAGGTCGACTTGCCCGCGCCGTTCGAGCCGATCACGGTGACGAACTGGCCGGTCGGAATTTCCAGGCTGAGCCCGCGCAGCACGCGGTTCTCGATCGGCGTGCCCGGGTTGAAGGTCATCTCCAGGTTTTGAGCGCGCAGCATCAGTTCTTCCCCTTGAAGAGTCCGCGCAGCTTGCGCTTGTAAGCAGGGATCAGCAGCGCGACTGCAACCAGCACGGCGGTCACCAGGTTCAGGTCCTGTGCCTGCAGGCCCATGAAATCGGTATTGAGCGCCATCGCGATGAAGAAGCGGTAGAGCAGCGCACCCAGCACGCAGGCCAGCGTGGTGATCACCATGCTGCGCGCCGGCAGCAGCGTCTCGCCGATGATCACCGCGGCCAGGCCGATCACGATCGTGCCCACGCCCATCGAGATATCGGCCGTGCCCTGGCTCTGCGCGAACAGCGCGCCGGCCAGCGCCACCAACGCGTTGGAGAGCGCCAGGCCCGCCATCGTGTGGAAGTCGGTCGAAATGCCTTGCGCGCGCGCCATTCGGGCGTTGCCGCCGGTGGCGCGCATCGCGAGGCCCGCTTCGGAGGCGAAGAACATGTCGACCACGATCTTCGCGACGATCACGATGAAGAGCAGCAACAGCGGCTTGGCCCATTGCTCGGGCATGCCGCCGAAGTCGACCATGGTGAACACGGTCGGCTCGGTGATCAGCGCCACGTTGGGCTTGCCCATCACACGCAGGTTGATGGAGTACAGCGCGATCATCACCAGGATGCTCGCGAGCAACTGCATGATCTTGAGCTTGACGTTGAGCCACGCCGTGACCCAGCCCGCAGCGGCGCCCGCCACGCAGGCGACCGCGGTGGCGGCCACCGGATTCCAACCGAGGACGATCAGCATCGCGGCCACGGCGGCGCCCAGCGGAAAGCTGCCGTCCACCGTGAGGTCGGGGAAGTTGATGATGCGAAACGACATGAAGACGCCCAACGCGACCAGTCCGAATATCAGACCGATCTCGATAGCGCCCAGCGAAGCGATGAGCGACATAAAGAAGCGCGCTTCTTACTTCGTGGCCACGACCTTGGCGCTCTTCAAGAGCGATTCGGACAGCGTCACGCCCTGCGCCTTGGCGGCGGTGGGGTTCACCACCAACTCGAAGTTGGTGCTGGTCTGCGAGGCGATGGTGCCGGGCTTCTCGCCCTTCAGGATGCGCACGACGATCTTGCCGGTCTGGCGGCCGATGTCGTTGTAGTTCAGGCCGAGGGCCGCCACTGCGCCGCGCTCGACGGTGGCCGTGTCGGCCGCCACCACCGGCAGCTTGGCCTGCTGGGCGACCTTCACGATGCCTTCGAAGGCCGAGACCACGTTGTTGTCGGTCGGCGTGTAGATCACGTCGGCCTTGCCCACCAGGCTCTGCGCGGCGGTCGGCACGTCCACGGTGCGGGCGGCGGCGGCTTCGACCACGGTCATGCCAGCATCGGCCGCGGCCTTCTTGAGCGAGGCGACGATCGCCACCGAATTGGCTTCACCGGGGCTGTAGATCACGCCAATGCGCTTGGCGTTCGGCACCACCTGCTTGATGAGGCCGATGTGCTTTTCGAGCGGCGAGAGGTCCGACACGCCGGTCACGTTGGTGCCGGTGGCTTCCCAGTTCTTCACCAGCCTGGCGGCCACCGGATCGGTGATGGCCGAGTACACGACCGGAATCGTCTTGGTGGAGGCCACCACGGCCTGCGCCGACGGCGTGGCGATGGCGACGATCACGTCGGGCGCATCGCCCACGTACTTGCGGGCGATCTGGGCGGCGGTGCCCACGTTGCCCTGCGCGCTCTGGTAGGTGAACTTGAGGTTCTTGCCTTCTTCGTAGCCGGCCGCCTTGAGCTCGGCCTTCACGCCGTCGCGCACCGCATCGAGTGCCGGGTGCTCGACGATGGCGGTCACCGCCACGGACTTGGTCTCGGCCGCGAACGAAGGCGCGGCGGCCAGCATGCCGAAGGCCAGGGCGACAGCGCTGAAAGGGGTGCGAAGCAAGGCGTTTTTCACGTGAGGGTCTCCGGGTGGGGATGGGAATGTCTGAGGAGGAGGCCGCCGGCGTGCGCCGGGGCGGGGAATTCAGCGGCGTCGGGAAACTGCGTGTGCAGTCCCGGCAGCTTCGAAGTCTAGATCGTACTTTGCACAATTAAGGTGCATGGACGGATCGGGCTTACCCCGCTTTAGGAAACATAATTGCATCTATTGGAGGATGCAAGAGATGAAATTGCACGAGATCGAACTTGACCGGATCGACAGGCGGATTCTTGACCACTTACAGGTGCACGGCCGCGCCACCAACCTCGAGCTGTCGGAGGTTGCCAACCTGTCGCCCGCGCAGTGCATGCGGCGCCACCGACGGTTGGAGGAGCTGGGCCTCATCAACGGCTACGCGGCGCACCTGAACGCGCGCCACGTCGGCCTCGGCGTGATCGCCTTCATCCACGTGACCATGGCGCGGGGCCACGTCGACGAGCTGCCCAAGTTCCAGGACCTGATCGCCGACCTGAAGCAGATCCTGGAGTGCTACTCGGTGACCGGCGACTTCGACTACGTGCTGAAAGTGGTCGCGCGCGACCTGGAGTCGCTCTCGCAGTTCCTGATGCACACGCTGATGCACATGCCCGGCGTGTCGGCCGTGCGGTCCAGCGTGTGCCTGAACGAGATCAAGTGCACCACGGCGCTGCCGCTGGAGTGATGAGCCTCAGGTCGGCATGCCGGGGATCGGCGAGTTCTGCGTCGCGGGCGCCGGGGCGGCCGCGGCGGGCTCGGCGGGCGCCATCATGAAGGTGGTCGGCGTTGCCATCGGCAGCGCGGCTTTCTTCAGTTCGTCGAGGATCGCGAACAGCAAATCGCTGCGCACGCCGCCCGCCAGCCGCGGGCTCGCCACGTAGGCGATGGCCTGGAAGATCAAGAGCCCGTTCTCGATGCCCTCCAGCGTGAGCGACGGCGCAGGCGTTTCCAGCACCCCTTCGTGCGCGCGGCAGGCTTCGAGGATCAGCTCGCGCACGCGCTGCGCATCGGTCGTCAGCGGCATCGGCAGGCGAATCAGCACGCGGCCCTCTGCATTGGAGAGCGTCATATTGCGGACCGTCTTGGTGATGAACTCCGAGTTCGGCACGATCAGCGTGGAGCGGTCGCCCAGCACGATCTCGGTGGCGCGCACGTTGATGCGCCGCACGTCGCCCTCGGCCGTGCCCAGCACCACCCAGTCGCCCACCTTCACCGGCTGCTCGGCCAGCAGGATCAGCCCCGAGATGAAGTTCTGCACGATCGCCTGCAGCCCGAAGCCGATACCCACCGACAGCGCACTCGCCACCCACGCGATGCGCTCGATGCCGATGCCCAGGGCTGAGAGCGCGAACGCGATCACCAGGATGCCGCCCACGTAGCCCAGCAGCGTGGTGATCGAGCTCTGCATGCCCGGCTCGAGCTGCGTGTTGGGCAGGTAGCTGCGCTCGAGCCAGCGCTTGAACACCCGCATCACGATGAAGCCGACCACCGCCACCGCGATGGCGCTCAGGATGGCGCCCGGCACCAGCTGGAACTCGCCCACCTTCACGCCGGTGCCGAACTTGCCGCTGCGCTGGAACACCTCGCCCGGCCCCGTGCCCAGCGGCGCGGCGAGCGCGATCAGCATGTAGAAGAACAGTCCGACCCGGCTCAGCCCCGAGAGCACCGTGGCGGCCTGGTCCAGCGTCTGCGGCGCGAGGTTGAAGCTCTTCTGCAGCCGCTGGCCGAAGGTGCTGCGCGACGACACCAGCGCCATGAACACGTCGTCGGCGAACTTGAACAGCACGTAGAAGGCCGCGGCCACGATGCCGCTCCAGGTGAGCTGCGAGGCCAGGAAGCTCGCGAGCGCCACGTAGCCCACGGCCACCAGCACCCAGATCGCGATCATCAGCACGCCGATCAGCGCCACCAGCAGGCCGACCCACATCGGCCGCTCGGGCAGGCCGGCATCGGGCGCGTCGGCGCGCAGGGCCTTCAGGCGGTAGACGACCGTGCCCACCAAGGCGGTGAGCAGCAGCGCCGTCAGCACATGCGTGCCCACCACGGCGGCGAAGCTCGCGTCGATGAGCGCGTTGATCTCCGCGGGCGTCCACGCGAGCGCCGCCACCAGCGCCACCAGCCACGGCAGCACCGACAGCCGCTCGGCCGTGGCATCGGGAATGGGCGGCAGCCGCCACGAGGGCCGGGCGGTGGCGAGCAGCGCGCGCCCCAGGCCGATGACGAATGCCATGAAAGTCAGCGCCTGCGCCGCCGACTGCAGCGCCTTGCGTGCCTGCGCGTCCCAGGTGGCATAGGCCTTGAGCACCTCCACGAAGCCGTGCGCGGCCACGGCCACCAGCAGCACGTGGGCCGCGACGATGGCGATCACCAGCAGCGAGCGGCGCAGCCGCCCGGCCGGCAGCACGCGCATCGCGAGGCGCGCCAGCCCGTGTTCGGCCGCCCAGACGCCCAGCCACGCGAGCAGCAGCGCGCCAATGAGCGCGGCGATCACCGGCGTGCGGTTCTCGGGCTCCAGCGCCTGCGCGAAACCGTCATCCAGCGCGAGGGCTATCGCCTGCAGCCGGGCGAGGTCGTCGGGCCAGGCTTCGCGCAGGTCGTTCCAGAACGTGCCGTTGAGCGGCGAGGCGGCGCGGCTGGTGAGCTCGGCCTCGAACTGCTGGCGACGCTGTGACACCAGGTCGGTGCCGCGCTGGCGCACGTCGATCGACAGCAGCCTGGCCAGGCGGATGTCCGCATCGAGCGCATTGCGCTCCTTGGTCAGCTGCGCGCGCTGACGCGTGATGTTCGGGTCTTCGGTGGCGCCGGCGGCGGGCGGATTGCCCAGTTCGCCGAGCCGCGCGTTCAGGTCGGCCAGGTCGCCGACGCGGGCGGCGACGAACTTGTCGGCCTGCGCGCCGATGTCGTTGATCTGCGTGAGCTGCTTGCGCGCATTGTCCTCGGCGCCCGGGATGGCATTGGCATTGGTGCCGCCCTTGCCTGCAGGGGCGATCCTGGCGAACTCCGCGCGCAACTCGGCGATGGTGGGAGCCGGCGCCGCGGCGGCGGTGTTGGCACCGTTGTTGGGGTTGCCGTTGCCGGCGGCCATGCCGGCGGCCATGCTGGCGTCCGGCTGCGCGATGGCGCTGCCGCACGTCAACACCATCCACAGGGCCAGGATGGCGGGGAGGCAGATGCCCGCCAGGCGAGAGGTCCGATTCATGGCCGCATCATAGAAGCCGCCATTTCGTAAACGCCGGTAAGAAGTGCTGCGTCAGCCGGCGGGGCTGAAGAGGTCGACCCTGTCCGTGATGATGCCGTCGGTGCCCAGCGCAATGAGCCGTTGCGCGGCCCAGTCGTCGTTCACCGTGTAGCTCAGCGAACGCATGCCCGCGTCGTGCACTTGCGCGACAGTGCCGGCGTCCCACAGCGCGTGGTTGCAGACGACGGCCTGGCAGCCGAGATCGAGCGCCGCCTCGAGCCAGCCCTTGCGAAGCGAATCGAGCAGCAGGCCGCGCGGCAATTCGGGCTGCACCGCGGCCGCGCCGCGCAGCGACTCGACCTGGAACGAGGTGAGCAACGGAGGAACCGCCGCGCCTTGCCAGAGGCGCGCCGCTTCGCGCGCCACGACCTCGCCGGTTTCGCGCTCGGCGCCGGGCGTCGGCTTGATCTCGATGTTGAGCAGGTAACCGTTGGCCAGGCAGAAGCGCGCCAGGTTCTTCAGCGTGGGCAGCGGCTCGCCGGCGAAGGCGCGCGAATGCCAGCCGCCCGCATCGAGCTGCGACAGCGCGCTCCACGTCTGTTCACCGCCGATGCCGTGGCCGTTGGTGGTGCGATCGAGCGTGGCGTCGTGCATGAGGAACGGCACACCGTCGGCGCTCAGCTTGGCATCGCACTCGAACATGCGGTAGCCGTGCGCCGCGCCGAAGCGGAAGGCGGCGAGCGTGTTCTCAGGAGCCAGCTTGCCGGCGCCGCGATGCGCGACCCAGCGGGGATAAGGCCAGGGGCTGCGTTCGGCCATCGTTCAATCCGCCCGCTTGCCCGATCCGGCGTCGAACCAATGCAGCTTGTCTTCGCGCGCGGCGATCTTCACCGTGTCGCCGGCGACCGGCGGGTGATCGCTTTCGTCGGTGCGCATGATGATCTGCTCGTCGCCGATGCGGCCGTACACCAGGCGCTCCGCGCCCAGCAGTTCGACCTGCTCGACCTGCACCGTCCAGCCGCTTTCGTCGAGCTTCATGTGCTCGGGGCGGATGCCCAGGATCTGGCCCGCGCGCACGCCGGGGGCGTGCTTGAGCAGGTTCATCGGCGGCGAGCCGATGAAGCTTGCGACGAAGGTGGTAGCGGGGCGGTTGTAAACCTCTTCGGGCGTCGCGAACTGGTCCATCACGCCGCCGTTCATCACGATGATCCGTTGCGCGAGCGTCATCGCCTCGACCTGGTCGTGCGTGACGAACAGCGAGGTGATGCCCAGCTCGCGGTGCAGCTTCTGGATTTCCAGGCGGGTCTGCGCGCGCAGCTTGGCGTCGAGGTTCGACAGCGGCTCGTCGAACAAAAACACCTGAGGCTGCCGCACGATCGCGCGGCCCATGGCCACGCGCTGGCGCTGGCCGCCCGAAAGCTCGCGCGGCTTGCGCTCGAGCAGGTGACCCAGTTCGAGGATCTTGGCGGCCTTGTCCACGCGCACCTTGATCTCGGGCACCGGCACCTTGGCGATCTTCAGGCCATAGGCCATGTTCGCGAACACGCTCATGTGCGGGTAGAGCGCGTAGTTCTGGAACACCATCGCGATGTCGCGCTCGGAGGGCTCGAGCTGGTTCACGACCTTGCCGCCGATGGCGATTTCGCCGGCGGAGATTTCCTCCAGGCCGGCCACCATGCGCAGCAGCGTGGACTTGCCGCACCCCGAGGGCCCGACGATCACGATGAACTCATGGTCGGCGATCTCGGCGCTCACGCCGTGGATGACCTGGTTGGCTTTCGGCCCGTGGCCGTAGCGCTTGATGACGTTGCGTAGGGAAAGAGCAGCCATAACTTATTTTTCAGTGTCCACAAGGCCCTTGACGAACCACTTTTGCATCAGCACCACCACCAGCGCGGGCGGCAGCATCGCGAGGATGGCGGTGGCCATCACGACGTTCCATTCGTTCTGCCCGTCGCCGCCGGCAATCATTCGCTTGATGCCGACCACCACCGGGTACATGTCTTCGCTCGTGGTCGCCAGCAGCGGCCAGAGATACTGGTTCCAGCCGTAGATGAACTGGATCACGAACAGCGCCGCGATCGAGGTCTTGGACAGCGGCAGCAGCACGTCGAAGAAGAAGCGCATCGGGCTTGCGCCGTCCATGCGCGAGGCCTCGGTGAGCTCGTCCGGCACCGTGAGGAAGAACTGGCGGAACAGGAAGGTCGCCGTGGCCGACGCGATCAGCGGCACCGTGAGGCCCGCGTAGGTGTTCAGCATGTTCAGGTCCGACAGCACCTTGTAGGTGGGCAGGATGCGCACCTCCACCGGCAGCATCAGCGTCACGAAGATCGCCCAGAAGCAGATCTTCTTGAACGGGAAGCGGAAGTACACGATGGCGAAGGCCGACAGCAGCGAGATCGAAATCTTGCCGATGGCGATGACCATGGCCGTGACGAAGCTCACCCACATCATGTGCGCCACCGGCGCGTTGGAGCCCGCGCTGTTCTCGCGCCCGAAGAGCGCGCCCTTGTAGCTGTCGACGATGTTCGAGCCGGGCAGGAGCGGCATCGGCGCCTGCACGATTTCCTGCGCGGTGTGGGTGGAGGCCACGAACGCCAGGTAGAGCGGGAAGGCGACGATGAGTACGCCCAGGACCATGATGACGTGGGCCAGGATGCCGTGGGTTCCGCGCTTCTCAACCATGCCGTGCTCCGCCGGATTTGTCTTGTTGTTGCTTCATGTCAGTACTGCACCTTCTTCTCGACGTAGCGGAACTGGATCACCGTCAGCGCCACCACGATCACCATCAGCACTACCGACTGCGCGGCCGAGCCGCCCAGGTCCAGGCCCTTGAAGCCGTCGTGGTAGACCTTGTAGACCAGGATGGTCGTGTCCTTGCCCGGGCCGCCCTGCGTGGCCGCATCCACGATCGCGAAGGTGTCGAAGAAGGCGTAGACCACGTTGATCACCAAGAGGAAGAACGTGGTGGGCGAGAGCAGCGGGAACTGCACCGTCCAGAAGCGGCGCCACGGGCGCGCGCCGTCGATGGCGGCGGCCTCGATCAGCGACTTCGGAATGGACTGCAGCCCGGCCAGGAAGAACAGGAAGTTGTAGGAGATCTGCTTCCACACCGAGGCCATGACGATCAGCGTCATCGCGTGGCCGGAGTCCAGCAGGTGGTTCCAGTTGATGCCGATCTTGCCGAGCGCATAGGCCACCACGCCCAGCGAGGGCGAGAACATGAAGACCCACAGCACCGCCGCCACGGCGGGCGCCACGGCGTAGGGCAGGATCAGCATGGTCTTGTAGAACATGCCGCCGCGCACGATGCGGTCGGCGAACACGGCGAGCATCAGCGACAGGCTGATGCCGATGCCGGCCACCAGCACCGAGAAGAGCGCGGTGGTCTTGAACGACTCGGCATACGCCGGGTCGTGGAACAGTTCCCTGAAGTTCTGCAGCCCGACGAATTCGACCGAAGTGCCGAACGCATCCTGCTGCTGCAGCGACTGCAGGATGGCCTGCCCCGCCGGCCAGAAGAAAAACACGAGGATCACCGCCATTTGCGGCGTCAGCAACAGCCAGGGCAACCAGCCCGAGCGAAAGAAAACGCGTTTTTCCATGATCCCTCTGAATAAAAAATCCCGCCCGGCTCGCCCTTGTGCAAGAGCGAACGGGGGCGGGCGATATTAGCCGGACACAGAGGCCCGGCTAACAATTGTTAGCTCTTGTTCGCCTTCTGGAAGCGCTCCAGCTGTTCGTTGCCGCGGGTCACGATGGCGTCCAGGGCTTCCTTGGCGGTCTTCTTGCCGTTCCAGACCTGTTCGAGCTCTTCGTCCTCGATGGCTCGGATCTGCACGTAATTGCCCAGGCGGATGCCGCGGCTCTTGTCGGTGACCTTGCGGATCATCTGCGTCACGGCCACGTCGGTGCCGGGGTTCTGCTTGTAGAAGCCCGAGTCCTCGGTGAGCTTGTACGAGGCGGTGGTCACCGGCAGGTAGCCGGTGCGCTTGTGGCTGGCAGACTGCACTTCAGGCGTCGAGATGAAGCTGAAGAACTTGGCCACGCCCTTGTACTCGGCCGGCTTCTTGCCCGACATGACCCACAGGCTCGCGCCGCCGATCACGGTGTTCTGCGGTGCGCCCGGCACGTCCGGGTAGTAGGGCAGGGGGGCCAGGCCATAGGCGAACTTGGCGTTCTTGGCCACGTTGCCGTAGAAGCCCGACGACGTGTTGATCATGGCGCACTCGCCAGAGACGAACGAGGCCTCGGGCACGTTGCCGCGGCCCTTGTAGATGAACAGGCCCTGCTTGGCCATGCTGGCCAGGTTCTCGATGTGGCGCTGGTGCAGCGGCGAGTTCACCTTCAGGCGGGCGTCCAGGCCCTGCAGGCCGTTGGCCTTGCTCGCGAACTCCACGTTGTGCCAGGCCGAGAAGCTCTCGACCTGCGTCCAGTTCTGCCAGGCGGTGGTGAACGGGCACTTGTGGCCGCTCGCCTTGAGCTTGGCGGCCGCGGCCACCACTTCAGGCCAGGTCGACGGTGCCTTGTCGGTGGGGAGGCCAGCCGCCTTGAAGGCGTCCTTGTTGAAATAGAAGATGGTGGTCGAGCTGTTGAACGGGAAGCTCAGCATCTGGCCGTTGGGGGCCGTGTAGTAACCGGCCACGGCGGGGATGTAGGCGGCCGGGTCGAACTTCTCGCCCGCGTCCTTCATGACCTGGCCGACTGGAATGATGGCGCCCTTGCTGGCCATCATGGTGGCGGTGCCCACTTCGAACACCTGCAGGATGTGCGGTGCGTTGCCGGCGCGGAAGGCCGCGATGGAGGCCGTCATCGATTCGTCGTACGTGCCCTTGAAGGTCGGCACGATCTTGTATTCCTTCTGGCTCTCGTTGAACTGCTTGGCCAGGTCGTTGACCCACTCGTTGTTGACGGCGGTCATGGAATGCCACCACTGGATCTCGGTCTGGGCCTGCGCCATGTTGAACAGCGTGGTCGCGGCCAGCGCCGATGCCAGCGCGAGCGTCTTGAATCGCATGAAGACTCCTGAAGGGAAAATGAAAGCGCGGATGCTAGGGCATGTGAATGACACAGCCGCGTCACATTGGCGCACGGACCGGCGTCATCTTCCAATCGGGAAAACCCCTTTGGCACCAAGCTCGGCGCGGGTCGCGGGCCTGCATGCTGCGCCGCACCATGCTAGCATCGCCCTCCCTTTTTTGGCCCAGCTTGTCGCCACGGCCAGGGCCCTTTGCGAGACCGCCATGAGCAGCAAAACCTCCCTCGACAAAAGCAGGATCAAGTTCCTCTTGCTCGAGGGCATCCACCCCTCGGCCGTGGAGGTGCTGCGCGCCGCCGGCTACACCAACATCGAGTCGCTGCCGGGTGCCTTGCCCGACGCCGAACTCAAGGCGAAGGTCGCCGACGTTCACTTCCTGGGCATCCGCTCGCGCACGCAACTGACGGCCGAAGTGTTCGCCGCCGCCCACAAGCTGGTGGCGGCCGGGTGCTTCTGCATCGGCACCAACCAGGTCGACCTGGAAGCCGCCCGCGAACACGGCGTGGCCGTGTTCAACGCCCCCTATTCGAATACGCGTTCGGTGGCCGAACTGGTGCTGGCCGAAGCGATCCTGCTCCTGCGCGGCGTGCCCGAGAAGAGCGCGGTGGCGCACCGCGGCGGCTGGCTAAAGTCGGCCGACAACGCCTTCGAAATCCGCGGCAAAACGCTGGGCATCGTGGGGTACGGCTCCATCGGCGCGCAGCTGTCGGTGCTGGCCGAGGCGCTGGGCATGCATGTGGCGTTCTTCGACGTGGTCACCAAGCTGCCGCTGGGCAATGCGCGTCAGGTGCGCGACCTGCACCAGCTGCTGGGCCAGAGCGACATCGTCACGCTGCACGTGCCCGAGACGCAGGCCACGCAATGGATGATCGGCGCGGCCGAGATCGCTGCCATGAAGCCGGGTTCGATCCTCATCAACGCCTCGCGCGGCACCGTGGTCGAGATCGACGCGCTGGCCGGCGCGCTGAAGGAAAAGAAGCTCCTGGGCGCCGCGATCGACGTGTTCCCGGTTGAGCCGCGCAGCAACAAGGACGAGTTCCAGTCGCCGCTGCGGGGATTGGACAACGTGATCCTCACGCCGCACATCGGCGGCTCGACCATGGAGGCGCAGGCCAACATCGGGCTCGAAGTGGCCGAGAAGCTGGTGAAGTACAGCGACAACGGCACCTCTACGTCCTCGGTCAACTTCCCCGAGGTGGCGCTGCCCGCGCACCCGGGCAAGCACCGGCTGCTGCACGTGCACAAGAACGTGCCGGGCGTGCTGTCGGAGATCAACAAGATCTTCTCGGACAACCACATCAACATCTCCTCGCAGTTCCTGCAGACGAACGAGAAGATCGGCTACGTGGTGATGGACATCGACGCGGCTTCTTCCGACCTGGCGCTGGAGAAGCTCGCGAAGGTTGGCGGGACGATCCGCAGCCGCGTGCTGTTCTGAACGGAGCCCTGAGCCGATTCAGCGGGGCGGCGTGCCGGTCGGGCGGCGCCTAGCACAGGGACAACGGGCGCGCCACGCGGCAAGACCCCAAGCCCTGTCCTAAAATCCCCAGCCCGGCTATGGGCGCGCAGCGCCCGGCCGAGGCGCCCCACCCGATGAATGCTCCGACCGCGTTGAACACGCTGTTGGCACAGGCCGCAGAGCCTGTCCGACTGCGCGAGATCCCGTACAACTACACCAGCTTCTCCGATCGCGAGATCGTGATTCGCCTGCTGGGCGAACGTGGCTGGGAACTGCTCCAGACCCTGCGCGCCGAGCGCCGCACCGGCCGATCGGCCCGCATGCTCTACGAGGTGCTCGGCGACATCTGGGTGGTGCAGCGCAACCCCTACCTCGTCGACGACCTGCTGGACAACCCGCGCCGCCGCGGGCAACTGGTCGAGGCGCTCAAGCACCGCCTGGCCGAAGTCCAGAAGCGCCGCACCCCCGACAGCGACATGCCGCGCGACCAACTGGTCGGCGAGCTCACCGCCCTGGTCGGCGATGCGGTCGCTGCCTTCGACACCAAGTTTCGCGACGTCGCGGCGCTGCGCCGCAAGGCCACGCGCGTGCTGGGCCGGCTCACCGCCAAGGACAACATCAAGTTCGACGGGCTTTCGCGCGTGTCGCACGTGACCGATGCGACCGACTGGCGCGTGGAGTACCCGTTCGTCGTGCTGTGCCCCGACACCGAGGCCGAGATGGCGCTCCTGGTGAAGGGCTGCATCGAGCTGGGGCTGACCATCATCCCGCGCGGAGGCGGCACGGGCTACACGGGCGGTGCGATTCCGCTGACCTGGAACAGCGTCGTCATCAACACCGAGAAGCTCGAGGCGATGACCGAGGTCGAGCACATGCCGCTGCCCGGTCTCGACCAGCCCGTGCCCACCATCTGGACCGAAGCGGGTGTCGTCACGCAGCGCGTGGCCGACGCGGCCGAGCGCGCGGGCTTCGTGTTCGCGGTCGATCCCACGTCTGCCGAAGCCTCGTGTGTCGGCGGCAACGTCGCGATGAACGCCGGCGGCAAGAAGGCCGTGCTCTGGGGCACGGCGCTGGACAACCTCGCCTCGTGGCGCATGGTGACGCCGCAGGCCGAATGGCTCGAAGTCACGCGTATCGGCCACAACCTGGGCAAGATCCACGACGCCGAGAGCGCGCTGTTCGAGCTGCAGTACTTTGCGGCCGACGGCAAGACCAAGCTGCGGACCGAGCGCCTCGACATCCCCGGCCGAACCTTCCGCAAGGAAGGCCTCGGCAAGGACGTGACCGACAAGTTCCTCTCGGGCCTGCCGGGCATCCAGAAGGAAGGCTGCGATGGCCTCATCACCAGCTGCCGCTGGGTGGTGCACAAGATGCCCTCGCACACGCGCACCGTGTGCCTCGAATTCTTCGGCAACGCGAAGGACGCGGTGCCCAGCATCGTGGAGATCAAGGACTTCATGTTCGCCGAGCAGAAGCGCTCGGGCGTGCTGCTGGCTGGTCTTGAGCACCTGGACGATCGGTACCTGAAGGCCGTGGGTTACGCCACGAAATCGAAGAAGCACGGCGGCCTGCCGAAGATGGTGCTGTTCGGCGACATCGCGGGCGACGACGCCGATGCGGTGGCGCGCGTCACCTCGGAAGTGGTGCGCATCGCCAACTCGCGCAGCGGCGAAGGCTTCATCGCCATCAGCCCCGAGGCGCGCAAGAAATTCTGGCTCGACCGCAAGCGCACCGCCGCCATCAGCAAGCACACCAACGCCTTCAAGATCAACGAAGACGTGGTGATTCCGCTGCCGCGCATGGCCGAGTACAGCGACGGCATCGAGCGCATCAACATCGAGCTGTCGCTGCAGAACAAGCTCGCGCTCACCGACGAGCTCGAAACCTTCCTCACGCGCGGCAACCTACCTCTCGGCAAGACCGACGACGCGCACGAGATCCCGGCGGCCGAGCTGCTCGAAGACCGCGTGGCGCAGGCCGTGGCGCTGGTGCACGAGGTACGTGCGCTGTGGGCCAGTTGGCTCGAAAACGTCGATGCGCTGTTCCCGCAATTGCAGGACCACAGCCTGCGCGCGAGCTGGAAGACGCAGCTGCGCCAGCCGCTGCAGGAAATTTTCTCGGGTGCCGAGTTCGCGCCGATCCTGGCCGAATGCACGGCCATCCACAAGCGCGTGCTCAAGGGCCGCGTGTGGGTCGCGCTGCACATGCACGCGGGCGACGGCAATGTGCACACCAACATTCCCGTGAACAGCGACAACTACGACATGCTGCAGACCGCGCATGCCGCGGTGGTGCGCATCATGGCGCTGGCGCGCAGCCTCGACGGCGTGATCTCGGGCGAGCACGGCATCGGCATCACCAAGCTCGAATTCCTCAGCGACGAAGAGCTGCGCCCCTTCACCGAATACAAGGCCCGGGTCGACCCAGAAGGCCGCTTCAACAAGGGCAAGCTGCTGCGTGCACCGGCCGGTGAAGCCGTCACGCTGCACGCCGACCTGACCAACGCCTACACACCTAGCTTCGGCCTCATGGGGCACGAGTCGCTGATCATGCAGCAGAGCGACATCGGCGCCATCGCCGACAGCGTGAAGGACTGCCTGCGCTGCGGCAAGTGCAAGCCGGTGTGCGCCACGCACGTGCCGCGCGCCAACCTGCTCTACAGCCCGCGCAACAAGATCCTTGCGACCTCGCTGCTGGTCGAGGCCTTCCTCTACGAGGAGCAGACCCGGCGCGGCATCAGCATCAAGCACTGGGAAGAGTTCGAGGACGTGGCCGACCACTGCACCGTGTGCCACAAGTGCCTGACGCCGTGCCCGGTGAAGATCGACTTCGGCGACGTGTCGATGAACATGCGCAACCTGCTGCGCAAGATGGGCCAGAAGAGCTTCCGTCCCGGCAACGCGGCCGCGATGTTCTTCCTGAACGCGACGAATCCGCAGACCATCAAGGCGGTGCGCGCGGGCATGGTGGGCATCGGCTTCAAGGCGCAGCGCCTGGCCAACGACCTGCTGCGCGGCCTCGCGAAGAAGCAGACCGCGGCGCCCCCGGCCACGCTGGGCCCGGCGCCGGTCAAGGAGCAGGTGATCCACTTCATCAACAAGAAGATGCCGGGCAACCTGCCGAAGAAGACGGCGCGCGCGCTGCTCGACATCGAGGATGCGGATTACGTGCCGATCATCCGCAACCCGAAGGCGACCACCTCGGAAACCGAGGCTGTCTTCTACTTCCCGGGGTGCGGCTCGGAGCGCCTGTTCTCGCAGGTGGGGCTCGCTACGCAGGCGATGCTCTGGCATGCCGGCGTGCAGACGGTGCTGCCACCGGGCTACCTGTGCTGCGGCTATCCGCAACGCGGCAGCGGCCAGTTCGACAAGGCCGAGAAGATGATCACGGACAACCGTGTGCTCTTCCATCGCGTCGCGAACACGCTCAACTACCTGGACATCAAGACCGTGGTGGTGAGTTGCGGCACCTGCTACGACCAGTTGCAGGGCTACCAGTTCGACAAGATCTTCCCGGGCTGCCGGATCATCGACATCCACGAGTACCTGCTCGAGAAGGGCATCACGCTGGCCGATGCGGGCGGTGGCGGTTACCTCTATCACGACCCCTGCCACTCGCCGATGAAGCTGCAGGACCCAATGAAGACGGTGAAGGCGCTGGTCGGCGACAACGTGCTCAAGAACGACCGCTGCTGCGGCGAGTCGGGCACGTTGGGCGTGTCGCGGCCGGATATCTCGACGCAGATCCGCTTTCGCAAGGAAGAAGAGCTGAAGAAGGGTGAAGCTGAGCTGCGCGAGAGCGGAGTCGTCGGCGCCAAGGACAACGTCAAGATTCTCACCAGCTGCCCGAGCTGCCTGCAAGGCCTCTCGCGCTACGGCAACGACCTGAACAACGGCCTGCTCGAAGCCGATTACATCGTGGTGGAGATGGCCAACAAGATCCTGGGCGACGACTGGATGCCGAAGTACGTGGCCGCCGCCAACCAGGGCGGCATCGAGCGGGTGCTGGTATGACGACGGTGCAGCAAGGCTGTCCGTTCTGCGAAGGCCCTGGTGGCCGCGTCGTCTTCGAGGGCGCGAAGTTGCGCGTGATTCATGCGGAAGAGGCCGGCTTTCCGGCCTTCTACCGCGTGATCTGGCGCGAGCATGCGCCGGAATTTTCCGATCTCGATGCCGCGGATCGCGTGCTGTGCATGGAAGCCGTGACGGCGGTCGAGCAGTGCCTGCGCGAGCGGCTGAAGCCCACGAAGATCAACCTCGCCGCGCTCGGCAACATGGTGCCGCACCTGCACTGGCACGTGATCGCGCGCTTCGACTGGGACAGCCACTTTCCCGCGCCGTTCTGGGCGGCTGCGCAACGCGCGGCGCCGGTCGATCGCGTGGCGGAACTGCAGGCGCTGCTGCCGGAGCTCGAGGCCGAGATGGTCCGCCGGCTGGTGCTGCTGCAGGGCTGAACGCGAGAGCGATGACGCCTCAGCGCGCGGCGGCCGTGCGAGTCGTCCCCAGCTTGCGGTTCGCGCAGGTCTCCTTGAATTCCGGCGTGGCGCGCATCTCCTTCGAGAAGCGCTTCGATGCGGCGCTGCCATCGCGGCACACACGGTCCAGTTCGGCCTGCGCGTCGTGGTTACCCGCATGCGATGCATGGGCCAGCACACGCAGTGCGTGGATGGGCAGCGCAGACGGCACGCCGCTCGATGCGGTCGTCGTTTCGGTCTTCGAGGGGGATGTGGCCGGCCTTGCCGTCTCGGCCGTCGGCAGCGTGCGGGCCGTGCCCGCCGATGTGGGCAGCCGCTCGACCGCGGTGAAGTCGCCGCTCTTGCCCGCGCGCTCGACCATCTGGCGGTAGCTGTCCATCATTCGTGACGTGTCCTTGGGCGTCAGGTCCTTCGCGGGCTTTGACAGGTAAGCCGCGACTTCGGGAGGCAGCGCCGCATTCACGCTGCTGAATTCATGGCTGGCGCCTGCGCCCCGCGGTCCCAACTGCGCGGCATGCGCCGCGTCGTCGCCCAGCGCCGCCGCCCCTTTTCCGGCAACACCCGCCACGCCGGTCGCGCTCTCCGCCGCCACGGCGCCTGCGCCAACTGCCGCGCCCTTGCCTGCGGTACCGGCCGCCTTTCCCGCGGTTGCAGCCTTGCCAGCAGCCTTGCCGAGCAGGCCCAGGAAGGCATGCGCCGGCACGACGGTGCCGACCGCCAGCGCGGCGCAGAGGACAAGTGCTGCCCAGTTCGGGCGCGATGATCGATGGCGTTGAATCTGCATGCTGCGATGCTAAGCGCTGGTATTCGTGGGCCGAGGCGCATGCAGGCGCAGCCGCGCGGCATACTGCGCGCCTCACGAAAATTTTCCGAACGGAATCCCATGGCAGGTTTGAAACCGGGCGCACCGACGCCGCAATCGATCACCGTGCACGGCCAGTCGCGCGTGCTCGAAGTGGGCTTCTCGGACGGCGCGACCTTCCGCATTCCGTTCGAGCTCATGCGCATCTACTCGCCCTCGGCCGAAGTGCAGGGCCACGGTCCGGGCCAGGAAGTGCTTCAGACAGGCAAGCGCGATGTGGAGCTCGTCGGTCTCGAACCGGTCGGCAACTACGCCGTGCAGCCGGCCTTCAGCGACGGCCACGACACCGGCATCTATTCGTGGGACCTGCTCTATGAACTCGGCGCGAACCAGGCCGACCTGTGGGCGCAATACGAACGCCGACTCGCCGAAGCGGGCGTCGATCGCGATGCGCCGATGATCGACAAGGGCGGGTCTGCGTGCAGCAGCCATTGATGCTCCAAATTTCCTTGGCGCTATTGAAAAGATAGCTCTGCAGGCAGCAGGGACGCGCGTTGCAGCGCCTCTTCATTTGAAGAAAAAGCAACAAATGCCCGCCGTGGGTGCGGGGTCGTCGGCTTGATGTGTAGGCTTCCGGCCTAACATCGGTTGCATGAGTACAACCCACTTCGGCTTCGAGAAAGTCGACGAAAGCGAGAAGGCGCAACGTGTCCGCGGCGTCTTCGATTCGGTGGCCTCGCGCTACGACGTCATGAATGACCTGATGTCCGTGGGCCTGCACCGCGCGTGGAAGGCTTACACCGTGATGGTGGCGAACGTGGGCGAAGGTTCGCGCGTGCTCGACATCGCGGGCGGCACCGGCGACCTCGCACTCGCCTTTTCGAAGAAGGTCGGCGCCACCGGCCAGGTGGTTCACACCGACATCAACGAAGCCATGCTGAGCACCGGCCGCGACCGTCTGCTCGATGCCGGCGTTGCCTTGCCCACGCTGGTCTGCGATGCCGAGAAGCTGCCGTTTCCCGATGACCATTTCGATGTCGTCACCGTGGCCTTCGGCCTTCGCAACATGACGCGCAAAGACATCGCGCTCAAGGAAATGAATCGCGTGCTCAAGCCGCGCGGCAAGCTCCTGGTGCTCGAGTTCTCCAAGATCGCCAAGCCGCTCACCAAGGCCTACGACTGGTACTCCTTCAACGTGCTGCCACGCCTTGGCAAGCTCGTGGCCGGCGACGACGCGAGCTATCGCTACCTGGCCGAATCGATCCGCATGCATCCCTCGCAAGAGGAGCTCAAGACCCTCATGAAAGAGGGCGGTTTCGGACATGTGGACTATCACAACATGACGGGTGGCATCGCTGCCCTGCATGTTGGAATCAAGTGTTGATTGAAGCGAATTTTTCGCTCTAGAGGAGACGACATGAAAAGTTTGAGTTCTTTGTTTTTGGCAGCTGCATTGGTGCTCGTGAGCGTGCAGGCCGACGCCGCCCGTGTGGGCGGCGGCAAGTCCCTCGGCCGCCAATCGTCCAACGTGACGCAGCGCCAGTCCACGCCGCCTGCCGCACCTGCGCAGCAGAACGCGACCAACTCGGCCGCCAAGCCCGCAACGCCTGCGCCTGCAGCCGCTGCACCGAAGCGTCCATGGGGCGCGATGCTCGGCGGTCTCGCCGCTGGCCTCGGCCTCGCATGGCTCGCGAGTTCGCTCGGCCTGGGCGCCGGCTTCGCCAACATCCTGCTGATCGGCCTGCTGATCTTCGCGGCGCTCGCCGTGTGGCGCATCTTCAAGGCGCGTTCGGCTGCTTCGAACGGTACCAATGGCCAAGGCGGCTTCGCGTTCCAGGGCGCGGGCGCCAGCCCCTCCAACGCCAGCGCGCCGGCGCAATACAGCCCGAACAACGTGGGCAACGATGCCTCGGCACGGCCATGGGAGCGTTCGGCCACGGCCTTCGACGCCACGCCGGCCGACGGTGATCGCCATGGCAGCAGCCTCTCTGCAGCAGGCGCCGCAGCCGGCGGCAGCATGATCGGCTCCGCGCTGGGCGGTTCGCAGTCCTGGGGCATCCCCACGGGCTTTGATGTCGACGGTTTCCTGGGCGCCGCCAAGCGCAACTTCGTGACGCTGCAGGACGCATGGGACCGCGCCGACGTGTCGATGCTGCGCTCGATGATGACCGACGAGATGGTCGAGGAAATCCGCACGCAGTTGGCCGACCGTGCAAGCCACACCGGTGGCGCGTCGAACAAGACCGAAGTCGTGATGCTCGACGCCAAGCTGCTCGGCATCGAAGAGCTGCCCGATGCCTACATGGCGAGCGTGGAGTTCTCCGGCATGATCCGCGAGGACGCCTCGGCAGGCCCGGGTCCGTTCCGCGAAGTGTGGAACATGACCAAGCCGACCAGCGGCGGTGGCGGCTGGCTGGTTGCCGGCGTGCAAGCGCTGCAGTAAACGGCAGACGTTCGCGGCCGCCGGGCCGCGTACAGAAACGATAATGGGGACATGGCCACACCATCGTCCCCTTTTTCTTTTCTCGGCGACCTCTTCAACCGCATCGGCGAGCGCCTGCAGCCGCCGGACTGGGCGGTCCACGAGATTCAGCACCGCGCGGTCCTGTTCCTCAACCACGTGCTTCAGCAGGAGCCCGAAGCCCAGCAGCGGCTGCTGCGCCAGCAGGGCAGGGTGGTGCGATTCCAATGGCGCTTCGTGACCATGGAACTGGTCGCCACGCCGGCCGGCCTGCTCGACCTGGCACCCGCAGGTTCCACGCCTGAACTCACCCTCACCGTCACCGACGATTCCCCCTTCGAGATCGCCCGTGCCACGCTGCGCGGCGACAAGCCCTCGGTGCAGATCGTCGGCGACGTGCAGCTCGCGGCCGAGGTCAACTGGCTGGTCGACCATGTGCGCTGGGACGTCGAGGACGACCTCGCACGCGTGATCGGCGATGTGCCCGCGCACACCCTGGGCAATGGCGTGCGACGCGTGGTGACGGCGCTGCGCCAGTTCGTCGGCGACCGCACGGCCAAGGCCGGCGGTTCGGCGGGCCAGGCCGAATGAGGCGCTTCTACCGCGGCCTGTTCATCGTCTGGGTCGCGTTGCGCTATGGCCTGGACGAGCTCGTGCTCACGAGCTTCCAGAAGCCCTGGCTGCGCGTGGTGGCCCGTGTGGTTTCCATCGGCCGGAACCTCGATGCGCCACGCGGCCAGCGGTTGCGCGAGGCGCTCGAGCGCCTGGGTCCCATCTTCGTGAAGTTCGGCCAGGTGCTGTCGACACGGCGCGACCTGCTGCCACCCGACATCGCCGACGAACTCGCCTTCCTGCAGGACCGTGTGCCGCCGTTCCCCTCGGCGGTGGCCATCGCCACCATCGAGCGCGCGTTCCGCAGGCCGGTCGGCGATGTGTTCGTGCAGTTCGACGAGACGCCGATCGCGAGCGCCTCGATCGCGCAGGTGCATTTCGCGACCATCCGGACCAACGACGGCGAGATCCGCGACGTGGCGGTCAAGGTGCTGCGCCCAAGCATGCGCGGCATCATCGAGAAAGACCTGGCGCTCATGGCCATGATGGCCGGCTGGGTCGAGAAGCTCTCGCCCGACGGCAAGCGCCTGAAGCCGCGCGAGGTGGTCGGCGAATTCGACAAGTACCTGCATGACGAACTCGACCTGGTGCGCGAGGCCGCCAATGCGGCCCAGTTGCGCCGCAACATGGCTGAGCTCGATCTGGTGCTGATTCCCGAGATGTTCTGGGACTTCTGCCACCCCGAGGTGATCGTGATGGAGCGCATGAACGGCGTGCCCATTGCCCAGCTCGACCGCCTGCGCGCGGCCGGCGTCGACATTCCCAAGCTCGCGCGCGACGGCGTCACGATCTTCTTCACCCAAGTGTTCCGCGACGGCTTCTTCCACGCCGACATGCACCCGGGCAACATCCAGGTGAGCCTGGCGCCCGAGACCTTCGGGCGCTACATCTCGCTGGATTTCGGGATCATCGGCACCCTCACCGAGTCGGACAAGGAATACCTCGCGCAGAACTTCGTGGCGTTCTTCCGGCGCGACTACAAGCGCGTGGCCGAACTGCACCTGGAAAGCGGCTGGGTGCCCGAAGGCACGCGCATCGACGAGCTGGAGGCGGCGATCCGCACCGTCTGCGAGCCGTACTTCGACCGGCCGCTGAAGGAAATTTCGCTCGGCATGGTGCTGATGCGGCTGTTCCAGACCTCGCGCCGCTTCCATGTGGAAATCCAGCCGCAACTGGTGCTGCTGCAGAAGACGCTGCTCAACATCGAGGGCCTGGGCCGCCAGCTCGACCCTGAACTCGACCTCTGGCACACGGCCAAGCCTTTCCTCGAAAAGTGGATGGTCGACCAGATCGGGCCGAAGAAGCTGCTGCAGCAACTCAAGGCCGAAGCGCCGCGCTACGCAAAATTGCTGCCGCAATTACCTCGATTGCTTCACGATTTCCTGGAAAATCGGCCGCCCGATCATCGCCGCGAGTTGCTCGAACTGCTGGCCGCGCAAAAGCGCACCAACAGGCTGCTCCAGACCATCATTTACGGTGGCATAGGTTTTGTATTGGGGTTGCTCGCCATGCAATTGCTGGTGCGTGTGAAGTTGTTCTAGAGGAGATTCCCCCGTGCTGCTGACGTTGGTTGTCGTCTATCTGCTGGTCACCATCGCCATCGGGCTCTATGCCGCCAAGCGGGTGAAGAACACCACCGACTTCGCCATCGCCGGGCGGCACCTGCCGCTCTTCATGATCGTCACAACAACCTTCGCGACCTGGTTCGGGTCCGAAACGGTGCTCGGCATCCCGGCCAAATTCATCGAAGGCGGGCTGAACGGCGTGGTGGAAGACCCGTTCGGCGCCGGCACCTGCCTGATCCTGGTGGGCCTGTTCTTCGCGGGCAAGCTCTACCGCATGACGCTGCTGACCATCAGCGACTACTACCGCGAGCGCTACGGCCGCACGGTGGAAGTGGCCTGCACGCTGATCATCATGCTGAGCTACCTGGGCTGGGTCTCGGCGCAGGTCACGGCGCTGGGGCTGGTGTTCAACGTGCTGTCGGCCGGCGCCATCAGCATTCCGATGGGCATGGTGATCGGGGTCATCTCGATCCTGGCCTACACGCTCTTCGGCGGCATGTGGTCGGTGGCGGTGACCGACTTCATCCAGATGATCATCCTGGTCGCCGGCCTCGCGATCATCGCGATGTTCGCCGGCAACATGGCCGGCGGTGCCGACAAGGTGGTGGCCTTCGCGGTCAGCAAGGATCTCTTCAAGTTCTGGCCCGAGCCCAACTGGCACGACATGGTGTTCTTCTTCGCCGCGGCCATCACGATGATGCTGGGCTCCATTCCGCAGCAGGACGTGTTCCAGCGCGTGATGTCGGCCAACAGCGTGAAAGCCGCGACCCGCGGGCCGGTGATCGGCGGCGTGGCGTACATCCTCTTCGCCTTCGTGCCGATGTTCCTCGTGGCCAGCGCGCTCCTGATCATGCCGGACGAGGTGGCCGTGCTGCTGAAGGAAGATCCGCAGAAGGTGCTGCCCACGCTGGTGCTGCAGAAGATGCCGTTCGTGATGCAGGTGCTGTTCTTCGGCGCGCTGCTGTCGGCCATCAAGTCGACCGCCTCGGCCACGCTGCTGGCCCCGAGCGTCACCTTCACCGAGAACATCTGGCGCCAGTTCCGTCCGTCCGGCACGGACCGCGAGAACCTCCGGACCATGCGCATCACGGTGCTGCTGTTCAGCGCCGCCGTGCTGGCCTACGCGATCCGCATGCAGGGCACGCCGATCTACGAGCTGGTTTCGGGCGCCTACCAGGTGCCGCTGGTGGGGGCGTTCGTGCCGCTGGTGTGCGGGCTGTATTGGCGCCGCGCCACCACGCAGGGGGCGGTGGCGTCGATCCTGCTGGGCATCGGCACCTGGCTGTTGTTCCTGGCGTTGCCCTGGGGCGCCGTTTTTCCGGCGCAACTGGCGGGCGTTCTGGCCTCGTTCACCGGCATGGTGGCCGGCTCGCTGCTGCCGCAGTGGGTAGCGAACACTCACACGCCGCATCGGCCGCTGGCCACCGAAGCGGCCTGAGAGCGCCCCGGGGGCGGGGTGGGCCCTTATAATCGAGGGCTTTGCGAGCGGCAGCTGCGCCGCTTCTGGACCCTATTTCCCCATGCCCATCTACGCCTACAAGTGCAGCGCCTGCGGCTTTGCCAAGGACGCTTTGCAGAAGATGTCCGACGCGCCCCTCACGGTGTGCCCGGCGTGCGGCGCCAGCGCTTTCGAAAAGCAGGTGACGGCCGCCGGTTTCCAGCTCAAGGGATCGGGCTGGTACGTGACCGATTTCCGCGAAGGCGGCGGCAAGAAGGCCGAGCCGGCCACTGCTCCCGCAGCGAGCGAGGGCGCCAAGTCCGCCGACTCTTCACCTTCTTCCTCCAGCGCCGCCGCGCCGAGCCCTGCTCCTGCCCCGGCGCCCGCTCCCGCCCCGGCTCCTGCCGCCAAGACCGGCGACTGAGACCCCACCCATGCTCGCCCTGCGCAAATGGTTGTTCTCCGGCTTGCTGGTGATCGTTCCGCTGTTCATCACCCTGGCGGTGCTGAAGTGGATCATCGACACGCTGGACCAGACGCTCTGGGTGCTCCCGGCCGTGTGGCAGAAATGGCTGTTCGAGAACAATATCCGCGGCTTGGGCGTGCTGCTCACGCTGGCGATCCTGCTGGTGGTCGGCGCCATCGCGAGCAACTTCGTCGGCAAGCGCCTCCTCGGCTGGGGCGATGCCGTGGTGCGGCGCATTCCGGTCGTGCGCTCGATCTATTCGAGCGTCAAGCAGGTGTCGGACACGCTGTTCTCCGAGAACGGCAATGCATTCCGCACGGCGGTGCTGATCCAGTGGCCGCGCGAAAACGTGTGGACCATCGCCTTCGTGACCGGCGCGCCGGGCAACGAGGTGGCCGAGCACCTGGGCATCGAGGAATTCCTCAGCGTCTACGTGCCGACCACGCCCAATCCCACGGGCGGCTACTTCGTCATGCTCCGCCGCAGCGACTGCGTCGAACTGAAGATGAGCGTGGACGAAGCGCTCAAGTACATCGTCTCGATGGGGGTGGTCGTTCCAGGCGGCCCCGCCACGGTGGCGATCAAGCCATCCAACTCATAAAAACGAACGCGCCACGACGGCGCCGGAAGTCATCCCTATGGCCATGCGTACTCACTATTGCGGTCTTGTGACCGAAGCCCTGTTGGGCCAGACCGTCACCCTGTGCGGGTGGGTCAACCGTCGCCGTGACCACGGCGGCGTGATCTTCATCGACGTGCGCGACCGCGAAGGTTACGTGCAGGTGGTGTGCGACCCCGATCGCGCCTCCACCTTCGCCGTGGCCGAGAACCTGCGCAACGAGTTCTGCGTGCAGATCACCGGCCTCGTGCGTTCGCGCCCCGAAGGCACGACCAACGACAGCCTCAAGAGTGGCAAGATCGAAGTGCTGTGCCATGAGCTGAAGGTGCTCAACCCGTCGGTCACGCCGCCGTTCCTGCTGGACGACGACAACCTCTCGGAAACCACCCGCCTCACGCACCGCGTGCTCGACCTGCGCCGTCCGGCCATGCAGCGCAACATGATGCTGCGCTACAAGGTGACGATGGAAACGCGCAAGTTCCTCGATGCCAACGGCTTCATCGACATCGAGACGCCGATGCTGGGCAAGTCCACGCCCGAAGGCGCGCGCGACTACCTCGTGCCCAGCCGTGTGCACGACGGCAGCTTCTTCGCGCTGCCGCAGTCGCCGCAGCTCTTCAAGCAGCTCTTGATGGTGGCCGGCTACGACCGCTACTACCAGATCGTGAAGTGCTTCCGCGACGAAGACCTGCGCGCCGACCGCCAGCCCGAATTCACGCAGATCGACATCGAGACCTCGTTCCTCGCCGAAGAGGAAATCCGCGAGATGTTCGAAGGAATGATCCGCAACGTGTTCCGCAATGCCGCGGGCATCGACCTGCCGGTGTTCCCGACCATGACGTACGGCGATGCGATGTTCAAGTACGGCTCGGACAAGCCTGACCTGCGCGTGAAGCTCGAATTCACCGAACTCACCGAGCTGATGAAGCGGGTCGAGTTCAAGGTGTTCTCGAACGCCGCGACGCAAAAGGACGGTCGCGTGGTCGCATTGCGTGTGCCTGGCGGCGGCGGCGAGGGCGGCTTGTCGCGCGGTGAAATCGACGCGTACCAAGAGTTCGTCAAGATCTACGGCGCAAAGGGCCTCGCCTACATCAAGGTGAACGACGCGGCTGCCGGCCGCGAAGGCCTGCAGAGCCCGATCGTGAAGAACCTGGACGACAACACGCTGGCCGAGATCATCGCCCGCACGGGTGCGCGCAACGGCGACATCCTGTTCTTCGGCGCCGACAAGGAAAAGGTCGTCAACGACGCCATCGGCGCGCTGCGCGTGAAGATCGGCCACAGCGCCTTCGGCAAGAAGAGCGGCCTGTTCGACGATCGCTGGGCGCCGCTCTGGGTGGTCGATTTCCCGATGTTCGAGTTCGACGAGGAAGGCCAGCGCTGGAGCGCCGTGCACCATCCGTTCACCGCACCGAAGGACGGCCATGAAGACCTCATGGACACCGCCCCCGAGAAGTGCATCGCCAAGGCCTACGACATGGTGCTCAACGGCATCGAGATGGGCGGCGGCTCGGTGCGTATCCACCGCGAGGAAGTGCAGAGCAAGGTGTTCCGTGCGCTGAAGATCAGCGCTGAGGACGCACAGCTCAAGTTCGGCTTCCTGCTCGACGCGCTGCAGTACGGCGCCCCGCCGCACGGCGGCATCGCCATCGGCCTGGACCGCCTGGTCATGCTGATGACCGGCGCCGAGTCGATCCGCGACGTGATCGCCTTCCCCAAGACCCAGCGCGCGCAAGACCTGCTGACGCAGGCGCCGAGCCCGGTCGACGAGAAGCAGCTGCGCGAACTGCACATCAAGCTGCGGAACACGCCGCAAGCCGCAGCCTGAGTCCGGCAGGTTGGCGTGGGCAGTGTGATTGGCTAAAATGGCTAATCACTCCCCGGAGCCAGCCATGCAGATCACCGCCACCGAAGCCAAGAACCGATTCGGCTACTACCTCGGCCAAGCCGAGCGTGAACCGGTGCATGTGATGAAGAACGACCGCGTGGCGGTCGTTCTTGTTTCCGCTGCGCGTTTTGCGGAACTCGAAGCGCTCGAAAAGCAGAAGTCGATGGCGCAGCGCAAGCGCGAATTCAACGAGGAATACAAGGACTGGATTGCTGCGCAGAACGAGCTGGTCGAGACGCACGGTGTTTTCGGCGAAAACTTCCGCCCCTGGTAAGCACCTGTGGCGCAATTCGACATCTACGCCAATCCCGACAAGGCCCAGCGCACTGCATTCCCGTGGTGTGTCGACATGCAAAGCGATCTGCTGGGCGTGTTGCCGACGCGGTTGGTCATGCCGCTGACGACCCAGAAGTACCTTCCGCCCAAGGCGCCGCGCCGGCTGTGTCCGCCGGTCCACTGGGAAGGGGAAACTTTTTTCGCATTGCCTCAGATGACCTCGCCTTTCCGGGTGAAGGATCTGGGTACCGCGAAAGGCAATGTGCGCATCGCGTCGAACGACTTGGTGGCTGCGCTCGACGCGGTCATCAGCGGCGTCTGAACACCGCTGTGAAGCCCTTCAAGATTCCAGAGTCGGTGCTGGTCGTGATCCACACGCCGGCGCTCGACGTGCTGCTGATCCGGCGTGCCGATGCCCACGAGTTCTGGCAATCGGTCACCGGCAGCAAGGATGCGGTCGATGAGCCGCTCGCGCTCACTGCGGCGCGCGAGGTGGCCGAGGAAACCGGCATCGAATGCGGCGAGGGCACCGCGCTGGCCTCGCAACTGGTCGACTGGCAACTGAGCAACATCTACGAGATCTATCCCGGCTGGCGCGCGCGCTACGAGCCCGGTGTCACGCACAACACCGAGCACCTGTTCGGCCTCTGCGTGCCCGAGCGCCTGACGCCCCGCCTCGCGCCGCGCGAACACACCGACTGGCAATGGCTGCCGTACCGGGAGGCTGCCGACGCATGCTTTTCCCCGTCGAACGCCGAAGCCATTCTGTTGCTGCCAGAATTTGCGCGATGAACCAGCCGCCAGCCGCAGCAGCAGCCAACAACCTCCGGGTCGCGACCTACAACATCCACAAGGGTGTGCAGGGCATCGGGCCCGCCCGGCGGCTCGAAATCCACAACCTCGGCCACGCCATAGAGCAGCTCGACGCCGACATCGTCTGCCTGCAGGAAGTGCGCAAGATGAACCGGCAGGCTGCGGCCCGCTTCGCGCGCTGGCCCGAGCTGCCGCAGGCCGACTTCCTCGCGCCCGAGGGCTACACCGCCGTCTACGAAACCAACGCCGTCACGCGCCATGGCGAGCACGGCAATGCGCTGCTCACGCGCTGGCCGGTGATCCGCACCGGCCACCAGGACATCTCCGACCACCGCTTCGAACAGCGCGGGCTGCTGCACGTCGTGATCGAGGTCGAAGGCCAGCCGGTGCATGCCATCGTGGTGCACCTGGGCCTCATCAAGGGAAGCCGCGTGCGGCAGATCGCGCGCCTGCGGGAATTCATTGACCGCGAAGTGCCGGCCCACGAGGCCGTGGTCGTGGCCGGCGACTTCAACGACTGGGGCGCGCGCATGCGCTACGCCATGAACGCAATGGGCCTGCGCGACGCCAGCGATCTGCGCGGCCCGCGCACGCTCACCTACCCCTCGCGGCTGCCGGTGGCGCAGCTCGATTTCGTCTACGGCCGCAAGCTGGAGCCGCTTTCCTGCACCGTCCCGCGCGGCCCGATCTGGGCGCGGATGTCCGATCACCTCCCGCTGGTAGCTGACTTTTCGCTACCTAATTGATAGCACTGCTCCAAGAAGGGACGGGCGTTGCAGCCCGAATGTCCTGGAGCCATTCACTGGTACGATCCCCGCCATGCTGAGGAAAACCGACGTCGAACCGCTCCCCGATCGAAAAGACGATGACGAGGGCACGCCCGTCTCCGTCAAGATCCGCGAGCGCCTGAATGCAGCGCGAAAGCGCTTCAACGCCAACGACAACATCGCCGAGTTCATCCAGCCTGGTGAACTTGAGTCGCTGCTCGACGAGGTCGAGGTCAAGATGAAGGCCGTGCTCGAGAGCCTCGTCATCGACGTCGAGAACGACCACAACACCGACAACACCGCGCGCCGCGTGGCCAAGATGTATTTGAACGAGGTGTTCCGCGGCCGCTACGTACCGCCGCCCCCGCTCACCGAGTTTCCCAACGCCGAGCACCTGAATGAGCTGATGATCGTCGGCCCGATCACGGTGCGCAGCGCCTGCTCGCACCACTTCTGCCCGATCATCGGCAAGCTCTGGATCGGCGTGATGCCCAACGAGCACACCAACGTGATCGGCCTGTCGAAGTACGCGCGCCTGGCCGAGTGGGTCATGGGCCGTCCTCAGATCCAGGAAGAGGCGATCGTGCAATTGGCCGACCTGATCCAGGAGAAGACCCGGCCCGACGGCCTCGCGCTGGTGATGGAAGCCGAGCACTTCTGCATGGCCTGGCGCGGCGTGAAGGAAATGGACAGCAAGATGATCAATTCCGTCATGCGCGGCGTGTTCCTCAAGGACCCGAGCCTGCGCCGCGAATTTCTTTCCCTGTTGCCACGAAAGAGCTGAACATGCTGGTCCGTCTTCTCTACGCAAGCCGCGCCGTCGACACCAGCCCTGCGGCCATCGAGGCGATTCTTGCGAAATCGCGCACCCACAATCCGGCGTGCGGCATCACCGGCATCCTCTGCTACGGTGCCGGCACTTTCCTGCAGGCGATCGAGGGCGGGCGCGACGCCATCAGCGATCTCTACGGCCACATTCAGCGCGATGCGCGCCACAAGGACGTGGTGCTGCTGCACTACGAAGAAATCTCCGAGCGCCGTTTCGGCGGCTGGACGATGGGGCAAGTCAACCTCTCGAAGCTCAATGCCTCGACGCTGCTCAAGTACTCCGAGAAGCCCGAACTCGACCCGTACAAGGTCTCGGGCAAGGTCTCGCTGGCGCTGCTCGAAGAACTGATGGCCACCGCCGCCATCGTCGGCCGCCACTGATCCCGGTTCCACCGGGGTGCCGCTTTCCGCCTTCGCACTGATCCTGCTGGCCGGGGTCATCCACGCCAGCTGGAACATCGCCGCCAAGAAGGCGAACGGCGACGCGCGCTTCGCGTTCCAGAGCGGTGTGTTCATGGCCCTGGTGTGGGCGCCCGTGGGCATCACGCTCGGCTGGAGCGTCGTGCCGACCTGGGGCATGAAGGAGTGGGGCTTCATCGCGCTGAGCGGCGTGCTGCACGTCTTCTATTACGTCATTCTTCTGCGCGGCTACCGCAAGTCGGACCTCACGGTGGTCTACCCGCTGGCGCGCGGTTCGGGGCCGCTGCTGTCTTCGCTGGTGGCGATCCTGTTCCTCGGCGAGAAGATCAGCTTGGTCGGCGTGGCCGGCATCTTCGGCGTGGTGCTCGGCGTGTTCCTGGTGGCCGGCGGTCCGCGCCTCTTTCACAGGAAGCACGACCCCATCCAGCGCGAACGTGTGCAGAAAGGTATCCGCTACGGGGTGCTGACGGGCGCCTTCATCGCGGCCTACACGGTGACCGACAGCTATGCGGTCAAGTTCCTCGCGATGTCGCCGATCCTGCTCGATTACATGAGCAACTTCGTGCGTCTCGCGCTGCTGCTCCCCGCCGCGCTGCAGGACCGCGCGACGACCGCGCGCATGTGGCGGGAGCAGTGGAAGTACGCGCTGCTGGTGGCGGCGATCAGCCCGGTGTCCTATGTGCTCGTGCTCTATGCGGTGCAGCAGGCGCCGATCTCGCATGTCGCGCCGGCGCGCGAGGTGTCGATGCTGTTCGCCGCGTTGATCGGCGGGCACTTGCTGCGCGAAGGCGACCGGCTGTTGCGGCTGCTGGGCGCGCTCTTCATCGCCGCGGGCGTCGTGGCGCTCGCGCTGGGCTGAGGGAAGACGAGCCATGCTCTTCGGCTGCGATTTTTCGAGCGCACCGACGACACGCAAACCGATCGTGGTGGCCATCGGGGAGATGGCTGATGCAGGCAGCGTCGCGCTGACCGCCCTGCAGCGCTTTGCGACACTCGAAGCTTGGGGCCGGTGGCTGCGCGATACGCCTTCGTGGGTCGGCGGCTTCGACTTCCCGTTCAGTCTGCCGCGCGAACTTGTCGAGCACCTGAAATGGCCGCTCGAGTGGGCGCCGCTGATGGCGCATTACGCGAGCCTCGGCCGCGCCGAGATCCGCGACACCTTTGCTGCCTTCTGCGCGGCACGACCCGTTGGCGGCAAGTTTGCGCATCGCGCGGCAGATGCACCCGCAGGGTCGAGCCCGTCGATGAAGTGGGTCAATCCGCCGGTCGCCTTCATGCTGCACGCCGGCGTGCCGCCGCTCGTTGCAGCCGGTGCCAGCCTGCCGGGCCTGTACGTGGGCAGCCACGAGGGCCGCATCGCGCTGGAGGCTTACCCGGGCCTGCTGGCGCGCGAGCTGATCGGCCGCCGCAGCTACAAGAGCGACGACCTTGCGAAGCAGACGCCCGAGCGCCTTGCGGCCCGCACCGGCCTGCTCGCCGCACTCGAGGCGGGCACGACGCGGCTCGGCCTGCGGCTCCGGCTCGATGCCGATCAGCGCGCCGAATTGCTGGCCGACCCGCGCGGCGATCACATTGATGCGGTGCTGTGTCTCCTGCAGGCCGCCTGGGGCCTGCAGCGCGCCGCAAGCCCCGGTCCGGGCTACGGATTGCCCGTGGATTTCGATCCGCTGGAGGGATGGATCGTCACGGCTTGAGCCTTGTTGTCCTACACCGCTTCGGGGTGCCGGCGATACCCCACGGGTTGCAGGTGGCGACTAGATTGAAACAAGTGGGCCATTCTGGTCCACCCGTCTCGATCCATCGATATCTACTCAGGAAGGAAACGACATGAACAAGGACCAAGTGGCAGGCCGCGTCGAAGAAGCCAAGGGCAAGCTCAAGGAAGTGACCGGCAAGGTTGTCGGCAACGAGAAGCTCGAAGGCGAAGGCCTCGCCGACCAAGCCGCCGGCAAGGTGCAGAAGACCTACGGCGACGTGAAGGAAAAGGCCAAGGACGCCATCAAGTCGGGCGCCGACAAGTTGTGACCGACCCGGGTTGCGCCTTCAAGGCGCAACCTGTTTTTCTCGTTCCATTTCCATGTGAAGCATGCGAACGATCGACTGGAGGATTCAATGAAAAAACCCCAACAACCCATGGCCATGCCGCATTCGCGCGCATGGCTCGCCGTGCTCGTGGCCGGCGCCGCGCTGACGCTGGCGGCCTGCGACAAGTCCGACAACCGCACCGCCGGCGAGAAGCTCGACAGCGCGGTGGCCAAGACAGAACAGGCGGCGGAAACCGCCGCTGCCAAGACCGGCGAAGCCGTGAAGGACGCCAAGGCGAAGCTCGATGCCTCCGGCACCACTTCCGAGATGAAGGAAGGCATGGCCAATGTGAAGGAGGCCGCCAAGGACGCCGGCACCGCCGTGAGCGCGACGGTCGATGACGCGGCCATCACCGCGTCGGTGTCCGCGGGCCTCGCGAAGGACCCGGACCTGAGCGCGATCAAGATCAACGTCGACACCAAGGGTGGCGCGGTGAGCCTGAAGGGCCCGGCACCGACGGCAGCCGCGAAGGCCCGCGCCGAGGAAATCGCCAAGGGCGTGCAGGGCGTGACCTCGGTGAGCAACGAACTGGAAGTGAAGGGCTGATCGTTCTTCTTTCTTTCGGCCCCAGTGAAAAAGCCCGGTTCGTCCGGGCTTTTTCATTGGGGCGGGACCGCTCGGGCCCGAATCTTTCTGACGCTCAGTGGCCGAGCCAATCCTTCAACTCGTCGGCGTGTTCTTCCTCGTCGGAAAGAATGTCTTCGAGCATGCGGCGGGTTGTCGGGTCCTTGTCGCCGATCAGCACGATCATCTGGCGGTACGCCTCGACGGCAATGCGCTCGGCCACCAGGTTGGCACGCACCATGGCCTGCAGGTCGGTCGATTCGTCGTAGCCGGCATGGCTGCGCTCCAGCAGGTGCGTCGGGGCGAAATCGGGTTCGCCGCCCAGTTGCACGATGCGCTCGGCGATGCGGTCGGCGTGGGCCGATTCTTCGTTGGCGTGCACCAGGAATTCTTCGGCAATCGCCGGGGACTCGACGCCGTTGGCGGTGAAGTAGTGGCGCTTGTAGCGCAGCACGCACACCAGCTCGGTGGCGAGCGCGTCGTTCAGCAGCTTCACGACATCGTCGCGCCATGGGCCGTAGCTGGGCGTCACGGCGCCTTCGTCGAGGCTCCGGCTTGCAGCGTCGAGAGCGCTCTGGTCGAGCTCCAGGTGCTTGTGCGGCTCGGTTGTCTTCTGGGAGGAAGCATTGGCATTCATGTGGGGTCCTTTCGTGGGGAGCTTGGGTTCTTCTGCATCAACGTGTTGACGACGTCAGCCACATCGGATGTCTTCAGCACCGCTGCCAGCACGGCAGTGACCGACAGCAGTCGCCATGGCTTCACGAGCACCAGCAATGCACCGGTGGCCGCGGCGGCGGCCATGAGCTTGGCGGGCTCCTTGCGCGCGTAGTGCTCCAGCAACGGGCGAGCGAGTTGGCCCATCGCATGGGCCGGATGGCGGCGCCACCAGCGCTGCGCGACGCTGCGGGCCACGCCGGCCCAGATGCTGTTGCCGCCTCTGCGGGAAGCGTGCCGTTGATGCCCCGGCTCGCCCGATGCGTCGTGGTGCGCGTATTCGAGTTCGTCTTCGGTATCGCCATCGAGCGCCTGACGATCGTGGTCGCGAGCCTCGCCGCCTTGGAGTTGCCGCACCAGCGCGCGGCGCGAATTGGCAAGGCGCTGCTGCGGAGTCAACGAGGAGCGTTCGGTATTAGCGGCCATGGTCGGCTCCAGCAGTGCGCAAGGCCTGGAGGTCGGCCTCCAGTTGCGCGCGAAGGTCGTCGAAACCGTAGCTTTGGCTGGGGCGCGTTGCATACCAGCCGCAGACAGCCGCGATCACCACGGCCACCGCCGGCACGGCCACCAGCACCCAGTGAAAGCTGCCATGCAGCACGCCCAGCAGAACGGCCACGCCGATCAGACCGAGGGCCAGCATGACGCTGGCTGCTGCCAGCACGCCCGCGACGATGCGGGCGACGAGGCCGCGCCCGGCCTCAGCAGACTCTTGGCGGACGAGGGCGGCGTAATTGGCGAGGTGTTCAGCAACGAGGTCCGGATGCCCGAGCACCGTGGAGAAAATCGGATGAAGCATGGTGCCGGGGATCGAGGGAACTGAGAAAACTCAAGCGGTCAGTAGTCGTCCCGGCTGCGGCGGCTGGCCAGCACGATGAGCGCCGTGATGGCGGCGCCTGCAGCGGCGGCCAGCAGCACCGAGCGAACGGGCTGGTCGGAGATGTAGCGGCCGGTGACGTCGGCAGCGGCCTCGAGGCGGCGCTGCGCACGTGCGCTGGTGGTCGATGCGGCGTCCAGGCCGCGCTGAACGGCTTGCTGCACGCGGGCTGCGAGCTGCTCGACGGCAGGCTCGGTGTCGCGGCGCAATTCGCGGACCTTTTCGCCCGCCGCATTCACCGCGTTCTGTGCATAGGCGCGGGTCGATTCGACCGCGTCGTTGGCGGTCTGGCGCGCCTCGTCGGCGAGTTGCGAAGGGGTCTTGGTCGTCGTGTTCATGGGAGAGTCCTTTCCGGGGAGATGAAATGCGGGAGCCTGTTGATCGTAACTACGCTACTTGCGTCGTAGCAAGCCAGCCAGGAAGCTCGCGATGGCGAGCACGGCGAAGATCACGAAAAGAATCTTGGCGATCCCGACTGCACTGGCTGCAATCCCACCAAAGCCGAACAATGCGGCAATGAGTGCGATGACCAGAAACACCACGGCGTAATGCAACATGTGGAACTCCTTCGAGGCTTCCCTCGTTGTTTTTGAGAACGGCGCATCCGGTCTTCATGGGAAGCATCGGATGGCACAGGAGCAACCTTAAGTGGGGCCTCTTCGGCACCCTGTCAGCGACCGGGGGCGGGGAGCGTAGGAGACGACCGAGTCCGCCCGCGCCGGGGTGTGACGCAATGCCGTTCTGCGGATCGCGCTCAGGCCGGCTTGACCACGGGTAGCATCGCGCTCAGGCGCGTGCCCCGGCCGGGCGTCGACGAAATCGTGAGCTTGCCGCGCGCCGCTTCCACCCGGTGGCGCATGCCCGCCAGCCCGTGCGTGGACGGGCGCATGCGCTGCGTGTCGAAGCCCTTGCCGTTGTCCGAGACCTCCACGATCACGTGGTTCTCGTAGTTCTTCATCACGATCGTCGCTTCGCCGGCCTCGGCGTACTTGCCGATGTTGGTCAGGCTCTCCTGCACCATGCGGTAGATCGTGAGCTGGCGCGATTCGTCCAGCGTCACCGGCTCCAGCGCCATCTCGACCTGCAGCCCCGAGCGCTCTGCGAACTCGCGCCCCAGGATCTCCAGCGACGCGACCAGCCCGAGGTTCGACAGCGACGAGGGTCGCAGGTCTTCGATGATCCGCCGCTTGAGCGCGATGCCGCTGTTGAGCAGTTCGGTCAGATGCTGCAGGCGCGTGGTGGCGTCGGGCGACTCCGCCAGGCGCGACTTGAGCCGCGCGACGTCCAGCTTGGCGGCGGTGAGCAGCGAGCCGAGCTCGTCGTGCAGCTCGCGCGCGAGATACCCGCGCTCGGTTTCCCGCACGTCCTGCAGGTGGGTGGCCAGCTCGGCCAGCGAGGCGGTGCGCTCGCGCACCTCGTCTTCGAGCGCGTTGCGCTCGCGCTGCAGGGCTTCCTGCTGGCGCTCGCCGATGGAGCGCAGGGCGTGCGTCTGCCGAAGGTAGAGAAAGAAGGCGATCAGCGCCGCGAGCGCCACCACGGCCGTGCCGATGCGCGCGAGCTGCAGCGACCGCAGCACTTGCGTCTGGCCGTCGTGCAGGGTCTTGTTGCTCACCTTGACCAGCTGGAGCGCGGTGGCGCGGATGGCCTCCATTTCCTCCCGCCCCACATCGGTCGTGATGACGAATTTCCAGGCGTCTTCCTTGCCGTCCTGGCGCAGCCGCACGCTCATGTCCATTTCGGCGACCTTGCGCAGCACGTGCTTCGAGAGTTCGGCGATCTGGGCCGTTTCGGCCGGCCGTTCGGCGTACAGCTGCCGCAGGGTCGCGAGATTGCCGTCGACCTCCTTGATCGCCGTGTCGTAGGGCTGCCGGTAGCTGGCTTCGCCGGTCAGCAGATAGCCCCGCTGGCCGGTTTCGGCGTCCAGCATGTTCTGCAGGATCTGGTTGACCACGCTGCGCCCCTTCTGCGCCTCGTCGATGTCCGCCAGGGCGCGGGTGGACTGGCGAAATCCGGCCTCGTTGATACCGACGAGGGCCAGCGCGGCCAGCGCCGCGAGCAGCAGGCTCAAGGCCATTTTTGGAGGGGCTAGCCAGTGCATGAAACTTTCAAAGCTATGTTCAACGCAAGTTCGTCAATAATTGACAACATTCAGGGACCGGCATGTTGCGGCCGAGATGCGCGCAACACAACGACGAAAGTAACAGATGATCAAAATTGGAATTGTGGACGACCACGCCATCGTGCGGTCTGGACTCCGGCAGTTCTTCTCCGAGCACGTGGACCTGCGCGTGGCGGGCGAAGCGGCCAGCGGGCGCGAAGCCATCGAACTCGTACGCACCACCGAACTCGACGTGCTGGTGATGGACCTCTCCATGCCCGGGCAGAGCGGCATCGACGCCCTCGCCATGATCCGCGCCAAGGCGCCGGATGTCGGCATCCTGATCCTGAGCGGCTACCCCGAAGAGCATTACGCGATGAACCTGATCCGTCAGGGCGCGAGCGGCTACCTGAACAAGGAATGCGATCCGATCGAGATCGTGAACGCCATCCGCACCATCTCGCTGGGCCGCCGCTACATCACGCCCGCCGTGGCCGAACTGCTCGCGCGCCAGCTCGACCGCAAGGACGACGCCGCGCCGCACGAACAGCTCTCGGAGCGCGAGTTCCAGGTGTTCCTGAAGCTGGCCAAGGGCGAGACCGCAGGCGACATCGCCAAGACGCTGTCGCTGTCGGTGAAGACGGTGAGCACCTACCGCACGCGCTTGATGGAGAAGATGAATCTCTCCTCCAACAGCGACCTCACGTACTACGCGCTGAAGAACAAGCTCATCGACTGAGCTTCCAGGCCTCGGGCTGGTTTCAAGGCGAAGCGCGCAACGCCTTCGCCTGCTCGATGCAGAAATCGACCAGCGCGTCGATTTCATTCGATTTGTCGAACACCGCGTCCACACCGAATTCGGCGCAGCGCCGCCGGATGTCGGGTGTCGCGTAATTGCTGAGCACGACCACCTTCTGGGTCGGCTTGCGTGACTGGCAGGCCTGCAGAACCCCCAGCCCGCTTCCCTGCTTGAGGAAAAGATCGACGATGGCAAGGTCCCACTCGTTGCCGGCGCCGAGCAGCCAGGCACGCGCGCGATCTTCGGTCTCGGCGAATCCGACGACCGTGGTGCAGGTGAGTTCTTCCAGAGTGCCAATGAGGTTTTCACGGATCGTGAGGTTGTCTTCGACGACGTATGTCTGCAATCTGGAGTCCATGCCGAGCCGCGCTTCCTCTCACGTTGGCGGATGCATCCCTACGTCGTCCCGCTGACGGGAATGCCTGCAGAGGAGCTTGAGGCTCCGCCGAAGCGCATCATGCAGGGTTCATGGACCGGGCGTTGTAGGCGTGTTCCGACGAGGTCGTTGGCGGTGCGTTGCCCGTAGGCAATACCGCACGGTTGTTGCGGTTCGTTGCCGACCCGGCGATCGACGCAGGAAGGTTATTCAGACGATATGGCTACGAACATCCTTCGCACTCGCCCGCTGTGGCAAAAACTGCTGGCTTCGCTCGTGCTGCTGTTCGTCGCCTTGCTGCTTGTCCTCGTGTTCTTTCCGTGGGACGTGCTGCGTGAGCCGGTCAACCGCTACGTGAGCGAGAAGACCGGGCGCAAGTTCGAGATCACCCGGCGGCTCGACGTCGATCTCGGCTGGCGCGCCGCCACGGTGAAATTCGACGGCATCGAATTCGCCAACCCTTCGTGGGCGCGCGACCCCTATCTCGTGAAAGCGGACCGCGCCGAGTTCGACATCCGGATCTGGCCGCTGGTCACCAGCAAGATCGTCATTCCGCGCCTCGCGCTCTTCTCGCCCACGCTCGGGCTGCAGATGGAGCAGGACGGGCGCCGCACCTGGGCGTTCGGCAAGGACACCTCCGACGGGGGCACGGTGCCGAGCATCGGCCTCATGCAGATCGACAGCGGGGCCATCGATTTCCTCGCCAAGCACCTGGGCGTCGACCTGCACGCCGACGTCAAATACGACACGAGCCTGGGGGCGATGCCTCTCAGCTACCGCATCAAGGGCCGTTACAAGGGCCAGCCGCTGACGGCCGACGGCCGCACCGGCAACGTGCTGCAGATCAACGCGGCCGGCGCGCCGCCGTTTCCGCTCGAGATCAACGCGGCGGCGGGCCAGACCAAGCTCAAGGCGTCCGGCACCGTGGCCGAACTGGCGAGCCTCGACGGCGTCGACGCCAAGTTCCAGCTCAAGGGCCAGACGTTGGGCGCGCTGTTCCCGTTGCTGGGCATCGCGCTGCCGCAAACCTCGCCCTACGCGCTGAGCGGCGACCTGAGCAAGCGCGGCACGCTCTGGCAGGTGGCCGGGCTCAAGGGCAAGCTGGGCCTGTCCGACATCGCCGGCGACATGCGCTTCGACCAGGCCACCCAGGTGCCCTACCTCGCTGGCGACCTGCGCTCGAAGGTGATGGACATGGACGACCTCGGCCCGCTCATCGGCCTGCCGCCCACCGCGCGATCGGCCGGCGCGGTCGAAGGCGTGGCGCCGCCGCCGAGCATCACGCAGGTCAGGCGTCCGGCCGGCGCCAAGGTGCTGCCGACGGCACCACTGGATTTCGAACGCCTGCGCGCGATGAACGCCGACGTCAAATACACGGCCGACCGCATCCAGAACGTGCGCGAGATTCCCCTCGACCGCGGCAGCGTGCAGGTGAAGCTCAAAGACGGCGTGCTGACGCTCGATCCGCTCGACCTGGGCGTGGGCGGCGGCAAGCTGGCCGGCGCGATCCGCATCGACGCGGCGAAGAACCCGGCGGACATCCGCGCCTCGCTCGACCTGCGCGGCATGCAGCTCGCGCGCCTGTTCCCCAAACTGGAGACGACGGGCAACAGCGTCGGGCGGATCGACGGACGACTCAACCTTTCGGGCTCCGGCAACTCGGTGGCCACGTGGCTCGGCGGCTCGTCGGGCGATGTGGCGGTGCTGGCGGGGCGCGGCCAGTTCGGCAACCTGCTGCCGGTGTTCGCAACGCTGGTGGGCGGGGACATCATCAAGTTCCTGCTGCGTGGCGACCGCAATGTCGAGCTGCGATGCGCGGCCGTGGCGTTCGACGTGAACAAGGGGCTGATGACGGGCCGCACGCTCGTGGTGGACACGACCAATGCCTTGTTCACCGCCACCGGGCAGGCCAGCCTCGCGAACGAGACGCTGAACTTCGAGGTGCACCCGGAGCCCAAGTCGAAGAACATCCTTTCGCTGCGCACGCCGCTGGTGGTCCGCGGCACGTTCGGCGATCCCTCGGGTGGCGTCGCGGTGGGGCCGCTGGCCGGACGCGGGCTGGCCGCGCTCGCGCTGGGCGCCGTCAATCCGCTGCTGGCGCTGGCCGCGACCATCGAGACCGGGCCGGGCCAGGATGCCGATTGCAAGGATGTGGTGGCGGGCGCCAACAAGCCCACCGCTGGTGCCGCGGCTCAGGGTGCAGCCCGGGCCAAGGGCGCAAAGCAGCCTTGAGTCTTTAAAGGAACGGGGCGGCGGCGCGCTGCGCGCAGACGCTGCAGTGCGGATCGCGCGCGACGCGCAGGGTGTCGAAGCTGGTGCTGCGCCCGTCGAACATCAACAGCTTGCCCGCGAGCGATGGGCCGATGCCCGCGAGCATCTTCAAGGCTTCGCTGGCCTGCAGCGTGCCGATGGTCCCGACGACGGGACCGAACACACCCAGTACCGCGCAACGCGTTTCCTCGAAGGCCGCATCGGGCGGGAAGAGGCAGGCGTAGCAGGGGGAGGCCGCATCGCGCGTGTCGTACACGCTCAACTGGCCGTCGAAGCGGATGGCAGCGCCCGCCACCAAGGGCTTGCCGTGCGTCACGCAGGCGCGGTTGACGGCATGGCGGGTCGCGAAGTTGTCGCAGCAATCGACCACCACATCGGCTGCCGCAACGAGGCGTGACAGCAGGGCCTCATCGGCGCGCAACGCATGCGTTTCGATGGCGATGTCGGGGTTGATGTCGCGCATCGCCTGTGCGGCGGACTCGACCTTGGGGCTGCCCACGCGGGCGTTGGTGTGTGCGACCTGGCGCTGGAGGTTGGTGAGGTCGACTTCGTCGTCGTCCACCAGCGTGATGTGGCCGACGCCGGCTGCCGCCAGGTAGAGCGCTACCGGAGAACCCAATCCGCCCGCACCGATGACCAATGCGCGGCCGGCACTGACGCGCGCTTGGCCGTCGATGCCGAACTCTTCCAGAAGAATGTGCCGCGAATAGCGCAGCAGGTCGTGATCGTCCATGCGCGCCCGGGTCTTCGCGAATGAAGAAGCCGCCGCCGGGTCGAACCGCACCTTGCGCGCGGTCCGTTCACCGGCTTCAGTTTTCCTTCTTCTCGTCCTTGTTTTCCACGATGACCTGTGTCTTGCTCACGAGCACAGGCTGGCCCTTGAGGCGGTTGAGCGCCTGCACCAGCGGGAAGTCCTTGTCGGTGCCGAACTCGGGCGTCTTGCGGTCCTGCGGCGGCTTCTTGGCTTCTTCCTCGAGGCGCTTGCGGGCTTCGTCGCGGGCCTTTTCGCGTTCCGGGTCCTTGGTCTCGGGGCCCTGGCCGCTGGCCAGGTGCTTCTCGAGATCGGCCTCGCGCATGCGAAGGGCCGCGAACGGGCTGCCTTCGGCGCTTTCGTCGACCAGCACGTTGGGCACGATGCCCTTGGCCTGGATCGAGGTGCCGCTCGGCGTGTAGTAGCGCGCCGTGGTGATCTTGAGACCGGTGTCCGGACCGAGCGGGCGCACGGTCTGCACCGAGCCCTTGCCGAAGGTCTGGCTGCCCATGACGATCGCACGCTTGTGGTCCTGCAGGGCACCGGCCACGATTTCGCTCGCGGAGGCCGAGCCTTCGTTGACCAGCACCACCAGCGGCACGTTCTTCAGGGCGGCGGGCAGGTTGCGCAGCGGGTCGCTGCCGGAGCGGCGCTGGTAGAACTCGGGCGCCGCCTTGTAGACCGACTTGCTCTCGGCCAGCTGGCCGTCGGTGGTCACCACCGTCACGTTCTCGGGCAGGAAGGCCGAAGACACCGCCACCGCCGCGTCGAGCAGGCCGCCCGGGTCGTTGCGCAGGTCGAGCACCAGGCCCTTGAGGTTCGGCTCTTCCTTGTACAGGTCTTCGACCTTCTTCACGAAGTCGTCGACGGTGCGTTCCTGGAACTGCGACAGGCGGATCCAGCCGTAGCCGGGTTCCATGATCTTGCCGCGTACCGACTGGGTACGGATTTCTTCGCGCGTGATCGTGACCGGGAAGGTGCGGCTTTCGTCCTTGCGGAAGATGGTGAGCAGCACCTTGGTGTTGGCCTCGCCGCGCATGCGCTTGACCGCTTCGTTGAGCGAGAGGCCGCGCACGGCGGTGTCGTCGATCTTGGTGATCAGGTCGTTGGGCTTCAAGCCCGCACGGAAGGCCGGCGAGCCTTCGATGGGCGAGACCACCTTGATGAGCCCGTCTTCCTGGGAGATCTCGATGCCGACGCCGACGAAGCGGCCGGTCGTGCCTTCCCTGAATTCCTTGAAGGACTTCTTGTCGAAGTACTGGGAATGCGGATCGAGCCCGGCAACCATGCCGGAAATGGCGTCGGAAATGAGCTTCTTTTCGTCGACCGGCTCGACATAGTCACTCTTGACCATGCCGAACACGGCGGCGAGCTGCTGCAATTCCTCGAGCGGGAGCGGCGCAAGCGATCCGCGTGCGACCGTCTGCAGGGAGACGGTGGTCAGGACGCCAGCTACGGCGCCGGCGGCGACCCAGCCGGTGATCTTCAGTTTCTGGCCCATCATGAGTGGTTGTCCTTGTCGGCGGCTGTCGAACCAATATACACAGCTTGGAAGCAATTTGTTTGCCGGGGTTCCACGGGGGGACCGGCACGCGGGGGTTTTCTTTTCAGCCCTTGCCTTGCGAAGCCACCGCGGCCGCGGCCTTTTCGGCAGCGGCTGCATCGCCGAGGTAGTAGTGGCGCAGGGGCTTCAAGTCGTCGTCCAGTTCGTAGACCAGCGGAATGCCGTTCGGGATGTTCAGCCCGACGATGGCGTCGTCCGAGATGCCGTCCAGGTACTTCACCAGCGCCCGGATAGAGTTGCCGTGGGCCGCCACGACCAGGCGGCGCCCGGTGCGGATGGCCGGCGCCATCGATTCGTTCCAGAACGGCAGCACGCGTGCGACCGTGTCCTTCAGGCACTCCGTCAGCGGAATCTGCTCGGGCGAGAGCTTGGCGTAGCGCACGTCGCTGCGTTCGCTGCGCGGATCGTCCGCTTCCAGCGGCGGCGGCGGGGTGCTGTAGCTGCGGCGCCAGACCAGCACCTGCTCGTCGCCGTACTTCTTGGCGGTTTCGGCCTTGTTCAGGCCCTGCAGGCCGCCGTAGTGGCGCTCGTTCAGGCGCCAGGAGTGCACCACCGGCAGCCAGGTGCGATCGAGTTCGTCCAGCGTGTGCCAGAGGGTGCGGGTGGCGCGCTTCAAGACGCTGGTGTAGGCCACGTCGAAGTCGTAGCCCTCGGCCTTGAGCAGCCGGCCGGCCTGCTTGGCCTGTTCCACGCCGGTCTCGGTCAGGTCGACGTCGGTCCAACCGGTGAAGCGGTTTTCGAGATTCCAGGTCGATTCGCCGTGGCGGATCAGTACCAGTTTGTGCATGTCGGAGGCCTTTGGATGCGCTTGGGAAAACCAGCATTCTAAAATCCCGGGTTTGCCATCCAAGGAACCCCCGTGAAATTGATCGAATTCGTCACCGCGAACTGGATGCTGATCCTGATCGCACTCAGCTCGGGCGGCATGCTGGCCTGGCCGCTGATCCGGGGTTCTGGCGGCGGAACGCTCACGGCCCAGGGCGCCGTGCAGCTCATCAACCGCGAGCGCGCCGTGCTGGTCGACGTGCGCGAACCCGAAGAATTCGCCACCGGCCACATGATCGGCGCCAAGAACGTGCCCCTGAACCAGCTCGACGAGAAGCTGACCAGCACGGTCAAGAACAAGAACGTGCCGCTGCTTCTGGTGTGCGCCACCGGCGCCCGCGCCCAGCGCGCCGTGGCCATGGCCAAGAAACTCGGTTACGAGCAGGCCCAAGCGGTGGCCGGCGGGCTCAAGGCCTGGAAAGAAGCTAATCTGCCTGTTGAAAAGGCCTGAAACTTCCCCGAGATAGAGCGTATGCAAGCCGTCAAGATGTACACCACCGCCGTCTGCCCCTACTGCATTCGCGCGAAGCAGATCCTCAAGTCCAAGGGCGTCGAGCAGATCGAAGAGATCCGCATCGACACCGACCCGGAGGCCCGCAACACCATGATGGAGATCACCCAGCGCCGCACGGTGCCGCAGATCTTCATCGGCGACACCCACGTGGGCGGCTGCGACGACCTGATGGCCCTGGACAGCCGCGGCGGCCTCGTTCCGCTGCTCCAGTCAGCCTGAAACAGGGCGTAGCCAAAGCCGTCTTGCGGGCGGGCGATAATCGCCTGCTCATCCATCTGCAGCCCGCTGCGGGAACCTCTCCCCGGCGGGCATTGTTTTGATCCTCGAAAGTTCAGCCATGGCCGACCAGCAAGCCCAAGATCCCATCTTCCAGATCCAGCGCGTCTACCTCAAGGACCTGTCGCTCGAGCAACCCAATTCGCCCGCGATCCTGCTGGAGCAGGAACAACCCACCGTCGACATCCAGCTCGGCGTGGACGCCCAGCCCGTGGCCGAAGGCATCTTCGAGATCACCGTCTCGGCCACCGTGCAGACCAAGATCCAGGACAAGACCGTGTTCCTGGTCGAAGCCAAGCAAGCCGGCATCTTCGAGATCCGCAACCTGCCCGAAGACCAGATGGGCGCCATCCTTGGCATCGCATGCCCGCAGATCGTCTACCCGTACCTGCGCGGCAACGTGGCCGACGTGATCCAGCGCGGCGGCTTCCCGCCCGTGCACCTGGCCGAAATCAACTTCCAGGCCATGTACGAGCAGCAGCAGGCACAGGCCGCCGGCCAGCCTGCACCGACGCTCGCTCAGTAAACACGGCACAACGCCGCCAACGCCGATGAAGATCTGCGTTCATGGCGCCGGTGCCTGGGGCACGGCGGTGGCCGTCAATGCCGCCGCCCGCCACGAGGTCACGCTCTGGGCACGCGATGCGGCCCAGGCCGATGCCATTTCGAAGGCCCGCGAGAACACCCGCTACCTGCCGGGGCTGGCCCTGCCGGCCTCGCTCGCGGTGCGGGCGGGCGATATCGGCCAAGCGCATGCCGGCGCCGACCTTGTCATCGTGGCCACACCGATGGCCGCTTTGCGTGAACAGCTCGTCGCGCTGCGCGGCTGCACCGCGCCGGTCGCCTGGCTGTGCAAGGGCGTCGAGCCCGCGCGCGATGCCACGTCTTTTGGCCTGCTCGCCCATGAAATATGGGCGCAGGCTGCTCCCGATTTGATAGCTGGCGTTCTCAGCGGTCCGAGCTTCGCGCAGGAAGTCGCCGAAGGCCGCCCGACCGCGCTGGTCGCCGCCAGCCCACATGCCGCGGTGCGCGATGCGCTCGTCGATGCTTTCCACGGACCGGCACTGCGCGTCTATGCCAACGAAGACATCGTGGGTGTCGAAGTGGGCGGCGCGGTCAAGAACGTGCTCGCCATCGCGACGGGCCTGTGCGACGGCCTCGCGCTCGGGCTCAATGCCCGCGCGGCTCTCATCACGCGCGGCCTGACTGAAATGACCCGCTTCGGCCTCGCGCTCGGCGCCCGTGCCGAAACCTTCATGGGCCTCTCAGGCCTCGGCGATCTCGTGCTGACTTCCACCGGCGACCTGTCGCGCAACCGCAAGGTCGGCCTGCTGCTGGCCCAGGGCCGCACGCTGGCGCAAGCGGTCGATTCGCTGGGCCACGTGGCCGAAGGTGTGTACTGCGCGCGCACCGTGGTGCAGCGCGCACGCGGCCTGGGCATCGAGATGCCCATCGCCGAAGGTGTGGTCGCTCTGCTCGACGGCCGCGTGAGTCCACAGGACGCTGTCGCCGCGCTCACGGGGCGCGACCCGGTGCCCGAATCGGTCCAACCCGGCGCCGCGGCTTCCCCTCGTCAATCCTCTTAAAAAAACGCAGAGACAAAGAGCCATGAGCCTTCGCTTCGATTTTTCAGCGTCGGCCGTGGCCGCGCTGGCCCTGTCCGACGCCACGCGCGCCCTGCAGGAAGACGTCGCCGACGGCGACCTCACCGCATCCCTGGTCGATCCCGCCCGCAAGGCGCGCGCCCGCGTGCTGGCGCGCGAAGCCGCCGTGGTGTGTGGCGCGCCCTGGGTCGAGGCGACGATCAGGCAACTCGATCCCGAGGCCCGCATCACCTGGCTCTGCGCCGAAGGCGAACGCTGCGCGGCCGACCAGACCGTGCTGGAAATCGAAGGCACCGCCCGCGCGCTGCTGACGGCCGAGCGCACCTCGCTCAACTTCCTGCAACTGCTGAGCGCGGTCGCCACCAAGACCGCGCTGTACGCCGACGCCGTCGAAGGCACGCGCGCCCGCATCGTCGACACCCGCAAGACGCTGCCCGGCCTGCGCCTCGCGCAGAAGTACGCCGTGCGCACCGGCGGCGGGCTGAACCACCGCATCGGCCTCTACGACGCGGTGCTCATCAAGGAAAACCACATCGTCGCGGCCGGCGGTGTCGCCGCGGCGCTGCGCTCGGTGGCGCCGGGGGCTTCGCAGGCCGACTTCGTCGAAGTCGAGGTCGAAACGCTGGCCCAGTTGCGCGAGGCGCTCGGCGCCGGCGCGCGCATGGTGCTGCTCGACAACATGGACCTGCCCACGCTGCGCGAGGCCGTCCGCATCAACGACGAAGCGGGCGCTGACCGCAAGGCCGTGCTCGAGATTTCGGGCGGTGTCACGCTCGAGGGCCTGCGCGCCCTGGCCGAGACGGGTGTCGACCGTATCTCGGTCGGTGCGTTGACCAAGGATGTCAAAGCCATCGATTTCTCGATGCGTTTCCAGGAAAGCTGATCCGCCCATGTCGTCCCCGGTCATCGACATCGACTACGAGCAACCCGCCGCAAAAAACGGCACCGGTACTGGCGCCGCCTGCGACACGCGCCACGCCTGGGCGCGCGTGCCCGCCGAGCCTTCACCCGACCAGCGCCTCGCGCTCAAGGAGCGCATCCGCCGCCTGCTGCGCGAGCGCAATGCGGTGATGGTGTCGCACTTCTATGTGCATCCCGACCTGCAGGACCTCGCCGAGGAAACCGGTGGCATCGTGAGCGATTCGCTCGAGATGGCGCGCTTCGGTCGCGACCACGCCGCCACCACGCTGGTGGTGTCGGGCGTGCGCTTCATGGGCGAGACCTCCAAGATCCTCTCGCCCGAAAAGCGCGTGCTGATGCCCGACCTGGACGCGAACTGCTCGCTCGACCTGGGCTGCCCGGTCGAGGAATTCAGCGCCTTCTGCGACCAGCACCCCGACCGCACCGTGGTCGTCTACGCCAACACCAGCGCGGCTGTGAAGGCGCGCGCCGACTGGCTGGTCACCTCGAGCTGCGCGCTCGACGTGGTGAGCGCGCTGCATGCACAAGGGCGAAAGATTCTCTGGGGTCCCGATCGCCACCTGGGCGACTACATCCAGCGGCAGACCGGCGCGGACATGGTGAGCTGGAACGGTGCCTGCATCGTACATGACGAGTTCAAGGCGCTCGAACTCGATCTGCTCATGAAAGCGCATCCGTCGGCGAAGGTGCTGGTGCATCCGGAGTCGCCGGCCGACGTGATTGCGCTGGCGGATGCGGTGGGTTCGACCTCCGCGATCCTGAATGCGGCGCAGCGCATGGACGCGAAGGAATTCATCGTCGCCACGGACACCGGCATGCTGCACAAGCTGCGCACGCTGAACCCAGGCAAGACCTTCATCGAGGCGCCTACGGCCGGCAACGGCGGCACGTGCAAGAGCTGCGCGCATTGCCCCTGGATGGCGATGAACGGGCTAGCCGAACTGGCGAATGCGCTGGAAACGGGCGCTGGAGAAATCCATGTCGACCCGACGCTGGGCCTGCGTGCGCGGCTGCCGATCGACCGGATGCTGGCGTTCACCGCCGGCCTGAAGAACGGCCAGGCGCCCGGCAGCTTGATCGCGGGCATCGGCGCCGCCTGAGGTCTTATTCCCTCTCCCTTGGGGAGAGGGCTAGGGTGAGGCCTCGCAACATCGCGCGGCGTCGATTGCTGCTGGCCCTCACCCCAACCCTCTCCCCGAGGGGAGAGGGAGCAAGACCCTAGAACTCCAGCGTGCAGCTATCGCCCAGCGCCTCGCGCCACACGCGCACCCGCGCAAGCGACGCCCGGAATTCCGGCAGCGCATCCGCAATGAACAGGCAAAGGTTTTCCAGCGTCGGCGGGTGCAGCCCCGCCACATCGTCCAGCAGGTGATGGTCGAGCAGCTCACGCACGTCTTCGAGCCGCCGCCTCAGCAACCCCAGGTCGATGACCATGCCCGTGACGGGATCGCGTTCCCCCGCAAGCCAGACTTCGGCGTGGTACGTATGGCCGTGGATGCGGCGGCTGCCTTCCACTTCGATTTCGCGTTTCAGCGTATGAGCGGCGTCGAAGAAAAAGCGTTGACTGATGGTGAAGCGCATGACGGTTCGGATTGACGTGACTTTTCGGGAAACACGTGGGACCGGCTTTGCCGGGCCACCGGTGTTGCCCCCGGTAGGGGGTAGGAGGAGCGACACGAAGTGCGCGGAGCCTGGGGGCGAGCTACCTGATTCCGGTGATCTTGTGGGTCTGCACGCTGAGGCGCCAGGCCGGCTGACGCATGCATTCGGCGATGCAGAGTTCGGTATTGGCCACGCGGTCGGGGCCGTCCATCGGTTGCAGAAAGCGATGCGTGAAGTCGCCGGTGCGCGCCATCGCATCGAGGTCGAACGCGGTCTGCGGCCACACCAGCTTGAGCTCCTGCCCGCGCTGCTGCACCCATGGCGCGCCGGCCTTGGGGCTGATGCAGAGCCAGTCGATGCCTTCGGGCGCTGCGACCGTGCCGTTGCTTTCGACTGCGATGCGAAAGCGCCGCGCATGCAGCGCATCGACCAGCGCGGCATCCACCTGCAGCAGCGGTTCGCCGCCGGTCAACACCACCAGCCGGTGCTCGGCATCGTTGGCGGGCCACTGCGCGGCGATGGTGTCGGCGAGCTGGTCGGCGGTCTTGAACTTGCCGCCCAGCGTGCCGTCGGTGCCGACGAAATCGGTGTCGCAGAAACGGCAGACGGCACTGGCGCGGTCTTCCTCGCGGCCCGTCCAGAGGTTGCACCCGGCAAAGCGGCAGAACACGGCCGGCATGCCCGCCTGACCTCCTTCGCCCTGCAGTGTGTAGAAGATTTCCTTGACGCTGTAGGTCATGCGGCCAGCGCCTCGATCTCGAGGTTGTCGATCAGTCGCGTGCTTCCCAGCCGTGCCGCTGCCAGCGCCACCAGCGGTTCGCCGTGCAGGCCGAAGGAGGGTGCCTGAAGGTCGGTGCGCCGACGCAGCACCAGGTAATCGGGTTGCCAGCCGCGCTGCACCAGCGTCTGCATGGCCTTCGCCTCGATCGCGGCCAGATCGCGCTCGCCCGATTGCACCGCGGCGGCCATCGCCTTCAGCGCCTTCGACAGCTGCACCGCCTCCGCACGCTCGGTCTCGCTCAGGTAGCCATTGCGCGACGACAGCGCGAGCCCATCGTCGGCGCGAAAGGTCTCGCTGCCCACGATCTCGATCGGCAGCGCGAACTGCCGCACCATGTGGCGGATCATCATCAGCTGCTGGTAGTCCTTCTTGCCGAACACGGCCACGCGCGGCTGCACGCAGGTGAAGAGCTTCATCACCACGGTGCACACGCCGATGAAGAAGCCAGGGCGGAAATGCCCTTCGAGGAGGTCCGCCAGCGCCGGATCGGGATGCACCTTGCAGGTCTGCGGTTCGGGGTAGAGCGCTTTCTCGTCGGGCGCGAACAGCACGTCGCAGCCGGCGTCGCGCAGCTTGGCGCAATCGCTCTCCCAGGTGCGCGGATAGGTGTCGAAGTCCTCGTGCGGCAGGAACTGCAGGCGGTTCACGAAGATGCTCGCCACCGTCACGTCGCCCAGCGGCTTGGCCTGCGTGATGAGCGCGATGTGGCCGTCGTGCAGGTTGCCCATCGTCGGAACGAACGCGGGGCGCTTGAAAGCCGAAAGGTGCTCGCGCAGTTCGGCGATGGTGTGTGCGATGTACATGGAGTCGGTCCCCTTTTTTCTTTACCAGGCGTGGAGTTGATCGTCGGGAAAGCTGCCGTCCTTGACGGCCTGCACATAGGCCTTGAGCGCGGGCAACACGCCCGGCGCGTCGGCCATGAAGTTGCGCACGAACTTCGGCATCTTCCCGAGGTTGATGCCCAGCATGTCGTGCAACACCAGCACCTGGCCGGCGGTGGCCTTGCCCGCGCCGATGCCGATGGTGGCGCAGTGCTTCAGCTCGGCGGTGAGTTCGGCGGCGAGCGCGGCCGGCACCATTTCCAGCACCAGCATCGCGGCGCCCGCATCCTGCAGCGCATGCGCATGTTGCTTGAGCAGCGCGCCCGCATCGCCCTTGCCTTGCACGCGGTAGCCGCCGAGCGCATGCACGGTCTGCGGCGTGAGGCCCAGGTGCGCGCACACCGGAATGCCGCGCTCGACCAGGAAGCGCACCGTCTCGGTCGTCCAGCCGCCGCCTTCGAGCTTGACCATGTGCGCACCCGCCTGCATCAGCACCGTCGCGCTGCGCAGCGCCTGCTCGCGCGATTCCTGGTAGCTGCCGAAGGGCAGATCGGCGATCAGCCAGGCCGTGCCCTGCACGCGGCGCAGGCCCCGCGAGACGCTGTCGGTGTGATAGCGCATGGTCTCCAGGCTCACGCCGACGGTGCTGTTCAAGCCCTGGCAGACCATGCCGAGCGAATCGCCGACCAGGAGGCAATCGATGCCCGCCGCATCGGCCATGGCCGCGAAGGTGGCGTCGTAGGCGGTGAGCATCGAGATTTTTTCGCCGCGCGCATGCATGTCGGCCAGGCGCGGCAGGCTCACGGGCTTGCGGGAAGCGGGCGTCGAGGCCGGAGGCAGCGTGCCGTAGGGGGACGCTGTCGTGGTTTCTGGCGATGGAGTGGTGGTGTTCGACATGGTTGGGTTTCTCCCTGCGGGCGTCGGTGGCCGGGCATCCTTGAGTGAAGACAAACGCGAGATGGGTGGGTCGTCAGTCCGCCCGTGGGATCAGCACGGTGGGGGCCGTCGGTTCGGCGAGCGATGGATAGTCGCGGCTGAAATGCAGCCCGCGGCTCTCGTGGCGGGCCTGGGCCGATCGCACGATCAGCTCGGCCACCTGGACCAGGTTGCGCAGCTCCAGCAGGTCGCGCGTGACGTGGAAGTTCGCATAGAACTCCTGGATCTCGGCCTGCAGCAGCGCGATGCGGTGGCTCGCGCGCTCCAGGCGCTTGTTGGTGCGCACGATGCCCACGTAGTCCCACATGAAGCGGCGCAGCTCGTCCCAGTTGTGCGAGATGACGACGGCCTCGTCGGCGTCGGTGACGCGGCTTTCGTCCCATGCGGGGAGGTCGGCGCTGTCGTGCGCAGGCGAGCCGGCGATGGCGCCCGCCGCGGCGCGCGCGAACACCATGCACTCGACCAGTGAGTTGCTGGCGAGGCGGTTGGCGCCGTGCAGGCCCGTGCAGGCGGTCTCGCCGATGGCGTAGAGGCCCGGCACGTCGGTGCGGCCGGCGAGATCGCTGAGCACGCCGCCGCAGGTGTAGTGCGCGGCCGGCACCACGGGGATCGGTTCGCGCGTGATGTCGATACCCAGCTCCGCGCAGCGCGCGAGGATGTTGGGGAAGTGTTCTTTCAGGAACGCGGCGGGCTGGTGCGAGATGTCGAGGTAGACGCAATCGAGCCCGTGCTTCTTCATCTCGAAGTCGATGGCGCGGGCCACCACGTCGCGGGGGGCGAGTTCGGCGCGCTCGTCGTGTTTCGGCATGAAGCGCGTGCCGTCGGGCAACTTCAGCGAGCCGCCTTCGCCGCGCACCGCCTCGCTGATCAGGAACGACTTGGCGTGCGGGTGGTACAGGCAGGTCGGGTGGAACTGGATGAACTCCATGTTCGACACCCGGCAACCCGCGCGCCACGCGGCGGCGATGCCGTCACCCGTGGCCGTGTCTGGGTTCGTCGTGTAGAGATAGACCTTGCCCGCGCCGCCCGTCGCGAGGATGGTGTGCGGCGCGCGGAAGGCGAGCACCTCGTCGGTGGCATCGTCCAGCGCGTAGAGGCCAACGCAGGCCGGGTCTTTCAGCCCGAGCTTGGTGCCGGTCACCAGGTCGACCAGCGTGTGGTGCTCGAAGAGCGTGATGTTCGGCGTGCGGCGCACCCGCTCGATCAGCACCTGCTGCACGGCCGCGCCGGTGGCGTCGGTCACGTGAACGATGCGGCGCTGGCTGTGGCCGCCTTCGCGTGTCAGGTGCAGATCGCCGCCTTCTTCCGAAAACGGCACGCCCAGTTCGCGCAGCCAGCCGATGGCTTCGGGCGCGTGTTCGACGACGAAGCGCGTCGCCTCGGGATCGCAGAGGCCCGCGCCGGCGACCAGCGTGTCTTCCACATGCGCGTCGAAGCTGTCGCCCGCGGCCAGCACCGCGGCGATGCCGCCCTGCGCCCAGGCGCTGGAGCCGTCGTTCAGCGCGCGCTTGGTGAGCACGGCTACGCGCTGCGTGGGCGCCAGGTGCAGCGCGGCGGAAAGGCCTGCGAGGCCGCTGCCGACGATGAGTACGTCGAAATCGAGCACGGCGGAATCCTCGGTGGTAAGTGCGGCGGGGCGGGGGTCAGGCCGGCGAATACGCCAGGCGAACGTAGATCGGCGCGAAGGCTTCCGCCTGCGTGATGTCGATCAGCGTTTCCTTCGCGAGCTCGAGCATCGCGATGAAGGTGACGATCAGCACGGGCGCGCCGCGCGACACGTCAAAAAGTTTCTCGAACTCCACGAAGCGCTGCCCCTGCAGGTGGCGCAGCACGATGCTCATGTGCTCGCGCACGTTGAGTTCTTCGCGCGAGATCTTGTGGTGCTGCACGAGCTTGGCGCGCTTCATGATGTCGGCCCACGCATCGCGCAGGTCAATCACGTTCACGTCCGGAAAGCGCGGCTTGAGCGATTGCTCGATGTAGACCTGCCCCTTCCAGAAGTCGCGCCCGTAGGTCGGCATCGCGCTGATGGCGGCGGCCTGCAGCTTGGTCTGCTCGTACTCGAGCAGCCGGCGCACGAGCTCGGCGCGCGGGTCTTCGGCCTCTTCGCCGTCGGCTACCTTCTTGGGCGGCAGCAGCATGCGCGACTTGATCTCGATCAGCATCGCGGCCATCAGCAAATACTCGGCCGCGAGTTCGAGGTTCGTCTGGCGGATCTCGTCGACGTAGCTCAGGTACTGCCGCGTGAGGCCCGCCATCGGGATGTCGAGGATGTTGAAGTTCTGCTTCCTGATCAGGTAAAGCAGCAGGTCGAGTGGACCTTCGAAGGCTTCGAGAAAGACCTGCAGCGCCTCGGGCGGGATGTACAGGTCCTTCGGCATCGCGAACAGCGGCTCGCCATAGAGCCTGGCGAGCGCGACCTGGTCGACCACCTCGGGCATGGCCATCACCGGCGTGTCGTTGTCCTCGTCTCTGCTGCTCATCGGGCGATCGCTATCAATTCAATAGCTATCGGCGCAATGCGGACGAGGGCTGGATGCCGAACCGGCACCATTTACTTGGATTGGGTCTGGTAGACGTACGGCTGCATCGGCACGCGGGCTTCGCTGTACTCCTCGAGCAGGCTGCGGTCGAGGTGCTTGTCCCAGAGGAGGGCGCGGCCGGCGCGCTGTTCGGCTTCCAGCGTCGGCTTCTTTTCTTTCATCTCCTCGATGAAATTGGTGATCTCGGAAGAGTAGTGGGGGCGGCGGAAGATGGACATAGACTGGACCTTTGTAGCCTGAATTTTACCGGGGACGGCATGGGACATCGGCAACAGTGGCAGATCGGCATGGCAACGGCGTTGCTGGCGGTGGTGATCGGGCTTGCGGGCTGCGACAACCAGCGCATCGCCGAACTCGAAGAAGGCGTTGCCACAGAAGCCGACGTGCGCACCAAATTCGGCCAGCCGGAGAACATCTGGGACGCCCCCGACGGCGGCCGCGTCTTCGAATACAACCGCCAGCCCCAGGGCCAGAAGAACTACATGATCACCATCGGCCGCGACGGCAAGATGAGCGCGCTGCGCCAGGTGCTCACGCCCGAGAACTTCGCCAAGGTGCAGCCCGGGATGATGATGGAAGACCTGCGCAAACTGCTCGGCAAGCCCGCCAAGGTCACGCCCTATGCGCTCAAGCGCGAGACCGAATGGGAATGGCGCTGGGTGCAGCCGCCGAATTCGCCGATGGTGTTCACCGCAACGCTCAACGACGACCAGCGCGTGGTGCGCAGCGGCTCGTCACTGGACCGGGCGACCGAAGCCAACTGATCAGCCTTCCGCCGCGTGCGGCCTTCCGGTCGCCAGCTCTTCCGCAAAGCCCGAACGCTCGATCACCTCGCGCGGTTGCGGCTGCAAGGATTCGAGCCGCAGCACCCCGTCGCGCGCCAGCACCGCGCGATGCAGTTGCCGCAGCGCGTCGATGCCGGTGGCGTCCAGGTAGATCAGGTGCGTGGCGTCCAGCACCACCGTCATGCCGCGCGGCGCGCGTTCCGCCGCGTTCACCGCCTCGTCGAGCTTGGCCGCCGCGCCGAAGAACAGCGCGCCATAGATGCGATAGGTGAGCACCGGCGGCTGCAGCGTCTCGAGCTCGACGCTGAAGAGCCCGCTCATGCGCCGGATGAAAAGCGCGCACGCCAGCACGATGCCCACCTGCACCGCCACCGTCAGGTCGAACACGACGGTCAGGAAAAAAGTGCCGAGCATCAGCAGTCGGTAATGCCGGCTGAAGTGCCGCAACTGGCCCGGCGTGAACTCGCGCCATTCGCCCATGTTCAGCCCCACAAACACCAGGATGCCCGCCAGCACCGCAAGCGGCACATGGCGCGCGAGCGGCGCGGCCAACAGCACCACGACCATCAGCGTCACCGCATGCACGATGCCCGCGACCGGCGAATTGCCGCCCGAACGGATGTTCGTCACCGTGCGCGCGATGGTGCCGGTGGCCGGCATGCCGCCGAAGAAAGGCGTGACGATGTTCGCGATGCCCTGCGCCATCAGCTCCTGGTTCGGATCGTGGCGCGGCTGGCCGCTCAGTTGGTCGGCCACGCGCGCGCACAGCAGCGATTCGATGGCGCCGAGCAGCGCGATGGTCAGCGTCGGCGTGACCAGTTGCTTGACCGTCTCCCACGAGAAATCAGGCAGCGCGAAGCCCGGAACGCCCTCGGGAATGCCGCCGAAGCGCGTGCCGATGGTCTCCACCGGCAGCGCGAAACCCCATGACACCAGCGTGAGCGTGACCAGCGCGACGATCGGCCCCGGCACGCGGGAGGCCATCTGCACAGCCCGCGTCTGCACGACATGCAACGGCAGGCGAGGCAGCCGCCGCCACAGCACCAGCCCGGCCACGCAGACGACGCCGAGCGCGAAGGCATACGGATTGAAGGTGCCGATCCGCAGCGCCATCGCATGCAGTTGCGAGAACACGTCGGCCGGCATCTTCTCGACCGAGAGCCCGAGCAGATCTTTCAGTTGCGACAGCAGGATCAGCACCGCGATGCCGTTGGTGAAGCCCACCACGATCGACAGCGGAACGAAGCGCACCAGCCGCCCGAGCCCGAAGAGCCCCGCCGCGAACAGCAGCACGCCGGCGCAGGCGGTGGCGATCAGCAGGTTCGCCACGCCGTAGCGCTCGACGATGCCGTAGACGATCACGATGAAGGCGCCGGCCGGCCCGCCGATCTGCACCGCCGAGCCGCCCAGGAGCGAGATCAAGAAGCCCGCGATGATCGCCGTCCAGATGCCGGCTTCGGGCTTGAGCCCCGACGCGATGGCGAAAGCCATGGCCAGCGGCAGCGCCACGATGCCGACCGTCGCGCCCGCGCCCAGGTCCTTGAAGAAACGCTCCCGGTTGTAGTCCGCCATTGCGTCCAGCAGGCGGGGGCGAAAGCGGGTGAGGTTCAGCGGACTCTGCATGTGTGGCCGATTGTGGCCTGAGGGCCTTCGCGACCGTGCACATCGCGCGGTCGGAGCCTGCCGCGCTGAGCTTTGCAGTGCCCTACTTGCTGTCCGGAATGACCGCGTCGGCCGCGGCGCCCACGGCCTTGCCGGTGATGCGCACGGTGCCGATGGCGGCGTCGGCCGCCAGGCCCACCGCGCTGGCGCCCACGCTCACGGCGGTGCCTGCGACGGTGACCACCGCGCAGCCGCTCAGCGCGGCGACGAGCGACGACAGCAGAAGGGTGCGCAGCAGCATGGTGTGATCTCCTCGATCGGACAGGTCAGCGAACCCGCATGCCCGGCGTTGCGCCCGGCCACGGTTCGAGCACGTGGATGCCCGGGTTGGCTTTTTCGTCGCCGTGGCTTGCGGCCAGCACCATGCCTTCGCTGATGCCGAACTTCATCTTGCGCGGCGCGAGGTTCGCGACCAGCACCGTGAGCTTGCCCACGAGCTGCTCGGGCTGATAGGCCGAGGCGATGCCGCTGAAGACGTTGCGGGTCTTGCCTTCGCCCGCGTCGAGCGTCAGGCGCAGCAGCTTGGTCGAGCCCTCGACCTTCTCGCAGGCCACGATCTTGGCGATGCGCAGGTCGATCTTCACGAAGTCGTCGATGGTGATCGTCGGCGCGATGGCTTCGCCGCCGGGCAGCGAATCCGTCGCGGCTTCCGCGGCAGCAGCAACGGCTGCCACCGGCTCGGGTGCATCGAACAGCTTGTCGACCACCTTGGCATCGGCGCGCTGCATCAGGTGCTTGTATTCGCCGATCGCATGGCCCGCGGGCAGAGGCTGCGCGGCGTCGGACCACACCAGCGGTGAGATCTTCAGGAAGGCCTCGACGTTCACCGCAAGTGCCGGCAGCACCGGCTTCAGGTACAGCGTGAGCAGGCGGAAGGCCTCGATGCACACCGTGCACACGTCGTGCAAGCGCGCCTCGGCGCCTTCTTTCTTGGCCAGTTCCCAGGGCTTGTTCTGGTCGACGTATTCGTTCACCTTGTCGGCCAGCGCCATCACCTCGCGCAGCGCACGGGCGTAGTCGCGGCCGTCGTAGAGCGAATGGATCTGGCCGGCCGCCTCGCGCAGCGCGAACAGCAGCGCGTCGCCATCGGCCGACACTTCGCCCAGCTTGCCGCCGAAGCGCTTGCCGATGAAGCCCGCCGCGCGGCTTGCGATGTTGATGTACTTGCCCACGAGGTCGCTGTTGACGCGCGCAACGAAGTCCTCGGGGTTGAAGTCGATGTCCTCGTTGCGGCCGTTGAGCTTGGCCGCGATGTAGTAGCGCAGCCACTCGGGGTCCAGGCCGATCGACAGGTACTTGAGCGGATCGATGCCGGTGCCGCGGCTCTTGCTCATCTTCTCGCCGCTTACCGTCAGGTGGCCGTGCACGTACACCGCGTCGGGCGCCTTGCGGCCGCTGAAGTGCAGCATCGCAGGCCAGAAGAGCGTGTGGAAGGTGATGATGTCCTTGCCGATGAAGTGCACCTGCTCCAGGTCCGGGTCGGCCATGTACTCGGTGTACGAGATGCCGTCGCCGCCCAGTTCGATGCAGCGCTTGTCCAGCAGGTTCTTGAGCGAGGCGAGGTAGCCCACGGGCGCGTCGAGCCACACGTAGAAGTACTTGCCCGGCGCATCGGGGATCTCGATGCCGAAGTAGGGCGCGTCGCGGCTGATGTCCCAGTCGCCCAGGCCTCCCTTGCCTTCGTCGTCCTTGTAGAGCCATTCGCGGATCTTGTTCTGCACTTCGGACTGCACATGACCGGGCGCGGCGGTCCATTCCTTCAGGTAGGCCTCGCAGCGCGGGTCCGAGAGCTTGAAGAAGAAGTGGTCCGAGCTGCGCAGCTCGGGCTTGGCGCCCGAGAGGGCCGAGTAGGGGTTGATCAGCTCGGTGGGCGCGTACACGGCGCCGCACACCTCGCAGTTGTCGCCGTACTGGTCCTTCGAATGGCAGTTCGGGCACTCGCCCTTGATGAAGCGGTCGGCCAGGAACATGCCCTTTTCGGGGTCGTAGAACTGCTCGACGCTCTTGGTCTCGATGAGGCCGTTGGCGCGCAGGTCGCGGTAGATGTCCTGCGCGAGCTGGTGGTTCTCCGGCGCGTCGGTCGAGTGCCAGTTGTCGAACGAGATGTAGTAGCCGTCGAGGTAGGGCTTGCGGCCCGCCGCGATCTCCGCCACGAAGGCCTGCGGCGTCACGCCGGCCTTGTCGGCCGCGATGGTGATGGCCGCGCCGTGCGCGTCGTCGGCGCAGACGAAGTTGACCTCGGCGCCGTTCATTCGCTGGTTCCGCACCCAGATGTCGGCCTGGATGTATTCCATCATGTGGCCGATGTGGAACTTGCCGTTGGCATACGGCAGGGCGGTGGTGACGAAGAGCTTGCGCGGGGCGGACATCGGGGAGGGCGCTTTCGGGGAGTGACGGACTGGCATCGGAGGCGGCGAGCGCCGCGCATCCGGGAACCGGGCATTTTAGGTGGGCGCGTGCAGCCTGTGCCCGACCCCGTGTTTGAGGGCGCGAGTGACCCACGAAACCGCGGGGTGTCTCGCGCGCGACGTATGCTTCGGCCCCCGATACAGAACGCCAGAAAGCGAGCCGCAGCCGATGACCACTTCCATTCCCGCAACCCTCATCCCCGGCGATGGCATCGGCCCCGAAATCGTCGACGCCACGCTGGCCGCGCTCGATGCGCTGAAGGCCCCTTTCACCTGGGACACCCAGATCGCCGGCCTCGGCGGCGTCAAGGCCTCGGGCGATCCGCTGCCGAAGGCCACGCTCGACAGCATCCGCACCACCCGCCTCGCGCTCAAGGGCCCGCTCGAAACACCATCGGGCGGCGGCTATCGCTCGTCGAACGTGCGGCTGCGGGAGGAATTCCAGCTCTACGCCAACCTGCGCCCCGCGCGCACCATCATCCCGGGCGGGCGCTTCGACAAGATCGATCTGATGATCGTGCGAGAGAACCTCGAGGGTCTCTACATCGGCCACGAGCACTACGTGCGCATCGACGGCGACCCGCACGCCGTGGGCATGGCCACCGGCATCAACACGCGGCAGGGCTGCCGTCGGGTGCTCGAGTACGCGTTCGAGACCGCCATCGCCACCGGCCGCAAGAAGGTCACGCTGGTGCACAAGGCCAACATCATGAAGGTGCTGACCGGCCTGTTTCTGGAGACGGGCGAGCAGCTCTACGCGGAAAAGTACAAGGGCAAGTTCGAGCTCGACTCGATCATCGTGGACGCCTGCGCGATGAAGCTGGTGCTCAACCCCTGGCAGTTCGACATGCTAGTGACGACCAACCTGTTCGGCGACATCCTCTCGGACCTCGTGGCCGGCCTCGTCGGCGGCCTGGGCATGGCGCCCGGCGCCAACATCGGCACCGATGCGGCAATCTTCGAAGCGGTGCACGGCTCGGCGCCCGACATCGCCGGCAAGGGCATCGCCAATCCCACCGCGCTGCTGCTGGCCGCCGCGATGATGCTCGACCACACCAAGATGCCCGAGCTGGCCACGCGCCTGCGCACGGCGATCGACCAGACGCTGAACATCGACAACGTGCGCACCGGTGACCTCGGCGGCACCGCGAACACCGCCGCGTTCACCAAGGCGCTGGTCAGCCGCATCAACGGCGGTTGATCGGAACGCAGGCGAAGGGCGCGGCCATGAGAAAGCTTCTGCTTCTGCTGGCCGTCGTCCTCGCGAGCTGCGCGTCGGTTGCGGCGGACCCGCGCTACACGGTCGTGAAGGTCGACCTTCGTACCGAGAAGCTCGCGTTGTTCCTGAATGACGACACCGGCGTCGCGTTCAAGCGCTTCGACCGCCTCGATGCCTGGCTGAAGGCGCAAGGCCGGCAGCTTGTCTTCGCGGTCAACGCCGGCATGTACCACGCGGATTTTTCGCCGGTCGGGCTCTTCGTGCGCGATGGCCGCGAAGAGGTGCCGCTCAACCTCGCGAGCGGCACCGGCAACTTCTTCCTGAAGCCGAACGGCGTGTTCCTCGTCACCGACGACGGCCCCCGCGTGATCGAGTCGTCGGAGTACCCGGCGTTCGCGAAGCGCGGCGGCGTGCACCTCGCCACGCAATCCGGCCCGCTGCTGCTGCGCCACGGCGCGTTGCACCCGGCGCTCATTCCGAATTCGGACTCGCGCAAGATCCGCAACGGCGTCTGCGCGATCGGCCACACGGCGATCTTCGTGATGAGCGAGACGCCGGTGAACTTCCACGACTTCGCGGTCTATTTCCGCGACGTGCTGCACTGCCGCGATGCCCTGTACCTGGACGGCACCGTATCGGCGCTGTACTCGAAGGCAGCGGGGCGCAGCGACTTCGTGCGCGACCTGGGGCCGATACTCGGCGTGGTGTCGCCATGAACCTGCTGGCGGCCCCTTGTGTTTTCACTTTCGAATCCTGCCTCTGAGCCATGTCCACACCGCTGCCCATCCTGTCCCTCCTCGAAACCCGCGTGCTCGGCGTGCTCGCCGAAAAGCAGCGCACCGTGCCCGACAGCTACCCGCTCACGCTCAATTCGCTGGTGTCGGGCTGCAACCAGAAGACCAGCCGCAACCCGGTGCTCGAACTGACCGAATCGCAGATCCAGTCCGCCATCGACAGCCTGAAGGGCTACAGCCTCGTCGCGGAAAGCAGCGGCGGCCGCGCGTTCCGCTACGAGCACAACATCGACCGCGTGCTGCGCATTCCCTCGCAGTCGGTGATCCTGCTCACGGTGCTGATGCTGCGCGGGCCGCAAACGGCCGGCGAGCTGCGCATCGCCTGCGACCGCATGCACAACTTCGCGGACATCTCCTCGGTCGAAGGCTTTCTCGATGAACTCGCCGAGCGACCGGCCGGCGCGCTGGTGGTGAAGCTGGCGCGGCTGCCCGGCGCGCGCGAGAGCCGCTGGGCGCATCTGCTGAGCGGGCAGCCCGCGGAAGAAGTGGCGGGCCCGGCCGGCGCTTCGGGCGACGGAGCCTATGCCTCGCACGACGCATCGCTCGGCGAAGTCGCGGCGCTCAAGGCCAATGTGGCGCGGCTCGAAGCCGAGTTGGCATCGCTGAAGGCGCTGGTGGGGCGGGTGTGCTCGGAGCTCGGGATTTCCGAGGCGGGCTGATCGCACTGATTTCGCGTTGCGGCGGACCTGCGTTATCTTGCGCGGCACATGAAACCTCCGGTCTCGCTCATCCTCACCTGCGTCGCGGCTTTCCTGGCCATGGGCATCGGGCTCATCGTGATGTCGTTGGTCGTTGCTTCCGTGCTGCCCCGGGGGAACCGCGTGGCCGACCACCTCCGGGAATTTGCAGGACGGGTGCCGCTGTTCATGCTCGGCGGCCTCACGCGGCTGAGTGGGCTCATCCCGCTGGCCATCATCCTGACTGTGATCGTGGCGTGGCTCTTCCTGTGAAGCACGCCTGTCCACGTTGCCAGAAGCCGGGCATCGACGGCCTCGCGAAGCGCTGGTCCAGCCGCGGTTCTCCTGCGACGTGCAAAGCCTGCGGCGGTCTTTGCCATGTGCTCGCAAGCACATCCAGCGGTATCTGGGCGGCAGGCGTCCTGATCGTCCTGGTGTCGCTGATCGCCGCTGTCGGTCTGCATTCCCCCTTGTTTGTGCCCAGCGGACTGGTGCTGGCCGTGACCTGCAACCTATGGGCATGGAAGCGCGCGAAGCTGTGGCCGATTTCCAGGGAAAGCGCGGCCAGTGCGACGACCGCGAACTGGTTCGTCACGGGCATCGCGGTGCTCCTCGGGCTTTCCTGAGGCGCACCCACCGCCCGCGCAGCCCGCGGGCTGCCTACCCCGCCGGCTCCGGCCGCGCCGGCACATCCAGGCTGACCTTCACCGGGTCCATCGTGACCAGCGTGCGAAAGCGCTTCACGTTGTTGCTCTGGAAGAAAAGCTGCCGGCTCAGTGCCGTGTACTGCGCCATGTCCTGCACGACGAGGATGAGGATGAAGTCCCATTCGCCCGTCACGTAGTAGCACTGCTGCACCTGCGGGCAGGCCCTGAAGCTCTGTTTCATCGCATCGAGCAGGTCGATGCGCTCGCTCTCGACTTCCACCTCGGCCACGATGGACAACGGGTGGCCCAGCGCCGCAGGTGCCAGCACCGCGCCGTAGCGCCGGATCACGCCGTCGTCGCGCATGCGCTTGAGCCGCCGGTTCACAGCGGCCGTCGACAGGTGGACGCGCTCGCCCAGCTCGCTTTGCGACATGCGGCTGTCGATCTGGATCAGCTCCAGCAGGCGGAGGTCGAGGGCATCGAGGGGAGAAGAGGTCATGCGGGCCGTATACGCAAAAACGTTGCGTCGAAGGGCCCGATTTTGCGTGCCCGTATCGTTGCATTGTCAATAGCATCGCGTCATGAAATTCCCCGAGGAACCCCTGCGCGACCAACTCGCCGGCTGGCGCCGCCAATTGCATGCGATGCCCGAGACCGGCTTCGACGAAGCGAAGACCTCGGCCTTCGTCGTCGACGTGCTGAGGGCGCTGGGCCTGGAGGTACACACCGGCATCGGCGGCACCGGGCTCGTCGCGAACCTGAAGGTCGGTGACGGCAAGGGCGTGATCGGCCTGCGCGCCGAGATGGACGCGCTCAACATCACCGAGATGCCGACCGACCGCCCCTACGCCTCGGCAACCCCCGGAAAGATGCACGCCTGCGGCCATGACGGCCACATGTCGATCGTGCTCGGCGCGGCGCGCCTCTTGCGGGAGCGGCAGGATTTCGACGGCACCGTGCGCTTCATCTTCCAGCCTGCCGAGGAGCATGGCCGCGGCGCGAAAGCCATGATGGACGACGGCCTCTTCGCGCGCTTTCCGGTCGACGAGATCTACGGCCTGCACAACATGCCCGGCATGCGCGCGGGCACCATCGCCACGCGCACGGGTGGCCTCATGGCGAGCGAGGACAATTTCGTCATCCATGTGAAGGGCCGCGGCACGCATGCCGCGCGGCCGCACATGGGAATCGACCCCATCGTCATCGGCGCGCAGATCGTGCTCGCGCTGCAGACCATCGTTTCGCGCACGCTCGACCCGGGCGCCCAGGCGGTGGTCTCGTGCACCGAGTTCATCACCGACGGCATCCGCAATGCGATTCCGTCGAACGTGGTCATCAAGGGCGACACCCGCAGCTACGACCCCGAGGTGCAGAAGATGCTGGCCGCTCGCATGCGGGAGATCAGCGAAGGCATCTGCCGCATGCACGGCGCCGCGTGCGACTTCAGCTACACGCACGAATTCGCGCCCACCGTGAACTGGGCCGAATGCGTGCCCATCGCTGTGGCGGCAGCCACGGCCGTGGTGGGGACGGAGAACGTCGATGCCAACGTGGCGCCGATGATGATTTCCGAGGACTTCGGCGCCTTCCTCAAGGTGGTGCCGGGCGCCTTCGTGTTCCTGGGCAACGGCGCCGAGGGCGCGCCCGGCAGCACGCCGCTGCACAACGGCAGCTACGACTTCAACGACGAGGTGCTCGCGACGGGCGCCCGTTACTTCGCGGAAATCGTGCGCCTGCGCCTTCCGCGCTGACCGACAACGCACAACCCTTTTCTTTTCTCCCCATGCTGGTCATCAACAAGAACGCCGCCCGCGGCGCCTACCCCGGCGAGCTTCGCGACATCCTCAGCATCGCCGAGGCGAAGCGCACGCGCGGCTGGCTCTCGCGCTGGTCGCAACTCGCGCCCGAACCGACGCCGCTCTGGCAACTGCCCGACATGGCGGAGGAACTGGGCGTGGCCGGCATCTTCGTGAAGGACGAATCGAAGCGCTCGCCGCTCGGCAGCTTCAAGGCACTCGGCGCGCCCGTCGCGCTGGTGCGGCTCGTCCTGCGGGCCCATCCCGTATGGGACCCGGTGGCCGTGTTGCGCGGCGCGCACGCGGCGCAACTGCAGTCGCTGGTCGTCGTCAGCGCCACCGACGGCAACCACGGGCGTGCGCTCGCGGCCGCGGCGCAAAGCATCGGCGCGCGCTGCGTGATCGTGCTGCACAAGCATGTGAGCGTGGAGCGCGAAGCCGCCATCGCGGCCTTCGGCGCGGAAATCGTGCGCATCGAGGGCAACTACGACGCCTCGGTCGCGCACGCGGCTGCACTGGCGCAGGAGAACGGCTGGCAGGTGGTTTCCGACACCTCCTATGCCGGCTACGAAGACATTCCGCGCGACGTGATGCAGGGCTACGGCATCCTGGCCGACGAGGTGATGGAGCAGCAGGAGGGCACGGCGATGTTCTCGCACGTGATCCTGCAGGGCGGCGTCGGCGGGCTGGCCGCGGGGGTGGCGAGCTACCTGTGGGAGCAGTACGGCGAGAAGCGGCCGACCCTCATCGTCGTGGAGCCGCGCCAGGCCGATTGCTTGCTGCAGAGCGCGATCAACGGCCATGCGTCGAATGCCACCGGCAGCGTCGATTCGGTGATGGCCGGCCTGGCCTGCGGGGAAACGTCGCCGCTGGCCTGGCGTTTTCTGGCGCCGTCGGTCGATGCCTTCCTCACCATCGAGGACGGCGACGCGGTCGAGGCGATGCGCCTGCTGGCCCGGGGCTCGGCGCACGACAGCCCCATCGTGAGCGGCGAATCGGGCGCGGCGGGCATTGCGGCATTGCGCGTGCTCACGCTCTCGGACGACCTGTGGCGAAAGGTGCGCCTCGATGTTCGCTCTAAGATCCTGCTGATCAGCACCGAAGGCGCGACCGCACCCTCGGTGTACCGCGATCTCGTCGGTATCGACGCGGACGACGTCCTGCGCAGGCAGCGTGCGCCGGTGCGGTTCTAGCTCAGACTGCGTTCCAGCCGAAGAACCGCAGCACCTCGTCGCGCTGCTTCATCGCATCGGCCCGCCCGAGCGCCATCAGCTCGCGCGTGTAGCCCGACTCGAACAGCAGATAACTCGCAAGCGCGCCGCCCTTCACGTCGGCCGCGGCCTTCGAGCCGCCCAGCAGGTGTCGTACAGCGCCGGGCAAAGAATCCGCATGGCGCGCCGCGATCACGTCCAGACGCTCCGAGGGCGAGATCACCAGCAGGTCGAGCGGGCGCAGCGAGCTCGACGCGCGCACTTCCTCGGGAATCAGCCCCAGCGTGTGGTTGATGCGGCGCAGCCGCTCGATGTCCACCGCCAGCGCATCGAGAAAGATGCTGGAGAGCGCATGGCCCGCGATCTGCGCCATCGTCGGATAGCCGCTGTGCGTATTGGGCGCGTCGGTCTCGCGCGGCTCGTGCATGCGGCCCGCGCCGATCACCAGGATGCGCTCGGCGCCCAGGTGGATCGCCGCCGCGATGGGCGCCGACTGGCGCATCGAGCCGTCGCCGAAATACTCGGTGTGCCCCTGCATCGGCAGCGCGGTCGCAGGAAAGACGAAGGGAATCGCCGACGACGCGAGCAGGTGGTGGTGCGTGATGCGGTCGCGCACCGACAGGCGCTGCGAGCGCACCCAGGGCTCCATCGGCACCGCGGCCTCGAAAAAGGTGACGTGCTCGCCCGAGCTGTAGCTCGATGCGGTCACTGCCAGCGCTTTCACATGGCCTTCTTGCATGAGCATCGGCAGTCGGTCCAGCGGCACCATGCGCTGCAGCAGGTCGGCCAGTGGGGCGTTGTCCAGCAGCGACTTGGGTTTGACGCGCATCCAGTTGGCCGCGAAGCGCCCGAACCCCAGCAGCATGCGCCAGCGCGCGCCGCTGCCGATGACCGAGAGCGAATCGGCGCGGTACACCTGCTCGGCGCGAAAGCTGCTCCACACCTCGGCGATGTGCGCCACCACATGGTCGAAGTCGTCCGCGCCGCAGGCCAGCGCCGCGGCATTGATGGCGCCGGCCGAGGTGCCGGTGATGACGGGAAAGGGGTTGCCCGTACCGGCGACCGGCCCGGCGGCGCGGCGCATTTCGGCAATGGCTTCGAGCACGCCGACCTGGTAGGCCGCCCGTGCGCCGCCTCCGGTGAGCAGGAGGCCGGTGGCGGGGCTTGTCTCTGTCATTTTTTGGTTTGTCGAGTTGCAATAGGTTATTCCCGCTGAGTCGGGAAGCTGGGGGCCTGTAGCCCAATGCGGAGTGCGGCCTCCTGGCGTTGTAGTAGCTCAGAAACGCAGGCAGCCATGTCGTGCGTTCTTTGCTGTTGGCCCAGATGCGGCCATAGGCCCATTCGCGCAGACAGGTCTGGATGAATCGCTCGGCCTTGCCGTTGGTCTGTGGGCGATAGGGCTTGGTGAAGGTATGTTTGATGCCCAGTGCCTGGCAAGTCTTGGCGAACAGCCGCGAGCGATAGGCCGAGCCGTTGTCGGTGATCAGGCGCTTGATGGTCACGCCTAAGGCCGCGTAGTGAGCCACGGCCGCCTGCAGGAACGCCACGGCCGAGCCCTTGCGCTCGTCGTCGCGCATCTGCACGAAGCCCGCTCGCGAGTGATCGTCAATGGCCACGTGAGCGAACTCCCAGCCTGCGCCTCGCGTGGCATCGCGACGATCGCCCGTCACACGGTGGCTGGGCTGCACGATGCGCCCCAGCTTCTTGGTGTCGATATGCAGCAGCTCGCCCGGCGCTTCTCGCTCGTAGCGAACGATTGGTGCAATGGGTTCCAGGGCCTTCAGGCTGGACAGCCCCAGGCGTGCGAGCAGGCGGCTGACCGTGGACACGCTGCGCCCCACGATGGTGGCGATGCGGCGCATGGGCATGCGCGAGCGGCGCAATTGCTCGATGCGCTCGTGCAGCGCAGCGTCCAGGCTCGTGCGCGTCCTGGCCGGGCGCGAGCTGCGATCGTGCAGGCCCTGCACGCCGTCCTCCTGGAAGCGCTTGAGCCACTTGCGCGCGGTGCGCGGGCTGATGCCTGCCGCCTCGGCGGCAGGCATCAGCCCCATTCCTGCAATGCGTTGGACAAGCAACTTGCGACCTTCCAATGTCAATCTGGCATTCTTATGGCTGTTCATCCGGTGGGATTCCTCTGAGATCCTGAAGCGTGGTAACTCCAGTTTCCCAGACCCATTCGGGTGAACAACCTATTGAGACATCACAACTAGACTACCCGCCATTCAGGAGTTTGATCAATGGCCATCACCCAAGACGCGATCATGGGCGCCCTCAAGAGCGTCACGGACCCCAACACCCACAAGGAATTCGCGGCGACCCGCTCGCTCAAGAACCTCCAGGTTGCCGACGGCGACGTGTCGTTCGACCTCGAACTCGGCTACCCCGCCAAGAGCCAGCACCCGGCCATCCGCAAGGCGCTGGTGGCGGCTGCCAAGACCGTGCCGGGCGTGGAGAACGTGTCGGTCAACATCGTCACCAAGGTCATCAGCCACGCGGTGCAGCGCGGCGTGCAGCTGATGCCCAACGTCAAGAACATCATCGCGGTGGCCTCGGGCAAGGGCGGCGTGGGCAAGAGCACCACGGCGGCCAACCTGGCGCTCGCACTGGCGGCCGAAGGCGCCACGGTGGGCCTGCTCGACGCCGACATCTACGGCCCGAGCCAGCCCATGATGATGGGCATCGAGGGCCGGCCCGAGAGCGACGACGGCAAGACCATGGAGCCCCTGGAGCGCCACGGCGTGCAGGTGATGTCCATCGGTTTCCTGGTCGATGCAGACCAGGCCATGATCTGGCGCGGCCCGATGGCCACGCAGGCGCTGGAGCAGCTGCTGCGCCAGACCAATTGGAAAGACCTCGACTACCTGATCGTCGACATGCCCCCCGGCACCGGCGACATCCAGCTCACGCTGAGCCAGCGCGTGCCGATGACCGGTGCGGTGATCGTCACCACGCCGCAGGACATCGCGCTGCTCGACGCCAAGAAGGGCATCAAGATGTTCGAGAAGGTCGGCGTGCCGATCCTGGGCATCGTGGAGAACATGGCCGTGCACATCTGCTCGAACTGCGGCCACGTCGAGCACATCTTCGGCGCCGAAGGCGGCAAGAAGATGGCGGCCGAGTACCAGATGGAATACCTCGGCGCGCTGCCGCTGGACATCAAGATCCGCCTGCAGGCCGACAGCGGCTCGCCCACCGTGGTGGCCGACCCCGAGGGTGAGGTGGCGGGCATCTACAAGGCGGTCGCGCGCCAGGTGGCCGTGGGCATCTCGGAAAAGGCGAAGGATTTCTCGTCGAAATTCCCCACCATCTCGATCAGCAAGAACACCTGAAGATGAACCTGCTCGCTTCGATGCGATATCTGGTCGCGCTGAGCGAGCACAAGCATTTCGGCCGCGCGGCGCAGGCCTGCCACATCACCCAGCCCGCGCTGTCGAATGCGCTGCGCGCGCTTGAAACCGAGTTCGGCGTCGTCATCGTCAAGCGCGCCCGCGTCTACGTCGGCCTCACCCACGAGGGCGAGCGCGTGCTGGCCACGGCCCAGCGCATGCTGCGCGACAACGAGGTGCTGCTGCAGGAGCTGCGCAGCGACGTCGACAACCCCCACGGCCGGCTGCGCATGGCCGCGGTGCCCACCGCCATCCCGATACTCTCGCGCTTCGCGGCCATGCTGCACCAGCGCCACCCGGGCATCCTGCCGGCCGTGCTCTCCATGAGTTCGCAGGACCTGGAGACCGGGCTCGAGAGCCTCTCGATCGACCTCGCCCTCGGCTACACCGAACGCATGCACATGCCCGGCATCAAGCTCAAGGCCTGGCCGCAAAGCATCGAGCACTACTTCCTGCTGCGGCGCGCCGAGACGCCTTCGGAAGACGAATTGCGCATCGGCCAGCCCATCACCTGGGCCGAGGCCGGCAAGCTGCCGCTGTGCCTGCTCACCACTGACATGCACAACCGGGCCATCATGGACCAGTCCCTGCGCGAGGCCGGCGTGCCGGTGTCGCCGGCCATCGAGACCAACTCGGTGCTCACGCTCACCCTCGCGGTGAGCGCCGGCACCGTCAGCAGCGTGCTGCCGGGGGCGATGGTCGCTGCCGTGCGCACGCACCGCGAACTGGAAGCGCTGCCGCTGGTGGCGCCCGAGGTGCGCACGCCGATCGGCTTCATGACGCAGGACGGCGTGCGCGCTTCGCGCGCGCTCGATGCGGCACTGGCCTTCCTGCAGACGCCCGAATGGGCCGAGCAGGTGCGCCTGCACAGCGGGACGCTCGGCAGCGATTGAGCGGCCAGCCCCCGGAGCCGGGCATTTAATTATTGAATCGGCCCATGCGCCGATCGAATTTGACGGCGTGTAAAACGTTCAGACACACTCCGCGGCCCGGATTCAACACAAAAGTTACTCGTCCGGTCAATTAGGAGAAATATGGCAGGCTCAACTGCGGGCGTTCTCGATGGAGAACGCCTGGCTGGAGAAGGGGTGCAAGCGCAGCCCGGTTTCCTCGATAAAGAACGCATCATCGCGGGCTACGCTTTCAACCGCTGGCTGGTTCCCCCGGCCGCCCTGGCCATTCACCTGTGCATCGGCATGGCCTATGGCTTCTCGGTGTTCTGGCTGCCTCTGTCGAAGGCGCTGGGCACCGCTGGCACTGGCGCGCAGGCCTGCGCGAAGGAGATGAGCTTCTTCGCCGAGCTCTTCGCCACCCACTGCGACTGGCGCGTGGCCACGCTCGGCTGGATGTACACGCTGTTCTTCGTCTTCCTCGGCTGCTCGGCGGCCCTGTGGGGCGGCTGGCTCGAACGCGCGGGCCCGCGCAAGGCCGGCGTGGTGTCGGCCGTGTGCTGGTGCGGCGGCATGCTGCTCTCGGCGCTGGGCATTCACCTGCACCAGTTCTGGCTGATGATCCTCGGCTCTGGCGTGATCGGCGGCATCGGCCTTGGCCTCGGCTACATCTCGCCGGTGAGCACGCTCATCAAGTGGTTCCCCGATCGCCGCGGCATGGCGACCGGCATGGCCATCATGGGCTTCGGCGGCGGCGCGATGATCGGCTCGCCGCTCGCGGTCGACCTGATGAAGCGCTTCTCCACCGCCACCGACGTCGGCGTGATGCAGACCTTCGTCGTGATGGCGCTGGGCTACTTCGTCTTCATGATGGCCGGCGCGCTCGGCTACCGCGTGCCGCCTTCCGGCTGGAAGCCCGAAGGCTGGACTCCGCCCCCGGCGCAGACCAGCAACGCCATGATCACGCAGCGCCATGTGCACGTGAAGAAGGTCTGGGGCATTCCGCAGTTCTGGCTCGTGTGGCTGGTGCTGTGCATGAACGTGAGCGCAGGCATCGGCGTGATCGGCATGGCCTCGCCGATGCTGCAGGAAGTGTTCGGCGGCGCGCTGATCGGCGTGTCGCAGAAATTCGGTGGGCTCGACAAGGCGCAGCTCGCTGCGATTGCCGTGGTGGCCGGCGGCTTCACGGCGCTGCTGTCGCTGTTCAACATCGGCGGGCGCTTCGTGTGGGCCAGCTTGTCGGACAAGCTCGGCCGCAAGCTCACCTACACGGTGTTCTTCGTGCTCGGCGCGATCCTGTACGCGAGCATTCCGTCGTCGGCGGGCGCGGGCAGCAAGCTCCTGTTCGTGGGCGCTTGCTGCATCATCGTGTCGATGTACGGCGGCGGCTTCGCCACGGTGCCGGCCTATCTGGCCGACCTGTTCGGCACGCAGTTCGTGGGCGCCATCCATGGCCGCCTGCTCACCGCGTGGGCCACGGCCGGCATCCTCGGCCCGGTGGTGGTGAACTACATGCGCGAATACCAGCTGGGCCTGGGCCTCCCGCGCGAGCAGGTCTACAACCAGACCATGTACATCCTCGTGGGCATGCTGGCGATCGGCTTCATCGCCAATCTCTTGGTGCGCCCGGTGGCCGACAAGCACTTCATGACCGAGGCCGAACTGGCCGTCGAGAAGAAGCTCGCGCACGAAAAAGCCTCGGCGGCCGAAGTGGGCAGCGGCTCGGGCCGCGCCGACACGGTGAACCCGGCGGTCGTGGTGCTGGCCTGGGCCGCGGTGGGCATTCCGCTGGCCTGGGGTGTCTACAAGACGCTGGGCAGCGCGGCGAAGTTCTTCCACTGAGCTTCTACCGAGTCGCCGACGCACGGCGTTTCGGATGACGATGCGGCCGGCCGGGTCCACACCCGCCGGCCGCATCGCCGTTTCCGGCGCGACATAACGCCGGTGGCCGCGTATGGTTTACCCTTCGCGCCAAGATGAAATCCAAAGTCCAGTTCCGTCTGCGCGTCTACAGGGACGACGCCATCGCCATCGGCCCCGGCAAGATCGCCGTGCTCGAAGCCGTGGCCGAGACGGGGTCGATTTCCGCGGCGGCCCGTTTGCTCGGCATGTCTTACCGCCGGGCCTGGATGCTGGTCGACGAAATGAACAAGGCCCTGGTCTCGCCCGCGGTGAACACCGCAGCCGGCGGCTCGCGCGGCGGCGGCACGGCGCTCACGCCGGTGGGCGAGGAAATCGTCAAGCACTACCGTGCCATCGAGAACGCCGCGAAGCTGGCCACCTCTGCCGACATTCGCGCGCTGACGCGGCTGCTGGCGCCGTAGCCCGGCACACGCGCTAACGCTCGCCGGGTTCTGCCCACGCCGCCCTGCGGCGCAGGACCTCGCCGATGTCATGCGCATCGGCCTGCGCCACCAGAAAAGACTGGCTCTCGCCGCCGGGAGCGACGATGGAAATCACGAGGCTGTCGGAATCGATGGCCCGCTCGATGCGCCACTCCTGCACCTGTGTCACATGGCGAAGCTCCGGCCTTCCGGAGATCGATCGGACGACGGTGTCGTGGACGGGTGGGCGCATGGGACTTGGCGGTCGGGGCAACGCTATGTCGGCCAGTATATGGAGGCCGGGCATTTTGCGCACCTGCTGCAAGAGGAAATTCGCCCGCCGTGCAACAATCCCGCCGTATTCAAATGAACACGACGAGCTCACTCATCGCCTCGACCGACTGGTCGCCCCTGGTCCTGTCGCTCAAGGTCGCGGCGGTGGCGACGGTGCTCGCGCTCGTCGTGGGCGTGGCGCTGGGCTGGGTGTTCGCGCGCAAGCGCTTCTTCGGCCGCACCGTGCTGGAAGCCGTGTTCATGCTGCCGCTGGTGCTGCCGCCCACGGTGATCGGCTACGCGATCCTTGTGGCGGCCGGGCGTCGCAGCCCGCTGGGCGCGTGGCTGCGCGAGCACCTCGACTACACCATCATCTTCAGCTGGCACGGCGCCGTGGTGGCTTCGGCCGTGGTCGCGCTGCCGCTGGTGCTCAAGTCGGCGAGCGCCGCCTTCGAGAACGTCGACCGCTCGCTCGAAGCCGCGGCCAGCACGCTGCGCCAGTCGCCGTTCTCGGTGTTCCTGCGCGTGACACTGCCGCTCGCCTGGCCCGGCATCCTGGCCGGCACGCTGCTCGCGTTCGCGCGGGCGATGGGCGAATTCGGTGCCTCGCTGATGGTGGCGGGCTCCATTCCCAAGCAGACGCAGACGCTCTCGATGGCCATCTACGACGCGGTGCAGGCCGGGCACGACGACCTCGCGCTGCTGTTGGTGATCGTGACCTCGGTGCTGTCGATCGCCGTGCTCGTGCTGTCGAACCGGTTTTTTTCGCTTCGCTGATTTCGCTTTTCGTCATTCCCAGGAGTTGCCCATGCGTCCGTTCCGTCTCTTGTCCATTGTTCTTGCGCTGGCCCTGCCGCTGGCCGCCGCCGCGCAGCAGATCACCGTGTCCGCGGCCGCGAGCCTGACCGATGCGTTCAAGGAAATCGGTCCCAAGTTCGAGGCCGCCAAGCCTGGCGCCACGGTGCGCTTCAACTTCGCCGCCTCGGGCGTGCTGCTGCAGCAGATCGGGCAGGGCGCGCCGGTGGATGTGTTCGCGAGCGCCGATCAAGAGACGATGAACCGTGGCGCCGAGCAGAAGCTCATCGACACCGCCACCCGCAAGAACTTCGTGAGCAACAGCCTCGTCTTGATCGAGCCCGCGAAAGACGGCGTGGGCGTCAAGTCGCTGCAGGACCTGACCGGCGCCAGCGTGAAGAAGATCGCCGTCGGCAAGACCGCCACCGTGCCGGTCGGCCGCTACACCAAGCAGGTGCTGGACAGCGCCAATCTCTGGACCGTGCTCGAACCCAAGTTCGTGCAGGCCGACAGCGTGCGCCAGGTGCTCGACTACGTGAGCCGCGGCGAGGTCGAGGCCGGTTTCGTCTATCGCACCGATGCGGCGGTGGCGGGCGACAAGGTCAAGGTCGTGCTCTCGCCTTCGGGCAGCAGCCCCGTGACTTATCCGATCGCGGTCGTGGCCGAGAGCAAGCAGAAGGCGCTCGCCGGCGATTTCCTCAACTTCCTTGCGACCGACGCCGCACAGGAAGTGCTGACCCGCTACGGATTCGGCAAGCCATGATCGACGTCGATCTGAAGCTCACGGTCAAGGACGGGGCGCGCCGCTTCGACCTGGCCGCGCGCTTTCAGACCGACGTTCCCTTTGCCGCGCTCTACGGCCCGTCGGGTGCGGGCAAGTCGCTCACGCTGCAGGCCATCGCGGGGCTGCTGCATCCTTCGTCGGGCCATGTGCGGCTCGACGGCCGCACGCTGTATGACTCGGCGCAGCGCATCGATGTGCCGGCGCCCGAGCGGCGCATCGGTTACCTGTTCCAGAACTACGCGCTGTTCCCGCACCTCACGGTGCGCGAGAACGTGTCCTTCGGCCTCACCTCGTGGCGCCGCCGCCGCTTGCCGCAGAAGGAGGCGGAGACGGTGCAGGCGCTGCTCGAAGGCTTCGGCCTCGCCGCGCTGGCCGACAGCCGGCCGCAGAAGCTCTCGGGCGGCCAGCAACAGCGCGTGGCGCTCGCGCGTGCACTGGCTTGCCAGCCGCAGGTGCTGCTGCTCGACGAGCCCTTCGCCGCGCTCAACCCGATGCTGCGCAGCGAACTGCGCAACGAGCTCGCGCAGGTGCGCCGCCAGTGGGGCATTCCGGTGCTGATGATCACGCACGACATCGAAGACGTCCTCGCGCTCGCCGACGTCGCCTTCGTCTACAAGGACGGTCAGGTGGTGCGCGAGATCGACCTGCACACCGCCGAGAGTCGCGACATTGCGCTGCGCGAAGTGGCCGGCGTGCCGGTGGTCGAGGAGACTCCGCTGCGCAGCAAGCTGCGCGGGCTGCTGATGCAGGATGTGCGGGATTAATGCTCGTGTATCGCCGGACCGATACAGTTCGATGATGAAAACCTACGCCATTCCTTCCGTGCAATCAGAGTTCAAACTCCGGGAGAAAGCCGAACAGGTTGTCGGTGAGGAGAAGTCCTTGTCTCATTCCGTCGAAGCGGCCGTTCGCAACTGCGTTCTGCTGCGCAAGGGTGAAGCCGAGTTTGTTGCCCGTGGCATGAAGTCCCTGGCCAGCGCGCGACGCAGCGGCGAGTACGTAAATGCGAGCGAAGTAATGCGCCGTCTCAAAGCGAAACTGGAGTCGGCGAAACGGAACTGAGCCTTTCGCAGTTCTTTGCGACGACAGGCTGCTGCCCGGTTGGCGCCGCCTCTTCATTTCCTTTTTGAATCGCCGCATGTCCCGATTCAATTTGACGCTCCTCATGCCCACGGCGAACACTCGCCCGCATGAGCAGTGAGCAGAAGATCGAGTTTTACAAAGGCCCCGCAGGCGGCTGGGGCGCACTTCGCAGCGTGACGAACGCGCTGCTGCGGCAGGACATTCCCCTCAAGGGCGCCAAGACGCTGCTCTCGGCCAACCAGCCCGACGGTTTCGACTGCCCCGGCTGCGCCTGGCCCGACCGCAACCACGCATCCACTTTCGAGTTTTGCGAGAACGGCGTGAAGGCCGTGGCTGCCGAGGCCACCGCGCGCCGTGCTGGCCCGGATCTCTTCGCCAAGCACACCGTGGCGCAACTGGCCGAACAGAGCGATTTCTGGCTCGAAGACCAGGGCCGCCTCACGCACCCCATGGCCTACGACGCAGCGAGCGACAAGTACCTGCCCATCGGCTGGGACGAGGCCTTCGCATTGATCGCGCGCCACCTCAACGCGCTGCCCGATCCGAACCAGGCCATCTTCTACACCTCGGGCCGCGCTAGCAACGAGGCTGCGTTCCTGTACCAACTCTTCGTGCGCGAGTACGGCACCAACAATTTTCCCGACTGCTCGAACATGTGCCACGAGCCCAGCGGCAGCGGCATGCGCCCGCAGATCGGCGTGGGCAAGGGCACGGTCACGCTCGAAGATTTCGAGAAGGCCGACGCCATCTTCATCTTCGGCCAGAACCCCGGCACCAACCATCCGCGCATGCTCGGCGAGCTGCGCGCGGCATCGAAGCGCGGCGCGCGCATCGTGAGCTTCAACCCGCTGCGCGAGCGCGGCCTGGAGCGCTTTGCCGATCCGCAGGACAAGCTGGAGATGGCCACCATGGGCTCCACGCCCATCAGCACGCACTACTTCCAGCTGCGCGTGGGCGGCGACTTCGCTGCTGTGAAGGGGATGATGAAGCACGTCATCGAGCGCGAAGACGCGCTCGTCGCGCGCGGCGAAGCCTCGGTGCTCGACCACGCCTTCATCGCCACGCACACCACCGGCTTCGAATCGCTCGCCGACGACTTGCGCGCCGAGTCGTGGGACGTGCTGGTGCAGGAGTCGGGTCTCACGCAGGAGCAATTGCGCGCCGCGGCCGAGGTGTACCTCGGTGCGAAGAAGGTCATCGCCTGCTGGGGCATGGGCATCACGCAGCACCAGCACTCGGTGGCGACGATCCAGATGATCGTCAACTGGCTCATGCTGTGCGGCCACATGGGCCGCGAAGGCGCGGGCGCCTGCCCGGTGCGCGGCCACAGCAATGTGCAGGGCGATCGCACCATGGGCATCTGGGAGAAGCCGCCGGTGGCGCTGCTCGACCGGCTGCAAGAGGTGTTCGGCTTCGAGCCACCGCGCCAGAACGGGCTCGATACGGTCGAGGCGATCCAGGCGATGCTCGATGGCAAGGGCCGCGTGTTCTTCGCGCTCGGCGGCAACTTCGCGGCCGCAACGCCCGATACCTACCAGACCTGGAAGGGCCTGCGGCAGTGCGACCTCACGGTGCACGTGACCACCAAGCTCAACCGCAGCCACATCGTGCACGGGCGCGAGGCGCTGATCCTGCCGTGCCTGGGCCGCACCGAGATCGACATGCAGGCCGCCGGCCCGCAGGGCGTGACGGTGGAAGATTCGATGAGCATGGTGCACATCTCGATGGGCATCAACCCGCCCGCGTCGGAGCATCTGCTGTCGGAGCCGGCGATCGTGGCGCGGCTCGCGGCCGCGACCATCGGCGCGCGCAGCAAGACGCCGTGGCTCTGGCTCATCGAGGACTACGCACGCATCCGCGACAAGATCGAAGCGGTGTTCGACGAGTTCAAGGACTTCAACATCCGCGTCGCCAAGCCCGGCGGTTTTCGTCTTCGCAACACCGCGAGCGAACGCGTGTGGGCCACCGAATCGAAGAAGGCCGTGTTCTTCACGCACGCCGTGCCGCGCGACACGCCTTCGCACCGAGCGCGCGCGCGCATCCGCGACACGCAGGTCTTCACGCTCTTCACCACGCGTTCGCACGACCAGTACAACACCACCATCTACGGCATGGACGACCGCTACCGCGGCGTGTTCGGCCAGCGCCGCGTGGTCTTCATCCACGCCGAGGACATCCGCGCGCTGGGCATGAAGGACGGCGACTGGGTCGACCTGCAGACCGTGTGGAACGATGGGCAGGAACGCCGCGCCGACCGCTTCAAGCTGGTGGCCTACGACATTCCGCGCGGCAACATCGCGGCCTACTACCCCGAGACCAATCCGCTGGTGCCGCTGTCGGCGGTGGCGGAGAACGCGGGCACGCCGACGTCCAAGTCGATTCCCGTGGTGCTGGTGCCGCATGAACTGCCGATCCAGAAGCTGGTGGAGGACGCGGCGGACGGCATGGTTGCAACGGCATGAGCGCATTGCTCGAAGACAGTCTCTCGATAGCCATCCTGCGCATGCTCGCGCAGGAGCCGGCAGGCAGTGGTGTCTCGCTGCCACGTCTCGGCAAGCGGCTGGGCCAGGGCGCGAGCGTGCTGATGCGCCGGCTCACGCTGATGGGCGATGCCGCCATCGGCGGCGTGCGCGGCCCCGGCTGGGTGCGCGTGGAGCAGCACGACGACCGCTGGGTCGCGCACCTCGAAGCCCCCGGCCGGGCCCAGGTTCAAACGCTGCCTCCGGCTGACGAAACCGCGGGCTGAGCGGACAATGGCCGGCCTATCCGGAGCCACCATGTCCCAGCCCGACCCCGCCGATTCCGAAGACACCCTGCCATCGCTTTCACGACACGCCGTGCATGTGTTCGGCGAACGCGGCATGGGGCCCGAAGGCGCATTGCGCGATGACACGCTGGCGGCCGAGGTGCCGGTCGCGCTGGTCTTCAACGGCGTCTCGCACGCGGTGATGATGGCCACGCCACTCGACCTCGAAGACTTCGCGCTCGGCTTCGCGCTGAGCGAAGGCATCCTCGACAGCGCCGCTGACTGCCGCGGCATCGAGGTTCAGACCATCAATGCGATTTCGGCGGGCCTTCCCGAAGGCATGCCCGGCATCGAGGTGCAGCTCGATATTTCCACTCGCAGCTTCGAACGCCTGAAGGGCCGCCGCCGCAGCCTCGCAGGCCGCACGGGCTGCGGCGTGTGCGGCGTCGAAAGTTTCGCGGGGCTCGACATCACACCGCAGCCGGTGCCACCGCGCGACTGGATCGAACGCATCGACCTCGCCACTGTGCTGCGCGCCTTCGCCGCGCTGCCCGCGCGCCAGGTGCTGAACGCGGAAGCCGGTGCCATCCATGCTGCGGGCTGGGCCACGGTGGACGGCGATCTCACCGACGTGATGGAAGACGTGGGCCGCCACAACGCGCTCGACAAGCTACTCGGCCGGCTCGCGCGAGCGGGGCGTCTCGAAGAACCGGGTTTCGTGCTGATGTCCAGTCGCGGCAGCCATGAACTGGTGCGCAAGTGCGGGCGCCTGGGTATCGCGGCGATGGCGACCATCTCGGCGCCCACCGCCATGGGCGTGCGCATGGCCGAGCTCAGCGGCCTGCGCTTCTGGGGCCTGTGCCGCGCGCCGCGCGGCGTGCTCTATGCGGACGGGCTGCCGCCGCCTTCGAACGCGCGCACCGCATCGGCCACCGCCTCGATGCCCTGATCGCTCAGGTCTCTCGCCGCCACGCTGCGGCGGCGCTCCCAGGCCTTGAAGTGCAGCTCCTGCGACTTCTGGTAATGCGGGTCGTAGTGCAGCGCCATCAGCTCGGCGAAGAGCTTCGGCAGGTTGGCTTCGTGCGCCCACTGCTGCCAGCGCGCCACCGTTTCCTTGCCCTGCAATTCCTTGAGCACGCCCAGCTTGTCGGCCAGGGCATCGCGGTCGTCGCCGAGGTAGGCGTAGTCGCGCAGCAGGTAATCGAGCCGGGCCTCGGGCGTGGCCGCCACTTCGATGCAGGGCGCAGCACGCATCTGCGCCACCAGCGACAGCGGCAGCGAGAGCCGGCCGATGCGGATGCTCTCGCCTTCGACGTACAACGGGCGCTTGAGGTCGATGGCTTCAAGCACCGTCGCGATGCGCGTCTCGAAGTGCTTTTGCGAAGGCTGCGGCACGCCGGGCAGCGAACCGAGCAGCGAGCCTTTGTGGCTCGCGAAATCTTCGAGGTCGAGCACCTGCTCGCCGCGCTCGGCCAGCGCATGCAACACGCGTGTCTTGGCGCTGCCCGTGGCACCGCAGATCACGCGCAGGTCGAGCTGCGGCGTCAGCGAGTCGATCTGCGTGATGACATGGCGGCGAAAGCTCTTGTAGCCGCCCGCGAGTTGCTGCGCGTCCCAGCCGACAAGCCGGAGCCACGTCACCATCGAGCCGCTGCGCATGCCGCCGCGCCAGCAATAGACCAGCGGCTTCCATTTCTCGGGCCGGTCGGCCAGCGTGTCGCGCAGATGCTTGGCGATGTTGGCCGCGACCATCGCGCCGCCGATGCGCCGCGCCTCGAAGGCGCCGGTCTGCACGTAGACGGTGCCCACGATGTGGCGCTCCTCGTCGTCGAGCACCGGGCAGTTGATGGCACCGGGAATGTGGTCGAGCGCGAACTCGGCCGGCGAGCGGGCGTCGATGATCGTGTCGAAGGCGTGGCGGTCGCCGACCCGTACTGGCTGGCGATGACTCATGGCAGGAACCTCATGCCCCGATTGTCGCCGGAGGCTTCAGGCGTAGGCGGGACCTAAACCTCTGCGCAAGCGAGCGCTCGCAAAGTCCACCAGCGTCACCAGCACGAACATCGCGATCAGCACCGTCATCGCCTGCTGCTGCTGGAAGATCGACAGGTGGAAGTACAGCAGCTGCCCCAGCCCGCCGCCGCCCACGAAGCCGAGCACCGCGGCCATGCGGATGTTCATCTCCCAGCGGTAGAGCGTGTAGGCCACCCACTGCGGCAGCACGATCGGCAGGCTCGCGTAGCTGAAGGCGGCGACCGGGCCGGCGCCGGAAAGCGTGAGTGCGTGTTCGGGTTCGCGCGGCGCGTTTTCCAGCGCCTCGGCAAACAGGCGGCCGAGTACGCCGGTGGTGTGCAGCGACAAGGCCAGCGCGCCCGCGAACGGGCCGATGCCCGCGGCCAGCACCATCAGCGCGGCCCAGACCAGCTCGGGCACGCTGCGCAAGAAGTTGAGGACGAAGCGCGCGACATGCCGCGGCAACCAGCCGGCGCGGCCCGAGGCGGGCAGCGCGAGCACGGCGCCCGCGATGGCGGCCAGCACCGTCCCGAGGGCAGACACCGCCAGCGTCTGCAGCGCGCCGTTGCCGACCTTCGCGAGGAAGTCCGGCGACACGTCGGGCGGGAAGAACTCGGCGATGAACTTGCCCATGAGCCGCAGCGATTCGCCCGAGCCCAGCGCGCGGTAGTCGATGCCGAGGTAGACGAAGCTGGCGACCACTGCCACCGCGATCAGCCCCACGGCGAACCAGCAGCGAAGGCACGGCGGCGGACGCGGCGGGAGCCTGTTCATGCGAGCAGCCTCCGCAGCGCATTGCTCAGCATGTCGGCCAGCAGCACGAGCACGAGAAACACGAGCAGGATGCTGCTCGCCTCGCCACCGTTGAGCATCTTCATCGACTGGTCCATCAACTGGCCGAGGCCGCCCGCGCCGACGAAGCCCATCACCACCGAGGCGCGTACCGCGCATTCCCAGCGGTAGACGGTGTACGAGGCCAGCTCCTGCGCGGTGTGGGGCAAGAGGCCATAGCACAGCGCCGCGAGCCGGCCGCTGCCGCCTTCGAGCAGCGCGCGTGCAGGGCGCGTGTCGGTCGATTCGAGGATCTCTGCGTAGACCTTGCCCAGCATGCCGCCGTAGGTGATGGCCAGCGCCAGCACGCCGGCGGCAGGGCCGAGTCCGAGCGCGCGCACGAAGAGCAGCGCCCAGACGATTTCGGGAATGGCGCGCAGCACCATCAGCAGCCAGCGCGCGGCCTGACGCACGATGCCGGCCTGCACGCGGCCCGGTCCCGGTCCGATGCGCGAGATGGAGAGGGCCCGCGTCGTCACGAACGCGAGCGGCGCGCCGATGAGCAACGCGAGCGCGGTGCCGGCCGTGGCCATGGCCAGCGTTTCGAGCGTGGCCTTGGCGAGCAATGCCAGGAAGGCGGGCGAGCCATCGGGCGGAAAGAAGCCCGCGAGAAACCCGCCGATCACCGCGAGGTTGCCGCTGCCGAACAGCGCCCACGGCTTGAACTCCGAGAGCGCCAGCAGCGGCCAGGCGATGACGAGCGCGGCGAGCCAGCCGGCCAGCCGCCGCATCGCCTGGGGATCGCGATGGGCGACGGCGGTATTCACGGGCAGTCCGGCCGCTGGAAGGCCATCTCGGCAGCGACGGGCTGCGGCGCCCGCTGCGCCGCCACGCCGCCTTCGCTCGCATAGAGCGCATCGAGCATCGCGGGCGTGACCTCGGCGGTCGGCAGGTCGAACATCACCTGCCCGTTGCGCATGCCGACGACGCGCGGAAACCAGCGCAGCGCGAGGTCCACCGCATGCAGCGAGGCGACCAGCGTGGCGCCCGTGGATTCGCTCTGCGCGACGAGCTGGCCGATGGCGGCGTCGGCGAGCGTCGGGTCGAGCGCGGAGACGGGCTCGTCGGCCAACAGCAGGGCCGGCCGCTGGTAGAGCACGCGTGCGATGCCCACGCGCTGCAGCTGCCCGCCCGAGAGGCGGTCGCAGCGGTCGAAGAGGCGATCTTCGAGCGAGAGGCGCGACAGCACTTCGTGCGCGCCCGCGATATCGGAAGGATGGAAGAGCGACCCCAGCGCGCGCAGCACAGACCACTCGCCGAGCCGGCCCGCGAGCACCGCGGTGACCACGCGCAGCCGCGGCGCGATCGGCGGCGCCTGGTGCACGGTACCGATGCGTGCGCGCAGCTTTTTCAGCGCGCCGGCGGGCAGTTGCCAAGGCTTCGCACCGAGCGCCTGCACCTCGCCTTCAACGGGGCGCAATGCAGCGCCGAGCACACGCAGCAGCGTCGTCTTGCCCGCGCCCGAAGGTCCGATGACGGCGATGCGTTCGCCATCGCGCGCAGCCAGCGTCACCCCGGCCAGCGCGCGCTGGCCGTTGGGGTGGACTACGCCGATGGCATCGAGGAAGAAGCTCACGTTGCGGGACTTTTCTGTGCCGCACCCTCACCCCAACCCTCTCCCGCAAGCGGGAGAGGGGGCCAACAGCCGGTCCCCGAATTGCTCCCTCTCCCGCTTGCGGGAGAGGGCTGGGGTGAGGGTGACTCCAGCGCGCTCAGTCTCACTTGATCAGACCGGCCGACTTGCCCGCCGTCTCGATGCCGTCGTAGTTCGACGACTTCGTCGGGATGAACTTGCTCGCGCGCTGCAGCGCCATGATTTCCTTGTGCGCCGGGTTGGCCGGGTCGAGCTTCAGGAACGCATCCGTCAGCTTCTTCTGCAGCGCCGGCTCCATGCCCGGGCGCACCGTCCAGTTGTAGTCGTAGTAGGTCGGCGTGGTCGCGAGCACCCGCACCTTGGCGGCGTTCGGGTTCTTGGATTCGACCAGCTTGTCCCACACCGATGCATTGAGCACACCGGCTTCGGCGCGCGAGGCCGCCACGAAGGCCACGGTGGCGTCGTGCGCGCCCGAGAACGCGACCGTCTTGAAGTCCTTCTCGGGGTTGATGCCGGCCTGCAGCAAAAAGTAGCGCGGCATCAGGCTGCCCGAGGTGGAGGAGGGCGCGCCGAACGCGAAGGTCTTGCCCTTCAGGTCAGCCAAGGTCTTGGCGGTGCTGTCCACCGGCACGATGAACTTGCTGGTGAACACCTCGTCTTCCGCGCGCTGAACGATCGGCACCGCGCCGCCGTTGGTGCGGATGCGGGCCTGCACGAAGGTGAAGCCGCCGAGCCAGGCCATGTCGATCTTGTTCGTCGCCAGGCCTTCGACCACGGCGGCGTAGTCGGTCACGGGCGTGAACTGCACGTCCATGCCGGTTTCCTTCTTGAGGTAGTCGCCCAGCGGGGTGAACTTGCGCTGCAACTCGGTCGGCGCCTCGTCGGGGATGGCGGAGACGCGCAGCACGCCTTGCGCGAGCGCGCCGAAGCTGGCGAGGGAGACGGTCAGCGCGAGCGCGATCCGGGAGAGCTTGTTCATGGGAATGGCCTGTGATGTGGACGGTAAAAAGGGGCGTATCGGCAGTGACGGGCGCAGCGCGGACAGGGCTTCGATAATTGCGGCTTGTCTCATCCGACCGAACCGCTTCCATGACCGATGCCGCATCCTCCAAGCTCCTGAATCCGCTGGCGCCGCTGAGGCTCACCAGCTTCTCGCACGGTGGCGGCTGCGGCTGCAAGATCGCGCCCGGCGTGCTGTCGCAGATCTTGAAGAACCACGCGGGGGGAATGATCCCGCCCGAGCTCATGGTGGGCATCGAGACCGCCGACGACGCGGCAGTCTACAGGCTCAACGACCAGCAGGCGCTGATCGCGACCACCGACTTCTTCATGCCCATCGTGGACGACCCCTACGAGTTCGGGCGCATCGCGGCCACCAATGCCATCAGCGACGTGTACGCGATGGGCGGCCGGCCGATCATGGCGCTGGCGCTCGTGGCCATGCCGATCAACCAGTTGCCGGTGGAAGTGATCGCCGAGATCGTGCGCGGCGGGCAGGACGTGTGCCGCGCGGCCGGCATCCCGATTGCGGGCGGCCACACCATCGATTCGGTCGAGCCGATCTACGGCCTCGTCGCGATGGGGTTGGTGCACCCCGACCGCGTGCGCCGCAATGCCGATGCGAAGGCGGGCGACGTGCTGGTGCTGGGCAAGCCGCTGGGGGTGGGCGTGCTGTCGGCGGCGCTCAAGAAGGAGCAGCTGTCCGAAGCCGGCTATCGGCAGCTGATCGAGAACACCACCAAGCTCAACACCCCCGGTATCGCGCTGGCCGCGCTCGATGGCGTGCATGCGCTGACCGATGTGACGGGGTTCGGCCTCGCCGGTCATGCCCTCGAACTGGCCCGTGGCGCGAAGCTCGCCGCTGTCGTCGAATGGTCGAAGGTGCCGTTGCTCGACAACGTGGAAGCCATGGCGGCCGAAGGCTTCGTCACCGGCGCCTCGGGCCGCAACTGGGCAGGTTATGGCGCCGACGTGGAACTGGCCCCAGGCCTGCCGCCCACCGCGCAGAACCTGCTCAGCGATCCGCAGACTTCCGGGGGCCTGCTCGTGAGCTGCGCGCCCGGGGCCGTCGAAGCGGTGCTGGAGATCTTCCGCAAGGAAGGCTTTGCGCAGGCGGCCGTCATCGGCCGCGTCGAGGCCGGAAACCCCGGCTTGCGCGTCCTGCCCTGACCCTGCTTTTCGCGCCGGCTCGCCCGAAAGGGTGCAATAACCCTTGAACCCGCCTGCGGCAGTAGCCGTCGGCTATCGTTCGCGCCATGACCGATTCCCTCCGCCTTGGCTGGCGCACCCTCTGGCGCGACCTGCGCGCCGGCGAGCTGCGCCTCTTGATCGTCGCCGTGTTGCTGGCCGTGGCCGCACTCACGGCGGTCGGCTTCTTCGCCGACCGGTTGCAGGGTGGATTGAAGCGTGATGCGCGGCAACTGCTGGGCGGCGATGCAGTGATCGTGAGCGACAACCCGACGCCCGATGCCTTCGTGGCGCAGGCGAAGTCGCTGGGCCTGGAAGGCACCGCCACCTACGGCTTTCCCACCATGGCGCGGGCCGACGACGTGCAGGGCGGTGCGAGCAAGCTGGTGGCGCTGAAGGCGGTGACGGCGGGGTATCCATTGCGGGGCAATCTGCAGACCTCGACCACCTTTGCCGACCCCGGTGAGATCACCCGCGACATCCCGCCGGCCGGCGAGGTGTGGGTCGATGCTTCGCTGCTCGATTCCCTCGGCCTGAAGATCGGCGACCCGCTGCTCCTGGGCGACACCAGCCTGCGCGTGGGCCGCATCATCACGCTGGAGCCCGACCGGGGCGCCGGCTTCATGAGCTTTTCGCCGCGCGTGATGCTCAACCAGGCCGACGTGGCGCGCACCGGGCTCGTGCAGCCGGCCAGCCGCGTGGGCTACCGCTATGCGGTGGCGGGCAGCGATCCGGCGGTCAAGCGTTTCACCGAATGGGCCGAGGCCACCATCAAGAAGGGCGAGCTGCGCGGCGTGCGGCTCGACTCGTTCGAAGGCGGCCGGCCCGAAATGCGCCAGACGCTTGAGCGCGCCGAGAAATTCCTGAGCCTCGTCGCGCTGCTCGCGGCGTTGCTCTCGGCCGTGGCCGTGGCGCTCGCCGCGCGCGGCTTCGCGGCCAGCCACCTGGACGACTGCGCGATGCTGCGCGTGCTCGGCCAGAGCCAGCGCACCATCGCGATGGCCTATGCCTTCGAGTTCGCGGTGATCGGCCTCGTGGCGAGCGGGCTCGGCGTGGCCATCGGCTTTGCGGTGCACTACGTGTTCGTGCTGCTGCTGGCCGGGCTGGTCGAGACTGCGCTGCCCGCCGCCACGCTGTGGCCGGTGGCTTTCGGCCTCGGCATGGGGCTCACCCTCTTGTTCGCCTTCGGCCTGCCGCCCGTGCTGCAGCTCGCGCGCGTACCGCCGCTGCGCGTGATCCGGCGCGACGTGGGCGGGCTCAAGCCCGCATCGCTCGCGGTGCTCGGCATCGGCGTGGCGGGCTTCGCCGCATTGCTGATGGCGGCGAGCAGCGACATCAAGCTCGGCCTGATCGCGGTCGGCGGATTCGCGGGTGCGGTGGCCGTGTTCGCACTCCTGAGCTGGCTCGCGGTGAAGGTGCTGCGCCGCAGCGTCAACGAGACCACCGCGCCGCGCTGGCTGGTGCTCGCCACGCGACAGATATCGGCGCGGCCCGCCTATGCCGTGGTGCAGGTCAGCGCGCTCGCGGTGGGTCTGCTGGCGCTGGTGCTGCTTGTGCTGCTGCGCACCGACCTCGTCGCGAGCTGGCGCAAGGCCACGCCGCCCGATGCACCGAACCGCTTCGTCATCAACGTGATGCCGGACCAGAGCGATGCCTTCCAGAAGTCGCTGCGCGATGCGGGCGTCGGCAAGTTCGACTGGTATCCGATGATCCGCGGCCGCCTCGTCGCGATCAACGACAAGCCGGTGACCCCCGACGACTACGTCGAAGACCGCGCCAAGCGCCTGGTGGACCGCGAGTTCAATCTCAGCAACGCGATGGAGGCGCCCGCGCACAACAGCATCACCGCAGGCGCATGGAAGCCCGGGGCGGCAGGCGAGGTGAGCGTCGAAGAAGGCTTGGCCGACACGCTGGGCCTCAAGCTCGGCGACACGCTGCGCTTCGACATCGGCGGCATGCAGAACGACGCGCGCATCACGTCGCTGCGCAAGGTCGACTGGGGCTCGATGCACGCCAACTTCTTCGTGATGTACACGGTGGCGTCGCTCGCCGACGTGCCGGTCACCTACATGGGCGCTTTCCGCGCGCCCGAGACGCGCGGCTTCGACAACGCGCTCGTGCGCAGCTACCCGAACGTGACCAACGTGGACATGAGCGCGACCATCAACCAGGTGCAGCGCGTGCTCGACCAGGTGATCCGCGCGGTCGAGTTCCTGTTCGGCTTCACGCTCGCGGCGGGGCTCGTGGTGCTGTTCGCCGCGGTCACGGCCACGCGCGAGGAGCGGGCGCGCGAGTTCGCGGTGATGCGTGCGGTCGGCGCGCGCGCGAGCCTGTTGCGGCAGGTGCAGCGCGCCGAGCTGATCGGCGTCGGCCTGCTCGCGGGCTTTCTCGCGAGCATCGTGGCCTCGGTGATCGGCTGGGGGCTCGCGCGCTACGTGTTCGAGTTCACCTGGACCGCGTCGCCGCTCGTGCCGGTTGCGGGCGCGCTGGCCGGCGCGGTGCTCGCACTGGCGGCAGGGTGGTGGGGCCTGCGCGACGTGCTGCGCCGCCCGGTCGTTGATACGCTGCGCCGCGCGGCGGAATAGGCGTCGACGGCGACGCACATTTTTTTCTTTCGCGATCGGCAGGACGGGGCCGGGGATGCAATACATTCCCCGGCCCCGTATCCATTTCAAGAAGAGAAATTCCTGCATGCGCTTGGCGTCATTCCAGATCACCAACTTTCGCTCGATCAACGACAGCGGCCCCATCGACTCCACACAGATCACGGCGATCCTCGGTCGAAATGACAGCGGTAAATCGAACCTGCTGCGCGCGCTCCACAGCCTGAACCCGGCCGAAGGCCTGGTCGAACTCAGCCCGATCAAGGACTTTCCGCGGCACCGCCGTCTCGAAGAGTGCCAGGGCGACACGCCCGTCGTTTCAACGCGGTGGGCGCTCGACGACAACGAACGCGCCGAGCTGAAGGCGATCCTTCCGCGCGCCTCCGACGTGCGCCACGTCACAGCCGGCCGGGGCTACGCAGCGACGCGCTGGACCGGCCTCGAAGGCCTCGGCGAACTCTCGCTCGACGTGTCCGACATCAAGGGCAAGGTCCGCAAGATCGTGCCCGCCGTGAAGGCCGCGGCCGAGAAGGTCGCCGAAGCCGCCCGCGCCACGCTGGAGCAGGAGGCCGATGCCTTCGACGCCGCGATGATCCCGAGCCCCGACTACATCCGTTGGTCCGAAGGCGCGGTGAAGGCGCTGCAGGCCTTGCGCAGGGCGATGGCTGCGGCCGATGCCGAACTCAGCGACAAGCAGGAGCAGATGCTGGTCGAACTCGAAGACATGGCGCATGCGATCGCCAACGACACGCCCGCGCTCGCTACGGCGAAGCAATGGGTGCTCGAAAAGCTGCCGCGTTTTGTGTACGTGGACGAATACCCCGCGCTGCCTGGCCGCCAGAACATCGCCGACTACCTCGTGCGCAAGGGCTGGGGCCAGGCCACGCCCGAGCAGCGCAGCTTCGAGAAGCTCTGCAAGGTCGCGGGGCTCGATCCGCAGCAATTGCAGGAGCTGCTCGAGAAGAACGACCAGGCCACGCGCAACCAGCTCGTGAACCGCGCCGGCTCGGTCGTCACGTCGGAGATCCGCCGCGTGTGGAAAGACCGCGAACTCAAGGTCCGCTTCAACCTCGACGGGCCGTACATGGACACGCTGGTGTCCGACCCGAACGGCGCCTACGAGGTCGAAGTGAATCTCGACGAACGCAGCCGCGGCTTCCAGTGGTTCTTCTCGTTCTACATTACGTTCTTTGCGGATACGCGCGGCGCGGGCGATGCCATCCTGCTGCTGGACGAGCCCGGCCTGCACCTGCACGCGCATTCGCAGGCCGACCTGCTCGCGCACTTCGAACACGACTTCGGCAACCAGATCGTCTACACCACGCACTCGCCGTTCATGGTGCCCACGCACCGGCTGGACGCGGTGCGCACGGCCAGCATGAGCGAGGCTGCGGGGACGACGGTGAGCAACAAGGCGGAAGGGGATGCACGGACGCTTTATCCGTTGCAGGCGGCGATTGCGCTGAGCCGGATGGGGAGTGATGCGCCCGTCGAAGCGCCATCCGGAACCATCGGCGAGCAGGCAGAGAGTCAGCTGGCGTACGTGGCGTAAGTCTGAGTCGTACCGCTCGGGCGGCGGATGCGCTCGATTTCAAACGGCGCCAACCATGCGCCGCATGAGCAGGCCTTTCAGATCTCTTCGTGTGTCGCAGAGGACGTGGATATAAACGTTGTCCAACCGCACTTCGTAAATGATGCGGTTCATGCCCGAGATAACTTGCCGGTACTGGACCGCGTTCAGGTTTTCCAACTCCTCAGGAATTCGGCCCGCCTGGGGATGCGCTTCGATCAGAGCGACGGATTGCTTGATCTTGTCGTAGCTCGCCGCCCAGGTGTCTGTGCCGAAGTTCTTGATGAGGTAGCGCCTCAGATCCTTCAGGTCGACCTCGGCGGACCGCAGAAACACAACCTTCATGGGGAGTCTTCTTTGTCCAGCTCGGCGAACACGTCGTCCGCAGACCTGAATTGGCCCTGCTCGATTTCGCGATTGCCGAGCGCCAGGACTTTCAGGAGCGCGAGGGTCGCTTCGTGTTCTTCGTAGGAGCGCACATCCATCACCACGAGCTTGGCCTCGCCGTTCTGGGTAATGACCATGGGCTCGCGGGTGTCCGAGAGGGTCTTCACGATGTCCGCAGCATGGCTCTTGAGATAGCTGATGGGCTTGACCTGCGTGGAGAAATTCATTGCGCTCACCCCTGTGGTTATCGATCGGACTGATTATGGTCTGAATTCAGTCTTGTTTGGCCGCGTCGCTGCGTCACCATCCCTGAACATGTGCTCCCCCGCAAAGTCCACAAACGCCCTGACCTTCGGCGACAACTGCCGGCTCGATGACCACAGCGCCGAGAACTGCCCCTGGCGCACGAGGTGCGTCTCGAGCACGCGCTGCAGTTCGCCGCGGCAGAGCGAATCGCGCGCGAGGAAGTCGGGCATGTAGGCCACGCCCAAGCCGGCGACGGCCGCGCCGAGCATGGCTTCCATGTTGTTGCACAGAAGCCCGGGCGGCAGTTGCGTGGGCAGGCCGGGCAGGTCCCAATCCTCGATCTTTCCGCCGGTGACGAACTTGTAGCGGAGGCAGCTGTGCCCGGCGAGGTCCGCCGGCACCTGCGGCACGCCGTGCTCGGCCAGGTAGGCAGGCGAGGCGACGAGCACGAAATTGAACGGACCGAGCCGGCGCGCCACGAGCTGCGAGTCGCCGAGCTCGCCGCTGCGGATCGCCACGTCCACACCTTCGGCGATCACGTCGACCAGGCGGTCGTTGAAGTCGAGGTCGAGTTCGATCTCGGGAAAGCGTGCCTTGAAGGCCGGCAGGATCGGCAGCAGGAAGCGATAGCCGATGGTCGGCAGGCTCACGCGAAGGCGACCGCGCGGGGCCGCGACCGCGTCCTGCATCATGGCCCGGGCATCGTCGAGCTCATCGAGGATGCGCCGGCAGCGCTCATGGAACATCGCGCCTTCCTCGGTCAGCCGCACATGCCGCGTGGTGCGGTTGAAGAGCCGCAGGCCCAACTGCTGCTCGAGCCGCGCGACGTTCTTGCCCACGGCCGAGGCCGAAATGCCGAGCAAGCGCCCGGCCTTGGCAAAGCTCAGCAGGTCGGCCGCCCGCACGAAGGATTCGAGTCCGCTGAAGCTGTCCATGGATTAACAACCTTGGGTTGGGAGTGTGAGGATCAATGGCGCCATTTTCATTCCATTGATTCCTTTCTATCTTCTGTGCTCCTTCCTCCCTTCGGCGTGAAAGCCCTCGATGTCTTCGCCTTCCTCGTTTTCCGGCAACAAGAACTGGCTGCTGGCCGCTGTCTGCCTCGCGGCGCTTGGCATGCCGCTGAGCTTCACCGGCCCGGCGGTGGTGCTGCCCGCGATCCGCGACGCGCTGGGCGGCAGCCCGGTGCAACTCAACTGGGTGACCAACGCTTTCATGCTGAGCTTCGGCGCGACGCTGATGGCGGCGGGCGCGCTCGCCGATGCCTATGGCCGCAAGCGCGTCTTCCTGATGGGGCTTGCGGTGGTCGCGCTCAGCAGTTCGCTGCTGACGCTCGCGCCCGGCATCGTCGCTTTCGATCTAGCGCGCGCCTTGCAGGGGCTGGGCTCGGCGGCCGCGTTCGCATCGGGCACGGCGGCGCTGGCGCAGGTGTTCGACGGCCCAGCGCGCACGCGGGCGTTCAGCTTCATCGGCACCTCGTTCGGCGTGGGGCTGTCGTGCGGGTCGATCCTCTCGGGCTGGCTCGCCGAGAGCTTCGGCTGGCAGTCGGTGATGCTGAGTCCGGGAGCGATCAGCCTCGTGGCGCTGTGCATCGCCTCGCTGAGCATGCGCGAGTCGCGCAACCCGCATGCGATGGGGCTCGACGTCCCGGGCACGCTCACCTTCACGGCCGCGCTGACATTGCTCACGCTCGGCGTGCTGCAGGCGCCCGACAGCGGCTGGGGCAGCCCGTGGGTGATCGGTGCGCTGGCGGGCGCGGCGCTGATGGGCGCGGCCTTCATCGCCATCGAGCGGCGCGTTGCGCATCCGATGCTCGACCTGTCGCTGTTCCGCTTTCCGCGCTTCGTCGGCGTGCAGTTGCTGGCCGCGGCGCCGGCCTACGGTTTTGTTGTGCTGCTGGTGTTGCTGCCGATCCGCTTCATCGGGCTGGAAGGGCGCAGCGCGATGGAAGCGGGCGTGTTCATGTTCGCGCTCTCGGGGCCGATCCTCGTGGTGCCGACGCTCGCGGCGTCGCTGGCGCACCGGTTCTCTGCGGGCGTGATCTCGGCCGTGGGGCTGCTGGTGTGCGCGGTGGGGTTGCTCTGGCTCAGTTACTGCGGGCCGGGCACGCCGCTGCAGGCGATCGTGTGGCCGCTGTTGCTGATCGGCGCGGGCATCGGCCTGCCGTGGGGTTTGATGGACGGTCTCGCGGTGAGCGTGGTGCCGCGCGAGCGGGCGGGCATGGCGTCGGGCATCTTCAACACGGTGCGGGTGGCGGGGGAGGGCATCGCGCTCGCGCTGGTCGGGGCGGGGCTGACGGCGCTGGTCGCGCTGCAACTGGGCCGCCTGCCGGCGCATCCCGGTGGGACATCGCAAGCGGCGCAGCGGGTGACGACGGGCGACCTGTCGCAGGCCCTCGCATTGCTGCCAGGCGTGGATCGCGCAGCGCTGCTGCATGCGTATGGCGCGGCGTTCGGCACGTTGCTGTGCGTGCTGGCTGGGGTGACGGTGTTGACGGCGCTTGTGGTGTTCGTGTTCCTGCGGGGAGAGACGCACGCCGAAGCGGGCACGGTGGCATTGGAATCATCAGCCTGTTGAACGCGCGTCTTGCTCCTTCCCCTTCCGGGGGAAGGCTGGGATGGGGGCACGCGGCCTTCGCAACGCCGCTGGTGCTTGATGCGCCGCCAGCCCCCACCCCAGCCCTCCCCCGGAAGGGGAGGGAGCAAGGCAAGGCGTCACAAAGAACAAGCAAGTCTTCATGTCCAATAGCGGCATGGAACACCTACCGAACGATGTGACCGAGCGCCTCACCGAACTCGAGATCAAGTCGAGCTACGCCGACGACCTGCTGGAGCAGCTGAACATGACGATCTACCGGCAACAGCAGCAGATCGACAGCCTGATCCAGCAGGTGGCGCACCTGCGGCAATTGAGCCAGAACGCGGGGCAGGACGGGGCGGCGCGCAATCTTCGCGATGAACTACCGCCGCACTACTGATTGCTGATGAGAAAAGCTCAGCCGTGCGAATGCCAGAGCACGGCGAAGAAGTGGCAGGTGCTGCCGGCGAGCACGAACAGATGCCACACCGAATGCGCGAAGCGGATCTTGTTGTCGAACAGGAAGACCACCGCGCCCGCCGTGTAGAACAAGCCACCGGCCACGAGCCAACCCAGCCCCGCCGGTGACATGCGCTCGTACAGCGGCACCGCGCCATCAGCGCCATCCAGCCCATCGCCACATAGAGCCCGGTCGACCACAGCGGATGCTGCAGCCGGTTGAAGAGCTTGGCGCCCACGCCCAACGCAGCCGCCGCGCAGATCGCCCCGAACAGCGTCCAGCCCCACGGACCGCGCAGCACACCGAACAAAAAGGGCATGTAGCTGCCCGCAATGAAGAGATAGATGGCCGCGTGGTCCAGCCGGTTGAACCAGGCCTTGGCGCGGCCGATGGGCAACGCGTGGTACAGCGTGGAGATGAGATACAGCACGATGGCCGTGCCCGCGAAGAGCGAGACGCCGACCACGCTCGCGGCCTGGCCCTTCTGGGCGGCGCTGTAGATCAGGATGGGCAGCGAGGCAATCGCCAGCACCAGGCCGAGGCCGTGGCTCAGGGCGTTGAAGAGTTCTTCCATCCCGGTCTGGTCGCGGGCAGCAACGGGCGCCGGCTTCTTCGGACCGGCGGGAAGGGGCTGCAGCTGCACGGATGGGCTATTCGTCATCAAGAACAGAACCTCGAAAATCGGTTTTGGTTCCGCGCGAATTCGCGAAACCGGCAGATCATGTTACTTGACCTGCTGTTTGCCGAGTTTGCGTGCCAATGTGCGCCGATGCATGCCGAGCCGCCGCGCGGTCTCGGAGATGTTGAAGCCGGTCTCGGCCAGCATCTCGTGGATGCGCTCCCATTCAAGCGTCTTGATCGAGGTCGAGCGATTGGTCAGCTCCACCTCGGTGGTGCCGTTCGCGCGGCCGAAGGCGGCCTCGATGTCGTCGGTGTTCGAGGGCTTGGCCAGGTAGTGGCAGGCGCCCAGCTTGATGGCTTCCACCGCCGTGGCGATGCTGGCAAAGCCGGTGAGCACCACGATCAGCATCGTGGGGTTGTGCTGGTGGAGCATCTGCACGCAGGCCAGGCCCGAGGCTTCGCCGTTGAGCTTGAGGTCGACCACCGCGTAGCCGGGCGACTGGTCGGGCGAGCGGGTCTCCAGCAGCGCCTGGACCTCTTCGGCATTGCTTGCGTGCATCACCGCATAGCCGCGGCGCTCGAAGGAGCGGCTGAGCGTGCGCGCGAAGGCCTCGTCGTCCTCGACGATCAGCAACTGGCGTGGGGCTTCGGCGGTTTCTTCCGTCATGGCTTGGCGTTGGCGATGGGCTCGGCCGGCGAGACCGTTTCGTCGTCGGCTTCTTCCTCTTCCAGCACGACGGCCGCGAGCGGCAGCGTGACAGTCACGATGGCGCCGCCCTCGGGCCGGTTGCGTGCCGCGACGCGGCCGCCCAAAGTGCGCGCCACGTTGGCGACGAGGAACAGCCCGAGCCCGCCGCCCGGGCGGCCCTTGCTCGACTGGTAGGGCTTGCCGAACTCCTTGAGGATCGCCGGCAGGAAGCCGGGGCCGGCGTCGGTGACGGTGATCGTGAGGTTGTCCGCGTCGTGCGTCGCTTCAAGGCGCAGCCAGTGCGGCGAGGCCTCCAGGGCGTTGTCGAGCACGTTGCAGATCATCTGCTTCAAGGCCGAGTCGGAAACCATGGGCAGGTCTTGCCCGAAGCGATTGTCGTAGTCGAACTCCTCGACGGGGCGCGTGGTGCGCCACTCTTCCACGAGGTTGTCCAGGAAGGTGCTCACGGTGGTTTCTTCCGACGATTCGCCGCGCGCCTCTCCGGCCGACAGCAGGATGCCGCTCACGATGCTCTTGCAGCGCTGGATCTGCAGTTCCATTTCCGCCACCTCGGTCAGGAGTTCGGGGTCGGAGCTGAAGTGCGGCAGGCGACGCCAGTCTCCGAGGATCACCGCCAGCGTGGCAAGCGGCGTGCCCAGCTCGTGGGCGGCGCCCGAGGCGAGCAGGCCCATGCGCACGATGTGTTCTTCTTCCGAGGCGCGCTGGCGCAGGTCGGCCAGCCGTGCATCGCGGGCACGCAGGTTGCGGCTGATGCGGGTGATGAAGATGACGAGCAGCGCCGCATTGAGCGCAAAGCACACCAGCATGCCCTGGATGTACGGGCTCCAGAGGCCCCGGTCGTGGTCCAGCGGCAGCGCGAGCGGGCGCGAGAAAAGCGCAAGGCCCGCGAAGCACAGGCTGGTGATGACCACGATGGTCCAGGTCGACCAGGCCTTCAGCAGCACCGCGCCCAGGATCACCTGCAGCAGGTAGAGAAAGACGAACGGGTTGGTCGCGCCGCCGCTCAGGTAGAGCTGGGCCGTGAGCGTGGCCACGTCGACCAGGAGCGCGAGGAACAGCTCGCCATTGGTCACCCGGCGGTGGGTGCGCGAGCGCAGCAGGCTCACCATGTTGAAGAGCGCGAGGCAGGTGAGCACCTGCAGCATGTTGTCCAGCGGCAGCCGGATGCCGAAGCCGTAGTGCACCACCAGGATGGTGGCGACCTGCCCGACCACCGCGAACCAGCGCAGCTGGATCAGCTGCTGCATGTTCTTGTGACCGGTGGCGTTGTCCAGGCTCGCGACGCCGGCGCGGGGGGCGGGCAGCTCGCCCGCGACCGCTTCAGTCGCGGTACGCATCGGAGCGAGGGCTGGGGTCGGCATGGGCCGCATTTTCGCCGGTGCCGCCGGGTGCACGCCCGGCGCGCTTGCGGCCGTCGCGCCAGACGAACCAGGCGGCGCCCAGCACCATCAGTGCCAGCCCGTACCAGGTGAGGGCGTAGACGAGGTGGCTGTTGGGGAAGGCGATGACCGTCAAGCCACGCACGGGGTAATCGGCCGTTTCTGCAGAGAGCGACGGATCGGCCTCCGCATCGACGAAGTACGGCGCCACGTCATTCAACCCGCGTGCCGCGCCGATGGCCTGCACATCGCGCGAGAACCAGCGGTCTGCGGCGGGGTCGTTCTTGCGAAGAAATCCGCCCTTGGGCTCGGTGATGCGCAAGAGGCCGGCAACAGTGACTTCGCCCTTCGCCTCGGTGGCCGCTCGGCTCGCACGTTCGCGGGCTTCGGGCGGCACGAAGCCGCGATTGACCAGCACCACGGTGCCATCGGCCGTCTGCAATGGCGTCAGCACCCAGAATCCGGCGCCGAGCCGGGTGCTGGCCTGGGTCAGGGTTTCCTTGTCGTGCAGGAAGGTGCCGGTGACGCGCACATGGCGGTATTCGTCGTTGGCCGCGTTCACTTGCGGCCAGGCGGCGCGCGCGGGGGGCTCGGCGGCCGGGGCATGCACGCGCTGGTCGACGCGGGCGATGAGATCGAGCTTCCAGGCCCTGCGCTCGACCTGCCAGGTGCCGAGCGCGAAGAAGCCGGCAAAGGCAAGCACCGCACAGACCGCCAGTGCCACCCGGGCGGCCGCGGAGCGCGGGCGGCCTGCCGGTTTGTCGTGGCTGGAAAGGAGGTCTGGCGGCTGTGTCGTCAAGGCATGTTCTTCATGTCGTGGACCGACATCGGCATCATGTTCGTGTTCATGTGGTACATGACCCAGAGCGATCCGGCCAGCGTGATGACCACCAGCACGATCGTGAAGATCAGCGCCAGCATGTTCCATCCGCTCTCGGACTTGGCGTCCATGTGCAGGAAATAGATCATGTGCACCACGATCTGCACCGCGGCGAAGCCCAGGATGATGAGCGACGTGGTGTTGGTGTTCGCGAACACCTTGCCCATCACGAGCCAGAACGGAATCGCCGTCAGGATCACGGCCAGCACGAAGCCGGTCATGTAGCCCTTGAAGGTGCTGTGGCTCACGGGACCATCGTCGTGATGGTCGTCGTGGGCGCTGTGCGCGTCATGACCGTGCGCTGCGGTGTCGATGTGGGCGCTCATTGAACAACCTTGCTGTGTGATACGTCGGCAATGCTCTTGTCGAGGAACACCGTGGAACCGGCTTTGCCGGGCCACTGGTGTTGCCCCCGGTAGGGGGTAGGAGAAGCGACACGAAGTGCGCGGAGCCTGGGGGCGAGCCTTATTGCTGCGCTCATGCCATCGATCCCATCAGGTAGACAAAGGTGAAGACGCCGATCCACACGACGTCCAGGAAGTGCCAGAACATCGACAGGCACATCAGGCGGCGGCGGTTCGCGGCGGTGAAGCCGTGCTTGGGCAGCTGGATCATCAGCACGATGAGCCAGATGATGCCGAAGCTCACGTGCAGGCCGTGGGTGCCGACCAGTGCGAAGAACGACGACAGGAAAGCGCTGCGCTGCGGGCCCGCGCCTTCGTGCAACAGGTGCGCGAATTCGTAGAGTTCGAGGCCGATGAAGCCCGCGCCCAGGAGGCCCGTGATGGCCAGCCACACGAGCACGCCGCCCATGCGCTTCTTCTGCATCTCGAGCATCGCGAAGCCGTAGGTGATCGACGACAGCAACAGCAGCGAGGTGTTGATCGCCACCAGCGGCAGGTCGAACAAATCAGCGCCCGAGGGGCCGGCCGCGTAGCTGCGGCCCAGCACGCCGTACACCGCGAACAGGCACGCGAAGATGAGGCAGTCGCTCATCAGGTAGAGCCAGAAGCCGAGCAGCGTGCCGTTTTCCGGGTGATGGTCGTTGCCGACGTGGAACAGCTCGAACACGGGCGGCTTGCCCGTCTGGTCGCTGTGGGGGTGCGAAGACCCCGGGTGATGCAGGGCGGTGGTATCAGACATGGGCGGCTCCCGAGACTCCCGAAACGCCCAGGAGGCGCGTGCGTTCGCCCTCGGTGCGAACGACGTCTTCCGCGGGGATGTAGTAGTCGCGCTTGTAGTTGAAGGTATGGATGATCACGGCGGCCAGCATGGCGACGAAGCCGATGCCCGCCACGAGCCACATCTGCCAGATCAACGCGAAGCCGCAGACCGCTGCCAGGGCCGCGATGATGAAGCCGGCGCTGGTGTTCTTGGGCATGTGGATCGGGGTGAAGCCCTCGAGCGGACGCTCGTAGCCGCGGCGCTTCATGTCGGTCCAGGCATCGTTGTCATGGATGCGCGGCGTGAACGCGAAGTTGTAGGCCGGCGGCGGCGAGGAGGTCGACCATTCGAGCGTGCGGCCGTTCCACGGGTCGCCCGTGGTGTCGCGGAGCGAATCGCGGCGGATGTAGCTCACCACCAGCTGGATGATGAAGGAGGCGATGCCCAGCGCGATCAGCACGGCGCCGAAGGCGGCGATCTGGAACCAGATCTGCAGCGACATGTCCTGGAAGTGGCTCATGCGGCGGGTGACGCCCATCAGGCCCAGGATGTACAGCGGCATGAAGGCGAACCAGAAGCCGATGATCCAGAACCAGAACGAGCACTTGCCCCAGAACGGATCGAGCTTGTAGCCGAAGGCCTTCGGGAACCAGTAGGTGATGCCCGCCAGCATGCCGAACAGCACGCCGCCGATGATCACGTTGTGGAAGTGGGCAATGAGGAACAGGCTGTTGTGCAGGACGAAGTCGGCCGGGGGAACGGCCAGCAGCACGCCCGTCATGCCGCCGATCACGAAGGTGATCATGAAGCCGATGGTCCACATCATCGGCAGCTCGTAGCGGATGCGGCCGCGGTACATGGTGAAGAGCCAGTTGAAGATCTTCGCGCCCGTCGGGATCGAGATGATCATCGTCGTGATGCCGAAGAACGAATTCACGCTGGCGCCGGAGCCCATGGTGAAGAAGTGATGCAGCCACACGAGGTACGAGAGGATCGTGATCACGACCGTGGCATACACCATCGAGGCGTAGCCGAAGAGGCGCTTGCCCGAGAAGGTGGAGACCACTTCCGAGAAGATGCCGAAGGCCGGCAGGATCAGGATGTACACCTCGGGGTGGCCCCAGATCCAGATCAGGTTCACGTACATCATGGCGTTGCCGCCCAGGTCGTTCGTGAAGAAGTTGGTGCCGACGTAGCGGTCGAGCGACAGCAGGGCCAGCACAGCGGTCAGCACCGGGAAGGCAGCCACGATCAGCACGTTGGTGCACAGGGCGGTCCAGGTGAAGACGGGCATCTTCATCATGGTCATGCCGGGCGCGCGCATCTTCACGATGGTGGCCAGCAGGTTCACGCCGGATAGCAAGGTACCTACCCCCGCTATCTGCAACGACCATATGTAGTAGTCGACCCCCACGTCGGGGCTGAAGAGAATGCCCGACAGCGGCGGATACGCGAGCCAGCCCGTCTTGGCGAACTCGCCGACGAACAGCGACGCCATCACGAGGCCGGCGCCGAAGGTGGTCATCCAGAAGCTGAAGTTGTTCAGGAACGGGAAGGCCACGTCGCGCGCGCCGATCTGCAGCGGCACCACGAAGTTCATGAGGCCCGTGACCAGCGGCATCGCCACGAAGAAGATCATGATCACGCCGTGGGCGGTGAAGATCTGGTCGTAGTGGTGCGGCGGCAGGAAGCCCGCGTTGTCGCCGAAGGCGAAGGCCTGCTGGGCCCGCATCATGATCGCGTCGGCAAAGCCGCGCAGCAGCATCACCAGCCCGAGGATGATGTACATGATGCCGATCTTCTTGTGGTCGATGCTGGTGATCCAGTCGCGCCACAGCACGCCCCACACCTTGAAGTAGGTGAGCGCGCCCAGGAGGGCCAGGCCGCCCAGCACCACGGCCGCGAAGGTCGCGAGCAGGATGGGCTCGTGGTAGGGAATCGCCTCCCACGTGAGGCGGCCGAAGACGAGCTTCGTCAGGTCAAGGTTCGCAAGCATCGTCATTCTTCGGTGGTGCACATCGCCGTGACGTATTTACGCTTGGGCGAGTTGAGGGTGTCGGGTTGCCAGCTCTGCATGGTGGCGACGTTGAAGGCGCCGGGCTTGCCCAGGCCGCCGTCGGCGTCGATGGCCATCATCTGGCTCATGCACATCTTGTTGCGGTCGACACAGCGGTTGAGGATGGCGTTGTACAGGTCGGCGTCGACGCTGGCGTAGTGACGCACGGGCTCGCGCTCGCTGGGCACTTCGAGCTTCGTGTAGCCCTCGCGGGTGAGCTCGCCTTCCTTGCCGGCCTTGACCTTGGCAACCCACTGGTCGAAGTCGTCCTTGTTCAGGCCGTGGAACTTGAAGCGCATGCCCGAGAAGCCCGCGCCGCTGTAGTTGGCCGAGAAGCCTTCGAATTCGCCCGGCTTGTTGATCACCGCGTGCAGCTTGGTTTCCATGCCCGGCATGGCGTAGATCTGGCCGGCCAGCGCGGGGATGAAGAAGGAGTTCATCACCGAGGAGGCGGTGATCTTGAAGCTGATCGGCACGTCCACCGGCGCGGCCAGTTCATTGACCGTGGCGATGCCCTGCTCGGGGTAGATGAAGAGCCACTTCCAGTCGAGCGCCACCACTTCGACCACCAGCGGCTTGGTCTCGGGCGAGATCTGGCGCTTGGCGTCCAGGCGCGTGAGCGGGCGGTAGGGGTCGAGCGTGTGTGTGCTGATCCAGGTGATCGCGCCCAGCGCGATGATGATCAGGAGCGGCGCGGCCCAGATCGCCAGTTCGAGCTGGGTGGAGTGGTCCCAGTCGGGGCTGTAGGTGGCCTCCTTGTTCGACTGGCGATAGCGCCAGGCGAAGAAGATGGTCAGCGCGATCACCGGGATGATGATGATCAGCATCAGCACCGTGGACACGACGATGAGTCGGCCCTGCTGGTTGGCGATGTCCCCGGAGGGGTTCATGAGCACCGTGTTGCAGCCCGCCAGCAATGCGAGGGGGAGCAAGACGAGCCATCGGCGAAGGGAGTGGAGGGTGGGCATGCCGAAGAGAAAGAAAGAAGTGCGTGGGCTGCGCTAAGACTCCACAATCTACGACCAAAGGGACTTGGCGCCTATTGGACGTTTTGTCCTATGGCGGGAAACTGCTTTCGGTGAGACGCTCGGGGCATTCCTGTTAATGGCCTACCTTTGTCACTGTCGGTGACACCCGAATTACAAAACGCAATGACGACGACGTCCAGCATCAGTCCGCAAGGCGCACAGCCTGTGCCGAACACGTCCGGAAACGGCGCCGGCCCGAGCCAGAGTGGCGGCGCCGATCACTCGCACATCGCTCCGGGCGAAATCGCCGTCGGCGTGGTCATCGGCCGCGCTTCCGAGTATTTCGACTTCTTCGTCTACGGCATCGCCTCGGTGCTGGTCTTTCCGTACGTATTCTTCCCGTTCGAGCAGCGCCTGGAGGGAATCCTCTACGCGTTCGTGGTCTTCTCGTTCGCATTCATCGCCCGGCCGTTCGGAACTGTCATTTCGATGGCGATCCAGCGACGATTCGGGCGCGAGACCAAGCTGACCATCGCGCTGTTCCTCCTGGGCACGTCCACGGCCGGCATCGCCTTCCTGCCGGGCTACGAAAGCCTCGGGTTCACCGCGATCGTGCTGCTGTCGGTGTTCCGCTTCTGCCAGGGCCTCGCGCTCGGCGGCTCGTGGGACGGTCTGCCTTCGCTGCTGGCGCTGAACGCGCCGCCGAACCGCCGCGGCTGGTACGCCATGCTGGGCCAGCTGGGCGCGCCCATCGGCTTCTTCATTGCCAGCGCGCTGTTCGCGTACCTCTACGCAAGCCTCTCGATCAAGGAATTCCTCGACTGGGGCTGGCGCTACACCTTCTACGTGGCCTTCGCGATCAACGTCGTGGCGCTCTTCGCGCGCCTGCGTCTCGTGGCGACCGAAGAATATTCGCGCCTGCTCGAAGAGCGCGAACTGCAGCCCACCAGCGTGGTCGAGCTGACCCGCTCGCAGGGCGCCAACCTGCTGATCGGCGCGTTCGCCGCGCTGGCCAGCTATGCGCTGTTCCACCTCATCACCGTGTTCCCGCTGTCCTGGATCACGCTGTACTCGGACCAGTCGATCACCGAGTTCCTGATCGTGCAGATGATCGGCGCGGTGTTCTGCGCCGGCGGCATCGTGGCCTCGGGCCTGATCGCCGACCGCGTGGGACGCCGTTTCACCTTGGGCGGCCTGGCCGCGCTGATCGCGGTGTTCAGTGGCTTTGCCCCCACGCTGCTCGACGGCGGCCGCATCGGGCAGGACGTCTTCATCCTGCTGGGCTTCGTGCTGCTGGGCCTTTCGTATGGCCAGGCCGCGGGCGCGGTGACTTCGAATTTCGAACCCAAGTACCGCTACACCGGCGCGGCCCTCACGGCCGACCTGGCCTGGCTGATCGGCGCTGCGTTCGCACCGCTGGTGGCGCTGGGGCTGTCGGCGAACTTCGGTCTGGCGTATGTCAGCGTCTACCTGCTCTCCGGCGCGGCCGGCACGCTGGCGGCGCTGGGCCTGAACCGGGCACTCGTGCGCGACTGAGCGGCGAGCGCCGCGTCTCGACGAAGGGGCCTCACGGCCCCTTTTTCTTTTCCGACGCCGAGGCACGCTGGCTTAGGATTCGCCCATGTTCTCCGCCGCCATCTTCGACATGGACGGGCTCCTCATCGACTCGGAGCGGCCCGTCATGGCCGCCTGGATCGAAGCGGCCCGCACGCTCGACATCGAGCTTTCTCACACGCAGTACCTGCAGGTCGTGGGCCTTGCCACCGTGGAGTCCGAGGTGATCCTCGGTTCGCTGCTCGGCGGACCGGAGGCCTACCGCCATGCCATCGCGCATGTCCGCAAGCTGCTGCAGCTCGAGCGCTCCGACGGCACGCCGCTCTTTCCCATCAAGCCCGGTGCGGCCGAGTTTCTTGCCGCATTGCGCCAGCGCGGCACGCGCTGCGCGGTGGCTTCGTCTTCGACAAGCGTCCAGATCCAAGCCTGCCTCGGCAGCCTCGACGTGCTCCATCACTTCGAGGCCTTCGCGGGCGGCGACGAGGTGGTGCGCGCCAAGCCTGATCCGGCGCTCTACCTGCTCGCAGCTTCGCGCCTGGGCGTGGACCCGGCGCAATGCATCGCTTTCGAAGACAGCGAGAACGGCGCCAAGGCCGCGCTGGCGGCGGGGCTCCGCGTCGTGATCGTTCCGGACCTCAAGCATCCGCCGGCATCGATCGTCGAACAGGCGTTCCACGTGCTGGCGTCGCTGAACGACGCCACGGCGCACCTGCCGCGCTGGTTTCCCGGCGAGCTGGTGCGGCCGTGATCCGAGACGAGACCGCTTCGAATCCGGTTCACGCCACCGGCGGCAGTCCTGCGAGCAGCTTGTCGAGCGTGATCGGGTACTCGCGCACCCGCACGCCCGTCGCGTTGTAGACCGCGTTGGCCACCGCGGCCGCGACGCCGCACATGCCCAGTTCGCCGACGCCCTTTGCCTTCATCGGCGAAGAAATCGGGTCGGTCTCGTCCAGGAAGATCACGTCCTGATGAGGAATGTCGGCATGCACCGGCACCTCGTAGCCGGCCAGGTCGTGGTTGACGAAGAAGCCATGCCGCTTGTCCAGCGCCAGCTCTTCCATCAGCGCGCCGCCGACACCCATCGTCATCGCACCGATCACCTGGCTGCGCGCGGACTTGGGATTCAGGATGCGCCCGGCGGCGCACACCGCCAGCATGCGCCGCACGCGGATCTCGCCGGTGGCGGCATCGACGCCGACCTCGACGAAATGCGCGCCGAAGGTGGACTGCTGGTACTTCTTGTCGAGGTCGCCGTACTCGATGCCGTCTTCTGCCGCGAGGCCCTCCGCACCCGCCGCTTCGGCAAGCGGCACCGAACGCCCGCCGGCGCGCACCATGCCGTCCGAGAACTGGGCTTCGGCCGCGGCCATGCCCAGCTTCGCCGCTACTGCCTCGCGCAGCTTCATGCAGGCCGCAAAAACGCCCGAGGTCGAGTTGTTGGCGCCCCATTGCCCGCCCGAGCCGGCCGAGACCGGATAGGCCGAATCGCCCAGGCGCACCGACACCTTGTCGAGCGACACGCCCATCGTTTCGGCGGCGGTCTGCGCAATGATGGTGTACGACCCGGTGCCGATGTCGGTCATGTCGGTCTCCACCGTGACCATGCCGCGGTTGTCCAGCCGCACGCGCGCGGCCGATTTCGTCAGCAGGTTGTTGCGGAACGCGGCGGCGACGCCCAAACCCACGAGCCAGCGTCCGTCGCGCTGCTGCGCGGGCGTTGCGCTGCGCTTGTTCCAGCCGAAGCGCTCGGCGCCCATGCGGAGGCACTCGTTGAGCCTGCGTTGGGAGAACGGGCGTTCGGGCTTCTCGGGATCGACCTGCGTGTCGTTGAGCACGCGGAACTCGACCGGATCGAGCTTGAGCTTCTCCGCCATCTCGTCCATGGCGATCTCCAGCGCCATCAGTCCCGGGGCCTCGCCGGGTGCGCGCATCGCATTGCCTTCGGGCAGGTCGAGCACGGCGAGCCGGGTGGTCGTCAGGCGGTTGGGGCCGGCGTAGAGCAGCCGCGTCTGGTTGACCGCCGTCTCGGCCTGGCCGCCGGGCAGATCGCCCGACCAGCCTTCGTGCGCGATGGCCGTGATCTTTCCGTCCGGTGTGGCACCGATGCGGATGCGCTGGATGGTCGCCGGCCGGTGCGTGGTGTTGTTCATCATCAGCGGCCGCTGAAGCGCCACTTTCACCGGCCGCTTGGCGGCGCGGGCACCGAGCGCGGCGAGCACCGCGTCCGCCCGCACGAACAGCTTGCCGCCGAAGCCGCCGCCCACAAAGGGCGAGACCAGGCGCACCTTGTCCTTCGGAATGCCGAGCGTCTTGGCGACGTCGCCGACGCCCCAGGCGATCATCTGGTTGGAGGTCCAGATCGTCAGCCTGTCGCCCTGCCACTGCGCGATGGAGGCATGCGGCTCCATCATGGCGTGCGACTCGTCGGGCGTCGTGTAGGTGGCGTCGAGCTGGACCGGCGCCGCGGCGAACGCGCCCGGGAAGTCGCCCGTCTTGGTTTGCGGCTCGCCCGAAAACGGATTGGGCTTGGGCATCTGCGCCGCATCCTTTTCGGCGGCGAGATCGAAGCGCCCGGAGCCGCGTTCGTACGTGATGCGCACCAGCTGCGCCGCGGCGCGCGCCTGCTCGAAGGTGTTCGCCACGACGACGGCCACCGCCTGGTGGTAGTGGTCGATCTCGGGGCCGCCCAGCAGCTTGGCGGTATTGAAGTCGCCCTTGGCCAGCTTGCCGGCATTGCGCGCGGTCACGACGGCCAGCACGCCGGGTGCGGCCTGCGCGGCGCCCAGATCCATCGACGCGATGCGGCCCTTGGCGATGCCTGCGCCCACGACGTACCCGTAGGCCGCACGCGGCACTTCGGCGTTGCGTTCGTAGGCGTAGCGGGCGGTGCCGGTCGTCTTGACCGGGCCGTCGATGCGGTCGGTCGGTTTTCCGATGACCTTCAACTGGTCGATGGGATTGGTCGTGGCGGGTGTGTCGAATTTCATGCTCAGCTCCTCGCCTGCACCAGGGCGGCGGCCAATGCGCGCTCGGCCAACGGCAACTTGAATGCGTTCTCGTGGGTCGGCTGCGCATCGGCCAGCAGCCGGGCCGTCACCGCTTTGGCGCCCTGCGGCATCGCGGCTTCCGCGGCCTCGATTCGCCACGGCTTGTGCGCGACGCCGCCGAGCGCCACCCGGCCCGATCCGTCGCGCTGCACGATGGCAGCAACCGAAACCAGCGCGAAGGCGTAGGAGGCGCGGTCGCGCACCTTGCGGTAGATGTGCGTGCCACCGATGGGCTTGGGCAGCGTCACGCCGGTGATGAGTTCATCTCGCGCCAGCGTCGTCTCGATGTGCGGCGTGTCGCCGGGCAGGCGATGGAAATCGGCGATCGGGATCACGCGGGCGCGTCCGTCGGGGCGGATGGTTTCCACGGATGCGTCCAGCACGCGCATGGCCACGGCCATGTCGCTCGGGTTCGTCGCGATGCACGCCTTGCTGCCGCCGACGATCGCAAGCTGGCGCGTCACGCCGCCGATGGCGCTGCAGCCGCTGCCGGGCCGGCGCTTGTTGCAGGGCTGGTCGGTGTCGTAGAAGTAGGGGCAGCGCGTGCGCTGCAGCAGGTTGCCCGCGGTCGTCGCCTTGTTGCGCAACTGGCCCGACGCACCGGCCAGGAGCGCGCGGGACAGCACGCCGTAGTCGCGCCGCACGCGCTCGTCGGCCGCCAGGTCGGTGTTGCGCACCATGGCGCCGATGCGAAGGCCGCCTTCGGGTGTGGGCTCGATCCTGTCCAGCGCCAGGCGATTCACGTCGACCAGGTGCACCGGGGCTTCGATCTGCAGCTTCATCAGGTCGAGCAGGTTGGTGCCGCCTGCGATGAACTTGGCGCCGGGGTTGGCGGCGACTGCCGCCGCGGCTTCTGTCGCGGACTGCGCGCGCTCGTAGGTAAAAGGTTTCATGCCCTGCTCCCGGCCACTTCGGTGATGGCTTCGACGATGTTGGAGTAGGCGCCGCAGCGGCAGATGTTGCCGCTCATGCGCTCGCGAAGTTCCTCCGCCGAGAGGATGGGTTTTGCCGTGAGATCGGCGCTCACATGGCTCGGAATGCCGCGCTTGACCTCGTCGATCACTCCCACCGCCGAGCAGATCTGGCCCGGCGTGCAGTAGCCGCACTGGTAGCCGTCATGCTTGACGAAGGCGGCTTGCAGCGGGTGCATGTTCTGCGGCGTGCCCAGGCCCTCGATGGTGGTGACCCGCGCGCCGTCGTGCATGACGGCGAGCGTCAGGCACGAGTTGATGCGCCTTCCGTCCACGATCACCGTGCAGGCGCCGCATTGGCCGTGGTCGCAGCCTTTCTTCGTACCGCTCAGGTGCAGGTGTTCGCGCAGTGCGTCGAGCAGCGTGGTGCGGGTGTCGAGTTCGAGCGCGTGCGCTGTTCCGTTGACGTTCAGCGACAGCTTCGCCTGGGGTATCGGCCCGGCGCCTGTCGCAGCCGCGGCCGGCGCCGCAGTGGCGGGCGCGGGCGACGACACCGCCGCGGCGGTGGCGGTCGCGGCGCTGACGATGAGGGCGTTGCGCCGCGAGATCAAAGTCAATGGGATCGTGGGACTGTCCATGTCGGCTCCTGTTGTTCGGGGTTCGGGTGTGCGTCGGCAATCACTGCTGATATCGCGAGCCTGCTGCGATGGCAATAGGAGACCGGCTGTTATTTCCGGTCGATTTCCCGACATCGTGGAGCCCCGCTGAACGCGGGGTTTGACTGGCCATTTTTCTGGAGCGGCGCGCCGACCGATAGCGCATTTCGCTCCGTTTCTTGCCTAATCCGATGAACTCGCAGCCGCTTGCAGCTCGAGGTCTGCAGTCGTCGTCGCCGTGCTCGCCGCGCCGGCTGCAAGTGCTTCGACGTTGCGGGCACCGCCTCGCAGCACCTCGATGTCTCTTCGCGGTGGTGCGCCGAACAACCGGCTGTATTCGCGGCTGAACTGGGACGGACTTTCGTAGCCGACCTTGAACGCCGCGCTGGCGGCGTCGCAGTGCTCGTTCAGCATCAGCCGTTTCGCTTCGTTCAAGCGCAGCCATTTCTGGTACTGCAGCGGACTCATCGCGGTGAGCTGGCGAAAGTGATGGTGAAACGTGGGCGCGCTCATCTGCACGCGCGCCGCGAGTTCATCGACACGAAGCGGCGAGGTGTAGTTCAGCTTCAGCCAGTCGATGGCCCGGGCGATCCGGTGGCCCTGACCGTCCACCGAGGCGATCTGCCGCAGCTTGTCGGCCTGGTCGCTCATCAGCAGGCGGTAGTGAATTTCCCGGTGGATCAGCGGTGCGAGCACAGGAATGGCGTCGGGTTCTTCCAGCAGCTCCAGCAGGCGCCCGATGGGCGCGAGCAGGGCGGCCGTGGCCGTGCCGATGCCCACACCCACGCCCGAACTGCCGCGGCGGTCGCGATGCGGCGGCAGGCCGCCCTGGGCCGCCAGTTCGGCCAGCGTGCGCACGTCGAGTTTCAGCACCAGGCCGAGGCAGGGCCGCGCCGCGCTGGCCGCCTTCACTTCCGAATTGGCGGGCATGTCCAGCGAGGTGACGAGGAACTGCGAGGTGTCGTAAGGGTAGGCCGCGCCGCCCACCCACAACTGCTTGGCGCCTTGGGCAACGAGGACGATGCTCGGCTCGACCATGCAGACGACGGGCGGTGCGGGCGCATCGCGCCGAAAGAAGCTCAGGCCGGCGATCGGTGTGGCGTAGTCGCCCACGCCCGGCGTGCGCGCACCGATGGCGTGCGCCATCGCTTCGTGCGGCGATCTGCCTGGAGCGACCGTGTCGTGGGGTCTGGGTGTCATGTCGGAGGTGCCTCGCGCGAAAGCACTCTACTCGCCAGGCCCGGCGCGAATCGCGAAAGGGGCTCGTGCTCAGAGGAACAGGCAAGAAATCCAGCGATCTGCGCAAGCTCGCAGCTTCGCTTCGCGAGCCCGGCTCAGAGCACTTCGTCGCGCAGCTGCGGGAATACCTTCGACACCTTCGCGAGCAGGTAGTCGCCGTAGCGGCCGCTGAAGGCGTGCACGTTGGCGCGGTCCCAGCGCTCGGCGCTGTCGTCGAGCGCCTCGGCGCCCGCGAGGCCCTCGATGCGCTGCACGCGCGCCTCGAAGTTCGGATCGAAGAACAGTGGAAACGACAGCCGGTCGCGCCCCGAGGTGTTGCGCTTCACGCGGTGCGGTGTCGACTTGTAGAGCCCGCCGGTCATGCGGTCGAGCATGTCGCCGATGTTGCAGACGAAGGAGCCCGCAATCGGCGGCGCATCGATCCAGCCGCCCGGCGTGTGCACCGCGAGGCCGCCGACGCTGTCCTGGTGAAGGATGGTGAGCAGGCCGTAGTCGGTGTGCTCGCCGACACCCCATTGCACGTCGAGCCCATCGGGCACGGGCTGCGAGGGGTAGTTGAAGAGGCGGAACAGGATCAGCGGATCGGCGGTGTAGCGCTCGGCGAAATACGCGGCCGAAAGGCCGAGGCTCAGCGCGATGCCTTCCATCAGCCGATGACCGAGCTGCGTCACCGCGGCCATGTAGTCGAGGATGGTCTCGCGGAACCCCGGCACGTCGGGGAAGAGGTTCGGCCCGTGCACCGGCGTCTTCGCCAGCACCAGCGGATGCGTGGCGGGCAGCTCGGTGCCGAGGTACAGGCCTTCCTTCCAGTCGGGCCGGCCCGAAGTCAGTTCGCCGCCGAGCGGGAAGAAGCCGCGCCACGCGCGCCCGCCGAGGGCCATGCGCCACTGCATCTTGGTTTCTTCGGGCAGGTCGAAGAACTGGTGGCTCAGGTCTTCGAGCCGCTGCACCAGTGCCGCATCGACGCCATGGCCAGTGACGTAGAAGAAGCCGTGCGCGCGGCAGGCGGCGCCGATCTGCGCCGCCACGTCGCTGCGTTCGGGCGCGCCGGCCACGAGCGGCGCGACGTCGATCACGGGCAGCGAAAGAAAAGGGGCGGTGGTGGTCATGGTCGAAGAGAGCATGTCACGCGTCGCGCGCGAACGGCGAGCGGATGTCCGAAAGAAACTGCTGCGCACGCGGATGCTGCGGCCGGTTGAAGAAGTCGTCGGGCGTCGCGCGCTCGAGCACCTTGCCTTCGTCCATGAAGATCACGCGGTCGGCCACTTCGCGCGCGAAGCCCATCTCGTGCGTCACGCAGACCATGGTCATGCCGTCGCGCGTGAGGTCGCGCATCACCAGCAGCACCTCGCCGACCATCTCGGGATCGAGCGCGCTGGTGGGTTCGTCGAACAGCATCAGCGGCGGCTGCATGGCGAGCGCGCGCGCAATCGCCACGCGCTGCTGCTGGCCGCCCGAGAGTTCGCTCGGCCACGCATTGGCCTTGTTCGCGAGGCCCACGCGTTGCAGCAGCGCCATTGCGCGCTCCTCCGCGTCCTTGCGGGAAAGGCCGCGCAACTGCATCGGCGCCATCGTGCAGTTCTGCAGAACGGTGAGGTGCGGGAACAGGTTGAACTGCTGGAACACGAAGCCGATGCGCGAGCGGAACGCATTCACATCGGTGCCGGGTGCGTGGATGTCCTGGCCCTCGAAAAGAATGCGGCCCGACTGGATCGGCTCCAGCCGGTTGAAGGTGCGGATCAGCGTCGACTTGCCCGAGCCTGAAGGCCCGCACACCACGACGACCTCGCCCTTGTGGATGGTCTCGTTGATGTCGACCAGGGCCTGGTAGCTGCCGTACCACTTGTTGACGTTCTGCAGTTCGATCATGCGGACACCTTGGGGGCCGAGGCCGAAGAGGTAATGCTGGACATGCCTCGGCGCGCGAGCCGCCGCTCCAGCCAGTAGGCGAAGCGCGACAGGCCGAAGCAAAGAATGAAATACGTGCCGCCCAATATCAGGTAGATCTGCGCCGGCTTGGTGAACACCTGCGTGTTGATCTGTGTCGCGATGAACGACACCTCGGCCAGGCCAATGATGTAGCCGAGCGAGGTCTCCTTGATGGTCGAGACGAACTGGTTCACGAGCGAAGGCAGCATGCTGCGCAACGCCTGCGGCAGGACCACCAGGCGCATCGCGCGGAAGTAGCTCAAGCCGAGTGCGCGGGCGGTTTCCATCTGCCCGCGCGGCAGGCCCTGGATGCCGGCGCGCACGATCTCGGCGAGGTAGGCGGCATCGAAGATCACGAGTGCGATCAGCATCGTGGTGAACTGGTCGGTCTTCACGCCCGTCAAGCTGGGTAGGAAGAAGTAGGCCCAGAAGATCACCATGAGCAGTGGCAGGCCCCGCACCACGAACACGAAGCCCGTCACCGGCCAGCGCAGCCACCGCCACGGGCTCACGCGCGCGAGGCCCAGCACGATGCCCAGCGGCAGCGCGAGCACGAGGCCGCACGAGGCCAGCAGCAACGTGAGCACCAGCCCGCCGAGCGGGCCGTTCGGGTACTGCCCGATGAGGAAGTAGACCCAGTAGTCGTTGATGATCTGAAGCATCAGCAATGGCCCCCACGCTCGGCACTGCGTGTCCTCGCTGCCCCCCGAGGGGGCCGCTCGCGCCTTGGGGCGGCCCGGCGCCGCTCGAACGCGTTCATATTGTTCGCACCGGGAAGCGGTGGTGGTACCAGGTCGCAAGGCCCGTGATGGCTAAGGACACCGTCAGGTACGCCGCGCTCGCGAACGCGAACGACTCGAAGCTGCGGAAGGTCGCGCTCTCCACCTGCCCGGCCTGGTACATCAGCTCGGCCACGCCGATCACGGTGGCGATGGAGGTGTTCTTCCAGAGGCTCAGCGTCTGCGAGATGAGCGGCGGCACCGTGATGCGCAGCGCCTGCGGCAAGACCACGCGGCGCATGGTGTCCAGGAAGCCGAAGCCCAGCGCGCGTCCGGCCTCGAACTGCACGGTCGGGATCGCGCGGATGCCGCTGCGGATGTCTTCCGCCATGAAGGCGGCCGTGTAGAGCGCGAGCGCGACGATGGCGCTGTAGGCCTCGATGTGGCCTGCGTAGAGCCACTGCTTGATGCCATCGGGCAGCAGCTCGGGCGCGCCGAAATACCAGAAGAGCATGTGCGCGAGCAGCGGGATGTTGCGGATCGACTCCACGTACGCGAAGCCCAGCCAGCGCAGCGGCGCGATCGGCGAGAGGCGAAGCAGCGCCACCACCAGCGCGATCGGCAGCGCCAGCATGAGCGAGGCCGCGAGCAACTGCAGTGAGAGCACGAGGCCCGCGACGAGCATGTCGTGGTACTTGCCGGTCAGCAGCAACGAGTAGTCGAACAGGGGCATGGGGGGCGACAGTATCACCGTCGCGAGGGAGTTTGCCTGGCTCCCTTCCCCGCTGGGGGAGGGGTGGGGTGGGGGCACGACGGCGATCGATGCGCCGCGGCGTGTTCAGAGGCCGCAGGCCCCCATCCCGGCCTTCCCCCGGGAGGGGAAGGAGAAAGTCCGAAGGCGGCTCAGTCGATCTTGTCGCTGTCGAACTTGAAGTCGCGCGTCTCGAAGCCCGATGCCGTCGTCGGGCCGTACCACTTCACGAAGATCTTCTGCGCCTCGCCCGACTTCTCGAGTTCGCGCAGCGTGTCGTCCACCACCGCCTTCAGGCCGCTCTCGCCCTTCTTGATGCCGATGGCCAGCGCCTCGGTGCTCAGGTTCTGCTTGAGCACCACGTACTGCGCCTTGGCCGGGCCGAGCTTGGCGTAGCTGCGCAGCAGCGCGGCTTCGTCGTCCACGTAGCCGACGCCCTTGCCTTGCTGCAGCGCCTGGAAGGCCTGCTGGCTCGTGTCGAAGGTCACGACCTCGGCGGTGGGCACGGCCTTGCGGATGTTGGGCTCCTGCGTGCCGCCGCGGATGGTCAGCACCTTCTTGCCGCCCAGTTGCGGGATGTCGGCGATGCCGCTGTCCTTCTTCACGATGGCCTTCTGGCCGGTCACGAAGGTGGTGAGCGAAAAGTCGATCTGCGCCTCGCGCTCCTTGTTGTGCGTGAGGCCCGCGGCCACCAGGTCCACGTGGCCCTGTTGCAGCTCGGGAATGCGCGCGGCCACGGCGATCTGCTTCAACACCGGCTTCACGCCGATCTTCTTGGCGATGGCGTTCACCAGGTCGACTTCGTAGCCGACGATCTGGCGCGTCTTCGGGTCGACGAAGGTGGCGGGCTCGTCGGTGCCGAGCACGCCGACCACGAGTTCGCCCTTCTTCTTGATGTCGGCGAGCTGGTCCGCGTGGGCGACGGTGCCCAGCAGGAAGGTGGAGGCGGCGAGGGCCGCGGCGAGCAAGGTGTGGCGCATGGTTGTTCTCTCTCCGGTTGGAAATTCAGGGCCGAACCATATCAATAAAACCGCAGATTATTAAATCGTCAATCGACATATGCATATGGCTCGCATGGGATGCCTTTGCGACCGGCTGGGTTAAATTCGCGGGCTTCCCCGGCATCACATCCAGCGAGGTCTTCATGATCATCAAACCGCGCGTGCGCGGCTTCATCTGCGTCACGACCCACCCCACGGGCTGCGAAGCCAATGTGAGGCAGCAGATCGATTACGTGCTGGCCCAGGGCCGCATCGCCGGCGGGCCGAAGAAGGTGCTCGTGATCGGCGCATCGACCGGTTACGGGCTCGCCGCGCGCATCACCGCGGCCTTCGGCAGCGGCGCCGACACGCTGGGCGTGTTCTTCGAGCGGCCCGGCAGCGAGACGAAGCCCGCTTCGCCCGGCTGGTACAACACCGCGGCCTTCCATCGCGCGGCGGCCGAAGAAGGCCTCTACGCGAAGAGCATCAACGGCGACGGCTTCTCCGACGACGTGAAGCAGAAGACCATCGACGCGATCCGCGCCGACATGGGCCAGGTAGACCTCGTCGTCTACAGCCTCGCCGCGCCGCGGCGCACGCATCCGAAGACCGGCCAGGTCTTCAACTCGACGCTCAAGCCCATCGGCAAGGCTGTGACCCTGCGGGGCCTGGACACCGACAACGAAGTCGTCAAGGAAACCGTGCTGGAGCCGGCCACGCAGGAAGAAATCGACAACACCGTCGCCGTGATGGGCGGCGAGGACTGGCAGATGTGGATCGACGCGCTGCAGTCCGCCGGAGTGCTGGCCGAAGGCGCGAAGACCACCGCCTTCACCTACCTCGGCGAGCAGATCACGCACGACATCTACTGGAACGGCTCCATCGGCGCCGCCAAGAAAGACCTCGACCACAAGGTGCTCGGCATCCGCGCCGGCCTGGCCGCGAAGGGCGGCGATGCGCGCGTGTCGGTGCTGAAGGCCGTCGTCACGCAGGCGAGTTCGGCCATTCCGATGATGCCGCTGTACCTGTCGCTGCTCTTCAAGGTGATGAAGGAGAAGGGCACGCACGAGGGCTGCATCGAGCAGGTGCAGGGCCTCTTCGCCGAGAGCCTCTACGGCAGCACACCGCACCTGGACGCCGAAGGGCGCCTGCGCGCGGACTACAAGGAACTGGCGCCCGACGTGCAGGCGCGCGTGGTCGAACTCTGGCCGCAGGTGACGAGCGAGAACATCCACGAACTCACCGACTTCGCGGGCTACAAGACCGAGTTCCTGCGCCTCTTCGGCTTCGCGGTCGAAGGCGTGGACTACGAGGCCGACGTGAACCCCGATGTGGGCATTCCGAACCTCGTCCAAGCCTAGAAACGCTCAGAGGGATACTCCCGCCCATGCAGATTCAAGAAAAGCCGCCCGCCGGCACGCCCTTCGAGTGGATCGGCGGCGAGCCGAAAGTGGAGGCGCTGGTCGAGCGCTTCTACGACCTGATGGACCTCGAGCCCGCGTACGCGCAACTGCGCGCGGTGCACGGTACGAACCTGGACAACGCACGCCAGCGCCTCTTCTGGTTCCTGTGCGGCTGGCTCGGCGGCCCGCAGCACTACACGGACCGCTTCGGCCATCCGATGCTGCGCGCGCGGCACCTGCCCCAGAGCATCGGCGGTCACAGCATCGGCATCAAGGAGCGCGACCAGTGGCTCGCCTGCATGGACCAGGCGATGGGCGAGACGGGCGTGCCCGATGACTTGCGCGCAAGGCTGCGCACCTCGTTCTTCCAGACCGCCGACTGGATGCGCAACCGCGGCGAGTAGCTGCGAATTGCGGCGAACAAAACAGACACCGATTCCGAAAGACTTTCCCTCATGAATTCCATCGTCATCATCGGCGGCGGCCACGCCGCGGCCCAGCTTTGCGCTGGCCTTGCCGAAGCCGGGCAGGGCGCGCGCGTGCACCTGGTCTGCGAAGAAGCCTGCGAGCCGTACCACCGGCCGCCGCTGTCGAAGGCCTTCCTCAAGAGCGCCGAAGAAACCACGCAGCCGCACAAGGCCGCCGACTGGTATCGCGAGGCGGGCATCACGCTGCACCTGGGCGATGCGGCCGTGGCCATCGACCGCGAGGCGCATACCGTCACGCTGCGCTCGGGCGCGGTGCTGCCGTGGGAACGCCTGGTGCTCGCCACCGGCACGCGCGCACGCCAGATGCCCGACCTGAAGCCGGGGCTCGAAAACGTCGCGAGCCTGCGCGCCGCCGACGAGGCGCATCGCCTCCGCGAACGGCTCGCGGGTGCACGGCACGTCACGGTGCTCGGCGGCGGCTTCATCGGCCTCGAAGTGGCGGCCACTGCCAAGGCGCTCGGCAAGAGCGTGCAGGTGATCGAAAGCGCGCCGCGCCTGCTGGGCCGCGCCGTGTCACCCGAGCTGTCGGCGCACGTGCTGGCGACGCATCGCGCAACGGGCATCGACATCGTGCTAGGCGCGCAGACCGGCGCGTTCGAGGTCGAGGGCGACCGCCTGGTATCGATACAGGTCAACGGCGCGAAGCAGCCGGTCGACCTGCTGCTGCTCGGCATCGGCGCCGTGCCCGAGACCGCACTCGCGCAAGCCGCGGGCATCGAGTGCGCCGACGGCATCGTGGTCGATGACCACATGCAGACCAGCGCGGCCGATGTGCTCGCCGTGGGCGACTGCACGCGCTTTCCCGATCGCCGCGCGGGCCGCGCGCTGCGGCTCGAATCCGTGCAGAACGCGAACGACCAGGCGCGCACCGCAGTTGCCACGCTGACTGGCGCGCCGCGACCGCACGATGCCGTCGCGTGGTTCTGGTCCGACCAGGGCAGCATGCGTTTGCAGATGGTGGGGCTGATGCCGGCCGAAGGCACGCCGGGTCTCGTCAGCGTGCGCCGACCGGGCCCCAAGCCCGAGGCGTTCTCGCTGTTCCATTACGTCGATGGGCAGCTCGTGTGCGTCGAGTCGGTCAACGCGCCGGTCGATCACATGATGAGCCGCAAGCTGATCGAAGCGGGGCGCAGCCCAGATCCGGTGGCGATTGCGGATGCGGCGGTGCCGCTGAAGAATCACCTGGCATAGCGCATGGCTCCCTCCCCTGTCGGCGGAGGGTTGGGGTGGGGGCACGACGGCTTCAATTCCTGCACAGCGCTCGTTGGGCGCTTGCCCCCATCCCAGCCTTCCCCCGGAAGGGGAAGGTGCAAGTCAGCGCCGCACCGGCGCCAACAACACCACGAGAGCGCCCGCGCCACCTTCGGCCGGCTTCGCCTGCACGAAGGCAATCACCTCGTTCTTCTGGATCAGCCAGCGCTGCGTCTTGGTCTTGAGCACCGGCTGCTTGCCGGGCGAGCCGAGGCCTTTGCCGTGCACCACGCGCACGCAGCGCAGCCCCTGCTTGTGCGAGGTGCGAATGAAACCGCCCAGCGCCTCGCGCGCCTCGTCGCTGCGCAGGCCGTGCAGGTCGACCTGCGCCTGAATCGACCAGTCGCCCTTGCGCAGCCGCGCCGTCACGTCGGTGCCGATGCCGGGACGGCGGAAGCTCATGGCGTCGTCCACGTCCAGCAGCGTGGTCACGTCGAACTCGTCGGAGAGCGATTCGCGCAGCACGCGCTGCTCGTCGAGCTGGTGCTGCACCGGGATCGGCGCGGGCGGCTCGGGCGCGAGCGGCACGGAGGCCTTGCGGCGCAGCGGTTCGGTGGCGCCGATGGCGCGCGCGAACAGGTCTTTCTCGGCCGCGCGCTTGCGTTCTGCAGCGGCCTTGGCCGCCGCTTCGGCCGCTTCGCGCTCGCGCGTTTCGGCCAGCGCACGCTGCACCTGCTTGAGGTCGGCGAGGTTCTTCAGCGTTTTCGGCGCGGAGGAGTGGGAGGGAGGGGGGGGACGCGAGGCCATCAGAGCACTCCTTTTTCGGCCATCGAGAAGCTCTGTCCCGGGCTCACGATGACATGGTCGATCACGCGCACATCCACCAGCGAGAGCGCGGCCCTGAGCGTTTGCGTGAGCGATTCGTCGGCGCGCGAAGGCTCGATGCTGCCGCTCGGGTGGTTGTGCGCCAGCACCACGGCCGCGGCCTGGTGGTGCAGCGCACGCATGACGATTTCTCGCGGATAGACGCTCGCCTGCGTGAGCGTTCCGCGAAACAGTTCTTCCAGCACGATCAGCCGGTGCTGCGCGTCGAGGAACAGCACCGCGAACACCTCGTGCGGCCGTGAGCCGATGTGCAATTGCACGTACTGCTTGACCGCGTCGGGCGAGTCGAACACCGTGCGCTCCTTGAGTTGCTCGGCCATGGCGCGGCGGGCCAGTTCGAGCACCGCGATCAGCTCGGCGCGCTTGGCATCGCCGCCCATGCCCTTGACGAGCTTCAGTTCCTCGGGACCGGTGTGCAAGAGACCCGAGAGGCCGCCGAAGCGTTCGAGCAGTTCCTGCGCCATCTGCAGCACGTTCTTGCCCGCGACGCCGGTGCGCAGCAGCAGCGCCAGAAGCTCGGCGTCGGCCAGCGCAGTGACGCCCCGTGCGATGAGCTTTTCGCGCGGGCGAGCGTCGACAGGGAGATCCTTGAAAGCCATCGAAACCTTGGGAAACCTTGAATGGAACGGGTGGAAGGCCCCCGTCCTTAAAATGCAGTCCAGTTTATCGGGACACCTCCCTTGTCTTTGCCCACCTCCGCTTCCTCCATGTCCCACGTCGTGACTTCCGGCTCGTTCCTCACCCTGCACTACCGGCTGGCCGGCCCGGCGGGCGACATCATCAACACCTTCGCCGACAAGCCCGCGACCCTGTCGCTCGGCACCGGCGAACTTTCGCCTGCGATGGAGCAGCGCCTGATGGGCCTCGAAGAGGGCACGCACGCGACCTTCGAACTGCCCGCTGGCGAGGCTTTTGGCGATCGCAATCCCGAGATGCAGCAGTGGGTCGCGAAGAAGCTGCTCGCGCAGATGGGCGACCCCGACGAGAAATACGCAGTCGGCGATGTGGTGCAGTTCCCCACGCCCGATGGCAGCGGCAGCTATGCCGGCGCGGTGATCGAATCTAGCGAGACCGCGGTGCGCTTCGACTTCAATCACCCATTGGCTGGCCAACCCGTGACGTTCGAAGTGAAGCTGATCGGAGTGCTATGAATCCCAATATCGAGGAAGTCCTCCTCGCCGAGCCGCGCGGCTTCTGCGCGGGCGTGGACCGCGCCATCGAGATCGTCGAGCGCGCCATCGCCAAGTTCGGCGCGCCGATCTATGTGCGCCACGAGATCGTGCACAACACCTACGTGGTGAACGAGCTCAAGGCCAAGGGCGCGATCTTCATCGAGGAGCTGTCCGACGTGCCGCCCGGCGCCACGCTGGTGTTCAGCGCGCACGGCGTGAGCAAGGCGGTGGAGCAGGAGGCGCGCGACCGCGGCTTCGAGATCTTCGACGCCACCTGCCCGCTGGTGACCAAGGTGCACGTCGAGGTGGCCAAGCTCGCGAAAGAGGGCTACGAATTCATCATGATCGGCCACAAGGGACACCCCGAGGTCGAGGGCACGATGGGGCAGCTCTCCAGTGGCATCCATCTCGTGGAAGACGTGGCCGATGTCGCGAAGGTCTCGCCGGGGCAGACCGACAAGCTCGCGGTCGTCACGCAGACCACGCTCAGCGTGGACGACGCCGCCGAGATCGCCGCCGCGGTGCGCGCGCGCTTTCCCAACGTGCGCGAGCCCAAGCAGCAGGACATCTGCTACGCCACCCAGAACCGCCAGGACGCGGTGAAGATCATGAGCCCGCAGGTCGACCTCGTGATCGTGGTCGGCAGCCCCACCAGCTCCAACAGCAACCGGCTGCGCGAACTCGCGCAACGCCTGGGCACCGAGAGCTACATGGTCGATTCGGCCGACGAGCTCAAGCCCGAATGGTTCGAGGGCAAGAGCCGCGTCGGCATCACGGCCGGCGCTTCGGCCCCCGAGGTGCTGGTGCGCGAGGTGATCGATCGCGTGCGGGCCTTCGGCGCGGTGTCGGTCCGCAAGATGGACGGCATCGAGGAGACCATCAAGTTTCCGCTCCCCAAGGGCCTCAAGCTCGACGACATTCCGCCTCCGGGACATATCTCTTGAACAAGCAAACGACAAACTGGCGCTCTGAAATAGAAAGCGCCTCCCGCAGGCTGCGCGAAGGCGCCGCCGGCTTCCTGCGCGAGACGCCGCTCTGGAAGCTGCCCGCATCGGCCTTCGGCATCGAGGTCCCCGGCGTGGAGGTCTGGCTCAAGCTCGAACACATGCAGGTCAGCGGCAGCTTCAAGGCCCGCGGCATGATGAACCGGCTGCTCGCCAACGACATTCCCGAGAGCGGCGTGGTTGTGGCCTCGGGCGGCAATGCCGGCATCGCCACCGCAGCCGCCGCCAAGGCGCTGGGCGTGCGCTGCCAGGTGTTCCTGCCCGGCGTGTCGCCCGAAGCCAAGCGCGCGCGCCTGCGTGCGCTGGGTGCCGAAGTGGTCGTGGTCGGCGAGCTTTATCCCGATGCGCTGGCCGCCTGCCTCACGCGGCAGAAGGAAACCGGCGCCTTGCTGACCCATGCCTATGACCAGCCCGAAGTCGTGGCCGGTGCCGGCACGCTGGGCCACGAGATCGAAGCGCAGGGCGGCCTGCCCGATTCGGTGCTCGTGAGCGTGGGCGGTGGCGGCCTCATCGGTGGTCTCGCCGGCTGGTTCGAGCAGCGCGCTCGTGTGGTGGCGCTAGAACCCGAGAAGGCGCCGACGCTCTTTCGCGCGCGTGAAGCCGGCGAGCCGGTCGATGTCGAGGTCGGTGGCATCGCGGCAGACTCGCTCGGCGCACGCCGCATCGGTGCGATCTCGTGGGAGATCACGCAGCAGCAGGTGCAGGACGCGCTGCTGCTGTCCGATGAATCCATCCGCGCGGCCCAGCAGTGGCTGTGGAAGGAAATGAAGTTCGCCGTGGAGCCGGCCGCCGCGCTGCCGCTCGCTGCGCTGCAGACCGGCGCCTACGTGCCGCGCGAGGGCGAGAAGGTGTGCCTGATCGTCTGCGGGGCGAACGTGGATCCGGCCACCGTCGCCTGAGGCCGCGCATGGGGTGGGGGCGGCGCGACACCGCGCCCCACCTAAAATCGGCGGATGCTCGACATCACCCTGCTCCGAAAAGACCTGGCCTCCGCTGTGGCCGGCCTCGAAAAACGCAAGAAGAACCAGCCCTACCTCGATGTGTCGGCGTTCACCGCGCTCGAAGCCGAGCGCAAGACCGTCCAGACCCGCACTGAGGAAATCCAGGCGCGCCGCAACGCCCTGAACAAGCAGATCGGCCCGCTCAAGGCCAAGGGCGAATCGACCGATGCGCTGATGGCCGAAGTCAACGCACTCAAGGCCGAGCAGGAATCGCAGTCCAAGCGCCTCGACGAGATCCAGCCCGAACTGCAGGCCTTGCTGCTCGCGGTGCCCAACCTGCCGCACGCCAGCGTGCCGGTCGGCGAGGACGAGACCGGCAACGTCGAAGTGCGCCGCTGGAGTCCGCAAGGCGGTGCCGGCGCCAATGCCACGCCGCTGGGCTTCGCCGCGAAGGATCACGTGGACCTCGGCGCACCGCTGGGCCTCGACTTCGAGATGGGCGCCAAGCTCGCCGGCTCGCGCTTCACCGTCATGAAGGGGCCGATCGCCCGCCTGCACCGCGCGCTCGCGCAGTTCATGCTCGACACCCAGACCGAGAAGCACGGCTATGCCGAGTGCTACGTGCCCTACATCGTCAACGCCGCCACGTTGAGCGGCACCGGCCAGTTGCCCAAGTTCGAAGGCGACCTCTTCGCCGCGAAGAAGGGCGGCCAGGACGGCGAGCCCGCGCCCGACCATTCGGCGCTGTACCTGATCCCGACCAGCGAAGTGCCGCTGACCAACTTCGTGCGCGACGAGGTGGTGGCCGAGTCGCAATTGCCGATCAAGCTCACGGCGCACACGCCGTGCTTCCGTTCGGAAGCCGGCAGCGCGGGGCGCGACACGCGCGGCATGATCCGCCAGCACCAATTCGACAAGGTCGAGATGGTGCAGATCGTTCATCCCGAAAAGAGCTACGACGCGCTGGAGCAGATGACCGGCCATGCCGAGGCCGTGCTGCAGGCGCTCGAACTGCCGTACCGCGTGGTGCTGCTGTGCACCGGCGACATGGGCTTCGGCGCGACCAAGACCTACGACCTGGAGGTCTGGCTGCCGGCGCAGGACACCTACCGCGAGATCAGCTCGGTCTCGAACTGCGAAGCCTTCCAGGCGCGTCGCCTGCAAGCTCGCTTCAAGAACGCACAAGGCAAGAACGAACTCGTGCACACGCTGAACGGCTCTGGCCTGGCGGTGGGACGCGCGCTGGTGGCGGTGCTTGAAAACCACCAGAACGAGGATGGTTCGATCAACGTGCCCGTCGCGCTGCGGCCATACCTCGGCGGACTGGAACTGTTGCGCGGTTGAGTGCGAGGGCTTCAAAAGCCCAGTTTTTATCCGCTATAATCGTGGGCTCGACAGCACCGGAGAGGTGGCAGAGTGGTCGAATGTACCTGACTCGAAATCAGGCGTACTAGCGATAGTACCGAGGGTTCGAATCCCTCCCTCTCCTCCAGACATGCTTGCAAGCAATGGATTGATCGAAGCTTCTCAGCTCGTCACTCCTTCGCTGGCAAAGCTACTAAAAAAGCCGCAGTGATTTTTCACTGCGGCTTTTTGCTTTTTGGGTGCCGCGCATCCTGTCAGTTGGCTCGCTCGTCGATGCAGCAATGCAGATCGATCGCAGGCGATTCGAGCGCAATGCAGGCTAGCGCTTGAGCGAACCCGTCGCTCTGGTGCGGGGCTTTGTCGCGACACCTGCCTGCGCCTCTCTCTTGGCCTTGGCTACATCGATCTCGCTTTCGGAATGAAGCTGGAGCTTGCCGCAGTTATCGCAGCGATACAGCCGCAGCCACGGCAGCATTCGCATCCACGTACTGCGGTGCGTGCGCTTGAGATGGTCGATGCCGCATGGGCAGGCGGAAAACAGGTTGTGCATGGCGAGGCCGATCCGGATGTCATGGGCCTCCCTTGCCAAGCTCTTCGGCTCATAGGCAGATGTGTACTGCAGCGCAGCATTCTTCCAGCCATCTATGACCACGCCACTACCATGTTCGCGGTATTTGTAATCTTTGCTACTACATGCAGACTGCTGCTGGCCGGCGAGGCCTGAAGGCGCCCAGCTTCAAGAGTGATCCGTGCCCTCAGATGTGCGCTCTTGAAGGGAAGCTAACTATTAACAAAATCGCCGTTGCACTGCTCCTCTGGCCATCAGCTCGCATCGAGCCGTAGCCCGGCCTACAGAGGCGCATCCACACGTACTTTTACCGGCCCCCAGGCATGCCGAAGCGACCAGCGGCGCGTGGCGCTGGTACGATCAGGGAGAAAGTTAGCAATGATGAACCTGGTAACGACTCTTCGGAGAGAGCCAGGAGACTCTGATGGCGACTTTGGCGCCGTCACTACTTTTTCACCAGCTCACGCATCTGTTTGTGAGTTTTCAGTGTGAAGCGTAAACGATTTTTTACAAAAATTCGTCGATAGCCACTGAGCCTGAAAATTATGTGAAGAAACTGCGCACGGCCTCTCGCGTGCGCTGCTGGTAAATATTGACTTCTGGGGGATCAGATTGAGAAGAAATTCGAACGTCTTGGCGTGGGCGTTGGCACTTGCAGGTGCGATGGTGCTTCAAGGTTGCGCAATCGTGCCGGGCATGGGTACCGTGGAACCCTACGACGGTCGGGAAGAGTTGCCATCGCAGTTCCGCTACCTGCCCGACGCGGCCCCCGAAGGCGCAATCACCCCCATTTCCCTCGCGCTCGTGCGCACGCTGAACGAGACCGCGCCCAAGGGCGTGCCTCCCGAAGTGCAGGCGCTGTTCGGCAAGAGCGAGCGCTACACCATTGCGCCCGGCGACGTGGTGGGCGTGATCGTTTATGACCACCCCGAGCTGCTGCCAAACGCAGGCGCCGTTATCTCGCAGACCGCCGACCCGACTGGCGTCCAAGTGGCCCCCGGTTTCATCGTCGATTCCGAAGGCGAGATCGCCTTTCCGTACATCAGCCGTGTGCGCATCGCCGGTTTGAGCGAAGGCGATGCCTCCGATCTGATCCGCAAATTGCTGATGCCGCACATCGAGAACCCGCAAGTGACGGTGCGCATCCAGTCCTTCAGAAGCCGCCGTGCTTACGTAGAAGGTGAAGTGCGCACCCCTGGCTCGCAAATCATCACCGACGTGCCGATGACGCTGAACGAGGCCATCAACCGGGCCGGCGGCATCACCACCAACGGCAACCTCTCTGCCTTGACGCTCATCCGCAATGGCAGGTCGATTCCGATCGACATGACCCGGCTGCGCGAGGCCGGCTATGACGGCAACAGCATTCCATTGAAGAGTGGCGACACCGTTCGCGTGGCGCACCGCGAAGACTCCAAGATCTTCCTCATGGGCGAGGTCGTGGCGCCGCTGGCTTTGAACATGCGAAGCAACGGCCGCCTGAGCCTGAGCGAGGCGCTGGGCGAGGCAGGCGGTCCCCAGAATGCGACGGCCAACGCGGGGCAGATCTACGTCATTCGCCAAGGCGCCACGGGCGCGCCGGCCGTTTTCAATCTCGATGCCAAGAACCCGGCCGCCATGGCGATCGCGAGCCAGTTCCGGCTGCAGTCGCAGGACGTGGTCTATATCGACCCTGTGCCGCTGGTCAAGTGGAACCGCGTGGTCAGCCTGATCCTGCCGTCGGCATCGGTGGCCAACAGCGCCAGCGAGATTTACGTCAGGCATCGCTAGTCAGTCAGGGGAGCGGAGAGGGTTCACCACCGTCGCAACGGCGGGGCATGGACTCACCTGAATCGAAAGACATCAGCCGTGGGCGCTCGAATGAGCACGCGCGGCATGGCGGCAGGGCTTCTTTATCCAGGAACCAGGCCGTCAATTTTTTTGTTCCAGCCATCCATCATGCAAGCAGCAGCCATTCATTCAAATCAACCGATCGCGATCATTGGCCTGGGCTACGTGGGCCTTCCTCTGGCCGTGGAGTTCGGCAAGAAGCGCCAGGTGGTCGGCTTCGACATCAATGCCAAGCGAATTGCCGAGCTGCAAAACGGGCAAGACCACACGCTCGAAACCACGCCCGAAGAACTGAAGGCCGCTGCACAACTGGCCTTCACATCGCACCTCGACGACCTGCGCGACTGCGGTGTCTTCATCGTGACCGTGCCCACGCCCATCGACAACGCCAACCGGCCCGACCTGACGCCGTTGATCAAGGCCAGCGAATCCGTCGGCAAGGTGATGAAGCCCGGTGCCATCGTGATCTTCGAATCGACGGTGTACCCGGGCGCGACGGAAGAGGTTTGCGTACCCGTGCTGGAAAAATTCAGCGGCAAGAAGTTCAACGTCGACTTCTTCTGCGGGTACAGCCCGGAGCGGATCAATCCGGGGGACAAGGTCAACACGCTCACCAAGATCAAGAAGATCACCAGCGGAAGCACGCCCGAAGTGGCCGACCTGGTGGATGCGCTCTACAACGAGATCATTACCGCCGGCACGCACAAGGCCACCAGCCTCAAGGTGGCCGAGGCCGCGAAGGTGATCGAGAACACGCAGCGCGACCTGAACATCGCGCTGGTCAATGAGCTCTCGGTGATCTTCGAACGCCTGGGCATCGACACCCTCGACGTGCTGGAGGCCGCGGGCAGCAAATGGAATTTCCTGCCCTTCCGTCCGGGCCTCGTGGGCGGCCATTGCATCGGCGTGGACCCCTACTACCTTACGCACAAGGCGGAGCAGGTCGGCTATCACCCGCAGGTGATATTGGCCGGCCGCCGCATCAACGACAACATGGCGCGCTACGTGGCCCGCAACACCATCAAGTTGATGTTGAAGAACGGCATGGACGTGCCGCGTTGCCGCATCGGCGTGCTGGGCATCACCTTCAAGGAAAACTGCCCGGACATCCGCAACAGCAAGATCGTGGACATGGTGCGCGAGTTCGAGGCATGGGGCGCTTCCGTGGAGGTTGTGGACCCGTGGGCGGAAGCTGAAGAAGTGGCTCGCGAGTACGGCCTTCAACTCGGAAAGGTCGATGCAGACCACCCGGTCGATGCGCTGGTCGTTGCCGTGGGCCACAACGAATACCGCGGCGCGGCGATGTCCGAGCTGCGCGCCCTGTGCCGAGGCGAGCAGCCCGTGCTGGTCGACGTCAAGAGCCTGTTCAACGCACAGGAAGCCCGCAACAGCGGCTTCTCCGTGTTCCGCCTGTAAGCCCACTTCCTGTTTCTCCGTTTCTCCGTTTCTTCCTCGACATGAAAAATTTTGCTCTCATCGGCGCCGCCGGCTACATCGCTCCGCGCCACATGCGTGCCATCAAGGACACGGACAACCACCTCGCGGTGGCCTACGACATCAACGATTCGGTCGGCATCATCGACAGCATCTCGCCGCAGAGCGAGTTCTTCACCGAGTTCGAACGCTTCTACGAACACGCGCAGCAACTCAAGCGCAACCCCGCGACCGCGCTGGACTATGTGGCGATCTGCAGCCCCAACTACCTGCATCACCCGCACATCGCGGCGGGCCTGCGCCTGGGTTGCGACGTGATCTGCGAGAAGCCGCTCGTGCCCACGCCGGACCTCGTCGACGAACTGCAACGCGTTGAAAAGGAAACCGGCAAGCGCGTCTTCAACATCCTGCAGCTGCGCCATCACGACGCCATCCTGAAGCTGCGCGACAAGGTGGCAGCGGCGCCCGCGGACACCAAGTTCGACGTCGAGCTGACCTACATCACCTCGCGCGGCAAGTGGTACATGGAAAGCTGGAAGGGCGACAACCGCAAGTCGTTCGGCGTGGCGACCAACATCGGCGTGCACTTCTACGACATGCTGCATTTCATCTTCGGAAAGCTGCAGCGCAACGTGGTGCATTACAGCGGCACGGCCAAGGCCGCGGGTTACCTCGAATACGAACGCGCGCGCGTGCGCTGGTTCTTGTCCATCGATGCCAACGATCTGCCGTCCGACGTGAAGGGCAAGAAGACCACCTTCCGCAACATCGACATCAGCGGCGAGAAGCTCGAGTTCTCCGAAGGCTTCACCGACCTGCACACCGTGAGCTACAAGGAAATTCTGGCCGGCCGCGGCTATGGCCTCGAAGATGCGCGCCACTGCATCGAGACCGTCAACGTGATCCGCAGCGCCACGCCCGTCAAGGGCGAGCAGGGCGAAGTGCATCCGTTCGTGCGGCAGCTCGCCTGACGCGCCGCGAGACCGGCATGGCTTACAAAGCGCATCCCACCGCGATCGTCGACGAGGGCGCCCGCATCGGCGACGGCACCCGCATCTGGCACTGGGTGCATGTCAGCGCACAAGCGTCCATCGGCGAGGGCTGCTCGCTCGGGCAGAACGTCTACGTCGGCAACGACGTGACCATCGGCCACAACGTCAAGATCCAGAACAACGTCAGCGTCTATGACGCAGTCACCCTGGAAGACGACGTGTTCTGCGGGCCGAGCATGGTCTTCACCAATGTCTACAACCCGCGCTCGGCCGTCACGCGCAAGGACGAATACCGCCGCACCCTCGTGAAACGCGGGGCGACGCTGGGTGCCAACTGCACCATCGTCTGCGGCAACACCGTGGGCGAATACGCCTTTGTCGGTGCCGGCGCCGTGATCAACAAGAACGTGCCGGCGTATGCGCTCATGGTCGGCGTGCCCGCCAGGCAGATCGGCTGGATGAGCGAATTCGGCGAGCAACTCCCGTTGCCGCTGCAAGGCGCAGCCGAAGCCATTTGCGCGCACACCGGCGCGCGCTATGTACTCGACGGCAATGCCGTGACCAAGTTGGACGCCAAGAAGACGCCATGATCGAATTCATCGACCTCAAGACCCAGCAAGCCCGCATCAAGGACCAGATCGACGCGGCGATTCAGCGCGTGCTGGCGCACGGTCAATACATCCTCGGGCCTGAGGTGGCCGAGCTGGAGGAGAAGCTGGCTGCCTATACGGGGGCGAAGCATTGCATCACCGTGGCGAACGGGACGGATGCTTTGCAGATCGCGCAGATGGCGCTTGGTATCGGGCCGGGCGATGAAGTCATTACGCCGGGCTTTACGTATATCGCCACTGCCGAGACGGTGGCGCTGTTGGGCGCCAAGCCGGTGTATGTGGACATCGATGCGCGTACCTACAACCTGGACCCGGCGCTGCTGGAGGCGGCGATCACGCCGCGGACCAAGGCCATTGTTCCGGTGAGCCTGTATGGGCAGTGTGCGGATTTCGACGCGATCAATGCGATTGCCGCGAAGCACGGAATTCCGGTGATTGAGGATGCGGCGCAGAGTTTTGGCGCTACCTATAAGGGGCGCAAGAGTTGCAATCTCAGCACGATTGCTTGTGCGAGCTTCTTTCCGAGCAAGCCGTTGGGTTGTTATGGCGATGGCGGGGCGATCTTCACGAATGACGACGAGTTGGCGAAGGTGATGCGGCAGATTGCTCGGCATGGGCAGGATCGGCGGTATCACCATATTCGGGTAGGTGTGAATAGCCGGTTGGATACGTTGCAGGCTGCGGTGCTGCTGGCCAAGCTGGAGATATTCGACGACGAAATTGCGAGCCGTCAGCGGGTGGCTGCGGAATATGGGCGCTTGTTGGGGGAGGGCGGTATTGCTGGCGCCCCTTATGTCGAGCCGTATAACCAAAGTGCGTGGGCTCAATACACAGTGCGTGTGAATGATCGAGAAGCACTGCAGGGACGTATGAAACAAGCCGGCGTCCCTACTGTCGTTCATTATCCAGTCCCGTTGAATCATCAGCCCGCTGTAAAAGACGCCCTAGCTAAGTTGCCTCTCGGAGATGTGGCTGCGCAGCAGGTGTTGAGTCTTCCTATGAGTCCATATCTAAGCAAGACAGACCAACTTTGGATCGCACAGCAACTTGCCAATGCTTGACTCAAATGCAAGCTTCAAGAGCAAAAACCCTCCGCCAGTACTTATTGCTAGGCTGAGTTCGGCGTGAAGGCTAAATACATAGCCGCAATTTTTTTGCAGGCACTCGCGCCGCTAATGTTGCTTGGCTTCTCCTTGGTAATCGCGCATTCTCAAGGGGTTGATGCCCAAGGCGCATTTGCGGCGGCAAAGTCTTGGTTTGATCTGCTGGTCGCCTTCGGGTGTTTTGGGTTTCCGCAAAGCTCAATCTTGGCAATAAATAGAGAAGGAGCATCACCAAATTGGCTGTTTAGAGCCTCGATCTTTTACTCCTGCGTCTTGATTGCCTTCTTTGGTGCGTGTTCCTATTTTTTCCAGAAAAACCTGAGTCCAAATACTGCCTTAGCTCTTAGCGTGGGGATTGGCGCGAGTTCTGCCGTACTGGTAAATATTTGGCGAGGAGTCGCTCTGACGTTAGAGGACGGACTTCACTTTCATCTGATTACGGTGCTACCGACAGTTTCCTTCCTGCTCATCGCTTCCATTGGAGTATTGGGTGGAGCAAGCCTGAAAGAAGACATGGCACTCCTTTATGGAGTGACCGCAGTTGTGCTGGTGCCGGCTGCTTATCTTGTATTTCCGAGAAAAAAACTTGCGCAAGCAAAAGGAACAGTTCCACGAATTGGCCCATTGATAACCAGTGGCACTGAAGTTTTTCTTCAGGCGATTTCCAACGTTTTTCAAATGTTTTTTTGCCTATGGTTATTGAGGAAGGTATTCGGGCTGGAGCAGGTCGGATATTTTTCGTTGTGCCTCATGTTGGTTAATGCATTTGCGTTTCCCTTGCAAGCCCTTTCTCCAATAATTTTAAATAAATGGAGCAAACATGCAGATAACCGCGCCTTGGTAAGCGGAGCTCGTTTGGGTAATCTGATTTTGATCGGATTATTTTTTCTTATGGGATTGTTTTCCTTTGGAATTCCTTATGCCATTGAGATTTTTGGGTCGGGAAAATTCGTGCATGCCGCCCCCGCAATGCAGGTGGCCGTATTTATCTTGATTCCAACTTTAGCTCTTAGGATGGATGGGCTCAGGCTTTCTGCGACAGGGAATCTAAGGTTTAACTCCATTCTAACGATAGCCAAGTGCACAATTTTTGCACTATCTTTTTTTGCCGTCACCCTTTCGGCAGAGGAAGAGAACGGCGCTCGAGCGGCAATGTTTTGTTGGTTATTCGCTGAAGTACTTGCGGCTGCATTTTGTCGCCTTAAAGTGCGTGCTGTTTTGAAAAAGCAAGTTGTCTCATGAATAAGATAATCAAAAATCTATTTTTAGCATTGACAAAATGGATTTACTACCGTGTTGGCTGGATTCGTGCTTCTTTTTTGGGTGTTGATCTAGATTGGGCATCTCGCGTGAGCCCCCAAGCGCAGATCGCAGGCGTTAGATCAATTGGAGCAGCGCTTATCGGGCGGCAGGTCTCCATCGGGGCGGGCACCTATCTTGGCAGCGGGATAATTCAATGTGCTCGCATAGGAAAATATTGCTCGATCGGGCCGTCTGTGATCCTGGGACCTACCGAGCACCGATTGGATCATTGGACAACTTCGCCTTATGAAGCGCGCGATGCAGGTGAGGAAATTGGATCGACAGATAAACCTGCCGTTCCCTCGGTGATAGGGGATGGAGTTTGGATAGGAGCTCGGGCTGTCATATTGCAAGGAGTGCAAATCGGCGATCGTGCGGTAATTGCCGCCGGAGCCGTAGTTAATCGAGATGTTCCTGCAAATGAAACTTGGGGTGGCGTTCCGGCAAGATTCATTAAACGCAACAGGATAGCAAAATGCAAATCTTAGGGCTCAGCTTCTATTTGCTGTCTGTCGCCGCATTTTTCCTTATGCTGATTGCGACAAAAAAACCAAGTCGTCTGGATGCGTTCTATTACGTTATCCCTAGCATTTTTATACTCACGGAGATGCTCTATGTGCTTCCATTGGCGATCCGTGCAAGTTTGAATATTGATTTTGATCCCGGATTGAGCCCATATTATGCGGAGTTTGTCGAATTCATTCCATTCGCAACAGTATTGGCGGCCATTTTCAATTTGGTGTTCGCGTTCTTTTACACGCATCTATCCGAAGGAAAAAATAAATTTGTCGAACTGCCGATTTCTTCGTACCGAACTGTTCCTTGGCCAGCATTAATCCTCCTGTTGGTGGCCAGTTTACTTATGATTCAGCAACTCGCGAGCGAATTTGGGGGGCTGATGAATTATATATTGATGGGGTACAAGGTAACTGAGACCTTTGCCGGTGCTTCGCAATATGTAATTGGATTCGACTGGATCGTGGTTTGCGCAATAGTGGTTTTATATACCGGATACACGCAAAAAAATAAGAAATTAATACTGCTCGGTGCCTTTTTTGTCTCTGTCCTGATCGTTGTTTTTGCAATCATGGGGCGACGTGCGGTGCTTGTTATTTTAACAGCTGCTTCTCTTGGCGGTTATCACGTAATGATTAAAAAGATCCCGTTTCCGGTACTTCTTGTGGTCGGATTTTTGGGCTTTTTAACACTTAACCTAGTTGGAATAACTAGAGGCGAAAGCTACCAAGAAATAGGACAGATTTTTGAAATTCTTGCAGATCGAAAAAAATCTGCCACAGAGAATGATGTTAGTATTTTCTACACTTTGACAGACGGAAATTTTGCGATCCCGTTTGAAACGTTTCCGCAAATCATTCGTTCATTAGGTGAGAGATTTTCTTTGGGATTTGGGTCGTATTCCTTTCGAGCCATTCTTTTTGTCATACCAAGCTTTTTATGGGAGAGCCGGCCTCTGCCTCTGTCAAATTGGTATGTTCAAATATTTTATGGCGAATCCCAAATGAACATTGGGCGGCAATTTTTTATCCTGACCGCCCCTTATATGGACTTCGGAATGCTGGGCATTCCGATCTTCGGAATTTTCATGGCTTTTTTTCTTCGGTTCGTTGTTCGGCTGGCGGCCAAGCGGAAGAATGACCCGATTTTTGCAACCGGCGTATTAATGTTTCTGGGAAGCATGCTCAACTTGGTTGCAAATGATTTCCTGGCGTTTTCTCTGGTTTTTTTCAAGGCTGTTCTGCTGCCCCTCACCTTTCTATATGTGAGCAGACGGATTCGATTGAAAGTTTGATGTGAAGATTTTTTATGTCACCGCTACCTTCCCCTATGGAGCAGGGGAGGAGTTTCTTGCGGCTGAGATTGATGCACTATCGCAGTCTGTTGAAAGTCTTTTGGTGGTCCCTCTGCATCCTCGAGGTAACTTAAAAGATACTTGGCTAGAGACTGAGTCAGTCCGCTCCAAGGGGAAAAAATTATTTTCCGCTGATGTGTTAGCCGGCTTTCTGGCTTATCTTGCTTTGAAGCCGTTGCGAGTATTGCGTGCAATTGCATTTCTGCTAAGGCACTCCAGACCAAACAAAAAGTTTATCAAGAATTTAACTGTGATTCCCAAGGCTGCTTGGCTTGCAAGGATGGCTTCCAAAAATGATATTTCTCACATCCATGTCCATTGGGGTGGCACAACATCGTCAATGGTGATGCTGTCCTGTCTTATGTCCGGGGTTCCGTGGTCGCTAACTTGCCACCGCTGGGATATTTACGAAAACAACTTGTTAGCCGTTAAATCTAAAGCTGGAAAATTTATAAGATTCATCTCACGCCGAGGTGCGAAAGATTCGTTGCAATACGGCGTTGCTGAAGAAAAGATCAGTGTGATTCCGATGGGTGTCGCGGTTGAGGGAAGTCCTCCGGTACGAACATTTGAGGGTGAATTTTTGCGCGTTATGTGCGCCGCGAATCTAATCGAAGTAAAGGGGCATAAATACCTCCTCAAGGCTCTTTCTATTCTCAAAGAAGATGGATTGAAAGTAAGGTTGTCAATCGCCGGAGTTGGCCCCCTTTTCGAGAGTTTGCGTCAAATGGTAGTTGATTTAAATTTGGCTGAAGAGGTCAATTTTTTAGGGCAGATCGCTCATTCTGAACTAATGGAAATGTATCGACTCGGCTCGGTGGACCTGTTCGTGCTGCCAAGCATTGAATTGGATCCGGTAAATCATGAGGGGGTTCCGGTGTCTTTGATGGAAGCGATGTCATTTGGAATACCCTGCATCTCGACAAAAACTGGATCTATCCAGGAACTTCTCACGGATGAATTCAACAATACGGTGCCTCAACAAGATGCTGAAGCGATCGCAGAGAAGATAAAATTATTTGCCGAGGATGCGGAGTTCTATACGAGCGTTTCCAAACTCGGGGGAGAGGTTTTGACGGCTGGATGGACGTCGAAAAATTCAGCAAGAATGCTGCTGGAGAAAATTGGATGCTTTGATTGCAATAAGGTTTGAACTAACGTAATTGAGTTTTCAATCAAAGAACATAATAGTCTCATGAACAAAAAAGTACTGATTACGGGTGGAGCGGGATATATCGGCTCTCATGCTGCAGTTACCTTTCTCGAAGCCGGCTATGACGTGGTAATTCTTGATAACTTCTCCAATGGTTCAGCCGATACCGTGAGGCGAGTCGAAGATATTTCAAAAAGAGGACTTCGGCTTATTGAGGGTGATATACGAGACAAAAGCTGCTTGCATCAGATTTTTTCCGAAAATGAAGTTTATGCTGTATTGCACTTTGCGGGGCTCAAGTCTGTTGCGGAAAGTGTTAGCGATCCTTTGCGCTATTACGAAAATAACGTCGCTGGCACCGTATTTTTGTGTGAGGCGATGGAAGAAGCAAATGTCCGACGGCTCGTGTTCAGCTCATCAGCAACGGTTTATGGCGATCCCGTCGAGAACCCAGTAAGCGAACGGTGTTTGACCGGCAAGCTCAGTAGTCCGTACGGCCGATCTAAATCAATGGTCGAAGAAGTACTTCAGGATATTGCTGCCGCGAAACCTGCTTGGCATATTGCAATACTTCGATATTTTAATCCCGCAGGAGCGCACCCGAGCGGCCTTATTGGGGAAAGTCCAAATGGCCCCCCCAATAATTTGATTCCTTATATTAGTCAAGTGGCAGCCGGCTGGAGAGATGTTCTTCGGGTCTTTGGAGATGATTATCCAACGCCAGATGGAACCGGTGTACGGGACTATATACACGTTCAGGATTTGGCCGAAGGTCATTTGAGTGCGCTGGAGGCAATTAATAAAAGAGCTGGACTACATATATGGAATTTAGGGACCGGCCGAGGATACAGCGTGTTAGAGGTTATTCGTGCTTTTGAAATTGCGAGTGGGAGATCTATCAATTTCGAAATTGAGAGGCGCCGGCTTGGAGATGTCGCCGAATGCTGGGCAGATCCAACTAAGGCTCAAATGGAGTTAAATTGGAAAGCGAATCGATCTCTGACTGAAATGATGACGGATGCTTGGCGCTGGCAAAAAAATAGCTTGCCAAGTGCGTGAGCATTTGAATGGGGGTGGATGGCGTCTATGAATCAAAAGAAAAGGCCATTGCAGCGGATTTACGAGACTCCGACCCTCGTGAAGGTTTGGGATAGGCTTAAATATATATGCGTATTGAAAAAACCGTTTGGATCATAAATCATTATGCGAGCACGCCGGCCGCGGGAATGGGTGGACGCCATTACTATCTGGCTCAAGAACTGGTACGCCTTGGATTTAAAGTTTATCTGATTTCTGCGAGCTATACGCATTTGCTTCGTGCGCCTCCCGCACTCGAAAAAAATCACATGCTAGAAATTGTTGATGGGATCCACTACATATGGCTGCGCGGATTGCGGTACGAGCACGCCCATAGCAAGAAGAGAATTTTGAATTGGTTTGTCTTTGCATGGCGTCTCTGTGGCCTGCGCAAGATTATTAAAGATGATCCAGTTGCAATTCTGTGCTCGTCACCGTCTTTGATATCATTTTTGGGTGCCAAGTATCTGACTTGGCGGCTCAGGGCTCGTCTAATATTTGAGGTGCGCGATATTTGGCCGCTAACATTCGTGAAGTTAGGAGGCTATTCAATTCGACACCCCTTTATCCGATTTCTACAATGGATCGAGGACGCTGCATATCGTCACTCCGAGCGCGTGATTTCGAATTTGCCGATGGCAGTTGAGCACATGGTGCAACGGGGTATGGACAGAGCCAAATTTGCGTGGATCCCAAACGGATTTTCTTTGGGCGAGGTAAAAAATCCACAGGAGTTATCGTCCACCACAGCGCGACGTTTGCCAGCGGATAAGTTTTTAGTGGGCTATGCGGGGACTTTGGGCGTTGCGAATGCTATGGAAGTTTTGCTCCAAGCCGCCGATGAATTGAAAGATGTACCTGGTATTTCGATCGTCTTGGTCGGTGCCGGGAGGGAGTGTTCACGATTAAAGAAGTTTGCAATAGATCGAGGTTTGCAGAATGTTATTTTTATGGATGCCATTCCAAAAAATCAAATTCAAAACTTGCTTGCTCGATTTGATGTTTTATATATTGGATGGAAAAAAGATCCTTTGTATGATTTTGGTATTGCGCCAAATAAATTGCCTGAATACATGTATTCGGGAAAGCCGATCTTGCACTCATTCTCGGGTGCGGGCGATGTTGTTGAGAAGTTTGAAATGGGATTAACCGTTCCAGCCGAGGACTCGAGAGCGGTAGCCCAAGCTATTCTCAAGCTTTACCAAATGCCGTCAATAGATCGCGAAAAATTGGGGGCAAACGGGCGTCGATATGTATTGGAAAATCACGAGTATTCAATGTTAGCTGCTAAGTTGGCTGATGTGATCTGCAAAGCGTAGCGTACGCATGAGAATGTATTGAAGGTTTTTTTGAGTACGTTGCTTTTTCTCAATAAACATCTATTTTCTTTGCGTAAATTGATTATTTTTTAATGATGGAGCTTGGTTTTCAATCATGAAAAAATTAGTTGCTGTTACCGGTGCTTCCGGCTTTATCGGGTCGACTGTGGTGCGCGCCTGCGAGAAGCGCGGCGTTGCGGTGCGGTCGCTCGTGCGCAGGGACACGGCAGGCGGGGCAAATTCCTTTGAGATCGGTGATATAGACTCCGATACAAACTGGCAGAATGCGTTGGAAGGAGTCGAGTGCATTGTTCACTGTGCCGGCAGAGCCCATGTATTGATCGAAAGAAATTCAGACCCGCTTGCTGAATTTCGTAGGATTAATCGAGACGGGACGTTGAATTTGGCGGAGCAGGCTGCTACCACCGGAGTAAAGCGCTTGATATTTCTCAGTTCTATTGGGGTGATGGGATCGACTACAGATGGTCGTGCTCCGTTTTCCGAATCCGATACGCCACAGCCGATGATGGACTATGCGATTTCCAAGTTGGAAGCTGAACGTGGTTTGCAGGAAATAGCTACCCGCACAGGGCTTGAGGTCGTCATTTTGCGACCACCAATGGTTTATGGTCCCGGCGCACCGGGTAACTTTGCTCGCTTGGTGCGCGCTTTGGTAAAGGGTTGGCCGTTGCCGCTCGGAAGCGTGAGCAGTAATCGACGTAGCTATATTGGTATTCAGAACCTCGTCGATTTGATAGTCACTTGCATCGAGCATCCGGCTGCCGCGTCTCAGACTTTTTTAGCTTGCGATGGTGAGGATGTTTCGACTGTGGACTTGTTACGTCGAATGGGTGTTGCACTCAAAAAATCGCCGCGTCTTCTTCCGTTTCCAGTGAGTCTGATAAAAGTAGGGGCCGGTGTGCTGGGCAAAGCAACTCTTGCGCAAAGCCTTTGTGCTTCTTTGCAGGTGGACGGAGATAAGGCTAGGCAAATGCTCGGGTGGGAGCCCCCGCTGGATCTCAATGAAGGGCTTCGGCTAGCTGTAGAGGAATATTTGAGTGAAACGCCTGTTTGATCTGCTCTTAGCGCTCTGCGCGGCTGCCGTGTTGTTAGTGCCTTTAGTCTTGGTCGCCTTGGCGGTCCGCCTTACTTCCCGAGGACCCGTACTTTATTGGTCCGACCGCGTTGGTAGGAATAATCGAATTTTTAAGATGCCGAAGTTCCGCAGCATGCGGACCGGTACACCTGCTGTCGCCACGCATCTGTTAACGGATCCGAAGTCGCATTTAACATCGATTGGTCCGCTATTACGAAAATCCAGCCTCGATGAATTACCGCAGCTTTGGAGCATTCTCAAAGGCGATATGAGCTTTGTAGGGCCGCGTCCGGCGCTCTTCAACCAGACAGACCTGATCGATTTGCGGACGGGCCATGGCGTGCACTTGTTGGTGCCGGGGCTCACGGGTTGGGCTCAAGTCAACGGGCGCGACGAATTGCCGATTCCGGTGAAGGTTCAGTTCGATGCTGAATACCTGCAGCGCCGTTCCTTGGCATTCGACATCCGCATCCTGTGGCTTACGTTCGTCAAAGTGCTCAAGCGCGATGGCGTGACGCATTGATTGCAAGGACGACGATGGCAACGAAGCGTTTGCTGATCATCGGCACAGGCGGCCACGGACGCAGCGTTGCGGAAGCGGTCCTGCTCCGAAACGACTATGTGTTGACGGGGTTCCTCGACGATGCGGCCGAGGCTGCTCAACGCTTGTGGGACTGGCCGGTGTGGGGAACCACGGCCGTGCTGGGCGCATACAGGAATCAGGTCGATGCGGTGTTCGTGGCCATCGGCAACAACGCGTTGCGCGAAGCTTTGCACCAGCGCGTGCAGGCGGAGGGGTTGGCTTTGGCAACGGTGATTCACCCCGCTGCCGCTGTATCGCACAGGGCTGCGATAGGCCAAGGCAGCGCCGTCATGGCCGGTGCTGTCGTGGGCACTGGCGTCGAGCTGGGGGAAGGCGTGATCGTGAACTGCGGTGCGGTTGTCGATCACGACTGCACGATGGAGCCGTTCGGCCATCTGGGCGTGAATGCCGGGATGGCCGGTGGCAGCATCTTGGGGCGCCGTGCGTGGATGCAGGTGGGCGCCTCAATCGCCCAAGGGGCCAAGGTGGCCGCAGACCGTGTGTTGCTTCCGGGCGAGGTGGTGGCGCGTGCCTGACAACACTACTCATGGAAGAAGCAGCACGACCGGACAGCGATTCGGCCGGGTCTCCCGCATCGTGTTCTGGGCGTGTGCCGTCGCGGTGCTCGTGCTTTCGCTCGCGCCCGCCACAACTCCGATGCCATCCACCGGTTGGGACAAGACAAACCATCTGCTGGCTTTTGCAATGCTTGCCTTTTGGGCGCATCGCGCTTATCCGGGGCGCACCGCCGCCGTTCTGTTGGGGCTCCTCGCGTATGGCGGGCTCATCGAAGCGCTGCAGGCTTCCACTCCTGACCGGTCTGCCGAGTGGGCGGACCTGTTGGCTGACGGCGTTGGACTTCTGTTCGGCGAGATGCTCGCCCGGCTGATGTGGCCGTGGCTTGCCAAGAGGCTTTCGGTTGACGGCCAGCGGGCGTAACAGCCACGTGACAACCAGCAACTAAAATGTCATCAAGAAAAGGGAGTTTCAACCGTGATTAATTGTCCTTTGCGGCTGTTCAATGCCGTTGGCCAAAGCGAGCGGCTCACGCGATGAAGTCCGTACTGGTCGTATGCATCGGAAACATCTGCCGCAGCCCGATGGGAGAAGCCTTGATCGCCGCTGCTTTGCCAAACATCAAGGTGACGTCCGCCGGCGTGGGTGCACTTGTGGGCCAGCCCGCTGACGCATTGGCGCGTGAACTCATGGCCAAGCGCGGCCTCGACATCGAGTCTCATCGTGCGCGGCAACTGACCAGCCGGATGTGCCAGGAAGCCGACCTGATCCTGGTCATGGACGAAGAGCAACGACTGCATATCAACGAGAAGCACCCGCTCACACGCGGCAAGTTGTTTCGTCTCGGCGAGGTCGCACGCGTCGACATCCCCGATCCTTATCGCCTGGGCCAGCCGGCCTTCGAGCGAGCCCTGAAACTCATCGACGACGGCGCCAGTGCGTGGGTCGAACGCATCAAGAAACTCTCATGACTGCTCTTGCTTCTACTCCGATGCCCACGACGGCTCCTATCGTTACCCCGCGCGATGATGACGATGTCATCCACCTGTCCGAATACCTCGACATCCTGATCGATCGCAAGTGGTTGGTGGCCGGCATTACTTTTGTCGCCGTCGTGTTGGGTGTCGCCTATGCGTTATTGTCCACGCCTATTTATCAGTCCAATTTGCTAATCCAGGTCGAAGACTCAGCGCCCGACGCAAAGAACTTCCTTGGTGATACGGCGAACCTGTTCGACGTAAAGACGCCGGCAACAGGCGAAATTCAGATCCTTCGATCGCGCTTGGTCATCGGTGGAGCAGTGGAGGCAACGCGCCTCTACATCGACGCGCAGCCCCGCCGTATCCCTGTGATTGGAGAATGGCTTGCACGGCGTGCGAAGAATCTGTCTGAGCCGGGGCTTTTTGGCTTCGATGGCTATGTGTCGGGTACTGAGGCGATAGACATTGAAAAATTTAACGTGCCCGCGGCACTTGAGGATCAGCAGCCATTCGTGATCACCGCGCAGACCGATGGGCAGTACACGCTCGCCCATCCTGACCTGCCATCCCCATTGTCTGGCACCGTTGGCAAGCTGCTTAGTCAGGTGATACCCGGAGGCACCATCGCACTGATGGTGTCGAAACTGGACGGAAAACCTGGTGCCGAATTCGTTGTTTCGCATGCTTCCCTGCTGGCGACGATTGAGGAGCTGCAAAGGCGGGTTCAACTCAGCGAGCAGGGCAAACAATCGAACGTGATCAGCGTGTCGCTGGAGGACAGTGATCGCGATCGTTTGCGGCGGATCCTCGATGAGATCGGCGCGCAGTACGTGCACCAAAACATCGAGCGGAAAGCGGCCGAAGCTGAGAAGACACTTGAATTCCTCGACGACCAACTACCCGAATTCAAGAAGCAACTCGAAGTTTCGGAAGACGCCTACGCAAGCTTCCGCAACAAGAACGGGACCATCGCCTTCGACGAGGAGGCCAAGGCCATGCTGAATCAGACTGTCGAACTGCGAAAGCAACTGCTCGAGTCGGAGCAGCAGCGGCGTGACCTACGCGCGCGCTTCACTGCGACGAACCCCAAGGTCGGCGTGATCGATGGTCAGATATCAGCCATCAATCGCGAACTCGCTCAAATCGACAGCCGTGTTAGTGCCATGCCGGTTGTTCAGCGCGATGCATTGCGGCTGGAGCGCGATGTCCGTGTCAATGGCGAGCTTTACAAGTCGCTGCTCAACAGCTCGTTGCAGTTGCGCTTGGTCAAGGAAGGTAAGGTCGGCAACGTGCGCCTGCTCGACAAAGCGACCGAGCCCAAGAAACCGGTGAAGCCACAAAAGCCTTTGATCGTTGCGCTGTCGCTCGTGCTCGGCCTGCTGGCCGGCGTCGCTTTTGCGATCTTGCGCAGCAAAATGGCCAGCGGCATTAACAATCCGCAAGAAATCGAAGACCGCCTAGGCCTGAACGTTTACTCCGTCGTGCCACTCGCCATCGAGCAGGAGCGAATCGGGCAACGCATTGCGGGTGGCGTCGGCGGCGTCCAAGTGCTGGCCATCAACGAGCCGGAAAGCCTTGCCGTGGAAAGCTTGCGCAACCTGCGCATTTCCCTGCAGTTGGCGTTGATGGAGACCGACAACAACCGCGTGCTCATCACCGGTGCCACGCCGGGTGTCGGCAAGAGCTTCGTTTCAGGCAACTTCGCGGCCATCATGGCCGAGGCCGGCCGGCGCGTACTGCTGGTCGACGCCGACTTGCGGAAGGGCCACCTGCACACAGCCTTCGGCCTGCCGCGCAAGGGCGGGCTGGCCGACATCCTCTCTGGTGACATGACCAGCGAGCAGGCGATCCACAGCCAAGTGACGCCGAACCTCGACGTTCTCACCACGGGCAACTACCCGTTCAATCCGGCCAGCATGATGCTGTCGTCTACGTTGAGGGAATTCCTTGAAGCCATGTCGGCCCGCTACGACCTCGTGGTGATCGACAGTCCACCCGTGCTGGTGGCGGCCGATGCTGCAGCGGTGGCGGCACACGCCGGCGCGATTCTGTTGGTGGCGCGCGACAACCTCACGCAGATCGGCGAACTCAGCGAGAGCGTCAAGCGCCTGGCCCATGCAGGCCAGCGGGTCAGCGGCGTTGTCTTCAACGGCATGGATCTTTCACGCCGGCACTACGGTAGCTATGGCTACAAATACGGCGGTTACCGGTACACCGAATACAAATACAAAGATGCCGCTTGACGCGTCAGCCGTGTCCTACCGGCCGCGGTGACGTTATCCGACATTGGATACACACGTTAACATTTTAGAGAGAGTTGATACCCTGAATAGGGGAGGCAAGGGCGGGACCTTCGGAGAAAATTGTTGTTCGCTAAAACAACTATTAACTCTAAGTGCGATCCCTCATCAACCGCCTTGCAGCACCCTTGCTTGCGTTGCCCCGCCCTGCCAAACGCCTGCTGGCGCTGGCTGTCGATGCAGCGCTTTGCGTCCTGTGCGTATGGGTGGCGTTCAGCCTTCGTTACGAGCAGTGGGTAACCCTTCGCGGAGTTCAATGGACGGCGGTAGGCGCGGCGATTGTCGGCGCGCTACCCCTCTTCATCGTTTTCGGGCTGTATAGGGCCATCTTCCGTTACGCCGGTCCCGCCGCATTGATGGCCATCGTGCGTGCCTGCACGTTCTTCGGCATCGGCTACGGGCTCGTGTTTTCCGTGATCGGCGTGAGCGGGGTTCCGCGGACGGTCGGGTTCCTCATGCCCATGATGCTGTTCCTGACAGTGGCCAGCTCGCGCATGTTGGCGCGCTACTGGTTGGGCGGCATGTACATGAGCGCGCTCGACCGGAAGGCATTGCCGCAAGTGGTGATCTACGGTGCCGGCGGCGCCGGGGTGCAACTGGCTGCCGCATTGGCCCAGAGCCGCGAGATGTCGGTTCGTGCCTTCATCGACGACGCCAGGCATCTCCAAGGCAACACCCTTCACGGGCTGCCCATCCATTCGCCCGATTGGCTCGAGCACAACGCTGCGAAGCACGGCATTACCGATGTGCTGATGGCGATGCCTTCGTCCAGCCGTGGGCGCCGGGCGGAGATCCTGAACCAGTTGCTGCCTCTGCATCTTCATGTGCGGACGCTCCCGGCACTGGCCGATCTGGCCAACGGCCGAGTGCAGGTCCACGATCTGCTCGAGGTCGACATCGAAGACCTCTTGGGGCGTGACCCGGTCGCGCCGAGAGGCGATTTGCTGCACAAGAACATCCGCCATCAAGTCGTGCTGGTCACGGGAGCGGGCGGTTCCATCGGCAGCGAGCTGTGCCGGCAGATCGTGCAGCTTTCGCCCAAAACGTTGCTGCTGGTGGAGATGAACGAGTACGCGCTCTATGGAATCCATCAGGAGCTCGAAGCCTTGGCGCCCCACATCCACGTGGTTCCTCTGCTGGCGTCGGTGTGCGACGCGGCGCGTTTGCGTGAAGTGATGCGCGCCTGGCACCCGGACACCGTCTATCACGCCGCCGCCTACAAGCATGTGCCGCTGGTCGAGCACAACCCGATCGAAGGCGTGCGCAACAACGCGCTGGGCACGCTCACGGCGGCGCGGGTCGCCATGGAATGCAAGGTGCGCCGCTTCGTGCTCATCAGCACCGACAAGGCGGTGCGCCCGACCAACGTCATGGGCGCCAGCAAGCGGTTGGCCGAGATGACTCTGCAGGGGCTCGCGCAACAAAAATCGGGCACCTGCTTCTCGATGGTTCGCTTCGGCAATGTGCTGGGCTCCAGCGGCTCGGTGGTTCCGCTGTTCCGCCGGCAAATCGAAGCGGGCGGCCCGATCACGCTGACGCATGCGGACATCACGCGCTACTTCATGACCATTCCAGAGGCGGCGCAATTGGTCATCCAGGCCAGCGCAATGGCCGAAGGCGGCGATGTGTTCGTGCTCGACATGGGCGAGCCGGTGCGCATCATCGACCTCGCGCGCCGCCTGGTTGAACTGTCGGGACGCACGGTGCGAGACGAGAACTCGCCCGATGGCGACATCGAACTCCAGATCACCGGCCTGCGGCCCGGCGAGAAGCTGTACGAGGAACTGCTGATCGGCGACAACGCCCTGCAGACCTCGCACCCGCGCGTGATGAAGGCGCACGAGCCTTGCCTCCCCGAGGAAGAGCTTTGGCGCCAGTTCGACGTATTGACCGCCGCGCTTCGCAACAGCGACGTGCCGGCGCTCAAGCGAACGCTGCAGCAGATGCTGCCCGGCTACCGCGCTCACGCGGAAGTGGTCGACTGGGTGCACATGGAGCGGAATCGCAGGTCGTTGACTGTTGTGAATTGCACCGAAGAGAGTGCCAACTCGGAACTGCCGATGGCCGTTGCACTCTGAGTTGCCAGTCGGGCTGGCTACGCAGAACGAAAATTCTCGGACACGCTTGCGGTGATCTGACTCGCACGGCGAGGATCGGGGCTCCCTCGTGAGCCGCGAGGATCCTTCGCGTCGGTGGCAATGATCATGCAGGCGCTACTCGCATCAAGAATCTCTTTCTTGTAGTTTTTAGGTTATGCGGGCGTCCCTTGCGATTTCCATAATGAACCGATGATCAAGGCGTTGATGCAGAAAATAATCGTGACGGCTAATCGGAGATATTTCTTGCTTGCAGGGCTATGTACGTCGCTGACCTCGACGGCTCGCGCGGATGACGCTGTGGCGAAAGCGAAATCGTATGGCGGAAGCTGGGATGGGGTAGCGGATGTGTCGCAGGCGGCGCAAGCTGCGCTCAACTCGGGAAAGAAGGTGATCGACTTTGAGCACGCTCCCGCAAGAATCAATACGGGATTGATTGTTCCAGCTGGTGTCGAGGCTCGGAATGTGAACTTCATAGGTGGCACCCCCGGCCTTGACCTGTTGCGCGTTGGAAGTGGATCTTCTGTCAACGGGAAGATTACTGGCAGCGGCGCTGGTGGATCTACTGTTGAGCGTGCCGTGAGTCCCGATGGCGACGACGTTCGCGACGTGCGACTTAATTTGGATGTATCTAGGCTGACTGTGGGGGTCCAGATCTGGTCTCGAGGCAAATCTGCCAAGCCGCGGCGATGGACCGGGGATCTGCGCTTTTCTGGAATGACTGGTGGTGGCACGAACAGCAACGGATATGGTCTGTTAATTGCTGGCGCGGACGATTGCGAGTTCACGGTGACGTCGGTCGATACTCCTCGGCATTGCGTCTACATCTCGAACGGTTCCAAGAGAAACAAAGTGAAGCTCGACTCGATGGGGAATAGTGGGGCACCTATCCAACTGGCTGCCTATTCAAATCAGGACTATGTAGAGTCCAATCGCATCACGGCGACAGTTCGGAGCATGCGCCCAACTTCATCCTCGGCGGCGTATGCCGTGAACATAGTTGGCAAGTGTCGATCGAATGAAATCACGGTGACTGTGACGGACTCGGAGATGGCGCAGGGCGCTGTCCTGTTTCGGGCTCTCGACGCTGACACAGTTCCATACCGGAATGCGGTGAGTGTCGATTCGAAGGGCGGTTATTCGGGGCCGGGCGTCGTCCGATCCGACTCTGCCTATGAGAATCACGTTCGCATCCGTGGCGAGGGAAGTCCTCGAGCCAGTTCGGGGACAGCTGTGGTTTCCGTCGGTGTTTATTCGCGAATCATTCCGAAGGGCAAGTACGAGCGAGCACTGTATGTTGACGAGTACTCATGGGACGCCAAGGGCGCTCCTATGCGAGGGGTGGCGGCCATGGCTAGTTATGCGCCCGTGGAGATCAATGCTGCAATGGCTAACGGTCACCGTCGCGCCCAGTTGCCGGCCACTTATACATCCGGAGGCGGAAAGTTTACGGAATTAAAGTCCTCTTCGGAGGGGGCGGCACCGTTGAGATGACTCTAGTCCTTGCCTGACCACGAGGCGTTCCTTGTGCTCTGAGGAGTACCGAACAATTGGTGAGGGCGGAAGCGCAGATGCCGCCACTTAACGCAGCCGTATTCATGACCAATGCGGCTGCGAGAGTGGAGAAGTCGCTCTGCACAGCGCTCGCCATACATCGTTACGCTGTTGGGTCGCGTCTATCGTGCATTCTCGAAATTGAGAATGTTGTCGCCAGCCTTCGGCTGTTTGTTCTCCGGCGCCGCGAAGCTGAAAGCCTTCGGGTCGCGGACCGACGTCATGTCGTAGAGCGGGTTGATCCGCCCCAGCTTCGCACCGCCATCGCGCGTCAACGGCGACCACGCAAAGCCCGCGGAGTACTTGCTGGACTTCGGCAGGAATGCATCGAACGGCACGGAGATATAGATGCCCTTGTCGAAGCTGCCTTCGCCGAATTGCGCCGCCGACACATTGGTCTTGGTCGCGTAGACGCCAACCATCACGCCATTGTCGAAGCGGCGGCTGATGTCGAGCGTGACCCCGCGATCTCCGGCCAGGTATTGGCCGGCGCTGATCCTCGTCATCACGCCGTTCCAGCCCGTGTCCCAGTACAGCGTGGCATGGCCGGTGTTGACCTTGTAGTCGCGCAGACCGAAGTCTTGCTGGAAGTCGCGCTGGCGCACATGGTTGATGTCGATGCCCAGGGCGAACTTGCTGCGCCATGGGCGATACAGCCATTCGGCACCCACGCCGGCGAACATCGATTCGAGGGCGCCGCCGTAAACGCTGTAGTACTGGTCTTCGCTCAGCCGGCCCACATGGGTCAGTTGGAACACCGGCATCGTCACCCGCGAGGTGGTGACGTATTCGCGTTGGAAGGTGCGCACGCGTGGAAGATTGCTGGGCGCGGTGTAGGTGAACTTGTCGAAGTTATCCAGCAGGCGCCAGTTCAGCGCACCGTTCACCCATGTGCTCGGCGTGAAGCGGTATTCCGCCGTGGCCTGAACACCGATCTGGTAGAGCATGAAGGCATCGGGGCCGCCAATGATCTGCGAGAAGTACGGCGTCACGCCATAGGTGAACTTCTCGGTGCGGCGTTCCCATGGCGCCAATGCCGCGGTGTACTGCTGCTGCGCGGACGCGGTTGCTGCGTTATCGGTGGTGGCGGCGGTGGCGATCTTTTCCGGTGGCAGGAACAGCCGGTCTTCGCTCGCGTCCTGGTGCGGCGCGTAGTCGCGCTGGCTGGCTGCGCGTGCTTCGGCGGGCGACTGCGCCTGGTAGTGCTCGGCAACCCATTCGCCCCGATCGACGACCTGCGCGTGCATCGCGAGGCCGCGTTCGTTGTAGTGCAGGATGAAGCTCTTGATCGACGCGGGCGAATCGCGATGCAGCACGGCAATGATCTGTTCGACCCGCGCCTGACGGTAGACGGTGTTGCTCTCGGTGATCCACACGTGCACGCCGCTGCCTTGCGGTGCGATGCGCTGGACCGTCCATTCGGTGCGGGCTTCGATCTCGGCCGCTGTCGACGCCCAGCCCGGCGGGTTCTGCGGCGCCTGGGGCGTGAAGCGGGGCTGGGGCGGATCGGCCGGCTTGGGTGCCCGCAGCGTTGCGACGTTGGTGGACAGCGTCACGCCGACCATCAGCTTGTTGCCGCGCTCCAGGCCGGCGGAGAAAGCAACGCCAGGAGAATAGCGGTACTCGAAGCCGATGTTGAAGGGCGTGCGCTGCGGCTGATTGTTGGCCTGAGGCTCGTTCTTGTAGTTGTTGCCTTCGTATTCGAGCTTGACGGTCAGCGGCTCCCAGGGGGTGCGCCATTCCACGCCGCCGAACAGGGCCGCGGGGCCGCGGAAGAAGGCGCCGAAATTGGTTTCGCCGCCTTGCGCTGAACTCACCCTGCGCGTGTCGAAGCGGCTGCTCAGGAGCGTCAGCGGGTTACGAATGTTGCCGCTGTTGCCGAGATAACCCCAGCCGATGCCGAGGCTGAAGTCGAAATCGCCATATCGCTTGTTCGCAACCAGGTATTCGGCGGAGAACAACCCGGTGCCGCCGATGTCTCGAAAACCGAGCGCGAGTTCGGGCACATAGGCGGATTCGCGCATGAGCCTCAACTTCAGGTCGATGCTCTTGTCCTTGTTGCTTTGACCGGTGGTGCTCGCGGCGTAGGCACGGTTGCTGATCGACGTGTACCGAAAGCCGCCTTCCATCCAGTCCAGCGGCTGGAACATCACGTTCAGCCGGGTGTACGGCGAAACATGGGTGATCGATGTCCGAAAGTCGCCAGCCTGGCCCATGCGTGCGGTGGGCGTCTGGAGCAGGCCGGTCTCGCCCCAATCGTTGCTGCTGGTGCGAATGGCGTTGTACTGCGGCGCCGCTTCGGGGCGCACGGAGACGGTGGTCGACGGCGTGATCGTCGGCGCGGGAGCCGAAGGTTGCTGCGCTCCCGGTTGCGCGGAAATACCCGCCGATGAAACGTCGCCTTGAGGCGAGGGGCCTTGCGTGGCGAGAAACTTGATGATCCCCTCGGAAGCGGCGACCAGGTCGGGCATCTCGCGGGGAGCCGCCCAGATCCACGCGCCTGGCGCAGGTTCGTCCGAAGGCTCGCTGTTCCAGGGGGCCACGCCTACGCGGGCGGTGCGGCCATCCGGCTGCGCGACCCAGGCCCAGTCGGAGGGGCCTCGGGGCTCGCAGGCTGCCACGTAGTCCCAGGCGGTTCGGCCGGCTTCATGCGTCACATGGCAAAGCTCCCCGCTGGGGCGGACCACCGCGATGGTCTTCAGGTTCGGCGGCGCGGCAACCAGCTGCTGGCCGGCCGCCAGCACCGGGTCTTCTTCAGGATGCGCCTGCAGCCAGCGTGGGTCCACGATGCCGAGTGCCACCCGGCCTGTGACCGGCAAGGCCTGTAGCCAGGAAATCAGGCTCAGGCGATCGGCTTGTTCCGAACGGGGTGAGCGCCGGTTGATCGACTCGATGCGAACCAGCAGGGTGTTCTTGAGAAACTGCTGCGCCAGTCGTTCCTGCGGCACGCGCCATGCAAGGCCGGGAGAGGCGGCATCGGCGGGCTGGCGCAACAGCCAGGTGCTCAGGCGCTCGCCGGGGCGCACGTCGGCGTCATTCGTCGCCTCGGTCTTCGTGGCCGTGCTGAGTGGTTGCGCCGAGACGCCGAAACTTGCCGCCAACGCGCACGCGATGGCCGCTCGACGAGGCCAATGCCGTTTGCCAATACCGCGAACCCAGGGATTCATGTGCCGGAACTTGCCGATCTACCGGCCGCCGGTGCGGAGGGCGTCCATTGTTCGAAGCTCATGCAGAAGTCGCTGGTGAGGCACTGCTCTGAATACACGACCTGCGGTGCTCCCGACGAGTTCGATATCCCGAAGCGGGCTGCAGGCAGTGAGGCCGTGGATGGCCGCGACACGCTGCGTTCTTCGTACCAACGCAAGGAGGCGGGATTAGCGCCTGCGAGGGAGGTGTTCTGTGGTGGTGAGATGGGAGTTCGAACGATTTCGTCGCGAATCCCGAAGCGATAGCCCGGCATGAGATCACGCAGGCGCGTGTAGCCTTGGCCCGAACCGCTTGAGGTGCTGGTCGCATCGGGAGTTGGCCATGCAGGCAGTCCAGTGAATCGAACGTTTCGCCAGTCGGTGCTGAGCCCGGTGGTGCCCACGAGCTGACCGTTCAGAAGCCTGACAATTTCACCGCTGCCGCTGTACCAGACTTCGACAGGGCCCTCGGCCCGCTGATCGATATAGCCGAGCACCATGAAAAGGGTGCGGTCACCGACCTGTGTCCGCAGATAGCGATAGGCTGGATTGAAATCCGGCTGGGCCGCAGTTTGGCCGTTGTATACGAGCCGAGCGGCATCCAGCATGGCTGAAGACCCGGAGGAACAACCGCCAACGCCCAAATAAAACGTTGCCCAAAGGCAACGTTTTAAAAGTCGCGTGGCGAAACCAACGCGCGGAGCTTTCAGCGAATGCCCTCCCATTGGGAGGGCACGCAGCATTTAACGCGTGCCGGTGGTGCCTGTGCCAGTACCGGTGCCGGGGATGATGACGAAGCCACCACCACCGTTGCCGCCGTTGCTGCTGGCGACTGCCACCAGCAAAGCGGTGCTACCTGCAACAGCGCCCCATTGGCCGGGGGTCAGGCCGCCGGTCGTTGCGGCGGTTGCGCCGGCTGCACCAGCGGGTGCGGGCGCCGGCGTCGTGTTGGTGGCGGGTGCCGGTGTCTGGGCAAATGCCGACGAAATTGCCAGGGAGGCAAGGGCGGCTGCGAGCTTGATCATCTTCATGGAAGTCCTCTCAAATGTCTTTGAGGTCGAGGGTAGCACGCCTCACAAGTGCGCCGCAACCCATTTCCCTCTCTGGGGCGTGTACGAATGTGTAGCTTTTCGTGGTGGCTGAATTCGCCTTCATGGGCCTTTCCTGCAATATAGGAGCAGGGCCCGCCTGTACGTCCTCCTGCGCAGAAACCGTCTCGAGCCGATAGCCGAATCCGCGCAGGGCCGCCAGCAGAAAGCCATTTGCCGGGCGAAGGTCGAGCTTGGCCCTCACACGCGACAGGTGCGTGTCCAGCGATCGCGAAAGCGCCCTGAAATCGGCGCCCCAGATCGCTTGATACAACTGTTCACGTGACAGGAGGCGGCCGGTGTTCTGGAAAAGAAACAGCGCCAGGTCGTACTCGCGGCTTCTCAGCTCGACCCGCACCCCGTTGAGCTTGACCGTGCGCCATGCCGGAAGGAATTGATAGGGCCCGAAGGCCAGTTGGGGCTCGTGCAGCGCGGGTTCCGACCGGCGCTGCAGCCCGCAGATGCGTGCTTCGAGCTCCGCGCCGGAGATGGGCGAGATCATGAAATCGTCGGCACCGGCATGCAGGCTCATCGCCATGTCCGCGGCATCGGCCCTGTGCGTCGTGAAGAGAATTGGAAGACGGTTGCCGGCAGCCCGCCGCAGCGCTTTCACCAGGGCCGGGCTGTCGATGCCGGGCAGGCGCCAGTGAAGGATGAGCAGCTCGAACCGCTGCGCCTCCACGGCCTGCAGGAGCAAAGCGCCGTCCATGTATTCGTGGCATTCATGGCCGAGGCCCGTTGCGGTGTGGGTGACCAGTCGCAACTGATCCCGCTCGTTGTCGAGTGTTGCTATGCGCATTCCGTCCCTTTGCTTCACGCGCTCCCTTGCGAAGGCGCGTCTCATCTTGGACGAAGCGGCCCCCTGCGGCAATGCTTGCGAGCTTAAAAGAGGGAAATGGCGCCAAACAGCCGTGATTTGATCGACGTTGACGGCTGTATGGAACACAGTTCCATCAAAACCCCAGGAGAAGAGCTTGCGGAACTCAGAGCCAGTTGCCGCTCTGTGGCATCTGCACCTTCTCGGCCGGATCGTCGCTGGTGACGAACGAGCCGATGACGATGCTCAGGAGCGAGATGAAGATGCTCGCGAAGAGCGCGGTCCAGAAACCGGAGACCTTGAAGCCCTTCACCAGTGCGGCCACCAGCAGGATCATCAACGCATTGATGACCAGCAGGAAGAGGCCGAAGGTCACCAGCGTCAGCGGCAGCGTGAGCACGATCAGCAGCGGCTTCACGACCGCGTTGGCCAGTCCGAGCAGCAGGGCCGAGATCACCAGCGCGCCGGTGCCGTCGAACTTGAGCCCGCGAAAGAGAAGGCTGGCTACCCAGAGCGAGACGGCCGTGATGGCCCAGTGGACGAGGAAGGGAGTGATGTTGTTCAGCATGTGATCGGTGGTGTGTGGCAGCAGACGCAGAGTTTGTGTCCGTCCGGATCGCGGAAGTACGCGCCATAGTAGTCCGGGTGGTAGTGCGGCCTGAGTCCGGGCGGGCCTTCGCAGCTGCCGCCGTGGGCCAGCGCTGCGGCGTGGGCGCGCTCCACGGTGGCGCGGTCGGCGGCCAGCAGCGCCACCATCTGGCCGTTGCCGTGCGTGGCCTCCTGGCCATCGAAAGGCGCACCGACCAGGAACAAGGGGCGCGGTGCATCGGGGCTTTGCCAGCCGGCCCATGGCTTCGTGTCGTCGCGAAAGCGCAGCTTCAGGCGCAGTTCGCCCATGAGCGCTGTGTAGAAACCGAAGGCGCGCTCGAAGTCGGTCACGCCGACGAAAACATGGGACAGCATGCGGTTGGGTTCCTTCTTGTTCGGCGAATCCGCGGATCTCTGCGGATTATCACGAGCAGACCTTCTGCGGGTTACCTTGGGAAACATTGGATGGCAGACCGTTAATATCGCCATCTCTCGGAGCCCTTGCAGGGGCCCATTTTCAATTGCCGGATAAGAACAAGGGGCCTGTGCCATATGGCCAATCCGTCGATCGCAAGCTTGACACCGGCACCGGCCTCGGCCGACGAGGCCGAATCGTGGGTGCGTGGCGAGCTGATCCGCAGCTTGATGCGCTCCTCGCGCAGCTCCTACATCGTTTCTGTTGCGCTCATCCCGGCCATGGTCGGGCTGAGCTGGGTCGACGTGCCGCGCTGGGAGCTGCTCACGTGGCTGATGGCCGGCGTCATCGCCACGATTTGCCGGGCCTGGGGCTCGCATGTCTACACGGTGCGCTACGCCGGCCGGAGCTCCGCGGCGCAGCAACAATTCACCGAGCGCTACGGCTTCATCTGGAGCACGACCGCGGTGGTGTGGGGGTCGTCGATCCTGCTGTTCTTCGAGCGCACGCCGCAGGTGAACCAGTTCATGAGCTGGCTGATCGTGGCCGGGGTGGCCACTTTTCCGCTCAACGGGCTCGCGCTGCATCCGCCGCTGCTCAAGCGCTACGTCAACACGCTCTTCATCACGATGCTGGGGGCGGTGGTGATCCGGCTTGTGAGCGTCAATCTGCACGCGCCGCAGTTCCATTACGGCTACCTGATGCCGATCCTGCCGATGCTGCACTGGTTCCTGCTGCTGCGCGCGGGGCGCCACATTCATGAGACGGCGCGCAACAGCCTGGAGCTCCTGTTCCACAACCACATCCTGATCAAGTCGCTCACGCAGCAGCGGCAGGCAGCGGTGTCGGCGGTGGCGATGAAGAACCGCTTCCTGGCCAGCGCCGCGCACGACATGCGCCAACCGGTGCTGGCACTTTCGCTGTACGCGGATTGGCTGCGCAACGAGCCCGAATTGGTGCTCGAGCTCGCGCCGAAGATCGTGCGCGCCACGCATGCGGTGAATGCGCTTTTCGATTCGATGTTCGACCTGGCGCGCATCGACTCGGGCCAGGTGCGGCTGCACATCGAGCGTGTCGACGTGCCCGAGCTGCTGCATGACCTGGAGTTGCAGTACCGCCCGGTGGCCGAGAGCCGCGGCCTCGATTTCCGCGTGCACGTGACCGAGGGCTCCTTCCTTACCGACCCGATCCGCGTGCGCCGCATGATCGGCAACCTGCTGGCCAACGCCATCAAGTACACGACCGAAGGCGGTGTGCTGCTGGCCGCGCGGCAGACGCGCGACGGCATGCGTGTGGAGGTGTGGGACACCGGCATCGGCATTGCGCCCGAGCACCTGCGCGACGTCTTCCTGGAGTTCTACAAGGTGGCCGACCATGCCGGCACGTCCGACGGCTTCGGCCTCGGCCTGGCCATCGTCGCGCGGCTCTCGCACGTGCTGGGGCACCCGATCAGCGTGCGCTCGCGGCTGGGCAGCGGCAGCGTGTTCCGCGTGGCGCTGCACGACGCCGACGAGGCGGTGGCACAGGCGCGCGTGAGCGCCTCCGGGGGTTGAGAAGTGCAATCAAAAAACCGCGCACAAAGACGCGGTTTTCTTCGAGAGACACCGCGGAACCGGCTTTGCCGGGCCGCAGGTGTCGCCCCCGGTAGGGGGTTGGCGTAGCGACACGAAGTGCGCGCAGCCTGGGGGCGAGCCTTTTCAGCCCGACAGAAGACCGTTGGTGCGGGCGTAGTGCAGCGCTTGCGTGCGGCTCTTCACACCGAGCCGGCGGAACAGGCGCCACAGGTGAACCTTCACCGTGTGTTCGCTGATCTCCAGGTCGGTCGCGATGTCGCGATTGCTCATGCCCTTGTCGAGCATGGCGATCAGCTGCGTCTGGCGCTTGGAGAGCTTGCTGCTCGCGAGCGGCGGCTCGTCGGCCTCTTCGGAGCCCGCCATCAGCAGGCCGCGCAGGGCGGCCGCCAATTCATTGGAGCTGGCGGACTTCTCGATGTAGGTGTCGGCGCCCGCTTCGATGCAGGCGTCTTCCATGTCCGCGGCCGGTGCCGCCGAATACACGGCGATCGGCACGTTGGGATAGACCTGCTTGACCGCGATCACGCCCGAGACGCCATTCGTGTCCGGAAGCTTCAGGTCCAGGCAGAAGAGGGTGGGCGCGCCACGCTGCTGCACCGAACTCGCGAGCTTGTCGAGCCGCTCGAGCTCGACGATGTTCTCGGCGGGTCGCAGGCGTCGCAACACCATCACGATCGCGTCGCGCATCAGGGGGTGGTCATCGATGACATAAATGCTCATGTTTTCTTCCTTTGTGATCGCACCGTCTTCTCTCTTCGCTCACCGGCGGATAAGCCGATGGGCCCTTGCCGGTTCAACTTCCATCTGTGGTGGTCGTTGCTTCCGCCAATGCCTCCAGCGCCTCGTTCACGGCGCGTGATTGTTCTGTGTCGATGGGCTCGAGCTGCTCGGCCAGCGTCGCCAGTGCCGCACCGCGCTCGGTTTGCAGGAGCGCGATGGTACGGCCGGCTTCCTGCGGCGAAGCAAATCCACGGCTCTGCAGCAGGGTTTCGCCGCGCGCATCGAGCAGCTTGAAATAGAAGAGCCCGTCGGCGCGTTCGCGGTACTGCTTGAAGCTGGGCTTCGCGACCTTGGCAGCCTTGGCGTTGCCCTTGTCGCGGCCCGCCGCGAGGTTGCGCAGGCCCACCGCGTGGCGCAGGCGCGTCATGAAGGGCTGCGACAGCGCGCTGGCCTTCTCGGCGCCGATGAGCAGGATGCGCTCGATCTCCGCCGGGTCGCTCATCAGCGCTTCGTAGCGCTTTCGCAGCGGTGCGACTTCGACTTCGATCCGCTCGAACAGCAGTTGCTTGGCGTCGCCCCAACCGATGCCGTCGGCATAGGCCTTGCGAAGCATCTCGGTCTCGTCGGCATCGGCAAAGGCCTGGTAGATCTGGAAGAGCGCCGAGCCCTCGGTTTCCTTGGGCTCGCCGGGCGCGCGCGAGTCGGTCACGATGCTGGCGATCTGCTTTTGCAGGTACGCGCGCGACGCGAACAGCGGGATCGTGTTGCCGTAGCTCTTGCTCATCTTGCGGCCGTCAAGGCCGGGCAGGGTGGCGACGGCATCGTCGATCTCGGCTTCGGGCAGCGTGAAGTGCTCTCCGTACTGGTGGTTGAAGCGCTGCGCCATGTCGCGCGCCATCTCGATGTGCTGCACCTGGTCGCGGCCCACGGGGACCTTGTGGGCGTTGAACATCAGGATGTCCGCGCCCATCAGCACCGGGTACATGAAGAGGCCGGCGGTCACATCGGCGTCGGGGTCCTCGCCCTTGGCGATGTTCTTGTCGAGCTGCGCCTTGTAGGCATGTGCGCGGTTGAGCACGCCCTTGCCGGTGACGCAGGTGAGGAACCAGGTGAGCTCGGGAATCGCGGCGATGTCCGACTGGCGGTAGAAGGTCACGCGCTCCGGGTCGAGCCCGCACGCGAGCCAGCTTGCTGCGATCTCGAGCGTGGAGCGCTGGATCACGGCCGGGTCTTGTACCTTGATGAGCGCGTGGTAGTCAGCCAGGAAGAAGAAGCTCTCGACACCGGGCGCGACGCTCTGCCGCACCGAGTGGCGGATCGAGCCGACGTAGTTGCCAAGGTGGGGCGTGCCCGACGGGGTGATCCCGGTCAGGACGCGCAGCGGAGCGGAAGAAGACAAGGCCATGGAACGACAGACTTAGAGCAGCAATGCCTTGAGCGGCGTGATGATGAGATTGATGACGAAGTAACCGGCGTCCATCAAGGGGCGCAGCCAGAAAGTGCTGACGACGCCCGCAATGACCAGGGCCATCACGATGAAGAAGCCATAAGGCTCGATGCGCGCGAGGAAATTCTGCGCGGGGCCGCTGGGCAGCAGCCCTGCCAGCACGCGGCCGCCATCGAGCGGAGGCAGCGGAAACAGGTTGAAGGCCCACATCACGAGGTTGACCAGGATGCCGCCACGCGCCATCTGGATGAAAAAGTTTTCATTGTCGAAACCGGCCGCAACCAACACCACGAACAGCAATGCCCAGAGGATGGCCTGGATGAAGTTCGAGACCGGGCCCGCGAGCGCCACCCAGATCATGTCGCGCTTGGGATGACGCAGCCGCCCGAAGTTCACAGGCACCGGCTTGGCATAGCCGAAGAGGAAGGCGCCCGAGGTCGCGAAGTACAGCATCAACGGCATCAGGATGGTCCCGATGGGGTCGATGTGCTTCATGGGATTGAGGGTGACCCGGCCCATCACCTCGGCGGTGTTGTCTCCGAAGTGGCGGGCTACATAGCCATGGGCCGCTTCGTGCACGGTAATCGCGAAGATCACGGGCAGTGCGTAGATGAGAACGGTCTGTATGAGATTGGAAATATCCACTGGGCGATTGTGTCAGACGTGCATTAGTTATCGGTTCCAACTTCTTTCAGAGACCGAGCACTGCAAGCGCTCCGCGTCCCTGCCGCACCACGACCGGATCGTCGCCCGTGCCCATGGGCGTGAGGTCAACCACGGTGGTCGGCTGCGAAGGGCAGGCGCCGGCATCGATGACTGCGCCGATCTGCTTTTCGAAGCGCTCGCGAATGGTCTGTGCGTCGTTCAACGCCTCGGTCTCTCCGGGCGCGATCAGCGTGGTGGCCAAGAGCGGCGCGCCGTGCAGCGCGAGCAGTTCCAGCAGCACCTTGTGGTCGGGCACGCGCAGGCCGATGGTCTTGCGCTGCGGATGGCTCACGCGGCGCGGCACTTCCTTCGTGGCTTCGAGCAGGAAGGTGTAGGGGCCGGGCGTCGCCGCCTTCAGCAAACGGTATTGCTTGTTGTCGACGCGCGCGTAATTGGCCAGTTCGCTGAGGTCGCGGCACAAGAGCGTCAGGTGGTGCTTCTCGTCGACCTGTCGGATGCGGCGCAGTTGGTCGACCGCGTCCTTGTCGTCGAGGTGGCAAGCCAGCGCGTAGCTGGAGTCGGTGGGCACTGCCACGATCTCGCCGCGCGCGAGCAGCGTCACCGCTTGCTTGAGCAGCCGCTGCTGCGGGTTCTCGGGATGGACTTCGAAGTACTGGGCCATGAAACTATCTCCTGATCAGGATTCCGCCGGTTCGATGGGCACGCGGCGCTCGCGCACCGTGAGCCACGCACCGGCGGCGCCGCAGACCGCGATCATCGAGATGCCGATGAGCGAATAACGGTCGGGCACTTGCGAAAAAACAAGCCAGCCGCCCAGCATGGCAAAGGCGATCTGTGCATACAAATACGGCGTGAGCGTGGAGGCGGGCGCGCGCTGGTAGGCGAGGATCAATATGAAATGACCCACTGTGCCCATGAATCCCATGAGGCACAGCAGCGCCCACCATTCCCATGAGGGCAGGGCGGTCCACACGAAGGGCAGCGCGAGCGACGCAATGAGCGCGCCGACCCAGCCGGTATAGAAATGCATCGTGAGCGGGTTCTCGGTCTGCGCGAGCTTGCTGGTGAGCACCTGGAACCAGGCGTTGGTCAGCACCAATCCAATCGGCAGCAGGATCGCCCAGCTGAAGGCTTCGCCGCCGGGCCTGAGGATCACCAGCGTGCCGATGAAGCCGCCCGCCACCAACGCCCAGCGCAGCGGCGAGACATATTCCTTGAGCGTGGTCGCCGCGAGCAGCGTGATGACCAGCGGCGCGATCAGCACGATCGAGGTGAACTCGGCCAGCGGCATGTAGCGCAGGCTCAGGAAAGCCAGCGTGCTCGACACCAGCAGCAGCGCGCCGCGCAGCAACTGGTAGCGCGGATGCCGGGTGCGCAGCAGCGCCGTGCCATGCAGCGGCAGCAGCACCGCGGTGGTGGCGACGGCCTGGAAGGCATAGCGAAACCACACGCCCATCAAGATCGGCACGCCGGCAGTCGACGCCTTGGTGGCCGTGTCGAGGGTGGCGAAGCAGGCTACCGCGACGAGCACCAGGCCGATGCCCGCGAGGATGCGTTCGGATTCCTTGCTGCGGCTCGTCTGCTGCGCGGCGCGTGCATTCGCGAGTGCAGCGCCGGCCGCGCTGTCGATGCCGGGCCCTGGGCTCTGGCTCACTGCTGGATGCGGTGGCCGAGCAGTTCCCACACCGGCGTGAGGGCGCCAGGCAACGGTGGCAGCTTGCCGAGATCGCAGTGGCTCTCGTCGGGGCTGTGGAAATCGCTGCCGCGGGATGCGGCGAAATCGAACTCGAGCGCCTTGTCGGCGTACTCGACATATTCGGCCGGGGTGTGGCTGCCGGTGACGACCTCGATCGCCCGGCCGCCATGCGCCTTGAATTCGAGGAACAGCGCGTACTCCTCGTTGGCCGTGAACTTGTAGCGGCCCGGATGCGCGATCACGGCCATGCCCTTCGCGGCGGTGATCCAGTGCACCGCGTCCTTCAGCGAGGCCCAGCGGTGCGGCACGTAGCCGGGCTTGCCTTCGGTGAGGAACTTGCGGAATACCTCGGGCGTGTCGCGGCAGTGGCCTTGCTCGACGAGGAAGCGCGCGAAGTGCGTGCGTGAAATGAGTTCGGGATTGCCGACGAACCTGAGCGCGCCTTCATAAGCGCCGTGGATGCCGACCTTGGCCAGACCCTCCGACATTTCTTGCGCCCGCTTGCCACGGCCGCCGCGCGTGTCGTAGAGGCCCTGCGTCATCGCGGCGTCGTCGGGGTCGAAACCCAGTCCGACGATGTGCACGGTTTCGTTCGCGAAGGTCACCGAGATCTCGGTGCCGGTGAGATAGCGCATGCCGTTTTCGCGCGCCGCAGCGGCTGCGCGGTGCTGGCCGCCAACCTCGTCGTGGTCGGTGAGGGCCCACAGCTCGACCCCGTTGGCGGCTGCGCGTGCAGCCAGCGCTTCAGGCGTCAATGTGCCGTCGGAGACCACGGAATGGCAGTGAAGATCGGCATTGAGAATGGAGGACACCCCGCCATTCTAGGGGGTCTGGATCACCGATGCGGGCGCATGGATGCTGCCTAAGACGCTACTAAATAAATAGCATTAACGCGCCGCCGCACGCGGCTCAGCGCTTCTTGCGGAATGCTGCCCACGCCGCCACCGCGGTAAAGCTCGCAACGATTGCCACCACGATCCAGAAGCCGTGCTTGTGCTCCGCGAGCGGAATGCCGCCCACGTTCATGCCGAACAGGCCCGCGAGGATGTTGATCGGCAGCGCCAGCACCGTCACCACCGTCAGCACGAAGAGGCTGCGGTTGTTGTCCTCGTTGACGTTGGCTGCTATTTCTTCCTGCAGCAACTTGATGCGCTCCTGCAGCGCCTGCATGTCGCGCAGCACCACCGAGAACTCCTCGGTCGATCCGCGCAGTTCCTGCACATCGGGCTCGGCCATCCAGGTGGGCGGGCCCTGCAGCAGACGAAAGAGGGCGGCCGGCTCCGGCGCCAGCAGGCGCTGCAGCCGCACCAGCAACCGCCGCAGCACGCCGAGCCGCGCACGCTTGTGATCGAGGCGGCCGGCGAGCAACTCGTCTTCGATGCGGTCGATGCGCGAAGTGACGCCGCGCACGATCTTCACCAGCACATCGGCCTGCGCACGCAGCAGGTGTTCGAGCAGCTCGGTGCTGGAGCGAGGCGCGTCGCCCGCCTTCACCGCGGTGCGCAGCGCATCGACCGAGCGCAGGGGCTTGGTGCGCGCCGTGACCACGAGGCGCGGGCCCACGCTGATCCACAGCGTGGAGATGTCCGAGGGCTCGAAGCTGAACTCGAAGTGCACGTCGTTGATGACCGCGATCAGCGAATCGTCCGCACGTTCGATGCGCGTGGAGGGCAGGCCTTCGTGCAGCGTTTCGTAGAAGGTGTCGGAGAGATTCGCGTGCCGCACCAGCCAGCGTTCGGCCTGCGCATGGCTCAGGTTGAAATGCAGCCACACATACGCACGATTGCCGTCATCGACAACGGTGTCTTCGGGCTGCGCGCCAAGCCACGCCGCCGCCTGCGCCGAATCGATCGACCGCGCAGGCTCCGGCGCCGCAGCGTCGAAAAGGTAGCCGCAGATCAGCCCGGCTTCGTCGCCCCCATACGACTGGGCGGCGAGATCATGAAATGCCGACGACAAGGTGCGTGATCAGAAAAGACGGGTGAAGAGCCAGTAGAGCGAGCCCGACAGCAGCATGGCCACGGGCAGCGTCAGAACCCAGGCGAGCGCGAGGTTGCGCAGCGTGGACATCTGCAGGCCCGAGCCGCTGGCCGTCATGGTGCCGGCCACGCCGGAAGAGAGCACGTGCGTGGTGGATACCGGCAGGCCGTACATGTCGGCCGCGCCGATGGTGAGCATCGCCACCACCTCGGCCGATGCGCCCTGCGCGTAGCTCAGGTGCGTCTTGCCGATCTTCTCGCCCACGGTGACCACGATGCGCTTCCAGCCGATCATCGTGCCCAGGCCAAGCGCGATGGCCACGGCAATCTTGACCCACAGCGGAATGAAGCGCGTCGCATCGTCCAGCTCCTGGCGAAACGCGCCGACGCGCAGCCTGGTCTCGTCGTCGAACTTCGCGGCGCCGCTCTTGTCGAGGTGGCGAATGGCTTCGGAGGCCAGGTACATGTCGTTGCGCACGTTGGCGACGGCTTCGGCCGGCACCGCCGCAAGGGAACCGTGCTTGCGCACCTGCTCGCCGATGCTGCCGGCGGTCGCGGCCAGCGCGGGCACGACCTTGTCGTTGAACTCGCGGGTGCGAACGTAAGTGGAGAGCGCATCGCGCGCCTCTGCCGGCGCCAGCGCGGGCAGCGAGGTCGGCACGCTGCGGTTGAGCGCGTTCTGCGTCATCTCGGCCACGGCGACGAACTTCACCGTTTCGTTGGCGGGCATCGTGCGGTTCAGCGCGTAGGCCATCGGCACCGTGCCGACCAGGATCAGCATGATCAGGCCCATGCCCTTCTGCCCGTCGTTGGAGCCGTGCGCGAACGACACGCCGGTGCAGGTCAGGATCAACAGGCCGCGAATCCACCACGGCGGCGGCGCGCTGCCCTTGGGCTCTTCATACAGCGCGCGGTTCTTCACGAAGGCGCGCAGCGCGAGCAGCAGCAGCGCCGCGCAGCCGAAGCCCACCATCGGCGAGAGCAGCAGCGAATAGCCCACCTTGGTCGCCTGCGCCCAGTCGACGCCGCTGGTGCCGTCGCGCCCATGCATGAGCGCGTTGGCAATGCCCACGCCGATGATCGAGCCGATCAGCGTGTGCGACGACGACGCCGGCAGCCCGAGCCACCAGGTGCCCAGGTTCCAGATGATCGCGGCGATCAGCAGTGCGAACACCATCGCGAAGCCTGCGCCCGAGCCCACCTGCAAGATCAGCTCCACCGGCAGCAGCGCGATGATGCCGAAGGCCACCGCGCCGCTGGACACCAGCACGCCCAGGAAATTGAAGAAGCCCGACCACACCACCGCGAAGTTGGGCGGCAGCGAGTGCGTATAGATCACCGTGGCCACCGCATTGGCCGTGTCGTGGAAGCCGTTGACGAACTCGAAGCCCAGCGCGATCAGGAGCGCCACGCCCAGCAAGATATAGGGCACCCAGGTCGTCATGGGCGCGCCCGAGGCCGTGACGTCGCCCACCAGGCTCCACGCCGTGAAGAGCAGGCCCGCGGCCAGGAGGCCCACGAAGGTGATCAGCGTGATCGGACCGGGCTTGGCGTCGAGCTTGGGCCGGTGCGCCTCGGCGGGCGCGGCCGGCATCTCCGTGGTCGGGGCGGCGAGCGTGTTCATGGGCGTTTTTTTGCTGTTGGAGTGGCTGCCCATGGTGTTCGCGGCATATGACAACGGCGTGTCGGCCTACGAAAACCCGCCGCCAAACCGTCACGCCGCAGTCATATGGGGCGTGCAGCATGCTTTTTTCTTCTCCCACTTCTTCCTTCCTCATCATGCTGACGAGCGCCCTTCCAGACCACGAAGACCTGATGCAACGCATCGCCCGCGACCTGATCGACAGCTACGACGAAGAGCTCGAGCTGGAGATCGAAGACCGCAACATCGACGGGCTCGACGCCGCCAGCGTCAACACCCCCACCGACAAGGCGGCCCGCCAGGCTTATTTCAGGGAGCTCTTCCGCCTGCAGGGCGAACTCGTCAAGCTGCAGGACTGGGTGCAGCACAGCAAGCAGAAGGTCGTCATCCTGTTCGAAGGCCGCGATGCGGCGGGCAAGGGCGGCGTCATCAAGCGCATCACGCAGCGGTTGAATCCGCGCGTGGCCCGCGTGGCCGCGCTGCCCGCACCGAACGACCGCGAACGCACGCAGTGGTACTTCCAGCGCTATGCCGCGCACCTGCCGGCGGCCGGCGAGATGGTGCTGTTCGATCGCAGCTGGTACAACCGCGCCGGCGTCGAGCGCGTGATGGGTTTCTGCAGCGACGACGAGTACGAGGAGTTCTTTCGCACCGTGCCCGAGTTCGAGAAGATGCTCGTGCGCTCGGGCATCAAGCTCATCAAGTACTGGTTCTCCATCACCGACGACGAGCAGCACATGCGCTTTCTCGGCCGCATCCACGATCCGCTCAAGCAATGGAAGCTGAGCCCCATGGACCTGGAGAGCCGCCGCCGCTGGGAGGAATACACCAAGGCGAAGGAAATCATGCTGGAGCGCACCCACATTCCCGAGGCGCCGTGGTGGGTGGTGCAGGCGGTCGACAAGAAGAAGGCGCGGCTGAATTGCATCAGCCATCTGCTGGGACAACTGCCGTATCAGGAAGTGGCGCATCCGCCGGTCGAACTGCCCGAGCGCGTGCGGCACGACGACTACCTGCGTCAGCCTGTGCCCGCCAACATGATCGTTCCGGAAATCTATTGAGGAGGGCTTCGCGGCCGTTTGGCCGCCCGGCGCTTTGCCTGCACACTGCGCCATGGCCCGTCGTTCCACCGCTTCCGTCTTCGCCCGCGCCTACGAGCGCAACCTGAAGGCGCTCACCAAGATCACGCTCGGCAACAGCAAGCGCGTGGCGGGCCAGGTGCAGCGCGCGACCGCCAAGCGCCTGAAGCCGCCGCCCGGCAAGGGCGACTGGCTCAGCGGCATGGCGATCGGTGCGGGTGGGGCGCGCGGCTATCACCTGTTCCGCCCCGCGGGCCTGCTGCTCAAGCCCGGCGAGAAGCTGCCGCTCATGGTCATGCTGCATGGCTGCGGGCAGAGCGGACGCGACTTCGCGGCCAGCACGCGCATGAACGCGCTGGCGGTGCGCCAGCGCTTCCTGGTGCTCTACCCTGAGCAGGACCGGCTCGCGCATCCCCAAGGCTGCTGGAACTGGTACGAGCGCCGCTCCGGCAAGGCAGACGCCGAGGCCGCGACCTTGATGGCCGCGGTCGACCAGGCCTGCATGCTCTATCCGGTGGACCGCGAGCGCGTCGCATTGGCTGGCCTCTCGGCCGGCGCCAGCATGGCGGCGCTGCTGGCCACGCGCTACCCGCAGCGCTTTCGCGCCGTCGTCATGCACTCGGGCGTGGCGCCCGGCGCCGCGAAGTCGTCGGCCACCGCGCTCGGCGCGATGCGCGGGCAGAACGTGCCGCCGATGCCTGTTACCGCGGTCGGCAAGGCGATGGGCGCGGCGGCCGTGTTCGCGACCCTGCCGCCGATGCTCGTGCTGCATGGCGATGCCGATGCCGTGGTCGTGCCCAGCAACGCCGTCAACAGCGCCGCCGTCTGGGCTACGGCGATGGGTGCGCGGCCCGGTTTGCCGCGCGACGTGCAGCGCGGCAAGCGCCGCCCGATGCGCGTGACCGACTTCAAGCGCAAGGGCCGCACGGTGGTCTCGCTGTGCGAGATCGCGGGGCTCGGGCATGCGTGGAGCGGCGGCGCGTCGAAGCTGCTGTTCAGCGATGCGGCCGGGCCCGATGCCACGCGCATGACCTGGGCGTTTGCGATGACGCAGTTCAAGCACGCGCTCAAGACCTGAGATGCATCGCCGTGCCGGCCACGACCTCCGGCGTCACCTTCAAGCCGCCGGAAGAAACTTCCTGACATGCGCCGCGAACGCCGCCGTCAACGCCGTGGGCGCCTCGCGGTCGAACGCCAGCGTGACCCCGACGCTCGGCAGTTCGGGGAATCCCTGTTCCGCCGTGAGGATCTGCAGGTCGTCCGGCACGGCCGTGCGCGTCAGCACGATGACGGCCTGTCCCGATCGCGCCATGCCGACCAGGCCCGAGAGGCTGCTGCTCGCATAGGCGAGGCGGTAGGCGCGGCCCGCGGCTTCCAGCGCCTGCCGCGGCAGCCGGTGGTCCAGTGCATCCGGTGCGCCCAGCGCCAGCGGCAGCGGGTCGAGCGACGCGGCGGCGCCGTCGCGGTGCGCCACCCACACCAGCGGCTCGCGGCGGATCACGTCGTCGCCGGCGGCATCACCTGCCACGGACGCCGCCACGGACACCAGTGCAAGGTCGACCGCATGCCGCGCCAGCAGCTCGTGCAGCCGCGGGGTCGGCGCGCACATCACTTCCAGTTGCACGCGCGGATGCAGGCTCGCAAAGCTCTGCAGCAGGTACGGCAGGAAGACGACGGCATAGTCGTCGGGGCAACTGAAGCGCAGCACGCCGGACAGTTGCTCGCCGCGCAGTTCGGCCAGCGCTTCGTCGTGCTTGCGCAGCAGTTCGACCGCGCGAACGAGGAGCCGCTCGCCGGTCGCGGTGAGCGTGACGCCACGGCCGGTGCGGTGCAGCAGCGGCTGCTCGACGATGCCTTCGAGCCGCTGCATCTGCATGCTGAGCGCCGACTGCGTGCGCCCGACGCGCAGCGCCGCCTGGCCCAGCACGCCCGTCTCGGCGATGGCGACGAAGCTGCGCAGAAGGTCGATGTCCAGCGACTGGCTCACGGCATGAATTCTCCTGATAGCTGATGTCAAAACAATTCGCTTCCCGGCGGGTGCGCCGCTGCGTAATGTGCGTCATTTTGATCGGCACGCATCCATATGAGCAGCAACGACGACCCCAGGTTCTGGCAACAGGCGAAGCAGCATCTGGTGCGCTACGGCGGCAGCTTCGAGCCACTGATCATCGAGCGCGCCGAGGGTTGTTTCGTCTACGACGCCGATGGCCGCGGCATCCTCGATTTCACCTCCGGTCAGATGAGTGCTTTGCTGGGCCACTCGCACCCCGACATCGTGGCGGTGGTCACCGAGCAGATCCGCTCGCTGGACCACCTCTTCAGCGGCATGCTGTCGCGGCCGGTGGTGGCGCTCGCCGCCGAAATCGCGCGGCACGCGCCGCCCGGGCTGGAGCGCTGCCTGCTCCTGAGCACCGGCGCGGAGTCGAACGAAGCGGCGCTGCGCATGGCCAAGCTCGTCACGGGCCGGCACGAGGTGGTGGCCTTCACGCAGTCATGGCATGGCATGACCGGCAGCGCGGCCGCGGCCACCTACAGCGCCGGCCGCAAGGGCTACGGTCCGGCGGCAGCAGGCTCGTTCGCCATCCCGGCGCCGAACGCCTACCGCCCGCGCTTCACGACCGTGGAGGGCGCGCTCGATTGGCGCCGCGAACTCGACGACGGCTTCGAGCAGGTCGACCGCCAGTCCACCGGCGCTCTCGCCGCCTTCATCGCCGAGCCCATCCTCAGCAGCGGCGGCATCCTCGAACTGCCGCCGGGCTACATGGCGGCGCTCAAGAAGAAGTGCGAGGAGCGCGGCATGCTCTTGATCCTCGACGAGGCGCAGACCGGCGTCGGCCGCACCGGGCTGATGTTCGCGTGCGAGCGCGACGGCGTCGCCCCCGACATCCTCACGCTCTCCAAGACGCTGGGCGCAGGCCTGCCGCTCGCGGCGATGGTGACGACCGCCGCGATCGAGGAGGAGGCCCATGCGCGCGGCTTCCTGTTCTATACGACGCACGTCTCCGACCCGCTGCCGGCGGCAGTCGGCCTGAAGGTGCTGGAGGTCGTGGAGCGCGACGGGCTGGTCGAACGCGCGCGCGTCGCCGGCGAGCGCCTGCAAAAGGGATTGCAGACGCTGCAGTCGCGCCATGAATGCATCGGCGACGTGCGCGGCCGCGGCCTGCTGCTCGGGTTGGAAGTCGTCGCCAGCCGCGAGACCCGCGAGCCGGCCTTCGAGCTCGGCGAGGCCGTCACGCGCGAATGCATGAAGCTCGGGCTGAGCATGAACATCGTGAAGCTGCCGTCGATGGGCGGCGTGTTCCGCATCGCACCGCCGCTGACGATCAGCGACAGCGAGATCGACCTGGGCCTGGAGCTGCTCGACAAGGCGATCGCGACGGCCGTGCGGGGGGCGTAGCGGACGGATAGAGATTTATCTGCCTGCGTCGGTACATCCTCGACCTGGCTCCACCGTTGCGGGGACCGTCGCCACTGCCTCCGGCTAGGATGGCTTTCCCCCAAGGCGACCGCTGCGCGAGCGGTTCGCCGAACATCAGGTGCGCCATGGAATCCGAACTGAAATCGCTGGTCCAGGCCCTGCGCGACTTTGCGCAGGCCCGGGCCTGGGAGCCCTATCACTCCCCCAAGAACCTCGCCTCGGCGCTGTCGGTCGAAGCGGCCGAACTGCTCGAGCATTTCCAGTGGCTCACCGAAGCGCAGAGCCGGTCGCTCGACCCCGCCAAGCGTGCCGAGGTCGGCGCCGAGATGGCGGACGTGTTCCTCTATCTGCTGCAGCTCGCCGACAAGCTCGACATCGACCTCATCGATGCGGCACGGCGAAAGATGATCGTCAACGCGCGGAAGTACCCGGTTCCCGTCGATCCACCCACCTGAGTACCTCCGTGTACGCCACCCGGCGTATTTCCCCTTCTTGGTGCATTCCGCAGACTCCCCTCCATCGCCAGACAAGCGTCGGCGACAAGGTTCAACCCAACCGGAGCAGGAGTCCACATGCAACGTCGTTTCACACTCAAGGCGCTCACCGCCGCCGTCGCGCTGGCCAGCATTTCTGCTGCGCCCGCATTCGCTGCCGACACCATCAAGGTCGGCGTGCTGCACTCGCTGTCGGGCACGATGGCCATTTCGGAAACCGTGTTGAAAGACACGGTGCTGATGGCCATCGACGACATCAACAAGAAGGGCGGCGTGCTGGGCAAACAGCTCGAGCCCGTGGTGGTCGATCCGGCCTCCAACTGGCCGCTATTCGCTGAAAAAACCAAGCAGTTGCTCGGCCAGGACAAGGTCTCGGTGATCTTCGGCTGCTGGACCTCGGTGTCGCGCAAGTCGGTGCTGCCGGTTGTCGAAGAAATGAACGGCCTGCTGTTCTACCCCGTGCAGTACGAGGGCGAAGAGCTCTCCAAGAACGTGTTCTACACGGGCGCCGCGCCCAACCAGCAAGCCATTCCGGCGGTCGACTACCTGATGAGCAAGGAAGGCGGCGGCGCCAAGCGCTGGGTGCTGTTGGGCACCGACTACGTGTACCCCCGCACGACCAACAAGATCCTGCGCGCCTACTTGAAGAGCAAGGGCGTGGCCGACAAGGACATCGACGAGAAGTACACACCCTTCGGCCACAGCGACTACCAGACCATCGTCGCCGACATCAAGAAGTTCTCGGCCGGTGGCAAGACGGCTGTGGTCTCGACCATCAACGGCGACTCCAACGTGCCCTTCTACAAGGAACTGGGCAACGCGGGCCTGAAGGCCAAGGACGTGCCGGTCGTCGCCTTCTCGGTGGGCGAGGAAGAACTGCGCGGCGTGGACACCAAGCCGCTGGTGGGCCACCTCGCGGCATGGAACTACTTCATGTCGATCAAGAACCCGACCAACACCGCGTTCATCAAGCAGTGGAGCGACTACGCCAAGGCCAAGAACATCGCCGGCCACAAGGACAAGCCGCTCACCAACGACCCGATGGAAGCCACCTGGATCGGCATCCACATGTGGAAGCAGGCGGTGGAGAAGGCCAAGTCGACCGACACCGACAAGGTGATCGCGGCCATGGCCGGCCAGACCTTCACGGCGCCCTCGGGCATCGTCTCGAAGATGGACGAGAAGAACCATCACCTGCACAAGAGCGTGTTCATCGGCGAGATCAAGGCCGACGGGCAGTTCAGCGTGGTGTGGAAGACGCCGGGTCCGGTGAAGGCGAAGCCTTGGAGCCCGTACATCGAAGGCAACGACAAGAAGCCGGATTACCCAGCTGGCAAGTCGATGTAAGTGTGTTTCTTTCTCCCTCCCCCTCTGGGGGAGGGCAGGGGTGGGGGCAAGCGGCGGTCGATTTGAGCACTGCGCTTGTCCAAGCGCCGCGTGCCCCCATCCCAACCTTCCCCCGGAAGGGGAAGGGGCCAACCCCAACTTCCAGTTTCATGATGCTTCGACGAACCCTTCACTGCGCCTTCGCCGCCATGCTCTTCATGGCAACGGCCGCCCACGCGCTGACCGCCGACGAAGCTCGGGCCATCGCCTCCGGCGAGTCCGAAGCCCGCATCGCCGCGCTCAACAAGGCCGTGCTCACCGCCGACGACAAGACAGCCGCGTTCATCCAGGCCATGTCCGACGACGCCGTGAAGTACACCGAAGACAAGGTCTTCGTGATGAAAGATGACAAGGGTTTCGACCCCGTCACCGGCGCCGAGCTGAAGGTGCCCGACACCGCCGAAGACGTCGTCAACAACAACCTCATGCGCGGCGCGCTCGATGCCGCGCAGGCCGCGCTCAAGCTCACGAGCAAAGACGACGCGGTGCGCGCCGAAGCCGCACAGGCGCTCTTCAAGGAGCCGGACGAATCCCGTATTCCGATGGTCGAGAAGGCGCTGGCCGCCGAGACCAACCCGAAGATCAAGGCGCAGCTCGAACTCGTGCGCGCCGCCGGCATGCTCACCAGCGCCGACAAGGCCAAGCGCCTCGCGGCCGCCAAGGAACTAGGCGCCAACCGCAACCCCGACACCAAGCTGCTGCTGAACCAGCGGCTGGCCGACGAGACCGAGGCCGACGTGAAGACGGCGATTGCCGCCTCCATCGCCAACATCGACGGCGCGCTGGTCTGGGGCGACCGCATCAACGCCGTGTTCAGCGGCATCAGCCTGGGCTCGGTGCTGCTGCTCGCGGCGCTCGGCCTCGCCATCACCTACGGCCTCATGGGCGTCATCAACATGGCGCACGGCGAGCTGATGATGATCGGCGCCTACGCCACCTACGTGATGCAGGGCATCTTCCAGAAGTACTTTCCCGAGTCGATGTTCGGCTGGTACCTGGTCGCGGCTATTCCCGTGTCCTTCCTCGCATCGGCGCTCGTGGGCGCGGTGCTGGAGCGTGGCGTCATCCGCTTCCTCTACGGCCGGCCGCTCGAGACGCTGCTGGCCACCTGGGGCATCAGCCTGATGCTGCAGCAACTCGTGCGCACGCTCTTCGGCGCGCAGAACGTCGGCGTGGAAAACCCTGGCTGGATGAGCGGCGGCTTCACCATGCTCAGCAATGTCACGCTGCCGTGGAACCGCATCTGCATCATCGTCTTCGCGGTGCTCGTGCTGCTCGCCATGGGCTGGCTCATCGGCAAGACGCGCCTCGGCCTCTTCGTGCGCGGCGTGACGCAGAACCGCCCGATCGCCTCGTGCATGGGCGTGAACACCGCGCGTATCGACACCTACGCCTTTGCGCTCGGCTCGGGCATCGCGGGGCTCGCGGGCTGCGCGCTGAGCCAGATCGGCAACGTCGGTCCTGACCTCGGCCAAAGCTACATCGTCGACAGCTTCATGGTGGTCGTGATGGGCGGCGTCGGCCAGCTCGCGGGCACCGTGTATGCGGCGCTGGGGCTGGGCATTCTCAACAAGTTCATCGAAGGCTGGGCGGGCGCGGTGCTCGCGAAGATCGCGGTGCTTGTCTTCATCATCATCTTCATTCAGAAGAGACCTCAGGGCATCTTCGCCATGAAGGGCCGGAGCGCAGAAGCATGACGACGCAGGGAACCTCCGATACCGCCACCACCGCTCGGGCGGCTGATGCCACCCCTACCGTTCGGGCGGCTGATGCCACCCCTACCGTTCGGGCGGCTGATGCCACCCCGACCGTTCGGGCTGAGCTTGTCGAAGCCGGGCGCAGCACTTCGACAAGCTCAGTGCGAACGGGTAGTGATATTTCGGTGCGAACGGTCGGCGTCGCACTGCCGGCCAAAGGCCCGCTGCTGAGCGGCAAGGGCTGGACGGCCTTCTTCGTCGCGCTGATCGTCGTGTGCGCCGTGGCGCCGGTGCTCAACATATGGGTGCCCGCGGACAGCCCGCTGCACATGAGCGACTACGCCGTGGCGCTCGTCGGCAAGATCATGTGCTACGCCATCTGCGCGCTGGCCATGGACCTGATCTGGGGCTACACCGGCATCCTCTCGCTGGGCCACGGCCTCTTCTTCGCGCTCGGCGGCTACATGATGGGCATGTACCTCATGCGCCAGATCGGCCGCGACGGCAACTACAAGAGCGACCTGCCGGACTTCATGGTGTTCCTCGACTGGAAGACGCTGCCCTGGCACTGGACCTTCAGCGACAGCTTCATCGCCACACTGATCCTCATCGTCGCGGTGCCGGGCCTCATCGCTTTCGTGTTCGGCTTCTTCGCCTTCCGCTCGCGCATCAAGGGCGTGTATTTTTCGATCATCACGCAGGCCATGACCTTCGCGGCGATGCTGCTGTTCTTCCGCAACGAGACGGGCTTCGGCGGCAACAACGGCTTCACCGATTTCAAGCGCATCCTGAACATCCCGATCGCCACGCAGGAGATGCGCATGACGCTCTTCGCGCTCACCGGCCTCACGCTGCTGGGCTTCTTCCTGTTCGCGAAGTGGCTCATCGGCAGCAAGTTCGGCCGTGTGCTGCAGGCCATCCGCGATGCGGAAACGCGCGTGATGTTCTCGGGCTACAACCCGCTGCCCTACAAGCTCACGATCTGGGTGATCTCGGCCGTGATGTGCGGCGTGGCCGGTGCGCTGTATGTGCCGCAGGTCGGCATCATCAACCCGGGCGAGATGAGCGCGGCCAACTCCATCGAGATCGCGATCTGGGCGGCCGTCGGCGGGCGCGCGAGCTTGATCGGGCCGATCATCGGCGCCTTCATCGTCAATGGCGCGAAGAGCTGGCTCACGGTTGCGTATCCCGAGTACTGGCTGTACTTCCTCGGCGCGCTGTTCATTGCTGTCACGCTGTTCCTGCCGAACGGCATCGTGGGTCTGGTGAAGAAGTGGTTGTCGCGCGAGAAGACAACGGCACCGGCCGCGCCGAGCGCAGGCCGTGAAGAGGCGCAACGCGCCATGGCCGCAGGGCAGGGCATGGAGCCCGAGGCGCTGCACGCCCCGCTCGCCGCCGACGTGAAGGGAGCCCGCGCATGACACCCGACCTGATGGAAGCCGGCGCCGAGCGCGCCGCCCGCGCAAGCGGCATTCACTACGTGACCGGCAGCACCGAATCGGGCGGCCGCGAGGCCGGCTTCGGCCGCATCGCCACGCCGGGCGAAGTCGACATCACGCACGGCCGCATCCTGTACCTGGAAGACGTGAGCGTGAGCTTCGATGGCTTCAAGGCGATCAACAAGCTCTCGCTGGACATCGCACCGGGCGAACTGCGCTGCATCATCGGCCCCAACGGCGCGGGCAAGACCACGATGATGGACATCATCACCGGCAAGACCCGGCCCGATTCGGGCACCGTGTTCTTCGGCAGCACCATCGACCTCTTGCGCCACCGCGAAGCCGACATCGCGCAGCTGGGCATCGGCCGCAAGTTCCAGAAGCCGACGGTGTTCGAACACCTCACCGTGTTCGAGAACCTCGAACTCGCGCTCAAGACCAACAAGGGCGTGCGCGCCTCGATGCTGTTCAGGCTCGACTCCGCGCAGAGCGACCGGCTCGCCGAAGTGCTGGAGACCATCCACCTGGCCGACAGCGTGTCGCGCCTGGCCGGCAACCTGAGCCACGGCCAGAAGCAGTGGCTCGAGATCGGCATGCTGCTGATGCAGGACCCGAAGCTGCTCCTGCTCGACGAGCCCGTGGCCGGCATGACCGATGAGGAAACCGCGCGCACCGCCGAACTCTTCCTCACCCTCAAGGGCAAGCATTCGCTGATGGTGGTGGAGCACGACATGAGCTTCATCCGCACCATCTCCGAGATCGTGACCGTGCTGTGCGACGGCTCCGTGCTCGCGCAAGGCACGCTCGACGAAGTGCAGGCCGACGAGCGCGTGATCGAGGTCTACCTGGGCCGCTGACGGAGGAACCGAAGCCATGCTGACAGTCAAGAACATCCACCAGTACTACGGCGGCTCGCACATCCTCCGGGACGTGAGCTTCGAGGCCACGCTCGGCAAGGTCACCGTGCTGCTGGGCCGCAACGGCGTGGGCAAGACCACGCTGCTCAAGTCGCTGATGGGCCTCGTGCCGATCAAGAGCGGGAGCATCGAGCTCGAGGGCAAGCCGATCCAGAAGGCGACACCTTACGAACGGGCGCGGGCGGGCATCGGTTTCGTGCCGCAGGGCCGTGAGATCTTCGCGAGGCTCACGGTCGAAGAGAACCTGCGCATGGGCCTGGCCTACAAGAGCGGCAGCACGCCGATTCCATCGGAACTGTTCGAGCTGTTTCCCGTGTTGAAGCAAATGATCAACCGGCGCGGCGGCGATCTTTCGGGCGGGCAGCAGCAGCAGCTGGCCATCGCCCGCGCCCTTGCGCCCAAGCCCAAGCTCCTGATCCTCGACGAGCCCACCGAAGGCATCCAGCCGAGCATCATCAAGGACATCGGCCGCGTCATCCGCATGCTGGCGGATCGCGGCGACATGGCCATCGTGCTGTGCGAGCAGTACTACGACTTCGCGCAGGAGCTGGCCGACGACTACCTTGTGATGGAACGCGGCGAAGTCATAGCGCGCGGCCTGGGCAAGGACATGGAAGCGCAGGGCGTGCGCCAGCTCGTGGCGATCTGATCGACCATCGGCAGGGCCTCGCGAGGCCTCGCCGATGCAGGGTCTTGGAATCTGCGTATCGGCTTCGATTGAGGGTTTACCCTAAAATCCGAGGCTGCCCGTCGCCGCCGGGCACCCTCCCAGGAGCCTGGCCTTGAACGCCTCCCCACCCGCGCTGGACAGCGCGGACACCGCCATTCCCATTTCTTCTTCCCCGTCGTCGAAGCCCGTCAATTTTCTGCGGGCCGTGCTCGCACTCGGCGTCGGCGGCTTCGCCATCGGCACGGGCGAATTCGTGATCATGGGCCTCCTGCCCGAGGTCGCGCACGACATCGATGTGAGCATTCCGCAGGCCGGCCACGTCATCAGCGCCTATGCGCTCGGCGTGGTCGTCGGCGCCCCAGTGCTCGCCGTGCTCGCGGCAGGGTGGGGTCGGCGCGCCTTGCTGATCGCGCTGATGGCCGTGTTCGCGGCCGGCAACTTCGCGAGCGCCATGGCGCCCGGGTATCTCTCGCTCAACCTGCTGCGATTTGCCACGGGCCTGCCGCACGGCACCTACTTCGGCGTGGCTGCGCTCGTGGCCGCGACGCTCGCACCACCGGGGCGCCGCGCGCGCGCCGTGGGACTCGTGATGCTCGGGCTCACCGGCGCCACGCTGGTCGGCGTGCCCATCGCCGCATGGCTCGGGCAGTTCTTCGGCTGGCGCGCGGCCTTCGTGTTCGTCGGCTTGATCGCGCTGTTGGCCATCGTGCTCGTGCGCCGCGACGTGCCCGACATCGCCGCCGCGGCCGGCGCCAGCCCATGGCGCGAACTCGGCGCGTTCAAGCGCAAGCAGGTGTGGTTCACGCTCGGCATCAGCGCCATCGGCTTCGGCGGCATGTTCGCGGTGTTCAGCTACATCAAGCCCACGCTCACCGAGGTAGCCCACCTGTCGGTGCACAACGTGCCCTTCGTGCTCGCGCTGTTCGGCCTGGGCATGGTGACCGGCAACATCGTGGGCTCGCGCCTTGCGGACAAGTCGCTGATGCGCACCATCGCCGGCGTGCTCGTGTATGCGGCGGTGGTGCTTGCGCTCTTCACCTTCGCGGCGCAGCACGTGGTCACGGCCGCCATCGGCGTGTTCCTCATCGGCACCACCGTGGCCATCGGCCCGGCCTTGCAGATCCGCCTGATGGACGTGGCCGGCGATGCGCAGACGCTCGCCGCCGCGCTCAACCACTCGGCCTTCAACATGGCCAACGCGCTCGGCGCGTGGCTGGGCGGCGTTGCCATTTCGGCGGGTCTGGGCTGGACCTCTACCGGCTGGGTCGGCGCGCTGCTCGCGCTCGCGGGCATCGGCATCTTCGGCTGGGGCGTGATGAGCGCGCGGGCCGATGCGCGCCTGGGCGCCGTTCAGCGCGCGCCGAGCGCTTCATAGTCGGCCGGCGCGCACCTCGCGCGCCTGAAATCTCCGGCGCCTGCAGGATTGCGCGGCCGTGCCTATGATGGCCGCCGCCCCCCCCCAATCCCTCCCTCATCTCCCTCGGAGCGCGCCCCCATGAGCATTCCCACCACCCGCCTCGGCCGCACGGGCCTCACCGTCTCCCGCCTCGCCCTCGGCACCATGACCTTCGGCCTGCAGACCGACGAGACGGTGTCGCACCAGATCCTCGACAAGGCGGCCGAAGGCGGCATCAACTTCCTCGACACCGCCGACGTGTACCCGCTCGGCGGCACTGTCGAGACCACCGGCCGCACCGAAGAGATCATCGGCAACTGGCTCGAGAAGCAGGGCCCCGCGGGTCGCCGCCGATTCGTGGTCGCCACCAAAGCCGTCAACAAGGTCGGCCCGAATCCCTGGGACCAGGGCGCATCGCGCAAGCACCTGCTGGACGCGATCGACCTCTCGCTCAAGCGGCTGAAGACCGACCACGTCGACCTGTACCAGTTGCACATGGACGACCGCGAGACGCCGCTCGAAGAGACCCTCGAGGCGCTCGACATCATCGTGAAGTCGGGCCGCGCGCGCTACATCGGCGTGTCGAACTTCCTGGCGTATCGCCTGGCCCGCGCGCTCGGCAAGTCCGACCTGCACCGGTTCACGCGCTTCGTGTCGGTGCAGCCGCGCTACAGCCTGCTGTTCCGCGAGATCGAGCGCGAGCTGCTGCCGCTTGCGAGCGAAGAGGGGCTGGGCGTGATTCCCTACAACCCGCTGGCCGGCGGCCTGCTCACCGGCAAGTACAAGCCTGGTGCGAAGCCCGAGGAGAACACCCGCTTCACGCTCGGCACGGCCGGCGGCATGTACCAGGATCGCTACTGGAACGAGCGCAGCTTCAACACCGTGACGCAACTGCACAAGCTGGCCGACGAAGCGAGCGTGCCGCTCGCGACGCTGGCGGTGGCGTGGGTGATGGCGAATCCGCTGATCACCGCGCCGCTGCTCGGTGCGAGCCGGCCGGAGCAACTCGACGCGACGATTGCTGCGGCCGAGTACAAGCTCGATCCGGCGCTCAAGCAGAAACTCGACGAACTGACGGCGGAATACCGCAAGGGCGACGCACCGCGCTGATCCTGGTCTTGCTCCTTCCCCCTCTGGGGGAAGGTTGGGATGGGGGCGAGCGGCCTTTGACCAGCCGCTGGTGCTTGATACGCCGCGAGCCCCTACCCCAGCCCTCTCCCAGCGGGGGGAGGGAGCAAAACGGGAAACTGTCAGAACTGTCAGTTAATCGACAGCGAGAGGTTTGGGCTGGCTTCCTAGAGTGAACCCACCATGGTTCTCTCTCCTGCCAACTCCCCATCACGCAGGGCGCTCGCGCCGATAGCCCTCGTCGCACTGCTCCTCGCAGGCTGCGCCGTCGGCCCCGACTACGTCCGCCCGCAGATGGACGTTCCGGTCGCCTACAAGGAAACCGGCCCCTGGAAGACCGCAAAGCCGCAGCTCATCGACGCCAGCCATCCCTGGTGGGAGGCCTACGGCGACACCACGCTGAGCGCGCTGGTCGTGCAGGCCAACGCCGCCAACCAGAACATCCGCGTCGCCGAAGCCCAGTACCGCGAGGCGCAGGCCATCGCCGCCGCCGCGCATGCGGGCTTCTTCCCGACCGTGGGCCTCGATGCAGGCGCCAACCGCGCGCAGACCAACAGCACCGGCGTCACGAAGCGCGCGACCACCGACACCCTCGGCCTCGCCGCCAGCTGGGAGCCCGACCTGTGGGGCGCCGTGCGCCGCTCCGTCGAGGCCGGCAATGCGAATACGGAGGCCAGCGCCGATGACCTGGCCGGCGCTCGCCTCAGCATCCAGACCACGCTCGCGCAGGACTACCTGCAGATCCGCGTCATCGATCTGCAGCGCGGCCTGTACGCCAGCACCACGGCCGCCTACGCCAAGGCGCTCGAACTCACGCAGCACCAATACGCGGCCGGCACGGTGCTGCGCTCCGACGTTGCGCTCGCGGAAAGCCAGCTCAAGACCGCCGAAGCGCAGGCCGTCGATCTCGAAGCGCAGCGCCGCCAGCTCGAACACGCCGTCGCCGTGCTGACGGGACAGGCGCCCGCATCCTTCTCGCTGGCGCCGCTCGCCTCGTCCGCAGAGACGACGGCCGCATCGCTCTCGTCCACCGCCGCACTGCGCGTGCAGCTCCCGGTCACGCCCGCGGGCCTGCCTTCGGAACTGCTCGAACGCCGTCCCGACATCGCCGGCGCAGAGCGCCGCGTGCAGGCGGCCAACGCCAACATCGGCGTTGCCAAGGCCGCGTACTACCCGCAGATCGTACTCAGCGCGAGCGGCGGCTTCAGCGCCGGCAACCTCGCTTCGCTCTTCAATACGCCCAGCCGCGTGTGGTCGCTCGGCGCGGCGCTCGCACAGACGGTGTTCGACGGGGGCTTGCGCAAGGCGCACACCGAACAGGCCGTGGCCGCGTACGACGCCTCGGTCGCGCAATACAAGCAGACCGTGCTCGGCGGCTTCCAGCAGGTCGAGGACAACCTTGCGATGCTGCGTGTGCTCGACCGCGAATCCGCGCTGCAGGCACAGGCCGTGCAGGCCTCGCAACTGGCCGAGCGCTTGGCGCTCAGCCAATACCGCGCCGGCACTGCCACGTACCTGAGCGTGGTCACGGCGCAGCAGTTCTCGCTCACCAACCAGCGCACCGCCGCGCAAGTGCTCGGTCGCCAGCTCGCGGCCAGCGTGTCGCTGATCGCGGCGACCGGAGGCGGCTGGACTGCAACCGATGCGACTTCCGGAAATTGATGCCATGACGACGACAACCTCAGCTCCTCTTCAGCGCCGCTCGACCTGGGTCGCGGCCGCCACGCTTGTGATCGTTCTGGGTGGCAGCGCCTGGGCGCTCAACCACAACAAGGCTTTCGGCGCCAAGCCCGAAGCACCCAAGACACCGCCCGTGCAGGTGACGACCGCGCGCGTCACGCCGCAGAACGTGCAGGTCTACCGCTCGGGCATCGGCACCGTCGCCTCGATGGCCACAGTCACCGTCAAGGCGCGCATCGACGGGCAGCTCGACAAGGTCGGCTTCACCGAAGGGCAGGACGTGAAGGCCGGCCAGCTGCTCGCGCAACTGGACCCGCGCACGCTTCAGGCGCAGCTCGCGCAGGCGCAGGCAACCCGAGCGAAGGACGAGGCCCAACTCGCCAACGCGCGTGCGGACCTGAAGCGCTACACCACGCTCATCGCGCAGGACGCCGCCACGCAGCAGCAGCTCGACACGCAGAAGGCGCTGGTCAACCAGCTCGCCGCCACCGTGCAGACCGACGCCGCGCAGGTGCAGTTCGCCCAGGTGCAGCTGAGCTTCACGCGCATCGTCTCGCCGATGAACGGCCGCGTCGGCGCGCGGCTGGTGGACCCCGGCAACATCGTGCATGCGGCCGACACCAACGGGCTGGTCGTCATCAACCAGATCGACCCCATCGCCGTGCAGTTCACGCTGCCCGAAGACTCTGTGCAGGACATCAACCGCGTGCAGCAGCAGAGCAACCAGCCGCTCGCGGTGGTGGCCTACGACCGCGCGGGCAACCAGATGCTCGGCGCCGGCAAGCTGATCCTGCTGAACAACCAGATCGACACCACCAACGGCACGGTGCAGCTCAAGGGCAGCTTCGCGAACCCGCAGCACACGCTGTGGCCCGGCCAGTACGTCAACGTGCAACTGCAGCTTGATCGCCGGCAGGGCGCGCTCACCATCCCAGCCGCCGCCGTCCAGCGTGGACAGGACGGCACCTACGCCTGGGTCGTCGATGCGGAAAACAAGGCGAGCAATGTGCCCGTGCACGTCGTGCAGATCGCTGACGGCGTGGCCGTGATCGACAAGGGCTTGAGTGCCGACCAGCGCGTGGTGGTCGACGGCCAGTACAAGCTGCGCGCGGGCGCCACCATCGTCGAGCCGCCGTCCACTGCAAAGGATGCCAAGGCCACCAAGACCGGAAACGCGGCCCAGGTCGCGACCCGCACCGGGAGCGGCAATTGAGCATTTCCGCCGGATTCATCAAGCGCCCGATCGGCACCACGCTGCTCGCGCTGGCCATCCTGCTGGTCGGTGCGGCGGTGTTCCCGCTGCTGCCGGTGGCGCCGCTGCCGCAGGTCGACTTTCCGACGATTCAGGTGTCGGCCAACCTGCCGGGCGCGAGCCCGGAGACGATGGCCTCCAACGTGGCGCAGCCGCTGGAGCGGCAGTTCTCGCTCATCGCGGGCCTCTCGCAGATGACCTCGACCAGCGGCCTCGGCTCCACGCAGATCACACTGCAGTTCGACCTGGACCGCAACATCGACGCCGCCGCGCTCGACGTGCAGGCGGCCATCACCGCTTCCACCGGCCAGCTGCCGGCCAACCTGCCGAGCCCGCCGAGCTTTCGCAAGGTGAACCCTGCGGATTCGCCCATCCTCATCCTCTCGGTGCAATCGAAGACGCTGCCGCTCACCGAGGTGAACGACTACGCCGACAACATCCTCGCGCAGCAGATCTCGCAGATCGCGGGCGTGGGCCTGGTCAACATCGGTGGCGCGCAGAAGCCCGCGGTGCGCGTGCAGCTCGACCCGGCCAAGCTCGCCGCGCTCGGCCTCAGCCTGGAAGACGTGCGCACGGTGCTCTCGTCGGCCACGGTGAACGCGCCCAAGGGCACCATCGACGGGCCGAACCAGAGCTTCACCGTCTACACGAATGACCAGTTGCTGAAGGCCCAGCCGTGGAACGACGTGATCCTGGCCTACCGCAACGGCGCGCCGATCCGCGTGCGCGACCTGGGCGTGGCCATCGACGGCCCCGAGAACGCGAAGATTGCCGGCTGGGCCTACGCGGGCGCGGCGGCACCCGAAGGCAACACCATCCAGAACGGTCGCTCCATCGTGCTCGCCATCACCAAGCAGCCGGGCGCGAATGTGATCGAGACGGTGGACCGCATCAACGCCGCCATGCCGCGCCTGAAGGCCTCGATTCCGCCGACGGTGGAAGTCAACGCGCTGGTCGATCGCACGCAGACGATCCGCGCCTCGGTGCTCGACGTGGAGTTCACGCTGCTCCTGACCATCGCGCTCGTGGTGGCGGTGATCTTCGTGTTCCTGCGCAATGTGCCAGCCACGCTCATCCCGAGCGTGACAGTGCCCCTCGCACTGCTGGGCACGGTCGCGGTGATGTACCTGCTGGGCTACAGCCTGGACAACCTCTCGCTCATGGCGCTCACCATCGCGGTCGGCTTCGTGGTGGACGACGCCATCGTGATGCTGGAGAACATCTACCGCTACGTGGAAGAGGGCATGTCGCCGCTGGAAGCCGCGTACAAGGGCGCGGGCGAGATCGGCTTCACGATCATCTCGATTTCCGTGTCGCTGATTGCGGTGTTCATTCCACTGCTGCTCATGGGCGGCATCGTGGGGCGGCTGTTCCGCGAGTTCGCGGTGACGGTCACGCTGACCATCGTGGTGTCGGTGGTCATCTCGCTGACGCTCACGCCGATGCTGTGCTCGCGCTTCCTGAAGAACGAGCATGCACGCAAGCACGGCCGGCTCTACTTGTTGTTCGAGCGCGGCTTCGACGCGATGCTCAACGGCTACAAGCGCGGCCTGCATGTGGTGCTCGACCACCAGTTCATCACGCTGATGGTCTTCATCGCCACGGTGGCGGCGACGGGCTTTCTGTTCATGGTCATCCCCAAGGGCTTCTTCCCGCAGCAGGACACGGGCTTCATCTCGGGCTTTGCCGAGTCGGCGCAGGACGCTTCGTTCGCCTCGATGAACGCACGCATGCTGGAGCTGGCCGATGTGGTGCGCAAGGACCCGGACGTCTCGGCCTTCGGCATGAACGGCAGTTCGTCGACCTTCAACACCGGCAACTTCTACATCAACCTGAAGCCCAAGGACGAGGGCCGCACCGCGAGCGCCGACGAGATCATCACGCGGTTGCGTCCGCAACTGGCCAAGGTGCAGGGCGTGAACCTGTTCCTGCAGGCGGGGCAGGACATCCGCGTGGGCGGCCGCTCGTCGCGGACGCAATACCAGTACACGGTGACCGACTCGAACCTGGACGAGCTCAACACCTGGGCGCCGAAGCTGCTCGCGCGCTTCCGGCAGATTCCGGAGATCACCGACCTGGCCTCCGACCAGCAGAACGCCGCCGCCTCGGCCGTGCTGACCATCGACCGCGACCGCGCATCGAGCTTCGGCATTTCGCCGAGCGTCATCGATGCGACGCTGTACGACGCGATCGGCCAGCGCCAGGTGGCGCAGTACTTCACGCAGCTCAACAGCTACCACGTGGTGCTCGAAGTCACGCCCGAACTGCAGAAAGACCCGGCGCTCTTCAGCAAGCTGTACCTCACCTCGCCGCTCACGGGCCAGCAAGTGCCGCTCTCGACCTTCGTGAAGGTGGACACGAGCAAGACCGCATACCTCTCGATCAGCCACCAGGGCCAGTTCCCGGCGGTGACGATCTCGTTCAACCTCGCGCCGGGCCATGCGCTGGGCGATGCGGTCAACGCCATCAACAAGGCGCAGGCCGAGATGGGCATTCCGCAGTCGCTGAGCGGCGCGTTCCAGGGCACGGCGCAGGCCTTCCAGGATTCGCTCTCGTCGCAGCCCTACCTCATCGCCGCGGCGCTGGTGGCGGTGTACATCGTGCTGGGCCTCCTGTACGAGAGCTACATCCACCCGCTCACGATTCTCTCGACGCTGCCATCGGCCGGCGTGGGCGCGCTGCTGATCCTCATGGCGGGAGGCTACGACCTCAGCGTGATCGCGCTGATCGGCATCATCCTGCTCATCGGCATCGTGAAGAAGAACGGAATCATGATGATCGACTTCGCGCTCAAGGCCGAGCGCGAGCAGGGCATGGAACCCAAGGAGGCGATCTACCAGGCGTGCCTGTTGCGCTTCCGCCCGATCATGATGACCACGATGTGCGCGTTGCTCTCGGGCCTGCCATTGATGCTGGGCCACGGCTCGGGCTCGGAGCTGCGCCGGCCGCTGGGCTACGCGATGGTCGGCGGGCTGATACTCTCGCAGGCGCTCACCTTGTTCACCACGCCGGTGGTCTACCTGTACCTGGACCGCGCCCACTTCTGGTACCTGCGCCGCAAGGAAGCGCGCAAGGCCAGGAAGGCAGCGAAAGGAGAGGGCGGCGAGACTCCACCGGTGGCCGAGGCGCATTGATCGATGCGAGGAACTGGATGCACCACAGACCGTTCGGGCTGAGCTTGTCGAAGCCGTTACCGAACTGGCACTTCGACAAGCTCAGTGCGAACGGGTTTGTCAGCGCGAACGGGTTTGTCAGCGCAAATGGGTTTGTCAGTACGAACGGGTTTGTCAGCGCAAACGGGTTTGTCAGTGCGAACGGTCGGTCGAAGAAGAGAGCAGCAACGCCATGAAGATCCTGATTGTCGAAGACGAACTGAGAACCGCCGACTACCTCAGCAAGGGCCTGACCGAGCAGGGCTGCACGGTCGACGCGGCGCACAACGGCATCGACGGCCAGCACCTCGCGCTCACCCACGACTACGACGTGATCGTGCTCGACGTGATGCTGCCGGGGCAGGACGGCTTCGCGGTGCTGCGCGCATTGCGCGCCGTCAAGCAGACGCCGGTCATCATGCTCACCGCGCGTGACCGCGTCGAAGACCGCATCAAGGGCCTGCACGAAGGCGCGGACGACTACCTCGTCAAGCCTTTCTCGTTCCTCGAACTGCTGGCACGCCTGCAGGCGCTCAACCGGCGCGGCCGCAAGCAAGAGCCGGTGCAACTGCGCATCGCCAACCTGCAGATCGACCTGCTCGCGCGCAAGGCCTTCCGCGGTGCGACGCGCATCGACCTCACGGCCAAGGAGTTCGCGCTGCTCGCCGTGCTCGCGCGCCGTCAGGGCGAAATTCTCTCGAAGACCGCCATCGCCGAGCTGGTGTGGGACATGAACTTCGACAGCAACACCAACGTGGTCGAGGTGGCGATCAAGCGGCTGCGCGACAAGATCGATGCGCCCTTCAGCCCCAAGCTGCTGCACACGATCCGCGGCATGGGCTACGTGATGGAGTTGAGGGACACGGAGAGCGAAGCCCAAGGGGAGGGCGGCGCCCTGTGAAGCTCGTGAAGGGCTCCATCACCGTGCGGCTGGTGGCGATGTTCGCGGCGGCGGCGCTCGCCACCTTTGCGCTCATCGGTGCCGCATTGCACGGCGTGCTGGTGCGCGAGCTGGAGCGTCACCAGTACGAAGAGCTCGACACCACCCTGAAGAGCCTTCAGTACTGGATCGGCGCCATCGGCACCGCCGACCGCTGGTCGCGCGTGCAGACCCGCATGGACGCGCTCACGCCCGAGGACGGCAGCGTGCGCTTCTGGGTGCTGAGCGACGATCCGCGCTTCCAGTACGGCAAGGGCCTGGCCGAGCTCGACGGCCTCACCCGCGAAGCCAACGGGCGCAGCAGCAGCATCCTGCTGCCGGGGCAGGAGCGGCCGTTCCGTACGCTCTCGGTCCACATCCCGCCGTTCGAGGGTCGGCCGGCGGTGCGGCTCATCGTGGGGCGCAACTCGGAGCCCTACGAGCGCACCCGCAAGACCTTCTTGAGCGCGCTGCTGATGCTCGGGCTCGGCGGCGTGCTGGTGGTTGTGCTGGCGGGCTACTGGATCGCACGGGTCGGACTGCGGCCTCTGGAGCGCCTGTCGGGCGAGGCGCAGGCGCTGCGGCCCAAGACGCTGTCCCAGCGCTTGCAGACGACGGCGCTGCCGGTCGAACTCTCCGCGCTCGCCGAGGCCTTCAACGGCGCGCTCAGCCGGCTCGAAGAGGCGTACGGCCAGCTCGAGGCCTTCAATGCCGACGTGGCGCACGAGCTGCGCACGCCGCTGGCCAACCTCATCGGCAGCACGCAGGTGGCGCTCTCGCGCCAGCGCAGTGCGGGCGACTTCGAAGAGGTGCTGCAGGCCAACTTGGAAGACCTGGAGCGGCTGCGCTCCATCGTCAACGACATGCTCTTTCTGGCGCGCGCCGACCGCGGCGAAGTGGCCACCGGGCTGGTGCTCACGCCCGTGGCGCTGGAGGTGCGCAAGACCATCGACTTCTTCGAGTTCGTGCTGGACGAAAGCCGCACGCAGGTCGGCATCGCGGGCGACGTGCAGGCCGAGGCGCGGCTGGAGAGCGCGCTGTTCCGCCGCGCGATGTCGAACCTGCTGCAGAACGCCATCGAGCACTCGACGCCGGGCGCGCAGATCACCGTCACGCTGCGCGAAGGACCTGCGGCGACATGGATCGCGGTGTCGAACCCCGGCGCGGCCATCGACGAGGCGCACCTGCAGCACCTGTTCGACCGCTTCTACCGCGTAGACGCTGCCCGCAACGACGGTGGCGGCGAGCACCACGGCCACGGGCTGGGCCTGGCCATCGTCAAGGCGGTGGCGAGCATGCATGGCGGGCAGGTCAGCGCTTCGAGCGAAGGCGGAGTGAACACCTTCGCTTTCAGCGTCTCGCGGACCGGCTGAAACGGCGGTTTCGAATGGCCTGCGCCCGGTACGTTCTTGGACCATGCCGGACAATCGGGGCTCGCATGAACCCCGCTCCCACCCCGCAACTGCTTCGCGCATCGACCGAAAGGCTGGCATGGCACAGCTGATGTCGCTGCTGGTGCAGAACGCGATCCTGGTGGTGTTCGTCGCCAGTTTCGCTGCCCGCCTCGGACTGCCGGTGCCGGCGGCCGCGGTGCTGGTGGTCACGGGCGCGCTGCTCGCGGCGGGCGATGTGTCGGTCATCGGCGTGGTGCTCGCCGCGGTCGTTGCCAACCTGTTGGGCGACGGCGCCTGGTTCTATGCGGGCCGGCGCTTCGGCTACCGCTTCATGCGGCTCCTGTGCCGCATCTCGCTGTCGCCCGACTCCTGCGTGCGGCGCGGCGAATCGCTCATCACCGACTGGGGCGGCCTGTCGCTCGTCGCGGCCAAGTTCGTGCCCGGCGTCTCGGTGGTCGCGCCGCCGATGGCGGGGGCGCTGGGCATGTCGGTGCGGCGCTTCGTCGGCTTCGACGTGGGCGCCGCGCTCATCTGGACGGGCCTCTTTCTCGGCCTCGGCTGGGTCTTCCGCGACCAGATTCAGGAAGTGCTCGCCGTGCTGGCACAGGCCGGCGGCATCGCCACCGCCGCGATCGCGGTGCTGCTGCTGGTGATCCTCGCCGTGCGCTACTGGCGCCGCCGCGCCTTCATGCGGCTCACCGGCATGCCGCGCATCTCGGTCGAGGAACTGCACGAACTCCTGAGCGGCGAGGAGCCGCCGTTGATCATTGACGTGCGCGGCAAGGCTGGCGTGCAGGTCGATCCGCGCCGCATTCCGGGCGCGCTGCCGTACACGCTGAAGGCGTTGCAGCACCGTCATCTCGACCTTGCGATCGATTCGAACCGCGACGTGGTGCTGTACTGCAACTGCCCCAACGAAGTGTCGGCCGCCCAGGCCGCGCGCGTGCTGCTGGCACGCGGTGCGCGGCGCGCCTTGCCGCTCACCGGCGGGCTCGACGCCTGGGTCGCATCGGGCCGTCCGACCAGCCTGCACTGATCGGGCTTGCGCCTGCAGAAACCGAACCTGCGTGCTATGGTCAGCCGGCTTCGGGTTAACCCCTAAGTCGGCCCTCTCTCGAACGGGATTCCTCGTGTCTTCTTCTTCCAATGCTTCCCATCCGCCCGCGGCCGGCCTCACGCCCGCGCTGACCTTCGTCTTCGCCGTGGCCTGCGGCCTGTGCGTGGCCAACATCTACTACGCGCAGCCGCTGATCGGCCCGATCTCCGACGCACTGGAGCTCCATGCGGGCCTGGCCGGCTTGATCATGACGCTGACCCAGCTCGGCTACGGTGCAGGCCTGTTGCTGCTGGTGCCGCTGGCCGACGTGGTCGAGAACCGGCGCCTGATCGTCGGCGCGCTGTTCGGCGCGGTCATCGGGCTGGTGGGCATCGCGCTCTCGAACTCGGCCGTGACCTTTCTTGCGGCGTCCTTCATGGTCGGCGCCTGCGCGGTCGCGGCGCAGGTGCTGCTGCCCTTTGCCTCGCACCTCGCGCCCGAGGCCACGCGCGGCAAGGTGGTCGGCAACATCATGGCGGGCCTGCTGGGCGGGATCATGCTGTCGCGCCCCTTCGCCAGCATGGTGGCCGCGAGCCTGGGCTGGCGCGCGCTGTTCTGGATCTCGGCCGTGCTCATGGCCACGCTCATCGCCGTGCTGTGGCGCGTGCTGCCCGAGCGCCGGCCGCATGCGTCGATCGGCTATGCACGCACCATGGCGTCGCTGCCGGGCATCGTGTGGAACACGCCGCTGCTGCGCCGGCGCGGCTGGTACCAGGGGATGATGTTCGCGGCCTTCCAGGCGTTCTGGACGGCCGTGCCGCTGGCGCTGGTGCATGAGTTCGGGATGGGGCAGCGCGGCATCGGCCTGTTCGCGCTGGCCGGTGCGGCGGGGGCGCTGCTGGCACCGGTGGCTGGTCGACTCGCCGACCGTGGCTTGACGCGCCCTGCGACGGGCGCGGCCATCGTCGTCGCGCTGTTGTCGTTCGTGCTCGGCGCCGTGTCGATGCACTTCCATTCGCTGGCCGGACTGGTCGCGGCCGGCATCCTGCTCGATGGGGCGGTGCAGCTGTGCCAGGTGCTGAACTTCCGCAGCCTCTTCATGCTGGCGCCCGAACTGCGCGGTCGGCTCAATGGCCTTTTCATGACGTTCATTTTTATCTGCGCGGCAATGGCGTCGGGCATTGCGGCGGCGGTGTATGCCTTCCACGGCTGGACGGGGTTGTGCCTGCTCGGCGGTGGCTTCGTGTCGCTGGCGTTGCTGCTGTATCTCACCGAATTTCGCCGACAGCCCGTGGCCATGGCCGCCGGCATTCGATGAGCTCGCCGGTTTTTTCGCGGCGCATCCAGGTCACCCAGCCCGACGCGAGCGGTATCTGGCCCATCCTGTCGCTGTGCGCGGCCTACACCGCATTGATCGGTGTCGCGGCCGCGTGGCTGTTGGACCCGGATGCAACGGGCTGGTACATCGCGCTGGGCATGGTGGGCATGATCGGGTTCCTCGCCGCGTGGCTGGTCGGGCTGGTGTTCGTCGTGCGCGCATGGATCTGGGTCGAAACCCATTGGCTGCGCCCTGAGAAAAGCCGACCGAAACCGTTCAATGAAAACACCCAGGTCGACATCGGCGAGGAAGGCTTCTCGGTGCAAGGGCTCGGCCGCGTCGAATGGATCGACGTACTGGGCATAGAGGCGATTCCCGACAGCGACAACTACCTGATCGTTCACACACGGCCATTCAGGAAACTGATGCTGACGGCGCCTGTCGATGAACTCGTGCCGGTCATCAACCACTACCTCGCGCTGAGAACCCATGCCAAGACGATGCCCAAGGGCACCGTGCAAAGCCGCGCCATGCTTTTTTGCTGGCAATGTTTTCTTGCGTGGGTCTGGACGGGATACGCGCTGGCGGGCGCCGCGGGTATCGCGCTGCTGTTCAATGCATCCGACGCGGGATTCCTGAAGACCATGGTGGGGCTCTGCGTGTTCATGCCGATGGTCGCCTGGCTGGTCTGGACCATCCCTTTCTCGCGGATCAGCCTCTTTTCGCGTTCGCGGGTGCGCGCCTTCCAACTCGACAACACGCAGTTGCGCAGCATCGACGGAGATTGGCAAGTCGATTTGCGGCAGGCCCGGGTCAGTCATCGCCGTGCCAGCGGCATCGGCTACGAATTCGACTTTCTCGCCATCCGGCCAAAGGCGGGAAAGCGCCTCGATCTCCTGCTGGAAGGCGGGGCTGATCAAGAGGCGCTTCTGGATGCCTTGAGCGAGCGCGGTCTTCTGCCGCGCGAGAACCCCGAACGCTAGACGCGCTCGGGCAGCGGCGCCGCAGAACGGTCCCGCTGCCACCCGGTGGTAGCCTTCCCACCCCATGAACCTCCGCACCAAGATCGTCGCGCTGGCCGTCGCCCCGCTGCTCGTCGCACTGGTGCTCGTGGCGCTCGCGGTGCGCCACCAGGAGCACGACCTCGCGCAGCGCGAGCGAGCGCTCATCGAGCGCAGCTACATGGCCCAGCGCCGCAGCGAACTGCGCAGCTATGTCGAGCTGGCCGTGAGCAACCTGCGTCCGCTGTACGACTCGGGCCTGGACGACGAGGCCACCCGCAACGAGGCCCTGCGCCGTCTGGCCGCGCTCGACTACGGCGACGACGGCTACTTCTTCGTCTACGACCTGGAGGGCAATTCCCTCATGCATTCGCGCCAACCCGAGCTGGTCGGCCAGAACCTCTGGGGCATGCGCGATTCGCGCGGGCGCTTCACCATCCAGGAGCTCATCAAGGGCGCGAAGGAAAACGGCGGCGGCTACGTCGAGTACGAATGGCGCAAGCCATCGAGCGCGCAGATGGCGCCCAAGCTCGGCTACGTGACGGCGCTACCGCGCTGGAACTGGATGGTCGGCACGGGCCTGTACCTGGACGACATCGAGTCGACCATGGATGCGCTCGACAAGCAGATGAACGCCAACGTCACCGCCACGCTGCTGTGGATTGCGGGCATTGCTGCGCTGTGCCTCGGCGTTGTGAGCGCGGCCGGCGTGTTTTTGAACCTGAGCGAGCACCGCGTGGCCGAAGCCAAGCTGCGGCTGCTCGCGCGGCGCGTGGTGCAGTCGCAGGAAGAAGAGCGCGGCCACCTTGCGCGTGAGCTGCACGACGGCACGAGCCAGACGCTGGTGTCGGCCAAGCTGTTGATCGAATCGGCCGTCGATGCGCTCGGCCGCGACCACCAGCCGGCGCCGCCCGCGCTCGGCAAGGCGCTGCAGCGCCTGAACGATTCGCTCACCGAAGTGCGCCGCATCTCGCACCGCCTGCGCCCCGCGCTGCTCGACACGCTGGGCCTGCCCGCCGCGCTGGAACGGCTGGGCCACGAGTTCGGGGAGGAAGGCAGCGTCGATGCGTCCATCATGGTCGAAGGCGAACCTTTCGAGCTGTCGCAAGAGGTGAAGACCGCGCTTTTCCGCGTGACGCAGGAGGCGCTCACCAACGTGCGCAAGCACGCCGAGGCGCATCGCGTGCACATCTCGCTGGGTTTCAACGAAGAGGCCGTGCGGTTGGAGGTGAGCGACGACGGCGTGGGCTTCGACGTCGAGGCGATGCAGCTCGACCCGCGCCACGGCATCGGCCTTCGCAACATGCGCGAGCGCATCGAGGCGATCGGCGGGCGCCTGGCGATGCGCTCGGGCCGCGGCCACACATCCATCGTGGCCGAAGTGCCGGCCCGCAGCGCGAGGCCCGAATGACGACAACAGCAGCACCAGCAACAACGGCGCCGCAGCCGCCCAGGCCCATCCGCCTCTTCCTCGTGGACGACCACCCGCTGGTGCGTGACGGCCTGCGCGCGCGCCTGGGTGCCATGCCCAACCTGGAGATCGTCGGGGAGGCCGGCAGCGGCGCCGAGGCGCTCGCGCTGCTCGACACGTTGCGGTGCGACCTCATGCTGGTCGATGTTGGCATGAAGGACATGAACGGCATCGACCTCGCCGCGCTGGTGCTGCAACGCGATCAACAACCATCACATCCAGCGCCGCACATCGTGATGCTCAGCATGTACGACAACCCCGAGTACGTGCAGAAGGCCATGCAAGTGGGCGCGCGCGGCTACGTGCTCAAAGACGCGCCTGCGGCCGAGATCGTGGCCGCCATCGAGGCTGTGTCGGCGGGCGGCACCTTCCTGAGTCCGGCCGTGTCGAAGAAACTCTTTCGCAACCAGGCGCCGCGTCCGCTGCTCACGCCGCGCGAGAGCGAGATCCTCACCGCGCTCGGCAGGGGCGAATCGAGCAAGCAGATCGCGCGCGACCTGGGCTTGAGCGTGCGCACGGTGGAGGCGCACCGCCAGAGCATCAAGCGGCGGCTGGGCATCGAGGGGCAGGCGGAACTCATCAAGTACGCGGTGGAGCACGCGCGGGAGTTCGGGCAGGGGTGAGGGATGCCATGCGACAACGCCACCGAGCGCTCGCCCTATGGCGACCGCTCGGTGGCGCTATATCGCAATGGCAGCGCGAGGATCGCTAGGCCGCGTTGAACCGGCCCAGGTTCATCACCTTGGTCCACGCCGCGATGAAGTCCTTTACGAACTTCTCTTCTGCATCCGAACTGCCGTAGACCTCGGCCAGGGCGCGCAGCACTGAATTGCTGCCGAAGGCCAGGTCCACGCGCGTCGCGCTGCCCCTGCGCTCGTTCGTCGTGCGGTCAACGCCCTCGTACAGGTTGTTCTCTCCGGGCACGGCCTTCCAGGTCGTGTTCAGGTCGAGCAGGCGAACGAAGAACTCGTTGGTCAGCGCGTGTTCCTTCTGGCTGAAGATGCCGTGCTTGGTGGCGCCGACGTTGGCGCCCAGCGCGCGCATGCCGCCCACCAACACCGTCATCTCGGGCGCCGTCAGCGTCAGCAGCTGGGCCTTGTCGACAAGGAGCGCATCGGCGGGAACCGCATAGTCCTTCTTCAGGTAGTTGCGGAAGCCGTCGGCCACGGGCTCGAGCACCTTCATGGCCTCGACGTCGGTTTGCTCTTGCGACGCGTCCGCGCGGCCGGGCGTGAAGGGCACCGTCGCGCCATGGCCTGCGTTCCTGGCGCCTTGCTCGACACCGGCGCAGCCGGCCAGCACGATCAGGTCGGCCATCGAGATCTTCTTGCCGCCCGACTGCACCTTGTTGAATTCGGCCTGGATGCCTTCCAGCGTGTTGAGCACCTTGGCCAGCTTCGCCGGCTCGTTGACTTCCCAGTCCTTCTGCGGCGCGAGGCGGACGCGGCCGCCATCGGTGCCGCCGCGCATGTCGGAGCCGCGGTAGGTGGCGCCCGACGCCCAGGCCGTCAGCACCAGGTCGGAGACCGACAGGCCCGACGCAAGAATCTTGGCCTTGAGCGCAGCAGCATCCTTGTCGTCGACCAAGGGGTGATCGATCTTGGGGATCGGGTCTTGCCAGATCAGTTCTTCCTTCGGCACTTCGGGGCCCAGGTAGCGCGAGCGCGGACCCATGTCGCGGTGCGTCAGCTTGAACCATGCGCGCGCGAAGGCGTCGGCGAACTGCTCAGGGTGCTCGAGGAACCGCCGCGAGATCTTTTCGTAGGCGGGGTCCAGGCGCAGCGAGAGATCGGTGGTCAGCATGGTCGGCACGCGCTTCTTCGACGTGTCGTGCGCATCCGGAATGTCGGCCGCAGCGCCCTTGGCCTGCCACTGTCCGGCGCCGGCCGGGCTCTTGACCGGCTCCCATTCGAAATTGAACAGGTTCTCGAAGAAGAGGTTGGTCCACTTCGTCGGCTCCTGGGTCCAGGTGACTTCCAGGCCGCTGCCGATGGCGTCGCCGGCGATGCCGCTGGCATGTGTGCTCTTCCAGCCCATGCCCATTTCTTCCAGGTCGGCCCCTTCAGGCGACGAGCCGACGAGGTCCGCCGGACCCGCGCCGTGGGTCTTGCCGAAGGTGTGGCCGCCGGCGATCAGGGCGACGGTTTCCTCGTCGTTCATCGCCATGCGGGCGAAGGTCTCGCGGATGTCGCGCGCCGCCGAGACCGGGTCGCCGTTGGCGTTCGGACCTTCGGGGTTGACGTAGATCAGGCCCATCTGCACGGCGCCGAGCGGGTTCTCCAGGTCGCGGTCGCCGGTGTAGCGCTTGTCGTCGAGCCAGGTGGTCTCGTTGCCCCAGTAGACGTCCTGATCGGGCTCCCATGTGTCGGGGCGCCCGCCGGCGAAACCGAAGGTCTTGAAGCCCATGGACTCCAGGGCCACGTTGCCGGTGAGGATCATCAGGTCGGCCCACGAGATCTTGCGGCCGTACTTCTGCTTGATCGGCCACAAGAGGCGCCGGGCCTTGTCGAGATTGACGTTGTCGGGCCAGCTGTTGAGCGGCGCAAAGCGCTGCTGCCCACGGCCGCCGCCCCCACGTCCGTCGCCGGTGCGGTAGGTGCCGGCGCTGTGCCAGGCCATGCGGATGAACAGCGGTCCGTAATGGCCGAAGTCTGCCGGCCACCAGGCCTGCGAGTCGGTCATCAGCGCAAGCAGGTCTTGCTTCAGCGACGCGTAGTCGAGGCTCTTGAACTCCTTTGCGTAGTCGAAGTCCTGGCCCATCGGGTCGGACTTGGAGGAGTGTTGGTGGAGCAGGTCCACCCGCAACTGGTTGGGCCACCAGTCGCGATTGACGGTACCGGTACTGCGACCGACCGCATGGTGGACGGGACACTTGGCTTCCGCTTGAGGCTGGGTCATCGAGGTTTCCAGTTCTTTGTTTGAGGGCTCTGCATTCTGAATCCGTAACGACGAGCAGGGCAAATCCTTTGGCTATGACGCCCATAGCGTTCGATACTCTTCAACCTGCCTTCATCCGATCTCGATCCGCATGCCCGAACTCCCCTACAGCCCCGCCGCCGATCGCAACAAGCAGCCCATCCTCGATGCCTTGATCCGCCTCCTCGGCGAGCACGGCACCGCACTGGAGATCGCATCCGGCACGGGCCAACACGCCGCGTGGTTTGCAGCCTCGATGCCCCGATGGATCTGGCAGCCCACCGACGCAGACCCGCGCACCTTGCCCGCGCTCGCAAGCCGGGTCGCGGAAGCCGCACTGCCCAATCTCCGCGCGCCACTTCTGCTCGACGTGATGTCGCCCCGATGGCCATCGCAGGACACCGCATTCGCTGAAGGAGAAGAAGAAAAGTTCGATGCGATCTATTGCGCCAACATGCTGCACATCGCGCCGTGGGCCACATGCGCCGCCCTGATGCAAGGCGCCGCGCGGCATCTGCGTTCCAGCGGGTTGCTGATCACCTACGGGCCTTACTTCGAAGACGGCGTCCCAACGGCCCCGAGCAACATGGCGTTCGACCAGGACCTGCGTGCGCGCAATCCCGCCTGGGGCATCCGCCGCCTGGAAGACGTCGCGGCAGAGGCGCGCCGCGCGGGCCTTGCGTTGCGCGAGCGGCATGCGATGCCGTCAAACAACTTGCTGCTGGTCTTCGGCCGCTGAAATCAAGGCTCGCGAACCATGATCCAACTCTCTGCCCCGCCGCCCATACCCGGCTCTGCTTCTCTTCACACCATGCAAGAGCGCTTCATCGCCGACATCCTCAAGAACCGAAACAACCAGGCAATCCTTGCGCGATGGGATGCGCTGGCCCTTCCCGACGGATGGCTGGTCGCCGGCTGCCTCTTTCAAACGGTGTGGAACCTGCGGTCCGGCGCCGCGCCGGAAGCGGGCATCAAGGACTACGACCTGTTCTATTTCGACGCCGACGACACGAGCGAGGCGGGGGAGCGTCGTGTGCAGGCGCGAGCCGATGAGGCGCTGGGCGATCTCGGCATCACGGTCGAAGCCTCGAACCAGGCGCGTGTTCACCTCTGGTACGAATCGTATTTCTGCCACCCCTACGAGGCGCTCGGCAGCACGCGCGATGGCATCGACCGCTTCCTGGTTCCGGCGACATGCGTCGGCGTCCGGCCGGGCGAGCTCTATGCGCCGAACGGTCTCTCCATGTTGTACGACGGCGTGCTGACGATGAACCCGCTGATGCCGCATCGCGAGTTGTTCGACAAGAAAGCGGCGTCGTATCGCGCGCGATGGCCGTGGCTGCAGATTCAGCCGGGCGATCTTCCTCACGTTGAGACGGGCCCGACATGCTGAAGAAAACCCTTGCCGCATTCGGCCTGCTGCTCCTTGCAGTCATCGCCTACCTCGCCCTCTGGCCCGTCCCTGTCCGGCCTGTCGTCTGGTCCGCGCCCGCCGACCCCGGCTACACCGGCGCCTTCGCGGTCAACGATCATCTTGCGCAGCTCAACATGATCGACCTCGGCCGCGAAGAGGGCCCGGAGCACATCGCCATCGGTCCCGACGGCAAGCTCTACACCACGGTGCTGAGCGGCAACATCCTTCGCATGAACCCCGATGGCAGTGCGCAGGAGGCCTTCGTCAACACGGGTGGCCGCGTGCTCGGTTTCGACTTCGACTCAGCCGGCAATCTCATCGCGGCCGATGCCATCAAGGGGCTGCTTGCGATCAGCCCTTCGAAGCAGATCACCGTGCTCACCAACCAGGTCGACGGCCAGCCGATCCGCTATGCCGACGGCGTGGTGGTGGCGCGCGGCAGCGGCACGATGTATTTCACCGACGCATCGACCCGCTTCGCACCGGCCGAGTGGGGCGGCACCTTCGAGGCCAGCGTGCTCGACATCCTCGAGCAGTCCGCCACGGGCCGCGTGCTGGCCTACGACCCGGCCACCAAGGCCACGCGCGTCGTCGCGCGCGGCCTCGCGTTCGCGAACGGCATCGCATTGAGCGCCGACGAGAAAAGCCTGTTCGTTGCCGAGACCGGAAAGTACCGTGTCTGGAAGATCGGTATCGATGCGAGCAACCTCGACGTGGGCGAGAGCACCGCCAACCCACAAGCCGCCGTGCTGCTCGACAACCTCCCCGGCTACCCCGACAACCTGATGCGCGGGCTGGACGGCAAGATCTGGGTGGGCCTGGTGAAGCCGCGCAACCCGACCATCGACAAGCTCGCCGACAAGCCGTTCCTGCGCAGCGTGACGATGCGCCTGCCGCGTTCGCTGTGGCCGGTGCCGAAGGCGTATGGACATGTGGTCGCGTTCAGCGAGGACGGCAAGGTGCTTGCGAGCATGCAGGATGCGACGGGTGCGTACCCCGAGACCACGGCCGTCACTGAGACCCGTGATCGGCTCTATGTGCAGAGCCTGCATGCGAAGGGGCTGGGATGGTTGAAGCGCTAGCTGGGTTCTGAACGGACGCCGCAGATCGAGAAAACCATGGCTCACACAGGAAGGACTCGCCCCAATGCCCGCGTCAATCCGTGTGCGCCACCGCCTTGATCTCGATCAACTGATGCGGAAACGCAAGCCCCGACACGCCAACCAGCGTCACCGCCGGCCGGTGCGTTCCCATGTACGCCTTGAACACAGGCACCAGCGCTTCCGTATGCGCCTCTGGGTCGGTCACGTAGATCACCAGCTCCGCAAGGCTCGTCTTCGTCGCATTGAACCCCGCGAGCACGCGGTCGAGGTTCTCCAGCGTCTGGGTTGTCTGCGCCGCGATGTCGCCTTCGCCGACGAACGCGCCCTGCATGTCGTGCGAGAACTGCCCCGAGATGTAGAGGGTGCCATTCACGCTGTACCCTTGGCCGACGCCGAAGGCTTCTTCCCACGGCACGCCGTGGCTGTAGAGGACGGGCTGTTGTTTCATGTGTGCTTTCTTTCCTTCCGGACAGTGACTGATGAAGTGATGAACGACTGTAGTCACGCCATTGGCGAAGCGGCTTCTACACAGACGCGAAGCGCATTCCATCCCGGCCACCTCCATCCCCAGCCATGCAGCGCACGAACCTGAACGAGATCCTGGTCTTCATGGCTGTCGTCGACGAAGGCAGCTTCATCGCAGGCGGCCAGGCCATGGGCCTCACGCGCTCGGCGGCGGGCAAGGCCGTGGGCCGGCTCGAAGACAGGCTCGGCGTGCGGCTCTTGAATCGCACGACGCGCACGCTGAGCCTCACCGACGAGGGCCGGGTGTTCTACGAGCGCGGCCTGCTGATCCTCTCGGCGGTCGATGAGGCCGAGGCGAGCGTGGCGGGCCCCGGCGGCGCGCCGCGTGGGGTGCTTCGCCTCACCGTGCCCGATGCGTTCGGCCGGCTCGTGGTGCTGCCGCTGCTGCAGAAGTACCTCGCGGCATGGCCCGAGTTGCAGGCCGAGGTGAGCTTCAGCGACCGGCTGGCCGATGTCGTCGAAGATGGTTTCGACTTGGCCGTGCGGATTGGTGCGAGCGGGGAGAGCGCCGACACGGGGCTGGTGTCTCGCGTGGTCGCCAGGTACAAGGCGCTGCTGTGCGCGTCGCCCGCGTACCTCGCAGAGCGGGGTGAGCCGATGGACATCGACGCGCTCGCGGGCCACGACTGCCTGTTCTTCAGCAGCCGCAACCAAAGACAGAGCTGGCGCTTACGAGGCGAGGGCGGTGACTGGATCAAGGCTCAAGGGCGCAGCCGCCTGCGGCTGGACAGCGGAGAGGCCTTGCGCGATGCCGCCGCCGCCGGGCTCGGCATCGCGCTGCTTCCGGACTTCCTCGTGGCCGACGACCTGGCCGCGGGGCGCCTCCGGCAGGTGCTGCCCGGGTTCGACGCAGGCGACGTCAAGATCTTCGCGCTGTACCCGACCCGTCGGCTGCTGGAGCCGCGCGTGCGGCGGTTCATCGACCTGATGGCCGAAGAACTTCCCCGCTGAAGCGCAACACATGGATTCCTTGATCGAAGTTCTGGTGTGGCTCCTGATCGGCATCGCCGTCGGCCCGCTGCTGCTGCTCGGCATCTACGCGATCGCCAGCTACTTCGGGCTCGGCATCGCCGACCGCATCCTGGCGCTGACCGGCCGATTCCTCTCGCTGCAGTGGTTCAGCGGCGGCGTGCTGAACGCCGTGGGCGGGATTGCGCTCGCTGCGCTGGGGGTGTGGGCGGTGCTGCACTTCGATCCGCTCCTGCACCGGTTGCTCGCTGCCTTGCTGGTGCCGTTCGGGCTCTGGCGGGCTTACCTGGGCGTCGCGGTGCTCAGGGCGATCTCGAAGACGGAAGACTTGCCCTGAATGCCAGCCCACCTGCGCGGCGGGCACTTCACTGACCCTGAGAGAGTGCGATCGCATCGGCACCCGCCGGATACCGCAGCTTCGTGCTCGCATCGTTCGCGGCATGCCACACGGCCTCGGCCACATCCGCTTCGGTCGTCACCGCAGCTGGTCTTCCCAGCGCAGCGAAGATCGACTGCGCAAGCGGTGCATATGCCTCGGGAATCAGGCCCTGCATGCGCTCCGCCCCGTTTGCTGTGAAGCGCGTGCCCGGTCCATAGCCCGGCTCGACGAGCTTCACGCGCACGTTGAATGGTTCGAGTTCGAACGCGAGCGATTCGGTGAAGCCCTTGATCGCAGTCTTGCTCGCCGTGTACGCCGCCACGAGCGGCATGGGCGCCAGCGTGACGGTCGAAGTCACGTTGATGACCAGCCCCGACCTGCGCTGTCGAAACTGCGGCAGCACGGCGTGGGTCGTGGCCATCATGCCGAAGGTGTTGGTCTCGAAGATCTCGCGCACGGTGGCCATCGGCGTGGCCTCGAACGCGCCGAAGAGCCCGAGGCCGGCGTTGTTCACCAGCACGTCGATGGGACCGGCGGCTTCGAGCGCCGCCGCGATGCTCTCGGGCTTCGTCACATCCAGAGGCAGCACGCGCAGGCGTTCCGAGCGGGGCAGGAGTTCGGTGCGCGGCGTGCGCATGGTGGCGACGACATGCCAGCCCTGGGCGAGAAAGTGGCGCGCGGTTTCGAGGCCATAGCCTGAGGAGCAGCCGGTGATCAGCACGGTCTTCATTGGGTTTGTTTCCTTGGAGGTTTGGGTAGAAGGTGCGTCACGATATCGGCGATGGGGAGGACTTTCTATAATCAAAAGTCCATCATTTGTTTGCAGGAGTCCTGAATGATCGATCCGCTCGCAGAGGTCGTCTCGCTGCTTCGTCCGCGCGCGGTGTATTCGAAGGTGATCGGCGGCGCGGGCGCATGGGCGGTGCGTTATTCGGCCTTCGGAGAACCCAGCTTCTGCACGATGCTGGAGGGCGAATGCACCCTGGCCGTGGACGGGCAGGCGCCGCTCACGCTCGTGGCCGGCGATTTCGTGCTGATGCCGTCCACGCCCGGCTTCACGATGTCGGCCCTAGAGGCGGCAGAGCCTGTCTTCGTCGATCCCAGGCTGGCGCCCGCTCCAACGGACGAAATCCGCCACGGCAGGCAAGACGGTCCGCCGGATGTGCGAATGCTCGGCGGCTACTTCGCCTTCGATTCGCCGGACGCATCGCTGCTGGCGTCGCTGCTTCCGACGCTGCTGCACGTGCGCGACGTGGGGCGGCTTTCGGTGCTGGTGCAGCTCGTGCGCGAGGAGTCGATCGAAGCGAAGGCTGGGCGCGATCTGGTGCTCGAGCGGTTGGTCGAACTGCTGCTGATCGAGGCACTGCGCTCCACGCCCGGCGAAGGCGCGCCGCCGGGGCTGCTGCGCGGGTTGGCGGACCCGCGGTTGTCCGTCGTTCTACGGCACCTGCACGGCGACCCGGCGCAACCGTGGACGGTGGCCGAGCTCGCAAAGAAGGCGGCGCTGTCGCGTTCGGCGTTCTTCGAGCGCTTCCTGCGCGCGGTCGGGCTGCCGCCGATGGAGTACTTGCTGGCTTGGCGCATGGCCGTCGCGAAGAATCTGCTCGCCCGCGAGGATGTCGGCATTGCCGAAGTTGCCGAGCGCGTGGGTTATGGGTCGGCGAGCACATTCAGCACGGCGTTCAGCCGGCATGTGGGGCAATCGCCGGGGCGCTTCGCGCGGCAGCATTAGTCGGCGCTACGCTGCCGGCAATCGTCAATAGCGGCGCAGCGCCATGTCCGCGCCCACGGCCGTTCCTGGACCAGCGGCTTCTCAGCTCGGCCCGGATGCGTCGGACCGTGCGATCCGATGCCCAAGGCCTACGGCCATGTGGTCGCGCTCAACGAAGACGGCAAGGTGCCCGCGAGCATGCAGGAAGCGACGGGCGCTTACCCCGAGACCGCGGCTGTCACCGAACGCGTGATCGGCTCTATGCGCAGAGCCAGCATGCGAAGGGTCTGGAATGGTCGAGGCGCCAGTTCCGCGCGGTCACCGCACGCTGGGCACCGCGGTCGTCAACAGAGAAAGTGCACCGTTCAGGGTGGGAGTCGAATACCGCTCCCCCTTGGAGTGACCCAACCGCACGACGACAAGGTTGTGCGATGGAATCACCACGACGTACTGCCCACCGGCGCCGAGCATGTAGTAGGCCGTTGCCGGCGCAGCCAGGGTTCCCATGCCATTGATCCAGAAGAAGCCGCCGTAGATCGGGCGCTTGTCGGCCGCCCACGCGGGCGCGACGCTGCTCACGAACTTGACGAAGCCCTCCGGAAGAATGCGCTCGCCATTCCAGACGCCGTCCTGCAGATAGAGATTGCCCAGCCGCGCCCAGTCGCGTGCCGACATGAAGTCGTAGCCTTGGGTGAGAAAGTTGCCATAGGGATCGGTTTCGATCGTCATCGAGCGGATGCCGATCTTGTCGAAGATCTCGCGTTGGGGGAACGAGAAATAGTTTTCGCCGCGCTTCTCGACCGCAAGGCGCACGAGGTAGTTGGCGAGCACCGGGTCGGTGTTGCGATAGCGGCCCACCGCACCCGCGGGCCATTGCTGTGGCCGCGTGGCTGCATAGTTGAACGAATTGATGCGGCCCGTGTAGTAGTAGATGTGGTCGGGGTAGGTGCCGTTCGGGTCGAAGTCCGGATCGTCCGGGGCCTTGATGCGCAGGCCGCTGGACATGCGCAGGATGTCGGAGATGCGGATTTGCTGCCGCCCATCGCCCGCACCCTGCCATTCGGGAATTGGCGCCGGCTGGTCGAGCGTGTAGACGCCCTGCTTGATCAGCACGCCCATCATCGTGGCCACGACGCTCTTGCCCATCGACCACGATTCGAGCGGTGTCGTCGCGCCGATGCCGTTCATGTAGCGCTCGGCGATGATGCGGCCCTTGTGAGTGACCACGAAGGCCGTCGTGTATGCGTCCGGCGTGCCGAAGGCGGCGTCGATGGCCTGGGCCACCTTCGCCGCGTCGACTTCGCCGGGCAGCGGTCCGCCCGGCAGCACGTCACCCATCGGCCAGGGCAGGGTTGCGGGGTCGGCGAGCGCACTCGTGACCGGTACGGGCGTGAAGAAGACATCGTCCCGGCCCGGCGGCAGCGTGATGCAGCCCTGCGAGCCGAAATGCCGCGCCACCAGCGTCGGGCCATTGGGAATCGAGATGCGCACTTCCTTCTTGACGAGGTCCACCACCGGCTTGCCCACGTTCTTGCGCTGGTCGTAAGGGCCCACGAAATAGCCGACGCTTTCGGCGGCGACATCGGGATCGAGCCCGGTGATGAACACGGCGGAGCACATCGACTTCGCATACCCCGAGGTGTTGTGTTCCAGCACGTTGCCCGGCGGGGGGACATAGGGCGTGTTCAGTTCGAGGGCGCGCGCGCGGGCGATCAGCGCTTCGCGCGCCGGCAATTCAGCCGTGCTCGCGGGCGGTGGTGTGCCCGGGACACCGATGCCGATTCCTCCGCCGCCCCCGCCTCCGCCGCCGCCTCCTCCGCACGAAGCCACTGCCGCGGCAAGGCACAGTGCTGCACCGATTGTGGTGAGAGAGCTGCGGATCGAGAACTTCATGGACGGTCCTTGCGATGGGCGGCTTGCGGAGTGCAAACCCGACACCGGCAGGATTCTGCGCGAAGACCGCCGCATGGTCTCCTGGCTCTTTTCAGCATCCGCGCATGCGGTGAGAACCAAGGTTCGCATCTCGATGGCGAATCAGCTCATGCGCGCCACGTCGATGCCTCCGCGGACCCCGGCTGCCTGGGCTTCACGATTGGGTTTTTGCCTCGACCAGCGGCTCCAGCTCCACCCGCAGCCGCCGGATCGCCACTTCGTGCCGCAGCGTCTGCGCACCGCGCCCGTACGTCATCGCCTTGCGGACCAAACGTAGCTGCTCGCGCTGCAGTTGCGTCTTCAGCCGCCTGGCCCGCAGGCCGAAGGTCCAGCCCATCTCGCGGCGCACCTTGTAGCGCTGCAGCGGTGCGCCCAGGCGCATCCATTCGTCGTCGCGGATCAGCTCGCGTTCGGGCACGAAATACGCCGCGAGCGCATGGAGGTACGCGCCGTTCTCGCGCGCGGCAACGCGCCAGAAGAGCCCCGCCGCGACCATCGCGGGGATGCCCTTCACCGCGAGCATCACAGCCATCTCGCGGTAGCTGCCGTCGAAGAGGTCTTCGAGCCACGGCGAGTTCCAGATGAAGTGCATGGCCCACGCGAGCGCGAAGCACAGCACGGCCACGGCGATCCGCGTCACCTTCGATCGCTCCGGATGCAGCAGGAACCAGGCAACGCCGAAGGACGCGATCGTCGTGTAGGCCGCGTGACTCCAGAGGCCGCTCAGCAGCCCGCGCGTGAACAGGTTCAGCAGCACCGGGTAGACCTGGTTCTCGAGCGGAAAGTGCATCGAGGCGTTGACGGTGTAGCTCAGGTTCTCCACCACCTGGAAACCCAGGCCCGCCATGGCGCCGACGATCAGCACCGAGAGGTACGTCTGGAACTGGTTGCGCGCGACCAGCACCAGCAGGATGACGCCCGCGAGCTTCAGGAATTCCTCGGTGATCGGACCTGCGATGGCCGGCCCCCAGGCCGCCACGAAGTCCGGCGACACCAGCTTGGCGCACAGGCCCTGGATGGCGATGTTCGCCGGCGCGGCGAAGTACACCGCGCCCATTCCGCCCCATGCGAACGCGAGCACGAAGGCCTCGGGCGGGTGCTGCTCGAGCAGGTCCAGCGTGCGAAAGACAAGCAGGAAAAGCAGCGTGTAGATGCCCCACACCAGAAGGCCCAGCAACGCCGTGACGGGCACCACGCGAAAGCCCATCGAGAACATGTTGACCGTGTAGAAAAGGCCGTTGACGATCATCGCGGCCAGCAGCCAGAACGCTGCGCGATGGGGCTGCCAGAAGGAGTCGGTGCCCACCGGCCATTCGCCGCGATCCTGTTCGGGGCCGGCGAGTCTCTCTGTGCCCTCGGAACTCATGGCGAAGCCTCCAGGTCCATCGACTCCAGCATGCTGCGGGCCTCGGCCATCGCTTCGTTCAGGCCGTCGCTGGCGCCGTAGAAATCGATCTGCACGAGCGACTTTCGCTGAAGGTCGACCACCTGCCAGAACCGGCCCGCGAGCTTCGATCCGTAGTACGCGAAGGTCTTGCCCTGCAGGCCCCATGGCGTGACGAAATCGGAGATGTCTCCATCGATCTCCAGGCGCTGGCCGCGTTCCATGAGGCGCTGCTGCCGCACCAGCGGCCCGTCGGGCCCGCCCGCCCAGGGAGCGGTGGAGACCAGGAACTTGTGGCCGCCCTTGAAGAGCATCAACGACCTGCCGGCCTTGGAGCGGGCCACGTCCATCTCCCATCCGGCGGCGGGCTCGAACCTCGCATGGCCGACGGACACGGTCTGCCCCATGGGCAAGGGCCGCGCGCCGGGCGTGTGGTTGTTCCAGAAGGTGAGGCCGCCCACGTAGGCGGCGATGGCCAGGAGCACCGCGAGTGCGCCTGGCCAGGTGCGATACGGGATGCGGCGTGACGGCTCGGGCATGCCGCGATGCTGCCATACGGCAGGCCGCCGCTCGCTGCTCAGCCCTGCGTGCGCGCCTGCTTTCGGCGCCAGTCCCCGGGCGGCAGTCCGAAGCGCCGCTTGAAGGCCCGGCTGAACGCCGCTTCCGATTCGTAGCGCGCGTGGTCCGCGATGGTCTTGATCGGCAATTCGCTGCTCTTGAGGTGCCGTGCCGCCAGTTGCAGGCGCCAATGCCCCAGGTACTGCATCGGCGGCTGGTCGAGGAAGTGCTTGAACCGCTCGCCGAGCACGGTGCGCGAGACGCCCACGCCGCGTGCCAGCCGCTCCAGCGTCCAGTCTTCGAGCGGCGCCGCGTGCAGCAGCTTCAGTGCCGGTCCGGCCACCGCATCGTTGCAGGCCGCCAGCCAGCCCACCTCGCCGGCTGTCAGGGTCTGCATGTGCTTGCGCAGGATTTCCACAAACATCAGCTCGGTCAGGCGCGGGAGCATGGTCCGCCAGCCGGGTTGCGGCTTGCCGGCTTCGTTCACGGTGTGCCGGATGGTGGTCGCCAGCCATTGGTCGGAAGGCGTGCTGTCGGGCCGGATGTGCAGCACCTCCGGCAGGTGCCCGAGCACGGGGTGGAACAGCAGTTCGTCGCAGCGGATGAAGCCGCAGACGATGCTGGTGGACGCGCCGCCTCCGCCATGCTCGACCACCGGCATGCCGGTCCATGGCAACTGCGGCAGCAGTTGGCCGATGTGCACCGGCGCGGCGCTGTCGCCGCATCCGCCCAGGCGGTGGACGCCGCCCGATGGCAGCACCACCGCGTCCCCGCTGTCCAGCCGCACCGGTTCGCGGCCGGGCAGCGCCAGCAGGCAGCTGCCTGCTCCGACGATGTGAAAAGGGATCACGCGGCTCGAACCGAGCGCGAGCATCGCCGCGAGCTGCCCCGAGTCGGCGCTCGTGACCGACCAGGGCTCGCGAAACTCGGCGCGGAACAGCACCATGCCGGTGACGTGCATGCTTTCGAGCAGGTCCGAGAGCAGGTCGCCTGCCCCCGGGGCCATGTCGGGCGCCATGCCAGGCGGCGTGCCCGGCGTTGTTTGGATCAAGACTTCCGGCATTTCGGTCATGGCCTGCCTCCTGCACGAAGCGTACGCTGGCCTTTCTTCAATCACTCATCCGAAAGGAAGGCCGCAATGAACACCGAGACACGCGATCTGGTTGTTGTGGTGACGCATGGCATCGACCACGAATTGTCCTCCGTCGGGCTGGTGATCGCACTGGGCGGCATGACATCGGGGCTGAAAGTCTCCATCTTTCTCACGAGCTCGGGCGTCGACCTGGTCCGGCGCGGCGCCGCCGACACCACGCACGTCAAGCCGCTGGAACCCCTCGCGGACATGCTGCGCGACTTCGTCGCGCGCGGCGGCACGCTGTGGGCCTGCACCCCGTGCGTGAAAAGCCGCGGCTATACGCAGGAGAACCTGATGGAAGGCGTCGTCATCGCGGGGTCGAGCGTGATGCACGAACTCATCAAGCGAGGCGCCGCGACCCTCAGTTTCTGAGAGGCGCGGCAGCCGGGCCGCTACAGTCGGCCCACGTCCACCCGACCTGCCGCTCCTCCATGCCAGATACCGCCGTGCCCCCGCAGCGGGCCGAACGCCCGCGACGCCTGCAACCTTTCCGAGTGCCGCCGTTGCGTTGGCTCTCCATAGGCGTCTTCCTGCTGATGGCGGGTTGCGCCAGCCCTCCGGTGCCGCAGAGGACGCCGGTCTCCAACATCCCGCCGCTCACGACCGAGCAATCGAACAGCATCACGATCCATGCGCTCGGCCTCGTCGGCACGCCGTACCGCTATGGCGGCAACACGCCCGAGGGCGGCTTCGATTGCAGCGGGCTCATCGGCTATGTGTACCGCAGCAGCCTGGGGCAGGTGCCGCCCCGCACGGTCTCGCGCATGGCGTCGTTCGGCCGGCCGGTGGCGATGTCGGAAATTCGTTCCGGCGACCTGGTGCTGTTCGGCAACTCGACGCCATCGCACGCGGGCATCTATGTCGGCGACGGGCGCTTCGTGCATGCGCCGTCGACCGGCGGCGAGGTGCGGCTCGACCGGCTCGATGGCGTGTACTGGTCGCGGCAGCCGACGCAGGCGCGGCGGCCTTGAGCTTCTGAACTAGATATTCAGCGCCGGGAACGACTTCACCAGATCGTCCAGTGCCTTGAGCTGCGTCAGCAGCGGCTCCAGCTGTGCCAGCGGCAGCGCGCTCGGGCCGTCACACTTGGCCTCGGCCGGGTCCGGATGGGCTTCGAGAAAAAGACCGGCCAGGCCGACGGCCATGCCGGCACGCGCCAGGTCCACCAGTTGCTCCCGCCGGCCGCCGGAAGCGGCGGCGCCGGCCTCGCGCTGCTGCAGCGCATGGGTCACGTCGAAGATCACCGGCAGGTCTTGCGTCACCTTCTTCATGACGCCGAAGCCCAGCATGTCGACCACCAGGTTGTCGTAGCCGAAGCAGGTGCCGCGGTCGCACAGGATGATCTGTTCGTTGCCGGCTTCCTTGAACTTCTCGACGATGTTCAGCACCTGCGACGGGCTCAGGAACTGCGGCTTCTTGATGTTGATGACGCGGCCGGTCTTGGCGAGCGCCACCACCAGGTCGGTTTGCCGCGCGAGGAAGGCCGGCAGTTGCAGCACGTCGACCACCTCGGCGACCGGGGCCGCCTGCCAGGGCTCGTGCACGTCGGTCAGCAGCGGCACGCCGAATTCGGTCTTGACCTCCTGCAGGATCTTCAGGCCTTCGTCCAGGCCAGGGCCGCGGTACGAATGGATCGACGAGCGGTTGGCCTTGTCGAAGCTGCCCTTGAAGACATAGGGAATGCCCAGCTTGCCGGCAACGCGCACGAATTCGGCCGCGGTGCGCAGGGCCAGGTCGCGTGACTCGAGGACGTTGACGCCGCCGAACAGCACGAAGGCGCCGTCGTTGCGAACGTTGATCTGGGGATGGATGGTGACGGTGGACATGAGGGAGTTCTCCGGATACGTGGCGGCATTCTCGCGCCCCGCGGGGACGGGCGATCCGGCCGGGCCCGTGCGCACCTCGGGTTTTCCTCGGGTTTTCCATTACGCAGTGCCACGCGGCCCGCCCACGCGGTCCGACGGATGCCAACGCGCGCCCTTGCGGCAAGACTCCCGGGTTCCAATATCGAGGAGACATCCGCATGCAAACCCTCCGCCGCCACCTGGTGTGGCTGGTCGTGGCCGTCGTCGGCGCGTTCGCGCTCGGCACCGTGGCCCTGACCCGTGGTGAAAGCGTCAACGCCCTCTGGGTGGTGGCGGCCGCGATCTGCACCTACCTGATCGCCTACCGCTACTACAGCCTCTTCATCGCCGACAAGGTGCTGGGCCTGGACGGCAACCGCAAGACGCCCTCGCACCGCCACAACGACGGCCTGGACTATGTGCCGACCGACAAGAACGTGCTGTTCGGCCACCACTTCGCGGCCATCGCGGGCGCGGGCCCGCTGGTGGGGCCGGTGCTCGCGGCGCAGATGGGCTACCTGCCCGGATTGCTGTGGGTGCTGGCGGGCGTGGTGTTCGCCGGCGCGGTGCAGGACTTCATCATTCTCTTCATCTCCACGCGGCGCGACGGCCGTTCGCTGGGCGACCTCGTCAAGCAGGAGATGGGCGTGGTGCCCGGGATGATCGCGCTCTTCGGCACCTTCATGATCATGATCATCATCCTGGCGGTGCTGGCGCTGATCGTGGTGAAAGCACTGGCCGAATCGCCGTGGGGCACCTTCACGGTGGCCGCGACGATTCCGGTGGCGCTCTTCATGGGCATCTACCTGCGCTACATCCGCCCGGGGCGCATCGGCGAGGTGTCGCTGATCGGCTTCGTGCTGCTGATGCTCGCCATCTTCGGCGGGCAGGCCGTGAGCCAAAGCGCCGAATGGGCGCCGCTCTTCACCTTCGACGGCAAGGCGCTCACCTGGATGCTCGTGGGCTACGGCTTCATCGCCGCGAGCCTGCCGGTGTGGCTGCTGCTCGCGCCGCGCGACTACCTCTCGACCTTCCTGAAGATCGGCACGATCATCGCGCTGGCCATCGGCATCGTTTTCGTGATGCCGACAATGCAGATGCCGGCCATCACGCAGTTCGCGCAGGGCGGCGGGCCGGTGTGGTCGGGCAGCTTGTTCCCGTTCCTCTTCATCACCATCGCCTGCGGTGCGGTGTCGGGCTTTCATGCGCTCATCTCCTCGGGCACCACGCCCAAGATGCTCGACAACGAGCGCCATGCGCGCTTCATCGGCTACGGCGGCATGCTGGCCGAATCGTTCGTCGCGGTGATGGCGCTGGTGGCGGCCTCGTGCATCGAGCCGGGCATCTACTTCGCGATGAACAGCCCGGCAGCGCTGGTCGGCAGCACCGCGCAGCAGGCGGCGCAGACCATCTCGAGTTGGGGCTTCGTGGTCACGCCAGAGATGCTGCTGCAGACCGCCAAGGACGTGGGCGAGACCACGATCCTCGGCCGTGCAGGCGGCGCGCCGACGCTGGCCGTGGGCATGGCGCACATCCTTCACCAGGTGATCGGCGGCCAGGCCATGATGGCTTTCTGGTACCACTTCGCGATTCTGTTCGAGGCGCTCTTCATCCTCACCGCGGTGGACGCCGGCACGCGCGCTGGCCGCTTCATGCTGCAGGACTTGCTGGGCAGCTTCGTGCCCGCGCTCAAGCGCACCGATTCGCTGCCGGCCAACCTCGTGGCGACGGCGCTGTGCGTCGCGGCCTGGGGTTACTTCCTCTACCAGGGCGTGGTCGATCCGCTGGGCGGCATCAACACGCTGTGGCCGCTCTTCGGCATCTCCAACCAGATGCTTGCGGCCGTCGCGCTGCTGCTCGGCGTGGTGGTGCTGTTCCGCATGAAGCGCGAGCGCTATGCGTGGGTGGCCATCGCGCCGGCCGTGTGGCTGCTGGCCTGCACGCTCACGGCGGGCTGGCAGAAGATCTTCTCGGCCGACCCGAAGATCGGCTTCCTCTCGCACGCGGCCAAATACACCGAGGGCCTCGCCAACGGCGTGCTCGTGGCGCCGGCGAAGACGCCCGAGGCGATGTCGCGCATCGTCTTCAACGACCGGCTCGACGCGGCGCTGTGCGCGCTCTTCATGTTCGTGGTGCTGAGCGTGCTGGTCTACAGCATCAAGGCCTGTCTCGCGGCGCGCGCGGCCAACCGGCCGACGACGCAGGAGACGCCGTTCGAGCCGGCCGGCGCATCGGCTGCGGCGGCGCACTGAGCACGCCCATGGCCCTCGCATTGCCGGAAGCCGGGCGCTACTTCGCCCGCTCGCTCAAGCAGTCGCTGCGGCTGATGGTCGGCTTGCCCGACTACGACGCCTACCTGACCCACATGGCGGCCACGCATCCGGACCGGCCGCCGATGAGCTACGAGGCCTTCTTCCGCGAGCGACTGGAGGCGCGCTATGGGGCGGGCAAGGGGCGTTGCTGCTAGGCGCATCAGTTGTGCGACCCATCCGTTCGGGCTGAGCTTGTCGAAGCCTTGCGCCAGCACTTCGACAAGCTCAGTGTGAACGGACTGTTCTTGAATCCCAAGCCCTCGATACACAAACCCCGTTCGGGCTGAGCCTGTCGAAGCCTTGCGCCAGCACTTCGACAAGCTCAGTGTGAACGGACTGTTCTTGAATCCCAAGCCCTCGATACACAAACCCCATTCGGGCTGAGCTTGTCGAAGCCTTGCGCCAGCACTTCGACAAGCTCAGTGTGAACGGACTGTTCTTGAATCCCAAGCCCTCGATACACAAACCCCGTTCGGGCTGAGCCTGTCGAAGCCTTGCGCCAGCACTTCGACAAGCTCAGTGTGAACGGACTGTTCTTGAATCCCAAGCCCTCGATACACAAACCCCATTCGGGCAGAGCCTGTCGAAGCCTTGCGCCAGCACTTCGACAAGCTCAGTGTGAACGGACTGTTCTTGAATCCCAAGCCCTCGATACACAAACTGAATCGCCCCGGCTTTTGTGGAGGCTCAACACTCTGAGAGGATTGAGCCATGAAGAAGTCGAACAAGTTTTCACCCGAGGTGCGTGAGCGCGCGGTGAGGATGGTGCAGGAGCACCGCGGGGAGTACCCGTCGCTGTGGGCGGCAGTCGAGTCGATCGCACCGAAGATCGGCTGTGTGCCGCAGACGCTGAACGAATGGGTCAAGCGCGACGAGGTCGACAACGGCGTTCGAGAAGGCGTGACGACCAGCGAGGCCCAGCGGATGAAGGAGCTCGAACGCGAGGTCAAGGAGCTGCGCCGAGCCAACGAGATCCTGAAGCTGGCGAGCGCGTTTTTCGCCCAGGCGGAGCTCGACCGCCGGCTGAAGTCCTGAGGGATTTCATCGACAAGCATCGCGGCACCTTCGGGGTCGAGCCGATCTGCAAGGTCTTGCAGGTCGCCCCGTCGGGCTACCGGCGGCACGCGGCGCTGCTGCGTGAGCCGCACAAGCGCTGCGCCAGAGCACACCGCGACGATGTCCTCATGCCGGCGATACAGCGCGTCTGGCAGGCCAACATGCAGGTCTATGGCGCCGACAAGGTCTGGAGGCAACTGGCACGCGAAGGCACGGCTGTGGCCCGCTGCACAGTCGAGCGTCTGATGCGGCGCCTGGGGCTGAGAGGCGTAATGCGCGGCAAGGTGGTGAAGACCACGATCAGCGATGCCAGAGCACCATGCCCGCTGGATCGTGTCAACCGGCAGTTCCGAGCACAGCGCCCGAACCAGCTATGGGTCTCGGATTTCACGTACGTGTCGACATGGCAGGGCTGGCTGTACGTCGCCTTCGTGATCGATGTGTTCGCCCGACGCATCGTGGGCTGGCGGGTCAGCAACTCGATGCGCACGGACTTCGTGCTCGATGCTTTGGAGCAAGCGCTGTACGACCGTCAACCCGAACGCGACGGCAGCTTGATTTGTCACTCCGATCGCGGGTCGCAATACGTCAGCATCCGATACACCGAACGGCTTGCAGAGGCTGGCATCGAGCCATCAGTGGGAAGCAAAGGCGACTCCTATGACAACGCCCTGGCCGAGACGATCAACGGCCTCTATAAGGCCGAGTTGATCCATCGCCGAGCACCGTGGAAGACCAAGGAGGCGGTGGAGTTCGCGACGCTCGAGTGGGTGGCCTGGTTCAACCACCATCGCCTGCTCGAACCCATCGGCTACATCCCGCCTGCAGAAGCTGAGGCAAACTATTACCGGCAACTCGCCAGTCAGACCGCCAAGATGGCGGCTTGACTTAAACCAATCGGCCTCCATGAAAGCCGGGGCGATTCAAACCCCATTCGGGCAGAGCCTGTCGAAGCCTTGCGCCAGCACTTCGACAAGCTCAGTGTGAACGGACTGTTCTTGAATCCCAAGCCCTCGATACACAAACCCCGTTCGGGCTGAGCCTGTCGAAGCCTTGCACACGGCTTCAGTCACCTGTTGTTGTTCGCTTGACCCGCTCGGAGCGCGGGTGCTAGCCTGCTCCGCCTGCAAGGAGCAGGCTTTCTTTTTCGTGCCGGGCTGATGCCGCACATCGAACGAACAACAGAAACGGACCTCATGACTTTTCCCAAGCGCCCATCCCCCTTCAAGAACCCCGCGCCGATGCGCGTCGCCTGCCAGAGCGCGCTGCTTGCCTGCGCATTGCTCGCCGCGGCCGGCAACGCCATGGCCCAGAAGCCGCATCAGGGCGCGCTCGATGCGGCCACGCAGCAGAAGGACGAGGCGCTGAGGCTGCTGGAGCGCATGGTCAACATCGACTCCGGCTCGACCGTCACGGAGGGGCTCGACAAGGTGCGAGAGATGGCCGTCGAGGAACTTCGCCAGCTCGGCGCGCGCATCGAGACCTTTCCGGCCGACCCGCACCCCGGCACCAACGTGGTCGCCACGCTGACGGGGCAGGGCAAGAAAAAGATCCTGATCCTCGCGCACATCGACACCGTGTTCAAGGACGGCACCGCCGCAGCCAAGCCGTTCTATATCAAGGACGGCCGCGCCTACGGCCCCGGCGTGATGGACAACAAGGGCGGCGTCGTCGCCGGTCTGCAGGCGCTCAAGGTGCTGCAGAAGATCGGCTTCAAGGACTACGGGCAGATCACCTTCCTCATCGACACGAACGAGGAGATGGGTTCGGTGGGCACCACCGCGCTCATCGAGCGCGTGGCCAAGCAGCACGACGTGGCACTGAACCTGGAGCCGGGCCGCCCGGCCGACGGCCTCGTGGTGGAGCGCAAGGGCTCGGCCACCGCGCTCGTCGAGGTGAAGGGCCTGGCCGCGCACGCGGGCGTTGCGCCCGAAACCGGCCGCAACGCGGCGATGGAAGTCGCGCACCAGGTGCTGCAGCTCTCCAAGACGGCGGACGCTGCGAAGAAGACCACGGTCAACTTCACGGTGCTCACGGCCAATGGCGCGACCAACGTGATTCCCGCGAGCGCGAGCGCCAAGGGCGACGTGCGCGTGGCCACGCCCGAGGAGTTCGACCGCGTCGAGAAGGACATGGTGCGCATCTCGCAGAACAAGCTGATCCCTGAGACCGAAGTGCGCGTGCGCCTCGTGCGCGGACTGCCGCCGATGCCGCGTTCGCCCGCATCGGACAAGCTGGTGAAGATGGCCGAAGGCATCTACGCCGAGATCGGCAAGAAGCTCACCATCGAGAGCAGCGGCGGCGCGGCCGATGCGAGCCTCGTGGCCGGCGTGGGCGTGCCGGTGCTCGACGGCTTCGGCATCGTGGGCGGCGGCATCCACACGCCGGAGGAATACGCCGAGGTCGAGAGCGTGGTGCCGCGTGTCTACCTGCTGTCGCGCATGCTGATGGACCTGAGCGCCAACTGAGCGCGCACCAGGCACCCACCGGACAGATCAGCCTCAGTCGCCGGCTGAGGCGCCCTGCGCGAATTCCAGTTTTTCTTTTGGCGCGCGCGAGGCCACGATGGCTCCTCATCAATGACATGAGGAGAACGTCGATGGCATCCGAACTCAGCCAGCTCGCGAGCTGGTCGCTGCGCTGGCGCATTTTTCTCTCGGGCGTGCTCTGCCTCATGGCGGCGTTCGCCGCGGCGGGCCCGTCGGACCGCAGCCTCGAACTGCATGCGGCGCAGCGCTTCCAGCTTGCGCTCGAAGCCCAGACCGCCCGCGACTACCGCACGATGCTCGTGCAACTGCGCGAGGCCGCCACGCAGGGCGATGCCGAAGCGCAGGAAATGCTCGGCATGGTGTTGCTCACAGGACCGGTGCTCTATGGCATGTCGGTGCGGGCCGATCGCTGCGAGGCGCGCCAGTGGATGCGCCAGGCCGCGATGCAGGGGAGCGAAACCGCGAAGGTCCAACTCACGTTTCTCAATCGCTTACGCAATTCGCCGGTGGGCGTGAGCGCTTGCGATTGATTGACGTGAAGCGAGCGGGCACGAGCGGCCCGCTCGTTGCGCTTCAGGGCGCTCTTGACGCGCTGAGCAGGTAGTCGGTCACCTCGTCGGAGAACCACGTGAGTTGTCCATCGACGATCACGCCGTCCGAGCCGCCCGGGTCGGGCTGCACGGTGGGCATGCCGTGCGCGACCAGCGCCTCGGCGCAGCCGACCCAGTCGCCGTCGTCGGTGGGCTGGTTGAGCGAGGCCCACGACAGCGAGCCGCGGACGTTGTCGCCGAAGCCGTGTCGCTCAGTCCATGCGGCGCCGTGCGCGAGCAGGAAGCGTGCGAGCGCCGCATCGCCGCGGAACACCGCCTGGTTCAGCGCGGAGCCGTCCAAGTCGCCGCCAGTCGTGGCGATCGGCCAGCCGAGCTCGACCATGAGCTGCACGGCCGCGCCGCAGCCCGGCTGCGCGGCGAGCTCGGGGAGCAGGCGCAGCTGCGCGGGGGACAACGTGGAAAGCACCTTTGGATGTTCTTGCTGGAGGCGCCGTGCGGTGGGCTCATCGCCGCGCGCGCACGCGGCAACGAACTCCTCATCGAGCGGCAACTGCGCATCGCCGCCGATTCGCTGCGCGAGCAATCGCGCCACGTCCGTGAGGCCGAAGCGCAACGCCAGCGTGTGCGCATCGATGCCCTCGGGCGTGCGCGCCGACGCATCGGCACCGGCATCCAGCAGCGCCTCGATGTGCGCGGCCGAGCGCCGCCGCCGGATGGCCCACAGCAGCGGCCGTCCCCAACTGCTTGAGGGTTCTCCGGGCGCGGCCTCGTTCGGATCGCCGCCGTGGGCGAGCAGCAGCTGCAGCGATTCGAGCTGGTCGAGGTCGAGTACGCGGTAGAGCGCGTTTGTGCCGCCGACACGCGCACCGGCCTTCAGCAGCAGGCGCGTGCAGGCGGGTTCTTCGACCGAGTGATAGAGCGATTCGCCGTCGTTCGGGTCGGCACCGGCGTCCAGCAGCAGCCGCGTGATGTCCACATCGCGGTTCTGTCCCGCTGCGCCGTACAGCGCGGACAGGCGGTCTGTTTCGGACGGCGCAGCGAGCGATGCGGGCGGCCAGCGGCTGCCGATGGTCTGGTTCGGATCGGCGCCAGCGTCGAGCAGCAGCTTCGCGCAGGTGCGCAGGCGCTCGCGAAAGGCCGGCAACTGCACCAGGCTGGAGTACGCGACGGCATTGAGCGGCGGCAGCAGCAGCGGACCGCCTGCGCGTCGGACCCATTCAGGATCGCGTGCGATCGCCTGGCGCAGCACGTCGGCATCGCCGATGGCGCAGGCGAGGTACGGGTCATCGCCCAGGAGGCCCGGGCTCTCTTCGAGCAGGCGCGCGGCCACCGCGGGACGGGCCAGGTTGTTGCCGCCCGAGATCTCGCCCGCATACGCGGCGCGCAGCCAGAGCAGCACTGCGCGCGCCGGGTCGTTCGCCTGCGCGATGCGGGCAAGCACGAAGCCCTGCAGATCGACCCACGACATGAAGCCGTACTCGCGCGCGAGGCACGACTGCGCATCGTGCAGGCGCAGGCCGAGCGCTGCAATGGCGGGGTCGTCTTTGCGGGCGGCGGCAGGGAGGGCGTCGCGGAACCGGGAGAAGGCGGCGGGGTCGCCGCGGCGGTAGCTGGCAAGCAGCTCTTTGGCTTGCTTCTTGAGATGCCCGAGATCGGGCCGAGCGGGAATGCGTTTCACATGAACCTCCGTGCATGAAGCGCCGACGACCCGCAAATCCGGCTGCACAAAGGAGCTGGTGAATGGCGCCGCGCGAGCGCGCGGCAGCATGCGAAAGCAAGTGGGTTCAACCCTTCCCGCGGGCCCGGGCGCGGCTTGCACCGCGGGGGCGATGTTAGGGCATGAGGCGCAAGAGGGTCAACGCGAACCGGCCAGCGCCGCGAATCCGCGTGCCAGGTCGGCCGTCAGGTCGGCTGGCGCTTCCAGGCCGATGTGCAGCCGCACGACGGCGCCGCGCGGGCTCCAGTCGGTCACACTGCGTGCGGCGCGCATGTTGGTCCACGCCACGAGGCTTTCGTAGCCGCCCCATGACGAGCCGCGGCCGAAGAGCTCAAGCGCATCAACGAAGCGCTCGACCGCCGCGTTCTCCGTGCCCGGCTTGAACTCGAACGAGATCAGTCCGTTGGTGCCGCTGCAATCGCGCTTCCAGATGTCATGGCCCGGGTGCTGCGGTAGAGCGGGGCAGAACACCGTCGCGACCTCGGACCGCGCTTCGAGCCAGTGCGCCACTTCGAGCGCGTGCCGCTCGTGCATCTGCAGCCGCGCGGAGAGCGTGCGCATGCCGCGCAGCACCAGCCAGGCGTCGTCGGGGCTCACGGTCATGCCGAAAGCGTCGCAGCGTTCGTTGAGCGGCTGCCACGCTTCGCGCGTGGTGGCGACGGTGCCCATCATCACGTCGGAGTGGCCCGAGAGGTACTTGGTGGCGGCCATGGTGGAAATGTCCGCGCCGAGCGCGAGCGGCCGGTATTGCACGCCCGAACCCCAGGTGTTGTCGGCCGCGAGCAGGGCGCCGCGTGCATGCGCGAGCGCGGCGAGCTTGGGCAGGTCGCACATCTCGTAGACCAGCGAGCCGGGGCACTCGGCATACACGAGCCGCGTGGTGGGCTCGAAGAGGTCCTCGATACCGCTTCCATCCGCCGCGAAGAAGCTGCTGCGAATGCCATACGGCTCGAGGAACGAATGCACGAGGTTGCGCGTCGGCTCATACACGCTGTCGGACATCAGCACGTGGTCGCCCGGCTTCAGGTACGACAGCAGCACCATGCCGATGGCCGCGAGCCCGGTCGGAAAGAGCCGCGTGCGGTAGGCGCCTTCGAGCTCGCTCACCGCGTCTTCGAGCGCGAAGGTGGTGGGCGTGCCGCGCGCGCCGTAGCTGAAGGCGCGCTCTTCATCGCGGCGTGCGCGGGTGTCGCGCATTGCGGCGACGCTGTCGAACAGCACGGTGCTGGCACGCACCAGGGGCGTGTTGACGGGCGTGCCGCCGAAATAAGCTGGGGATTTGCCGGTGCGCGTGAGCCGGGTATCGAGGGCCTGGGCCGCGGGGTCTTCTTTGTGCGAGTCGGACATGGTGGTGTTCTATCGAGCGTGGGCCAAGCCTCTATGGTGCGTCAATCCGCCTTCGCACCGGAGAGCTTGACGATGCGGGACCAGCGGTCGATGTCCAGTTTCAGCTGCGCGGCGAAGGCCTCCGACGAGTTGGCCACCACTTCGCTGCCGCCATCGTTCACCAGCTTGGTCACCTCGGGCAAGCGCAGCGTGCGCACGATGGCTTCGTTCAAATACGCCACGCGCTCGGGCGGCGTGCCGGCCGGTGCGAAGAAGCCGTACCAGTCTTCGAAGCGCGCGCCGGCATAGCCCAGCTCTTCGAGGGTCGGCGACTTGGCGAACACGCCGATGCGGCGCGGGCTGGTCACGGCGAGCACGCGCAGCTTGCCGTTCTGCACCAGGCCCGCGACCGAGGCGGTGGAAGTCACGAGCACATCGACCTGCCCGCCGAGCAGGTCGGTCAGCGCGGGGCCGGCGCCCTTGTAGGGCACGTGGGTCATATCGATGCCGTTGTCCTTGGCGAGCACCACGCCCACGAGGTGCGAGAGCGTGCCGTTGCCCGGCGTCGCGTAGGTCACCTTGCCGGGCTTCGCCTTGGCCTTGGTGGCGAGGTCGGCAAAGCTCTTGAGCGCCGAGTTGGCGTCGACCACGAGCGCGAGCGGCGCTGCGTTGATCTGCGTGATCGGGATGAAGTTCTTCACCGGATCGAACCCGGCCGAGGCGTAGAGCGTGGGGTTCACCGCCATGATCGACACCTGCGAGGTGAGCACCGTGTAGCCGTCGGGTTTTGACTCGGCCACCGTCTTGGCGCCGATGTTCCCGCCGGCGCCGCCGCGGTTGTCGACCACCGCGGCCTGTCCCATGATTTCCGGCAGGCGCGTGGTGACCAGCCGCGCGGTCGCGTCGTTGCCGCCGCCGGGCGGGAAGGGCGAGATGAACTTCACTGTCTGCGTCGGGAAGCCGTTGCGCGCGGGCAGCGGATCGGCCGATGCGGGCTGCAGGGCCAGCGCCGCGAGCCACGTGGCGGCAAGGGCGAGACGAGCGAGATGCGGAACGCGGAAGGCAGACGACATGGCAGGACTCCTGAAATAGGAACGGACAACGACGAGCGGAAATGGAGAAAGCGGTGGCTAGGTGTGCGAGGCGGCCGAGGGCAGCCTGAAAGCGGCGCGCTCCCGCGCATCGAGCTGCGCGACAAGGCCTGTCTCCCACGCGAGGTAGCGGCGCGCGGCCTCCTTGTTGCCGTCGTGCCGGTCGTGCACGAAGAAGAGGTAGTCGATGCAGTCGCTGTCGGCGGGCAACGCGGGCGTGGCTTCGACTGGCAGTCCGGCGGCTCGCCATGCGGCCATGCCGCCTTCGAACAGGAGCGGGGCGTGATCGGCGAGTTCGGACGCGGCGGCCCATGCGGCGAGCGCGGTGTCGTCGGCGACCAGCACGATCTGTCGCGTCTCGCCCTGCACGTCTTCGGCAAGGCGCGGACGAATCGACCAGCGCGCCTGCGGGATGTGACCCGCGCGAAATTGCATGCTGCCGCGCAAGTCGATCAACGCGACGTCGTTTTGCGCGAGCCGCGCAGACAGCGTTTGCGCATCGATCGTCTTCAATTCGGGGGCAGTCGACGCGGCTGCGGGCGCGAGCGAGAGCCCGCTCGCGAGCCCGCCTTCGAGCACGCTCGCGTCGTGCCCCATCTGCCGCAGCCAGCTCGCGATAGTGGGCGCACGCACGCCGTCGTTGTCGATCAGCACAAGCCGCGCACCGCGCACGCCGAAGTACTGGTCGCCGGCCTGCATCAACTGGCCGCCGGGCGTGTGCTGCGCGCCGGGCAGGCTGCCGGCCGCGAACTCCTCGGGCGTGCGCACGTCGCAGAGGAACAGGGTGCGATTCGTTTCCGCTGCCCATTGCCGCACTGTCTTCGCCGTCACCGTGGGCACATCGAAGCGCTCGGCCAGCGCCTTCGCGGCGGGGCGCAGGTCGGTGTTGCCGCTGTCGGCCGCATAACGCTGCGTGCCGCCGTGTTCGAGCGTGTGGTCGTTCAGGTACCAGCCCTGCGTGCCGTTCTCCAGCGCGTAGACCGGGTTCGGCAGCCCGAGGTTGATGAGCGTCTGCGCGCCGATGATGCTGCGCGTGCGGCCCGCGCAGTTGATGACGATGGGTATGGTCGTGTCGGGCACGAGCTGCCGCACGCGGTAGGGCAGTTCGCCGTTGGGGCAGCAGGTGGCGCCGGGGATGTTCATCTTGTGGAACTCGCTGACGGGGCGGCCGTCGAGCACCACGACCTTGTCCTTGCGCGCCAGCATCTCGGCCAGCTGGTCGGCGCTGACGCGCGGCGTGTGGTACGTCTCCTCGGCCAGTTCGCCGAAGGTCTTGGAGGGCAGGTTGACGCCCGCGAAGAGCACGTAGCCCGCGGCCTTCCACGCGGGCGCGCCGCCTTGCAGCACATGCACATCGGTGTAGCCCAGCGTGGCCAGCCGTTCGGCCGCGCGCAGGGCCACATCGGATTCGCCATCGTCATATGCGACCACCCGCACGCTGCGGCGCGGCACGAGGCGCGGTGCGTCGATCTCGAGCCGGCTGAAGGGCAGCGGGATGCCGTAGAACAGGTGCGCCTCGCCGTACTGGCCGTGCTCGCGCACGTCGAGCAGTGCGATCTCGCCGCCGTCGTGCAGCCAGGATTTGAGGGTCTTCGGGTCGATGTGAGAAGTCATGAGGCAAGTCGTTGGGACGAACGAGGTCCTGCAAGGCGAGCGCCTCGCATGAAAGAAGGTGAAGCGAAGAAGGAAGAAGAGGCCTAGCGGCGTGTCTGCACGCCGATGCCCATCGTCTGGTAGGTGCCTGCAGCCATGTCGTACGCGGTGCGCTGGTTCAGCGTCTCGAGCGCGCGGCCGTACATGTGCAGGTGGCGAATGATCTGCTCGCCCTGGATCTCGACCGAGTGGATGTCTTCAGGCATCAGTGCGATGCCTCGTCCCTGTTCGCCAGGCGCGACGACGACCAGCGCCGTCTCTTCGAGCTTGCCGACGCCCGGCACGGAGCCGTCGTCGATGCGCACATATACGCGGTTGTGCTCGGTGCCTTCGACGGCCGCGATGCAGGCCCAGGTCGTGTGGTTGTGCGGCACGATCTTCTTGCCCGGGCGCATCACGTTCAGGTAGAGCGCGTAGCTCTGGTCCGGGTCTTCGGCGATCAGGTAGCGGGCCTGGTGCTCGCCGGCTTCGGGCGGCGGAAAGTCGGCGGCGCCCCAGTACTCGGTGTGGGCGGCCAGGCTTTGCAGCGAACCGAGCACCGCATCGAGTTTTTCGCGGGTTGGTTCAGCGCCGCCGATGGCTTTCTTCATTTCGGCGATCGATGCCTCGACCGCTTGGCGGCGTTGCTCGGATGGGGTGCTCATGCGGTTTCTCCAGTGGGGTTGCCTGTTTCGTGTGCATTCACTGTAGTGACGGCGGCGTGACGCAACAATCCAAGCAGCAGAAGAAACACATCAATAAAATTAATGTATGCCCACGCTCGATCTCGAACTGCTGCGCTCGTTCGCGGCCGTTGTCAGCCATCACAGCTTTGCGGCGGCCGCCGTGCACCTGGGGCGTACGCAATCGGCGATCACGCAGCAGATGCAGCGGCTCGAAGAACAGATCGGCCATCCGCTCTTCGCGAAGCAAGGCCGCCAGAAGCGGCTGACCGAGCACGGCGAACGGCTGCTGAGCTATGCGCACCACATGCTCGCGCTCAACGACGAGGCATTGCGCAGCCTGCGGCAAGGCCAACTCGAAGGCAACCTGCGCATCGGCGCGCCGCACGACGTGGCCGAGACCATGCTGCCGCTGTTGCTGACGGAGATGGCGCGCACCTCGCCGCTGCTGCAGCTGGACATCCACATAGGCCGCAGTCCCTACCTCATGACCTCGCTCAAGAGCGGCGAGGTCGACATGATCATTTCCAACCGCGCCGATCCGCAGTCGCAATTCGAGGGCGTGGTGCTGCGCAACTCGCCCACCGTGTGGCTGTGCGCGGCCGGCTATGTGCACGACCCCACGAAGCCGGTGCCGCTCATCATGGCGGACGGGCCGAGCATCTTCCGGCGCATCGGGCACGAGGCGCTGGATGCCGCGGGCGTGGCGTGGACACCGCGGTACACGTCGTCGAGCCTGATCGGCATCAAGGCGGCGCTGCGGGCGGGGCTCGGTGTGACGGCGCGAGGCGTGGAGCAGTTGGATGCGGGATTGCGCGTGCTGGGCGCGGGTGACGGGATGCCGCGGCTGCCTGACCTTGCGTACTACCTGTATGTGCGCAGCCATGTGGTGAACCCGGTCACGCGGCAGGTGTTCGAGACGTTGAAGAAACACCTGCGGTTGCCGCGGACGGACATGCCGGCCTGACGGCGTTTGCGTCGGTGCCGAATCCGCCGGCCCCTTCTTTGCGTAACTGATGGGTGTGCGAAAAATCCCATCGGTTTCGAGACAAAGGTGTTCATGAAATTTCCCTCTGGCCTGGGTTCGAAGCCCTGGCTGCTTGGCGCGCTCCTGGGCAGCGCCGCAGCGTCCGCCCAGCAGACCCACCTGCCTGCCATCGAGATCGTCGGTCCGCGCGATGCCTCCATCGGTGTGGCGGACAGCGCCAGCGAAGGCGCGGTAGAGCGCGAGTCGTTCCAGACGCGGCCCAAGCTGCGGCCCGGCGACATCGTCGAAGCGGTGCCGGGCGTGGTCGCTACGCAGCACTCGGGCGACGGCAAGGCCAACCAGTACTTCCTGCGCGGTTTCAACCTCGACCACGGCACCGATTTCGCCGTCACGGTCGACGGCATGCCGGTGAACATGCCCACGCACGGACACGGCCAGGGCTATGCCGACCTGAACTTCCTGATTCCCGAACTCGTGTCGGGCGTGCGCTACCGCAAGGGGCCGTACTTCGCCGAGAGCGGCGACTTCTCGCTCGCGGGCAGTGCGTCGCTCGACTACTTCAGCGTGCTCGATGCGCCCTTTGCCGAACTCACGCTCGGCGCCAACAACTTCAAGCGCCTGCTGGCCGCGGGCTCGCAGACCCGCGAGGACCAGACCTGGCTGGGCGCCATCGAGATCGAGGGCAACAACGGGCCCTGGGACGTGCCGGAGAACTTGCGCAAGGTGAGCGCCGTGGCGCGCTACTCGCAAGGCTCGCCCACGCGCGGATTCAGCGTCACCGGCATGGCCTACAAGAGCCGGTGGACCTCGACCGACCAGGTGCCCGAGCGCCTGATCGACAGCGGGCAGCTCTCGCGCTTCGGCTCGCTCAACCCCACCGACGGGGGCACCACCGAGCGCGTGAGCCTGTCTGGCAAATGGTTCGACAAGGGACCCGAAGGCGAGACGACGATCAGCGCCTATGCGATTGCCTACCGCTTCGGCCTGTTCTCCGACTTCACCTATTTCCTGAACAACCCGGTCAACGGCGACCAGTTCGAGCAAACCGACCGCCGGCGCATCTTCGGCGCGCAGGCGGCCCGCACGATGCCGACGAAGTTCGGCGGGCTGGACGGTGTGCTGAGCTTCGGTGCGAGCTGGCGCGGCGACCGGATTTCGGAGGTGGGCCTCTACGACACGCAGGCGCGCGAGCGGCTCTCGACGGTGCGCAACGACAAGGTCTCGCAGGACCTGTTCTCCGTGTACGGCCAGCAGCTCGTGTATTTCACCGACCGGCTGCGCGGCTACGCGGGCGTGCGCGGCGACATGCTGCGCTACCGCGTGGACGGGCGCGAGCCCGTGTACGGCGCGGTCAACAGCGGCAGGGGCCGTGATTCGATCGCGAGTCCCAAGGCCGGCCTCGCCTTCGCGCTGACGCCGCAGCACGAGCTCTACCTGAACGCCGGCGTCGGCTTTCACAGCAACGACGTGCGCGGCGCGACCATCGCCGTCGACCCTGCGAGCGGCGCGGCCGCCGATCGCGTGCCGGCGCTCGTCAAGGGACGCGGTGCGGAGCTGGGCTGGCGCTTTCAACCCGACGAGAACTTCACGGCGACGGTGGCGCTGTGGCAGCTCAAGCTGGATTCCGAACTCGTGTACGTCGGCGACGCCGGCACCACCGAGCCCGGACGCGCCAGCAGCCGCCGCGGCATCGAGGCGACGTTGCGCTGGAAGCTGGCCGACGCCTGGCGCGTGGAGCTCGACGGCGCGGTCTCGCGCGCGCGCTTCAAGGGCCTCGCGCCCGAAGGCGAAGGCAACTACATCGACAACGCGGTCGAGAAGGTGTTTGCCGCCGGGGTCACGTACACGCAAGGCCCGCTCACCACGTCGCTGCGGCTGCGCTACCTGGGCCCGCGCGCGCTCGACTCGCGCAACATCGAGCGCTCGAAGGCCGCGACGCTGCTCAACCTGGGCGTCCGCTACGCCGTCAACCCGCGGCTCACGCTGGGCCTGGACGTCTTCAACGTCGCGGGCAAGAAGGGCAACGACATCGAATACGCCTACGCTTCGTGCACCGCGGGAGAGATCGCCAGCGGTGCCTGCGGCGAAGGCATCGACGGCCGGCATGTGCATCCGATGGAGCCGCGCAGCGCGCGCGTCAGCGCGCGGTGGACTTTCTGAACGCTGAGCGGTCGGGCGTCAGTTCAACGGCGTGAGGTGCGAATGCGGATGTGCCGGTGCATGCGGTGTCGCGTCGTCCGTCAGCGCCACCACGTTCGCGTGGCCATGGCGAACGCCGCGCAGCGACATCAGCTGGTCCGCCACATCGTGCACGGCTGCTACCGGACCGCGCAGCACCACGCACTCCATGCAGCTGCCGTGATCCAGCGGCGTCTGATGGCACGCGACGGCCATGCCATGGTGCGCATGGCGCAGCGCCAGGAGCCGCGCGGCCAGCGCGAGCTCGCGTGTGTCGTACACATAGCTGACGTTCGCGATGCATGACGACACGACGGCGTCGAACTGCATGCCCCTGAGCCCCGCGCGACCGAGCCCGTAGCGGATCAGGTCGCGCACAGCCTCGGAACGGCTCGAGTAGCGCTTCTGCGCAATGAGCATCTCGAACTGCCTTGCGAGTTGCTCGTCGAGGGAAATGGTGAAGCGGTTCATCGGCGGTATGCCAACAGGTACGCGACCTACCGCCCGCCGGATTCAGCGCGCGTGCTTCCTCAGGAGAACGGCAGCACCTTCACGTCGAGCACGCGTTCGCACAGCCACACCGTGGCGAGGGCCACCGCGGCGGCTGAACCGCCGTGCAGCACCAGTGGCGGATACCGCCGCCAGTTGCGCAATCCCAGCAGCACGACGAGCGCCACGGCCACCACCGCCAGTTGGCCGGCTTCCACCCCCAGGTTGAACTGAAGCAGCGCGAGCACGAACTGCCGCGTCGGCAGTTCGAGTTCGCCCAGGGCGCCCGCGAAGCCGAAGCCATGGATCAGGCCGAACAGGAAGCTGAAGAGCTTGCGGCGCCCGCGCAGCACGGGCCAGATGTTGTCGAGCGCCGCCACGATGATGGTGAGCGCGATCGCGGGCTCGATGATGCGCGGCGAGATCGTCACGATCTTCAGCCCCGCGAGCGCCAGCGTGATCGAGTGCGCGATGGTGAACATCGTCACGATGCCGAGCATGGGCAGCGCGGCGTCCTTCCATGCACGCACGGGCGTCCAGCCGCCGCCCTGACGCTTGAGCACGGCGGGCAGCAGGAGGCAGATCAGAAACAGGATGTGGTCGTAGCCGATCAGGATGTGGTGGATGCCGTCGCGAAAGAAGCTGGCCGGAGGTGCGGCACCTTGGGTGTCAGCCCATTCGATGGAGACGGGGCCGGCCGATGGGTCCAGCGAGCGCGGCAGCAGCGGCGCGGCGGCGCCTCTGGTTTCCGCGCGCAGCAGGCCGCGGTGCGTCGGGTCCACGTCCTGGAAGAGACGGTACTCGACGGACAATGGATCGGCCGCGCCGCACGGTGCGCGCATCTGCAGCACGAGGTAGGCGCCGTCGATGCGGTTCTCGATGGCAGGCGCCTGGGTTTCGGCAGGCGCGCATTGGCCACCCTGAAGCCGCAGCCGCCCCAGCGCATAGGCCTTGATGTCGTCCAGGCGGGTGCGTACTTCGCCCCAGGACAGTTTCTGGTCGGCATTGGCGTCCAGGTCGAGCACTGCATCGAGGTCGCGCAGCGCGATGTCCCAGCGCAGGTCGATGCGGTCGCCGTCGCGCGAGAGCTGAAGGTAGGCGTCGCTGGCCTTGTGCGCATGCGCCGGAAGCGCGAGCAAGGTGAGCAAGGCGAGCATCCAGAAAAACAGCGAGGCCGGCAAGGAACGAAAGCTGCGCGAGGTCATGGCGTGGCGTTCAAAGCAGCGCATCGACACGTGCATCGCGCAAGCCGGTCTGCCGCACCAGGGCCTTGACTTCGGCGCGCGCCGGCTCGTCCTTCGCCGCGACGGCGGCGCGGGCGAACAGCAGCAGATCGATCGGTTCGCGTTGCAGCTTCACGTTGAGCCTGGCGAGGTCGAGCGCGCGCTTTGCATTGCCTTCGACATCCAGCGCGAACATCGCTTCCTCGCGCGCATGAACCGCGGTGGTGCCGGGCCGCTCGGCGGCCGCGCCGAAGCGGGCCTTGAGTTCGTCCGCGTCCGCGCGTGCGCCGTCGAGACCGCGCGCGGCGATGGCCATGCGCAGCAGCACTGCATCGCTGCGTGCTTCCGTCCCCAGCAGCGCGGGGATCTCCTTGGGCCGGCCGGCGCGCTGCAGGTAGTCGCTGTAGGCGAGCAGCAGATAACCCGAGCGCTCGGCCTGCAGCGCGCGGCGATAGGTGGCGTCGGCCTCGGCGGGGCGGCCGGCGAGCTCCTCGATCTCGGCCAGGCTCGTGAGCAGCCACTGGCGCGTGCCGGCCTGTTCGTGGGCCTGGAGTTGCGGGTCGTCCAGCAGCTTCTTCAAGGTGCTTCGCGCCTCGTCGTGGTTGCCTCGCAGGCCGGCGTTTTCCGCGATGCACGCGAGCGCGTAGAGCGCCGGCCCAACGCGGCCGAGCGCGCGGCAGGCCGCGTCCGATTCGTCGTAGCGGCCGCGCACGCGGTAGATGGTGGCCAGCGTGATCCAGGCCTGTGCATTGGACGGTTGCCGGGTAAGCGCGACTTTCAGCAGCGCCTCGGCGCCATCGAAGTCGTGCAGGAACTGCGCGATGGTGGCGCGCATCACCAGCACGGCCGGTGGCGCCTCTCGGGGCGGCAGGGCGGCCCAGTGGGCGAGGGCGCCCATGGCATGGCCCGCGTAGCGCGCGTCGCCCTGCGAGCGAGCGAGCTCGAGGTAGCGAGTGGCCGCGGTGATGGCCACGGTCACGTCCGTGGGCCGTTGCTGGAGTTCGCGGCGCAGCGTGCGCGCCTCCCGCGACCATCCGGCGACGGCGGGCAGCGATTCCACGACCTCGTTGTCGTCGGTGGGAACGCGGGGCGCGGCGCCGACGCAGGTCGTCGCCGCGGCCATCAGGAGGGCGACGAAGAGGGAGACGGCGCCCGCCTGCAAGGCATGCCGTGTGGGCGGACGCCGGCGCATCGTCTTCACTCGGTGGAAACGGGGTCCTTGGTCTCCGAGGTGGGCGGCGGATCGAACATCGCCACGTCGGCGGGCTCGACCGTGTCGAGGCCGCCTCCCGTCACCAGCGCCTTGACGTAGGCAATGAAGGTGTCGTACGCATCCGCTTGCGGCGGCGGCGTCGTCGTCGGCGGTTGTCCCCCTCCGGCGGGCGGGAACGGATAGAAGCTGAAACCCCCGCCGCCGCCGCCACCACCACCGCAACCCGCGAGGATCGCGGCGACCAGGAGCGGGCCGGCGACGCGATAGAACTTGTTCGTTGTCATGACGTTCTCTTTATTGAGCGCCAGGCAGCGGCGTGTTCAGGTAGGGGAAGGTTTCCGGAAACTGCGCCGCGCTTTGCATCGCGCCGTCGGTGATCGCCGCCGAGCCCGCGGGCGCGTCGGACGGCTTGCAGCCGACCTTCAGCGTGTCGGAGGCGCCGGTGGCCACGCACAGCACGCCCATGGCCACGCGGAGTTCCGCATCGACCACGTCGTCGCCCGGGCGGCGGCCGTTCGGGAAGCCGGCCAGGTCGTTGCCCAGCACGCCCAGGTTGTTCTGGGTGGCCTTCGGCGTCGGGGCGATGCCGGTGTTCAGGCGCAGCATTTCGGAGGCGGTCACGTTCGCGGGCTTGTTGACGCCCTCGACGCCCGTCAGGAACGCGGCCACGAGGTCGGTGCGCGGGAAGTTCGTCGGCGCTGGCGCCGAGGGGAACAGCGTCTGCACGAGCGCGGGCAGCGTCGGGTTGGTCACGTAGTCGGCGAACTGCCCGTCGTCCTTCGGCTTGGAGCTGTTGAAGCGGTCCTTGTCCTTCAGGCCGATGACGACCTCGTTGACCAGGGGCATGCCCAGGCGCGAGACCTGCGCCCATGCGCCACCCGCCAGCGTCGTGGTGCCGTGGCCGCGCTTGGGCGGGCTCGCGACGAGCTGGCCCTGGCGCACGCTTGCGGTGGTCCAGCCGCCGATGATCGGCTTGCCGGCGGTGGTGACGCACGCGATCGGCACTTCGAGCGCCATGGTGGTGACGTTCTTGCCGGCGAGTGCGTCGGGGTTGCCGTTCGGCGTACCGAGCGGGTTCAGGTTGATCAGGTCGAAGACCTGGCCCAGAGCCACGCTGAACGGGTCCTTGCGCTGCCCGACGAACACGCGGCCCGGTGCCGCGCAGCCCGGGATGTTGACGTTGTAGAGATGCTGGGCCGCATAGGCGGCATAGCCCGTGGGGCCGCCGAAGGTCTTGTCGCCGATGTTGTCGGTCGGCTTGTCGAATTCCTTGACGCCACCGGCCGCGGTGACGGCCTCGCTCACGCCGGTGCGGCGGTCGCCGCGCACGATGTTCAGCGTGAAGGTCTCGCGCAGGTTGCTGGTGGCCTGGTTCGGACCGGTGATGCCACCGGCTTGCACCAGCGGAATGGAGACCTGCTTGCCGGCGATGGGCAGCTGAATGTCGCGCAGCGTGTTCTTGAAGCGGAACTGGAAGGTGATGTTCTCGACCGCATCGCCGTCGGTGTCCAGGTGGATCTCGTAGAGCGCGTTCGGGTCCATCGCGAAGTAGTTCGGGCCGCCGTACGGGCTCTGGTCGGGCTGGTAGTTCGCGATGAGGGTGACGTAGTCCTGGCGGCCGGTCTCGTAGCTGCGGAACATGTAGAAGTCGGTGGCGTCCACCTTCGGCGTGCCGGCGATCGATGGCGCCTCACGGTGGCTGGAGGCAAAAGCGCCGGATGCCGTCATCGTGCACGCCGCGAGAACGCAGGCATGCAGGGGAATTCGAACGAAATTCATTGCTGTCACCCTCGGTAGGAGTCGGTTGTTGGAAGGAGTCCAACTCCAATACGGAGGCAATGGCTGAACGGTTTGTCGGACGGTGGCCCGTGAATTTCATACGAAACGGGCGTGGCGTCATACGCCCGGCGCTGCTGTTCTTCAGGTCGACCAGATCCGCGGCGTAGCTGCTGGCAATTGCCACAACTCGGCCCGCCAAGCCTGCCAAACATCTCTCAGCAACTGCATCGCAGGCTCCACCACAGGCGCCAGCACACGCAGCACAACAACTTCCGCATGCGGGCTGGTCGCACCGGCGCTGTCGAACAGCTCGTGTGCTTCAAGCAATCTGCGCGCATGCGCCAGCAGCGCTTCGCGCCGCGCCCGTGTCGCCGGCGAGCCCGACACGAAGAACAGCGATGCAATGCACTTGTGCCCGCCAAAACCCAGCGGGCTTCGCAGCAGCCGCTCATCCGCCGCATCGATACGTCCTCGCTCCAGCCAAACCCCGGGCACTTCGATGTGCTGCAGATAGCTGCCTCGTTCGAACGGCTGGTTGGCGTTGGGCAATCCGAGCGCCGTCACATCCCATCCGATCATCTCGGCGCCCGGCTCGACCTCGATCGTCAGCCGGTTCTCCGCCTGGCATCCGCTGTAGCAAATGGCTTCCAGCGGCAGCCATTCAAGCCGCGCGCCCCTGCCCAGTCGAATGCGCGTGCGTTGCAACGCAAGCTCGCCTTCAGAGCGATAGAAGCGCGAGGCCCCTGGCGTGGTGATCAGCCCGTGGCTGCCATCCGCCCCTTGGATGTCGATGTCGAGCGTGTCCCCCCCGACCAAGCCACCCGGCGGATGCACCAGCACGTTGTGGCAGATCGCATCGCCTTCGGGGTACAGGCTCTGCAGGATGCGCAGCGGCCCGTCGTGACGGAAACGGGCGACGGTGCGGTCGGATTCTTGTTGGTAGTCGAGGTGGAGACGGGCGTGCCAGGGCATGCGGCGAGTCTATCGAGCCATGACGCCGCTCTCGCCGCTCAGACTTTCCAGGCCCCGTCGTGCGCCGCGGCGGATTCGTCCAGCAACGCCGGCCCGATGCATTCGATCGGGTGCGGCGAGGCGCGGAACACGTCCCGGCACGACAGCTCCGCATCGCGCTGGTCCTGCCGTTCACCGCGGAACACGCGCAGGCGTTCGGCGTCGATGCCGAACACCACGCGGCCGATGTTCGACCAGAAGATCGCGCCCGCGCACATCACGCAGGGCTCGCCCGAGGCATAGAGGGTGGCGCCCGCGAGCGTGTCGCGCGAGATGCCGCGGCCGGCCAGCGCGCGGATCGCATTCGTCTCGGCGTGACCGGTGCAGTCGCCCGTCTCGCCCGTGTTGTTGTAGGCCTCGGCCAGCACCTCGCCGTCGGCGGAGACGATGACCGACCCGAAGGGGCGGTTGCCCTGGCGGCGCGCGAGGTGCGACCAGCCGATGGCCTTGCGCAGATACCGTCCGTCGCGCTCGTCGAGCGTGGTTTCTTCGGGGAGCGAGGTCGTGTTGTTTGTGTTGCTGAAGTTCATGCCTTGGTGGAAATCGTGCGTTCGATCATGCGTTCGTTATGCGATGGGAGCATCGAGGTGTTGAAGATGGCGTCGGCCGCGGGCTTGACCTTGAGTCCGAAGACGTCGGACACCTCGTCGACCTGCTGCTCGAGCGTGAGCTTTCGGATGTCGCCGAGGCCGTGGCCGCGCGTGTCCGCCGCGCCCACATATTGCGCCGTGACGCCCCAGCGTTCAAGTTCGATCTTCTCGTCGAGGATGGGCTCGCGCTGGCGCATGGCGGCGATGCTGGGCGCCGGGTTGGCGAAGGTCTTGACGATCGCGCGGTTGGTCGCGCGCAGGAAAGCGGCGACCACCTTCGGGTTCTGCGCGATAAGGTTGCTGCTCGCAAGGATCGCGTTGCCATAGAGGTTGACGCCCGCATCCGCGTACTTCAACACCGAGAGCTCCTCGGGCTTCATGCGCGCGAAGAGCGAGATCGCCGAGTCGTGGAAGTAGGTGGCGGCATCGACGTCGCCGCGCACCATCACGTTGTCGCGCGCGCTGAAGTCGGTGGTCTGCCACTGGAAGGCATCGCTGCGCATGCCCTGCTTGCGCGCGACCATCGGCCATGCGCGGCGGGTCGATTCGACGGCGGCGGCCGCCACCTTCTTGCCCTGCAGGCTCTTGAACTCGCCGGTCACGCCGCGGTCCTTGCGGCCGATGATCACGAACGGTGCGCGGTTGTAGTACTGGTACACGGCCTGCACCATCGGTGTGCCGGGGTTCTGCGCATTGAACTCGACCAGCGAGCTGATGTCGCCCAAGCCCATCTGGTAGACGCCGCTCGCGATGCGCGTGATCGAGGCGACCGATCCGGCGCCGGTGTCGATGCTCACGTCGAGCCCTTCGTCCCGGTAGTAGCCCTTGGTGTGCGCAAGGAAGAAGGGCGCGGTCTGGCCGTTGATGCGGAAGTCGAGCGTGAACTTGATCGGGGTGAGCTTGCCGGTGCCTTGGGCCATGACTGAAGGGGCGGCAAGTGTCGCGGCACTGGCCGCTAGAAAGAATCGACGTTGCATGTGGGGCCTCGGAATCTTCGGGTCTTGAAAAAACCTTCCGCTGCAAGAACAAAGCAGAAGGCGCTTCAAGAGCAATTTCCGGGCGGGCGCACGTTCGTGGTGCGTGCGCTGCTGAACGCTTCTACTCTTGCGATGGCTGATGCACGACGCATGCCAAGGGGTTTTTCTCGGGCTTTGTGACGATGGCTTGGCGCATCGGCTGGGCCGCGCGCACAATCCGGGCGCGCAATTTGCAAGGCAGGTTGCGCAGAGTAGAAGCGTTCAGCCGCACGATGTTCCACGCAGCATCCAGGCAGGAAATTGCTCTTTCAGGTTCGTTCGTACCCACGCGCAACAACAGAAGGAGTCCACGCATGCTCGTTACCCGACAACCCGTCTTCCGCAAGTTCTGGCATGCCGTCATGCCGCTCACCGAACTGGCCGATGGCCCCAAGCCTTTCAGGCTGCTGGGCGAAGACATCGTTCTCTTCATCGACGCCAGCGGCGAGCCGGCCGCGCTGCGCGATCGCTGCTGCCACCGCACGGCGAAGCTCTCGAAGGGCTGGTGCGTCGATGGCCAGGGCAAGGCCTGCGGACAAGGCGCCATCCAATGCGGCTACCACGGCTGGACCTACGACCGCAGCGGCCAGGTCATCCGCATTCCGCAGTACGAGGCCGACCGCAAGATATCGCCCGAGTACCGCACGACGGCCTATCGCTGCACCGCACATTACGGCTACGCGTGGGTGGCACTTGAAGAGCCCATTGCCGACATCCCCGAGATCCCGGAGTTCGCCGACCCGGCCTACCGCACGATCTTCCAGTTCCACGAAGAGTGGCAGACGAGCCCGATGCGCGCGCTCGAAAATTCATTCGACAACTCGCACTTCAGCTTCGTGCACCGCGCCACCTTCGGCGTGGCCGCGAGCCCGAAGCCGAGCAAGTACGAGCTGGTGGAAAACGAGTCGGGCTTCTACGCGGAGACGGTCATCGAGGCGAGCAATCCGGTGAAGTTCCATGCGATCAGCGGCGTGACCGATGCGATCACCACGCGCCACATGCGCAACGCCTATTTCCTGCCGTTCTCGCGCCGCCTCGACATCGAGTACCCGAGCGGCGTGCGGCACATCATCATCAATTGCTTCACACCCATCGACGACGGGCGCATGCAGCTGTGCCAATGGCTGTTCCGCAACGACACCGAGGCCGACTGCGCGGCGCAGCTGCTGATCGATTTCGACGCGGAGATCACGCGCGAGGACAAGGACATCCTCGAATCGACCGACCCCGATGCGCTGGTCGACACGCGGCGGCGCGGTGTCGAGTATTCGATGGAGTCGGACCGGCCCGGCATGCTGATCCGCAAGCACCTGATGCAGTTGCTGGCGAAGCATGGGGAGGCGGAAGTGCACCGCGGGAATTCTGCGGGCCCCGTCATCACCACCACCGTTCGGGCTGAGCTTGTCGAAGCCTCGCGCAGCGCTTCGACAAGCTCAGCGTGAACGGTTCGAGGGCAGGGCGCTGCTCAAGCCGGCGCTGTAGCCGGTTGCGGGCGCGCGCCACGCGAGGGCGCCTCTTCGTAGCGGTCCATGCCGAGCCCATCGGTGCGGATGTCCGGCTGCTGGCCCATCACCATGTCCGAGATCAACTTGCCCGAGCCGCAGGCCATGGTCCAACCCAGGGTGCCGTGGCCGGTGTTGAGGAACAGGTTCGCATAGCGCGTGGCGCCGACGATGGGCGTGCTGTCGGGCGTCATCGGGCGCAGGCCCGTCCAGAAGGTGGCGCGCGGCAGGTCGCCGCCGGGGAACAGGTCGCTCACCACTTTCTCGAGCGTGGCGCGGCGGGCCGGGTTCAGCCGCAGGTCGAAGCCGCCGAGCTCGGCCATGCCGCCGACGCGGATGCGGTTGTCGAAACGCGTGACCGCGACCTTGTAGGTCTCGTCGAGCACGGTCGATTGCGGCGCGAGCGATTCGTCGAGCAACGGCACGGTGAGCGAGTAGCCCTTGACGGGGTACACGGGAATGTCGAGGCCCAGCGAGGCGATGGCGGCGCGCGAGTAGCTGCCGAAGGCCATCACGTAGCGGTCGGCTGTCAAGATCTTGCCGGTGGTGGTGCGAACGCCGGTGATGCGGGCGCCGTCGGTCTCGAGGCCATCGATAGCCTGACCGAAACGGAAGTCCACGCCCAGGCCGCGCGCGATGTCGGCGAGGCCGCGGGTGAAGAGGTGGCAGTCGCCGGTCTCGTCGTTGGGCAGGCGCAGGCCGCCGGTGAGGCGATCGCGCGCGCCGGCCAGCGCGGGCTCGACGCCGGCGAGGGCGTCGCGGTCGAGCAGTTCGTAGGGCACGCCGCATTCCTCGAGCACCGCGATGTCCCGCTGCACCGCGTCGAGCTGGGCTTGTGTGCGGAACAGCTGCAGCGTGCCGCCGGTGCGGTGCTCGTATTGCAGGCCGGTATCGGCGCGCAGCTGTTGCAGGCAACCGCGGCTGTATTCGGCCACGCGCATCATGCGTTCCTTGTTGACCGCGTAGCGCTCGGGCGAGCAGTTGCGCAGCATCGCGGCCATCCAGCGCAATTGGAACAGCGTGCCGTCGGGGCGGATCGACAGCGGCGCGTGCTTCTTGAACATCCACTTGATCGCCTTGAGCGGAATGCCCGGCGCGGCCCACGGCGTGGAGTAGCCCGGCGACACCTGCCCGGCGTTGCCGAAGCTGGTTTCCTCCGCGGGGCCGGACTGCCGGTCGAGCAGGGTCACGTCGGCGCCGGAGCGCGCGAGGTAGTAAGCCGTGGTGGTGCCGATCACGCCGCCGCCCAGAACGATGACTTTCATGGTGTATCCGCAGATTCAGATGGAATACATGGAATCTAAAGTGCACAATGCAGTGGATTCCATTGTTTTTCAGGATTTCGCGGTGAAATTCGCTGTCGAAAATCCCCCAACGCAGCCCGAGGAGTGAAATGCCGGAACTCGACCGAATCGACCGCAAGATCCTCGACCTGCTGCAGCGCCAGGGCCGTGTTTCGATGACTGAATTGGCCGAGCACATCGGCCTCTCGGCCTCGCCTTGCGCCGAGCGCGTCAAGCGCATGGAGCGCGACGGCGTCATCACCGGCTATCACGCGCGGGTGTCGCCCGAGGCGCTGGGCAAGACGCTGCTGGTGTTCGTCGAAATCAAGCTCTCGGCCAAGTCGGGCGATGTGTTCGACAAGGTCAAGCAGGAACTGCTGCACATGCCCGAGGTGCTCGAATGCCATCTGGTGTCGGGCAGCTTCGACTACCTCGTGAAGGCGCGCCTGAGCGGCATGAGCGAATACCGGCACCTCTTGGGCGACATCCTCAAGAAGCTGCCGGTCGCGGCCGAATCGCACAGCTACGTGGTGATGGAGGAGATCAAGGAAACGCTGGTGCTTGCCGTGGACCGCTGACGACTACGGATCGCCGCGACTACCATCCGGTCGCGCCAACGAATCTCTTTTCATCCCCAAGGAAACCGGCATGAGCATTTCGATCCGCCGCGACGGCACCACCGGCACGCGCCACATCCTCAAGATCCGCAACCACGAAATCCCGGTCGATGCTTCGCCGGCCGGCGGCGGCAGCGATGCGGGCCCTGAGCCGCACGACCTCTACGACGCTTCGCTTGCGGCCTGCAAGGCGCTCACGGTGCTGATCTACGCGCGCCGCAAGGGCATTCCGGTGGAAGACATCGAGGTGGTCGTCGATCGTGACGACAGCGAGGAGCGCAAGGGCATCTACCGGTTGAAGTCGGGCCTGCGCTTGACCGGCGATCTCACCGAAGCGCAGCGCGACGAGCTGCTGCGCGTGGCGGGCAAGTGCCCGGTGCACAAGCTCATGACCGAAGTGAAGACCGAGATCGAGACCGGCTGGGCCGACTAGCCTTCGGCCTTTTTGCGCGCGGCCTCCACGCGCTTCGCATAGCGATCCCCCCAATCGGCCAGCGGCCCGAGCGCCGCATTGAGCGTGGCGCCCAGCTTCGTTTCCGAGTATTCGACACGCGGCGGCACTTCATGAAAGGCCTCGCGGTTGACCAGACCATCGGTCTCCAGCTCGCGCAGCTGCTGGATCAGCATCTTCTCGCTGATGTCGGGCAGCAATCGCTTCAGCTCCCCGAAGCGGCGCGGCTGCACATGCAGCTCCCACAGGATGACGGCTTTCCACTTGCCGCCGATGACTTCGAATGCGGGCCCGATGCCGCAGTTGTAGGGCTTCTTTGCTTTCATGCCTCGATTCAATACATACGTTTTGGTAAGTACCACACTTTATGGTAGGTACTTGACCGTTTGCAAGTGGAATTCCTACGATGCACCCGTCATCACAAGCTTGCAATATCTGCATTGGAATCGCCATGAGCAACAAGGAAGTTTCGGTTCTCGGCCTCGGTTCGATGGGCGTCACCATCGCGCGGCTTTATCTCGCGCGGGGCTACAAGGTCACGGTGTGGAACCGCACGGCTGACAAGGCCGATGCGCTGATCGCGAAGGGCGCCGTGCTCGCCCGCAGCGCGGCCGAGGCGGTGCGCGCCGCCAAGGTCGCGGTGATGTGCGTCTACGACTACCGCGCTGCTGAAGCCATCCTCGCGATGGAGGGCGTTGCGGCCGCCATGGACGGCCGCCTGCTGGTTCAGCTCACCACCGGCAGCCCCAGCGATGCGCGCGATGCCGAGATGTGGGCACACAGGCACGGCGCCACTTACCTCGAAGGCGCCATCCAGGCCGCACCGGACCAGATGGGCCAAGCCGACACACCGATCCTCATGTCGGGTGCGGAGGCTGTTTTCCGCGAAGCGGAGCCGCTCCTGAAAGTGCTGGGCGGCGGCACCGTGTACCTGGGCGAGAACGCCAGCGCCGCCGCGGCGATGGACCTCGCGACGCTCTCCACCATCTACGGCACGCTGCTCGGCTTCATGCATGGCGCGCGCATCGCCGAGCACGAAAGGTTCGACGTGGCCGAATACGGCCGCATCGTCGCGGGGATCATGCCGACCTTCGCCGGCTTCCTTCAGCATGAAGGCGCCGTGATCCAGTCGGGCGACTTCAAGATCTCGCAGAGCCCGATGCGCATCTCGGTCGAGGCGACGCAGCGCATATGGCAGACGGCGCAGGAGGCGGGCATCAACACCGAGTTCCCGGCGTTTGCCGCGGGCCTCTTCAAGCGCGCGGATGCGGCGGGGCTCGGCGGTGAGGAAATCGCGGCGTTGATCAAGCTGCTGCGCTGACCGGTGGGCACGCCGCAGCGAAGTAGTGCTCGAACAGGCCGATGGCGGCGGCCTGCTGGCCACGGTGCGCGTGCCGCTGGCGGCGGCCGAGGCGCCCCAGCCCATGCTTTTCCCTCTGAAACCGCCCTCCGGGCACGGCCAAAGGGCTTGGTCAGGTCCATTTTGGGGCGGAGATTTACAATGCCCGGCTACCCCCGGCGCCGTCTACAGGACACTTTCACCAATGAAGTGGGTCATTCTTGCAATCTTCGCGCTCAGCGCGCTCTACGTTCACTTCCGCGGGCAGGTCCGGCATCGTTTCTTCAGACAGCTTTCTGATCACTCGACCTTCCTCGCGCCGCTGAACGTGTTCATGTACCTTTTCTCGAAGGTGCCCGGTACCCCGTACCTGTCGCCCGCGCAGTTCCCCGAGATGCGTGTGCTCGAAGAGAACTGGGAAGTGATCCGCGAAGAGGCGCTGGCCATGCGCAACGGCGGCAGCATCAAGGCCTCGAGCCAGTTCAACGACGTGGGCTTCAACTCCTTCTTCAAGAGCGGCTGGAAGCGCTTCTATCTCAAGTGGTACGACGAGGCGCATCCTTCGGCCGCCATCCTGTGCCCGCGCACCACCGAGCTGCTCAAGGGCATCGGCACCATCAAGGCCGCCATGTTCGCCGAGCTGCCACCTGGCAGCCGTCTCGTGCGTCACCGCGATCCCTTCGCCGGTTCGCTGCGCTACCACCTGGGCTTGTGGACGCCGGGTGTCGAAGGCTGCTACATCGACGTGGACGGCCAGCGCTACCACTGGCGCGACGGCGAGGCCGTGGTGTTCGACGAGACCTTCATCCACTACGCCGAGAACACCACCGACCACGACCGCGTGATCCTGTTCTGCGACATCGAGCGCCCGCTGAAGTACCGCTGGGCCAGCGCGGTGAACCGCTGGTTCGCCAAGAACCTGCTGGCCGCCGCGAGCTCGCCCAACGACGCGGGCGACAAGACCGGTGGCATCAACCGCGCGTTCAAGTACATCTACCAGATCCGTGTGATCGGCAAGCGCCTGAAGGCCTGGGACAAGCGGGCGTACTACCTCGTGAAGTGGTCCATCTTCGGCGGTCTGGCGCTCTGGATCTTCTGGTAATGGTGAACGGGGCTCACCACCCCTAGTCTTCGCGCACTTCGTGTCGCTTCGCCTTGCCGCTGCTGGGGGGCAACACCCGAGAGCCGGCAAGGCCGGTTCCTCGGTAATCCCGAAGGATCAGGCCTCGGCCAGCACCAGCCGCTTGCGCTTCGTGCGTGCCCAGCCGACGAGCACGGCCAGCAGCGTGCCGCCGACCACGTCGAGCAGCACGTGCTGCCGCGTCGCCAGCGTCGAGTAGACGATGCCGAAGGCCCACAGCAGGTTCACCCATTGCGTCCACGCGGGCGCATCCACGCTGCGCAATTGGCGGCCCATCAGCATGGCCGTGAACACCGCGAAGGCCACGTGCAGCGATGGGAAGGCATTGCCGCCGACGTCCGTGGCCTTGAGGAACTGCAGCGCCGGGTACTGCGACCAATCGACCGCGAACACCGGCACCGTGGTCGGAAAGAACCAGAACACCGCGAGGCCGACGGCCGCCATGGTTGCGGCGCCCCGCGCGCAGGCCCACAGCTCGGCCTTGTCTTTCGCGAAGGCGGGGGCGAGCGAGATGTAGAACCACAGCGAGCCGTAGAGCAGCATCGCGTCGTCGCTCACGTCCACCCAGTGATCGAGTGGCGTGAGCGGCATCACCGTCGGCGTCGACGGCGGGTTGTGCATCACCCAGAAGTACAGGAAGAAGAAGCCCGAGATGCCGAGCGTGGTGCCGATCATCTTCACGATCCAGAACGTCGCGAACCGCTGTCCCAGTGCCAGGTACCACGGTACGGAAGGAAGGGCTGCGGGGCTTGAGCGGGATGTCATCACCGATGCGGCTTTCGGGGAGGGGGAGCGCCACAGCTTATGCAACCGCATTGCGTGAACATTGCGCAGCCCGACACGGGGCGGCAGGGGGCGGCAGGGGGCCTCTCCTAGAATGTCCCGCCCATCCGTTCGCACCGCCCACCTCTCATGAGAATCCTGCTCGTCGAAGACGAAACCGATCTGGCGCAGGCACTCGCGTCGGCCCTGCGTCAGAACCAGGCGGTGGTCGATGTGGCGAGCTCCCTGCGTGAAGCCGAAGAGGCCGCGCTCGGTGCGCAGCACGACGTGATCGTGCTCGACCGCGGCCTCCCCGACGGCGACGGCCTCTCGCTCGTGGCGTTCCTGCGCCAGAACGACATTGCCGCCGCGGTGCTGGTGCTCACCGCGATGTCCGATGTGGCCGAGCGCGTGCTGAGCCTCGATGGCGGCGCCGACGACTACCTCGCCAAGCCCTTCTCGATGGACGAGCTCATGGCGCGCGTGCGCGCACTCGCGCGCCGCCCCGCGGTGCGCGCCAGCCTCGTCATGACGCTCGGGCAATTGCGCTTCGAGCATCACACGCGGCAGGTCCATGTGGGCGAGGTTGGCCTCACCCTCCCGCGGCGCGAGCTGCTGGTGCTCGAAGCCCTGCTCGAGCACCGCGGCCGCACGGTTCAGCGCGAAGCACTGCAAGACCGCGTGTACGGCCACAAGGACGACATCCAGTCCAATGCGCTCGACACGCACGTCTCGCGCCTGCGTTCCAAGCTCGACAAGGCCGGTGCGCAGGTCGAGATCCATGCGATTCGCGGCGTGGGGTATCTCATCTGCGCGGCATCGGCGCTGTGAGCGGCATGAGCCTGTTCTCCCTGCGCTGGCGCCTGATCTGGAGCCTGATCCTGCTGCAGGTGGTGGTCGGCTCTCTGGTGCTGGGCGGCTTCCTCGGATTGGCCTGGATGCTGGGGCGCGTGGTCGACGAAAACGGCCAGGAAACGGTCGCGGTAATCGGGCGTGCGATGGTGCGCGGTGCCGATGGCCGGCTGGCCATCGAGCCGACACGGGAGTTGCGCAGGCTGCAGCAAGCCGATCCGCCGCTCTGGTTCATCGCGCGCGACGAGCGCGGCTCCGAGGTGCGCAGCGGCGATGTGCCGTCCGTCTATGCGGCGCTCATGAATGCGTTCGGCGACGTGGAGCGCGTGGCCCTCAATCCGGAAAACGACAACACCCGGCCCAAGGCCCGCTTCGAGCGCGTCGACACGCGCGCGGGCCCGGTCGCTGTGATGGCGCAAACCGGCGGTCCGCTGACGATGGAGAACACGCTCAAGGGCACGGGCCTCTTGTTCCTGTGGCTGGTGGCACCGATGGCATTGCTCACCAGCCTGGGCGTGATCCTGGCCACGCCCTTCGTGGTGAAGCGTGGGCTGAAAGGCGTGGTTGCCACCGCCGAGCATGCAGAGGGCATCGACGTGCACGAGCGCACCACGCGCCTGCCGCTGGCCAATGTGGCGAGCGAAATCCGACCGCTGGTCAATGCCGTCAACCGCGCCTTCGACCGGCTCAACGAAGGCTACGACCGGCAGGAGCGCTTTCTGGCCGATGCCGCGCACGAACTGCGCACGCCGATCACCACGCTGCAGATCCATCTGGAGGGCCTTCCGAACGATCCGCTCAAGGTGAAGCTGATGCAGGCCTCTGCGCGGCTCGCCATGCTGGCCGAGCAGTTGCTCGACCTGCAACGGCTCGACCACCTCGTGCCCCAAGAGCAGCAGGTGGACCTGAAGGCGCTGTGCGAGCGCGTGGCGGCCGACATCGCGCCGCTGGCGATCCAGAACCGCTGCACGCTCTCGGTCGATGCACCGCAGGCGCTGACCGTGCGCGGCGATGCGCCGTCGCTCGAACGCGCGCTCAGCAACCTGATCCAGAACGCCATCGAGCATGGCGGGCAGGGCTGCGACATCGAGGTGCGGCTGTGCGAACCTTCGTGCATCGAGGTGCTGGATTCAGGGCCCGGCATTCCCGAGGCGGACCGCGAGCGCGTGGTGGCGCCGTTTCACCGGCTCGTGCCGCGCGGGCGCGGTGCGGGGCTGGGGCTTCACCTCGTGGCCGAAGTTGCGCGCCTGCATCGCGGGCAACTGACCATCGGATCGAGCGAATCGGGCGGCGCGAAGATGCGGTTGGAACTGAACCTCAGCGCCTGAGAATCTCGTCGCCATGAACCTCATCGACCGGCTGCCCGAGCCCACGAATCTCGCCAGCGCGCAGGCGTTGATCGCGCGCGTGCAGGCGGTGCTCGATGCCCAGGGGCTCGCCATGCGCCCACCGCCGCCCGAGCCCACCACCTGCTGCGGGCGCGGCTGCAACGGCTGTGTGTGGGAGGGCTGGCTCGCCGCGGTGAACTACTGGCGCGACGAGGCCTCGCTGCTGCTGGCCTAGCGCCCGAAGCCCTAGCGGGTCTCCCAGAACCCGCGGTGCGTGGCGATCATTTCCTCGGCCGCTTCAGGCACCGGTCCGATCACTTCGACCTTTTTCTGTCCGCGCGCGAACACCTCGCGGCAGGGCAGGCTCAGCGTCGGGTTCTCGGGGTGGTCGCCGGTGAGCGCGAGCAGCGCCGATTCCTCGGCGCCGTAGACGACGCGCCCGATGTTCGCCCAGTAGCTCGTGCCTGCGCACATCGCGCAGGGCTCGAAGGTGGTGACCAGCGTGCATTGCCACAGGTACTCGGCCGGCCAGTTCTGCGCCGCGTGGCGCGCGAGCGTGGCCTCGGCGTGATTCACCGTGTCGATGTTGCCCTGCTCGGCGAGGATAGTCTCGCCATCGGGCGCGACGAGCACCGCGCCGAAGGGGTGGCGGCCCATCGCCATCGCGCGGCGGGCCACTTCGTCGGCACGCCGCAGTGCGCGAATGATCTGATCCTGGTTCATGTGCGCATTATTGGTTTTGCGAACCGCGGTGCGCCCAGCCCGTGGTGTGCTTCTCGATCACGCTGAAGAGCTCGTACATCAGCATCGCCATCGCACCCACCACCATCAGGCCCGCGAAGGCCAGGCCCATCTGCATGGCCGAGCCCGCGGAGATCAGCAGGTAACCGATGCCTTCGTTGGCGGCAGTCATCTCGCTCACCGTGGTGCCGACGAAGGCCAGCGTGATCGCCACCTTCAGCGAGCCGAAGAAGTAGGGCATGGAGCGCGGCAGGCCGATCTTCATGAGCACGTCCCAGCGCTTGGCGCCGAGCACGCGCAGCACGTCTTCGAGCTCGGGCTCGAGCGTGGCAAGGCCGGTCGCGATGTTGACCATGATCGGAAAGAAGCTGATCAGGAAGGCCGTGAGAATCGCCGGCCCCGCGCCGATGCCGAACCACACCACGAGAATCGGCACGAAGGCCGCCTTGGGCAGCGCGTTGAAGGCCGTCATCAGCGGATAGATCGCCGCATACGCGATGCGCGAACTGCCGATGACGAAGCCCATCAGCACGCCCACCACGATCGCAAGGCCGAAGCCCGCCATCGTGACCCAGAAGGTGCGCCACGCATGGCCCGCGATGATTTCCTTGAATTCCCAGAACTGCGTCCAGATGCGCCAGGGGCTCGGGAAGATGAAGTCCGAGACTTCGAAGCCCGCGCAGATGATCTGCCACAGCAGGATGACGGCGACCAGCAGCAGCCAGGGCGACCAGCGTTCGATCTGCTTGGTGTTCTTCATGCGGCGGCTCCTGCGGCGGCGGTCTGTGCAGCGCTGATGCCCGTGTTGCGGATGGCGCCGATGTGCCCGCGCAGCTCCAGCACGATGTCGGTGAACTCCTTCGTGTAGGTGAGTTCGAGTTCGCGCGGACGCGGCAGCTCGATCTCGCGCTTGACCACGAAGCGGCCCGGGCTCTTGCTCATCACATACACCGTGTCGGCCAGGAACACCGATTCGCGCAGGTCGTGCGTCACCAAAATCACGTTGAACTGCTGCTCGGTCCAGAGGTCGCGCAGGATGCACCAGAGTTCTTCGCGCGTGAACGCGTCGAGCGCGCCGAAGGGCTCGTCGAGCAGCAGCATCTTGGGCTCATGGATGAGCGCGCGGCAGATGCTCGCGCGCTGCTGCATGCCGCCCGAGAGCTGCCACGGGAACTTGTCTTCGTAGCCCGCAAGGCCGACCTTCTGCAGCAGCTTGCGGGCGCGCTCGACGTATTCCTTGCGCTTGGCCTTGAAGTTCGAGCGATAGGGCTCGACGATTTCCAGCGGCAGCAACACGTTGTCGACCGTGGTGCGCCATGGCAGCAGCGAGGGTGCCTGGAAGGCCATGCCCGAGATCTTGAGCGGCCCGGTCACGGGCGCGCCGTCGATGCGGATCTTGCCCATCGACGGCATCTTCAGCCCCGTGGTGAGCTTCATGAAGGTCGACTTGCCGCAGCCCGAAGGCCCGACGATCGCGATGAATTCCCCGCGCTTGACCTTCAGGTCGATCGCCTCGACGGCGAAGTGGTTCTCGCGCAGCAGCTCCTCGTTGTAGGCGAGCCAGACGTCCTGGAAGTCGACGAAGGGGGAGGCGGTGTCGCTGGGTGCGCCTGCCATCACTTGCGCAGGATTCCGCTGAGTTCGGCCGCCGGCGGCATCAGGGCGGCCGTCCACACGGCATCGGGGCTCACGCGGGTCTTGGTGTTGAAGGCGTCGGACACCTGCGAGGCCATCAGCGACATGCGGCCAGCGTTGACGGCGCCGAAGCCTTCGGTGCGCGCATCGGCGCTGTTGATCACCGTGTCGATGGCCAGTTGCAGGCGGCGGGTTTCCAGCTTGCTGTCGATGATGCCGTCGCGCGCCTTCACCGACTCGATGGCCACGGCCGGGTTGGCGATGACTTCCTTGGCGCCCTTGGCGAAGGCCGAGAGGAATTTCTTCACCGCTTCGGGGTTCTCCTTGATGAGCTTGGGCGACGCGATGATCACGTTGCCGTAGAGCTTCACGCCGTAGTCGGGGTAGGGAAGGATCACCACGTCGGCCGCCTTGGCGCCGCGCGCCTCCAGGTTCAGGAGCGACGTGAAGGTGAAGCCGGTGATGGCATCGATGTCGCCGCGGATCAGCATGGTCTCGCGCAGCGTCGGGTCCATGGCGGTCCAGTTGACCGCGCCGATGTTGTTGGCCTTGGCGAAGATCGGGAAGGCGCGGCGGCCCGCATCGAACACCGGGGCGCCTAGCTTCTTGCCGGCGAGGTCGGCGGGCTTGGTGATGCCGCTCTTCTTGAGCGCCATGACCGAGGCCGGCGTGTTGTTGTAGACCATCATCACCGCGACCGGCTTGTTCGGGCTGTCGGGGTTGTTGGCGTGGAATTCCATCAATGCCGCGAGGTCGGCGAAGCCCATCTCGTAGGCGCCCGAGGCCACGCGCGTGACCGTGCCGCCCGAGCCGTTGCCCGCGTCGATGGTCACGTCGAGGCCAGCCGCCTTGAAGTAGCCCTTGGCGGCCGGATGCAGGAACAGCGCCGCCGGCCCTTCGAAGCGCCAGTCGAGCTGGAACTTGATCGGCGTCGGGGCTTGGGCAAAGGCTGGGGTAAGGCCGAAGCTGAGGGCCGAAGCGGCGAGGAAGGACTGGAGCAGTAGGCGCTTGTTCATGCGGGGAATCCGTGAAGGTGAATGCTTCGGCATTCAAGCAAAAACGGTGCCCGCACGCGATTGGTGCGAACCCCGGGGTCGAAATCCCCTCGTCTGCGTGGGTGTTCACAGGGTGAATTGCAGGGAGCGAAGCCATCAGCAACGTGCAGTTCGTCACGCTGCTTTCACCGGGATGATTGCCACATCTTTTCCTGCGGATATGGCCGCTGTGTGTTTCCCATAATCCCGCCCCACGACTCCTGATGTACAGGAGCAGGTTCAGGGGGAACACATGTCCGCACTCAGTAGCAATGCGCAGGCGCGCACGCTTGAAATCAGCAGCAGCGCGATTCCGCTGATTCTGGGCCGCCCAGCGTTGGAGCCGGTTCGCTTGTCAGGCCATGAAGGCCTGAATTCACTTTTTGAGTACGAGCTTCTGCTCAAGACCCCCGATGCCCTGAATCTCGGGGCCAGCGGGGCGATGGACTTCGACGTCGAGAAGTTCATTCGTTGCGACATCTCCTGCAGCATCCAGCTCGATGGCGCAGGCCGGTTCTTGCCCGGTGCGGCTGGCGTATCGGTCGATGGCATCGGCGCAGGCGCGCGCCAGATCAACGCCCAGATCACCGACGTCGAGGTGGTGGGCGAAGAAGGCCGCCACGTGCAATACAAGCTCACGCTGCGTCCCTGGCTGCACCACGCCACCCTCGCCACCGACTGCAAGATCTTTCAGAACAGGACAGTCGTCCAGATCCTTGACGAGTTGCTGGCCGACTACAACTTTCCCGTCGACAAGCGCCTCATCGAAAGCTATCCGCCGCGCGACTATCAGGTCCAGTTCAATGAGAGCGACTTCGCGTTCTTCAGTCGCCTGTGCCAGAAATGGGGGATCAGCTACTTCTTCGAGCACGGCGATGGCAAGCACCGCCTTGTGCTCATCGACAACATGGGCGCATACAAGAAGAACGACAGCGCGGCGTATCAAGAGGTCGAGTACCACGCCCCCGGCTGGAAGGTGGACGCGGAATACATCAGCAGCTTCGTTTCGCACTACCAACTGACGAGCGGCAGGTACGCCACGCGCGACTACGACTACACCCGCCCCCGGGCCGACCTGAGCGTCGGCCGCAGCGACCCACGCGACAGCAGCCAGACAGATGGCGAGGTGTACCAATGGCACGAAGGCAGCGCGGCCGGCAGCCACTATGCGCAGCCTCGCGCCGGCTCCGGCGAGGCCAACGATCCTCATGGCGAAGGTCGGCAGATCGCCCTGGTTCGCATGGAGGCCCTGCGTACACACGGCGCCAGGGCTCGGGCACGCGGCAACCTGCGCGGCATGGTGCCCGGCTGCTCCTTTGAATTGACCAAGCACCCACGCCGGAAAGCCAACGCCGAGTACCTGATCCTGGACACCCACTTCCTGATCGAAGACGTCGCGCAGGACAGCCAGATCGGCGACGCGTCTCCGAGTCGCAGGCAGCAATGGAGGGTGGAAGTCGACTTCACCGCGCACCCGATGGTCGAGCCGCTGCGCCCCGCGCCGACACAGGCCAGGCCCCTTACGCATGGCCTGCATACCGCGCTGGTGGTCGGCCCCCCGGGCCAGAACATCTGGACCGACGAATACGCCCGCATCAAGGTGCAGTTCCCCTGGGACCGCCTCGGCAAGAAGGACCAGCACAGCTCCTGCTGGATACGCGTGACTTTGCCCGGGGCGGGCAACCAGCAGGGCACCATCCATGTCCCGCGCATCGGGCAGGAGGTGACCATCGGCTTCATCGGGAGCGATCCCGACCAGCCCATCTGCATCGGACAGGCCTACAACCAGGCGAACAAGCCGTCATGGAATTTGCCGGACCAGCAGGCGTTGTCGGGCTACAGGAGCCGGGAGCTGACCGACGACGGGGGCAACAGCTCGGCGGGGCGCAGCAACCACATCGCAATGGACGACACGAAGGGCAAGATCCAGGTCCAGATCAAGAGCGATCACCAGCACAGTCAGCTCAGCCTGGGGCACATCACGCGCATCGAGGACAACGCAGGACGCAAGGACGCGCGCGGCGAAGGATTCGAGCTTCGTTCCGATGGTTGGGGTGCGGTGCGAGCAGAAAAGGGCCTGCTGCTGTCTACCGACGGACGCTCGCAAGCCATAGGCGGCATCTTGAGTCGCGACGAACTTGTCAGCTGCCTGGAGCAGGCATTGGCCATCGCCAAAGACCTCACCAGGTCGGCCACGAAATGCGAAGCCGGCGCGCGCGAAACCGCGCCCCAGCAGGCCTTGAGCGAAGCCGCCCAAGCCCTCGGCCACGGCGCCAGCAACGAAGCCAATACCCGTGGCAATGCACAGGGCGGCCAACCCGTGCTCGCCCTCAGTGGCGCAGCCGGCATCGCCAGCGTCACGCCCAAGGATCACATCCAGTACGCGGGCCTGAACATCGACACCGTCGCAGGCCACAACCAGCAGCACTACGCCGACCAATCGATCCTGCATACCGCAGGCAAGGACATCGAACAGTTCGCGCGCACCGGAGACATCCGCGTCATCGCCAACGAGGGAAAGCTCATCCATCAGGCCCAGCACAACAGCGTGGAGATCACGGGCGAGAAGGCCGTCACTCTCCAGTCCACGGAGGACGGCATCACCATCAAGGCGAAGAAGAGCATCACCTTGGCCCTGGACGACGGCACCTACCTGCGCATGGGCGGCGGCAAGGTGGTATGGGGCATGACGGGCGAGTACCTCGTGCAGACCGCCAACTACCGCATCAATGGCCCCAGCACCATCGGCGTGGACTTTCCCAGCTTCATGCGTACAGACCAGGCACAGCAACTCAAGCTGCACCGCATGGGAGACAAAGGCGACGGCTTGTCGAGCCGGGACTTCAGCATCGTCAAGGCAAGTGGTGGCGCAAGCAACGCGCAATCCGGCGGGGATGCGATTTCCAGGCTTGAGAAGGACAAGCCGTTTGATGTCACTTGAATCACACCCGGCACGCGAAAAAGTCAAAGTACAGCACAAGGAAATATGAAGATGAAGAAACCAGGTTCTTTCCTCAGCAAGGGTTGGGTTCTCCAACTCGCGGCGATATCGGCCCTCACATTGCTTTGCGGCGCCCCGAAAGCGGACATCACTGGAGCTCAGGCGCAAGCCATGGCCGAAAACAGTGCAGAACAAGTGGCCAAGCTCTTGGTGGGGGTCTTGGGTGCCTGCGCCAACACCCATCCGGATACGCGCACTGACGTCATCAAAGCCATGCAATCCTTGGCGACAGCAGGGCTTGAGGAAGCGGAGGCTTCCAGAATCATTGGCGCTGTTGGTCAATGCATGAGCAACGAAGGCGCCCCGACGAAAAGCCAATGCCGCGAACTGGCCACACAGTTGCCAAACACCAGCTTCAATCTGAACGACGAGCGGTTTGCGCCTGTCCTCATGGCCGGCCTCCAGATGCTGGAGCCCTGCAGGCGCAGGAAATGACATGAAGCTCATTCCACGTGTCGGCGCTACCTTGTTCGTGTCATTTCTCTTGGGGTGTTCTTCGCTGGCGCCCAAGTCGAAGGAAACGCCAGAGTCTGCGCCAGAAAAAAGCGTCGAGTCATCGCGAGCATTAGGCATTGAGTCAGCCAAGGGTGGCCAAAACAATCTCCGCATTCCCTATCCCAATAGGGAGGTCGCCGTTAGAACGAGCGACGGGAAGATCGCACATTTCATAAGCGACGACCAGGGATTGATTCGTCTGCCCGATGGCGATTTTTTTGACCCCAGCAAGCTACAAATTCTGGTGTGCCGGTCGTTGACCGGCTGCTCAGCGCCCACGTTCTGACCCGCGCGCGGTGCGTGACTTTCGATGCGCAAATTTCCATCGACCCCTTATTGCTTCGACACAACCCTTCGCCGACTTTATCAACGCAACCGACGGCAACCCGCCAGTTCGGGCCTGTTTGACTCGTTTCACACAAAAGACAGGGAGAGCATTTTCATGAGCAATCTTGATTTCAAACCGGCATGGCGACTGACGCTGGCAGCATTGGCCTTGGCGTTGAGCGCGTGTGCATCCGGTGGAGCTTCGCCACCACCCACACCTGAGACCTACATTCCCCCGCAAGTGGCTTACCGCATTGACGATCATCGGTACTTCGAGATCACGCCGTGGCCAGACGGTGAATGTGCAGAAAAGATGTTGTATTTCGTAGATACAGCCAAAGGCATTCGCTCAAAGGCGGTGCAGTGGGACAACGTGATGACGCAAGGCAAGCTCATCATCGACGCCGCCAACGATCAGTATCTGGTGGCGCCTGTGACGCGAGGGGGTATCAACTGTTCGTCGGGAGGAGGGGCATGCGGGGACAAGATGCCCTATTCGACAGATGGGGGACGAAGCTGGAAGCTGGCGTGGTCGCCTGGGACCACCTACGACTTGATGGTTGGCGGATCAACGGCGTATCAGTCCCACTACCGCCCCGCGTATGGCATCACGCGCACGACCACACTGGAACTCACCATATCCAAGCCTGAAGGTAATGACTGGAAAGTTCTGAATGACCAGCATTTCGTCTTCAAGCCCCACATCGCCCCGGTGGACATCAAGGTGCAGTGCAAAGCCCAAGACAGCGGGAACAGCAAATGAGCCAAAACAAAGACCTGAGTTCGCTGACCCCCGTAGTACCCGACCCCGGCAAGTACCAATGGGTCAAGGGCAAGTCCACCGGCATTGACGACAATCAGAAAGATCGCACGCACACAGTCGGAGTGCCAGATCTGATGCCCGGCACCATCATCTTCGTACACGGGGTCAATTCCGACGGCGAGTGGTATTTCGATGCTTCAGGGCAGTTCGCAAAAGGATTGAACCAGAGGCTCGGCCGGGAAGATTTGGAAGGACTGATCAAAGACGAAGTTGGCAACAAGGACAAAGTCACTGCCAACCGTTATCTCAAGACCGACGAATCCGGCAACCGAATCAAATCCCCCGTCATCCCCTTCTGGTGGGGCTACCAAACCCAACCCACCGAACGCAAGATAGTCAAGGGCACAGACCAGCACGGCGAGACCCCCGCCAAGACCGACCTATACGGCAACCCCCTGCGCACCGACGGCGCCTGGGGCGGCGGTCCTTTCCAGAACGGCGGCGCCGCACTCACCTCGTTCTGGCTGCCCACGGGATTTCGCAAAGACGTCCTGTTCGGCACGATCGACGTCAACACCATCAACCCCGTGGTCGGCCGCATGCTGTGCGACTGCCCGCCGCGCCTGTACTACGCGCACGCCGCACGGCGCCTGGCGAACCTGATCAAGGACGTTCGCAAGAACCTGCCCAACGAGCCGATCAACATCGTCTCGCACAGTCAGGGCACCATCGTCGCGCTGTGCGCGCTGTTCTTCCTGGACAAGGTGCGCGGACCCGACACCGTGATTCTCAACAGCTCGCCCTACCGTTTCGACACGGCGATCACCGACGTCATCAGCGCGTCCGACGGCAAGCGCAGCGTGCAGCCAAAGCAGGCGCGCATCGACACCTTCGTCAACGCCGTCAAGATCGTGGCCGAGGCCATCAAAGGCTACCCCGCGCCGCCGGAACCGAAGTTCGCATGCACCGTCGAACACAAGCCGCGACACGCCTACGACGACGCCGTGTATTGCCACAAGCCCGCGGACGCCCCGCTGTGGCAAGCCGAAATCGGCGGCAAGGTTGAAGACCCCGAAGGCCCTCGCGGGCAAGAAGGCAAGCCGTGGTGGAGCAATGCCAAGTTCGAGCGCAACGACACGCGCGGCAAGCTGTTCGTCAACTTCAACCCCGGCGACCGCGTGATCGGCGTATCCGCCGTCTCCGGCATGGGTTGGCGCGGCATTCCGCCGAACTACATGGAGAAGGTCAACCAGGAAAAGAACGTGCAGCAGCGCCTTTTTGCGCGGGGCACCAACGGCGAGCACAACCCGCCGGTCGGCGCGAAGCCCAGCGACAAGGCGCTGCCCTACTTCTACAAACAACTCGTGCCTGTCGCGGCCGGCCCGAATGGCGAACCTGCGTACAAGCGCGAGGAATCGCGCTACCTGGACGGCAGCAAGCCCAATGCCATGTGGAAGATCGAGCCAGAAAAGATACTGGGCCTCGTGCCGGTACAGGGAGACCTCCAGTCGAATGAGCGCGACGAGGTGGAGAGCGTGATCGTCAACGCACCGGAGGTGCCGCGACCATTGAATCTGCCTCAAAACTTCGACGGCGGCTATGTGAGGTATGACGGCCTGGAAGGTACGGCGCCGGGCGGCGCGCCGGTGCAAGCAAACACCGAGCAACAGGAAGACTTCAAGGACGACGTGAGGTACCAGGAGCGGCAGACCATCATGCGGCGCGACGAAAAGGGACTGCCGACGCATGTGACCTACGAGAGCTGGAGAGAAGTCGAAGAGCGACGCAGGAACGAGGTCGGCAAGACACCGGTGTCACCCACCTGATCTTGCCCCCGTATTTCAGGACACGGGCTATTCGCAATGTAGCGTCTGCTCGATCTGAGCAAGACCCTGGTTGGCAGCGCGATGCTGCCTGAACTCCCTGGGTGATTTCATCTTCAATGCCGAGTGCGGATGCACCTCATTGAAGTGCTCGAAGGCTGCGGCCATCTGCGCCATCACCGTTCTCGCATCGGCAAGGTCCATGCGGCTGACGTAGTCGCGCTTGAACGTGTTCACAAAGCTCTCGGCGATGCCGTTGCTCTGGGGGCTGCACACGGGCGTGTTGACTGGGCTCAGGCCCAGTTGTCGAGCGATCTGCCGGGTCTCGGCAGCGATGTAGGCGCCCCCGTTGTCCGAGAGGAACTCCAAGACGTGGGTACTGGGAACACCCTCGACGCCGCCGAAGCGCTTCTCCACGGCCTCGATGAGCATTTCGCGCACCGGCTCGCCCGGCAGCCCTTTGCCCTCCCATGCCCGATAGGCCAGGATCTCACGGTCGCAGCAGTCCTTGGTGAAGGTCGCGGTCACGGTCTGCCCCGAATCACACTTGATCTCGAAGCCGTCCGAGCACCAGCGCATGTCGCTGTGCGCGACGGCCACCTTGCCCTCATGGGGCCGGCTGGACTGGCGCCGTCTCGGCGCCTTCGGTAGCAGCAATGCATGAGCCGCCATCACGCGGTAGATGCGCTTGGCGTTCACTCGCGTCGCACCGGTGGTGGCTCGATGCCGGTTCACCAACGCGCAGGCACGCCGGTAGCCATAGGTCGGCAACTCGGTGATCTGGGCCTTGATCTCGTCGAGCAAGGCCACGTCGCTTGCAGGCGCCGTGCGTCGTGTCCGGGCGTCGATCCAGGACTCGGAGCGAGCTTGCAAGCGATGAATGTTCGAGCGCGCCAACCCAAGGGCCTGGCAGACGGCCTTCACTGGCCGTCCCCGTCCAGCAAGGGCGAGCGCGCAATCCATTTTTTTTTCCGCGGCGTACTCCACAGCTTCCTTGAGGATCTCGTTCTCCAGCGTCTTCTTGCCAAGCACGCGCTGTAGCTTGGCGATCTCGGCACGAGCGGCTGCCAGTTCCGAAGCCGGCACCACAGCCTCGCCCGCCGATACAGCCGTCAGCGCCCCTTGCCGCTCCAGCTTGCGCCACTGGAACAGCAGGCTGGCGGCAACGCCTTCCTGACGTGCGACGAGCGACACGCTCATGCCAGGTTCGTAGCTTCGACGAACCAGTGCGGCCTTCTCTGCAAGGGACCAGCGCCTGCGGCGCTGGTCCCTCATGATCACTTCGACGGTATCCGTATTCCTAGTCGTACTCACAGTCCTACTCCTATCTTTAAAGATAAGCGATAGACCGTGTCCTGTCATTCAAGGGGCCAGCTCACACCAACCATGCGGCTATCTTGCGCTTTAGCAACAAGGACAACAGCTCACCCGTGGCGAACGTGCTCAGCTACGACGTCACCGTGGGCCTGGGCTACGCCTGGCACGACGAGAAGTACTGGAACTACCTGCTCGATCTGGCCGACTGGAAGAAGAGCGACCCCTACTACGCAACAGGCAAGCTGCCCGACTCCGACAAGGCGATGCCGCCGGGCATCGTGACCGGCAACGTGCCGGCATCCGCGCCCCAGTCAATTGCGAACCCGACGGGAGCACAGTGATGACAAGACGCTATCGCTATCAGCCCGCTGCCGCATCGCCCGCCAGGTTTTTGCATGTTTCCGGGGTAGGGCTGCGCGTGGACCATGTGCCCGCAGGTCCCTTGTGGGACCGCGTGCAACGCCGGGCATCACCCGACGAACAAGAGCCCACTCCGCCGGGCTCGCTGGACAAATGCCGCGAGATGGCAGGTCTGTTTCGCAGCGCCGCGTTGCGCGCCGCACTAACCCACCGGCCAAGGAACGACGAGCGCGGCCGTTTCGTGGAGAACTATCCCCTGCCCACCAAGATGGCATTGCCGCCATCCACGCAAACGGACAGGGCAGCACTGGCGGAATGGAGCACCACCTACCAGAGCAGCGAGCGCACGGGCGGGGTGCCCTGGCAATTGCAGAACGGTCCGGCGGGCATGGCATTCCACCAGTTGGGTTTCAAGACGCGGCCGAGCTTCGAGGTGGCAGGTGTCGATCTCTGGCGATCGGCTTGCAATGCCTTCGATACCCAGGGCGACCTCAACAGCCTGCTGGTATGGGCCGAAGACGGCTACGCAGTGCGCGCAGAACTTGGCGGATGGGAGAACCCGAAAGGGCAGCGCAGCGAATCGCTCGAAGACATTCTTGCGCGGCCCAAGCGTCCCGGGCAGTTGCGCGACATCTTCTCGGGCCTGCTGCTCACGCGTCCCGAGGCGGCCGAATGGTTGCGTGAGTGGTCGTTGCACGTGCGCGATGCCAGCCAGGAGAGTCGCTTCCCCAACGGCGTGGTGGGACGCGGCCCGCATGGCTTTGGCGGCCTGCACACCGAGGCCTACGACGGTGGCATGAACTACCGCGTATCGCGCGGCGATTTCAAACCGACGCCCAACGTGCCGTCGCCATGGAGTCGGGCGCAGTACGAGCAGTACGCGCAGATGCCGACGTTGGCGCTGTTGCTCAAGCCCAGCGTCGCGAGTTTCGGTGCGGACATGTCGGAGGATCAGCGGGCCCGAGCGCTGGAAGCGGCACTGAAGTCCACGTTGGAGGACTCTTTGCTTGAACGGCCGCTCAAGCGGGTGTTCTACAGCGCCACATCGGACCGAGACGACACCGCCGCCGCATTGCTCGCCCGCAGCATGGCCAAGGCCGCACCGCAAAGCGGACTGTTGGATCCGGGGCGCGGTTTCAGGCTGGAGCAGTGCCTTGGTGGAGAGCTGGGCGCGGCGAGCATGAATGCAGCCATTGGCCTGGCAAGCATCGCGGTTTGGGAAACCAACGAGCCTGCGCTTGTCGTCAACCTGCGCGACCCGCGCGGCGCCCTGGTCTTCGGGCTCTTGCCGCCGAGCGCCGAGCAGCGCGCGAGGACGAGCGCGCGCCCCTATGTGATCTAGTACGCCGCCCCGGAGGGCGTCGTACCAGGCTACTTCAACGCCGTCGTCGCATTCGCCACAGCCAGCGCCGTCATGTTGACCACGCGCCGCACGGTCGACGAAGGCGTCAGCACATGCGCCGAGCCCGCGCCGCCCAAGAGGATCGGGCCGACCGTGATGCCATTGGCACCGGTCATCTTCAGCACGTTGTAGAGGATGTGCGCCGAGTCGAGATTCGGGCACACGAGCAGGTTGGCCTCGCCGGTGAGCGTGGTCTCGGGCAGTGCGGTGCGGCGCACTTCTTCCGAAAGCGCGGCATCGCCGTGCATCTCGCCGTCGCATTCGATGTCGGGCGCCATCTGCGCGAACAGGTCGCGCGCGAGGCGCATCTTGCGCGCCGAGCCGCGGCTGGAGGTGCCGTAGTTCGAGTGCGAGAGAAAAGCCACCTTGGGCGGCAAGCCGAAGCGGCGCACTTCCTCGGCGGCCATCAGCGCGATGCTCGCGAGCATTTCTGCGCTCGGGTCTTCGTTGACGTTGGTGTCGGTAATGAACACCGTGCGCTTCTCGAGCGTGAGCGCGTTCAGCGTCGCGAAGCCCGGCGCGCCGCGCTTCAGGCCGATCAGGTTGCGGATGTGCTCAAGGTGCACGTCGAAGCGTCCGACCAGGCCGCAGATCATCGCGTCGGCATCGCCCAGGTGCAGCATCAGCGCGGCGATGGTGGTGTTGGAGCGGCGGACCATGGTCTTGGCGGCCTCGGGCGTCACGCCGCGGCGGCCCATGAGCTTGTGGAAGGCCTCCCAGTACACACGGAAGCGCGGGTCGTCTTCAGGATTGACGATCTCGAAGTCGGTGCCCGGGCGGATGTGCAGGCCCGCCTTCTTGATGCGCGCCTCGATCACGGCAGGGCGGCCCACCAGGATCGGGTGCGCCAGACCTTCGTCCACGGCCAGTTGCGCGGCACGCAGCACGCGCTCGTCTTCGCCTTCGGCGTACGCCACGCGCTTGGCGGTGGCAAGCTTGGCTGCGGTGAACACCGGGCGCATGAACATGCCGGTCTGGTAGACGAAGCGCGTGAGGTGCTGGCGATAGGCCTCCATGTCCTCGATCGGACGGGTGGCCACGCCCGAAGCGGCAGCCGCCTTGGCCACGGCCGGCGCGATGCGCAGGATGAGCCGCGAATCGAAGGGCTTCGGAATGATGTAGTCGGGGCCGAACGAGAGCTCCTGTCCCGCGTACGCCGTGGCCACTTCCTCGCTGATGTCGGCTTTGGTGAGGTCGGCGATCTCGCGCACGCAGGCGAGCTTCATTTCTTCCGTGATCTTGGTGGCGCCGCAATCGAGCGCACCGCGGAAGATGTACGGGAAGCACAGCACGTTGTTGACCTGGTTCGGATAGTCCGAACGGCCCGTGGCGATGATGCAGTCCGGCCGTACCGCCTTGGCCAGCTCGGGCCGGATCTCGGGCTCGGGGTTGGCCAGCGCCAGGATGATGGGCTGCGTGCCCATGGTCTTGACCATGTCGGCCGTCATCACGCCGGGGGCCGAGCAGCCGAGGAACACATCGGCGTCCTTCACCACGTCGGCCAGAGTGCGGGCGCCGGTGTCTTCCTGGGCGTAGCGGGACTTCGATTCGTCAAAACCACCCGCGCGGCCGATGTAGATGAGGCCCTTGGAGTCGCAGGCGTAGATGTTGGCGGGCTTGGCGCCCAGGCCGACCATGACGTCGAGACACGCGATGGCTGCTGCGCCGGCGCCCGAGACGGCGATCTTCACGTCCTCGATCTTCTTGCCGACAAGTTCCAGGCCGTTGATCAGCGCCGCGGCCGAGATGATGGCCGTGCCGTGCTGGTCGTCATGGAACACCGGGATGTTCATGCGCTCGCGCAGCTTCTTCTCGATGTAGAAGCACTCGGGCGCCTTGATGTCTTCCAGGTTGATGCCCCCCAGCGTGGGCTCCAGCGCCGCGATGATGTCGACCAGCTTGTCGGGGTCGTTCTCGGCCAGTTCGATGTCGAACACGTCGATGCCGGCGAATTTCTTGAAGAGGCACCCCTTGCCCTCCATCACCGGCTTGGCGGCCAGCGGGCCGATGTTGCCCAGGCCCAGCACCGCGGTGCCGTTGGTGACCACGCCCACGAGGTTGCCGCGGGCGGTGAATTCGACCGCCAGCGACGGGTCGGCCGCAATGTCGAGACAGGGATAGGCCACGCCCGGCGAATAGGCCAGCGACAGGTCGCGCTGGTTCAGCAGGGGCTTGGTGGGGGTGATCGAAATCTTGCCCTTGACGGGCGAGCGATGGTATTCGCGCGCTGCCTCGCGAAGTGCTTCTTCTGCGGGGGAGAGGGGTGCAGCCATGAAATGTCTCCTTGTTTCTGACGGGCAATGAGGCTACCGCAAAAGCGCGGCCCTCTCGCGCGGGGGGAATGCCGAAAACGCCTGAACCCATAGCCTGAGCGAAACCGGGTCGGCCGGTTCGCTAAACTCCGGCGCTGTTAACCATGGTGAATCAAGGTTAACCACTTAACCATAACAAGGCCGAGCCTTGCCGCGACGGCGGCCGGCATCGTCAACCCAGACACGAAGACAACGGAGGGGCAGCGCATGACACCCGGACCTTTCACCACCACCGACCCCGATGTCGTGGTCATCGGCGGCGGCCCTTCGGGCTCCACCGTGGCCGCGCTGCTGGCGGACAAGGGCCACGACGTGGTGCTGATCGAGAAGGCGCAGCATCCGCGCTTTCACATCGGCGAATCGCTGCTGCCGATGAACATGCCGCTGTTCGACCGGCTGGGCGTGCGCACCGAGGTCGAGGCCATCGGCATCAAGAAGCACGGCGCCGAGTTCGTCTCGCCCTGGCACGACCATACGAGCCATTTCGATTTCGGCCAGGCGATGGACAAGAGCTTTCCGTACGCGGTGCATGTGCGCCGCTCGGAATTCGACGAACTGCTGTTCCGCCACGCCGGCAAGCGCGGCGCGCGCACCTTCGAGGGCCAGCGCGTCACCGGCGTGGACATGGATGCCGGCAAGGGCACGCCAGACAACCGCCCGCTGGTGAAGATCAAGGCCGACGACGGCACCGAGACCCAGTGGCGCCCGCGCTTCGTGATCGATGCCAGCGGACGCGACACCCTGCTGTCGAACCAGTTCGACGCCAAGCAGCGCAACCGCAAGCACGCGAGCGCGGCGCTCTATGGCCACTTCGCCAATGCCGAGCGCCGCCCGGGCCGCTTCGAGGGCAACATCTCGCTCTTCTGGTTCGACCACGGCTGGTTCTGGTACATCCCGCTGAAGGACGGCACCGTGAGCGTCGGCGCCGTGGCCTCGCCCGCGTATTTCAAGCGCCGCCAGGGTGCGTCGCTCGAAGACTTCCTGATGGAGACCATCGCGCTCGCGCCCAAGCTGGCCGCGCGCCTGAAAAACGCCACGCTGATGGAAGGCGCCACCGCCACCGGCAACTACGCCTACGACTCGAAGTTCTGCCGCGGCGACCGCTTCATGATGGTGGGCGACGCCTACGCCTTCGTCGATCCGATGTTCTCCTCGGGCGTGTACCTGGCGATGAACAGCGGCTTCGAGGCCGCGAACGCGGCCGACCTGTGGCTCAGAGGCGAGGCGAAGGAGGCCGAGAAGGCCTTCCGCCACTACGAGAAGGTCATGAAGCGCGGGCCGAAGATGTTCTCGTGGTTCATCTACCGCATCACCTCGCCGGCGATCCGCCGGCTCTTCATGGCGCCGCGCAACATCTGGCGGATGCAGGAGGCGCTCCTGTCCATCCTGGCCGGCGACCTGTTCCGCGACACGCCCATCGGCCCGCGCTTCTGGGGCTTCAAGGTGACGTACTACGCCTCGTGCATCGGCATCCTGCCGCAGGCCATCAAGACCTGGGCATGGCGGCGGCGGAACCTGAAAGAGTCACTGGAAGCCGCAAAGACCTGACGTCGTCACCGTTCTCCCTGAGCCTGTCGAAGGGCCGGCGCTTGATTGCGCAAGGCTTCGACAAGCTCAGCCCGAACGGTGGTGAAGACTCCACCTGTTCGGAGTGATGACTCAGCCCGAACGGTGGTGACCGATCAGTCCGGCGTGACCGTGTGCTGCGCCAGCGCTTCGAGCGCCTTGACCAGCGCCGAGTGATCCGACTGCCCATGGCCGAGCGCCGCGCAGGCATTCATCAGTTGCGCCGCACCCGCCGTCTGCGGCAGCGCCACGCCCAGCGAACGCGCGCTCTGCAGTGCGAGGTTCAGGTCCTTCTGGTGCAGCGCGATGCGGAAGCCCGGCGCGAAGGTGCGCTTGATCATCCGTTCGCCATGCACTTCGAGAATGCGCGAGCTAGCGAAGCCGCCCATCAGCGCCTGGCGCACCTTGGCCGGATCGGCGCCGGCCTTCGATGCGAACAGCAGCGCTTCGCCCACCGCGGCGATGTTCAGCGCCACGATGATCTGGTTGGCCACCTTGCAGACCTGGCCGTCGCCCACGGCGCCCACCAGCGTGACGTTCTTGCCCATCTTGTCGAGCAGCGGCTTCACGCGCTCGAAGGTGCCTTCGTCGCCGCCGCACATGATCGTGAGGCTCGCGGCCTTGGCGCCCACTTCGCCGCCCGAGACCGGCGCGTCGATGTAGCCGCAGCCCAGCGCGACGATGCGCTTGGCGAAGGCCTTGGTGGCGATCGGGTCGATGGAGCTGCAGTCCACCACGATCTTGCCGCGCGAGTCCTTCAGGCCCTCGGCCACGCCGGGCGTGCCCGGCTCGCCGAAGAGCACCTTTTCCACGTCGGGCGTGTCCGGCACCATGATGAAGATGATGTCGGCCTGGCGCGCAACTTCAGCGGCCGAGGCGCAGATCTTCGCCTTCGAGATGAAGGGCTCGGGCGTGTTGCCCTGCGTGTTCACGAAGAGCTGGTGACCCGCGTCGAGCAGGTGGCCCGCCATGGGGGCGCCCATGATGCCGAGGCCGATGAATCCGATCTTCTGGGGTGTTGTCGTCATGTCTCTTTTTCCGATCTGAAGTTGTCTTTTATTGCGTGAGCGCTTCACGCCAGCCGAGGCCATTGACCGTGTCGCTGCGCGGCTTGTATTCGCAGCCGATCCAGCCGTCGTAGCCCAGCGAATCGATGTGCTTGAAGAGCCACGGATAGTTGATCTCGCCCGTGCCCGGCTCGCCGCGGCCGGGGTTGTCGGCCAGCTGGATGTGGCCGATCTGCGCGAGGTGCTTGGTCAGCGTGTTGCCGAGCTCGCCTTCCATGCGCTGTGCGTGATAGATGTCGTACTGCACCTTCAGGTTGGGCGAGCCCACCGCCTCGATCAGCGCCAGCGCCTTGTCGGTGCGGTTCAGGTAGAAGCCCGGAATGTCGAAGGTGTTGATCGGCTCGATCAGCATGCGGATGCCGGCCGCCTCGAGCTCCCGCGCGGCCAGGCGCAGGTTGTCGATCACCGTGCGATTGACCACATTGATGTCGGCGCCCTCGGGCACCTTGCCGATGAGGCAGTTGACTTGCGGGCAGCCGAGCGCGGTGGCGTAGTCGATCGCCATGCCGATGCCTTCGGCGAATTCGCCGGTGCGGTCGGCCAGGCACGCGATGCCGCGCTCGCCCTTGTCCCAGTCGCCGGCCGGCAGGTTGTGCAGCACCTGCTGCAGGCCGTTGGTGCGGAGCGCCGCGGCGAGTTCCTTCTTCTCGAAGGGGTACGGGAAGAGGTATTCCACTCCCTTGAAGCCCGCCTTGGCGGCGGCTTCGAAGCGTTGCATGAACGGCAGCTCGGTGAAGAGCATCGTGAGGTTGGCTGCGAACTTGGGCATGTGCGTGTCTCCTTGGTTCGCTCGCTCAGTCCAGCATCTCGGCCGCGACCGCGGTGGGCGCATCGGCGGGGTGCTCGGCCAGGGGCTCGAACTCGGTGATGTTGTCGATCTCGGTGCCCATTGCGATGTTGGTCACGCGCTCCAGCATCACCTCGATGACGACCGGCACGCTGAACTCGGCCATGAGCGCTTCGGCGCGCTGGATGGCCGGAGCGATCTCTTCCTGCTTGTTCACGCGGATCGCCTTGCAGCCCAGGCCCTCGACGACCTTCAGGTGATCGACGCCGTAGCTGCTCTCGATGCCGGCGTCCGGACCCGCGTTGATGTTGTCGAACGCGAGCTGCACGCAGTAGTCCATCTCGAAGCCGCGCTGCGCCTGGCGGATGAGGCCGAGGTAGGAGTTGTTCACCACGATGTGGATGTACGGCAGCTTGAACTGCGCGCCCACGGCCAGCTCCTCGATCATGAACTGGAAGTCGTAGTCGCCCGAGAGCGCGACGATCTTGCGCGTCGGGTCGGCGGCACGCACGCCCAGCGCGGCGGGAATGGTCCAGCCCAGCGGGCCGGCCTGGCCGCAGTTGATCCAGTGGCGCGGGTTGTACACGTGCAGGAACTGTGCAGCGGCGATCTGCGAGAGCCCGATGGTGCTCACGTAGCAGGTGTCGTTGCTGAAGTTGTTGTTCATGCACTGGTACACGCGCTGCGGCTTCATCGGCACGCTGTCGAAGTTGGTCTTGCGCAGCATGGTCTTCTTGCGCTCGATGCACGACTTGGCCCACTCGCGGCGGTCGGTGAGCTTGCCGGCGGCCTTCATTTCCTCGGCGACGGCGACGAACTGCTCCAGCGCAGCCTTGGCGTCCGAGACGATGCCGAAGTCGGGCGTGAACACGCGGCCGATCTGCGTGGGCTCGATGTCCACGTGCACGAACTTGCGGCCCTTGGTGTAGACGTCTACCGAGCCCGTGTGGCGGTTGGCCCAGCGGTTGCCGATGCCCAGCACGAAGTCGCTCGCGAGCATCGTCGCGTTGCCGTAGCGGTGGCTCGTTTGCAGGCCGCACATGCCGGCCATCAGCGGATGGTCGTCGGGGATCGCGCCCCAGCCCATGAGCGTGGGAATCACCGGCACGCCGGTGGTTTCGGCAAAACGCACGAGCAGGTCGGACGCATCGGCGTTGATGACGCCGCCGCCGGCCACGATCAGCGGGCGCTCGGCCGCTTGCAGCATGCCGATGGCCTTCTCGATCTGGGCGCGCGTGGCGGCCGGCTTGTAGGGGACGAGCGGCTCGTAGCTGTCGATGTCGAACTCGATCTCGGCCATCTGCACGTCGAAGGGCAGGTCGACGAGCACGGGGCCGGGGCGGCCCGAGCGCATCAGGTGGAAGGCCTGTTGAAAGACCTGCGGCACCTGACCGGGCTCGCGCACGGTGACCGACCACTTGGTGACGGGCTTGGAGATCGACTCGATGTCGACCGCCTGGAAGTCTTCCTTGTACAGGCGTGCGCGCGGCGCCTGGCCCGTGATGCAGAGGATCGGAATCGAATCGGCCCAGGCCGAGTAGAGGCCCGTGATCATGTCGGTGCCCGCGGGCCCCGAGGTGCCGATGCACACGCCGATGTTGCCGGCCACCGCACGCGTGTAGCCCTCGGCCATGTGCGAGGCACCCTCGACGTGGCGCGCGAGGATGTGCGAGATGCTGCCGCGCTGGCGCAGCGCCGAATACATCGGGTTGATGGCGGCACCGGGCACGCCGAAGGCCTGCGTGACGCCTTCCTTTTCCATCACAAGCACGGCGGCCTGGACTGCTTTCATTTTTGCCATGGGACTGTCTCCAGAAATTAAGTAAACCCCCAGGCTTCGCGCACTTCGTGTCGCTTCGCCAACCCCCTTGCTGGGGGCAACACCAGAGGCCCGGCAGAGCCGGTTCCTCGGTGTTCGTGGATCGGTGAGCCGACTCTAGGAACACGGTGGGATTTCAAGAAGACGGCTGCGGACCATAAAACCTATTCCGCATTGGAATAAGTGACTACCATCCGCCAATGGACAGACTCTTGGCAATGGAAATGTTCGTGCGGGTCGTCGAGACCGGCAGCTTCTCGAAAGCGGCGCGCGAATTCAACACCACGCAACCCACCGTGACCAAGCAGATCGCGGCGACGGAAACGCGGCTGAAGGTGCGGCTGCTCAACCGCAACACGCGCGGCGTGAGCCTCACCGAACCGGGCGCGCTCTACTACGAGAAGTGCAAGACCATCGTGCGCGATGCCGAGGAGGCCGACAGCATCGTGCAGCTGCGGCAGAACCAGGCGCAGGGCTTGCTGCGCGTGGGCACCTCGGTGGCTTTCGGGCGGCGCGTGGTGGTGCCGCTGGCACTCGAATACATGCGCCGGCATCCGCAGGTGCAGCTCGACCTGAGCTTCGAGGACCGTTATGTCGACCTCATCGCGCAGGGCATCGACGTGGCGATCCGCATGGGCAAGCTGGCCGATTCGTCGCTGGGCGCGCGCTACCTGGGTGCGAATCCGTGGGTCATGGTGGCGGCGCCGGGCTACCTGAAGAAGCATGGCACGCCCAAGCGCGCGCAGGACCTCGGCGCGCACGTGGCGCTCATCTACAGCAGCGTGGTGGGCGACGAGTTCTGGCGCATGCACACGCCCAAGGGCGAGCCGGTGACGGTTCCGGTTTCGGGGCGTTTCCGCTCGAACAACCTCTCAGCCGTGCTGGCGGCCGCGCGCGACGGGCTGGGCATTGCGCTCATGCCGCGCTACGTGGCGAGCGAGTCGATGGCGGCGGGCAAGGTGGTCGCGGTGCTCGGCGACCATGCGCTGCCCGAGCAGGAGATCCACGCCGTGTTCCCGTCGCCCAAGCTGGTGCCGGGCAAGGTGTCGGGCTTCGTGGCGTTCCTGCAGGGGCGGTTCGACGAAGGCTGGTGGGCGGCCTGATACGGACTTGTGATTCATCGACATCCGCTCGGGCTGAACCCACGCGCCCGTTCGGGCTGAACCCCACGCGCCCGTTCGGGCTGAGCCCCACGCGCCCGTTCGGGCTGAGCCCCACGCGCCCGTTCGGGCTGAGCCCCACGCGCCCGTTCGGGCTGAGCCCCACGCGCCCGTTCGGGCTGAGCCCCACGCGCCCGTTCGGGCTGAGCTTGTCGAAGCCTTGCACCGGCACTTCGACAAGCTCAGTGCGAACGGATTGGGAAGAGGCGGTAAACCCGACCGTCGTTCGCTTCGAGTTCAAACAACCGTTCGGGCTGAGCCTGTCGAAGCCTCGCGCGGCGCTTCGACAGGTCAACGTGAACGGTTGGATTTTTTCAGGCCGGAACGAACGCCCCGTGCAGGCCCAGCGGCAGCGCGTACGGCAGCACGGCCTGTGCCACCGGACCTGCTGCCAGGTGATCGGCAGCGAAGCACGACAGCACCGTTTTCTGCCGGCCGAAGTCGAGCACCGTGCCCAACACCCAGCCCGGCTTTGCGCCGTCCGGCACGAAGACATGCTCTTCCACGATGGCTCGTGGCCCGTAGCTGAAGTGCTGGCTGCGACCGGTTTCGACATCCGTGCGCGCGACCGCACCGAAGCCCGGCAGGCCGGGCCGCAGCTGCGTCGCGTGCACCACCTGGCGATGGCGCAGGCCGACGCGCCGCGGGTCGATGCGCGGAAACTCCGCCTCCAGCGGCAGTGCCTTCTGCGTGGCCTCGCCGGTGCCGAGGTTCAGCGTGGCGACGGTCAGGTGCGGACGGGTGCTTCTCGCGATGCGCGCCCGCATCAGTTCGCGGTTGGTCGTGAACACCGAATCGGCGTTGTCGGAGCGCACATAGTCGATGTGGATCTGCGTGCCACGCGGCGTGTCTTCTTCCCAGGCGTTGCCCACGTGGAACAGGAAGCCGGCCGGCAGCGCGAGCATCTGGCGCTTGTCCCAGTTCTGCTTGTCGACCACCAGCGCGCGCATGCCCAGTTCAGGGCGCCAGACATGGGCATCCAGAAAGCTCGCACCGGCTTCCTTGCGCTTGCTGTCGTAGACCAGCGGCGGCATCAGGAACACCAGGTGCCGATCGGTCACGGCGAAGTCGTGGACCATCCCGATGTCGGGCACCGGCAGCGCGGTCGCGCGGCGAAGCGCCCCGTCGGCACCGATCTCGTACAGCGCCATCAGGCCTTGGCTGCTGCTGACACCGAAGTTCCAGACCGTGCCGTCAGGGTCCACCTTGGGATGGGCCGAGAAGGGCATGCCCGCGAGATCAGGGCGCCAGGTCTTCACGCCCAGCGTGTCCAGCGTGCGCGCGTCGATGCGTGTGGCCGAGCCGCCTTCCCACAGCGCCAGCACCTCGCCCCGCAGCGGCAGCACGCTGGTGTTCGCGACGTTGATGCTGTCGGCCGAGGTCGGCGGCTCGACGCCCGGCGGCATGGTGCCGAAGGCCTCGAACAGCCGGCGTCCGGCCCGCACCTCGGCCACGCGCTTGGGCGTGGCGACGTAGCGGCCCTGCTGGCGCACATCCGCCCCGTCGATCACGAAGCGATGCACCATGCCGTCGCCGTCGAACCAGTGGTGGTAACGCTCGCCGCCCATGTCGTGGCCCGCCGGGCCGATGCGGAACAGCGTGCCGGCGACGGCGTCGGGGAAGCGCCCGCGCACCGTGGCGCGGGTCAGTGGAAGATCGCCTGGCGGCGTGGCGAAGCCGGTCTTCCAGGGCACGTCGGAGGCCTCGAAGTCGGCCTGCCAGTTGTCCGTACCGGTAGCGCGCGCCAGCGGCGCAAGAAGGGAGAGTGCACCGGCCGAAGCCAGCAGGCGCATGAGTTCGCGTCTTTGCATGGCGGCCTCAGCGCAGGTGGATGACGGTCTGCAGGTCGGCATCGACGCCGATCGCCGCAGCGTCGAACTCTGGTGCGCCGCGGTTGCCCTTGGCGTCGTTCGAGAAGCCATAGCGTTCGGTCGGCATGCCGAAGAGGTTGGTGTCCAGCTTGCCGTTGCCGTTCTCGTCCGCGAACACGCGCACCGCATAGCGCCCCGGCGCCAGGCCCGGGAACACGAGCTGCGCCGCACCGGCGCGCATCGGCACCATCTGCGAAGCCAGCGCGTTGCCCGCGAAGCCGGCGGCGCTGTCGTAGAGCGCGACGTACAGCGTCGCATCGGCGGCGGGGCCATCGGCCACGCTCAGGCGCAGGTCGGCGGCGAGCGCGCCCAGCGGCGCGAGGAAGGCGGCGGCGCACATCGCGCGCACGGCCGGACGGGAGGGGAGAGCGAAAAGATGCATGGCGGGCCTCGTTGCAGTGAAGAGGCCCCGACGATCTCGCAGGCACCTGGCGGTGCCCAGCGGCATGCGACGAAATGCGGAAATGCGCGCGCCAAATGCAGCGAATGCGCGCGACCGGCGCGAGAAGCGCCGGCAACCTGCCGGGTTCAGCCCTTCTTGCGGTTCTCGGGCAGGGCGGCCGGGTCGGCGGCTTCGGGCGCCTGCGGCGGCTCGATCGTCTGGTGGCCGTTGCCCACGTGCCCCGAGTCCGCGAACAGGCTCCACGCCGCCATGAACAGCGCCGCGATCACCGGCCCGATCACGAAGCCGTTGATGCCGAAGATCGCCATGCCGCCGATGGTGGACATCAGCACGATGTAGTCGGGCATCTGCGTGTCCTTGCCCACGAGCACGGGACGCAGGATGTTGTCGACCAGGCCGATCACGAACACGCCCACGAAGATCAGCACGCCGCCCTGCCAGAAGTGCCCCGTGGCCAGGAAGTAGATGGCCACCGGCCCCCAGATGAGCGCCGCGCCCACGGCGGGCAGGAGCGACAGGAAGGCCATCAGCACCGCCCACAGCAGCGCGCCCTGCACGCCGAGGAACCAGAACGCGAGCCCGCCGATGGTGCCCTGCGCGATGGCCACGGCCACGTTGCCCTTCACGGTGGCGCGGATCACGGTGGTGAACTTGTTCAGCAGGTAATGCGTGTGCGGCTTGGCGAGCGGCACGGCGTCGCGCATGGTCTTGGAGAGCGTCGAGCCGTCGCGCACCAGGAAGTACAGGAGGTACAGCATCACGAAGAAGCTGACGATGAAATCGAAGGTGTTCTGGCCGATGGCGAGGGCCTGGCTCGCGATGATCTGGCTGGCCTGCCCGGCGGCTGTGGAAATGCGGGCCTGCCAGGCCGCCATGTCGCCGAGGTTGAAGCGCTCCACCAGGCTCAGCAGCCACTGCGGCGAGGCATCGAGGATCTGCTGGAAGTAGGCCGCGAAGTTGATCTGCCCCGAACGGATGTTCTGCGTGACCAGCGCGATTTCCTGCACCAGCGACACGCCCACCATCGCCAGCGGCAGGATCACGATGAAGAGGCAGATCGCCAGCGTCGCGAGCGCGGCGGCATTGGGCTTGCCGCGCATCTTTTTCAGCAGCCACTTGTAGAGCGGCGTGAACAGGATCGCCAGCGCCACGCCCCACAGCACCGCACCGAAGAACGGCAGGAGCACCCAGACGAAGGCAACGGTGACGGCGGCGAGCAGGGCGATGAACACGCCGCGCTGGAGTTGGGGTGAATTCATAAGTGTCTCGGACTGTAGCCGAGCAGGGCGGCGCGATCCTGTCAGCGGGCACGCCCTTGTGCACAGCCGCGCCGTGGGCGGGCGAATTCGCTTCCAGCCATTGCTGGCCCGTCGTCGCGTGCTATTTCATCGATAGCGGGCCGCGGCACTAATGCACGAACGGCTTCAGCGTTTGGCGCGCGGCAGCGCGATGGGCGCCAGCGTGGCGCGCAGGCGGCTCGGTGCGTCGGGCTCGGCGGTGGCATCCACCTCGAGCGCGCGCTCGACGTTGCCGATGTGATCGAGCATCAGGCGGCGCGCCTTGTTCGTGTCGCCTTCTTCGAGCGCTGCGACGATGGCGCCGTGCTCCGCGCACGATTGCCCCGCCTCGTGCTTCGACTGGTAGAGCGTGGCCGCCAGCGTGGTGCGCGCCGTGAGGTCGCGCAGCACATCGACCAGCAACTGGTGCCCCATCTGCTCGGCGAGGCAGACATGAAAGTCCGCCAGCAGGAAGGCGCGCGTGGCCGCATCGGCGCCTTCGATGGCCCGCTGCTCGTCGGCGATGTGGTCGCGCAGCTTGCGGATCACCTTGCCCAGCGGCCGGCCTTCGCTCGCGGCCAGGATGCCGGCCTCGACGATGCGGCGCGCCGAGAAGGCATCGCGCGCTTCCTCGGCCGAAGGCTCCACCACGTACCAGCCGCGGCGCGACTGCACCTCGACGAAGCCGCGCGCCTGCAGTTGCATGAGCGCCTCGCGCACCATCGTGCGGCTCACCGCGAAGTTCTCGGCCAGGGCCTGCTCGCCCAGCCGCTCGCCCGGCGCGAGCTTCTGGGCAAGGATCGCCTCGACGACGCGCTCGGCGATGGCGGTGGGGCTGACGTCGTTGGCCATTGTTTTCAGTGAGCGGTCGAGGTGGCTGCAGCGACGGTGTTTGTCGCGGGCGCGTCGGCGAGCGGCTCGTCGTCCGGCGTGTACGTGCCGTCGAGCACCGCATGCGCGCGCTCGCGGTCGATGTCGCCTTCCCACGCGGCAATCGCCACCGTGGCCACGCAGTTGCCGATCAGGTTGCCCAGCGCGCGGGCGATGCCCATGAACCAGTCCACCGACAGCACCAGCACCAGGCCGATGGCGGGGATCGCCGGAATCGCGTGCAGCGTCGCGGCCAGCACCACGATGGCCGAGCCCGGCACGCCATGCGCGCCCTTGGAGGTGACCAGCGCGATCGCCAGGATCGTGAGCAGGTCCGCCATCGAGATCGGCGTGTTGGTGGCTTGCGCGATGAACACCGCCGCGAGCGTGATGTAGATCGAGAAGGCATCGAGGTTGAACGAGTAGCCGGTCGGGATTACCAGGCCCACTGTCGAATCGCGGATGCCCATGCGGCGCAGCTTGGCCATGATCTGCGGCAGCACGCTGTCCGACGAGGTGGTGGCGAACACGATGGCGAGCTCTTCGCGCAGGTACCGCAGCAGCTTCCACAGGCTGAAGCCCGAGAAGCGCATCACCAGCCCCAGCACCACGAACACGAAGACCAGCACCGCGCCGTAGAAGAGCGCGACCAGCATGCCCAACTGCTTGAGCGAGCCGATGCCGTACTGCCCCACCGTGAACGCGATGGCGCCCAGCACGCCCAGCGGCGCCAGCTTGATGATGATCCCCATGATCTTGAAGAGCACCAGCGAGAGCGCGTCCACCACCACCGCCACCGGTTTGCCGCGATCACCCAGCAGCGACAGCGCGCAGCCGAACAGCACCGCGAACAGCAGCACCTGCAGCACATCGCCCGTGGCGAAGGCGTTGACCACCGTGGTGGGAATCAGCTTCATCAGGAACTCGACCGTGCCGCCGCTCGTGAGCTTGTCGGCGTTCGATGCGTAGGCGCTCATCGCGGCCGGGTCGAGCTTGGCCGGGTCCACGTTCATGCCCACGCCCGGCTGGAACACGAAGGCCAGCACCAGGCCCATGGCGAGCGCGACGGTGGTGAGCACCTCGAAGTAGATGAGCGCCTTGACGCCCACGCGCCCCACGCGCTTCAGGTCCCCCGCGCCCGCGATGCCGTGCACGACAACGCAGAACACCAGCACCGGGATGATCATCTTGATCAGCTTGATGAAGCCGTCACCCAGCGGCTTGAGCTTGACGGCGTACTCGGGCCAGAAGAGGCCGGCGAGCACGCCCAGCACCAGCGCGATGACCACCTGACCGAAGAGCGATTTGGCGAAGCGAGGCATGGGAGTCTCCTGTCTTTATGTCTTGTCGAGGTTTGCATGCAAGGGTCGCTTTTTCTTGCATACAAGAAATGTAGGCAAGAAGGGTTCGGGGGCGGCAGAGGGTATTCCCGGGCGTTCGGGAATCCGAAGGCGCAACCCAGTGGTATCGAATATCGATGCTTTTTCGATCTGTCGAGGCCGATGGATCAGGCATCTCGTACCCTCGATGCGCCCGACCTTCAACATCAGCCACCGACATGCACGCCATCCTCATCCACGGCCTCGGCCGAACACCCGTCTCGATGCTGCTGCTCGCGAGGCGTCTGCGTGCCAAGGGAATCACGACCCATCTGTTCGGCTATTCCGCCGCCTTCGAAGGCTGGGATGCGTGCGTGGCACGGCTTCGCGCATTCATCGCCGCACGCACGCATGGCGAGCGCTTCATCGTGGTCGGGCACTCGCTGGGCTGCGTGTTGATCCGGGCCGTCCTGCCGACGCTTGCGCACGCGCCGGAACTCGGCGTTTTCCTGGCGCCGCCGAGCACGGCATCCAGCCTGGCGATCAGGCTGTCGAGGCGGTGGTTGTTTCGCGTGTTGACCGGCGAGATGGGCCAGTTGCTGGCCAGCCGGGACTTCATGGACGCTTTGCCGGTGCCCGACATTCCCTTGCGCGTGTACGCCGGCACCAAGGGGCCGCGCGGCAAGTGGATGCCGTTCGGCGACGAACCGAACGACGGCATCGTCTCGGTGAAGGAAGTTCAGCTGGGATCGATGCAGGTGCAGCTGCTGCCGACCATCCACACCCTCATCATGAATTCGCGCCAAGTGGCCGCCGATATCGGAGCGGCGCTGAAGCAGTGAAGGGCGCCGCGCCGCGCTGGTTTCGCGTGGACTCTAGGAGGCCGATGCTTGGCTCGCCAGTGTCGAAAGTCACCCCACCCAGGCCGCGGACATGCATGCCGTTCTCCTGCATCGCCCTCGTACCATTGCCCGCATGCGAACACTCCCACTCCCCACCGGCGGCGAGATGCCGGTCCTCGGCCTCGGCACCTGGCGCATGGGCGAGGTGGCTTCTCGTCGCGCGGCCGAGGTCGCCGCGGTGCGCGAAGCCATCGTGCTGGGCTACCGGCTCATCGACACCGCCGAGATGTACGGCGAGGGCGGTGCCGAGACCGTGCTCGGCCAGTCCATCGGCGAGTCGCTGCGCGCCGGCGACGTGCGGCGCGACGAGCTCTTCATCGTGAGCAAGGTCTATCCGCACAACGCGAGCCGACGCGGCACGCGCGAGGCCTGCGTGCGCAGCCTCAAACGATTGGGGCTCGATGCCATCGACCTCTACTTGCTGCACTGGCGCGGCAGCCATCCGTTGAGCGAGACGGTCGAGGCGATGCATGCGCTTGTGGCCAATGGGCGCATCGGTCACTGGGGCGTGAGCAACTTCGACACCGATGACATGGAAGAGCTGGATGGCGTCATCGGCGATGGCCCCGGCTGCGCAGCGAACCAGGTGTACCTGTCGCTCGGCGAGCGCGGCCCCGAGTTCGACTTGCTGCCCTGGCTGCGCGAACGCGGCATGCCGTTGATGGCCTACAGCCCGATCGACCAGGGCGCGTTGGCCGAAGACCACGGGCTCAGTGAATTGGCCGAGCGCCTCGGCGTGACCGCCGCGCAGCTCGCGCTGGCCGCGGTGATCGCGCGGCCCGGCGTCGTCGCGATTCCGAAGGCGGTGCGCAGTGCGCATCTGAAAGAAAACCTTGCAGCCGCCGAACTGAAACTCGATGCGGCGACCCTCGCAGAACTGGATCGCCTGCACCCGCCGCCGCGGCGCAAGATGCCGCTGGCGATGATCTGATTTCCCTTAGTGCGCGTCCGCGTGCTTGGCCGCGGCGATCACCGCTTGCTCGTCGTGCTTCGCGCCGTTGAGGAACAGGTTCAACAGCACCGCCACGATCGACGCCAGCAAGATGCCCGACTCGATCAGCGAGTGGATCGCATGCGGCATCCACTGCTTGAAGTTGGGCGCGATCAGCGGAATCATCCCGACGCCGATCGACACCGCGACGATCATCGCGTTGTGGCGATTGTTCTTGAAGTCCACGCCCGAGAGAATGCGGATGCCGGTGGCCGCGACCATGCCGAACATCACGAGGCCCGCGCCGCCGAGCACCACGGTGGGCAATGACTCGACCAGCGCCGCCATCTTCGGCAGCAGGCCCAGCACGATGAGGATCACGCCGCCCGCCACGCACACATAGCGGCTCTTGATGCCGGTGACGGCCACGAGGCCCACGTTCTGCGAGAAGCTGGTGTACGGAAAGGTGTTGAAGATGCCGCCGATCAGCGTGCCCAGGCCGTCGGTGCGCAGGCCCTTGGCCAGATCCTTCTGCGTGATCTTGCGGTCGGTCATTTCGCCCAGCGCGAGGAACATGCCGGTGGATTCGATCATCACCACGATCATGATCAGCGTCATCGTCAAGATGAGGATCGGGTCGAACTGCGGCATGCCGAAATGAAAGGGCAGCACGATGTCGACCCACGCGGCCTTGCCGACTTTCTCGTAGGTCATGAGCCCGGTGAACGTGGCGACGACCGCGCCGATCACGATGCCCAGCAGCACGGAGATGTTCGCGACGAAGCCCTTGGCGTACTTGACGATCAAGAGAATCGACACGAGCACCAGCGCCGCGACGCCGAAACCCGAGAGGTCCGCGTACTTGGGGTTGGGTACAGTGGGCATGATCGCGAAGCCTTTGGGCACCGCGGGAATCGAGCTGCCGGGCGAGGTGACTTCGGCGAGCCACTTGGCATACACCGGGTCGACCAGCGCGGGCGCCGTCGGCCCGACGGGGTTGCCGAAGATCCAGTTGATGCCCACGCGCATCAGGCTGATGCCGATGACCGCGATGATCGTGCCCGTGACCACCGGCGGAAAGAAGCGCAGCATGCGGCTCACGAGCGGCGCGATGAGTATCGACACCACGCCCGCGCCGATGATCGCGCCGAAGAGCAACTGCGCGCCGTTCTGCCCGGGGTTGGCATTGGCGATCGCCACCATCGGTGCGACCGATGCGAAGGTCACGCCCATCATCACCGGCAGCTTGATGCCGAAGAACTGCGTGGCGCCCAGCGCCTGGATCAGCGTGGCGATGCCGCAGCAGAAGAGGTCGGCCGAAATGAGCAGTGCGACTTCATCGGGCGAGAGCTTGAGCGCGCGGCCGACGATGAGCGGCACCGCGACGGCGCCCGCGTACATCACCAGCACGTGCTGCAGGCCGAGGGCCGCGAGCTTGCCGGAGGGCAGGCGCTGGTCCACCGGATGGACTGTGGAAATTGAAGAAGAGGTCTCGGCCGTCATCGTGTATCTCCTGGCGCAGCAAGGGGAGAAAAGGCGCGGACGGCGCGGCGTTTCGCGGCGTCCACAAAGTGTGTACGCGAAACTGTATACAATTTATGCGGCAATACGGATGCAGGAAAACCCGCATCGCAGCGCGCAATGGTGTCGGGCTGTTTCCGGTGGTCCTAGGCGAGCAGGGCCTTGACCAGGTCCAGTTGCCGGTCGGGCTTGTCGGTGCCCAGTTCGAGGCTCGCTTCGATGCGTTCGAGGTGCTCGGTCATGCAGACCACGGCACCTTCCACGTCGCCCTTGCGGCAGATGCGAAGGAAATCGGAATGCTCGTCCGACGAGCAGTGCGGATCGTTCGACGAGTGATACAGCATCGCGATCAGCGAACTGCGCGCCACCAGCTCGCGCACCAGTTCCGTCAACGTGTGGTTGCCCGTCGCCTCGGCCAGCGCCACATGAAAGTCGCCCAGCACCTTCTCGCGCACCGTGCCCATGGCGGGGCTCTGGCGCAGCGCGGTGCGCTCGAACTTGATGTGCTGCTCCAGCACCTGGTAGTCGCGCGGCCGCGCATTCGCGATGAAGAGGCGCACCACTTCGCTCTCCAGGATGCGGCGCACCGCGAACACCTCGCGCGCCTCCTGCACCGTGGGTTGCGAGACGAAGGCGCCCTTGTCGGGAATCATCTCGATGAGCTTGTCCTTCGACAGCATCAGGAGCGCCGCGCGCACCTTGGTGCGGCTCACCGAATAGACACGGCCCAGCGCCTCTTCGCGAAGCCACGTGCCGGGCGGCAGGCGCTTCTCGACGATCGCGGTGGCGATGTCCTGGGCGATGCGCTCGATGGAGCTTCCCTTGCCAACGGCTGCACCGTTCTCGGCCGGAGTGGCGATGGTGTCGGTCGGGGCGGGGGAGGCGATGGTTTTGGAACTGGCGGGGGGCATGCGGAGATTGTGGCTCAGCGTTCGATGCCTGCGCCTCCACCAGCCCGCATCACCCGCGCAGCGTGAAGCCTTCGAGCGCGCCCGTCATGGTCTTGGGCAGCGGCCGCGCGAGTTCGCCGCGCTTGCTGGTCTTGAGCTTCAGCGTGACCAGCGATTCGATGAGCTTGGTGCCCGCGGCCACGCCGTCGATCACCGGCACGCCCAGCAGGTCGCCGATGTGCTCGCACAGGTCGGTCATGCCGGCGCAGCCGAGCACGATGCAGTCGGAGCCGTCTTCTTCGAGCGCGCGCCGGCATTCGTCGACGATGCGTTCTCGCGCGTTGGAACCCGGCTCTTCGAGCTCGAGCACCGGCAGCTCGCACGCACGCACGTTGGCGCAGAAGCGCTCCATGCCGTAGATCTCGGCCAGGTGCCAGGCTTGGCCCATCGTGCGGCCCAGCGTGGTGACCACGCTGAAGCGGCTGCCGATCATGCTGGCCAGGTGCATCGCGGCCTCGGCGATGCCGACCACCGGGCCGCGCGCGAGTTCGCGTGCGGCCTTCAGGCCCGGGTCGCCGAAGCAGGCGATCACGTAGCCGTCGATGCCGTCGCGCTCGCCCGCCGCGATCTCCTGCAGCAGGCCGGGCACGGCCAGCGCCTCGTCGTAGTGGCTCTCGATGGAGACCGGCCCCATGGCCGGGCTGACCGCGACGATTTCCGTGCCGGCGTGCGCCACCGCGCGGGCGCAGGCACCGATCTTCTCGGTCATGCTCCAGGTGGTGTTGGGATTGATGATCTTGATGCGCACGGCGCGGCCCTTTCTTTCTCTTCGGTGTTTCTTCAAGTCTTGCTGTTGCGGTTCAGGAGCACGTAGAGCACGAAGCCCAGGCCCATGCCGATGAACCATGCATAGTTCGCGCCACCGCGCAGCACCGGCACCATCACGCACAGGATGGGCACGAGGGCCGAGGGCACCAGCGCCTGGATCGCCTTCGGGTTGTAGCCGCCGCTGTACCAGTACTTGCCCTGCTTGCTCATGGTGTAGAGCGCGTCCACGTCGATGCGTTGCTTGCGCACGATGTAGTAGTCGGCAATCAGGATGCCGAACAGCGGACCGATGAACGAACCCAGCACGTCGAGCGTGTAGTGAATGACTTCGGGGCTGTTGTAGAGGTTCCAGGGCGTGAGGAACACCGAACCCACCGCGGCGATCATGCCGCCCGTGCGCCAGCTGATGTGTTGCGGCGCCACGTTCGAGAAGTCGAAGGCCGGCGAGACGAAGTTCGCAACGATGTTGATGCCGATGGTGGCGATCATGAAGGTCAGCGCGCCCAGCACGACGGCGGTGGTGCTGTCGATCTTGCCCACGGTGTGCACCGGATCGGTGATGAGTTCGCCGAACACGGGCAGCGTCGCGGCGGTGGTGATCACCGTCAGCAGCGAGAAGAAGACGAAGTTGATCGGCAGGCCCCAGAAGTTGCCCTTCTTCACCGCGTCGAAGCTCTTGCCGTAGCGCGAGAAGTCACCGAAGTTGAGCATCGGGCCGCTGAAGTAGCTCACCACCAGCGCAATGGCCGAGAGCATCACCGGCAGCGCGTCCCAACCCTGGAACTTGATGCCGCCCAGGTTCAGGTCGATGTTGCTCCAGCCGGCCTTCCACACCAGCCAGCCGCACAGCACGGCCATCACCACGTACACGGCCGGGCCAGCCCAGTCGATGAACTTGCGGATGGCTTCCATGCCGTGCCAGAACACGAAGGCCTGCAGCACCCACATGACCATGAAGGCGACCCAGCCGAGGGCGGAGAGGCCGACGAAACCGTGCTGCGCGACATCGGCGTACGGCGCGAGGCCGGGCGCCATGTGCAGCGCCAGCACCATGAAGGCGGCCGACGCAAGATAGGTCTGCACGCCGTACCAGGCCACCGCGATCAGCCCGCGGATGATGGCCGGGATGTTCGCGCCCAGCACACCGAACGACGCGCGGCACACCACCGGGTAGGGCACGCCAGTCACCTGGCTGGGCTTGGCCACGAGGTTGCAGAAGAACTGCACGATGACGATGCCCACCAGCAGCGACACCAGCACCTGCCAGCTCGAGAGGCCCAGCGCGAACAGGCTGCCGGCCGTGATGTAGCCGCCCACGCTGTGCACGTCGGACATCCAGAACGCGAAGATGTTGTATTGACCCCAGGTCTGTTTCTTGAGCGGCGCGAGGTCCTCGTTGGTCAGGCGCGGGTCGTAGCCGGGCTTGATGAGGGCGTTCGATTCCGCGTGCGGCGCAAGGCCCGCTTCGCTGGCCCCGGCAGGGGCGTGGCTCACGACTGTGCTCATGGTCTTTTCCTCGTGCAAGTGTTGGGAAGATGAAGCCCGCTTTTGACGCAAATATCGCGCCACATATCGAGTGCGTTATTTGTATACAAAAAATGCACGCAATCAAGACCATTCGGGGAATCATATATCCGTAGATTCCCTGATGCGGCTGGCCGTCAATGAAGTGCGTCGCCATTTCGCCCCCCCCCAACGGCCGCAGTCAGGTTCCGACTTTCGCCAGGCGGGCGAAAGCCTATGGACGCTGCATCACTGCGCGCGGTTCTTCGTCGCCGGCTCTCAGGCACTTCTTGACGGGGTTGCGAGGCAGGCCTGTACGCCTGGCTATCTCGCGAATGCACATCTGCGCGCGCAGGGCCCAGCCTCTACCGGTTGATGCCGTTGTTGCGGCCGGACAGCCAGTTCGAGATCGCGGGATGCGATACGCCGCAGTTCCGAGCCAGATCAGCCTGCCAATCCCGGCCAGCATCCGCCGCGAGCTCGTTCAGTCGTTCGCTGAAACCGCCGCTCATCTGCATCGCTCCACAACTCTCAAGTCGAAAAAAGGGTGGCATCGGCCGCAGCAGACCCTTGAAAACTGCGCTTTGACCGAGGCGGCCGAACAGAAGGTGCCGCCGCTTGCTCAGGGAACCGGAGCCGCCGTAATCCTGTTCGCAAGACGGCAGCAGTGGCGGACATCGGGTCCCTTCGCACGCATGCACGTTTGTCGAAAAAAGGTGAACTATTCCCGCTACTTCCTGAATTTGATGTGACAAATGTTAACAGTTGCAGGCTCTTCGTTTGAGAATGTGAACCAAAGGTTTCCTGGAAAACCCTGGACTCCCTGGCCCCGCGGCGCAGCACAGATGCTCTCAAGCCGCCGGAATGTTTCACGGAAAAACAAACAAACGGACCTCCGAGCCGAAGATGCGAGACTTTTCTTTGTCCGATGTGCGGCTCTTCACGAAAGCCGCCCAACTCGGAGGATTGACGCCGGCGGCCGACGCCCTGAGCGTGCCCAAGGCGTCCGCTTCGCGCCAACTCCAGCGGCTCGAAGCGATGGTCGGGCACCAGCTGCTGCATCGCGGCTCCACTCGGTTCGCGCTCACTGAAGAGGGGCGGGAGTTCCTGGTGGCAGCCGGGCAGGTGCTGACCATCCTGGACGACGTCATGCTGAGCTTGTCTTCAGGCGCAGGCACGCTGGCGGGGCGGCTGCGCGTCGCGGCTCCCCACTACTACGGCAGGGAACTGCTGGGGGTGCATCTGCCTGACTTCATGTCGGCCTACCCGCAACTGGAGGTCGTGGTCGAGACGGGCAACGACCGGGCCGACCTGTTTCGCGACGAGGCCGACGTGGCCATCCGCCGCGGACGCGAAGGTTGCGACGAGATGGTGGCGCGCCATCTGAAGAACGAGCCGATGGTGCTGTGCGCCACATCGGACTACCTTGCGCCGCGCCAGGCCATCGAGAGCGTGTCGGACCTGGCTCCGCACGCCTTCCTGGTCAGCGAAATCGAAGGACGCAAGAAGGAGATCAGCCTCTCGATCACGGGAAAGACCCATCGGCTGAACGTGGAGAGCGTCTTCCAGTCGGACGACCTGGAATTGATCCTGAAACTGACATTGGCCGCCAAAGGCATCGGCCTCGTTCCCTTGTCGCTGGCCCGATCGCACCTGGACAGCGGCGCCTTGTCGGCGGTGCTCCCGGCATTGAAATTGACGCCGCAGGAAATCAATCTTGTCTATTTACCGTCGCGCCGCCACTCGCCAAAGATCAAGACTTTTGTTGATTACGTTCTGAATATCTTCAAACAGTCTTGATCGATGCGGGCGCCGCCAAGACTCATTCAAACGCGGGGCTGACCCGAATTCCTCTACCTGTCGCAATTGCCGCGCGACCCGTTTTTCGGGGACATGCGGGTTGGGGATCTAGCGGTTGTTGGAATCGAGACTGTTGTTTCACATCAACGATTGTCGGCTTATATTGATACCAAATTACTCATTTGCAATACACTTGGTAACCATAAGAAATATGGGTTAACAACATGAGACCGGACTGACAGCGACAGAGAAATCGCGACAGTCCCGAGGGTGGCGTCCATTTCGAAGCAGTTCGAAAGCGGGTGTCGATCGCTCTTCCGAATACCGGCCTTTGCAAAGCCGGTGCCTTCTCCCGCGGCCCGAGCCGCTCAATTCATCACCGGCATTTGGCTGGAGGTGGAGTCCTGTGTGTCTTGAATCTGGAGCAACCATGTCCATTAAAAAACTGACTCAAAAAATCCTGTCCCGTCGTCGCCTCTCGAGCCTGGGGGCGTGCGCGCTCCTGCTCGCCGGACTCAGCGGCTTCGCCGCCACCGCCGCAGCCCAGTCCGCGCCCACCCTGGAGGCCGGCCAGAAGAAGGTCGTTGCCGTCGTCCTCACCCAGTCCAAGGTGGTGAAGGACGCGCAGGGCCGGGAACAGCTGGTCGATGCCAGCTCGGTCAAGCCCGGCGACATCGTCGAGTACCGGGCCGTCTACACCAACAACACCGGCAAGCCGGTCACCGGCCTGGTGGCGGACCTTCCGATTCCCGAAGGTCTGGAGTACCAGCCGCGCAGCGCCAAGCCGGGCGCGGGCCTGGTTCAGGCCGCCGCCAAGGACGCCGTGTTCGGCGCCGAGCCGCTCGTGCGCAAGGCCGCCGGCAACAAGACGGAACCTGTGCCCTATGCCGACTACCGGTCGCTGCGCTGGACGCTCGGCCAGCTGCCCGCGAACGGCAGCACCGCCGTGAGCGCGCGCGCCAAGGTGGAGACGGTCGCGCCGGCCGCAACGCAGGTCTCGGTGGCAACGCCGACGTCGCCGGCCGTGCCGGCACAGCGCTGATCCGGCGCCTCCGCCTTTTTCACCGTATCCCCAGCGACCGATTTTTTCGAGTGCAGCCCGGCTGCCGCGATTTCGAGCAACGAAACACGGCAACCGGGTTTTTTCATGTCCCACCGCCTTTTTGACCACCGAGGAGAAACCACGTGATTTCCACCCTGCCAACCCGGCGCGGCATCGGCTTCAAGCCGACCGCGTCCTGGGCCGGCGCCGCAGCCTTGACGCTGGGCTTCCTGTTCGGAAGCTCAGCCGCCCTGGCCGCGGCACCGCCTGCCAATACCGTCATCGGTAACCAGGCTTCAGCTACTTACTCCGACTCGGCCGGCACCACGCAGCTGGCCACGTCCAACCTGGTCCAGACGACGGTCCAGCAGGTGGGATCGTTCACGCTCGACTCGGTCAACCAGGTCACGACGACCATCGTCAACACCAAGGTCGGCGCCGCGGGTTCCATCGTCTATGCACCGCACACGCTGACCAACACCGGCAACGGTACCGACACGTTCACGCTGACGGTCGATGCCGACGCCGACAAGTTCTCCAAGGTCGAGGTCTACGCCGATGCCAACGGCGACGGCGTGCCCGACGGCACCACCCCGCTGTGCACGGCCGCAGCCGCGGGCGTCTGCAGCGTGCCCGCCCAGAGCGTGGCCGGCAACAACGGCGTGTTCCGCTTCGTCGTGGCCTACACGATCCCCGGCACGGCCAGCGGCGCCGGTGCTTTTGAAACGGCGACCATCACCGCCACTCCGGGTACCACGGCGCTGTACACCGCGCCCAACACCTCGGCGGCCGACAAGGATCAGGTCACGCTGACGACGGACGCTGCGTTCAACGTCACCAAGTCGATCGGCATTCCGTCCGTGGCTGGTCCGGGCAATGGCGCCTGGCCGACCGCGACCAGCGGTGGTCCGCGCTCGACGGCGGCATGCGCCACGTCCTGGTCGGCCGGCCTCGCTTCCAGCGCGACCTGCCAGTACACGGTCTACACGCTCACGTTCAACAACACGGGCGGCGCACCAGGCAGGTTCGCAATGTCCGACGCGCTGCCGAGCGGCATGACCTACGTCGCGGGTTCCGCGGTGTGGAGCAGCGCACCCGGCACGGCACTGGGCGACGGCGTGGGCGGCGATCCGGCCGGCATCGACTTCCAGGTGAGCGGCAATACGCTGAACACCGTGGTTGCCGCGCTGGGCCAGAACGTGACGCAGACCGTGAGCTTCGTGGTGCTGGTGAACAGCAACGCGGCGATCGGCACTTCGACCACCACCAACGTGGCGAAGTTCGAGCCGGCCAACGTTCCCTTGACGATCACGGCGGCCGCCATCGGCACGCCGGGCTCGAGCACCAACCCGTCGGCCTACACGGTCGTGGCGAGCTACAGCATCGCGGTGGGTACCAACCCATCGACCGCTGCCACCGCCGTCGACACGACGCCCGGCACGCCCAACGCCACCGCAGCCGACTTGACCACGCGTCCTTCGGTCGTGGCCGGCGGCAGCGTCAAGTTCGCGCAGTCGGTGTTCAACGCGGGCACCGGCACCGACACCGTGAACCTCACGGTGGCGGCAGGCACGTTCCCGGCAGGCACGACCTTCGTGCTGTTCGCGGCCGACGGCGTCACGCCGCTGCTGGACACCACCGGCGACGGCGTGCCCGACACCGGCCCGATCGCGGCCGGCGGCAGCGTCAACATCGTGGTGCAGGCCAACGTGCCTTCCGCCACGGCAGTGGGCGCCGGTCCGTTCGCTGCCACGGTGACGGGTCGCTCCGCGGGCGACGCGACCAAGATCGATGCCACGCTCGATCGCGTGACCATCGTCGTCGGTTCGCTGGTCGACCTGACCAACACCGCGGCAGGCACGGGCACCGGCTCGGTGGCCGGCGGTGACCTGGGCCCCGGCCCGAGCCCGCTGCCTACCACGACCAACGCAACGGCCGCCGGCACCGGCACCGTGTTCGCGCTGTTCGTCAAGAACAACGACTCGGTCAACAACACCTACAGCCTGGCAGCCAGCCAGTCGACCAGCTTCCCCGGCACCCTGCCGACCGGCTGGACGGTGAAGTTCGTGGCCTCGGGCGGCACCTGCGCATCGGCAGCGATCACCAGCGTGGCCGTCAATGCCGGCGCGCAAGGCGATGTCGCTGCCTGCGTGACGCCGCCTGCCACGCAGTCGCCCGTCACCGCGCAGAAGGTCTACTTCCAGGTGCAGTCCACCGCCGTCGCCTCGACCGGTGTGATCGTGTCCGACACGAAGACCGACGCCGTGACCGTGACCGCCGCACTGGTGTCGAGCGCCACGCTCACGCCGAACAACAGCGGCCAGCTCGCACCGGGCGGCACCGTGGTGTATCCGCACACGCTGACCAACACCGGCAACCAGAGCTGCGGTGCGTACACGCTGACGGCCACCGTGCCGGCGGCCGACGCCTCGCTCGGCTGGACCACCGCGATCTACCTGGACGTCAACGGTGACGGCCAGATCGACGCGAACGACACGCTGGTGACCGGCCCGCAAGCCGGCCCGCTGGCCGTGGGCGCATCGCAGAAGCTGCTGGTGCGCGTGTTCGCACCGGGCGGCGCCAGCGCCGGCGCGACCGACACCACGACCGTGACCGCGACCTTCAGCGGCCCCGCGAGCTGCGGCGCACCGTCGGCCACCGACATCAGCACCGTGATCACCGGCCAGATCCGCGTCCTCAAGACGCAGGCTGCCGACGTCGCCTGCGATGGCACGGCGGATGGCGCATTCGCGGCAGCACCGCTGTCGCTCAAGCCGGGCCAGTGCATCGTCTACAAGGTCGTCGCCACCAACGAAGGCACCTCGCCGGTCACCAACATCGCGATCAACGATGCAGTGCCTGCGTACACCTTGCTGAGCGCCACGCAACCCACGGCTGCAACGCAGTGCACCTCGACCGGCGTGTCCGGTACGGCACTCGTCTACGCGCAGACCGCCACCGCGGTGAGCTGCGGCAGCGCCAGCAATTCCGTGGCCCCGAGCGGCACGGCCACGTTGACCTTCGCCGTGAAGATCAACCAGTAACGACAAGGGTTTGAGTCGCCGGCGGGCCTTGCGGTCCGCCGGCTTTCGCGAGGCGCTGCCGCATCGGCTCGCTTCGCCTTTTTCCCTTGCCGCTTCCAACAAAGCAGCACGCAACCGCACCTGTATTTGCAGGCGGCAGAGGAAAAAGTTTTTTTCGAGTTTTGACGGCTCGCGCCGCGTGCGAGGGGCCAATGGAAGGTTCGTGGCGTGCAATTTCTTCTGGCGTACCTGAGCACCCGCTCGCAGCAATGGCGAGGCGGCATGGCCGCTGCCGTCGCTGCGATGGCGGTTCTGTGCTGCACGGTCGCCGGACCTGTCGCGCACGCCGCGGCGCCGGCCGGCGGCACCGTGCTGCGCAACGTCGCCACCGCCACCTACGTGCCGGCCGGCCTTGCGCAGACCGAGACTTCGAGCTCCAACAGCGTCGTCGCCAGCGTGCTGCCGGTCGAGGCGCTGGTGCTCACGCACGACCAGTCGGTCGACCGTCCGCCGGCCACCGTCGTCACGCTGAGCCACCTGCTCACCAACACCGGCAACGTGCCGTCGAGCTACACCATCGGCCTGGCGAACAACGGTGCGGGCTGTCCGGCCGATGCGCTCGATCTCTCGGCGCTGCGCGTGGTGCGCGACAGCAACAACAACGGCGTGGTCGATGCGGCCGATCCGGTGCTGCCGCTGGGCACCGCCGGCGCGATCGCACTGCAGCCCGGCGAAACCGCGGCGCTGCTGGTGCAGGGCACCGTGCCCGCCACGGCCACCGGCAGCGCCTGCGTGGTGCTCAGCGCCACCACCGCGCTGCAGAAGCTCAGCGCGGTCAACCGCGACACCGTCACCGCGGGCGACGTGGCGGTGCTCTCGCTCACCAAGTCGGCGAGCTATCCGGGTCTCGTGGTTCCTGGCAGCACGCGCATCGACTTCACGGTATCCGGCACGAACATCGGCGCGCGCGACGCCCGCCCCGGCAACACCGCCGCACCCGCCGGCACGCCGGTGCTGGTGAACGGCACGCCCACCGCCCTGTTGCTGGTGCGCGACCTCGTGCCCGCGGGCACGCGCTACATCGCGGGCAGCCTGCAGAGCACGGCGGCCGGCGCGGTGCGGCTGTTCCGCCTGCCGGGCGATGCGGACTTCAGCTACCGCACCGTGGACGACGCCTCGGCCGTCGAAGTGGCCATCGGCGTGCCGGCGCCGCTGGCACGCAATGCGTCGATCGCGATGCAGTTCGCGGTGCAGGTCAAGGCCGACCAGACGGGGGACATCCGCAACACCGCGCAGGGCTACTACAACGACGGCGTGGCGCCGGCGGTGTCGCCCTCGAACACGGTGGTCATCACCTCGAGCCAGAACCGCATCGGCGTCGCCAAGGCGGCCTCGACGCCGCGCATGAACCACGGCGCAGACGGCCAGCTCGACGGCACCGCCACGGTGAGCTTCAGCGTCAACGTGCGCAACTACGGCGCCGTGTGGCTCTACGGCGTGCAGGTGGCCGACCTCATGGAAGGCAGCGGCACCACGCAGTTCGGCGCCTTCACCCCGGCGGCCGTGCCGGCCGCGAACCAGTACACGATCGTGCCGGGCTCGCTGGCCATCGCGAGCAACCAGGGCAACGGCGTGAGCGGCACCGTGGCCGCCGTCAACAGCGCGTTCAACGGCACCGCCGGCGCGCAGAGCCTGCTCGCGCCCGGCGCGGTGCTGCCGGTGGGTGCGCAGTTCACCGTGCGCTTCGACGTGCGCTTCAATGTCGGCGGCCGCGCCGGCACGCTCCTGAACACCGCGCGTGCGCAAGGTGCGCTCACGCCGGGCGGCGCGCCCGTGGCTTTCGACGATTCGGTCAACGGCAGCAACCCCGATGCCGACGGCGACGGCAACCCGAACAACGACAGCTCGCCCACGCCGGTGTCCACGCAGTTGCCCACGCTCTCGCTGGTCAAGACAGCCTCGGCACCGCGGCGCGTGGCGCAGGGCGTGTACGAGCTCGACTACCACCTGAAGGTGACCAACACCGGCGTGGCCGCGGCGCCGAACCTGCGGCTCATCGACAACCTGAACTGCACTTTCGACATGGACAAGCCCGACGGCCTCGTGGCCGCCTGGGAACTGATCGCACCGCCGAAGGCGCGCAACGGCGTGCTCAACGCGGCGGCCGGCTTCACGGGCCGCGCGAGCTGCGACCGCGAGTCGCTGGCGAGCAGCGACCCGTTCAGGCTGCCGACCGAAGCCGTGCTGAGCGTGACCGACGGCAGCCGCGCGCTCGCGCCGGGCCAGAGCGAAGAGCTGTCGTTCACCGTGCGCATCACGCAGAAGCCAGCGGCCATCGGTGGCCGCGTGGCAGTCACCAACAAGGGCTGGGCCGCGGCCTTCGACCAGAACACGGTGAACGTCACGCCGGCCATGCTGGTGGTGGCGAGCGCGAGCTCGGTGCAGTCGCTGCTGGTCGATCCGCAGGGCGTGGTCTACAACGCGGTCACGCGCGAGCCGGTGGCCGGCGCGGTCGTCACCTTCACGCGCCAGTCGTGCAGCAGCGGGGCGGTCACGCCGATCACCGCGGACCAGTTGTACGGCGGCGCGTCGGGCCTGTACACGGTCAATGCCAACGGCAGCATCTCCATGGTCACCGGCGCCGACGGCGGCTACCAGTTCTACCTGCAGTCGCCGCCGGTCACCGGCTCTTGCACCTACGCGATCGGCGTGGTGCCGCCCGCGGGCAGCGGCTACGTGGCGCCGTCGCAGCTCATCCCGGCCACGGCCGGCACCTTCAGCCGCTGCGGCGCCATCGTGCCGAATGCCGGCGCGCCGCAAGGGGCGGATGCGACCACCCATTACTTCTCGGTCAACGCAGGCCTCGATGCCGCGGGCGCCGCCTGCGACGTGGTGCACAACCACATCCCGCTCGATCCGGGCAATGTGCTCGGGCTGGTGCTGCGCAAGGAAGGCAGCAAGCGCCAGGCCGAGTTCGGCGACTTCATGGACTACGCCCTGGTCGTCACCAACAAGACGGGCTTTCCGGTCACCGGCGTGCGGCTGTCCGACACCCTGCCGCCAGGCTTTGCCTATGTGGCGAAGAGCGTGCGCCTGAACGGCTCGGCCGCGGTCGATCCGGTCGGCGGCGCGGGCCCGCAGTTGTTCTTCGACTACCCGGCGCTGAAGCTGGGCGTGGACCAGTCGGCCACGGTGCGCTACCGCGTGCGCATCGGCGTGGGTGCACCCACCAACGGCGATGCCGTCAACCGCGCGCGCGCGAACTCGGGCCCGATGCAGTCGAACCTGGCGAGCTGGACCGTGCGCGTGACCGGCGGCGTGTTCTCCGACGACGCCTTCATGTTCGGCAAGGTCTACATGGACTGCAAGCGCGACGGGCGGCAAGAGGGCGACGATGAAATCGGCGTGCCGGGCGTGCGCCTCTACATGGAAGACGGCACCCATGTCATCACCGACGTGGAAGGCAAGTGGAGCCTGTACGGCCTGAAGCCCCTCACGCACGTGCTGCGCGTCGACCAGACCACGCTGCCCCCGGGGGCGCAGCTCGCGGTGCTCGACAACCGCAATGCCGGCCGTCCCGAGAGCCGTTTCGTCGACCTGAAGAAGGGCGAGTTCCACAAGGCCAACTTCATCGTCGGCAACTGCGACGCACCCGACGTGATGAAGGACGTGATCGCGCGCCGCGCGGCCATTGCCGCCAGTCCCGACACCGAAGCCGAGGCGCAGGTGCGCATGCGGCTCGACCCCGAAGGCCGCATCGTGCCGGTGGGCGACGTGCGCTCGCTGCCTGCCAGCGGGCAGTCGTCGGTCACGGGCAGTACCGGCAGCACCGGTTCCACGCTCGCCAACTCGGCACCGCTCATCGCGATGCCGGTGGCACCGTCGGGCGCAAGCAGCTTCGTCAACGGCGCATCGGGCACGGCGAGCGGCACGCTCGGCGCCAGCGCCGCGCCGGCACCCACGCCCGCCGGCAGCCTGTTCGCGGCATTGAACGGCCTGCCCACCAACGCGCAGGGCGCTTCGGCCACGGGTGGCGGTGCGGCGGGCGTGGGCGCCTTCGCCAGCCGGCCGGTCAACACCAGCACCCAGATGCTCGCGCCGCGCGCCAACCCGCTGCTGCCGCAGGCCGTGCCCAGCCCGGTCGAACTCGAAGCACTGCTGCCGCGGATCGAAGGCAACGCCCTCGGCTTCATCGACCTGAAGGACGGCGACACGCTGCCGGCCCAGTCGGTCAATGTGCGCGTGAAGGGCGAGGCCGGCCTCGCGCTGCGCCTCACCGTCAACGGCAAGGTCATCGAGGAGCGGCGCGTCGGCAAGAAGACCCAGCTCGATGCGAAGAAGCTCGGCGCCTGGGAATACATCGGCGTGGTGCTGCAGCCCGGCGCCAACCGCCTGTTGCTGGAGGGCATGGACCCCTTCGGCAACGCGCGCGGCACCGCGCAGCACATCACCGTGGTCGCGCCCGACAAGCTCGGTGCCATTCAGGTCGAGCTGCCCGTGTCCGCGCAGGCCGACCTGCGCACGCCGGTGATCGTGAAGGTGCGCCTGACCGACGCCGCCGGCGTGCCCGTGACCGCGCGCACCCAGCTCACCCTGGAAACCGACCGCGGCCGCTGGCTCGACGAAGACCTGAACCCCGCCGAGCCGGGCACGCAGGTCTTCATGGAAGGCGGCGCGGCCGAGTTCCGCCTGCTGCCGCCCGGCGAACCCGGCGATGCGCGCCTGCGCGTGACGGCCGGCAGCTTCGTGAAGGAAGTGCGCCTCGCGCTCTTGCCCGAGATGCGGCCGATGATCGGCGTGGGCATCGTCGAAGGCGTGCTCGACCTCACCAGGCGCGGCGGCGTGCCGCTGGGCGCGATGCCTGCCGGCGCCGCCTTCGAGGCCGAGCTCACCGGCCTGGCCGACGAAAGCAACAACCGCCGTGCGGCCGCCCGCAGCGCCTTCTTCTTCAAGGGCACCGTCAAGGGCGAGTACCTGCTCACGGCCGCCTACGACTCGGCCAAGACGCGCGACGACCGCCTGTTCCGCGACATCCGGCCCGACGAGTTCTATCCGGTGTACGGCGACTCGTCGGTGAAGGGCTTCGACGCGCAGAGCACGCAGAAGCTCTACGTGCGCATCGACAAGAACCGCTCGTACCTGCTGTACGGCGACTTCACCACCGCCAGCAGCACCGAGGTGCGCAACCTGAGCCAGAACAACCGCGCGCTCACGGGCCTGAAGCACGTCTACGACGACGGCAACGTGCGCGCCACCAGCTTCTTCTCGCGCACTGCGCAGACGCAGCAGGTGGAAGAGTTCCGCGCGGTCGGCACCTCGGGCCCGTACTACCTGAGCGCCACGGGCGGCGAGTTCGTCGACAACAGCGAGCAGGTCGAGGTGGTGGTGCGCGACCGCAACCAGCCCGACCTGGTGCTGCAGCGCACGACGGTCGCGCGCTTCGTGGACTACACGATCGAGCCGCTTACGCGCCGCATCCTCTTCACGCATGCGATCTCCTCGGTCGATGCGAACCTCAATCCGCAGTCGATCCGCGTGACCTACGAGGTCGACGCCGGCGGGCCGAAGTTCAACGTGGCCGGCACCGACGTGCAGGTGAAGGTGACCGACAACCTGCAACTGGGCGTGGTCGCGAGCACCGACGAGAACCCGGAGAACCGCCGCAAGCTCGGCGCGCTCACCGCGGTGGCGCGCGTGGGCGAGAACACCACCATGGCCGGCGAGTGGGTGCGCACCGAGTCCGACAAGAACGGCAAGGGCAGCGGCGGCCGCGTGGAGCTGCGCCATCAGACCGAGGACCTCGCCGTGGTGGCGCTGGCCAGCAAGACCAGCACCGGCTTCGACAACCCCGGCGCGAGTTTCTCGGCCGGGCGCACCGAAGCGTCGGCGCGCGCCGAGTACCGCATCGACACCAGCACCGCGCTGCGCGGCGAGGCGCTCTTCAGCCAGGACGCGCTGCTCGGCGGCAGCCGCCGCGGCTTCACTGCCAGCGTGCAGAAGAAGGTCGGCGAGCAGCTGGTCGCCGAAGTGGGCCTGCGCCACGGCCAGAGCGGCGCGGGCCTGGGCACCAGCTCCGGTTTCGACTACGGCCAGATCTCGACCTACAGCGGCAACCTCGGCAGCGGCGTGGGCGCCGGCAACGTCACAGCGCTGGGCGCTGCGGCCACCGCGAATGCGAATGCCGAAGACCTGACGACCGTGCGCGCGCGCATCTCGGCCCAGGTGCCGGGCCTGCCGCAGGCCAACGTGTTCGTCGAGGGCGAGCAGGACATCCGCAAGTCCGATCGCCATGTGCTGGCCATCGGCGGCAACTACGCCGTGACCGACAAGACGCGCATCTACGGCCGCTACGAGCTGGTCTCCAGCCTCTACAACCAGGACGAGCTGGGCACGACCGGCTCGAACAACGTCGGCATCCTGGGCATCGAGAGCAGCTACATGGAAGGCGGCCGCGTCTACAGCGAATACCGGCTGGCCGACAGCATCGACGGCCGCGCCGCGCAGGCGGCGACCGGCGTGCGCAACACCTTCAAGCTCAACGACCAGTGGCGCCTGACCGGCGGCATCGAACACACGCGCCAGCTCGGCGGCCCGGTCAACAGCGGCAACACCGGCACGGGCTACGCGGGCGGCCTCGGCCAATCGACGGCCATCACCGGCGGCGTCGAATACGGCACCGAGCGCATCAAGGCGAGCGGCGTGCTCGAAGGCCGGCGTGGCGACGATGCGAACACGCGCCTGTTCAGCGCCGGCTTCGGCTACAAGATCGACCGCGCGTGGAGCCTGCTCGCACGCAGCGTGATGAGCGACAGCGAAGGGCAGGGCACCAACGCGGGCAACGAACACCACCTCGCGCGCCACCAGATCGGCCTGGCCTACCGCCCCGTCGACACCGACAGCTGGAATGCGCTGATGCGCTACGAGCGCCGTTCCGAGCGCGTGGTCGGCACAGGCAGTTCGACCGGTGCGCTCGACGGCGCGAGCGTCTTCGGCTCGGGCTCGGGCAATGCGAGCCTGCCGGGCAGCACGAGCGCCGACATCGTCTCGGCCCACGTCAACTACAACCCGCGTCCCGGCACCGTGATCAACGGGCGCTACGCGGCCAAGTGGTCGCGCGCCGACGACGGCTGGCTCAAGAGCACCTACTGGGCGCATCTGCTGCAGGCGCGCTACACGCAGGACATCGACAAGGACTGGGACTTCGGCATCCAGGCCGGCCTCTTGTACGGCAAGGGCGGCGCGCTGCAGAAGACGCTGGGCGTCGAGGTGGGCTACCAGGCAATGACGAACCTGTGGGTCTCGGTGGGCTACAACGTCGTCGGCCTCAAGGACCGCGACCTCACCGCCAACGAATACACCAGCAAGGGCGCGTACATTCGCCTGCGCTTCAAGTTCGACGAGACGGGGCTCGGCTTCCCCTCGGCAGGCGCTGCGAACGCGAACGCGGCGGCCGGCCCATGACAAGAAAAGATTCGGCCGGCATGGCAGGACAGATGACTCAATTCCTTTTTTCGGGCGTCAGGCGCGCGCGCGCCGTGCTGGCGCTCGCCGCACTTTGGACGCTGCTCGCACTGCTGCTGACGCCGGCACCGGCGCGGGCTGCGCAGGCCACGTGCACGCCCCAATCGGGCTACAACTCGTGCGTGCGGGTGACCTACTCCGGCGGCGACCAGAGCTTCACCGTGCCGACCGGCGTGACCTCGGTGTTCATCAAGGCCTGGGGCGCCGGCGGCGGCGGACCCAACAGCAGCTACTTCCCCACGCAGCGCGGCGGTGGCGGCGGCGGGTTCGCCTCCGGCACGCTGACGGTGGCGGCGGGCGCCGCGCTCGGTGTTCGCGTGGGCGAGGGCGGCGGCGTCAACGATACGTCGACGACCTACGGCGGCGGCGGCGCGGGCGGCACCTCGCAGGCCACGGCGATCGGCTCGAGCGGCGGCGGCCTGTCGGGCGTGTTCGCCACCACGACCTACACGCAGGGCAACGCGCGCCTCATTGCCGGCGGCGGCGGTGGCTCGTCGTCGGGCGGGGACGTGGGCACGCCTGCCGGCGGCGGCGGCGGGGGCGCGAGCGGAAGCGACGACGGCGTCGCCGGCAGCGGGCGGCCCGGCACCCAGGCGGCGGGCGGCGCGGCCGGCTCGGGCGGCACCTGCAATCTCGGCGCACCGACGGCCGGCTCCGCGCTGCAGGGCGGCAACGGCGGCTCCACCAACGAGAACCAGAACGAAGGCGGCGGCGGTGGCGGCGGCGGCTACTTCGGCGGCGGCGGCGGGCTGTGCCAGGGAAGTTCGCCCAACGGCATGGGCGGTGGCGGCTCCGGCTACATCGGCGGCGTCACCGGCACGACCTCGACGGCGGGATCGATCTCGACGTCCAACAATGGCGGCGGCGCGGCGGCGGGCACGGGCGACATCCACTACGCGACCGGCATCGGCACGGGCGGTGGCGGCGACGCCAGCGGCGGCAACGGCCAGGTGGTGATCCAGTTCAATGCGCCGCTGTCGATCGCGCTGAGCAAGACGGCGCCGGCGACGGTGGCGCCGGGTGCCGCCATCGCCTACGTCCTGAGCCTGACCAACACCAGCCCCGCCACCAGCGGCACGTCGATGGTCGTGCGCGAGCAGCTTCCGCCGGGCGTGATCGCCAACACGGTGAGCCTGGGCACTGGAGTCAATGCTGTGAATTGCGGCGCGATGCCGAGCGCAGCCGGTGCGTTGCTGAACTGCGCGGTGACGCTGTCCTCCGGTGGCATTCCGATCAACGGCGGCGTGCGCAGCTTCACGCTCAATGCCACGGCGCCGCTGGTGGCCGCAGGCACGGTGCTCACCAACTACGCGAACACCAACGTGGCGGGCAGCGGAACGCCGGCCACGGCGCCGGGCGCGGCGTGCGTCTCCAGCGCCACGGTGAGCTGCGCCAGCGCCGCCACCACCGTGGTGACCGGGGCCGCCGTGCTGGCGCGTTCGGGCGAGCGCACTGTCACCGACAACCAGGTGGCCAACGGCAGCGCGCAGGACGTGCTCGAAGCCATCGTGCGCGACGCGGCCGACAACCCGGTGGCCGGCACGGTGGTGACCTTCGCCGCCACCACAGGCGTGGCCTTCAATGGCGGCGCCGTGGGCGCGGCAAGCACTTGCACCACCGCCGCCGACGGCACCTGCCAGGTCAGTGCGACCAGCACGGTGCCGGGTACGAAGAGCACCGTCGTAAGAATCCCGCTTGGCGTGTTGACAGGTGTCTTCACCGCGAACGGCCAGAGCTACGGCGCGAGCCCCGCGAGCTACAGCTTCGTGGCCGGCACGCCGAGCGCCGCCCAGTCGGGCCTGCGCGTGGTCACCGACAACCAGGTGGCCAACGGCACAGCGCAGGACGTGCTGCAGGTTTTCGTGCGCGACGCGAGCGGCAATCCGGTCGGTGCCGGCGTGGTCGTGAACTTCGGCGCCACGCCCGACGTGGCCTTCAACGGCGGCGCCGAGGGCGCGGCGGGAAGTTGCACCACCGGCGCCGCCGGCACCTGCCAGGTGACGGCAACGACCACCGAGGCCGGGAGCTACAGCACCACCGCAGTCACCCTGGGCGGCGCGGCACTGGGCGGCACCTTCACGGCCAGCGGCAGCAGCTATCTGCCGAGCCCGCAGACGTACCGGTTCCTGGCGCTGCCGACCGTGACCATCCGCGCGATCTCGACCAACGGCGTCGGCACTTTCGATTTCACCGGCACCAACGGCCTGGCTGCGCAGAGCATCACCACTACCGTGGCCGGCACCGCCGCCAGCGCGGCGACGCAGACGCTCACCGCCGCGAGCACCGCCACCACCATCACCGAAAGCGTGCCGCCGGCGGGCTACACGCTGACGGCCGCCTCCTGCACGGGCCTGCCTAACGGCGGCACCGCCACGTTCTCGGGCCGCACGCTCACGCTCAATGCCGCGGCCACGGCGCCCGGCACCAACCTGGTCTGCACCTTCACCAACACCGGCGCCACCGGCACCACCTCGCCGCCGGTTCCACCAACGGTGAGTTGCCTCTCGAACGCCGCGATCTTCAACACCGCCTACAACGGCGCGAACGGACCGCCGCTCACCAGCGGCCGCGACACGGTGTGGGAATCGGGCGAGGGCGCTGCCAGCGGCGGCCCCGGCACCGTGAGCTCGTGGCAGCGCGCCTACGTGGGCAACAAGGCGCCCGGTGCGTGGATCGACTCGCCGTTCGGCAACGCCAACTGGAACTCGAACTACAACCCGAACCACACGGGCAACGTCGACGTCTACCACCGCTTCACCTTCAACATGGCGGCCTCGGTGAACCCGGCGACCTTCTCGCTGAAGCTGGACTTCTATTCCGACAACTCGGTGGCCGAAGTGTTCGTCAACGGCGTGCTGCAGACCGTGCCCGGCGTGCCGCAGGGCGGCGGCGATCCCTACAACTTCCGGGGGTTCGATCCGGGCCGGCAGGCGAGCGCGACGCTCGCGAGCAACTGGCGCGCCGGCAGCAACACGGTGGTGGTGCACATCAAGAGCGGAGCGAACGCCGAAGGCTTCCTCGCGCAGGCGACCACCACCGCGGTCTGCGCGCCGCCGACCGTGGTGCTGTCGAAGACCACCACCGGCGGCGCCGGCGGCCCCTTCAACTTCACGCTGAGCAACACCACCCAGACCAACGGCGTGGTCAGCACCGTGGCAGCGGGCACGGCGGTGCAGGTCGACGGCAGCACCGCGACCGCCGGCACGCAGCCCTTCTCGGCCACGACGCAGGGCGCCGCGATCACCATCGCCGAGCCGGCGGTGCCGGGCTGGAACCTTGCGGGCGCCACTTGCACCGATGCCGGCACGCCCGTCGGCAGCCTGGGCAGCGGCGCCGACGCGCGCACCTACACGATCCCCGCGGCCAGCGTGCAGTACGGCCGGCCGCTGGTGTGCACCTTCACCAACGCCGCCTCGGCCACGGTGACGGTCAGCAAGGTGAGCAACGGCGGCGTCGGCCCGTTCGGCTTCACCGGCACCAACGGCCTCGCGGCACAGACGATCACCACCGTGACCGCCGGCACCGCGGTCGCGGGCGCGATCCAGACGCTGACCGCACCCGGCGTGGCCACCACCATCACCGAAGACCCGCTGCCCGCCAACTACGCGCTCACCGGCGTGAGCTGCACCGGCCTCGGCGCAGGCGGCACCGCCACCCCCGACCTGCCCAACCGCAGGGTGACGCTCGATGCAGCCGCCACCGCGGCGGGCAGCAACATCGCCTGCACCTTCACCAACACCTTCACGCCGCCGTTCCCCCGGGTGCAGATCGTGAAGACCACCACCGGCGGCACCGGCGCCAACCTGTTCGGCTTTGCGCTGAGCGGGCTCTCGGCCGCCACCGACAGCATCACCGTGACCGGTGCCGGCACCGCCAACGGCGCGGCCAACCTGACCGGCACCGCCGGCCAACTGGCCAAGATCAAGGAAAGCGCGCCCGCCGGCTGGCCCGCCAACCCGGTCAGCGCGAGCTGCCTCGATGCTTCCAGCGCCACGCCCACCGTGCCCTTCGGCACGCTCGCGGGCAACGAGCTCACGATTCCCGCGGCCAACATGGTGGCCGGCGCCAACATCACCTGCACCTTCGTCAACAGCTTCGGCTTCAGCGTGACGGGCCGCGTGTTCCTCGACAACGGCACAGGCTCGGGCGTGGCGAACGACGGGCGCATCAACGGCACCGAAGGCGGCATTGCGGGCGTGAGCGTGCGGCTGACCAACTGCGCGGCCACCGTGCTCTCGACCGCCACCACCGACGGCGCCGGCAACTACGCGCTCGACGTGCCCTTTGCCACTGCCGCCAATGCACCGCTGTGCGTGGAAGAGACCAACACCGCATCGCGCCTGTCGACCGGCGCCTCGTTCGGCAGCGTGGCGCTGCCCTCGGGCTCGGCGGTGGCGGGCGGCGGCACGAGCTACACCTACACCCGCACCGGCACGCCCGACCGCATCGCCTTCACCTGGAACGGCACCGGCCACGCCGGCCTGAACTTCGGCGACGTGGACCGCAACACCTTCGCGGCCGACGGCGCCAAGAGCGGCATGCCCGGCAGCACCGTGAGCTACGCCCACACCTTCATCGCGCGCACCGGCGGCACGCTGCGCTTCGGCATCTCGAATTCGGTCGACACGCCGGCGGTGAGCGGCTGGAGCGGCAAGATCTTTGCCGACACCGGCTGTACCGGCGCGCAGCAGCCCGGCGCCGCGCTGCTGTATCCGCCGTCGGCACCGCTCACGGTGGTGGCGGGGCAGAACGTCTGCATCGTGATGCAGGAGTTCATTCCGGCCAACGCGGCCAACGGCAGCAACAACCAGAGCACGCTGCAGGCGAGCTTCGATTTCACCAACGCCGGCCCCGCGCTGAGCGCGACCTACACGGTGCTGGACACCACCACCGTGTCGAACAGCGCGCTGGAGCTCAAGAAGGAAGTGCGCAACGTCACGCAGGGTGCGGGCTTCGGCGTGAACAACCAGGCCAAGTCGGGCGAGACCCTGGAATACCGCGTGACCTACACCAACAACGGAACCACGCCGATCTCCGGCATGACGGTCAACGACACGACGCCGCAGTACACCAGCTTCGTGGCCGCGCAGGCCGGCACCACGCCGGCTTCGCTCACCGCCTGCAGCAAGAACACGCCGGCCAATGCGTTGCCTGCGCCGGCTGTGGCCTGTGCGGCCTCGCAAGCGGCGGGCGGAACCGGCGGGCTGCGCTGGTCCTTCACCGGGTCGCTGGCGCCGGGCGCCACCGGGGCGGTGCTGTTCAGCGTGAAGGTGGACTGAGCGAAGTCGCCGCGGGGCGCGGGCCGTCTGGCCTTCAAGCCGCGGTTTGCGAAGCAGCCGGTTTCTGGAGACCCAGCCTCTCGCCGACCAGCCAGATGTAGAGCTCGATGCGCTCGGCCTCGTTCATCTGCTCTTGCCGGGCGACCACTTCCTCGAACTTGCTCAGTACCTCGCCCACGGTCGGGTGCACATTCTTCGACAGGTCCATCGGGATTTCGGCCCACTTGGGGCCGGCACCGGTGGCCAGCCATCGCGGATTGACCCGGAAATAGTCGGCAATGGCGAACAGGTGCGTCGATTCGATGCCCTTGTTTCGACCCGAAAGCCAGTTGGTGATTGCTGCACGTCTGAGGGCGGGGGCATCGGGGCCATGCAATGGACGGCCACTACCTCTTCAAGAAACGGGTCCGGGTATCTCTTTTGACCTTGGCCGCCTCGATCTCTCGTTCGGAATGGAGCTGGTGCTTGCCGCAGTTGTCGCAGCGAAAAAGGCGCACCCACGGCAGGAGTCGCATCCACGTGCTTCGGCGCATGCGCTTGAGATGGTCGATGCCGCAACGGCAGGCAGAAAACAGGTTTTGCATGAAGAGGGCGGTCTGGATGTGATGGACCCCCTTGCCAAGCTCTGACGGCTTATCGGCGGATGCACTGCAGTGCAGCATTTTTCAGCGAACCCCTGAGTGCGGCACTCCCATGTTCACGGTATTTGTAACTTTGTTACTACATTCGGTCGCCCTGAACTGCCAGGGTCCGGCTTCATTCCGGCTTTGGATCGAACGGGCCGCGGACATGCCCGGATTGCGCGTTTCGCCATCGGATCGCCGGATGCCTCTGCCGTCAGGCACCCTCTCAAGTGAGGTTCGCGTTCCTCGGCCAGTGACGGCGCGTGCCGCCCGCGCGGCGGTCGGCCTTCTCGGGAACGGCGTCCTGCGCATTCAGTTCCAGGCTGCGCAACTCGACGCGGCGCAGGCATTCGAGAAGCACGTCGTGGTGCCTCTCGTCGAGTCCATCGAGCAGGCCGGTGTTGAGATCGGCGATGCGCGGAAACACGTCCTCGTAAAGCTGCCTGCCGGCGGCGCTCAGCTGCACGTGCACCTCGCGGCGGTCGTCGGTGTCCTGGCGCCTCTCGACCAATGCCTTGTCGAAGAGGCCGCGCAAGGCGCGCGAGGTGCGCACGCGGTCCAGCTTCATTCGCTCGGAGAGTTCAGAGGGCCTGATCTCCCCGATCTGCGCAAGCATGCCGACCAATCCCCACTCGCGGTGGGTGATGCCATGGCGCTCTTCCACGATGCACGCTGCCAGTTTGCTGCCCGGGCGCAATGCGCGCCACAGGCGATGGAGCAGGAGATCGTCCAGCACGCGGGGCGCACTCGGTTCCGTCGTATCGGCAAGGGCTTGCATGCGATTTCGGGGTCAGTTGGTCACACGGAAGGTGGCATCGGCGCGACCCGTCGGGTTGCCGATCGTGTCCAGGCGCAGCTGGTAGGCGTAGTGGCGGATGTAGTAGCCCGGCTGGCTGTACGACTGGAAGGAACTGGCGCCCGCGTCCGCCAGGCCCGGTACCTGCTTGAACGTGGCGTCGGCGGCGAACTGCGGCGATCCGTCATAGGGCGCCAGTTCGAACACGAAGTTCTTGTGGCGCAGGTAATAGCCCGGCTGGTTCACCGACGCAAAGGACACGTTGTCCGCGTTGTTCGCCAGGCCCTTCACCACCCGGAACTTCGAATCGTCCAGCGGCGAGACGTTCGGGTCGATGCGCACCGAGGTGAAATCGGCGTGCCGCACATACCGGTCCGGGAAGTTGGAGGACTGCAGGCGGTTGATGGGCGTGGAGCCGCCCCACTGCGCATTCAGTCGGCTCATCTCCTCGGCGCTGAGGTTCAGGATGCCGCCGTGCCGCTTGCGGTCCGCTCCCAGGTTGTACGAGCCCGACGAGGCGATCTGCCAGTTCTGCGCACTGCCCATGTTGATCGACGTCAGCGGCAGGTAACCCTTGTTCGTGGCGTATTGGTCGACCCACAGGCCCCACTTGTTCTCGCCGTTGAACTTGAAGAGGATGGGGCCTTCCACCATGCCGCCCGTGAGGCCGACCTGCGACAGGTCGCCGATGGTCGTCCAGGCGCCCAGCACCGACTGGCTGCCTTCCAGGGTGATCTGGCCGTCACCGGAGGCGCGCACGTACTTGTAGCCGCCCACGCTGCCCGCGACTTCGAGGATCTGCGTGTCGATGATCTGTTGCGTTCCGGGCCTGTCGATGAACATCTGCGGCGCGGTGAAGCTGCGGAAGTCGGTCGTCTTCGCGTAGTAGATGCGCGGCTTGTCGATGCCGTTGAGCGGCGAAATGGTCGTCCAGTACACGATGTAGGCGTTCGACGCCGGGTCCCAGATGGCTTCGGGCGCCCATGCGCAACCCGCATTCGGAATGGCGCCGGCAATGTCCACCAGGCGTGGCTCGGACCAGTGCAGGAGGTCCGTGGATTCCCAGATGACCAGCTTGGTGCTGCCCCGGTGCATCGCGGCGTCCCAGCCCTTGCCGCTGGCGATGCGCAGGTCGGTCGCAAGAATCCAGTATTTGGAGCCGTCGGGCGAGCGCACGATGCTGTGGTCGCGCACACCCTTCTCGCCCACGGTCGAGGTGAGGACGGGCTGGCTGTTGTTCAGGTCCGTCCAGTGCATGCCGTCGGTGCTGACGGTCATGTAGGTTTGCTCGCCTTGGGCGGATTCGCCCGTGAAATGAACCAGCAGGTAGCCCGCCGATTGCGCTTGCGCGCCGCCCCATGCGGCGACCAGCATGACGGCGGCAAAAGCCGAACGGATCGATTTCAAGTAAGTCTTCACCAGTGGGTTCCTGTCTCCATATAAAGGCAGCCCGTTCGCTCGCCGCCGCTTGCCGGCGAAGGCGTTGAAGGCTTGCCCAAATCCCGCGACCGCCAACCCAGCCCTGTCGAAAGGACGGGTTCACGGCCCCACGGGGTTCGTTGCCCCTCGCTTATCCGGCGAGTAGGCGACGGCGATGCTAGGGAAGCATCCGCGGGAGTACCAATCGTTTTTTCGCTTGCTGAGATACCTAAAGTTCAAAAAGGCCGTAAGAAATCGCATCGCCGGGTCAGGAATCGGCGAAATCCAACATGCACGAAATTGCGCGCGGTCGTCACACGGACCCGCGTGCAATTTGCGCGGCCGCTGATTGCAATGCTATTGGCAAAAATTAATTGCCGATCTCAATGATATGGAGCGAAGGCGGGCCCCCTTGGCTGCCGCGCCGCACATCAGACGGTCGTTGGGAGGAGCGTTCCGCTTGAGGTAAATGAATTGCACCAAGTAATTGCGTGCATCAATTTCCGAGGGAAATGCATAAGCCGAATTTGTCGGATTATTCGAATTGTTCCCGATGCCGAGGATTCGAATGCAAGGCGCTCCACGCCTGCCGGTCAGCTATAGAAGGGCGGCCATCCCCAACGCGCAAGCCTCGCGCCCGACCCGCCGCAGCAGCGCCTCAATTCTTTTCCGATCAATAGGTCAGCCCATGGTCAGGCTACCTGTGGCAGCGAATTGACGCGACGCAAACGTATGCATTGAATTAGCCAGGAATTAGCAAAAAGTCAAATCCTCTTTTGACACATGGATGTCACCCGCTATTTCTACATTGCTCCTCGATGTGGCGTTTCGTACTCAAAACGCACGATGCCCGCATGCCTCATGCAGGCCGGTCAAAACCATCGATAACCAACAGCCCCTATATATGATGATTTTCCAGAAAAGAGTTTTGCTCTCGTCATTGACGACGGTTGCGGCCTGCGTGCTCGCCGCTTGCGGCGGCGGAAGCGACGGAGGGAGCGGCTTCTTCCCGATCATTCCGCCAGCCAACACGAGCAGCACCACCTACAGCGGCGTCGTCGCCGCCAGCGGCTACGTGCCGGGCAGCACCACCGGCAACCCGACGCTGAAGCCGGGCTACTACCAGAAGGCCACGGTCTTCGTCGATGCCAACGGGAACGGCGTGCTCGACAGCGGCGAAACCTCGACCGTGACCGATGCCAGCGGCAAGTTCACGCTCACGACCAGCGCCAGCGCCAGCGCCAGCGGGCAGCTGGTGGCCGACATCGGCACCGGCACGACGAACAGCGCCACCGGTGCCGTCGTGGTCAAGCACCTGATCCTGCGCGCCTCGGCCGCCCAGATCGCCGACCAGGGCACGGACAAGATCGTCATCAGCCCGCTCTCGAGCGAAGCGCAGCGCCTGGTGGAAGCCAACGGCAGCGACTACGCGACCGAAAAGGCCAACCTCGCCGCACGCATGAACGGCCCGGCCTTCAACCTCGGCGATGCGAAGTTCAGCGACCCGCTGGCGGACGTGAACACCCTGGGCGGCGCCACCCAGTACGCGGCGCTGTATCAAGACAACGAGCTGACCAACCGCTACACCTATGCGACCGCCAAGCTCGACCGCAAGGACATGTTCCCCGACAACCTGGCCATCGCGGGCGGCGACCCCCGCCTCGTGGGCCTCGCGGGCGTGACGCTCACCAACTCCGACGGCACCAAGGCCACCCCCTCGGCGCCGACGCAGAAGCAGGCGGCCATCACCTTCGCCCAGGCGCAGCAGGCGGCCTTCGATGTGGAAGGCGTGCCGGCTTACGACAACATCTTCGTGATCATCGAAGAGAACAAGTCGACCGATGCGATCGTCGGCAACCCGCGGGCCGTGAACATCAACCACATCCTGAACAACTACAACCAGCTGAGCACGTACTACTCGACCGGCAATCCGTCCGAGCCGAACTACACCGCGCTGGGCGGCGGCGACGACTTCGGCATTCACGACGACAACTGGTTCGGCTGCGGCGCTGTCGGCGACTACAAGATCACGGATGTCGCATTCGCCGGCGGCACGGCCTCCGACGGCCAACCCCTGCCCGTCCAAAAAGACCTCCCACCGACGGGCACTCGCGCCGGCTGGAGCGGAACCGCTGGCGCAACCTGCAGCGACACGCCGACCAACGGCACCGTGCACAACGTCCCCGGCGACAACCTGTTCACGCTGATGTCCAGGACGGGCCGCACCATCCGCACCTACAGCGAATCGATGAACCCCGGCCAAGATGTGCGCGGCGACAGCATCGCCGATGCCAACGTGGTCGCCACGTACGACACGAGCCGCCTGAAGGGCGTGACCAACCTCGACGGCTCGGCCATTCCCGCCCTCGTCGGCACGTCCAACTTCGCGGTGGTCAACGGCCTCTACAAGGTCAAGCACGGCCCGTCGATCGCCTTCCAGGACGCGCGCAACCTGCCCGAGTTCGCGGCCACCAACCGCACCATCTTCGGCACGCAGTACCAGGAAGCCGACTGGCTCAAGACCACGGCCTACAAGGTGCCGGGCGGCTGGGTCTACGACCAGTTCAGCAAGGACCTTGCCGCGGGCGATGTGGGCAACATCAACTTCATCGTGCCGGACCAATGCGACGACATGCACGGCGTGGGCAGCGACGCGAGCTGCCAGGGCGGCAACGATGGCCAGGGCCCCAACATCAAGCGTGCCGACATCTACCTGGGCATGACGGTCAAGGCGATCCAGAACTCGGCGCTGTGGAAGAACCCGCACAAGCGCGTGGCGATCGTGGTGATGTTCGACGAAGGCGAAGGCGGCAGCAACGGCTCGTGCTGCGGCTGGAACGCGGGCGGCCCGAATTCCGGCGCCGCGCCGGTGACCGTGGACGCGAGCGGCAAGGCCGTCGCCACCGCACCGCCGGCCAACTACGCCGGAGGCAATTTCGGCCACGGCAATTCGATCTTCGGCATCCTCACGAACCAGCAGGACGTGGGCACGGCGAAGAAGAAGGTCGCGGACAGCGATGCCTACAGCCACTTCTCGTTCCTGCGCACGCTGCAGGACATGTTCCAGATCGCCGACCCGGCGGTCGATGCGACGTACCTGAACCGCGCCAAGTATTCGGAAGCGTTCATCACGGCCAACATCCTGGCGCTGCCTGAGTACCAGAACAGCGCGGACACGCACTTCGACTCGGTGCGGCCGATCAACCACGCCTACGTGATCCCGGCCAACTACAAGCAGAAACTGTACGCGAACGACATCGTCGGCGTGCGGAACCCGGACACGAACGAAGTGCAAGGCCAGATCACGCCGCAGGTCGGCGCCGATGCGAGCCAGACCAGCGTCTGGGCGACGAAGTAAGTCAACCGAAGACCGACGACAGAAAAGCCGCGGAGGGTGCGGAGGCGAGGCGCGAGACGTCTCGCCTCCGCACCCTCCGCGGCACAAGCTTGAAGCGATTTCCCTTTTGATGAATCTGGCAACGGACAAGTTGGTCCCGCTCGTCATGGCGCTCTCGGTAGCGCTGTTGGCTTTGACGGCGTGCAACGGCAACGGCAATGCGGTGGCGACAGCCCCCGCCCCGCGCAAACAGGTGCTGAGCATGCCGGCGCAGGTCGGGCAGTTGGCCTTCTTCGACAAGAACCTATCGAGCGGCAAAAACATGTCGTGCGCGAGCTGCCACGACCCGCAATACGCCTACGGTCCGCCGAACAGCATCTCGGTGCAGCTGGGCTCCGATCTCAAGCAGACCGGCGCGCGCGCCGTGCCTTCGCTGCGCTACAAGGAATCGACGCCGGCCTTCAGCGAAGACGCGCCGAACCCCGACGGCGTGACCTCCAACTCGCCGGGTGGCGGCTTCATGGCGGATGGTCGCGCGGCCACGCTGGCGACACAGGCCGGGATGCCGCTGCTCAACCCGCTCGAGATGAACAACCCCTCCAAGGAGGCGGTCGTGAAGGCGGTGCAGAACGGCGCTTATGCAGGCCTCTTCAAGCAAACCTTCGGCGCCAACGTGTTCGACAACACCGATGCCGCCTTCGACGCCCTGGGCACCGCGATCCAGGCGCTGGAGACCGAAGACCTGAGCTTTCATCCGTACAGCAGCAAGTACGACCTCTATGTCTTCAACAAGATCGGCGGCGTGCTGACGCCGGCCGAGCGGCGCGGCGAGGTGCTGTTCCACAGCACCGGCGTCACCAACTGCTCGGGCTGCCACTACACGGGCGCCAACTTCAACGGCAATAGCGGCCTGATGACGGACTTCACTTATCAAGCCCTGGGCGCGCCGCGCAACGACCGGTCGATACCGAACAACCCGGACCCGATTCCGGCGAACGACGACCCGGCGTATTTCGACATGGGCCTCTGCGGCCCCTTCCGCACCGACTACATGCCGGCCCCGGGCAAGGCCCATCCGTACTGCGGCATGTTCAAGGTGCCGGTGCTGCGCAACGCGGCGACGCGCGGCGCCTTCTTTCACAACGGCGTGCTGCATTCGCTGGAGCAGGTCGTCAACTTCTACAACACGCGGGACACCAATCCCGAGTACTGGTATCCATCGCATGGCGACGGCACCGGCAAGCCGCAGGCCAATCCGGTCTGGGCGCTGCAGCCCACCGCCGTGCCGGGTGCGACGGTCGACAAGTACAACGACCTGCCGCCAGTGCAACAAGGCAACGTCGACGAGGAAGTGCCGATGGGGACCGGCGAGGGCGGCGAGAAGACGCGTGCCAGCGGCACGAAGCCGCGCGCGGCCGGCTCCACCCCGGTCATGACGCCGCAGCAGATCGCCGACCTGGTCTGCTTCCTGGGCACGCTGAGCGACGGCTACCAGCCTTCGTCCGCGCCATCGGCCAGCGGCAGGTGCGTGAAGTGAAGAGGAATACAAACGCCGTCCTTCGGTGCATCGGCGGTGCGGTGTCCCTGCTGGTGATGTCGGTCTTGCTCGCCTCACTCGCTGGCTGCGACAACGAAGCGGCACGCATGCCGAACCAGGAAAACTTCACCTCGACGACCAACGACTACCTCGCGCAGCGCGGCCATGTGTGCCTCGCCAAGTACGAGTGGCCGATCAAGGTGCTGGCCGGATCGCGCGAACCCGATGCACAGCAGATGCCCGTGCTCGAGAAGCTGGGGCTGGTGACAGGCAAGGATGTCGTTGCCGTTACCCCCAAGGACACGGCTGCGGCCGTGCCGGCCCGCGAATACGCGCTGACCGATGCGGGCCGCAAGTCCTACCTGCAGGTGCCCGTGGTGATCCGCACCACGACCGAGAACATCACGCACCCGGCCGACTTCTGCGCGGCCACGCTGAGCCTGGACCGCCTCGTCGGCTGGGACCCGCCGCAAACGCGCGATGGCCGCACCGCGACCTCGCTGCTCTTCACCTACCGCATCGCGCTCGAACCCTGGGCGGCAACGCCCGAGGCGCAGCAGGCTTTTCCGCTGCTGGCGCGTGCCATCCAGCGCGAGGGAACGATGCAGATGCGCCTGGGCGTTCATCTGACGCAGCGCGGCTGGGTTGCCGACGAGCTCGATGCGCATTGACCGAATCCACGACACGCCCCCGTCAAACCACAACAAGACTTCGCATGAATTTCCGTTCCATTCGCCCGAGCCGCTACGTCAAGACCTTGGCGGGCATCGCCTTGGTTGCTGCGCTGGCCGCATGCAGCACCAGCCACGATGCCAATGCACCCACTGCCGAGAACCTCGCGGCGCCGCTGGACGACTACCTGGCCCAGCGCGGCGACATCTGCCTCGCGATGGCCGACTGGCCGATCGACCTGACCGAAGCCGAGGCGGGCGCCGGTGCCCGCCATGCGATCCAGTTCCCGGTGATGGAGCAACTGGGCCTGGTGCACAGCACCATCGTCGCCGTGCCGAAGAGCAGCGAGAACCCCGACGGTGCGGTCAAGCGCTTCGAGCTGACCGACGCGGGCCGCAAGTTCTACAGACCGCATGCGTCCGCAGCGCAGGGCGCCGGACAGCAAAAACAACCGGCCAACGATTTCTGCGTGGCGCATCTCAAGCGCGAGCAGATCGTCGACGTCAAGGTCGATGCCTCCAACGCGCAGCATCCGATGGCCGTGGTGAGCTACACCTACCAGATCGACACCGCGCCCTGGATGCAGGACGCGAACGCGCAGCGCGTGTTCCCAATGGTCGCGCGCATCGCCAACGGAGCCGGCGGCAAGCTGCAACTGCGCCAGGGCTTCACGCGCGGCGACAAGGGCTGGGTCGCCCAGACCGGGCCGGTCTGATTCGGCAACGCGCATGAGCACCGTCGTCCGTTTCTCGCCCGACCTGGGCCGCTGGCTCACGCACAACCTCAATGCCGGCCAGATGCCGCAGGCGCTGGTGGCCACGATGCGGAAGCAGGGCATGAACGAGCGGGCCGCGCAAGGCATCGTCGCGGCCTACCTCGACGCGCGGCAGCGCGGCGGGCCGATGCCGGCCGACGCCATCGAACTGCCGGACGAGGCGCCGTCCAGGCCCGTGGCGCGGCTCGCGCCGGGCACGCGAATCCTCGCGGCCGACCGCGAGATCGTCGTGCACTCGCGCGGCGAAGACCCGGTCTTTGCGGCGCTGGGCAACGTCGTGGACGCCCACGAATGCAAGGCCCTCATCGAGATGGCAAAGCCGCGCCTTGCACCTTCCACGCTGGTCGATCCCATGAGCGGCCGCGATGTGGTGAGTGACAAGCGCGCGAGCTGGGGCATGTTCTTCCGCCTCTGCGAGAACGACCTGGTCGCCCGCCTCGACCGGCGCCTTTCAGCGCTGATGAACCTCCCGCTGGAAAACGGAGAAGGGCTGCATCTGCTGTACTACCCCACCGGCGCGGGCAGCGAACCGCACCACGACTACCTGGCGCCCACCAACGCCGCCAACCGTGAATCCATTGCGCGAAGCGGCCAGCGCGTGAGCACGCTGGTGACTTACCTGAACGACGCGCCGGAAGGCGGCCAGACCGTCTTTCCGCAACTCGGCCTGGCGGTGTCGCCGATTCGCGGCAACGCTTGCTACTTCGAGTACTGCGACGGCAACGGCCGCGTCGATGCGCGCTCCCTGCACGCGAGCGCGCCGGTGACCCGGGGCGACAAATGGGTCATGACGAAGTGGATGCGCGAGCGCCGCTTCGTGGCTGCCGACGAGGCGGCGCGTTGAAGCGGCCATGAAAGAAGCGCCATGCCCCGGCGAGGGGCATGGCGCTTCGTGCCGGGCAAGAAACTACTGCGCCGCGACCTTCACGAACACAGGGTTCGAGTAGAACCACAGGTCGCTGTAGTTGCGTGCATTGATGGCGTTGAAGCGCGCCACGTTGTCCGCGCCGCTCGTCTGCGCATCGAACAGCGGTTCGCCGCCCGCGGTTTCGTTGGGCACGTCGGTGCCGAGGTTGGTGCCGCGCAGGCGGAAATACTGGTTGCTGCCGGCCTTGACCGTGTAGCTCACCGAGAAGTAGCCGTCGGCATCGAGCTTCCAGTCGCTGCGCGTGAAGCGCTTGACCACGCGGGTCGATGGATTGGTGTCGCGCGCGTAGCCCGGCGTGCCCGGGGTTTCGCGGCCGGTCACGTCGCCTGCGATGAGGTCGACGTGATCGACCACCGGCTTCACGTTGGCGAACACGCCGCTGCCCAGCTGGAACTCGTAGTTGTTTCGTTCGGGGCTCTTGAAGCGGATGGTGATCTTCAGGTCTTCGCCCGGCACGGCCGCCACTTCGGCGCCCATCTCGCCCGTGGCCTTGGCGCTCTGCACCTTGAAGTCGAGCGCGTCGATCAGGCCGCCGTTCACAGCGAAGAGCTTGCCCGCGCGAAAGGCCGCGAGCAGCGACTTCGGGTCCTTGATGTCGCCCCAGAGGTGGTTCTTCGCGTATTCGCCCGGGGCGTAGCCGCTGCTGTACTGGCCCTGCGAGACGGTGAAGTGGTAGTCCGAATCCGCCACGTTCCAGATGTGGCGTCCTTCGGACAGCAGCGCGTCCCAGGTGCCGCCGAGTTTGGCGACGAGGAAGTCCACGCCGCCATAGGTGCGCGAGGGCAGGTTGGCCGGCGTGTAGGCGCTGTTGTAGCCGCCACGGTCGGGCTCCATCTGGTTGCCGACCATGCCTTCGAGCGAGAACACGATGTTCGGCGCGGTGTCGTTCATCTCGCGCAGTTGCGCGGCCGTGTACTTGCCCGGGTTGCGCGAGGGATGGTTGATCTGCAGGTAGCTCGTGTCGGGGTAGTTCTTCTTGAGCCAGGCGATGGCTGCGAGCACGTCGGCGTGGGTGGAGAAAGCGCGCGCGTCCTTCGCGTTCCACGCCGTCACGTCGTCGGCCGGGAACAGCGCGGGGTCGCGGTTGGTGAACAGGTATTCGAACTGGTTCGCGGCCTTGAGCGCGGCATCGGACATCGGGCTGTCGGTGAGGATGCCCACGTTGCCGTGGTCGTGCGTGGCCATGTCCCATTCGAAGGACGCGAAGATCGTCTTGTCGGCGTACTTGCCGCCGGCCTGCAGCGCCTTGATGCGCGGCACCTGGTACTTCGCCATGCCTTCGGAAAAAGGAATCTGCTTGGCCAGCTTGTTGCCGTCGTTGTCGTAGGAAGAAATGCGCAGGTGGTCGGAGATCGCAACCCAGTCGAGGCTGAAGCGGTCGAAGGCCTTGGCGAGCACCTGGTCGAGCGTGGAGATCTGCTGCGTGTCGTCCGACTGGATGGTGTGGACATGCAGGTCGCCGACGGTCCAGCGGCCGGTGGGCTCCGAGGGCGGCGCCGGCGGCGCGGGAGGGGGCGATGCAGCAGGGGCCGGTGCGGGCGCCGGCGCCGCCGGAACGATGGGCAGCCCCGCGAACGGGTTGCCGCCGCCGGAGCCGCCGCCGCAAGCGGTCAGCGCGGCCGCGGCGAGCGCGAAGGTGGAGAAGCGGGCGGCGGGGGAGCGGGAGAAAAGAGGATGGGATTTCATGACGGCAGACACGGCGACGGCCAGCAAAGGCTGGCCGTCGCTCCAGGGTTCGATGGAGAAACCCGAGTCTGCAAGTCCGGCATGACGCCGCGATGAAAGGACGATGAAAGTTCGCGCAGCCCCCTTGGCGCGAACGCTCGGCGCCCTCAGGCCAGCAGGTCGCTCAGCGTGCGCGCGATCACCTTGGTCGCGCGGCGCAGGTCTTCGAGCACCACGCGCTCGTCGCTGCGCTTGGCATGCGACTCGAGCACGGTGCGCGGGCCGGCACCGTAGATCACGCCGGGGATGCCGGCTTCGCCATACAGGCGCACGTCGGTGTAGAGCGGCGTGCCCATCGCCTTGACCGGCTCGCCGAACAGCTCGCCGCCGTGCTTCTGGATCGCATCGACCAGCGGCTTGTTGCCCGCGAGCGGCTTCATCGAGTTGGCCAGCAGCAGGCGCTTGATGTCCACCGTGATGCCCGCGCTTTCGGCGGCCGCATCGGCGATCACCTTGCGGATCGTCGCCTCGACCTCGACCGGGTTCTCTTCGGGGATCATGCGGCGGTCGAGCTTGAACATGACCTTGCCGGGCACGACGTTGGTGTTGGTGCCGCCTTCGATGCGGCCGACATTGAGGTACGGGTGCGTGATGCCCTCGACCTTCGACGTCACCTGCTGGTAGAGCGTGTTCTGCGCGTAGAGCGCGTTCAGGATCTTCACTGCGCCTTGAAGCGCATCGACGCCGGTGGTCGGAATGGCGGCATGCGCCATCTTGCCGTGCACCGTCACTTCCATCTGCAGGCAGCCGTTGTGGGCGGTGACGACTTCGTAGCTGAAGCCGGCCGCGATCATCAGGTCGGGCTTGGTCAGGCCCTTCTCGAGCAGCCAGCCCGGGCCGAGGATGCCGCCGAATTCTTCGTCGTAGGTGAAGTGCAGCTCGACGCCGCCCTTGGCCGGCTTGGCGACCGCTTCGAGCGCGCGCAACGCGAAGGTGAAGCTCGCGAAGTCGCTCTTGCTCACCGCGGCGGCGCGGCCGTAGAGGCTGCCGTCGGCGATCTCGCCGCCGTAGGGGTCGTGCGTCCAGCCTTCGCCGGGAGGCACCACGTCGCCGTGGGCATTGAGCGCGACCGTCAGGCCGCCGTAGCCGTACTTCCGGCGCACGATCAGGTTGGTGATCGATTCGAGGCCGTAGTCCTTCACCTCTTGCGCAGGCACGGCGTGCTTCTCGGCGTCGAGGCCGAAGTCCTTCAGCAGCTCGGCGGTGCGCTCGGCGTGCGGCGCGTTGTTGCCCGGAGGCGTGTCGGTGGGCACGCGCACGAGTTCCTGCAGGAACTTCACTTCCTCGTCGAAGTGGGCGTCGATCCAGGCGTCGAGCTTGGCGTAGTCGGTCATGGGTGTTCTTCTGGAAGTCAATGAGCTTGTTCGGCCGCGAGGTTGTCGAGCAGAAGCTGGAAGGCTTGCACGGCCAGTTGAATGTCGTCGTTGGTGCTCGATTCGAGCGGGTTGTGGCTGATGCCCGAGTTGATGCCGCGCACGAAGAGCATGGCCTGGGGCATCACCTCGTGCAGCTTCATCGCGTCGTGGCCGGCGCCGCTGGGCATGCGGAAGAGCGGAATGCCCAGCGCATCGACCGCCTTCTCCCAGCGTTGCTGCCAGTCGGGCGCGCTCGGCGCGGCGGAGGCGCGCATGCTTTCCTCGATCTCGTAGCGCACGCCGCGGCGTTCGCAGATCGCCTTGAGTTCGGCGAGCACGTCGTCGGTGAGCGCATCGCGCTGCGCGTTGTTCGGCGCGCGCATGTCCAGGCTGAACTTGCAGCGGCCCGGCACCACGTTGATGGAGCCGCTGGGCACTTCGAGCATGCCGACGGTGCCGACCGAGTCGCCGTCTTTCGCGGCGCGCTGCTCGGTGTAGAGGATGAGTTCGGCGACCGCGGCGGCCGCATCGCGGCGGCGGTCCATCGGCGTCGTGCCGGCGTGGCTGGCCGTGCCGATCACTTCGCCCACGAAGCGCACGCCGCCGTTGATGGCGGTGACGATGCCCAGCGGCAGGTCGAGCTCGGTGAGCACCGGGCCCTGTTCGATGTGCACCTCGACAAAGCCGAGATAGCGCGCCGGGTCGCGCTGGATCTTCGGAATGTCTTCCGGCTTCAGGCCCGCGTGCTGCATGGCCTCGCGCATGGTGATGCCGTCGGCGTCCTTCTGGTCGAGCCAGCGCGCATCGAAGTGGCCGATGAGCGCGCCCGACCCGAGGAAGGTCGCCTTGTAGCGCTGGCCTTCTTCTTCCGCGAAGCCGACGACTTCGAATGCGAAGGGCAGGCGCTTGCCTTGCCGTGCGAGTTCGCGCACGCAGGCGATCGGCACGAAGATGCCCAGGCGCCCGTCGTACTTGCCGCCGTTGCGCACGGTGTCGTAGTGCGAGCCGGTGAGCAGGGTCTTCGCGTCGGGCGTTGCACCTTCGTAGCGGCCGACCACGTTGCCGACCGCATCGATGTGCACCGAGTCGAAGCCCACGTCGCGCATCAGCGCGCTGATCTGCGCGGCGCAGGCGCGGTGCGCGTCGGTCAGATACGTGACGGTGAGCTGACCCTTCTCGGCATAGCCGGGGTCGGTGTGCACCGAGAGCTGTTCCTGCCAGTCCCACACGTCGTTGCCGAGCGTGATGTCGGCGGCGAACTTGTCATCGAGGCGAATCTCGGCGATGCGGTGGATGTTGCGCAGCGCTTCGCCGAGTTCGAATTCAGGATGGTTGAAAAGACGCCGCTCGAAGGTGTCGATGATCTCGCGCTTGGCGAGGCCGGTGCCGCGCGGGCCGCGCACCGCGAGGATGAACGGGAAGCCGAACTTCGCGTTGTAGTCGGCGTTGAGCTTCTGGATCTTGGCGAACTCTTCGGGCGTGCAGTCGGTGAGGCCGGCCTTGCTCTGCTCGTTGGTCGATTCGGCGGTGAGCGTCTTGCTCACCATGGCCTTGCCCGCGAGCTCGGGGTGGGCGCGGATCAAGCCGATCTGTTCATCGGTAGACGATGCGGCCAGTGCTTTCACCAGCGCGTGCTTCAGGTGCGCGAGCGAACGGAAGGGGCGGGCGGGCAGCGCGCGTTGCGCGATCCAGGGCGAGTGCTCGTAGATGCCGTCGAGCAGGGCGACGGCTTCGGCGGGCACGGCCGCGTTGAGTTGGGCGATGGTGAGGCTCATGGTCAGCTTCCTGTGACGGCCGATGTGTCCGATGTGTAGGGATGCGTTTGCTTCCAGTGCCGCGCGATGTCCACGCGCCGGCAGACCCACACGCGGTCGTGCTGCGCGATGTGGTCGAGAAAGCGCTGCAGCGCGGTGATGCGGCCGGGCCGCCCGAGCAGGCGGCAGTGCATGCCGATGCTCATCATCTTGGGGCTGTTGTCGCCGTTCGCATCGCCTTCCGCGTAGAGCGCATCGAAGGTGTCCTTCATGTACTTGAAGAACGGGTCGGCGTGCGAGTAGCCCTGCGGCAGCGCGAAGCGCATGTCGTTCACGTCGAGCGTGTAGGGCACGATGAGCTGCGGAACGACGGTGCCGTCGGTCTTCTGCACCTTCATCCAGAAGGGGAGGTCGTCGCCGTAGTAGTCGCTGTCGTATTCGAAGCCGCCGTAATCGGCCACGAGGCGCCGGGTGCGCGGGCTGTCGCGGCCGGTGTACCAGCCGAGGGCGCGCTCGCCGGTGAGCTTTTCGATGGCCTCCATGCCCAGGCGCATGTGCTCGCGCTCGGTGGCTTCGTCGAGGTTCTGGTAGTGGATCCAGCGCCAGCCGTGGCAGGCGATTTCGTGGCCCAGTTCTTTGAAGGCGGAGGTGAGCTCGGGGTAGCGCTCCAGCGCCATGCCCACGCCGAACACGGTGAGCGGCAGGCCGCGCTTTTCGAACTCGCGCAGGATGCGCCAGACGCCCGCGCGCGAGCCGTATTCGTAGATGCCTTCCATGCTGATGTGGCGGTCCGGAAAGCTGGCCGGATTGAACATCTCGGAGAGGAACTGCTCGGAGCCCGCGTCGCCGTGCAGCGTGGCGTTTTCGCCGCCCTCTTCGTAGTTGAGGACGAACTGCACCGCGATGCGCGCGCCGCCCGGCCACTGGGCATGCGGCGGGTTGCGGCCGTAGCCGACGAGGTCGCGCGGGTAGGGCAGGGTGGTGTCGTAGACGGTCATGAGGTCAAGGGCTTTTCAGGACAGTGCGAGAGCGATGTCGTTGGTCGGAACCTTGCGGTCGAAGGTCAGGTTGGCCTCGACGTGTTCCAGGTGTTCGGTCATGAGGCGCACGGCGCGCTCTTCGTCGCGGGCGGCCAGCGCCTTCACGATATCGGCGTGCTCGTCGTTGGAGTGCTCCGCCGCGCTCGCGCTCTGGTACATGAGCGTGATGAGGGCGCAGCGCGAGATCAGCTCGCCGAGGATCTGCGCCAGCACCTGGTTGCCCATGAGCTCGGCCATGCGCACATGGAAGTCGCCGAGCAGTTCGGTGCGGCCCGAAATGTCTTCGCCCGACACGGCGGATTTCTCGAGCGCGACGTGTTCCTTCAGCGCCTTGATCTTCGCGGGCGTGACGGTGCGCACGAACTCGCGCGTCATCTCGGCTTCGAGCATGCGGCGCACGGCGAACACCTGCTTGGCCTCGTCGACGGCCGGTGCGGCCACGAAGGCGCCGCGCGCCGGTTCGAGGCGGATCAGCTTGTTCTGCGAGAGCTGGAACAGCGCCTGCCGCACCAGCGTGCGCGAGACACCGAAATGATCGGCCAGTTTCTGCTCGGCGAGCTTGGTGCCGGGCTGCAGGCGATGCTCGACGATGGCCTTCGTGAGGGCATCGACGATCGAACGGGTGGTGGAGGACTCCATGTTTTTCATGATAGACCCAAAGCCGGTAACTGTATACACTTTTGTCCACCGGAATTTCCCGCACCCGATTCGAGCCCCTCGCTCGATCTTTCTCGATCTTTGAAGGAGCGCCCCATGGGCTTGAGCACTCACGTACTGGACACGATGCACGGCGGCCCCGCGGCCGGCATGGACGTGGCGCTGTACACCACCGACGGCGATGCCGCGATGCTGGTGAAGCGCTTCACGCTGAATTCGGACGGCCGCAGCGACGGTCCGCTCTACGACAACCACTCGATCAAGGTCGGCACCTACCGGCTGGTGTTCGACGTGGCGGGTTACTTCAAGGCGCGCGGCGTGAAGCTGCCCGAGCCGAATTTCCTCAACAAGGTGTCGCTGGATTTCGGCGTGGCGCACACCGACCAGCACTACCACGTGCCGCTCTTGGTCAGCCCGTGGAGCTACTCCACGTACCGCGGCTCCTGAGGTCAGTCGCCTTGTTGCTGACCTTCGGTGAGCGTGTCGAGCTGGAATCGGCCGCTCTTGTCCCAGAGCCAGGTGTCCGTCCACGTCACCGCGCCGAGCCGCGTGGCGGCAGGGAAGGGCGCGGCTTGCAGCACGGCGCGTTCGATCTCGGCAATGACCTCGGGCGCATGCTGCGGCGCGCGCAGCCAGTGCATCGAGACGACCTTGCCGCCCGTATCGAGGTTCACCTGCAAGGTGCCGACGGCATAGAGGATGGGCGGCAGTTGCCCGCTGTAGATGCGCGACCGGTTGAGGTCGTACACGTGGCGCGCCGCATCTCGGCGGTAGTCGCGCGCGGTGGCCGCATTCGATGCGCGCGGCACGGCGCCGGACGCACCGCCTTTGGCGCTGCTCAATTGGCCGGGAACCGCCCCGGGGCTTCCGCAGCCGGCGAGCCAGAAGGCGCACGAAAGAACGGATGCAGCCAGTGCAAGGCGGCGCGGCGTAAGCTGGACATTCATCGCCGGGTTTATACCGTGAGTCCTTGCAGGCCCGGCAACCGAAGGTATCGGCAATGAGCGGTGCGCCGGGCCGCCCCAAGCAAGCTCGCACCGCGGTGCGAAGCACGGAGGTATTCCAATGAGCGGTGCGGTCGATCAATTGCTGGCACGTCTTCGCACCGAAGACGCGGTGCTGGTGCGCGTCGAGTCCACGCAGGGCTCGGCGCCGCGCGAGGCCGGCACCTGGATGGCGGTGTGGGCCGATGCGCTCACGGCCACCATCGGCGGCGGGCAGCTCGAGTTCCAGGCCACGCAGGAAGCGCGCGAACTGCTCGCGGGCAAGCGCGCCATCGACGGCATCCAGCGCTATCCGCTCGGCCCCAGCCTGGGGCAGTGCTGCGGCGGCGTGATGTTCCTGTCGTACCAGCGCATCAGTGCAGCCGACGCACCTGCATTGCAGCGCGAGCTGGTCGCGCAGCTCAAGCCCGTCGCGCTGTTCGGCGGCGGCCACGTGGGCGCCGCACTCGCACGGCTGCTTGCCGCGCTGCCGTTTTCAGTGCGCTGGATCGACAGCCGCGACGGCGTTTTCCCCGACGAACTCCCCGCGCAGATCGACACCGAGCATTCCGAGCCGGTGCAGGACGCCGTCGCCGCGCTCGCCCCGGGCAGCCGCGTGCTCATCATGAGCTTCAGCCATGCCGAAGACCTCGACATCGTCATCGCGTGCCTCAAGCGCCTGCGCACACGCAACGACCTGCCCTACATCGGCCTCATCGGCAGCAAGACCAAGTGGGCCACCTTCAGCCACCGGCTCGAAGCGCGCGGCTTCACGGCCGACGAACTGGCCCGCATCACCTGCCCGATCGGCGTGCCCGGCATCACCGGCAAGGAGCCCGAGGTGATCGCGGTCGCGGTGGCGGCACAGTTGTTGCAATCGTTGGGCTGATGTGCGGGACGCTCGGGAATGACGGAGCCGTTCACGCTGAGCCTGTCGAAGCGCCGCGCACGGCTTCGACAAGCTCAGCCCGAACGGCCGTCGTCGGTCTCGCATAAAAAAGCACCCCGCCCTTTGCCAAAACTGTATACACTTTCGGTCCACAACAAGCCGCAGCGGAGCGAGGCCCATTTCATGGAGCCTGCGTTCGCGGCACTTTCTCTGCTTACAGCGCCCGCAGTGGTGAGCAGGCTGAAACCCCGTCTCGGCGTCCTCACGCGCCGACCGGGTTGAGAGAGCACCCAATGGAAAGCTACTACCTCGACTGGGCCAACCTGCTGCTGCGCTGGGTCCACGTCATTACCGCCATCGCCTGGATCGGCGCCTCCTTCTACTTCGTGATGCTGGACAACAGCCTCGAGAAGCCGCAGGACCCCGAGTCGCTCGACAAGGGCGTGGGCGGCGAGCAGTGGGCCGTGCACGGCGGCGGCTTCTACAACATGCAGAAGTACGCGCTGGCGCCCAGGAAGCTGCCGGACCACCTGCACTGGTCGTACTGGGAGAGCTACTCCACCTGGATCACCGGGTTCACGCTCTTCACCATGTCGTACCTGTGGAACGCCAGCACCTACCTCATCGACAAGTCGAAGATGGACTGGCAGCCCGGCGCCGCCATCGCCGTTGCGCTGGCTTTCTTCGTCGTGTTCTGGATGGTCTACGACGGCATCTGCCAGATCTTCGGCCGCCGCAAGAACGGCGACACCATCGTCGGCGTGCTGATCGCGATCTTCATCGTCTTCGCGACCTGGCTGGCCTGCCAGTGGTTCGCGGGCCGCGCGGCCTTCCTGCTCGTGGGCGCCATGATGGCCACCACGATGAGCGGCAACGTGTTCTTCTGGATCATCCCCGGCCAACGCAAGAACGTGGCGGCGCTGCGCGAAGGCAAGCCGGTCGATCCGGTGCACGGCCAGCGCGGCAAGCAGCGCAGCGTGCACAACACCTACTTCACGCTGCCGGTGCTGTTCGCGATGCTGAGCAACCACTACAGCTTCACCTACACGCACAAGTACAACTGGATCGTTCTGCTGCTCATCATGCTCGGCGGCGCGGCCATCCGGCAGTTCTTCGTGGTGCGCCACCGCTTCAAGCTCGGCAACGCGGGCAACCCGCTGCCGTATGCGCTGGTCGGCATCGTGGTGCTGGGCCTCACGATCGTCTGGATGAAGCCGGAGCCGGCCGCCGCTCCCGTGGCTGCCGCAGCGGCGCCCGCGGTCGCGTATGCCGACGTGCAGAAGGTGCTGGAGCAACGCTGCTTCATGTGCCACGGCGCGGCCGTGCAGATGAAGAACGTACGGGTCGATTCGCCCGAGCAGGTGACGGCGCATGCGCAGGCGATCTACCAGCAGGTGGTGGTCACGAAGATCATGCCGATGAACAACGCAACCGGCATCACCGACGAAGAACGCGCATTGATCAGCCGCTGGTTCCAGGCGGGCGCAAAGACGAACTAAGACGAATCGGATAGACCGCGGTCAAGAGAGCGGGCCCACCGCTCCCCGCACAATTGCCGGATGGAGACAAAGCAAGCCATGACCGCATCGACCCCGTCCTTCGGGCCCGCGCCCGATCCGCGCGAAGCACCCCGCGCCTTCCTCGAACACCTGTACCGCGTGGCGGTGGACCGCGCGCTGCCGCTGTCCACGCTGGGCGCCCACCTGCCCAAGCCGCCGGACCCGAAGAAAGGCCGCACCGTGGTGCTGGGCGCCGGCAAGGCGGGCGGCTCGATGGTGCAGGCGCTCGAAGCCCTGTGGCCGGCGGATGCGCCCCTCTCGGGCCTCGTCGTCACGCGCTACGACCACATTCCGCCGCGCCCCGAAGGCGTGCCGCAGCGCATCGAACTCGTCGAGGCCGCACACCCCGTGCCCGACGCGGCCGGGCAGCAAGCGGCCGAGCGCATCCTCGCGCTCACGCAGGGGCTCACGGCCGACGACCTCGTGCTGTGCCTGATTTCGGGCGGCGGCTCGTCGCTGCTGGTGCTGCCCGCCGAAGGCCTCACGCTGGCCGACAAGCAGCGCATCAACAAGCAACTGCTCGACAGCGGCGCGCACATCGGCGAGATGAACTGCGTGCGCAAGCATTTGTCGCGCATCAAGGGCGGCCGGCTCGCGGCGGCCTGCGCGCCGGCGCGCGTCGTGACGCTCACCATCAGCGACGTGCCGGGCGACGACCCGGCCGTCATCGCGAGCGGCCCCACGGTGCCCGATGCGACGACGTGCGCCGAGGCGCTCGCCATCCTCGACCGCTACGGCATCGAAGTGCCCGCACCCGTGCGGGCGCAACTGCAAAGCGGCGAACTCGAAACGCCCAAGCCGAACGACAAGGCCTTCGCCGGCCACGAGACCCACATGATCGCCACGCCCCAGCAGTCGCTCGAAGCGGCGGCCCAGGCGGCGCGCGAGGCCGGCATCGAGGCGCACATCCTCAGCGACGAGATCGAAGGCGAATCGCGCGAAGTCGGCAAGGTGCATGCCGCACTGGCACGCGCCGCGGCCCAACGCGGCCAGCCGTTCGCGCGGCCCTGCGTCATTCTTTCGGGCGGCGAGACCACGGTCACGATCCGTCCCCGCCAGCCGGGCCAGGCCAAGGGCCGGGGCGGGCGGGCGGGCGAGTTCTGCATGGGGCTGGCCGGTGCGCTCATGGGCGTGCCGGACGTGTGGGCGCTGGCCGCCGACACCGACGGCATCGACGGCGTGGAAGACAACGCCGGCGCCTTCGTCACGCCCGACACCCTGGCGCGCGCCACGGCGGCGGGCAAAAAGCTGTCGGACCACCTCGACCGCAACGACGCCTACGGCTATTTCGACGCCATAGGCGACCTGTTCGTGACGGGGCCGACGAACACCAACGTCAACGATTTCCGCGCGCTTTTGATCCTGTAAAGGGGCGGAGCGGGGCAACAGAGGGCGATTTCCGGGCCCCGGCGAAGACTGTGAACTCGGGTTAATCTACGCACCCGGCGGCAATTCGCCGCCGTTGTCGCATGCGCACCTCCCGAAGGTGCCGCGCCGCGCACCCAGATTTCCCCTTTTCATCATCCAGTCCTCGAAGGAAAAGCTCGTCATGACCGCCACCTACACCGACACCCGCCTGCTGATCGACAACGAATGGGTCGACGCCACCGGCGGCAAGACGCTGGACGTCGTGAACCCCGCCACCGGCAAAGTCATCGGCAAGGTGGCGCATGCCAGCATCGCCGACCTGGACCGCGCCCTGGCCGCCGCCCAGCGCGGCTTCGACAAATGGCGCAACACCCCCGCCAACGAGCGCGCCGCCGTCATGCGCCGCGCAGCCGGCCTCATCCGCGAACGCGCCGGCGACATCGCCAAGCTGCTGACGCAAGAGCAGGGCAAGCCGCTCGCCGAAGCCAAGGGCGAGACCCTGGCCGCCGCCGACATCATCGAATGGTTCGCCGACGAAGGCCGCCGCGTCTACGGCCGCATCGTGCCCTCGCGGAACCTGGCCGCGCAGCAGCTCGTGCTCAAGGAGCCGCTCGGCCCCGTCGCAGCGTTCACGCCGTGGAACTTCCCGATCAACCAGATCGTGCGCAAGCTCGGCGCAGCGCTGGCCACCGGCTGCTCGTTCCTGGTGAAGGCGCCCGAAGAAACCCCGGCGTCCCCCGCCGCGCTGCTGCAGGCTTTCGTCGACGCAGGCATTCCGCCCGGCACCGTCGGCCTCGTGTTCGGCAACCCCGCTGAAATCTCGAACTACCTCATTGCCCACCCGATCATCCGCAAGGTCACCTTCACCGGCTCGACCCCGGTCGGCAAGCAGCTGGCCGCGCTGGCCGGCTCGCACATGAAGCGCGTCACGATGGAGCTGGGCGGCCACGCCCCGGTGATCGTGGCCGAAGACGCCGACGTTGCCCTGGCCGTCAAGGCCGCCGGCGCCGCCAAGTTCCGCAATGCCGGCCAGGTCTGCATTTCGCCGACCCGCTTCCTGGTGCACAACAGCCTGCGCGAAGAGTTCGCCCGCACGCTGGTCAAGTACACCGAAGGCCTGAAGCTCGGCGACGGCCTCGCCGAAGGCACCACCATCGGCCCGCTGGCCAACGCACGCCGCCTCACCGCGATGGCCTACGTGCTGGAAGACGCGCGCAAGAAGGGCGCCACAGTGGCGGCCGGCGGCGAACGCGTCGGCGACTCGGGCAACTTTTTCGCGCCCACCGTGCTGACCGACGTGCCGCTGGACGCCGACGTGTTCAACAACGAGCCCTTCGGCCCCATCGCCGCGATCCGTGGCTTCGACACGCTCGAAGAAGCGATCGCCGAAGCCAACCGCCTGCCATTCGGCCTGGCCGGCTACGCCTTCACCAAGTCGATCAAGAGCGCCCACCTGCTGAGCCAGAAGCTCGAACTCGGCATGCTGTGGATCAACCAGCCCGCCACCCCGTCGCCGGAAATGCCGTTCGGCGGCGTGAAGGATTCGGGCTACGGTTCGGAAGGCGGCCCCGAGGCGCTCGAGGCTTACCTGAACACCAAGGCCGTGTCGATCCTCGGCGTTTAACTCGTACCAAGCTGCGTTCGAAAAGACAAAACCGTTCACGCTGAGCTTGTCGAAGCGCCGCGCGAGGCTTCGACAGGCTCAGCCCGAACGGCTCTTGGGTCGACGCCGTACCGTATCAATCGTCGGCGCTGGCGTTCCAGAAGGCTTGCTGGACGCCATTCAGCGCTTCGAGTTCCGTGATCACCTGGTCGAGCTCCAACGGCTCGACCGCGGTGGCATACAGCGTCGCTTCGATCTCCGTGTCGGCCGGCCCGAAGGCGTGCTGGTCGACATCGCGCACCGGGTAGTTCGCGGCTTCGAGCAAAAGCAGCAGCTGGTCCATCACCTCGGGCCGTGCTGCGCGCGAGCAGATCACCCGCACCGTGTAGGTCGCCTCGCTCGATTCTTCATTGATCGGCCGGCGGTTGATGCGGTTCACCACCGGCAGCAGCAGCGTGTTGCTCGCCAGCACGAACATCGCGGCAATCATCGCTTCGCCGATCAGGTCCGCGCCCGCGCAGGCGCCCACCGCCGCCGATCCCCACAGCGTAGCCGCCGTGTTCAGGCCCGTGATGTTGGTGCCTTCTTTCATGATCGCGCCCGCGCCCAGGAAGCCGATGCCGGAGACCACGTAGGCCGCCACATGCACGGCCCCATCGTGGCCATGCAGCCGGTTCGCCATGTCCACGAACACAGCAGCGCCCACCGCCACGAGCGTGTTGGTGCGCAGGCCCGCTGCGCGCTGCCGTATCTGGCGCTCCAGGCCGATCAGCGAGCCGAGCGTGAAGGCGACCGCCACGCTGACGAAGGTGTCGAGCAGCGAGGGCAGGTTGAAGTTTTGAATGGCTTGCATCCGATGTGTCTTTCGATGTGTTGCGCCAGTGTGCGGGGCTTGGGTGTCATCTGCGTGTAGCTTTGTTCAGGGCGTCGATCCCGCCGACGGGGTACCTTGCTCCGCGAATGTCCCCCGGCTTCGCTTCCTCCTTGATTTCGCTGCGCAAGGCACCCATCGGCGTGCTCGTTTTCAGAGCACTGGTCGATCAGCGATCCACCAGCAGCGTGCCCAAGTGCGCAGGGCGTCGGGTGCTCCCCGCAGCGAAATAAAGGAGGAGCGAAGCGGGGGACATTCGCGGAGGGGAGTACCCGGCGGCCTGTGCACTCGCCCTGAACAAAGGCGCTTGATGCTCACTGCCACCCATACCGCCGCGCATACCAGCCCTTGACGGTCTGCGTCAGCACCGCATATCCCACCAGCATCGCCACAAGCCACGGGAAGTAAGCCAGCGGCAGCGCCTGCAACTTGAAGTAGTGCGCGAGCGGCCCCATCGGCAGCCAGATGCCCACAGCCGCGATTGCCGCACCCATTGCCAGCAGCGGCCAGGCCGCGTGGCTTTGCAGGAACGGGATCTTGCGGGTGCGGATCAGGTGGACGATGAGCGTCTGCGACAGCAGCCCCTCGATGAACCAGCCCGACTGGAACAGCGTCTGGTGCTCCACCGTGTTGGCCGAGAACGCGTACCACATCACCGTGTAGGTCAGGATGTCGAACACCGAGCTCAGTGGCCCGAAGAACACCATGAAGCGCCCGAGGTCGGCCGGGTTCCATTGCTGCGGCGACTTGAGGAATTCCTCGTCCACGTTGTCGAAAGGAATCGCGATCTGCGACACGTCGTACAGCAGGTTCTGCACCAGCAAATGGAGCGGCAGCATCGGCAGGAAAGGCAGGAACGCGCTTGCCACCAGCACCGAGAACACGTTGCCGAAGTTCGAGCTCGCGGTGAGCTTGATGTACTTGAGCATGTTGGCGAACGTGCGGCGGCCCTCGACCACGCCCTGCTCCAGCACCATCAGGCTCTTCTCCAGCAGGATGATGTCGGCCGATTCCTTGGCCACGTCCACCGCGCCGTCCACCGAGATGCCGATGTCCGCCGCGCGCAGTGCCGGTGCGTCGTTGATGCCGTCACCCATGAAGCCCACCACGTGCCCGTTGGCATGCAGCGCGTGAACGATGCGCTCCTTGTGCGCGGGCGTGAGCTTGGCGAACACCTGGTGCCTTTCGACCAGCACGCGCAGTTCATCGTCGCGCAGGTCCTCGATCTCGCGGCCGAGCACGATGTGGCCGGCCTCGATGCCCACGTCGCCGCAGACCTTGCGCGTGACCAGTTCGTTGTCGCCCGTCAGCACCTTCACCGCCACGCCGTGCTCGGCCAGCGCGCGCAGCGCGGGTGCGGTCGATTCCTTCGGCGGATCGAGAAAGGCCACGTAGCCCAGCAGCGTGAGGCCCGATTCATCGGCCACGCTGTACGCGGGCTTGCGTGCATCGGCAGCCATCGTGCGACTGGCCACCGCCACCACGCGCAGCCCCTGCTTGTTCAGCTCCGAAGCGACGCTGTGGATGCGCGCGAGCAGCTCCGCATCCAGCGCCAACACCTCGGCGCCGCGCTCGACCGACGTGCACACCGACAGGATCTCTTCCAGCGCGCCCTTGCAGATCAGCAGGTGCTCGCTGCCGCCGTTCTCCACCACCACCGACATGCGGCGGCGCGAGAAGTCGAAGGGCACTTCGTCGATCTTGCGGTAGGCCGTCTGCAGCCGTGTCTCGGGCTGCATCTCGGCGTGGTTCAGCACCGCCTTGTCGAGCAGGTTCTTCAGGCCCGTCTGGTGAAAGCTGTTCAGGTAGGCGAGCTGCAGCACGTGGTTGGAGCCCTCGCCCCATGCGTTGGTGTGGCGCTCCAGCACGATGCGGTCCTGCGTGAGCGTGCCGGTCTTGTCGGTGCACAGCACGTCCATCGCGCCGAAGTTGTGAATCGCTTCGAGTCGCTTGACGATCACCTTCTGGCGCGACATCACGACCGCGCCCTTGGCGAGCGTGGCGGTCACGATCATCGGCAGCATCTCGGGCGTGAGGCCCACCGCGATCGACAGCGCGAACAGCGCCGCTTCCCACCAGTCGCCCTTGGCCACGCCGTTGATCACCAGCACCAGCGGCGCCATCACCAGCATGAAGCGGATCAGCACCCAGCTCACGCGGTTGATGCCGGCCTGGAAGGCGCTGGTGCCGCGGTCGGTGGCGGTCACGCGCTGCGCAAGGGCGCCGAAGAAGGTGCGGTCGCCGGTGTGAACGATGAGTGCCGTGGCGGTGCCGCTGATCACGTTGGTGCCCATGAAGAGCAGGTTCTCGCGCTCGAGCACGCCGGCCTCGCGGTCGCCGCGGTCGATGGCGAATTTCTCGACCGGCATCGCCTCGCCCGTCAGCGCCGATTGGCTGATGAAGAGGTCCTTGGCCGTGAGCAGCCGGCAGTCCGCCGGAATCATGTCGCCGGCCGAGAGCGCGATCACGTCGCCCGGCACGAGGTCGCGCATCGGCACCTCGACGCGCACCGTGCCCGCGTGCGTGGCGTCGAAGCCCTCGTCGCCCGCGGCGCCTGCCTTGCGACCCGGCGCGGGCCGCAGCACCGTGGCCGTGTTGCTCACCATCGCCTTGAGCCGGTCGGCGGCCTTGTTGGAGCGCGACTCCTGCAGGAAGCGCAGCACCGTCGAGAGCACGACCATGCTGCTGATGACCAGCGCGGCCTTCATGTCCTCGGTCACGTACGAGATCAGCGCCAGTACCGTGAGCAGCAGGTTGAAGGGGTTGCGGTAGCACTGCCACAGGTGCGTCCACCACGGCAGCGGCTGCTCGTGGCGAACCTCGTTGCTGCCCAGGCGCTTGCGCAGCACCTGCGCGTGGCCTTCGCTCAGCCCGCGCGGCGAGCTGTCGAGCATGACGAGCATCTCGCCGGCGTCGGTGCGCGATGCGGTGGCCAGCGCCTTCGCGATGTCGGGCGGCATCGCAACCGAGATCACACCGACCGGCTTGGAGCCCAGCAGCGTCTGCCAGCGCTCGAAGTGATGCAGCATGTGGCGGCTGCGCAGGAAGCTCTCGAAAAAGGACTTGAGGACGTTCTTCATTTTTTTCTCCTCGCGGCGCGGGCCGGGCAGGAGAAGAACGCCCACGCGTCAATCAATCAGACGTGCGAGTCTCTCCGCAGCACGGCGCGCTGCGCTGTTGTTGCGATCGACAGGAACCGGTGGGGCGCGCAGGGCGCCGATGAGGGGCTGGGTCCATGGAAGGCCTCCTTCGTGTGTGCTGCGGGGTTTCAGCGCTGCGCTGCGCGCAGTGGCTGATCGAGCAGCAGGAAGAAGCTGCGGATGCGCCGCGTGGTCCAGAGCGCGGCGGCCCGGTCCAGCGTTTCGTTCTCGACGTCCTGCGCCGTCACCGCGCGCGCAGGCACGTGCGCCGACGGGCGAACGGGTTCCTGCATCGGCTGCTGATGCTGCTGCTGACGGGTTTGAAATTGACGCATGACAAGGCTCCTTCGTGTGGAAGGGCCTCGCGCACGGACACGCAAGCTGACTGAACAAGTCAGTGACGGAGAACGACGGATTTCGGGAGGGGAGAACCGCTGGCCTGATTGGCGAACGGGTCACGCTGCGTGCACGGCGGCCACAGCGCGAGAGAGCCTGCGCTAGAGGGCCGGATGTGTCACGCCTGCCGAGGCACGCGTCTTCTTGTCACTGATCCAACTGGCACTGTCCACGCACGGGGCTCCGAAGTAAAGATGCAGGATTGTTGCACCGCGTCACAATGAGCGTCAACCTTTTTGGGCTTGTCCTGCAATGCCAGCAGGGTCGTTATCGCCTCGCTGTTGCGATTTCGCCTCGGCCTGCGTTCCAACCTTTCAACAGGCTTTCAATTCGATGATCCAACCCGCTGTTCTGTTCATCTGTACCGGCAATATCTGCAGGTCTCCCACCGCGCACGCGCTCCTGTTGCACAAGGCCCGCCTCGCAGGCGTGCCGGTCGACGTCGACAGCGCAGCGATCTCCGACGAGGAGCGCGGCAACCCGCCCGATCCGCGCTCGGTTGCCGAGGCGCGCCGGCGCGGCATCGAGATGCACGCGCATTGCGCGCGCCAGGTTCGTAACAGCGACTTCGAGCGCTTCGACTGGATCGTCGGCATGACGGCGCAGCATTGCGCCGCGCTGCGACGTCTCGCACCTGCGGGCACCGCTCACAAGGTGCACCTTCTCACGGAGTTCTCCGAGGACGACGAAGGCGATGTGCCCGACCCCTGGTACGGCGGCCGGCAGGCCTTCGTCGAAGCCTTCGACCTGATCGATCGCGGCGTCGACGGCCTGCTCGCGAAGCTCCAGGCCAAGACCCGCTGAGCGGCTATTCGCAGAGCGCGCGAATGCTCGGCGGAATCGGCACCGCACGGATGCCTCCGCCTTCGCGCTTCGCCGCGAAGATCCGCACCTCTTCGCATTCGAGGATCAGGTCTTCGCCGCGCGTCACGCGGTAGGTCTGCACAAAGCTCTTGTCGCGCCACTCGGTGATGCGCACCGCGATCTCCAGCGTGTCGCCGTAGCTCGCGACCTTCACGAAGCGCGTGTGCGTGTCGACCAGCGGCGTGCCGATCACACCGATCGTCTGGGTGGTCTCTTCCCAGCGCGGCACGCCGCAGCCTGCGAAGAAATGCCGCGATGCCGCATCGATCCAGCGAAAGAAGTTGGGAAACCAGACGATGCCGGCCGGGTCGCAGTCGCCGAACTCGACGCGTGCGGTGTAGACGATTTCCTTGTGTGTGCTCATCAGCCCATTCTCGTCGGCAGCCACAGCGCGATGACCGGGAACGCGATCAGGATCACCAGGCGCACGATGTCCGTCACGATGAACGGCAGCACGCCCTTGAAGATGGTGGTGAAGCTCACGTCCTTCACCACGCTCTTGATGACGAAGACGTTCATTCCCACCGGTGGATGGATGAGCCCCAGCTCCACCGTCATCACGATGATCACGCCGAACCAGATCGGGTCGAACCCCAGGTGCACGATCACTGGAAAGATGATGGGCACCGTGAGGATGATCATCGCCATCGCGTCCATCAGGCAGCCGAGCACGAGGTACATCACCATGATGAGTGCGAGCACGCCGTAGCGGCCGATGCCCAGGCCGGTGAGGAATTCGGTGAGCTTCTGCGGGCTTTGCGTGATGGTGAGGAAGTAGCCGAACAGCAGTGCGCCGATCAGCACCGTGAACACCGCCGCCGCCGTGCGCGTGGCAGAGAGCAGCGCCTCGCGGATCTTCGGGCCATCGAGCTTGCGCCGCACGAGCCCGAGGATGAACGCACCGCTCGCGCCCACGCCGCCCGCTTCGGTCGGCGTGAAGAAGCCGCCGTAGAGCCCACCGATCACGAACACGAACAACACCAGCGGCGCCCACACGTTGCGCAGGTCCTTGAAGCGCTCCGACCACGGCTTCACCTCGCCGCCGGGCAGCCAGTCGGGCCTGAGCTTCACGATGATCGCGATCGTCAGCACGTACATCGCCATCGCCAAAATGCCCGGCACTATGCCCGCCATGAAGAGCTTGCCGATGTCCTGCTGCGTGAGGATGGCGTAGACCGCGAGCACCGTCGACGGCGGCAGGATAGCGCCCAGCGTGCCGCCCGCCGCAATCACGCCGGTGGAGAACGACTGCGGATAGTTGAAGCGCCGCATCTCCGGATACGCCACCGCCGAGAACGTGGCCGCCGTGGCCACCGACGAGCCGCAGATCGCCGCGAACCCGCCGCAAGCTACAACGGTCGCAACGCCGAGGCCGCCGCGCAGGTGGCCGATCATCGAGTTGGCGGCCTTGAAAAGTTCGCGGCTCACACCCGACACCGACACCAGCGCGCCCATCAGCATGAACATCGGGATCACGCCGAAGGTGTAGTCGGTCACGGTGCGCATGGAGGTCTGGCCCACGAGCTTCAGCGCGGGGCCGGGACCCACGAGGTAGCTGTAGCCGACAACGCCGACAAGGCCCATCGCCATGCCCACCGGCACGCGCAACAGCATCAAGACGAAGAGGGCGACAAAGCCCAGGATGGCAACTGCATCGGGGCTCATTCGTCGGCCTTCTGTTCAGCGTGAACTTCTTCGAGCTGCTCGGGATGAAAGATCAAACGGTAGGTGCGAATGGCGATCAGCAGCACCGCACAAACGTCGCCGAACCAAGCCACCGCATAGAACGGCCACGTCGGGATGTTCATGTCGTAGGTCAGCACGTTGTCCACGTAGGTGCCGCGCACCTTGTCGAACAGCATCGCGGTCTGCACCGCCACCACGAACAGCAGCACGAGCGTGGCGAACACGTCGATCACGCGCTTCATGCGCGGCCCCGCCGCCGTCCACACCAGGTCGACCGTGATGTGGCCGCCCCGGTAGCTGGTGGCCGCGATGCCCCAGAAGATCAGGATGCCCAGCAGCATGCGGCCGAAGTCGTAGGCGTCGAGGATCGATGTGTCGAAGAACTTGCGCAGCACCACGGCCACGAAGATGTTGAGCGCGACGATCCCCACGAATATGGCGGCGAGCCATTCAATGGTGTTGATCGCGCGGTCCATGTAAGAGGCGGAGCGTGTGGACATGGTCGGATGATGGGAAGTCAAGGTTCACGCAGCATGTGCGCGCCGCAGGCGCAAGGACAGCCAGGAGAGGGATGCCCGACCGATCTCCGGAACCGTTCAGGCTGAGCTTGTCGAAGCCCTGCGCGGCGCTTCGACAAGCTCAGCGTGAACGGGCGGGGTCGCGCATCCGGCGGGTTTCTAGAGCGCCGACTTGTATTTCGTGAGGCTGCCCTTCAGCGCATCCATCACCGCCTTCGGGTCTTCGCCCACCTTCTTCACGCTCTCGGCCCATTGCGCCTCCGACGGCGCGGCCGCCTTGCGCCATGCGTCGAGCTGTTCCGGCGTGAGCTTGTAGACCTCGTGGCCCGATTGCGCGGCGATCTTCGCGCGCCCGCCGAACTCGAAGTCGGCCCAGGGCCCCGCCACCTTCTGCGCCCATTCGCTGGTGCAGTGATCGTCGATCACTTTCTTCTGCCCGGCGGACATCGCGTCGTACTTGCCCTTGTTCATCACCCAGACGAAGGGCGTGACGTAGAGCGGCGCATCCATGTGGTACTTCACGACCTTGTCGATGCCGAAGAGGCCGATCGATCCCCACGGGAAGGTGATGGCATCGGCCACGCCGCGTTCCAGCATGTCGCGCGACTCGGGCGCCGAGGCCTGCACGTTGGTGCCGCCCAGCGAGGTGATGAGCTGGCCCACGGTGCTCGTGGCCGGGCGCACCTTCATGCCCTTGATGTCGGTGGGCAGCGTGATCTTCTTGCGCGAGTGGAAGGTGCCGGGGTCGTGCACGAACGCGAAGCAGTACTTCACGTCCTTCATTTCCTTGGCCGCGTAGTTGCGGTACCAATCGTCGATGGCGGCCGAGCCTTCCTTGCCATTGGCGAAGAGGAAAGGCAACGATGCGCCGGCCATCACCGGGAAACGGCCCGGCTGGTAGCCCGGGTTCACGTACGAGAAGTCCGCGATGCCGTCGCGCGCCATGTCGTAGTGATCGAAGGCCTTGCCGAGCTGCTCCGACGGAAACAGGATCGCGGTGATGCTGCCGTTCGATGCCTTCTTGATGTCGTCGGCCCAGGCCTGCAGGGCAGGGTTGAGCGGGTGTTGCGCGGGCACCCAGCTCGAGAGCTTGAGCTGCACGGGTTTGTCCTGCGCATGCACGGCGGGCGTGCCGAGCACGAGCGCGGCGCAGGCTGCGAGCAGGGCGGCGGGCGAGGGGCGCGCGCTGCGGCGATGGGAATGGCGGTCGGTGGTTTTCATGGTCTCCTTCTTTATGGTCTGTTTGAAATCGTCGAGACCGGTCAGCCTAGGCAGCGGCGTGGACCGGGTAAATGGAGGCTTTCCCGCGCGGGATTTCCTGGGGGTGCGGCGGCGGTGGTCTTCGACGTTGATCGATGCCATCGTGTCGCCTCCCGCCTCAGGCGCCGCCGCTCGGCTTGCGCTTCATCCAGCGGATGGGCTGGGCCTTGACCGCGCGGGCGGGCGCACCGTGCGCGACCAGCGCGGCATCGAGTGCGCGGCCGGCGTCGTCGGCCAGGGCGGCGGTGCGTGCCGCCGCCACGGATTGCGCGCGCACGGCCGGCGCCACGCCGGGCTGTGCCGCGAGATGGTCGGTCACGTGCAGCAGGTTCTCCTTGCCGCGTTCGTTGGTGCTGCCGTAGCCCTTGATGAGCCGGCCGCACAGCGCAAGCTCGTGGCCCAGTGCCCAGGCTTCACGCGTGCCGGCTTCCACGGCCGCGAGCCAGCGCTCGATCAGCGCCTGCTCCTCGGCGAAGCGGCTGCCTCGGCGGCGCAGCCACTTCAGCGACGACAGGAGCCGCAGCGACGCCATGCCGAAGACCGAATGGCTGCCCACCTTCAACGGCAGCGCCCAGGGCTCGCGGCCGCGCGCCTGCCGGCCGCGGTCCCACGCGGTCACGCGGCGCGACAGCGCGGGTGGCAGCAGCGCGGCGAACTCGGCGGCGCCGGGCTTGAAGTGGTCGTGGAGCTTCACGATGTCTTCGTCGCCCGCGCGCACTTCCTGCCGCACGCGCTGGACGCGGCTCGCGCGGCCCTTGAGCGCGGCCACGCGCACGATGTCGTCGAAGGCCATCCACAGCGCAAGCCAGCGCGCGGCCTCGCGGGTGAGGGCAAAGCCGTGGGCGCCGGCCGGATCGGCGGCGCGCTCGGCATCGAGCACCTTGCCCAGGCGCTCGGCATACAGCGTCGCGTAGGCGGCATCCTGGTAATCGAGCACGCGTGCATGGCCGAGTGCGAGCAGGTCGTGCACGGCGGGCGGGAAGCGGCGCGCCAGTTCGTCGGGCAGGGCGCGCGCGGGTGGCGGCGCGTCGGCGGTGTCGCCGGCCATCACGCTGTTCACGAAGGCGGACTGCGTGCGCGGCGCGCTCACCGCATCGAAGGCGGCCGCGAAGCCGCGCAGGCTGGCGGCGGCCATCTTGTTGAGCTTCTCGGGTGCGCTCGTGTCGCCGCCACGCACGACGTGCTCATAGGCTTCGCGCGGAAACGGGAAGAGGCCGCTGCCCGCTATGGCGCCGAGCATCACGGCGCTGACCACCGTGCCGGTGTCGCGTGCGATGGCGTTCATGTCGAACACATGGTGCTCGCGGCTGAAGGCTTTCACCACGTCGACCAGGCGCTGCGCATCGGCGCGCCCGTCGCCGGGCTCCATGCGTTCGGCGGTGGTGAAGATGCGCGCCGACGAGCTGATGACCAGCGTGCGCAGCGGCGCGCTCATGCCGTTGCCGATCTGCCGTGCGGTCTCCAGCAGCTCCGACGAAACGATCGCATCGAGCGCGCCGGGCACCGGGCTCAGGCTGAACACCGGGCGCCTGCCGCCCAGCTGTGCGAGCGGCACGGGGAACACCTCGATGTAGTAGGTGGTGGCACCGGTGCGCTGCGCGACACCGGGAATCGAGGTGCTCTGCGCGGCGTAGCCGGCATGGCGGGCGATGTCCACGAGCCATTCGGTGAGCACGCCGCCGCCTTCGCCACCGAGGGCGCAGACGAGAAGGGTGATGGGACGATTCGTTTCCATGGCGCGGCTCATCTGGCTCATGTGGCTCATGCGGGTTGCAGTGCGCGAACGACCGCGCCGCGCAGCGAATGCACGAGGCGTTCGTGCCACTTCGGGTTCTGCACCACCTCGGCCCGATAGAAGCTCGGGCACAGCGTGGCCGCGTGCGCGTTCTCGCCGCAGAGGCCGCAGCCCACGCAGCCGTCGATCACGGTGGCAACGGGGTCGACCTTCAGCGGATCGGGGTTGTCCTTGAGCGTGAGCGTCGGGCAGCCCGAGAGGCGGATGCACGCGTGGTCGCCGTTGCACACGTCTTCATCGACGCCGTACTTCACCCGCACCACGCGCTCGCCCTTCTTGAGCAGACCGGCGATCCACGGCTTGATCCGCCGCTGCCGCTCGAGCTGGCACTCGCCCTCGGCGATCACCACCTTCAGGCCGTTGAAGTCGCTGGTGAGCGCGTCGGTCAGCGTCTTGCGCATGCGCTCCACGTCGTAGGTGGTCACGGTGCGCATCCACTTCACGCCCAGGCCGGTGAGCGTGGCCTCGATGGTCTGGTTCTTGTCGACCAGGCTCTGCTGCTTGTCGACGGCGCGCTCCTTCACGTCGTCGTCCGGCGTGGAGATGATGTCCTGCGTGCCGGTGGCCGAGGTGTAGCCGTTCTTGAAGATCAGGAGCACCGCGTCGTCGTCGTTGAACAGCGCGCTCTGCACGCCGGTGAGCAAGCCGTTGTGCCAGAACCCGCCGTCGCCCATGATCGAGAGCGTGCGGCGGTTCATCATCGGTGCCACGCCCGCGCGGCTCGCGAGGCTCATGCCGTAGCCGAGGATCGAGTGGCCCATCGAGAACGGCTCGAAAGTGCCGAAGGCGTGGCAGCCGATGTCGGCCGCGATGTGCACCGGCCCCGTCTCCTGCTGCGCGAGCTTGAGCGCGGAGAACACCGGGCGCTCGGGGCAGCCGATGCAGAAGCTCGGCGGGCGGTTGGGCAGCGGCGCGGAGAGCTGGCGTGCAACGGCCTCGCGGCGTTCGCGGTTGCCAGCGAGCCATGCCTGTGCCGATGACAACGCCTCGCCGGCTTCGATGTACTTCGCGGCGAAGGCGCCGATGCCGCCCGACAGCACCTCGACGCCGTACTCGCCAGCAGCGGGCAGCATGTCCTTGCCATGCAGCGGTGTCTGGATGTCGCGCCGGCGCAGCAGTGTCGCGATGTCTTGCTCGATGTACTCCGGCTGGCCTTCTTCCACCACCAGCACCGCGCGTTTGCCCACGCAGAAGTCGGCCACTTGCTCCGGCACCAGCGGATAGGTCACGTTGAGCACGAGGATCGGAATGTCTGTCTCGCCGAACGCATCGGCCAGGCCTTGCTGCTGCAGGCTGCGGACGAGCGCGTTGTAGAGACCGCCCTGCACCACGATGCCCAGGTCCGTATGGCGATGGCCCGGCATCAGCTCGTTGAGCCCGTGTTCGACGATGTAGCGCCGCGCCGCCGGAATGCGCGCGTCGCCCTTGAGCTTCTCGTGGCGGAAGGTGACGGGCGGGTGCGCGAGGCGCATGTAGTCGAAGCCCGCGGGCTCGGTCATGAGCGCGCGCGTCGAGACGGCGGGCGCGACGTTGTCCTTGCACTCGAAGCTGCCGCGCACATGGCAGGTGCGGATGCGCAGCTCCATGAGGCAGGGCATGTTCGAGGTTTCCGAAAGGCGAAATCCTTCTTCGACCATGCGCACCATCACGCCGAGATCGGGGCGTGGATCGAGCAGGCACATGCTCGACTTGAGCGCGTAGGCATGCGTGCGTTCCTGGATCACGCTCGCGCCTTCGCCGTAGTCCTCGCCCACCACGACCAGCACGCCGCCGGTCACGCCCGGCGAGGAGAGGTTCGACAGCGCATCGGCCGCCACGTTGGTGCCGACGATGGATTTCCAGGTGACCGCGCCGCGCAGCGGGTAGTGGATGGAGGCGCCGAGCATCGCTGCGGCCGAGGCTTCGTTCGAGCAGGCCTCGACGTGCACGCCGAGTTCGTCCATGTAGGCCTTGCCCTGGACCATCACGTCGAGCAGGTGCGACACGGGCGCGCCCTGGTAGCCGCCCACGTAGGCCACGCCCGACTGCAGGAGGCCCTTGGTGATGGCGAGGATGCCCTCGCCGTGGAAGGTGTCGCCGGCGCCAAGGCGCAGCATTTCCACTTCCTTGCTGAATGAGACTTCCAAGAGATTCGGCTCCGATGTTCGTGGTTTTGGGGAATTTCGGGTGCGCGGTGCGCTGCGTCCGCATGGCGCACTCGCAGATGTCGTACGGCGGTGTTACTTCGGTGGGGGCTTCGCGGGTGCGCCGGGAAAGCGCGCGACGTAATAGGCGAGCGTGTCCAGGTCCTCCGGCGCGATGCGGCTCACCGCCTCGCCCATCGCCTGCGTGTAGCCCGGGCGCTTGCCCGTGCGAAAGCCGTGCAGCGTGAGCTGCAGGTAGTCTTCATGCTGCTGCCCGATGCGCGGCACCTGCTGGCCGCCGCTCAGGTCGGCGCCGTGGCAGATCACGCAGCGATGCTCCTGTGCCAAAGCTTGGCCGCGCGTCATGCGTGCGGCATCCGGCGGCGTGGCGGCCGGCGGTGCGGGCACCGCGGGCAGCGTGGCGATGTAGTCCGAGAAGCCGCGCAGGTCGGCATCGGTCATGGTCTTGGCGACTGCGGTCATTGCCGGGTTGTCGCGCCGGCCTTCGCGAAAGAGAAAGAGCTGCGTGATCGCATAGAACGAATGCTGGCCCGCAAGCACCGGCGTGCCCGCCATGTCGCTGCGGCCGTTCGCGCCGTGGCACGAGGCGCACAGGGACCCATAGCGCTGCGCATAGCTAGGCTGCGCTGAGGCAGCCGGCTTCGTGCCCTGTGCAACCGCCGACGACAGAGCCACCGCCATCAAGCCCGCCGCTACCGCTTTCGCAATGACGCCGGCTCTCTTCATTTGCCACCGTAGCTGATGCGATAGATCGCACCGGCGTGGTCGTCGCTCACCAGCATCGAGCCGTCTTTCAGCACGAGGAAGTCCACCGGCCGGCCGAGGTAGGTGTTGTTCTCGACGAAGCCCGTCATGAAGGGCTCGACCTTCGCGCCGCCCTTGCCGTCGGGCCAGGCGACCGCGATGTCTGCGTACTTGGTGGTGCGGTTCCACGGGCCGTGGCGCGCGATGAACATGGCGCCGCGGTACTTGGCTGGGAAGCTCTTGCCGTTGTAGAAGGCGAGGCCCAGCGCGGCGGCGTGCGGGCCGAGCAGGGCTGCGGGCTTCTGGTAGTCGTCGCAGCGCTTGCCCCAGCCGAATTCCGAATCGAGGATGTTGCCCTGGTGGCAGTACGGATAGCCGAAGTGCTGGTCGGGCTTGGTCACCACGTTGAGCTCGTCGTTCGGCAGGTCTTCGCTGAGCCAGTCGCGGCCGTTGTCGGTGAACCAGAGGTTGCCGGTCTTCGGGTCGAAGTCGAAGCCCACCGTGTTGCGCACGCCGCGCGCCACCGTCTCGATGCCGCTGCCGTCGGGGTTCATGCGGAAGATGCGCGCATGCGCGTCGTCGGGCTCGCACAGGTTGCAGGGCGCGCCGACCGCGTAGTAGAGCTTGTCCTTGTGCATGCGCAGGTACCGCCAGCTGTGGTCCTGGCCGCCGGGCAGCTTGTCGTTGAGCACCACCGGCGTACCGGGGTTGTCCAGCTTGTCCTCGATGCCGTCGTAACGCACGATCTGCTTGTGCGTGGCCAGGAAGAGCGCGCCCTTGTAGAACTCGATGCCGGTGGCGAACTCGGTCTTGTCGATGATGGTCTTGGGCTTGCGGTCGCCCTTTTCGGCAATGGCGTAGACCTTGTTGCCCACGAAGAGCGTGCTCACGAAGACCGTGCCCTTGGCGCCCTGGCGCAACTCGCGCGCATCGAGCACGCCCGAGGCCCAGGTCTCCACCTTGAAGCCGGGCGGGAGCTTGAACTTGGCGGTGGGCAACTGGTCGGGCGCGGTGGGAATCGGGAAAGAGGGCACGGGTGCCAGGCGCGTGGCGGCTTCGTTCTTCGGGCGGCCCTTGGCCCACCCCGGTTCCTCGGCCGGGGGCTGCTGGGCCCATGCGGCGGTGGCTGTGAAGAGCAGGGCGGCGAGGACCGCGTGCGAACGGCGTAGGGCCATGTCGTGTCTCCTTCTTGTCGTGGGGTGTTCGATCGATTCGGCTTTGGGGCCGACTGAGAACCGCTCGCCAGTGTGCGTGCCATGGGGTCCGCGCTCAATAGAATAATCAAGCTAAGCAATATGAATGGCATGCATATCGACTCGGTCGACCTCAACCTGCTGCGCTTGTTCGATGCGGTCTATCGCGAGCGCAGCGTGAGCCGCGCGGCGGAGTCGCTGGGCCTCACGCAGCCCGCGGCGAGTCACGGCCTGGGGCGGCTGCGGTTATTGCTGAAAGACGCGCTCTTCACGCGCACCCCCGGCGGCGTGGCGCCGACACCGCGCGCCGACCGGCTCGCGGTTGCGGTGCAGGCAGCGCTCAGCACGATCGAGGCGGCGCTGCATGAGCCCGATCGCTTCGAGCCGCAGGTCTCGCGCAAGAGCTTTCGTATTCACATGAGCGACATCGGCGAGGGCCGCTTCCTGCCCGCGCTGATGGCGCGGCTGGGCGAACTCGCGCCCGGCGTGCGGCTGGAGACCCTGCCGCTGCTGCCGGCGGAAGTCGCGCCCGCGCTCGACAGCGGCCGCATCGATTTCGCCTTCGGCTTCCTGTCGAACGTGCGCGACACGCAGCGCACGCATCTGCTGAAGGACCGCTACATCGTGCTGCTGCGCAAGGGCCATCCGTTCGTGAAGCGCCGTCGCAAGGGGCAGGCGCTGCTCGAGGCGCTGCAGGAGCTCGACTACGTGGCGGTGCGCACGCACGCCGACACGCTGCGCATCCTGCAACTGCTGAACCTGGAAGACCGCCTTCGCCTCACGACCGAGCACTTCATGGTGCTGCCGGCCATCGTGCGCGCCACCGACCTCGCGGTGGTGATGCCGCGCAACATCGCGCGCGGCTTTGCGGAAGAGGGCGGTTACGCCATCGTCGAGCCGCCGTTTCCGCTGCGCGACTTCAGCGTGTCGCTGCACTGGAGCAAACGCTTCGAGGGCGATCCGGCCAACCGCTGGTTGCGGCAGGTGATCACGGCGTTGTTCTCCGAGCGCGCCTGAAGCGACAACGCGTTCGACAACCAAAGTACGCGCCGCGTGGCGCGTACGCGCGTGCCGCCGCGAATAACACGGCGAGCGATGCCCCTACAACTTCCTCGCCAAGTTGCTGCATCGCAACAAGCTTTTGGGGTGCATGGCCGCCGAAATACGATGAAAGCCTTCGATTCCGGAAGCCGCGATTCGCATCGCAACGCGAGGATGAAATCTTTCGCGCTCAAAGACGGTCATGAAATGTTTTCGGCCCAAAAACCGTCACTGAAATGGTTGCAACCACTTGTACAGTGGACTGGCAATGTGAACGGATTGTTACCGCGGAGCACCGGCATTTCTCCTTGAGCGGCCGATGCACGACGCGTCCATTTCACGCGCACATGCATCGTTGCCAATTTCACTCAAGACCTGGAGAAGTGCATGAGTACCGTCGATCAGCTGGGCCGCACCGCCCCCCTTACCTCGGGGCAGATGGCGATGTGGCTCGGCGCAAAGTTCGCCTCGCCCGACACCAATTTCAATCTCGCCGAAGCCATCGACATCGCTGGCGAGATCGACCCCGACATCTTTCTCGCCGCCATGCGGCAGGTGGCCGACGAAGTCGAGGCCACGCGCCTTGGTTTCGTCGATACCCCGCAGGGGCCGCGGCAGGTGGTCGCACCTGTTTTTGCTGGCGAGATTCCGTACCTCGACCTCAGCGGCGACAGCGATCCGCTGGCCGAGGCAGAGCGCTGGATGCGCGCCGACTACACCCGGAACATCGACCTCGCGCACGGACAACTGTGGCTCTCCGCATTAATCCGTCTCGCGCCCGATCGACACATCTGGTACCACCGCAGCCACCACATCGTGCTCGACGGCTTCAGCGGCGGCCTCATTGCACGCCGCTTCGCCGACACCTACACCGCGATGGCCGACGACAACGCAGCGGTGCCCGAAGACTCGCGTCTCGCACCGATCTCTCAGCTCGCTGACGAAGAACACGCCTACCGCGAGTCCGGCCGCTTTCCGCGCGACCGCCAGTACTGGACCGAGCGCTTCGCCGACGCGCCCGATCCGCTGAGCCTCGCCTCGCGCCGCTCGGTCAACATCGGTGGCCTCTTGCGCCAGACGGTGCACCTGCCCGCGGCCAGCGTGCAGGCGCTGCAGACCATCGCGCAGGAGCTCGGCACCACGCTGCCGCAGATACTGATCGCCACCACCGCGGCCTACCTGTATCGCGCGACCGGCATCGAGGACATGGCCATCGGCATTCCCGTCACCGCACGCCACAACGACCGCATGCGCCGCGTGCCCGCGATGGTGGCCAACGCGCTGCCGCTGCGCCTCGCGATGCGCGCGGACCTGCCGATTCCGGAACTGATCCGCGAAGTCGGCCGGCAGATGCGGCAGATCCTGCGGCACCAGTCGTACCGCTACGAGCACCTGCGCAGCGACCTCAACATGCTGGTGAACAACCGGCAGCTCTTCACCACCGTGGTCAACGTCGAGCCCTTCGACTACGACTTCCGTTTCGCGGGCCACCCAGCCAAACCGCGCAACCTCTCGAACGGCACGGCGGAAGACCTCGGCATCTTCCTGTACGAACGAGGCAACGGGCAGGACCTGCAGATCGATTTCGACGCCAACCCCGCGGTGCACACCGCAGAGGACCTGGCCGACCACCAGCGCCGCTTGTTGGCGTTCATCGACGCCGTGATCCGTCTGCCGTTGCAGGCTGTCGGACAGATCGATCTGCTCGGCGCCGACGAGCGCAAGCAGTTGCTGGTTACATGGAACGACACGGCCCATACCGTGCCCGACATGCACCTCACCGCGCTCATCGAAGCGCAACTCGCCGCCAATCCGCAAGCCATCGCGTTGCGCTTCGACGGTGAGGCGATGCCCAACGAAGAACTGAACCGCCGCGCCAACCGTCTCGCGCACCTGCTGCGCGCACGCGGCGCGGGCCCGGAGCGCACCGTGGCACTCGCGATTCCGCGTTCGATGGACCTGATGGTCGCTTTGCTCGCCACGCTGAAGACCGGCGCGGCGTACTTGCCGGTCGATCCGGACTTCCCGCAAGACCGCATCGCCTTCATGCTCGGCGATGCGCAGCCCGTGTGCCTCGTCACGACCGAATCCCTCGCGGAGTCGCTGCCGGCAGCCGCCACCACATTGCTGATCGATGTAGCGCAAACGATTGCGGATTTGGAGAGTTGCGCCGACACCAACCCCGGCGTCGCGATCGACCCCTCGCACCCGGCCTACGTGATCTACACCTCGGGCTCTACCGGCATGCCCAAGGGCGCAGTCGTGTCGCACCGCGCGATCGTCAACCGCCTCTGCTGGATGCAGGACCGCTACGGCCTGCAGGCCGCCGACCGCGTGCTGCAGAAGACGCCTTCCAGCTTCGACGTGTCGGTGTGGGAGTTCTTCTGGCCGCTGATCGACGGCGCCACGCTGGTGCTCGCGAAGCCGGGCGGCCACAAGGATGCGGCGTACCTCGCTGGGCTGATCGCGGAAGAGGGCATCACGACGATTCACTTCGTGCCGTCGATGCTCGAGGTCTTCCTGCTCGAACCCACGGCTGCCGAGTGCACCACACTGCGCCGTGTGATCTGCAGCGGCGAGGCGCTGTCGCCCGCGCTGCAATCGCAGTTCCAGCAGCGCCTTTCGTGCGAGCTGCACAACCTCTACGGTCCGACCGAGGCCGCGGTCGACGTCACTTCGTGGGAATGCGAACGCACGGACGATGCGGAGGCCACGAGCGTCCCCATCGGCCGCCCGATCTGGAACACGCAGATGCACGTGCTCGACAGCGGCATGCAGCCCGTGCCGGCGGGCGTGACCGGCGAGCTGTTCATCGCAGGCGTCGGCCTCGCCCGCGGCTACCTCAAGCGCCCGTTGCTCAGTGCCGAGCGCTTCATCGCCAATCCTTACGGCGCGCCCGGCAGCCGCATGTACCGCACCGGCGACCTTGCGCGCTGGCGCAAGGACGGCAGCCTCGACTTCCTCGGCCGCGCTGATCAGCAAGTGAAGATCCGCGGATTGCGCATCGAGCCGGGCGAGATCGAATCGGTGTTGTTGCAGCACCCGCAGGTCGCGCAGGCCGCGGTGGTGGCGCGCGAAGACGTGCCAGGCGAGAAGCGCCTGGTCGCCTACTTCGTGGCCGCCGATGCCACCGATCCGCAAGCGGCCGAGCTGCGCACGCACCTCGCGCAATCGCTGCCCGAGTACATGGTTCCGTCGGCCTTCGTCAGCCTCCCGTCGCTGCCGCTCGGCCCGAGCGGCAAGCTCGACCGCAAGGCGCTGCCGCCGCCGGAGGTGCAGGCCGCCACTCCCTACGCCGCGCCGCGCACGCCGACCGAAAAGATCCTCGCCGGCCTCTGGGCCGAAACGCTGCATCTGCCGCGCGTCGGCGTGAATGACAACTTCTTCGAACTCGGCGGGCACTCGCTGATGATCGTGCAGCTGATGTCGATGATCCGCCAGCAATTCATGATCGACCTGCCGGTCGACACGCTGTTCCAGGTCTCCACCATCGCGGGCCTCGCCGACCTGCTCGACCAGGAATCGGTCACACGTCCGAGCCTCACGCCGATGCCGCGCCCCGCGCGCATTCCGCTCTCGTTCGCACAGCGCCGCCTGTGGCTGATGAACCAGCTCGAAGGCGCGAACCCGGCGTACAACATGCCGCTCGCGCTGCGCTTGTCCGGTGTGCTCGACCGCGCCGCGCTGCATGCGGCGCTCGGCGACCTGGTGCAGCGCCATGAAAGCCTGCGCACGGTCTACCCGAACGAAGACGGGCTGCCGTACCAGCACATCCTCGACGGCGCCGATGCGCGCCCGGCGGTGATCGAAGCCGACAGCAGCGAAGAAGAAATCGCCGCGCAGCTTCACGCCGCGGCGGGCCATGCCTTCGACCTCGGCAGCGCGGCGCCGCTGTGCGTCTACCTGTTCAAGCTCGTGGCCGACGAGCACGTGCTGCTGCTGCTCACGCACCACATCGCCGGCGACGGCGCGTCGCTGCTGCCGCTGGCGCGCGACCTGAGCGTGGCCTATGCCGCGCGCTGCGAAGGCAAGGCGCCGGGCTGGGAGCCGCTGCCGCTGCAATACGCCGACTACGCGCTGTGGCAGCAGGAGCTGCTGGGCAGCGAAGACGACGCCGACAGCATGGCCGGCCGCCAGCGCGAGTTTTGGCGTTCTTCGTTGAGCGACCTGCCCGAGCAATTGGCTTTGCCCGTCGACCACGCACGCCCGCTCATTCCCACCTACCGCGGCGACGTGGTCCCGCTGCAGATTCCGGCGCACGTACACGAACGCATCCTGCAACTGGCACGCGACGGACAGGCCAGCGTCTTCATGGTGCTGCAGGCCGCGCTCGCGGGCCTCTTGAGCCGGCTCGGCGCGGGCGACGACATCGTCATCGGCAGCCCGGTCGCAGGGCGCAGCGACCATGCACTGGACGAGCTCATCGGCTGCTTCGTCAACACGCTGGTGTTGCGCACCGACACCTCGGGCCAGCCGGGCCTGCGCGAGCTGGTCTCGCGCGTGCGCGCCACCAACCTCACGGCCTACGCGAACCAGGAGTTCCCATACGACCGCCTCGTCGAGCTGCTGCGCCCCGGCCGCTCGCGCGCCAACCTGCCGCTGTTTCAGGTCATGCTCGGCTTCCAGAACACCAGCCGCCTGTCGTTCAGCCTGCCGGGCCTCTCGATCACGCCGCAGCCGGTGGCCATCGACACCGCGAAGTTCGACCTGTCGTTCATCCTCGGCGAGCAGCGCGGCGCCGATGGCCTGCCGGGAGGCATCTCCGGCGGCATCCAGTACAGCACCGACCTGTTCGAGCGCAGCACCGTCGAAGCCATGGGCGCGCGGCTGGTGCGTTTGCTCGAAGAGGCCTGCGATGCGCCCGACGACGCGGTGAGCGGCCTCGCCATCCTGAGCGTCGAAGAAACCGACCGCCTGCTCTCCGACTGGAGCGGCCGCACGCGCGATCTCGCACCGCTCTCGTTCGCCGCCATGGTGGCGTCGCACGCCGCCGAGCGCCCGCATGCCGATGCGGTGGTGCTCGACGACGCGACCATCAGCTACGCCGAACTCGACGCGCGCGCCAACCGGCTCTCGCACCTGCTGCGCGCGCAAGGCATCGCGGCCGGCGCCATCGTCGCGACGGTGCTGCCGCGTTCGCTCGATCTCTTCGTGGCGCACCTGGCCATCGTGAAGGCCGGCGCCGCCTACCTGCCCATCGACCCCAACCACATGGCCGCGCGCAGCGCCTTCGTGTTCGAGGAAGCCACACCCGCCGCGGTGCTGACCCACGATGCGTTGCTGCCCGAACTGGCCGGTGTTCCCCGCTGCATCGCCCTCGACAGCGACAGCATGGTCGCTGCGCTCGCCATCCAGTCGGACAAACCGCTCGCGCAAACGGCCAATCCCCAGGATGCCGCCTACCTCATCTACACCTCCGGCTCCACCGGCGTGCCCAAGGGCGTGGTCGTGCCGCATGCGGGCCTCGCCAGCCTCGGCACCGCGATGGCTGAGCGGCTCGTCATCGGCCACGACTCGCGCGTGCTGCAGTTCTCCTCCAGCGGTTTCGACGCCTCCGTGATGGACCAGCTGATGGCCTTCCGCGCCGGCGCCGCGCTGGTGGTGCCGGGGCCGGAGCAACTGCTCGGCACGGAACTCGCCGAGCTGCTCGAGAAGCAGGCCGTGAGCCACGCGCTGATTCCGCCCGCCGCGCTCGCGACCTTGCCGCACGGCGAGTTCCCGCACCTGCGGACGCTGGTGGTCGGCGGCGATGCCTGCCCCGCCGCGCTGGCCGCGAAGTGGTCAGAGGGCCGCCGCATGATCAACGCCTACGGCCCGACCGAGATCACCATCTGCGCGAGCATGAGTGCGCCGATGACAGCCGAGGAACTCCCCTCCATCGGCCAGCCGATCTGGAACACGCGGATGTACGTGCTCGACAACGCGCTGCAGCCGGTGCCGTCGGGTGTCGCGGGCGAGCTCTACATTGCCGGCAGCGGCGTGGCGCGCGGTTATCTCAACCGTCCTGCGTTGAGTGCGGAACGCTTCATCGCCGACCCGCACGGCGCGCCCGGCAGCCGCATGTACCGCAGCGGCGACCTTGCACGCTGGCGCGCCGACGGCACGCTCGATTTCCTCGGCCGCGCCGACCAGCAGGTGAAGATCCGCGGCTTCCGCATCGAGCCGGGCGAGATCGAATCGGTGCTGCTCAAGCACCCGCTGGTCACGCAGGCCGCCGTGATCGCCCGCGAAGACGTGCCCGGCGAAAAGCGCCTCGTCGCCTACTTCGTCGCAGGTTCCGAACCGCAGCCGACCGAGTTGCGCGCCCACATGGCGCAGGCCCTGCCCGACTACATGGTGCCCTCGGCCTTCGTGCACCTGCCGTCGCTGCCGCTCACGCAAAGCGGCAAGCTCGACAAGAAGGCGCTGCCGGTGCCCGACCAACAGCCCGTCGCACTGTATGTGGAGCCCCGCACACCGACCGAGAAGCTGCTCGCCGGCCTGTGGTCCGAGACGCTGCGCCTGGAGCGCGTCGGCATCCACGACAACTTCTTCGAGATCGGCGGGCATTCGCTCATGGCCATCCAGCTGGGCATGCGCATCCGTCAGCAGGTGCGCGCGGACTTCCCGCACGCCGAGGTCTACAACCGCCCGACGATCGCCGACCTGGCGGCGTGGCTCGACAACGAAGGCGGCGTGGCCGAGGCGCTGGACCTGTCGCGCGAACTCGATTTGCCCGCGCACATCCGCCCGCAGGCCACCGCACCGAAGCTCGCGCCACGCCGGGTGTTCCTCACCGGCGCGAGCGGCTTCGTCGGCAGCCACCTGCTGGCTGCATTGCTGCGCGACACCGCGGCCTGCGTGGTCTGCCACGTGCGCGCCCCCGACGAGCAAGCCGGCGAAGCGCGCCTGAAGCGCACGTTGGCCCAGCGCCAGCTCGGCGCGATCTGGGACGACGCGCGCATCAAGGTCGTGACCGGCGACCTCGGCAAGCCGCGCCTGGGCCTGGACGACGCGGCCGTGCAACTGGTGCGCGAAGGCTGCGACGCCATCTACCACTGTGCCGCGCAGGTCGACTTTTTGCATCCCTATGCGAGCCTCAAGCCCGCGAATGTCGACAGCGTGGTCACGCTGCTCGAATGGACGTCGCAAGGCCGCGCGAAGAGCATGCACTACGTCTCCACGCTCGCGGTGATCGACCAGAACAACAAGGAAGACACCATCACCGAGCAATCGGCGCTGGCTTCGTGGAGCGGGCTGGTCGATGGCTACAGCCAGAGCAAGTGGGTCGGCGATGCGCTGGCCCGCGGGGCGCAGGCGCGCGGCATGCCGGTCGCAATCTACCGGCTCGGGGCCGTCACCGGCGACCATACGCACGCGATCTGCAATGCCGACGACCTGATCTGGCGCGTGGCGCATCTCTATGCCGACCTGGAAGCGATTCCCGACATGGACCTGCCGCTGAACCTCACGCCGGTGGACGACGTGGCGCGCGCCATCCTCGGCCTCGCGGCGCAGGAGGCCTCGTGGGGCCAGGTGTTCCACCTGATGAGCCAGGCGGCGCTGCGGGTGCGCGACATTCCGCACGTCTTCGAGCGCATGGGCATGCGGCTGGAGCCGGTCGGACTCGAACCTTGGCTGCAGCGCGCACATGAACGGCTGGCAGTGGCGCAAGACCGCGACCTGGCCGCCGTGCTCGCCATCCTCGACCGCTACGACACCACGGCCACGCCGCCGCAGGTGAGCGGTGCGGCCACGCATGCGCAGCTCGAGGCCATCGGCGCGCCGATCCGCCCGGTGGACCGCGACCTGCTGCAGCGCTACTTCGTCGATCTGGGCATCGACACCAAGGCGCGTCGCGCTTTGGAAACCACCACTTCATAGGAGCAAACGGAATGGCACGCTACCTCATCGCCGCAACCGCCTTGCCGGGACACGTCCTGCCGATGCTGGCCATCGCCCAGCATCTGGTGAACCAGGGGCACGAGGTGCGGGTGCACACCGCGAGCCAGTTCAGGGCGCAGGCCGAGGCGACCGGCGCGAGCTTCACGCCCTTCGAGCGCGCGATCGATTTCGACTACCGCGACCTCGACAAGCGCTTCCCCGAGCGCCAGCGCATCGCCTCGGCGCATGCGCAGATGTGCTTCGGCCTGAAGCACTTCTTTGCCGACGCCATGGCCGCGCAGCACGCGGGCCTCAGTTCGATCCTCGAAGATTTCGAGGCCGACGCCATCCTGGTCGACACGATGTTCTGCGGCACCTTTCCGCTGCTGCTGGGCAAGGCGCGCGAAGACCGTCCGGCCATCGTCGGCATCGGCATCTCGGCGCTGCCGCTCTCCAGTTGCGACACCGCCTTCTTCGGCACTGCGCTGCCGCCATCGGCCACGCCGGAAGGGCGGGTGCGCAACAAGGCGATGAATGCCAACCTCAAGCAGGCGATGTTCGGCGAGGTGCAGCGCTACTTCGACACGCTGCTCGCGCGCTCGGGCCTGCCCGCGCTGCCGGACTTCTTCGTCGATGCGATGGTGAAGCTGCCCGACCTCTACCTGCAGCTGACGGCGCCTTCGTTCGAATACCCGCGCAGCGATTTGCCCGCGTCGGTGCATTTCGTCGGCCCGTTGCTCTCGCCCGCGAGCCGCGATTTCACGCCGCCCGAGTGGTGGCACGAACTGGACGACGGGCGCTCGGTCGTGCTCGTCACGCAGGGCACGCTGGCCAACCAGAATCCGTCGCAACTGATCGGCCCGACGCTGCAGACGCTGGCCGGCGACAAGAACATCCTCGTCATCGCCACCACGGGCGGCCCGGTGCCACCCGCGCTGACGGTGAACCTGCCCGCCAACGCCCGCGTCGTGCCGTTCCTGCCCTACGACCGGCTGCTGCCCAAGCTGCACGCGATGGTCACCAACGGCGGCTACGGTTCGGTCAACCATGCGCTGAGCCTGGGTGTGCCGCTGGTGGTCGCCGGCACCTCCGAAGAAAAGCCCGAGATCGCCGCGCGCGTCGCCTGGTCGGGCGCGGGCATCAACCTCGCCACCGGCCAGCCGACCGCGCGCCAGGTCGGGGATGCGGTGCGCAAGGTGCTGGGCAACTCCAGCTATCGCCAGCGCGCGGCTGTGTTGCGCGAGGACTTCGCGTGCCATCGCGCGCTGACCGGCATCGCCGGTGCGCTCGAAGCACTGCTGCAAACCTCCGCATCCGCGGAAATGGCTTGAACCCCATACGACAAGGAAATTCGAAATGAGCAATCCCTTGGACGACAAGAACGCCAGCTTCCAGGTGCTGGTGAACGACGAGGGCCAGCACTCGCTGTGGCCCGCCTTCATCGCCGTGCCTGCCGGCTGGCAGGTCGCGCTGGCGCCGACCGACCGCGACGCCTGCAGCGCCTACATCGAGGCGAACTGGCAGGACATGCGGCCGCGCTCGCTGGTGGCGGCCACGGCGGCAGGCTGACGCCGAGGATGTCCGTCCCGTTCGGTGCCGTCGTCGTCACCTATTTCCCGACCGACGAGCAAGTGGCGAACCTGCATTCGCTGGCCGCCTCATGCCCGCGCCTCTGTGTGGTCGACAACACGCCGCAGGTGGACGGGTGGCATCCGGCGCTCATCGAGGCGGGCGTCCCGGTGCTGCACAACGGCAACCGCGGCGGCATCGCGGGCGCCTTCAACTGCGGCATCGTCGACCTCGAAGCGCGGGGCGCCGAACTCTTCTTCCTGCTCGATCAGGATTCGAAGCTGCCGCCCGGCTACTTCGATGCCATGTGCGAGGCCGCGATGGTGGCCCGGGGCAGGGCGGGCGAGGGCGAACGCGGGGAAGACGCGGCCTTCCTGATCGGCCCGCTCGTTCACGACACGAACCTGGACGCGCTGATCCCGCAATTCGGTCTTGAGGGCAAGCGCGTCTACCAGTTCGACCTTCGGCGGCCCTTCACCGAGCCGCTGATGCGCTGCGCCTTCATGATCTCTTCGGGCTCGCTGATTTCGCGCGGCGCCTGGGCCAAGGTCGGCCGGTTCGACGAGCGCTACGTGATCGACCACGTGGACACCGATTACTGCATGCGCGCCCTCGGCCGCGAGGTGCCGCTGTACCTGAATCCGCACGTCGTGCTGCGGCACCAGATCGGCGACATCCAGGCCCGGTCGCTGTTCGGCTGGAAGATCCATTTCATCAACTATCCGGCCGCGCGGCGCTACTACATCGCGCGCAATGCGCTGGACCTTTCGCGGGCGCATGTGCGCGCCTTTCCCGCGATTCTTTTCGTCAACGTCTACACGCTCAAGCAGATCCTGCCCATGCTGATGTTCGAGCGCGATCGCCTGAAGAAGACCATCGCGCTCGTGCTCGGCTGCTTCGATGGCCTGTTCGGGCGGCTGGGAGGACTCATCGAGGCGCATCCCCGCGTGGGCAAATACCTGATGAGTCGCAGCGAGTGAGCGCCACCCTTCCAGCACCGCGCGTGCGCCGCGCCGCGCTCGCCTTCATCTTCGTGACGGTGCTGATCGACTTCCTCGCGTTCGGCCTGATCCTGCCCGGCCTGCCGCACCTGGTGGAGCGCCTGGCCGGCGGCAGCACCGCGACGGCGGCGTACTGGATCGCGGTGTTCGGCACCGCGTTCGCGGCGATCCAGTTCGTGAGTTCGCCGATCCAGGGCGCGCTGTCCGATCGCTTCGGGCGGCGACCGGTGATCCTGTTGTCGTGCCTCGGCCTCGGCGTGGATTTCGTGTTCATGGCCCTGGCCGACAGCCTGCCGTGGCTGTTCGTCGGCCGGGTCGTGTCCGGCGTGTTCTCGGCCAGCTTCACCATCGCCAATGCCTACATCGCCGATGTGACGCCGCCGGAAGATCGCGCCCGCAGCTACGGCATCGTGGGCGCGGCCTTCGGCATGGGCCTGGTGTTCGGGCCTGTGCTCGGCGGGCAACTGAGCCACATCGATCCGCGCCTGCCGTTCTGGTTCGCGGCCGGCCTGACGCTTCTGAGCTTCTGCTACGGATGGTTCGTGCTGCCCGAGTCGCTGTCGCCGGAGCGGCGCGCCCGCAAGTTCGACTGGTCGCACGCCAATCCGCTCGGCTCGCTGCTGCTGCTCAAGCGCTATCCACAGGTGTTCGGGCTGGCGGCGGTGATTTTCCTCGTCAACCTGGCCCAGTACGTCTACCCGAGCGTGTTCGTGCTGTTCGCCGACTACCGCTACCACTGGAAGGAAGACGCGGTGGGCTGGGTGCTCGGCGCGGTGGGCGTGCTCAGCGTGCTGGTCAACGCGCTGTTGATCGGGCCGGGCGTGAAGCGCTTCGGCGAGCGCCGTGCGCTGCTGTTCGGCATGGGCTTCGGCGTGCTCGGTTTCATCGTCATCGGCTTGGCTGATGCGGGCTGGATGCTTCTGGCCGCGCTGCCGTTCGGCACCTTGCTGGCGTTCGCCGGGCCGGCGGCGCAGGCGCTGGTCACCCGCCAGGTCGGCGCGGCCGAGCAGGGCCGCATCCAGGGCGCGCTGACGAGCCTGGTGTCGGTGGCGGGCATCGTCGGGCCGACGATGTTCGCCGGCAGCTTCGGCTATTTCATCGCCACGGACGCGCCCGTCCACCTGCCGGGCGCGCCGTTCTTCATCGCCGCGCTGTTCCTCTGCATCGGCACGCTGATCGCGTGGCGCTACGCACAGGCGAAGGCGACGGCAGCAGCCGTGCCCGAGCCGACCTGAAGCGGCGCCTCGGGCGCACCCCTGCGCCCATGGCCCGGGAATTGCTCGCTTTCTCCAGGGTTTCCCCCTAGGTCGCATACCCGCGCCCACATACGCAATATGGCTCCCGCGGTATGTGGGTTGCGGCCCAAGCGACTAACGTCCAGGCTTGGCCGGAAACACCGAGCCGCCCACGAGCGAAGCGCATGAGTACAGAGCCCAACAATATCCAGCCCGTCCGTTTTTTCCATCGCGGCAAGATCGTCGACGTCAGCGGCGTGCATCCGACCCGCTCGGTGCTCGACTGGCTGCGCGAGGACGCGCACTGCACCGGCACCAAGGAAGGCTGCAACGAAGGCGACTGCGGCGCCTGCACCGTGGTGATCGGCGAGCTGGCGACCGACGCCAATGCGCCCGGGGCCATCGGCGGCCTGCAACTGCAGACGGTCAACGCCTGCATCCAGTTTCTGCCCACGCTGCACGGCAAGGCGCTCTTCACGGTCGAAGACCTGAAGGCGCAGTGCGCCGCCCCGGCGCTGCAGGACAAGAAACACCCCGTCCACACGCTGCACCCGGTGCAGCAGGCGATGGTCGACTGCCACGGCTCCCAGTGCGGCTTCTGCACGCCGGGTTTCGTGATGTCGCTGTGGTCGACCTACGAACACCACCAGGCCGAGGGCACGCAGCCCACGCGCCAGCAGTTGGCCGACGACCTCTCGGGCAACCTCTGCCGCTGCACCGGCTATCGCCCGATCCTCGATGCGGGCCAGCGCATGTTCGACCTGCCTGCCGTGCGGCTCGACACGAAGCCCGTGGTGGCCGCGCTCACCGCGCTGCAGAACGACGGGCAAGACCTGAACTACGCCGCGCCGCTCGGCGCCCGCATCGACCACTTCCACGCCCCCAGAACCATCGCCCAGCTTGCCGCGCTGCGCGAACAGAAGCCGCGTGCCCAGTTGCTGGCCGGCTCCACCGACGTCGGCCTCTGGGTCAACAAGCAGTTCCGCGACCTCGGCGACATCATCTATGTGGGCGACGTGGCCGAAATGAAGACCATCGAGATCCGACAGACCACCGATGGCGATGAGCTCTACATCGGCGCCGGCGCCTCGCTCGAATCCGCCTTCGAAGCCCTCGTGCAGCGCGTGCCCAGCCTGCAGGACGTGTGGCTGCGCTTCGCCTCGCCACCGATCCGCCACGCCGGCACCATGGGCGGCAACGTGGCCAACGGCTCGCCCATCGGCGATTCGCCGCCGGTGCTGATGTCGCTCGATGCCGAGATCGAACTGCGCCGCGGCGACGTGGTGCGCCGCATGCCGCTGCCCGACTTCTACATCGACTACATGAAGAACCAGCTGCAGCCCGGCGAGTTCGTGCAGGGGCTGGCGATTCCGCTGGCCGCCATGCGCCGCCAGGTGCGCGCCTACAAGATCAGCAAGCGCTTCGATTGCGACATCTCGGCGCTGTGCGCGGGTTTCGCCATCGAGCTCGAAGCGGGCAGCGACACGGTGAAGGCCGTGCGCCTGGCCTTCGGCGGCATGGCCGCGACCGTGAAGCGCGCGGCGAACGCCGAAGCCGCGCTCGTCGGCAAGCCCTGGACGCAATCCAGCGTCGCCACCGCCAAGCTCGCGCTGGCGCAGGACTTCAAGCCCCTGTCGGACATGCGCGCCTCGGCCGACTACCGGCTGCAGGTGGCGCAGAACCTCATCCAGCGCCTCTGGCTCGAAACCCGTACCGAAGACGCGCTCTCGCTCGAGGAAACCAGCGTCTGGAGCGTGATGCCCCATGCCTCCGCCAAAGCGCAGGCGGAAGGAGTCTGACCATGAACAAACCCATCGACGCCCGCTTGCTGCAGCCCGCCGAGGCCTTTGCCGATTACCTGAAGAACACCGCCGCGCGCATCGACCCCGCGGCCGAAGCGGTCGCACACGACCTGGGCGCGCGCGTCGGTATCAGCCGGCCGCACGAGTCGGCGCACCTGCACGTGGCCGGTGAAGCGACCTACATCGACGACATTCCCGAAATCACCGGCACGCTGCATTGCGCGCTCGGCCTTTCGCCTGCGGCCAACGGCCGCGTGACGGCGCTGTCGCTCGATGCGATCCGCGCGATGCCCGGTGTGGTCGCGGTGCTGACGGCCGACGACATTCCCGGCACCAATGACTGCGGTTCGATCGTTCACGACGACCCGATCCTGCTGCCGGTGGCAGACGGTGGCGAGATCCGCTACCTTGGCCAGCCCGTGTTCGCGGTGATCGCCGAGACGCGCGAGGCCGCGCGCCGCGCCGCCGCCAAGGCCAAAGATGCGTTGACCATCGAGGCCCAGCCGCCCGTCATCACCCCACAGGACGCGCATGCGCGCGGCCAGTACGTCGTGCCGCCGATGCACATCGTGCGCAGCGGCGGCAGCGCCAACGAAGGCGACGAGGCCGCTGTGCGCGCCGCCATCGCCAAGGCGCCGCACCGCCACAAGGCCACGCTCGACGTGGGCGGGCAGGAGCAGTTCTACCTGGAAGGCCAGATCAGCTACGCCATTCCGAAGGAAGGCGGCGCGCTGCACATCCACTGCTCGACGCAGCACCCGAGCGAGATGCAGCACCTGGTGGCGCATGCGCTGCACCTGCAGTCGAACGAAGTGCATGTGGAATGCCGGCGCATGGGCGGCGGCTTCGGCGGCAAGGAATCGCAGTCGGCGATCTTTGCGTGCGTGGCGGCCATTGCGGCGCGCCAGTTGCAGCGCCCCGTGAAGCTGCGGCTGGACCGCGACGACGACTTCATGATCACCGGCCGGCGCCACTGCTTCTGGTACGAGTACGACGTCGGCTACGACGACGAAGGCCGCATCCTCGGCGCGGAGATCACCATGGTCTCGCGCGCCGGCCACTCGGCCGACCTGTCGGGCCCGGTGATGACGCGCGCGCTTTGCCACTTCGACAACGCCTACTGGCTGCCCAACGTGGCAATGCACGGCTTCTCGGGCAAGACCAACACGCAGAGCAACACCGCGTTCCGCGGCTTCGGCGGCCCGCAGGGCGCCATCGCGATCGAGAACATCATGGATTCGGTGGCGCGCGAGTTGAAGCGGGACCCGCTCGACGTGCGGCGCGTCAACTTCTACGGCAAGGCGGAGAACAACGTCACGCCCTACCGCCAGACCGTGACGGACAACATCGTCCACGAACTCGTGGCGGAGCTGGAGGCCAGCAGCGACTACCGCGCGCGTCGCGAAGAGATCGCCGCCTTCAACAAGAAGAGCACGGTGCTCAAGCGCGGCCTCGCGCTCGCGCCGCTCAAGTTCGGCATCTCGTTCAACGTGAAGCACTTCAACCAGGCCGGCGCGCTGGTGCACGTGTACACCGACGGCTCGATCCTCGTGAACCACGGCGGAACCGAGATGGGGCAGGGCCTGAACACCAAGGTGGCCCAGGTGGTGGCGCACGAGCTGGGCGTGAGCTTCGAGCGCGTGCGCGTCACCGCCACCGATACGACCAAGGTGGCGAACACCTCGGCCACGGCCGCATCGACCGGCGCTGACCTGAACGGCAAGGCTGCGCAGGATGCGGCACGGCAGATTCGCGAGCGTCTCGCCGACAGCGCGGCGGAGCGCCATGGCGGCAAAGCCAGCGACGTGCGTTTCGCGAACGACAAGGTCGAGGTCAACGGCAAGTCGCTGACCTTCAGCACCGTGGTCGGCGAGGCGTATCTCGACCGGAAGCAACTCTGGTCCGATGGCTTCTACGCCACCCCGGGCCTCAGCTGGGACAAGGACAAGATGCAGGGCCGCCCGTTCTACTACTACGCCTATGGCGCGGCGGTGAGCGAAGTGGTGGTCGACACGCTCACCGGCGAATGGAAGCTGCTGCGCGCCGACATCCTGCACGATGCGGGCAAGTCGCTGAACCCGGCGGTGGACATCGGCCAGGTCGAAGGCGCTTTCATCCAGGGCATGGGCTGGCTCACGACCGAAGAACTGGTGTGGCATCCGCAAAGCGGCAAGCTCACGACGCACGCGCCGAGCACCTACAAGATCCCGACCGCCAACGACTGCCCGCCGGTCTTCAACGTGCGCCTGTTCGAAGGCCAGAATTTCGAGGACTCGATCCACCGCAGCAAGGCCGTGGGCGAGCCGCCGCTCTTGCTGCCGTTCTCGGTGTTCTTCGCGATCCGCGATGCGGTGTCGGCGGCCGGTGACCACAGGGTCGATCCGCCGCTGAAGGCGCCGGCCACGAGCGAGTCGATTCTTCGTGCCGTCACCGCCGTGCAGGCGGGGCCGGCTGCATCGGCCGAATGAAAACGGGCCGTGCTCGCACGGTCCGAGCTTCACTCCCACACCCGGTTTCGCCAAATGCTGCGCTGTATAACTGTTCGCACAGACAAGAAAGGTGTGAACAGCCATGAGAGACCAAGCGCTTTTCGACAAGATCGATCTACACCTGATCCGGGTGCTTCACACCGTGCTGACCGACCGCAGCGTCTCGCGCGCCGCCATTCGCCTGGGGATGTACCAGCCGGCCGTTTCGGCCGCGCTCAAGCGCCTGCGGGAGTTGTCGGGCGATCCGCTGCTGGTGCGCTCGGGTTCGGGCATGGTGCCCACCGATGCGGGGCTGCGGATGATCGAGCCCGCGGCCAGCATCCTGCGTGCGGCCGAGATGCTGTTCTCCGATGCGCGCGGCTTCGAGCCGCAGTCGGCGGCCACCACCTTCCGGATTGCAGCGAGCGACTACATGGACCCGCTCTTCCTGCCGATGCTGGTGGCGCATGTGAAGCGCGAGGCGCCGCTCTGCCAGATCGAGATCCACGCGCTCTCGCCCGACTCGGACTACCACGGGCACCTGGCGCTCGGGCAGGTCGACCTGGTCATCGGCAATTGGCTCAAGCCTCCGGAAGACCTGCACATGGCACGGCTCTTCGGCGACGAGGTGGTGTCGCTGGTCAACCAGGACCATCCGGCGGTCCGCCGCGGCTGGGACCTGGAGACCTGGCTCGCGGCCGAGCACATCGCGCCCACGCCCATGCACCCGGGCGGGCGCGGCATCATCGACCAGATGCTCGACGAGCTGGGCCGGCAGCGCAACATCACCGCGCGCTGCGCGCACTTCAGCCTGATCCCCGACATGGTGGCGTCGAGCCTTCTGGTGCTCACCACCGGCCGCCAGTACTGCGAGCGTTTCGCTGCGCGGCTGCCGGTGAAGATCATCGATTGCCCCGTGGCGCTGCCGCGCCTCATGTACTACCAGCTCTGGCACGAACGCACCCATTCGTCGAGCTCGGCGCGGTGGCTGCGCGAATGCATCAAGGAGGTGGCGGCGTCGCTGCGGCCTCCGGTTTCCGCGATATCCGGCGCGGCACGTCCGCCCGCCACGCCTGAAACCTCGGACCCCTGAAAAACCCCCGTTCGCGCCGGCGTCGTGAGCGGGGGAACGATGAAACCGCCACTACAACAGCTGGAGACAAGCGAAATGAGTACGTTTGAAGAGGCGCCCAAGGGCGCCGAGCCCCGCATCCCGGGGCATGTCGAGTCCGCGCGTCCGCGTGCGGCTGTGGGCAGCGCAAGCGGCTCGGGTTTGCTTGAACGGGTGTTCAAGCTCAGTGCGCACAACACCACGGTGCGCACCGAAGTCATCGCGGGGCTCACCACCTTCCTCACGATGGCCTACATCATCTTCGTGAACCCGACGATCCTCGGCGATGCGGGCATGCCCAAGGGGGCAGTCTTCGTGGCCACCTGCCTCATCGCGGCGCTGGGCACGCTGATCATGGGCCTGTACGCCAACTACCCGATCGCCATGGCGCCGGGCATGGGCCTGAACGCCTACTTCGCCTACGTCGTTGTGCTGGGCATGGGCTACACGTGGCAGGTCGCGCTGGGCGCGGTGTTCATCTCGGGGTGCCTGTTCCTCATCGTCACGGTCACCGGGTTGCGGGAGCTGTTCATCGCGGGCATACCGCAGTCGCTGCGAACGGCGATCACGGTGGGCATCGGCATGTTCCTGGCGCTCATCGCGCTCAAGAGTGCCGGCGTCGTCGCCGCATCGCCCGCTACCTTCGTCACGCTGGGCGACCTGCACTCGCCGCCGGTGGTGCTGGCCACGCTGGGCTTCCTCGTCATCGTGACGCTCGACCGATTGAAGGTGCGAGGGGCGATCCTGATCGGGATCATGCTGGTGACCGTGCTGTCGTTCTTCTTCGGCGGCAACAAGTTCCATGGCGTGTTCGACGCGCCGCCGTCGATCGCGCCCACCTTCATGCAGCTGGACATCCTCGGTGCGCTCAAGGGCGGCATCCTGAACGTGGTGCTGGTGTTCTTCCTGGTCGAGATGTTCGACGCCACCGGCACGCTGATGGGCGTGGCCAAGCGCGCGGGCTTGCTCGTGCCCGGCAAGATGGAGCGCATGAACAAGGCGCTCCTGGCCGACAGCGGCGCGATCTTCGCGGGCTCGCTGCTCGGCACTTCGAGCACCACGGCGTATGTGGAAAGCGCGGCCGGCGTTCAAGCCGGCGGCCGCACCGGCCTCACGGCCGTGGTGGTGGCGGTGATGTTCCTGGCCTGCCTCATGATCTCGCCGCTCGCGGGCTCGGTGCCGGCCTACGCCACCGCCCCGGCGCTGCTCTTCGTGGGCTGCCTCATGCTGCGCGACCTGGTCGAGCTCGACTGGGAGGACACCACCGAGGTCATCCCCGCCGCGGTGACCGCGCTGGCCATGCCCTTCACCTACTCGATCGCCAACGGCCTGGCCTTCGGCTTCATCACCTACGCGGTGCTGAAGCTGTGCACCGGGCGGGCACGGGAAGTGCATGCGATGGTGTGGGTGATCGCGGCGATCTTCCTGTTCAAGTTCGCCTACATCGGCGGGCACTGAAACCGAGCGCCGTCGGGCGCCGCTGGTCGCGGGAGCAGTCGTCAGTGCTAATAAACTGACAACTGTTCCCGCTTTGTTGCTGTTGAACGAGACAAACCCACGAAACCCGGCATGACAACCCCCCGACTCCAGCTCGCGCACATCACCAAGCGGTATCCCGCGGTGGTGGCCAACAGCGACATCTCGCTGGCCGTTGCCCCCGGCGAAATCCATGCCGTTCTCGGCGAGAACGGCGCGGGCAAATCGACGCTGATGAAGATCATCTACGGCTCGGTCAAGCCCGACGAAGGCACCGTCACCTTCGACGGCCAGGCCGTCAACCTGCGCAACCCGCAGCAGGCGAGGGCGCTGGGCATCAGCATGGTGTTCCAGCACTTCAGCCTGTTCGACACGCTCACCGTGGCCGAGAACGTGTGGCTGGGCCTCGACAAATCGCTGCAGTTGGCCGAAGTGGCCCGCAGCATCACCGCCAAGGCGAGCGAATACGGCCTCGACATCGATCCCTCGCGCCCCGTGCACACGCTCTCGGTGGGCGAGATGCAGCGGGTCGAAATCATCCGCGCGCTGCTCACCAACCCCAAGCTCCTGATCCTGGACGAGCCGACCTCGGTGCTCACGCCGCAGGCGGTCGTCAAGCTCTTCACGGTGCTCAACAAGCTGGCCTCCGAGGGCTGCAGCATCCTCTACATCAGCCACAAGCTGCATGAGATCCGGGAGCTGTGCACCGCCTGCACGGTGCTGCGCGGCGGCAAGGTGACCGGCGTGTGCAATCCGCAGAACGAGAGCAACGAATCGCTCTCACGGCTGATGATCGGCAGCGAGCCTCCGCCCTTGCAGCACCGCCCGGTGCATGCGGGCGCCGTGGCGCTGCGCGTGAAGGGGCTCACGCTGGCGCGCGAAGACCAGTTCGGCGTCGACCTCGATGGCATCTCGTTCGAGGTGCGAGCCGGCGAAGTGGTCGGCATTGCGGGTGTCTCCGGCAACGGCCAGAAGGAACTGCTCTACACGCTCTCGGGCGAAGACGTACGCGCCGACGCCTCGATGGTCCAGGTGTTCGACAAGCCCGCCGGCCGTCTCAGGCCGCGCGCACGCCGCGCACTGGGCCTGCACTTCGTGCCCGAGGAGCGCCTCGGCCGCGGCGCCGTGCCGACGCTGGGGCTCGCGCACAACCTGCTGCTCACGCGCAGCAATGCGGTGGGCAAGGGTGGATGGATTCGCACCGCCGCACTCGAAAAGCACGCCAAGGGAATCATCGAGCGCTTCAACGTCAAGGCGGGCGGCCCGAATGCGGCGGCGCGTTCGCTCTCGGGCGGCAACCTGCAGAAGTTCATCGTCGGCCGCGAGATCGACGCCAACCCCAAGCTCTTCATCGTCTCGCAGCCCACCTGGGGCGTGGACGTAGGCGCGGCCGCGCTGATCCGCGGCGAGATCCTCGCGCTGCGCGATGCCGGCTGCGCGGTGCTGGTGGTGAGCGAAGAGCTCGACGAGCTGTTCGACATCAGCGACCGCCTGCACGTCATCGCCAAGGGTCGGCTCTCTCCGTCCATCGACCGCGCTGCGGCCACGCTGCCGCAGATCGGCGAATGGATGAGCGGACTCTGGAACAAGGAAGCGGCCCATGCTTAAGCTCGAACCCCGCCCGGAGCTTTCGCGCTTCTGGACTTTTGCCTCGCCGATCCTGGCGCTGCTCATCACGGTGCTGATCGGCGTGGCTCTGTTCGCCGCACTCGGCAAGGACCCGGTCAAGGGCCTGATGGTGTTCTTCTACGAGCCCATCAAGAACGGCTATGCGCTCGGCGAGCTGATGATCAAGGCGACGCCGCTGCTGATCATCGCGCTGGGCCTCGCGGTGTGCTTCCGCTCCAACGTGTGGAACATCGGCGCCGAGGGGCAGTTCGTGTTCGGCGCCATCGTCGCGGGCGGCGTGGCGCTTCTGGCCGACAAGAACACCGGTTCGTGGATCGTCGTCGCCATCCTCGTCGCGGGCACGCTCGGCGGCATGGTGTGGGCGGGCATCGTGGCGTTCCTGCGCGACAAGTTCAACGCCAACGAAATCCTCGTGAGCCTGATGCTGGTCTACGTGGCCACGCTGCTCCTGAGCTACATGGTCTTCGGCCCGTGGAAGGACCCGCAGGGCTACAACTTCCCGCAGTCCAAGACCTTCGAGGCGGTCACGCAGATTCCTCGGCTCTTCAAGGGCTCGCGCGTGAGCATCGGGTTGATCATTGCGCTCGTGGGCGTCGGTGCGCTGTGGGTCTTCCTGTTCCGCACGCGCGCAGGCTTCGCGCAGCAGGTCGGCGGCCTAGCCCCGGCGGCGGCGCGCTATGCCGGCTTTTCGGCACGGCGCGCGGTGTGGATCGCGCTGCTCACCTCGGGCGGCGCGGCGGGTCTTGCCGGTGCGCTCGAGGTCGCCGGGCCGCTCGGCCAGCTCACGCCGTATGTGCCGGCCGGCTACGGCTTCGCGGCCATCATCGTGGCCTTCGTCGGGCGGCTGCATCCCGTGGGCATGGTGTTCTCGGCCATCCTCATGAGCATGTTCTACATCGGCGGCGAACTGGCGCAATCGCGCCTCGGCTTGCCCAAGTCGCTGACCGGCGTGTTCCAGGGCCTCTTGCTCTTCACGCTGCTGGCTTGCGACACGCTCATCGCGTACCGCATCCGCCGGAAGGCCGCGGCGAAAGCCATCCTCGCGACGAGCTCGCTGCAAGCCAGCACGCCGCTGACCGCGCCTGTTGCACGGTCGAACGAAGGAGCCCTCTGACATGGACAGCTACGCACTCCTTCTAGGCTCCACGCTGAGCGCCGGCACCGTCCTTGCCATCGCCGCGCTTGGCCTTCTGATCAACGAGAAAGCCGGCATCGTCAACCTCGGCGCCGAGGGCATCATGCTGTGCGCCGCCATCGCCGGCTTCGCGACGGTGGTCACCACGCACAACCCCTGGCTCGGTTTCCTCGCGGGCATGGCGGCAGGCGCATTGCTCGCCGCGTTCTTCGGCGTGCTGGTGATCTGGCTCAACACCAACCAGTACGCGACCGGACTCGCGCTCAGCTTGTTCGGCGTCGGCTTCTCGGCCTTCGCCGGCATCAACTTCGTGCAGGCCAAGCTGCCCGAAAGCGCGACCTATGCGATCCCCGTGCTGGCCGACATTCCGCTCATTGGCCCCGCGCTGTTCCGCCATCACCCGATGGTGTATTTCGCGGTGGTGCTGACCTTCGGGCTCATCTGGTTCTTGTACCGCACGCGCGCGGGCCTCGTGCTGCGCTCGGTCGGCGAATCGCCCGAGTCGGCGCATGCGCTCGGCTACCCGGTGCGGCGCATCCGCTTCATGGCGGTGATCGCGGGCGGCGCGCTCTGCGGGCTGGCGGGCGCGTACCTCTCGACGGTCTACACGCCGCTGTGGGTCGAAGGCATGGTCGCGGGCCGCGGCTGGATCGCCTTGGCGCTCACCACCTTCGCCACCTGGCGGCCGATCCGCGTGCTGCTGGGGGCGTACCTCTTCGGCGGCGTCTCGATGCTGGGTTTCCACCTGCAGAGCAGCGGCGTCGACGTGCCGCCCCAGTTCCTCAGCATGCTGCAGTACATCGCGCCGATCGTGGTGCTGGCGCTCATCTCGCGCAACCCCGCGTTCATCCGCATCAACATGCCGGCTTCCATAGGGAAACCGTTCTACCCCGGCTCATAATCGCGTTTTTCGTTTTCCCGCCAACCCGTCCTTTTTGAGGATTTCCGACAATGAATGATCTGAACAAGCGCTCTCTGCTCAAGCTGGCCGCCCTCACGGCGGTCGCTTCGGCGGCCCTGATCGGCTGCGGCAAGAAAGAAGAAGCGGCAGCACCGGCCGCGGCCCCCGCGCCCGCTCCGGCACCAGCGGCAGCCGCACCGGCTCCGGCAGCGCCGCTCAACATCGCATTCGCATACATCGGCCCGGTGGGCGACGGCGGCTGGACCTTCGCGCACGACAACGGCCGCAAGGCGCTCGAGAAGGAATTCGGCGACAAGATCAAGACCACCTTCGTGGAAAGCGTGCCCGAAGGCGCCGACGCCGAGCGCGTGTTCCGCGACATGGTCGGCCAGGGCAACAAGCTGATCTTCGGCACCACCTTCGGCTACATGGAGCCGATGCTCAAGGTCGCCAACGACAGCAAGGACGTGAAGTTCGAGCACGCCACCGGCTACAAGACCGCCGACAACATGCGCACCTACGACAGCCGCACCTACGAAGGCGCGTACATGGCCGGCATCATTGCCGGTGCCATGACCAAGAGCAACACGCTCGGCGTCGTCGGCTCGGTGCCGATTCCCGAGGTGCTGCGCAACATCAACAGCTTCACGATGGGCGCGCAATCGGTCAACCCGAAGATCACCACCAAGGTCGTGTGGGTCAACGAATGGTTCAGCCCGCCGAAGGAAACCGAAGCGGCCACCGCGCTCATCAACGGCGGCGCCGACATCCTGTTCCAGAACACCGACTCGCCCGCCGTGCTCAAGACGGCGCAAGAGAAGGGCAAGCGCGCCTTCGGCTGGGATTCGGACATGACCGCCTACGGCCCCAAGGCCCACCTCGGCTCGGCCACCATCAACTGGGCGCCGTACTACATCAAGGCCACGCAGGACGCGCTCGACGGCAAGTGGGCGACCGGCCAAGCCTGGTGGGGCGTGAAGGAAGGCGCCATCGACCTCGTGTCGATCGCCGAAGACGTGCCGGCCGAAACCAAGGCCAAGGTCGAGGAAGTGAAAAAGGGCCTGAAGGACGGCAGCTTCGCGATCTGGAAGGGCCCGATCCTCGGCCAGGACGGCAAGGAAGTCGTCGCCAAGGACGCGGTGGCCGACGACAAATTCCTGACCGGCATCAACTTCTACGTCAAGGGCGTCGAAGGCAAGGTGCCCGGCGGCGACAAGAAGTAATCGCTGCGGCGATGCAGACGAAGAGGGTCGCCCAGGGCGGCCCTTTTTTCATTCGAGGAGGGGATTCGCACCATGAAGCTGATGTTCACCATTGCGAGCGCCGCGTTGCTGTCGGCGGCCTCGCTGTCGTTCGCGGCCGAGCCCGCCAGATTCTCGAAGGACGAGAAAGCCCTGCAAAAGGCCGTCTCCGACACCGAGATGTGCTTTCACTTGGCGGGCGAGTTCAACGGCGACGGCTCCGCGCGCGACAAGGAAATCAACCGCATGCAGCGCAAGCACTGCAACAAGGCGGGCCAGCAGTTGCTGCAGAAGGCGTATCGCGCGAATCCGCAGGACGCGCGCCTCTATCCGGCCGTGCTGATGCTCAACAGCCTGACCACGGAATTCCTGCCGAAGGCCGAGGTGGCCAGGTTGTGCGCGGCGTCGAAAACTGAGCTCGTCTGCCCCTGAGCTTGAAGCCCCCTGCGGCACGATGCTGCTGCGATTGGTGCGCAAGCACGGCCGGAAGATGTAAAAAACGCTTACATTGGTCGCCCCGCACTCCCGCCAGAACGCCTCCCCTCCGAACCGCGAGTCCCATGTCCGCGACAGCCCCAAACCTCGCCGATGCCTGCTTTCCCGGCTTCGGCTCGGCGTTCACCATGGCGTTCCAGCCGATCGTGGATGTCGCGCGCCGCGAGATCTTCGCGCACGAAGCGCTGGTGCGCGGCCTCTCGGGACAAGGCGCGATGGAGGTGCTCGCCAGCATCGGCTCCTCGCAGCGCTTTGCGTTTCACGAGGCCTGCCGGGTAAAGGCCATCGAGATGGCGGCAGGGCTGGGCATGGCATCCAGGCTCAGCCTCAACGTGCTGCCCAACGATGTGGCCGGCCGGCCCGAGTGCTTTCGCACCGCCATGGCCGCCGCGGAGCATTGCAATTTTCCGGTGAGCCGCCTGATGTTCGAAGTCACCGAGGGCGAGCGGACGATCGACCTGCCCGGCCTCGCGGCCATCTTCCAGGACTTCAGGCACCACGGTTTCACCTCGGCCATCGACGATTTCGGTGCCGCCTATGCAGGCTTCGGGATGCTTGCCGCGTTCCAGCCCGACGTCTTGAAGATCGACATGAGCCTGGTGCGGAACATCCATGCCGACCCGGTTCGGCTGGCCATCGTGAGAGGCTTCGTCGCCACCTGCGACGAGCTGAACATCCGGGTGATCGCCGAAGGCGTCGAGATGCTGGAAGAGGTCGACGCCCTTCACGCGCTGGGCGTAGACCTGTTCCAGGGCTACTTCTTCGCAAGGCCCGCCATTGCCGCATTGCCGGCGGTGGCATGGGGCACCGCCTGACGTGACCTTATGTGACGGGGCGGGGCGGGCGGGTCCCGCTCACACGTTGCTGGTCGCGCGCACTTCCTCGATGGTCGTCTGCCCGGCCAGCACCTTCTCGATACCGTCCTGACGCAGCGTGCGCATGCCTTCGCGCAGCGCCGCTTCCTGCAGTTCCTCGGCACGCGCTCCGTTCTGCACCAGGCGCCGAAGCGTCCTGGACACCACCATCAGCTCGTGAATGCCCACACGGCCCTTGAAGCCCGTATCGCCGCAATGCGGGCAGCCGGTGCTGGTGAAGGTGTGCAGATGGCCGCCGTGCCCATGGCGTGCGATCCAGTCGCCGCGCACCGCCTCGCGCTCGGCGGGCGTGGCCTCCGCGCCGAAGGCATGCATGTAGTCGGCCAGCAGTTCCTCGACCTTCTCGGGGCTCGCGGGGCTGCTGGTGGTGCACTGGGTGCAGAGGCGGCGCACCAGCCGCTGTGCCAGCACCGCCAGCAGCGAGTCCGCGAAGTTGAAGGGGTCCATGCCCATGTCGAGCAGCCGGGTCACCGTTTCGGGGGCGCTGTTGGTGTGCAGGGTCGAAAGTACGAGGTGGCCGGTCAATGAGGCCTCGATGGCCGTCCTGGCGGTTTCCTCGTCGCGGATCTCGCCCACCATGATCACATCGGGGTCGGCGCGCACGAAGGCCCGCAGGGCCTTGGCAAAGGTCCAGTCGATCCGTGGATTGACCTGCACCTGCCGGAGGCCGGCCTGCGTGATCTCGATCGGGTCTTCCGCCGTCCAGATCTTTCGCTCCGGCGTGTTGATGTGCATCAGCGCCGAGTGCAGCGTCGTGGTCTTGCCCGAACCCGTGGGGCCGACGCACAGCACCATGCCGTAGGGGCGCTCGACCGCCTGGGTGAGCTGCGCGAGATTGCGCGGCGAGAGGCCCAGCGCGTTCATCGCGATGGGCTTGGCCGATGCAAGGATGCGCATGACCACGTCTTCCAGGCCGTTGCTGGTCGGAATGGTGGCAACGCGCAGTTCGATGCGGTGCTGCGGCGAATACTTGCTGAAGTTGATCTTGCCGTCCTGCGGCTTGCGTTTCTCGCTGATGTCCAGGTCGCACATGATCTTGATGCGCGCCACCACGGCGTTGCGATAGCTGGACGGAAGCTCCAGGTACGTATAGAGCCGGCCGTCGCGGCGAAACCGGATGCGGGTCTTTTCGTCGCCGGGCGAGCTTTCGACGTGGATGTCCGATGCGCCTTCGCGATGCGCCTCCAGGATCATGCTGTTGATCATGCGCACCAGCGAGTTGTCCGACTGCTCGATCGGCGCCTCGGTGCTGGCGATCGAGCGGCCTTCTTTCTCGAGCGTTTCGAGCAGTTCGCTGGTGCCGGCCATGTCGAACTCCAGCGGCCGCATCGGATCGAAGCTGGCCGGGCGCGGCGTCGCCGGGTCGCCGAGCTTCTCGTAGGCCTTGTGCAGCACGCCGTCCAGGTCGAGGCATTTCCCGACCACCGGAATCACCTTCGACTGGGCAATGAATTCCACTTCGTCGATGGCCGAACGCCGGTTCGAGGGATCGTCCAGCGCGAGCACCAGGCGGCCCTCGTGCAGCATCAGCGGCATCACCTGCAGGCGCTGCGCCGCGCTGTGGCCGATCTTGCGCAGGGCCTCTGCGGACGGCGCGAACAGGTGCAGGTTGACCAGCGGATAGCCCATCTTGTGCACCAGCGCCGCCTGCAGCTGGGCGCGGTTGATCAAGCCCATGCGCACCAGCATCTCGCCCAGCGGCACCGTGGGGGCGAGCTGCTGCTGAACCAGTCCACCTTGCAACTGCGCCGCGGTGACCATGCCCAGCGACATCAGCGTCTGGCCGATCTGCGCGATCGGCATGCGGGTCTGGGCATCGAGTTCGGTCAGCAGTTGTTCCGGTGTGGTGACTTCGGCGGATGACATGGATGGGATCTCCTGTTCTGGTTTCTCTGCGCTGGCGCACGCAGCTCATTGGCTTGGCGCGGTGCGGCGGCCGGGGCCGCGGTTCATGGGCAACGGATCAATCGGAAAACTCGAACCTGTTCCTTCCCGCCGACTTGGCGGCATACAGCGCGCTGTCCGCATGCGCCAGCAATTCTTCGGCGGTGACCGGTGCATCGCCGCCCAGGCGGAATGCGATGCCGATGCTCGTCGTGACCTGCAGCGGTTGGCTGTCGAGGCGAAACGCGGGTGCGCGAATCTGCGCGAGGATTTTCTGTGCAACCCCTGCCGCCGCATCCCGCGCAGGCAGATTTTCCAGAACGACGACGAACTCGTCTCCCGCCAGCCGCGCCACGATGTCGGTGGCACGCACGCTGGACCGCAGGCGGTTGGCGTATTCGACCAGGACGCTGTCGCCGCTTGCGTGGCCCAGCGTGTCGTTGATGGTCTTGAACGCGTCGATGTCCAGGAACATCAGGGCCATCGCGCTTCCGGTGCGCTGCGCCCGCAGGAGCGCCGCGGGCAGGAGCTCGTTGAAGGCGAGCCGGTTCGGCAGGCCCGTGAGCGTGTCGAGCCGGGCCAGCTCGATCAGCTGGCTCTCCACCGCCTTCAGGGCCGTGATGTCCAGGCACAGCGAGAAGATGCCGTTCGTGGCGCCGTCCGCGCCGATGTCGGGCACCAGGCTGATGCGGGCGACACGGCCCGCGCCGACGGCCGGGGTCTGGTCCTCGAACTCCACGCGCTCGCCGGCGAGCGCCCGGTCGATCAAGGCCTTGCGCTTCTGGTACACGCCATGGCCCACCACGTCGTGGAGGGGGCGGCCCAGCAGTTGCGAGGGTTCGAGCCCGAACCACTCGCGATGGGTGGCATTGGCGAAGGTCACGTTCTCCTCGCGGTCGATGTAGGTGATGAGCGCGGGCAGGTTGTCGGTGATGGTGCGCAGCCGGTTCTCGCTGTCGGCGCGCTGCAGCTCCGCCTGCTTGAGCGCGGTGATGTTGAAGGTCATGAGATAGAAGCCAAGGACGCGGCCGTCAAGATCCTTGTCGGGGATCAGGTGGGCCTGGAAGTGCCCGTCCTTGCCGTGCAGCGGCGCATGCAGCGGAAAGCGCACCTGCTTGCCCGCGAGCACCACCGGGATGTAGGGCGCGTGCTGTGCGTACATCGATTCGCCCAGCGCCGAGCGCAGCGTGACGCCGTCCAGCGGCCGGTCGCCATGGTCTGCCATCTGCCGTGCGCGGCTGTTGGCGTAGAGGCAGTTCTCCTCGGTGTCGAAATAGCCCACCAGTGCGGGAATGCTGTCGGTCACGTCGCGCAGCCGCTTCTCCTGCTCGGTCAGGGCCTTGCGCACGTTCACCTCGTCGGTGATGTCGAAGGTCATCGCGAACACGCCCTGCACCGCGCCGCTGGCGTCCTGGTCGGGAATGTAGTGGGCCTTGTAGGTGCGCTCGCCGATGCCGCGCGCAGGATCACCCTTTTTCTCGACGACCACGGTCTCGCCGGCCAAGGCGCGCCGGATGTAGGGCTCGACGACTGCGAAATCCGCCGCGCCTCGCGCCTCGGGCATCGACTGGCCGACCATCGAATCGTTGCGGTGCAGCGCCCTGATGTGCGCGTTCACGAAGGTGTAGTTGAGCGATGCGTCGACATGCGACACCAGCGCAGGAATGTTGTCCGCAATGATGCGAACCTTCGCCTCGCTGTGCGCCAGGCTCACCTCGATGCGCTTGCGCTCCGTCACGTCGAAGGTCATGGCGTAGTAGCCGCGGTACTGCCCGGCGTGGTCGAGATCGGGGATCAGGTCGGTCTGGAAAAAGCGCTCTTGTGCGCCGGGCCCCGATGCGTCGCGGCGCTCCAGGCTGACCGATTCGCCCACCGCCACGCGCTGCAGCCCCGCTTCGAGGGCCGCGTCGTCGCCCGGGCTGCGCATGCTTTGCACCGGCTGCCCGATGAGCTGCGCGGCGCTCTGGCCCAGCTTCTCGCACAGGCGGGCATTCACGAAGGTGTAGCGGCCCTGCGCGTCGGCATGCGAGACCATGGCCGGCAGGTTGTCGGTGATGTCGCGCAGGAACTTCTCGTCCGCCTGCCGTTGCCGAATCAGCCGGTCGAAGGTGCGCGAGAGGTCGCCGATTTCATCGTTGGTGTACCTGCGCAGCGCCGTCACTTCGGTCGGCGCGGCTTGGGCACGCAGCATGTGCCGGTGCAGCGCGGTCAGGGGCTTGAGCTGCTGCCGCACGACAGCCAATGCGATCGCACCGGCCAGCAGCGCGAGCACGAAGGCTCCCGCCCATGCGGCGCGCTCGATGGCATCGACATGCGCAAATGCCTCGTCGCGCGGATACATGGCGCCCATGATCCAGTCCGCCTGCCGCAGGCGCCTGAACGCATAGAGGCCGTGCACGCCCTCCCGATTGACGCCTTCGGTCGCGCCCTCGAAGCCTCTGATGGCGCGCTCTATCTCGGGGTTGCGCGCCGTCTGCGGGCTGGCTGCTTCGAGCACGCGCTCTTCGCGGGGATGGTCCACGACGATGCCGTTCGTCGTCGTGATGAACAGGTACCCGGTCTCGCCGAACCTGACGCTCGCCAGGTCGCCCAGAATGTTGCGCTCCTTCAGGTTGATGGAGCCCGAAATCACGAACTGCACCCGCCCTTCGCTGTCCAGCACCGGTTCGGTGATGGCGACCTGCGCCAGGCCGTTCAGCCGGTTGCGGTAGGGCTCCGAGATCACGCCCTCCTTGGAGGCCACGGTGTCCCGGAAATACGCGCGGTCCTTGACGTTGATCCGGCGGACCTGGCCGGCGTTGCTGAGGTTTGCCACCAGGTTGCCGTCCATGTCGATGAAGGCCACATTGTCGAACGCCTCGCGCAACGACGCGTGCCGTTCCAGAAAAGCCTGCAGCGGCGCCGCATCCGCCAGCGCGAGCGCCTCCACGCTGTCGCCGAAGGTCTTCAGCAGCGTGCGCCGGCTGATGAACTTCTGGTCAACCGCATCCGCCAGGGCCGAAACGCGCGCGAACTCCTCCTGGGCAATCGACTCCCGCATGCTGGTCTTGACGAACTGCAGCGCGACCGTGGCAACGGCGAACGTGGCTGCCAGCACCACTGCAGCCACGCCAAGGCTCATGCGCGTGTTCAGACCGATGCGGAATTTTCTGGAACCTGATGGATTCATTGACCTGCATAGTGCATCGCAACCAAGGAACGGGTGCAGGCCCGCAAGTTAGGCGTTCCGGGAGAGAAGCGCAAGTAGCCATTCACCTGACCGGGCGCAGGGCGCAGGGCACGGTTGCTTCAGGTCGGCGTGCCTCTGGTCTCGATCACGCTTGCCGCGCTGTCGACGAACCCCCGTATCAACCGCTGCCGCGGCGACGCCCGCAGCCACAGCACGCCGAAGCGCCGCGGCTCCGAGGGCAGCGGCAACGGGATCTTCACGATGCGCTGGCCATCGAGCAGCGGCGATGCGATGTCGGGCACCAGCGAAACGCCCAGGCCCCGGTCGACCATCATCGCGATCGCCAGCAGCGAACTGAGCTCGAAGCGCTCCTGCGGCACGATGCCCGCGGCGCGCAGGTACCGGTCGGCCTGCTTGCCGCCTCCGAGTGCGCGGTCGTAGCGGATGAACGGCGAAGTTCGCAGCAGTTCGTGCGGGTCGCGCCTGGCAAGGCGGCTCGGCGCGAGCAGCACCAGCGGCTCCTCGCGCAGCAACGACCAGTCGAAAGTCTTGGCCAGCACATAGGGCGGATACAGGCACACGGCCGCATCGAGCTCGCCCTGCTGCACCGCCTTGTGAAGCGTGGCCGTCGTGCCCGACTGCAGGAACACCTTCACGCCCGGATGCGTCTTCACGAAGCGCGCGAGGATGTCCGGCAGCAGGCTGTGGATGGCCGTGTTGATGGTGCCGATGAGCAGTTCGCCGCCGGCCGCGTCGCTGTTCAGCAGCGTCTTGATGTCGCCCACCTCGCGCAGCAGGTTGCGCGCGCGCTGCACCAGCAGGTGCCCCGCCTCGGTCGGCTGCACCGTGCGGCCCGCGCGTGCGAGCAGCGGTGCGTTGAGCTCGCGCTCGAGCGTGCGTATTTGCTGTGCCACGGCGGCGGGCGTCAGGTCGAGCCGGCGTGCGGCCTCCGACATCGAGCCCGACTCCACGACCAAGAGAAAGCTTTGCAGGTAGGCGGTTTCCATGAAGATAGATTTTCTATGAACTGATCATAGAAACCATGTGTTTTTCTTTTCTCATGCGCTGCGCACACTGCGGCGCATGAGAAGCAAACTGTTCGTTCCCGGCACGCGCCCCGAGTTGTTCGCCAAGGCGCTGAGTGGCGCGGCCGATGGCGTGTGTTTCGACCTGGAAGATGCGGTTTCCGAGCCGCGCAAGGGCGAGGCGCGCGATGCCGTGCGGCAATTGCTGCAAGGCGATGGCGTCGCTGCATCGGGCAAGACCGTGATCGTGCGCGTCAACGCGATGGACACGCCGCATTTCGCGGACGACATCGCGGCGGTGGCGCAGGCCGGCGTGCACCTCATCAACATTCCCAAGCCCGAGAGCCCGGCGCATGTGCGTGCCGCGGTCGAGGCCATCGAGCGCGCCGAGCAGGCCAACGGCGTGCGTACGCCCATCGGCCTGTTGCTGAACATCGAAGCGCCGTCGGCGTTGCGCACCGGAGCGCAGCTCGGGTTGGGGCATCCGCGCGTGGCCGGGCTGCAGTTGGGGCTCGGCGATCTGTTCGAGCCGCTGGGCATCGCACGCCGCGAGCCGGCTGCGATCCAGCAGGCGATGTTCGCGATGCGCATCGCCGCGGGCGAGGCGGGTGTCTATGCGTATGACGGCGCGTTCGCGGACATCCGCGATGCCGAAGGTTTCCGCGCCGAGGCCATGCTGTCGCGCAACCTCGGCTTCCTCGGCAAGACCTGCATCCACCCGAGCCAGATCGCGATCGCCAACGAGGTATTCCGGCCCACCGACGAAGAGATCGCCCACGCCTGCAAGGTGGTCGAGGCCGCGCGCGACGCCGATGCCAAGGGCGTGGGTGCCTACGTGGTCGACGGAAAAATGATCGACATCCCTTTCGTGATCCGCGCACGCGCCATCGTCGCGAGCGCGCGCAGCCTGGGCCTGCTGCCGGGTTGAGCCTTTCGCTTTCTTAAAAAAATCAGGAGACAAGACAGATGAAGATTTCCCCGTTGTTTCGCTTGCGCACGCTCGCTGTTGTTGCAGCTGCAGCTGGCGCCTGCCTTTTGAGCGGCGCCGCCTTCGCACAGGCCGCGTATCCGACCAAGACCATCACCATCGTCGTGCCCTATCCGGCGGGCGGCTCCAACGACACCTTCGCGCGCCAGGTGGCCAAGGAACTGGGCGACGAGCTCAAGCAGCCGGTGATCATCGACAACCGCCCCGGCGCGAGCGGCAACACCGGCACGGGACAGGTCTCGAAGGCCGCGCCCGATGGCTACACGCTGGTGGCGGTGTCGTCGAGCATGACGACCAATGCGGCCGTGCAGTCGAAGCTGCCGTTCGATCCGGTCAAGGGCCTCGCCCCCATCGCGATGTTCGCCAAGGGGCCGTTCATCGTCGCGGTGAACAACGAGTTTCCGGCGAAGACGCCGGCCGAGCTCATCGCCGCCATCAAGGCCAAGCCGGGGCAGTACAACTACGCCTCCTCGGGTGCGGGCAGCGTCAACCAGTTCGGCACCGAGCTGCTCAAGGCCAAGGTGGGCGACCTGCAGATCGCGCACATCCCCTACAAGGGCATGGGGCCGGCCGTGACCGACCTCGTCGGCAACCAGACGCAACTGCTGATTTCGAGCGGGCCCTCGCTGCTGCCGATGGTGCGCGCCGGCAAGCTGCGCGCGGTGGGCATCACCAGTTTGAAGCCGAGCCCGATCGCGCCCGACCTCACGCCGGTGTCCACGGCCGTCCCCGGCTACGAGTTCGAGCTCTGGTGGGGCCTGCTCGCGCCGGCGGGCACGCCGCCCGACGTGATCGCCAAGCTCAACGGTGCCGTGAACAAGATCATCACCAAGCCCGAGATCGAGGCCAACTTCCTGCGCGAAGGCGCCATCGCCACGCCGCTCTCGCCGGCCCAGTTCGGCACGGTGATCGCCGAGGACGTCGAACGCTGGAAGAAGCTGGCCAAGCAGCAGAACATCACCGCCGACTGACGGCCGACCACCGAGGAAAGAAAGATTCATTCATGAGCTTCGACGCCGACAAAGACGACGCACGCCTGCCCGCGCGCACCGGCCCCGCGGGGCCGTTGAGCGGCCTGCGCGTGCTCGACCTGAGCGCCTACATCGCGGGCCCCTACGGCTGCTCGCTGCTGGCCGACCAGGGCGCCGAGGTCATCAAGATCGAGCCGCCCACGGGCGACAACCTGCGCAAGTACCCCTCGACGCTCGAGGCCGAGAGCCGCGCCTTCATCGGCGTGAACCGCAGCAAGCTCGGCGTGGTGCTCGACCTGAAGAAGGCGGAAGACCTTCCCGCGTTGATGGCGCTGGTGCGCACGGCGGACGTGCTGGTGCACAACTTCCGCCCCAGCGTGCCGCCGCGGCTGGGCATTGCGTACGACCAGCTGAAAGCCGTGAACCCGCGCCTCATCTACTGCAGCCTCACGGGCTACGGCGAGACCGGTCCGCTGCGCGAGAAGGCCGGCTACGACCAGGTGCTGCAGAGCATGACCGGCATGTGCGCGCTGCAGGGCAAGCGCGGCGAGCCGCCCGAGATCATCTACGGCTCGGTGGTCGACTACTACGCGGCCGCGCTCGTGGCTGCGGGCGTTGCCTCAGCGCTGTACGAACGCGAGAAGAGCGGCCAGGGCCAGTTCGTCGGCGTGTCGCTGCTGCGCTCCGCGCTCACGATGCAATCGGCGCGCATGGTGTGGGCCGAGGGCGAGCCGAAGGACGTGGGACGCGACATGCGCTCGGGCGGCATCACCGGCCTGCATCCGACGCGCGAAGGGCACCTCTACATCTCGGCCAACACGCCGCACTTCTGGCAGGCGCTGTGCGCCAAGGTGGGCCTGCCCGAACTCGCGGCCGACGAGCGCTACGACTCGGTGCGAAAACGCGCGCTGCACTTTGCGGAGATCGTTCCGCGCCTGCGCGAAGCGCTGGCTGCACGCACCGCGCTCGAATGGGAAGAACTGTTCGGCGAGGAAGTGCCTTGCGCAGCGGCGCGCACCGTCGAGGACATGTTCGACAACGAGCAGGTGCTGGCCGAGGACATGGTGGCGAACTTCGCCCATCCCACGCTCGGCTCGTACCGAGGGTTCACGAGGGCAGTGAAGTTCGGACGCACGCCCGGCCCCGAGCCCTTTGCGGCACCGACGCTGGGGCAGCACACGGACAAGGTGTTGAAGACCGCGAGCGCAGCGGACTGAAAACGCGCATGGACGTCAGCTACCCCAACAGCAGCGGAGCGCGCCGACCCGCCGGCGTGGCGCCGGAGGGCGCGTGCGATGCGCACATGCACATCTACGACCGCCGCTTCGCGCTGCACGGCTCGCCCGACGCGATGGTCGACAAGGCCACGGCCGACGACTATCGCCTGCTGCAGCAACGCATCGGCACGCAGCGCACGGTCGTCGTGCAGCCGCGCGTGCATGGCACCGACAACAGCGTGACGCTAGCCGCCATTCGCGCGCTCGGTGCCGAGAACACGCGCGGCATCGCAGTGGTTCGCCCCGACGTGAGCGATGCCGAACTGGAGCGGCTGCACGCAGGCGGCATTCGCGGCATCCGCTTCACGCTCTACGCGCAGGCCAACGCGGTAACAAATTTCTCCATGGTCGAGCCACTCGCCCAGCGCGTGCACGCGCTCGGCTGGCATGTGCAACTGCACTGGGGCGCCGATCAGATCGCGGCGCATGCGGAGCTGCTCGCGCGTCTGCCGTGCACGATCGTCTTCGACCACCTCGCGCGGCTGCCGCTGCCCGACGCGCTTTCGCATCCCGCGTTCGATGTGGTCAGCCGACTGCGCGAGAACGGCCGCACATGGGTCAAGCTGTCCGGCCCCTACCTCGACTCGAAGGCGGGTGCCGCGGGCGGCTACGCCGACACGACGTCCATCGCGCAGGCCTGGGTCCGCCAGGCGCCCGAACGCGTGGTTTGGGGCAGCGACTGGCCGCATCCCACCGAGCCCGTCGCCAAGCCCGACGACGCGGCGCTGTTCGACCTGTTGAGCCAGTGGGTGCCCGACGCGGCCACGCGCCATCGCGTGCTGGTCGGCAACCCGGCGCTGCTCTACGACTTTCCTGAAATGACGACAAAGACCGAGAAACCTGAAAAATGACGAAGAGACGCCTCCTGAGATCCATCGCCGCGCTGGCCGCGTGCACTCCGCTGCTCGGCTGGGCTGCATGGCCCGACAAACCCATCCGCATGGTCGTGCCCTACGCCGCGGGCGGCGGTGCCGACAACACCGCGCGCGTCGTCGCGCAGCACATGAGCACCGCGCTCGGCCAGCAGATCGTCAATCGACAACAAGCCCGGTGCGGGCGGCGTGATCGGCGAGGACAACGTCGCGAAGGCCCCGGCCGACGGCTACACCGTGCTCTACGACGCCTCGGCGTTCTCGGTGAACCCGTCGCTGCGCAAGCTGCCATTCGATGCGGCGAAGGATTTCATTCCCGTGTCGCTCGTGGCCACAGCGCCGCAGATACTCGTCGTGCCCGCGACCGCACCGTACAAGACCGTGGCCGAGTTCCTCGACTTCGCGCGCAAGAACCCCGGCAAGCTCAGCTTCGCCTCGGCCGGCGGCGGCACTGGTTCGCATCTGGCGGGCGAGGCGCTGAACGAGCAGGCGAAGGTCAACCTGATGCACGTGCCCTACAAGGGCGGCGCACCGGCGCTGACCGACGTGATGGGCGAGCAGGTGTCGGCGTACTTCGGCAACGTGGCCTCGACGCTGGGCTATGTGAAGTCGGGCAAGCTGCGCGCGCTGGCCGTGAGCTCAAGCAAGCGCGTGAACGGGCTGCCCGACACGCCCACGCTCGCCGAGTCGGGCCTGCCGGGCTACAACGTGGTCGAGTGGAACGGCGTGTTCCTGCCCAAGGGCACGCCGGCCGATGTCGTTCAGCGGCTGGGCAAGGCGGTGCAGGCGGCGGTGAACGATCCCACGGTGAAGCAGAAGCTGCTGCAGTTCGGCCTGGAGCCCGCAGGCACCACGCCCGAGGCGTTTGCGAAGTTCGTGCAGGATGAAACGGGACGGGTGAGCGCGTTGGTGAAGGCTCGCAACATCCGCGTCGATTGAGCGTGGCTGGCCTCAGCCGCCCGGGCCACGCGAACGCACTCAGCTCGCACACGCATCGACAACCGGCCCCGGGTACTCCATCTCCTGCATGACCCAGTCACGCCGTGCCTCGCCATGGCGCGCGGCAATCTCGCACAGCGTGCGGTCCAGTTGCTGCACCGGCTTGAGCGAGGAAGTCAGCAGCAGGCGGGTCGATTTTTCGCGAGCTGACTGCGTAACGAGCACGAGCCCGCTGCGCAACGTGACCGACCCGGACACAGACGCAGCATCGACTTTCAAATGCCCCGTGCGCGTCCACGCATCCGCCGCCAGCGCAAGCGCGATGTCGTCGGTGCCGCTCTGCACATCGATCTGTCCCTGCTCGCCGCGCCAGAACGCGGCCCTGTTGAGAAGGTAGCTGCTGCCGCGCTTCATGTTCAGGCCGAAGGGTGCACTGTCGTGTTCGGGGCTCCACGAAGCCACGCCCAGTTCGTTGGCGATCGACTTAGCGTTCTCCGGCCCGCCGATCGCCTCGACCAGCGCCAGCATCGTCGGCACCGAGGCGGTGATGCCGGTGGTTGTCGCGACATCGCGGTCTATCACGTACCGTTGATGCGGCACATGGGTCGCACCGGGGTGCCGCTTCAGCAGCGTCTTGCGGTCGTACCAATGACCTGTGAAACGCCGCCCATCTAGCAGCCCGGCATGGCCGACCACCAGCGCGCCGGAGCAGACGCCGATCACTCGCGCGCCCCGCGCGGCCTGTTGCTTCAACCATGCAGTCACCGCTGGATCGTCTTCGACGATCATCGCCGGCACGATCACGTAGTCCGGCCCCGAGGGGTGCGCACGATCGAAGCTCGCGAAGTCCTGTGCGGCATCGACCTGCAGCGCGGGATACAGGGTCACCCGGCCGCTCTTCGGCGCGACGATCCGCACATCGGCCACGTCGGCGCGCTTCAGCACCGCGTGCGGCAGCAGCAGGTCGGTTGTCTCGGTGCCTTCGTTCAATGCGAGCACGGCAATCACCGGCCTGCCCGCGCGGCGCGGCTTCAGGGCTTCGACGAAGGCCTGCTGCTCGCGCTCTCTCGCGGAGGTGTCGGCCGGCGCGGGCGGCAGTGGCGCACCCACGCCGCATCCTGCGAGGGCAAACGCTGCAATACTGGCGCCGATCAGCGCCCACACCGCTCTCCACATGGCTCTGTTCTCCTGTCAACCAGACGATGCCCAGAGATTAAGAATGCCGACCCCGACCCACAAGGACGAAGACACCGCGGTTCCTGCCAGCAACGTGGTGCTGGTCGTGTTCGACGGCGTCGAGGTGCTCGATGCCGCCGGCCCCGCCAGCGTGTTCAGCAAGGCCGAGGAGATGCGCCCCGGCACCTACCGCCTGCACATCGCATCGCCCGGCGGCGGCACGGTGTCGACGAACGGCGGCTTGCAGTTCGGCGGCACGCTGGCGCTGCAGCAGTTGCCCGCCGCCATCGACACACTGATCGTGGCCGGCGGCGACGAGCCCGCGGTGCGCGAGGCGATCGTCGAGCACCGCATCGGCGCGTGGCTGAAAGACGCCGCACCGGGCATCCGCCGCGTCGCGAGCGTGTGCAGCGGCGCCTTCGCACTCGCGGCGGCGGGCCTGCTCGACGGCCGCGCGGCCACCACGCACTGGCGCTGGTGCGACCAGCTGCAGGCGCTGCGGCCGCAGACGCGCGTGCAGCGCGAACGCATCTATGTGCGCGATGGCCCGGTGTGGACATCGGCTGGCGTCACGACCGGCATCGAATTGGCGCTGGCGCTGGTCGAAGACGACCTCGGCCATGGCGTGTCGATGGACATCGCCCGCACGCTCGCGCTGCCGATGCTGCGCGGCGCGGAGCAGCCGCAGCTGAGCCAGGCGCTGCAGGCGCAAGGCGCGGCGAGCCATCGGCTGCGCGAGCTGGTGGCGTGGATCGGCACGCATCCGCAGGAGGTGCTGTCGGTCGAAGTGCTGGCCGAGCGCGTGCAGATGAGCCCGCGGAATTTCGCGCGCGCATTCGCGGCGGAAACAGGCTGCACGCCGGCGCGCTTCGTCGAGCAGACGCGCGTGGCCGCGGCTGCGCAGTTGCTGCGGCAGACGGAGTGGCCGCAGGAGCGCATTGCAGCGCGCAGCGGTTTCGGGTCGGTCGACGCACTGCAGCGTGCGTTCGCGCGGCAGCATGGCGTGACGCCGCAGCGCTATCGCGATGGCGGCGACCGCGACGGCGGCGATGGCAAACGGCGCCATGCATCCACGTCCCCCCGCGGCATCGACTGACGGCTATACGTTCCGTGCGATGGCGCGGGGCGTGCCTGCCCTTATGCTGTGCGGGATCACAACGCAGATTCCCACGCCATGACCGATTTCCGCCCTGTCTACGACCCGCGCTTCGACAACATTCCCGCTGACCGACTCCCCGAGCTGCTGCGCGCCATGCCCAAGGCCGAGCTGCACATGCACATCGAAGGCTCGCTCGAGCCTGAACTGATCTTCGCGCTCGCGCAGCGCAACGGCGTGGCCATTCCGTATGCCAGCGTCGAAGACCTGCGGAAGGCCTATGCCTTCACCAACCTGCAGAGCTTTCTGGACATCTACTACGCCGGCGCGAGCGTGCTGCTGAAGGAGCAGGACTTCTGCGACATGGCCTGGGCCTACCTCGAGCGTGCCGCGGCCGACAACGTGGTGCACACCGAGATGTTCTTCGACCCGCAGACGCACACGGCGCGCGGCGTGGCGATGGAAACGGTGGTCGATGGCCTGCACCGCGCGTGCGTCGATGCGCAGCCCAAGCTAGGCGTGAGCGCATCGCTCATCCTCTGCTTTCTGCGCCACCTGAGCGAAGAAGAGGCTTTCGAAACGCTGGAGCAGGCGCTGCCGTTCCGCGACAAGTTCATCGGCGTGGGCCTCGATTCGAGCGAGGTCGGCCATCCGCCCGAAAAGTTCGCGCGCGTGTTCGCACGCTGCCGCGAACTGGGCCTGCGCCTCGTCGCACATGCGGGCGAAGAAGGCCCGCCCGAATATGTGTGGAGCGCGCTCGATGTATTGAAGGTCGAGCGCGTCGACCACGGCGTGCAGAGCGCCAAAGACCCCGCGCTGATGAAGCGGCTCGCGCAAGACCGCATTCCGCTCACCGTGTGCCCGCTGTCGAACCTCAAGCTCTGCGTGTTCCCGGACCTGTCGCGGCACAACCTGGGTGCGCTGCTCGATGCGGGGCTGGTCGCCACGGTCAACTCAGACGACCCCGCCTACTTCGGCGGCTACATGAACCAGAATTTCACGCAGACCTTCGAAGCCACCGGGCTCGGCGTGCGGCACGCCTGGCAACTCGCGGCCAACAGCTTCGAGGGCAGCTTCATCGACACCGCCGCCAAGCGCGCCTACGTGGACCGGCTCAACGCCGTTTTCGCGACGTTCTGATCGGCAGCGGCGGGCCGCGGCACCAGCAGCGGCATCGCCACCAGCGCGCAAGCGCTGGCCGTGAGCCACACCATCGGCCAGCCCTGCAGCGCGAGCAGATGCGGAATGGAGAAAGGCGTGACGAAGCACACCAGGAACACGCTGGTGTTCGCCATGCCCAGCGCAGTGCCGGCGCGCGCCGCACCGGCCAGCGTGGCGAGCTCGGTGTAGGCCACGCCGTGCCAGGCCGACACGCACACGCCGCTCACCCCCAGCAGCACGACCAGCGCGATGCGCAGCGCCAGTGAATCGGCGGTGTGCGTGCCCGCGGCCATCACCAGCACCGCGAGCGCGGCGAAGAGCAGCACGCTGAGTGCGCTGCAGGCGCGCAGGTAGGCGGGGCGGTTGCGGCGGCGGTCGGTCCAGCGGCCGCTCCATACGCGCATCACCATTGCCCCGACCTGTGTGAAGACCATGGTCGCGGTGATGGTCGCGAGGCCCGCATGGCCGAAGTCGTGCAGGAACACCGTGCCGAAAGACAGCACCGCGAACTGCGGCGCGCAGAGGATGCCGATGCCCAGCACGATGCGCCAGACGCGGGCGTCGCGCAGCGGGCCGGTCTTCGGGGCTTCGGCTGCTGTCGGGGCACGCGGCGCACCCTTCGCAATCGGCGGTTCTTGCACCCAAGCCCAGCTCATCAACGCACTGAGCGCACACAGCAGCGCGAGCAGGCCATAGAGCGCGGCGAAGCCGAAGTGCAGCGCGACGAACGGCAGCACGAGCGCGCCGATGCCACCGCCCAGTGGCACGGCGGTCTGTCGGATGCTCATCGCGAGCCCGCGTTCGCTCGCGTCGAACCATGTCATCACCGCGCGGCCGCTCGCGCCGTTGACGCTGCCGCCCAGCAGGCCGACCAGCAGCAGGCCCGCGGCGAGCCAGCCGAGGCCGGGGATGTGCTGCCCACTCGGCGCGGCCCAGAGCGCCATTGCCACGAGCGCGATCGCGGTGCTGCCGAGTCCGGTGAGCAGCACCGGCCGGTCGCCCCAGCGGTCGGTCAAAAGGCCCCATGGCAATTCGCTCACCGCGATGCCCAGACCCATGAGGCCGAGCACAAGGCCGAGCGTCGCGTTGTCCAGCTGGTAGCCGGTGCGCATCAGCACTGCCGTCATCGGGATGCCGCTGAAGGCCACGGAGAACGCCGCGTTGGCGGCTACGCCAGCGGCCAGTACCTTCCAGCGGTGGCGAGGCGAATACGAGGGAGAAAGAGGCGAGTGGGTCATGGTGCGGCGAAGTTTCCGCCGTTGCCAAGGTTTTGAAAATCAGAAAATAATGAGTGAACCGTCCCAAAAATCAGGACGATTGAAAAAGGATGAATCCATGTCCCAGGTGATGTTCGATCTCGACGTGCTGCGCAGTTTTTCCACCGGCATCGCACTCGGCAGCTATGCCCGCGCGGCCGACCGGCTGGGGCGCTCGACCTCGGCGGTGAGCGCGCAGTTGAAGAAGCTGGAGGCGCAGGCCGGCACCGTGTTGTTCCGCAAGGCGGGCCGTGGCCTGGAACTCACCGACGCCGGCGAAACCTTGCTGGCCTACGCCCACCGCATGCTCGAACTCAACGAAGAAGCGAGCGCCGCCATGCGCGGCGCCGACCTCGAGGGCTGGGTGCGCCTGGGCCTGCAGGAAGACTTCGGCGAGACGCTGCTGCCCGCGGTGCTCGGGCGCTTTGCGCGTGCGCACCCCAAGGTGCGCATCGAGGCCTGCGTGGCGCGCAGCGCGGAGCTGCGCGAGCGCCTCGAACTCGGAAAGCTCGACCTCGCGCTGGCGTGGGACGCGGGCGACCAACCGCCGTCGCTGCATGCCGAGCGCGTGGCGCGCCTGCCGCTGCAATGGATCGGCCCCGCATCCGGCGACGTGCTCGATGCGGCCTGGTGGAAGGAGCGCGAGCGCCGCGATGGTGGGGGTGGAGGTCGTGGCGCGCGCAAGTCGAAGGAGCCGCTGCCGCTGGTGCTGCTCGATGCGCCGTGCCCGCTGCGTGACATCGTCACCCAGACGCTCGACCGCGCCGGCGTGCCGTGGCGCCACGCGTTCACCAGCGCCAGCCTCGCGGCCTTGTGGGCCGCGAGTTCGGCGGGCCTCGGCCTCACGGTGCGCACGCCCTTCGGGCTGCCTTCGCATGTGCGCGCCATCGACCGCACCGCGGTGGGCCTGCCGGCGCTGCCGCAGATGTCGATGGCGCTCTACCGCGCGCAGGCCAATGCCGAGGCGCCCGTCGGCCGGCTCGCCACGCTGCTGCTGGAGGCGGTGCGCCAGCACGTGCAGGTGGCCCCTGTGCAAATGCACTGAGCACAATCCCTCGTATCGCTGCCGCGCCGATCCATGAGAATCCGCCGCTGGAGACAAAACACAAAAGCAACACGGCATGGCCACGCAGCAGCAGCAGCAAAACTTCCTGCACCTTTGGGATGACAGGTTCCTCTACATCACGCCGGCGATCCAGTCGGGCCTCACGGCGCGCTCGTCGGCCACGCTGCTGGCCTCGGTGAGCGGCCATCCGTTCACGCTCGAGGCGGTCGATGGCACGCGCGTGCGCTGCACAGCCGCGCTGGTGGCGCCGCATGTCTCGCGCCGGCTCGACGTGGATGGCTGCGGCCTGCTGTCGCTCAACCTCGACCCGGCCTCCACCGCCTACCGCATGCTTGCGCGGTGCATGGGCGGCCACGGCATCCAGCCCATCGATGCGCGCTGCTTCGGCAAGCTGCGCGATGACTTCGATCCCGCGCAGCGCGGCATGCTCAGTGACCGCGGGCTGCAATCGCTCAGCGCGAAGATGGTCGAGGCGATCACCGAATGCCCCGAGCTCGCGGCGCCGATCGACCGGCGCATCGAGCGCGTGCTGCAGTCCATCCGCGCGCACGCGGGGCAGATTTCGCTGAAGGAACTCTCGGCCGTGGCCTGCCTTTCGCCCGACAGGCTCACGCATCTTTTCGCGGAGCAGGTGGGCGTGTCGGTCAAGCGCTATGCGCTGTGGACCAAGGTGCGGCGCACGGTGCAGCAGTTCACCAGCCACCGGCCGCTCACCGATGTGGCGCTGGTCAGCGGCTTCACCGATGCGGCCCACATGAGCCGCACCTTTCAGCGCTACTTCGGCTTGCCGCCGTCGTTTCTCGCAAGCAAGGTGCATGTGACGGCGGACGAGCAGGCCTCGCATGCGTGGGGCGACGCGACCGTTCATTGAACCTGCGTTGCCCGCATGACAGCGGCTGCGTTCAAGCCGCAGCCGGTCTCCCTGCCTAAGCTGGAAGGTGCTCCGCCAAGAGAGCATCAACTGGAGACATCAATGAGACAGACATCCTCGCGCGGCGCCAAGCCGCGGCTTTCGCTCGTCCCGCTGGTCCCGCTCGCATTGGTCGCGGCAGCCGCGCTCACCGCCTGCGGCGGCGGTGGTGGTGGCGGCAACGGGTTCTCGTTCCTGCCCACAGCCGGCAATCCGCCCGTCAACCCACCGGCCGAAGGCAGCTACAAGGCCGAGATCCGCCGCACCGCCATGGGCGTGCCGCACATCAAGGCCGACAACTGGCCCGGCGTGGGCTATGGCTACGGTTTCGCGCAGGCCGAAGACGACCTGTGCACCATGGCCGACTCGTTCCTCACCTACCGCGGCGAGCGCTCGCAGTACCTCGGCGGCGATGCGCAACTCGTGGCCGCCAGCACGATCGCGCGGCCGAAGAACATCGACTCCGACTTCTTCCACAAGCACGTGATCTCGGCCGATGTGCTCCAGAAGATGATCGCGGCCCAGCCCGACAACCTGAAGCAACTGGTCGAGGGCTTTGCCGCGGGCTACAACCGCTACGTGCGCGACGCAAAGGCCAGCGGCACGGCGCACGAGGCCTGCCGCAACGAGGCCTGGGTGAAGCCCATCACGGCCGAGGACATCTACCGCCGCATGTACGCGGCCAACCTCGCGGGCGGCTACAGCAACTTCCTGCCGAACATCGCCAACGCGATCGCACCCTCGCCGGCGGCGCCCACCAAGACGGCCGCGCGCGGCAAGTTCAACAAGGGCACGCTGCAACTCGCGGCTGGCGGCACGCGCGTGCCCGAACTCCAGGTCGGCGGGCACGAAGGCGTGGGCAGCAACATGATCGGCTTCGGCACGGCCGCCACCGGCGACAGCAGCCCGCTGCTCTTCGGCAACCCGCATTGGTACTGGCGTGGGCCCGACCGCTTCTACCAGGCGCAGCTCACGATTCCGGGGCAGCTCAACATCAGCGGCACCTCGTTCCTCGGCATTCCGGTGATCCTGATCGGCTTCAACGACAACATCGCGTGGAGCCACACGGTGTCGACGGCGCGTCGCTTCGGTTTCTTCGAGCTGAAGCTCGCATCGGGCGACCCGACCAGCTACATGCGCGACGGCAAGGCCGTGAAGATGCAGGCGCTGAACATCACCGTCAACGCGAAGCAGGCCGACGGCAGCGTGGCGCCGGTGACGCGCACGCTCTACAAGTCGGAGTACGGGCCGATGATCAACCTGGCCCCGCTGAACGCGGCGCTGGGCTGGAGCCAGACCACCGCATTCGCGATCCGCGACATCAACGGAGAGAACTACCGCACCTTCAAGAACTGGCTGCGCTGGAACCAGGCGAAGTCGCTCGACGAATTCATCGCCATCCAGCGCGAGGAGTCTGCTATCCCATGGGTCAACACCGTGGCCGTCGGACGCGGCGCGGCCAAAGCCTGGTATGCCGACATCGGCGCGATTCCCAATGTGTCGCCCACCCAGGTGACCAACTGCACTACGCCGCTGGGCGCAGCGCTCGGCCCGTCGCTGCCGCGCGTGCCGGTCTTCGATGGCTCCAGGAGCGAATGCGACTGGCAGACCGATGCCGACTCCGCGCAGAAGGGCGCGCTCGGCGCGTCGCGCATGCCCAGCCTGATGCGCGACGACTACGTCGAGAACTCGAACGACAGCTACTGGCTCGCGAATCCGAAAGCGCCGATGACCGGCTACCCGGACATCATGGGCCCCGCGGGCACGGAGGCCGTGAGTTTCCGTACGCGCCTGGGCAACCTGCTCGCGCAAGGGCGGATCGACGGCACCGACAACTACGCCGGCAAGGCGGCCACGCCCGACACCGTCAAGCAGATGGTGCTCAACAGCCGCGTGCTGACGGCCGAGCTGTTCAAGGACCAGGCGCTGGCCCTGGTGTGCGCGGCACCGACGATCAACGTGGCGACCGATCCGCAAGGCGGCGCTGCCATCGGGCGCGACGTCGACACAGGCCCGGCCTGCGCGGCGCTCCAGGCCTGGAACAACACCGGCTTGACCGGCGCGCGCGGCGCGCACATCTGGGACGAGTTCTGGAGCCGTGCCGCGTTGCTGCCGTCGGCCACGCTCTACAACGTGGCCTTCAGCGCGAGCGATCCGATCCACACGCCGCGCGACCTGAAGCCCGCCGCCGCGACAGCGCTGCAGCAAGCCTTCGGCGCGGCCGTCGCGCGGGTGGAAGCCAGCGGCTTCGCGCTCGATGCGCAGCGCGGCGACTACCTGTTCGCCACGCGCGGCGGTCAGAAGGTTCCGCTGTACGGCGGCTGCCACGGCCCGGGCTACTTCACCATCGCGTGCTCGGAGAACCGTCTCGACAAGGGCGGCTACACCATGGACGGCAACCCGAACGGCAACAGCTACATGCAGATCGTGCGGTTCCCTGAAGGCGGCGTGGAGGCGCACACCTTCCTGACGTTCTCGCTGTCGGACGATCCCGCATCGGCGCACAACGCCGACTACACCCGCGCCTACAGCGCCGGGAAGTGGCTCAAGGTGCCGTTCTCCGAAGCCGAGATCAAGGCCGACACGGCCTACCGCAGCGCGGTCGTCAGCGAGTAGCCGACGACGCAACAGTGGATGCAGCGCGCTGCGCGAGCCAGTTCCACCCAGCGCCCGCGGCCATGAGCACGCAGGTGCCGAGGAACACGGCCCGCATGCCGATGTGCCCGCCCACGAAACCACCGAGCAGCGGCCCCGCGACCTGCCCTGTGTACTGCGCCGAGGTCGAGTACCCGAGCATGTTGCCGGCCACGCGCTCGGGCACGTTGTGGCGGATTACGCTCGCGATGCAGGGCAGCAGCCCGCCGAGCGAGAGCCCCATCAGGAAGCGCAGCACCACCAGCTGCCAGCCCGAGGTGACGAAAGCCTGCGGAATCAGCAGCAGCGCCGACACCGCGAGGCACCCGACGATCACGTTCCAGTGCCCGACGCGGTCGGCCAGCTTGCCCAGGCGCGAGGCCGAGAGGATGCTGCCGAGCGCGGCGGCGGACATCACGAAGCCGGCCATCATCGTCACGCGGTTGGGGTCCTCGACCAGCGTGGCGACGTAGACGGTGATGATCGGCTCGATCGACATGTTGGCCAGCATCAGCAGCATGCCGGTGAAGAGCATCGCGATGAGCGGACGCTTGTCGGGAATGGCGGCCCAGCCGGTGTCGCGGGCGTCGCCGTGCTTCGAGGCCGAGGGTGCCTTTTTCTCTTCGCAGATCATGAAGGCGGTGGCGAGAAAGGCCACGAAGATCATCGCGCCCGCCGCGAAGAAGGTCGCGCGGATGCCGATGAGCGGCGGCAGCGCGCCACCGACCAGCGGACCCACGAGGTTGCCGGCCATGATGGCCGAGGACATCGTGCCGAGCGCCCAGCCGGTGCGGTCCTTCGGCGTCTGCGTGGCGACCAGCACCATCGAGCCCGAGGCGTAGCCGCCCAGCAGGCCCGCGAGCAGACGCAGGCCGACCAGTTGCCACACGTTGCCCGCCATGCCGATGAGCGCCATCGCCACCGCCATGCCCAGGCTCGCGCGGATCAGCATCGGCTTGCGGCCATACCGGTCTGCCAGCCGTCCCCAGAGCGGCGCCACCAGCGCGGCGCTGAAGAAGGTGGCGCCGTAGGCCACGCCGGACCATTGCACGATGGCAGCATGGTCCTTCACGCCCAGTTGCTCGACGTAGAGCGGCAGGAAGGGCAGCAGCAGCGTCATCGCCACGATGGTGGTGAAGGAGCCGAACATGCAGACGGCGAGGTTGCGCTGCCAATGCGCGTGCGCAGCGACGCTGCTGGCGGAAATTGTCGGGTTCGTCATGGAGCGAACCATTGTCCCGCCGCATGTGCGAAGCCGTGCCTGCCGATTCGCGGCGGCACCCATCGTGGCGTTGCATGGGTGCGCATGGCGCGTCAATTGACGACATGCGGGATGTCGCGTACCTTTTGGCTGAAATAAATCAAAAACCTCCTTTCAGGACATCATGCACAAGCGCATCGCAGTCGTCGTTTTTCCGGGCTTCCAGATCCTCGATCTGGCCGCCGTCGCCGCCTTCGAGCTGGCCAACAAGCACGCGGGCAAGCCGGTCTACAAGGTCGAGCTGCTGTCGGAAACCGGCGGCGTCATTCCCAGCTCGTCGGGCATCGGCGTCGAGACGAAACGGTTGACCGCATCGAAGTTCGACACGCTGGTGATGACCGGCGCGCTCACCATCGAGCCGACCTCCGAAGGGCTTTGCAGGATGCTGCGCACGGGCCAGCGCAACGCGCGCCGCATTGCCAGCATCTGCACCGGCGCATTCGGTCTTGCGGATGCGGGGCTGCTGGACGGCCGGCGCGTGACCACGCACTGGGCCTTCGCGCAGGAGCTGCAGAAGCGCCATCCACTGGCCAAGGTGCAGCCGGACCGCATCTTCATCAACGACGGCTCGCTCTGGACATCGGCCGGCATGACCGCGGGCATCGACCTGATGCTCGCGCTGGTGGAGGAAGACCTGGGCGTGGAGGCCGCACGCATGGTCGCGAAGAACCTTGTCGTCTACCACCGCAGGGCGGGCGGGCAGTCGCAGTACTCGGCGCTGCTCGAACTGGAGCCCAAGTCCGACCGCATCCAGCAGGCGCTGGTGCATGCGCGGGCCAACCTGCGCGATCCGCTCTCGGTCGAAGACCTTGCCGAGGTGGCGCACCTGAGCCCGCGCCAGTTCAGCCGCGCCTTCAAATCGGAGACGGGCCAGTCGCCGGCGCAAGCCGTCGAGCACCTGCGCGTGGAAGCGGCGAAGGCGTTGATCGACGCGGGCGGGCTGGCGCTCAACGTGGTGGCCGATGAAACGGGCTTCGGCGACCCTGAGCGCATGCGCCGCGCGTTCCTGCGCACGCTGGGCCAGCCGCCACAGGCCGTTCGCCGCGTCGCGAGGCAGATCGCGGATGTGGCGTAAAAAGAGGCTTATATGACATTTACGCCATCACGTTGAAGGAGGAAACTTCCTTTCATGCCGCAACGACGCGGCTTCCAAAGGAACCTCCAATGACTGCAACACCCAAGGGCACAGCCCTCATCACCGGCGCTTCTTCAGGTATTGGCGCCGTCTACGCCGACCGGCTCGCCCGCCGCGGCTTCGATCTCGTGCTGGTCGCGCGGAACAACGATCGACTGCAGGCGCTGGCCGCCAGGCTCACGACGGAGACGGGCCGCAAGATCGAGACGATTGCCGCCGACCTCGCGGACAAGAAAGACATCGCGCGCGTCGAAGCCGCCATCCGCACGAACCGCGAGCTCACGCTGCTGGTGAACAACGCCGGCGTCGGCGCCACCGCGCCGCTGCTCGCCTCGGACATCGAGAAGATGGAAGAGATGATCGCGATCAACGTGAATGCGCTCACGCGCCTCACCTATGCGGCCGTGCCGGGCTTCGTGGCACGGGGTGCGGGCACCCTCGTGAACATCGCGTCCATCGTGGCGGTCTCGCCTGAAACGCTCAACGGCGTGTACGGCGGCAGCAAGGCCTTCGTGCTCGCGCTCAGCCAGTCGCTGCAGCATGAGGTGGGCGACAAGGGCGTGCGCGTGCAGGCCGTGCTGCCGGGCGCGACCGCCACCGAGTTCTGGGGCATTGCAGGCCTGCCGGTGCAGCACCTGCCGAGCGCGATCGTCATGAGCGCGGAAGACATGGTCGATGCCGCGCTCGCGGGTCTCGACCAGGGCGAGAAGGTCACGATCCCGTCGTTGCCGAGCCAGGACGAGTGGGACGCTTTCGATGCGGCGCGGCGCGCCATGTCGGGCCGGATTTCCAGCTCGGTGCCTGCGGCTCGTTATGGCGTGAAAGGCGCGAGCGCGGAGGCAGCCGCTACGGCCTGAAAACGCCCGCACTAAAATCCGCATCCCGCAGTTGGGCGTCCCGGCCGACTGCGGGTTTTTGCTTTTCCGGGGCCATGTAGAGGACCACCATGTACAAAAACCTCGCGGGCCGCGCCGTTCTGGCGTGGGTGACCGCCTGTTTTTTATCTCCCGCTTTTTCGCAAACGCCGGCGCCCAATGCGCCGCTGAAGATCGGCTTCGTCTACGTCACGCCGGTCACCGATGCCGGCTGGGTGCGCCAGCATGAAGAGGGCCGCAAGGCCGTCGATGCGGCGCTCGGCGCGAAGGTGAAAACCACCTTCGTCGAGAACGTGGCCGAAGGCGCCGATGCCGAACGCGTGATCCGCGATCTTGCACAGCAGGGCAACAAGCTCATCTTCACGCCCAGCTTCGGCTACATGGAGCCGACGCTGAAGGTGGCGCGCGATTTTCCGGATGTGAAGTTCGAGTCGATCACGGGCTACAAGCAAACGCCGAATGTGGCGACGGCCAACGCGCGCTACTACGAGGGCCGCTATCTCGCGGGCATCGCGGCAGGGCGCATGACCAAGACGAATGTCGCGGGCTACGTCGCGGGTTTTCCGATTCCCGAGGTGCTGCAGGGCATCAACGCGTTCGCGCTGGGCATGCGCTCAGTGAACCCGAATGCGAAGGTCGTCGTGGTGTGGCTCAACGAGTGGTTCGATCCGCCGAAGGAGCGCGACGCGGCGATGGCGCTCTTCAACCAGAACGCCGACGTCGTCGCCTTTCACACCGGCTCCACAGCCGTGATGGCCGCGGCGCAGGAGCGCGGCAAGATGGCCATCGCGTACCACTCCGACATGCGCAAGATCGCGCCCGATGCGCAGATCGTCGCGGTCACGCACCAGTGGGGCGGCTACTACACGCAGCGCGCGAAGGCGGTGCTCGATGGCACCTGGAAGAGCGGCAATCTCTGGGGCGGCGTGAAGGAAGGAATGATCCGCGTCGGCGACTTCGGCACCAAGGTGCCCAAGGCCGTGCAGCAGGAAGTGCTGGCGCGGCAGCAGGACATCGCGGCCGGCAAGCTGCAGCCGTTTCGTGCGGTGGCCGTCGATGTGCGCGACAACGAGGGTCGCGTCGTGATCGCCAAGGGCGCGCAACTGAACGACGAGCAGATCCTCAAGATGAACTGGCTGGTCGAGGGCGTGCAGGGGCGTGTGACGCGCTGAAGAACGGCCGCGCCGGGTTTTCCCGGGGGATGCGTTCCGCATATAGCACTCATATGCGCATGGAAATTGCGACTGCGCGGGGCTGGATTACCCTCCGCAGCCACGATGAAAAAAGCCTACCGCGCCTCCCTCCTGCGATTCGACAACGCCGGCCTGCCCCTTTTCGATGAAGACGGCCTGCTGGTCGTTGCTCCCGACAGCGCCGGCCGCCAGCGCGTCGTCGATGCCGGCAGCCATGCCGCCGTGTCGGCGCGCCATCCCGATGCCGAGGTGATGCACCTGCCGGGCCGCATCCTCGCGCCGGGCTTCGTGGACATGCACATCCACTTTCCGCAGACCGACATCATCGGTGCACCGTCGCCGGGCCTCTTGCCCTGGCTCGAGAACTACACCTTCCCGGCAGAGAGCAAATTCGTCGACCCGGCGCATTCGCGCGAAGTGGCCGATGTGTTCTTCGACGAGCTGCTGCGCAACGGCGTGACCACCTCGCTCACGTTCGCGACCTCGCACGTTGCCTCGGTCGATGCCTTCTTCGAGAGCGCGCAGCGCCGAGGCCTCCGAATGATCACCGGCAAGGTGCTGCAGGACCGCAACTCGCCCGACGGCGTGCGCGATGAAACCGAGCAGAGCCTGGTCGATACCGAGTCGCTGATCCGCAAGTGGCACAACGTTGACCGCCTGGGCTACGCCATCACGCCGCGCTTTGCGCCGACCAGCACCGACGCGCAGATGCGCGGCGCGGGCGAGCTGGCCGCGAAGTACGGCGACACCTGGATCCAGTCGCACGTGGCCGAGAACAAGGACGAAGTGAAGTGGGCGCGGGAGCTCTATCCGAAGTCGCGCTCCTACCTCGACGTGTACGCCGGCTTCGGCCTGATGCGCGAGCGCGCCGTGTACGCGCATTGCATCTACATTGATGACGAAGACCGCCGCCTGATGCGCGAGACGAAAACCGCCGCGGCCGTGAGCCCGACGAGCAACCTCTTCCTGGGCAGCGGCTTCTTCGACTTCGGCGCGGCCGACCGCATCGAAGCGCCCTACGGGCTTGCGAGCGACGTGGGCGGCGGCACCAGCTTCAGCCCCTTCCATACGATGCTGGCCGCCTATTACGTGGGCCGCGAAGGCCAGACCAAGACCGGCCTGAGCATCCCGCCCTCGCGGCTGTGGTGGCATCACACCGGCGGCGCGGCGCGTTCGCTGGGGCTCGATGGCGTGGTCGGCAATCTGCAGCCGGGCTGCGAGGCCGACTTCCTCGTGCTCAACCCCGCTGCCACGCCGCTGCTGGCGCGCAAGACGAAGCTGGCGAACACGCTGGAAGAAATGCTCTTCGCGATGATCGTGCTGGGAGACGACCGGCTGGTCGAGCGCACGGTGATCTCGCAGGCCGGCTGACCTGCACGGGGGAGGGCGCGCAGGGCGCCCATGCCACAATTCGGCCCCGATTCCCCCGCAGCAGCAGCGAGCGCATATGAGCATCAAGAGCGACAAATGGATCCGGCGCATGGCCGAGCAGACTGGGATGATCGAGCCCTTCGAGCCCGGTCAGGTCCGCGAAGCCTCTGGCCACAAGATCATCAGCTACGGCACCTCGAGCTACGGCTACGACATCCGTTGCGCGCCCGAATTCAAGGTCTTCACCAACATCCACAGCACCGTGGTCGACCCGAAGAACTTCGACGAGAAGAGCTTCGTCGACATGCACGGCGACTACTGCATCATCCCGCCCAACAGCTTCGCGCTGGCGCGCACCGTCGAGTACTTCCGCATCCCGCGCAACGTGCTGACCATTTGCCTCGGCAAGAGCACGTATGCGCGCTGCGGGATCATCGTCAACGTGACGCCGTTCGAGCCCGAGTGGGAAGGCTACGTGACGCTGGAATTCAGCAACACCACGCCGCTGCCCGCCAAGATCTACGCGGGCGAAGGCTGCGCGCAGGTGCTGTTCTTCGAGAGCGACGAAGTCTGCGAGACCAGCTACAAGGACCGCGGCGGCAAGTACCAGGGCCAGCGCGGCGTGACTCTGCCGAAAACCTGACGCGCCACCGGGCCCGGCACTGACGCCCGGTTACCCCGGGCCGCCTTGGGGCAAGTACCATCCTGCAACGGTCCGGCAACACTTCTGCAATGCCGGGAAGGAGACTGCGATGAGATGGGAAGGCAACGAACAATCCGACAACGTCGAAGATCGCCGCGGCGAGGGCGGCGGTGGTCGTGGAGGCGGCTTCATCGGCGGCCGCAGCATCGGCATCGGCACCATCGCGGTCGCGCTGATCGCAGGCTGGGTCTTCGGCATCAACCCGCTCACCGTGCTGAGCCTGCTCAGCGGCGGCGGTGGCACCGAGCAGGTGCAGCAGGCGCCGCAGGGCCCGGCACCCAAGCCGCCTTCGGGCGACCGCGAGGCGGCCTTCGTCTCGACCGTGCTCAAGAACACCGAAGTGGTGTGGACCGACATCTTTCGCAAGAACGGCGGCAACTACCAGGCGCCCCGGCTCGTGCTGTTCCGCGGCGCCACGCCCACGGCCTGCGGCACGGGGCAATCGGCGATGGGGCCGTTCTACTGCCCGGGCGACAAGAAGGTCTACATCGACCTGGGCTTCTACGACACGCTCAAGAACCAGCTCGGCGCGCCTGGCGAGTTTGCGCAGGCCTACGTCATCGCACACGAGGTCGGCCATCACGTGCAGGACGAGCTGGGCATCACCGCCAAGGTCGACGGCATGCGCGGGCGCCTGAGCCAGTCGCAGAACAACGCGGTGAGCGTGCGCGTCGAGCTGCAGGCCGACTGCTTCGCGGGCGTGTGGGCGCACCATTCGCAGGAGTCGAAGAAGTGGCTCGACCCGGGCGACATCGAGGCCGCCATGAACGCCGCGCAGAAGATCGGCGACGACGCATTGCAGCGTTCCGCAGGCCGTGCGGTGGTGCCCGACAGCTTCACCCACGGCTCCAGCGCGCAGCGGCAGAAGTGGTTCGGCGCGGGTTATCAAAGCGGCGACATGAAGTCGTGCGACACCTTCAACGCGCGGAATCTTTGAACTTCATGGGCTCGCGGGGCCTATGGTCATTGACTTGAGCGCTATTGAATAAATAGCAATGCCGGCGGCGCGGACGTTGTCACGGCGCCGTCACTGCCGTTTTTTGCGGCAATGCGACAATAGCGGGCTCAATGACAAGCTCCTTCTCCAATCTTTCGCTGGCAGAACCGCTGGCCCGCGCCGTAGCCGAAATGGGCTACGAGACCATGACACCGATCCAGGAGCAGGCCATTCCGGTCGTGCTGTCGGGCCAGGATGTGATGGGCGCCGCGCAGACCGGCACCGGCAAGACGGCAGCGTTTTCGCTCCCTCTGCTCCAGCGCATGCTCAAGCACGAAAACGCCTCCACGTCGCCTGCACGGCATCCGGTGCGCGCGCTCGTGCTGCTGCCCACGCGCGAGCTGGCCGACCAGGTCGCGCAACAGGTCAAGCTGTACGCCAAGTACACGAACCTGCGCAGCACGGTGGTGTTCGGCGGCATCGACATGAAGCCGCAGACGCTGGAATTGAAGAAGGGCGTCGAAGTGCTGGTCGCCACGCCGGGCCGGCTGCTCGATCACATCGAAGCCAAGAACGCGGTGCTCAACCAGGTCGAGTACGTGGTGCTCGACGAAGCCGACCGCATGCTCGACATCGGTTTCCTGCCCGACCTGCAGCGCATCCTGAGCTACCTGCCCAAGCAGCGCACCACGCTCCTGTTCTCGGCCACGTTCTCGCCTGAAATCAAGCGCCTGGCCGGCAGCTATCTGCAGAACCCGGTCACCATCGAAGTGGCGCGGCCGAACGAAACGGCTTCCACCGTCGAACAGCATTTCTACAGCGTCTCGGACGACGACAAGCGCCGTGCGCTCAAGCAGATCGTCAAGCAGCGCGGCATCACGCAGGCCTTCGTGTTCGTCAACAGCAAGCTCGGCTGCGCGCGCCTCGCACGCTCGCTGGAGCGCGACGGTCTGCGTACCACCGCACTGCACGGCGACAAGAGCCAGGACGAACGCCTGAAGGCGCTCGCCTCGTTCAAGGCCGGTGAAGTCGACCTCCTGGTGTGCACCGACGTCGCGGCCCGTGGCCTCGACATCAAGGACGTGCCCGCCGTCTTCAACTTCGACATTCCGTTCAACGCCGAAGACTACGTGCACCGCATCGGCCGCACCGGCCGTGCCGGCGCCTCGGGCCTGGCCGTGAGCTTCGCCAGCGGCGGCAACGATGCGCGCTTGGTGGCCGACATCGAGAAGCTGATCAAGAAGAAGATCGAGCTCGAACCCGTCGAGTTCGAAGAAGACCGCCCGCGCGGCCGCATCAACGACGGACGCCGCCACTGGCGCGAAGAAGGCGAAGCAGGCGATGCACGCGACGTGCTCGACCAGCCGCGCGAACGCAGCAGCAGCGGCTTCGGCGCCGACGCTCCCCGTCGCAGCAGCAGCGGCGGTGGCGGTGGACGCCCGCACCGTGCGCCTTCGGCGCCGCGCGATCCGTTCTTCGACAAGCCCTACGAGCCGGGCGCAGCCGACGCCACACCGGCATGGGAAGCCGCCGCCAAGGCAGCGCCTGCACGCGGCATCTCGAGCAACATCAAGAGCAAGCGCAAGGTCGCGGCGCTGTTCAAGTCGGCCGAGCCGAGCTGATCCGGCTCGTGCCGTGCAAAGCCGCGGCATCCCTTCCAGAAACACCGAGGAACCGGCTTTGCCGGGCCTCTGGTGTTGCCCCCGGTAGGGGGTAGGAGAAGCGACACGAAGTGCGCGCAGCCTGGGGGCGAGCCTTGTTCACCGCCAGCCGCGATGCCATCCGTACTGAGGATGGTGCCAACCCCAGCCATAGCGCGGGTGGTACGCCCACACAAAACCAACCCCTGGCGACACATACGTCGGCGCCATATAGGCCACGCCCGGAGGCGCCGAATAGACGGGTTGGGCCGGTGCAACGACGCAACCGGTAAGGGCGGCTGAGAGCGCAGCGGCCGACAGCGCAAGAACAACGGGAAATCTCATGGCGAAGCTCCTGGGGACGAGTTGTTGTGGGTGTGCACAACCAACGCCTTGCAGAGCCCTCGGATGACGGCCTTTACGCCTGCGACACAGTGTCACCGGCGTGTTGTCATCCTTTCAAAACGCTTTCTCAGATCACCTTGAAATGATGCGTGCCGTCGCGCCCCAACTGCGCGACCAGGCCGTACTCCCAGTCGAGGTAAGCCTGCATGGCTTCCGCGGGTGCATCGGTGCCTTCATAGGGCCGGCGATAGCGATCGGTGCGTGCTGTCGCCAGGCGCGTCTCTCCGGTCTCGATTTCGAGACCGGCTGCGAACCATGCCGCATTGCCACCGGCGAGCAACAGCACTTCGACATCGCGCTGCCCGCGCGCATCGAACAGCGCGCGCAGGTCGGCTGCGGCATAGCGTGCGAGCAGGCTGCTGCCGCAGGTCAGTACGTAGCGCTGCGATGCGGGGATGACCGCATCGATCGCACCCGCGAGCTGCGCGCGAATCACGTACCAGGCGCCCGGAATGTGACGCTTCACGTAATTCGCGCTGGTGGTCACGTCGAGCACGGCGGTGCCGGGCTGCTTCAGCAACTCGGCCAGTGCGCTGGGGGCGATCTCGCCGACCGTCGCGGCGACGCGCGGATAGGCGGGTGAGGGCGCCGCCTTCTCGGTGAACGCCGAAGCGGAAGGCGCCGTGTCAGGCACATAGACCTCCCACCCCATCTGCGCGAGCCACGACGCGCTCATCGATGCGCGCACGCCATCGTCGTCCGCCAGCACGATGCGCGCACCACGCACCGGCACCTGATGATCGGTCTCCTGCACCAGTTGCCCACCGGGCGCGCTCGCAAAGCCGGGCAGATGGCCCGTTGCATATTCTTCGGGCGTGCGCACGTCGAAGCGATAGACCGTGCGCCCCGGCGCCTCCAGCGTCTGCAATGCATCGAGCGGGATGCGGCGCACGCCGGCCTTGTCGGCCACGCGGCGCGCATCGGCTTGTGCCTGCGCACGATGCGCATCGGACACCGCAGCCGGCGCCTGCCGATCCGCCCCGTGATCCAGCACCTGCCCCGCGAGCTTCCAGCCGATGGTGCCGTTACGCAACGCCGCCACCGGATTCGGAATGCCCGCATTCACCAGCGACTGTGTGCCGATGATGCTGCGCGTGCGCCCCGCGCAATTGACGATCACCTGCGTAGCCGGATCGGGCGCCAGTTCGCGCACACGCAGTACCAGCTCCGCGCCGGGCACGCTGGTGGCCGAGGGAATGCTCATCGTCTGGTACTCGTCGAACCGGCGCGCATCGAGCACCACCACGTTGGCCTTGGCTTCCACCAGCGCCTTCACCTCGGGTGCCGAAAGCGATGGCGTGTGCCGCTCATGCTCGACCAGTTCGCCGAACGACTTGCTCGGCACGTTCACGTCGCGGAACAGCTCGCCGCCCGCCGCGCGCCAGCCTTCGAGGCCGCCTTCGAGCAGATGGACGTTCGTGTAGCCCAACGCGGCGAAGGTCTGCGCGGCAAGCGGCGCGAGATCGACGCCGTCGTGCGCGCCATACAGCACGATGAAAGTGTCGAGGCGCGGAATGCGCCGCCAGGCCTCGATCTCGATCTTCGAGAGCGGCAGGTTCGCGGCCCACAGCGGATGCTCCTGCGCGAACGGATCTTCCTCGCGCAGGTCGAGCAGCGCCGTCTCTTCGCGCGCAATGAGCCGCTCGCGCACGGCGGAAAAGGACACGAGGGGGAAAGCAGCGGTCGTCATGCGAAGGTCGATCTGAGTTCTTCGGAGCGGTCCCAGAGATTGGGAAGCAGCGTGTTGGAGTAGCCAGAGACGAAGGGCTTGCGCCCGCCCTCGGCCGGGTAAGTATGCCGCCGTACCGCGCCGATGTTGGCGCCGTAGACGTGGATGCTGATCGACACGCGGTCGGCATGCGCGTTGTGCACGCGGTGCAGGTCGCCGACGGTGGGCGACACGGCCTCCACGTCGCCGGCATCGAGCCGCACCGCCTCGCCCTGCGGCTGCGCGCGGCCCTCGCCGTCGAACACGTAGCCCTGGCTGTACTCCGCGCCGCGCAGCATGCCGATGAGGCCCCACACCGTGTGGTCGTGAACCGGCGTGGCCTGCCCCGGACCCCAGACGAAGCTCACGACCGAGAAGCGCTCGGTGCTGTCGGCATGCAGCAGGAACTGCTGGTAGCGCGCCGGGTCGGGCTGCGCGAAGGCATCGGGCAACCAGTCGTCGCGCGCGACCAGCGTGCGCAGCAGCGCGCCGCCTTCACGAAGGATGCGGGGCTCGTCGGGCGCGCTGTCGAGCAGCCGGCCGAAAGCGCCGACGAAGTCGCGCAGCGGCGCGATCACGCGGGGCGTTTCCAGAGCTGCGTGTCGGTGATGGCGCGCACGTCCACGCGCACCGGCAGGATGCCGTCCCGCGCCGAGCGGTCGGCCACGGCTTGCAGTGCGACGATGTCCGCCTCGCTCACCGGCCTTCCCGCCACAGAGGCGCGCGCTGTGATGATGCGTGCCGACTCGATCGGCAAGCGCGTGAGCTGGCTGTAGGCCTGCGCATAGGCCTCGGGATTGGCCAGCGCCCAGTCGCCCGCGCGGCCCAGCCGGTCTAGGAACTGCACGATGGCCGCGCGCTTGGCCGGATCGGCCAGCGAATGCTCGCTCGCGGTGATGAAGCCCAGCGCCGTGTTGATGCCGCGCCCGTCGCGCAGGATGCGGCCGCCCTGCTGCAGCGCGATCGCGTAGTACGGATCGAAGATGGCCCACGCGTCGATCTGCTTGGAGGCGAAAGCGGCCGCCGCATCGGTCGGCAGTACGAACTTCACCGTGACCTCGCTGCGCGGCACGCCGGCCTCTTCGAGCGCGCCGTAGAGCTGGTACTGCGAGATGCTGCCGCGCGCCGACGAGACGATCACCGTCTTGCCGCGCAGGTCGCTCACGCTGCGCAGCGGTGAACCGGGTTGCACCACGATGCCCAACGAATCGGCCTTGCCGACGCGCGTGGCGACGATCTTGAGCGGCGTCTTGCCGACTGCCGCGGCGAGCACCGGCAGATCGCCGGCCATTGCCGTATCGACCGCGGCGCTGCGTTGCGCCTCGAACAGCGGCGCGGCACCCTGGAAGTTGGCCCAGCGGTAGGCGAACGGTGCGCCCTCGAGCGCCTTCGACGCTTCGAACAGCGAGCGCAGGCCACCGGCCTGGTCGCCGAGGATCAGCGTGGTCTGCGGCTGCGCCCACCCACGCAACGAGCCGGTCGCGGCCAGTGAGAGCGCCGCGCTTTGCTTCAACCAGCTGCGGCGCGAGGCTTTGGAAAACAGCAGATCGGTCACGCGGCAACTCCCGTCGAGAGCAGCGCGCGTTTGCCCGCGCCGACCAGGACCGCATCGTTCTGCGGCGTGTGGATGCGGCTGCACAGCACATCGCGGTAGTGACGCTCCAGCGGGTTCTGCCGCGTGAGGCCGTGGTTGCCGCTCAGTTGCAATGCGAGCTCGACCACGCGCACCGCGTTGCCTGTCACCGTGTACTTGAGCAAGCCGCTGTCGGTGGCTGGCTGCGCGTGGCCGTTGTCGACGGCCGAGGCCGCGTCGTCGAGCAGCACGCGGTTGGTGCGCAGCAGCGCTTCGATCTCGCCGACATGCTCCTGCACGCGCGGCAGGCTCGCGAGCGGCGCGCCCAGGCTGCCGGGCGCGCGCTGGTTCAAGAAGCCCACCAGCCAGTCGCGCGCGGCCTGCGCAACCGCGTCGTAGAGGCTGCCGAGCAACACGACCATCCAGGCCTGCTGGGTGGCGTGCGCGTCGATGTCGGTCTGGCTCCCGGCGTCGGGCGCCCAGTCGGCTGGTGCGCGCAGGTCGACGGCGTGGTCGATGTCGATGGCCACGTTCTCGAAGATCACTTCGTGGCTGCCCGAGGCGCGCAGGCCCAGGTGGTCCCAGCTCGCGATTACGCGCACGCCGGGGGCGTGGCGCGGCACCAGGAACACGCCGGTGCGCGGCACCGCTTCGTCGGTGCGCGCCCACACGGCAAGCCATGTGAGGCCCTCGATGCCGGTGGTGTAGAGCTTGTGGCCGTCGAGGGCCCAGCCGTTGCCGCTGCGCCGTGCGACGGTCGAGGGCAGGCCGCCGCGCGAGGGCGAACCGAGCGCCGGCTCCACGCGCAGCGCGTTGATGAGCGCGCCGCGCTCCACCGCATCGCGCGCCACGCGTTCGCGCAACTGTGGCGGCCAGCGGTTGTCGCCGCGTGTGAGCGCGTGGTGCTGCAGGTAGGTCATCGTGAGGATGAGCGCGGTGGCCGGCTCGCCGCGCGCCACGGCCGCGATCACGCGACGCGCTGTCGCCAGCGTGGCGCTCCCGCCGCCATGCGCCGCGGGTGCAACGAGGCCTACAAGGCCGTTCGCCTGCAGTGCTTCGAAGTTCTCCTGCGGAAAGGCGCCGCTGCGGTCGTAGTCGGCCGCCGTGGCAGCGAACTGGGCCGACAGCCGGGCCAGCAGCGCGGCATCGACGGTGGCGGAAGGGGTTTCTTCTTCAGGCGTGGCCGACGGGCGGCGCAAGGGGAGTGCACTCATGGTCCCGCACGGTACCGACCCGCCGGCCGCCTGAAAACTACGCATCGCGCATATGCAAACTCGTTTTTCTGCGTTCGCTTTTGCGAGGCGTCTCGGTACGGTCTCGTTTCTCTCCTGCGGCTCCCGTGGGCAGGGAAGAAGAAAGACCGCAACGCATGAAACCCGATTTCTCACTCGATCGCCGCAGCCTGCTGCAGGCCGCCGCCGCATGGGGTGCAGCAGCCGCCGCCGGCCTTGGGGTGCAAGTGGCCCAGGCCGCAACACCATCGCGCGACCTCTCGGGCGTGACCTTGCGCGTCGGCACCTATAAGGGCCTGTGGCGTCCGCTGCTGCAGGCCTCGGGCCAGGCCAACACGCTCTACAAAATTGATTGGCGCGAACTCAACAACGGCGTGCTGCACATCGAGGCCATCAATGGCGACGCGCTCGACCTCGGTTCGGGCAGCGAGATCCCGCCGGTGTTCGCGGCGCGCCAGAAGTCCAGCGTGCGGCTCGTCGCCGTGACGCACGAAGACCTGAACAACCAGGCCACGCTCGCGCGCAAGGATGCGCCGATCCGCACCATCGCCGACTTCAAGGGCAAGCGCGTGGGCTACGTGCGCGCGACCACTTCGCACTACTACCTGGCCAAGCAATTGGCCGAGGCGGGGCTCTCGTTCAGCGACATCCAGGCCGTGAGCCTCACGCCCTCGGACGGCCTCTCGGCCTTCGCACGCGGCGACCTCGATGCCTGGGCGATCTACGGCTACAACGGCCAGATCGCGCGCACCCAGTACGGCGCGCGGGTCATCAAGACCGGCGTGGGTTATCTCTCGGGCAACTTCCCGATCTACGCCAACCCGCGCGCGCTCGATGACACGCTGCGCCGCGCGGCACTGAGCGACCTGCTGCAGCGCCTGCAGCGATCGTTCGCATGGATCAACGGCAACTACCTGGCCTATGCGCGTGCGCAGTCGGCCGAGACGCGTGTGCCGGTCGGCGACATCGTCGAACTCTTCAACGGCCGCAGCGGCGACTACAGCCTCGGCCCGGTCAGCGACGCGGTGGTGCGCAGCCACCAGGACGTGGCCGACACCTTTTTGAAGATCGGTGTGCTCGATGGCCCCGCCGACGTGAAGCCTCTGTGGGATCGCAGCTTCGAAAGCGTTCTGCGCCTGCCCGCCGCCTGATCGACCCCCAAACCTCGACAACAAACAAAGGACTCCCATGAGCCAGAACACCCAGAGCGACGTTGAATTCATCGGCATGATCCAGGGCCAGAAGGTCTCGGAGATCCACCCCGCCAAGGGCCCGGCCATCGACCGCGACTACGTGCGCGCCTTCGCACAGGCGCACGAGAACGCCGGCTTCGACCGCGTGCTGGTGCCGCACCATTCGACCGGCCCCGACGCCACGCTTACCGTGGCGTATGCGGCCTCGGTCACCGAGCGCATCCACTTCATGCTTGCGCACCGCCCGGGTTTCGTTGCGCCCACGCTCGCGGCGCGGCAGTTCGCCTCGCTCGACCAGTTCAGCGGCGGGCGCCTGGGCGTGCACTACATCTCGGGCGGCTCCGACGAAGAGCAGCGCCGCGACGGCGACTGGCTCGATCACGACCAGCGCTACGCCCGCACCGACGAATACCTCGATGTGCTGCACAAGGTGTGGACCGCCGACAAGCCCTTCGACCACGAAGGCGCGCACTACCGCTACCAGAACGCTTTCTCCGAAGTGAAGCCGCTGCAGACGCGCAACGGCAAGCCGCATGTGCCGGTGTATTTCGGCGGTGCGTCGGAAGCCGCGATCCCGGTCGCCGGCAAGTACGCTGACGTGTATGCGCTGTGGGGCGAATCGCTCGACCAGGCGCGCGAGCTCACCACGCGCGTGCGGGCCGAGGCTGCGAAGCACGGGCGCAGCGTGCGCTTTTCGGTGTCGTTCCGCCCGATCCTCGCTGAGACCGAAGAGGCCGCCTGGGCGCGTGCCGAAAACATCCTGGCCGAGACCAAGCGACTGCGCGTGGTGCAGGGCTACAACCGCGGCGGCCCGCAGCAAAGCGAAGGCGCCAAGCGCCTGCTGGCCGCGGCCGACAAGGGCCCGCGCGTGGACAAGCGCCTCTGGACGGCCATCGCGCAGGAAATCGGCGGCCGCTCCAACAGCACCGCGCTGGTCGGCACGCCCGAGCAGGTAGTCGATGCGCTGCTCGACTACTACGACCTGGGTGTGACGACCTTCCTGATCCGCGGCTTCGATCCGCTGGAAGACGCGACGGACTACGGCCGCGAACTGATTCCGCGTACGCGCGAACTGGTCGCACAGCGCGCGGCTTTTGTTCGCAAGGTCGCATGACCTGACTTTCTCCCTCCCCCTCTGGGGGAGGGCAGGGGTGGGGGCAAGCGGCACTCACGACGCCGCGGCCTTTCGAGCGCCGCTTGCCCCCATCCCAACCTTCCCCCAGAGGGGGAAGGAGCAAAAACCGAATACGAGGAATCCTCATGAGTGCCGTTCTTTCCATCGACCGCAACGCCCCCCAGCCGCTCAAGCTCAACCCGAACCCGCAGCAGAAGTACTGGTTCGACCCGGTCCCGCCACGCACCAGCGTGCAGGCCGAACGCCGCCACCGACAAGAGCGCCTGGCGGGCGCGTTCCGCCTGTTCGCGCGCTTCGGCTTCGCGCAGGGGCTGGCCGGCCACATCACCGCGCGCGACCCGGAGCTCACCGACCATTTCTGGGTCAACCCGCTGGGCATTCATTTCTCGCGCATCAAGGTGTCCGACCTGCTGCTCGTCAATGCGAAGGGCGAAACCGTGATCGGCGACAAGCCGCTCAACAAGGCCGCCTTCGCGATCCACGCCGCGATCCACGAGCACAACCCGAAGATCGTCGCCGCCGCCCACACGCACTCGACCTACGGCAAGGCCTGGTCCACGCTCGGCCGCAAGCTCGACACGATCACGCAGGACAGCTGCGTGTTCCACGACGACGTGGCGCTGTTCGACGACTTCACCGGCATGGTGGTCGACACCAGCGAGGGCGACCGCATCGCCGAAGCGCTGGGCGACAAGAAGGGCGCGATCCTCCAGAACCACGGCATCCTGACCGCGGGCCCGACGGTGGAGGCCGCCGCGTGGTGGTACATCGCGCTGGACAACGCCTGCCACACCCAGCTCCTCGCCGAAGCGGCGGGCAAGCCGCAGCCCATCGACGAGGAAACCGCGCGCCACACGCACAGCCAGATCGGCGGCCCGGAGGGGGCCATCCATTCCTTCGACAGCCTCTATGAAGGGCTGGTCGAGGCCGAGCCCGAGTTGCTGCTTTGAAGCCCGATCGCACACGGAAACCCATGGACCCGCGTCTCGACCCATCCCGCCGCAAGCTCCTCACCCAAGGCATTGCCGCCGTCACGGTTGTCGCCGCCTTGCCCGCCTTCTCGCTGCCTGCCCGCGCACAGCAGGGCCGCCAAGTGCTCAAGGCCGGCGACCAGAAGGGCGGGCTGCGCGCGCTGCTCGAAGCGGCCAACGGCCTCGAAGGATTGAGCTACGACATTCAGTGGTCCGAATTCCCCGCCGCCGCGCCGCTTGCCGAAGCGCTGAACGCGGCGGCGGTCGATTCGGGCCCCATCGGCGATGCGCCGCTGATCTTCGCGCTGGCAGCGGGCACGCGCGTCAAGGCCATCGGCGCGAACCGGTCCGATTCCTACGGCACCGCGGTGCTGGTGCGCCCCGATTCGACGCTCAAGACCGCGGCCGACCTCAAGGGCAAGAGCATCGCGACCAACCGCGGCTCCATCGGCCACTACGTGACGCTCAAGGCGATAACCGCGGCGGGCCTGAAACCCGAAGACGTGAACATCCGCTTCCTCGCGCCGGCCGACGCCAAGCTGGCGCTCACGCAGGGCTCGGTCGATGCCTGGGCCACCTGGGAGCCCTACACCGCGCTGGCCGAGGTGAGCAAGCACGCGCGCGTGCTCGTGAGCGGGCGCGGCCTGCTGCCGGGGTTGAGCTACCTTGCTGCGACAGATTCAGCCATCGCGGCCAAGCGGCCGGTGCTGCAGGACTTCCTGCAGCGCGTGGTCAAGGCCCAGCTCTGGTCGTACCGCAATGTCGATGCCTACTCGGCCGCGCTGGCCCGCATCATCGGCATCCCGCCCGAGGCGGCGAAGCTGCAGTTCGAGCGCCGCCAGCAGAAGTGGGTGGCCATCGATGCCCAGGTGGTCGCCGACCAGCAGGGCACGGCGGATTTCTACCGGCAGGTAGGGCTCATCAAGCAGCCGCTCGATGTGAAGGGCACCTTCGACACCGGCTTCGGCGTTGCGGCTTAGGCGGACGGCACCTGCGGCATCTGCGGCATCTGCCAGGGGTCCGGGTGCTCGAGGCGGTACGTCTGCGACAGCGCGCGGAACTCCTGCGGCGCCATGCCGTGGGCTCGGCGAAAGGCGCGGGTGAAGTCCGACGCGCTCTTGAAGCCGACCGCATAGGCCACGTCCGTCACCATCATGTGCGGGTAGCGGGCGAGTTCGTCGGCCGCCTGGCGCAGCCGCAGGTGGCGGATGTAGGCGCCCAGGCCGCCTTCGTGCTGGAACATGCGGTAGATGGTCGGGCGCGACACATGCAGGGCGCTGACCACGCCTTCGGGCGTCAGCTCGGCGCGGTGCAGGTTGGCCTGGATGTAGCGCCGCACCCGGCCAAAGAGCGCCGCCCGCGCCGCCGAGCGCGCATTGCCGCTCAGGCCGGCCTGCTTGCCGAAGGCGGCGACCACCAGGTGCGCGGCGTTGCGCACGGCGCTGTCGGCCGCGGCGGCGGTCATGCCGCCGATGTTGGCGCCCAGCGCCGCCGCGTGTTCGAGCGCCAGCCGCGTGAGCGGGGTCGCGTCCTGGATCGTGCGGCCGTGGATGGCTTCGGGGTCGGGCAAGGTCTGCTGCACCAGCGAGGCCGGCACGAAGAAGGTGAGCACCCGGCAACTGCTGCGCCGCATGCGTACCGGCTGGTTCATGTCCAGCGCGAGGATCTTCGTGGTGGCGCTGGAAGAGGGGGCTTTGTGGCGCGGCGTCGAGGCGCGCAGCGCGACGTCATCGACGCCGCCCTCGGAGAACACGTGGAAGACGTAATCGCGCACGTTGTCGGTCGAGATGCGCGCCAGCGAGCGCTCGAGCAGCATCGCGTCGGAGCGGCAGTCGGTGAAGAGGAGGCCATCGACCTTGTAGCGGTCGATCTCCGCGCTGAAAGGCTTCCCGATGTCCGCCTTCGAAGGCAGCACGTCGATGACGTGGCCCACGCGCTCCCGCCAGGCCAGCAGTTGCCGGTGCGCCGGCTCGCCATGCACGCTGAAATGGCTGCGCGCCACGATGCCTTGCGCGGGAAGGGCGGGGGCCTGGAGGTCGCCTCGGCGGGCGCGGGAGTTCATGGGTGAGGAGAAATTCGCGAGGTGCGACCGCTGCGATTGCGCGATCGCGGCATCCAATGAATGGAAAAAACCGTTAAATAAGGCGCAAATTCGAATTAATTCTCTCAATAACTGAGACGGACGGTCAAGTCCGCCGGAGCGGCTCCACGACTCTTGCCTTCGAGCGGCTGCATGGCCGAACGAACCTGATTTCTTGAGCGAGTACCGAAATGTCCACAGGAAAAGCCGATCCCGCAGCCGCAGCCGCAGCCGCCGCCGCCGGTACCTTCGGTCATCTCTTCAACGAGGCCCGCGAGGACGAACTGGCCGCCCTGATGTTTTCCATGGAGCGCAGCCATTCGCCCGGCGCCTCGCGCATCGCGCGCCACATGCTGGCGTTGATCGCGGCGGCCGCGAAATCCCGGCCTCCCTCGGCCATTGCAACGAAGCCGCGCACGGGCGCCGCGCCGCCGGCGGCGAACGTTTCGCTGTCTCCGCGAGAACTGCAGGTGCTGCAACTGGTGTCGCAGGGCCTGAGCAACCGCCGGATCGCCGAGGCGCTCAGCCGTTCGGCCAACACCATCGACACGCAGATCAAGAGCATCTACCGCAAGCTGGACGTCAATTCGCGGACCCGGGCGGTGCGCGCGGCGATGGAGCAGGGGCTGCTCAGCTGGGACGGCAGCCGTCCGCAGTAACCCGGCGCTGCAAGAGCTTCATACAGGGCTGCGTTCGAAAAGATAAGACCGTTCACGCTGCGCTTGCCGAAGCGCTGCGCGAGGCTTCGACAAGCTCGGCCCGAACGGTTCTTATGGATTGACCGCCAATTCGCATCAGGCGCCGCTGCCGCTGTCGCCGCATTCCGCAGCCCGCGCCAACTGCGACAGGCGCTTGACCAGCGGCTCGAAAAGCTCCGCCGACGTATTGCCATAACCCAGCACCAGCCCGTTGTCCGACGGCAGCGGCTGCAGCGCGAAGCTCGACAGGGCCACGGGCGCGAGCTGGTGCCGCAGCGCCTCGGCGGCAATGCGGCGGTCGTCGAAGCGGGGCGGCAGGCGCACGGTGAGGTGCAGCCCGCAGTAGCCGCCGTCGATCTCGTGCGGCACTTTCAGGTGCCGGGTCAGCGCGAGCCGCAGCGCCTGCTGCCGGTCGCGGTACAGCCGCCGCATGCGGCCCAGGTGCCGGCCGAACTGGCCGCTCTCGATGAAGTCGGCCATCGCCAATTGCTCGTGGCGGTGCCCGCCGCGCAGCATTTCCTCGAGCGGCGCCTGCACGCTGGCCAGGAGCGCTTCGGGCAGCACCAGGAAACCCAGCCGCAGCGAGGGGAACATCGTCTTGCTGAAGGTGCCGATGTAGAGCACGGGCGCGTCGGGCACCAGCCCCTGCATCGCGCCGATGGGTTCGCCCGTGTGGCGGAACTCGCTGTCGTAGTCGTCTTCGATGATCCAGGCGCCGTGCCGGCGGGCCTCGGCGATCAGCGCGAGCCGGCGCGCGATGCTCAGCACCGCACCGGCCGGGTACTGGTGCGAGGGCGTCGTGTAGATGAGGCGGGGCGGGTGCTTCTGCCAGTCTTCCGCGCTCGCATGGAGGCCTTCCGCATCGACGCGGATCGGCACCATCTGCATGTCGCCCGCGCGCATGGCCGACTTCGCGCCGCGGTAGCCCGGGTCTTCGATCCAGCCGGTTTCGCCGGGGTTCGAAAGCAGCCGCACGCACAGCGAGATGGCTTCCTGCGCGCCCTCGGCAATGACGACCTGCCGCGGCTCGCACCGCACGCCGCGCGCAATCGCCAGGTGCCGCGCGATCGCCGCGCGAAGCCGCGGCTCGCCCAGCGGATCGCCATAGCCGAGCGTGGCCGGGCTCGCGGTGCGGATGGCGCGGTCGAGCGCGCGCCGCCAGGCGGTCGCGGGAAAGTGCGACAGCGCGGGCACGCCGGGGCGAAAGGTGGCGTCCGGCTCGGTGAAGGCGGTTCGCGGCTGGATGCTCGCGAGCCGGTGCGCGGTGGTTGGTGCTCCGGTCGCCTTGCTGCGCGGGCGCTTGGTGGTCGTCGCGGCCACCGGAGACGACAGTTCGGTCACCCGCGTGCCCTGGCGGTCGGGCTGCACGTAGCCCTCGGCGGCCAGGTGCTCGTAGGCGGCGGTGACGGTGTTGCGCGAGATCGCGAGCGCCTCGGCCAGCGCGCGCGAGCCGGGCAGGCGGCTGCCCGGGGCGAGGCGGCCATCGAGGATGGCGCGCTTCAGGCGCTCGTGCAGCTGGCGCTGCATCGAGTCCGCGTCACGGTCCCGCGCAAGCGGGGACTCGAGCAATGCGGCGAGGTCTGGCGGATTCGGCATGAAGCGATGGATGGGAGCGTGGCACTACGAAATGAATATCTCGTGGCGCTTCTCGTAGAGCCACGGCGGGCGTACTTTACCGTTCTCCGGCATCGCCGCTCTTCGCTCCTGAAAGACTCTTGATCCCATGCCAGCCCGCCACAACGAATTCGGCCAGTCCCTCGGCCCGCTCATGCCCGAATGGAGCGCCCGTCCGCTGCCGCCGCGCACGCCCGTCGAAGGCCGCTACTGCACGCTCGAGCCGGTGAACGCCGCCAAGCACGCCGACGACCTGCACGCCGCCTACGCGCAGGCCCCCGACGCCCGCGACTGGACCTACCTGGGCGCCGAGCGGCCCGCCGACCTGAATGCCATGCGCGCCCATGTCGAGCGCCTTGCGCAAACCACCGACCCGCTGCACTTCGCCGTCATCGACAGGCAGAGCGGCCGGGCCGTCGGCACGCTGTCGCTGATGCGCATCGACGCCGCCAACGGCGTGATCGAGGTCGGTCATGTCAATTTCTCGCCGCTGCTGAAGCACACGCCCCTGTCCACCGAAGCCCAGTACCTGCTGATGAAGCTCGTCTTCGAAGGGCTGGGCTACCGGCGCTACGAATGGAAGTGCGACAACTTCAACGAGCCGTCCAAGCGCGCGGCAGGCCGCCTGGGCTTCCAGGCCGAGGGCCTGTTCCGGCAGTACAGCATCTACAAGGGCCGCAGCCGCGACGCGGCGTGGTTCGCGATCCTCGACAGCGAATGGCCCGTTCTGCGCAAGGCGTTCGAGCGCTGGCTCGCGGCGGAGAACTTCGATGCGGAGGGCAGGCAGCGCATGGCGCTGGACAAGTTCCGGCTGCCGCGCGCGGATTGAGGACGGAGCGATGCGGCGCCGGGCTCGCGCGGCCTTGCAGCCGCAGGCGCGGGAAATGCTTGGTCGTTCAGGAAACTAACGGTTGTTGAAAGCCCGGCAGCTTTCTATGCTGGGCGGACGCCGCACTCTTTCGCTGTCCCGTCTTCCCCTCATTGCCACCCATGCCCATCGATTTCGCATCCACCCCTTCGCCTCGTCAAAACCGTCATCAGCGCCGCCTGTTCGCGCTCGTTCCCGCAGCCTTCCTGCTCTTCGGCCAAGGCCTCGCGCAGGCCGCCGAACTCTCTCCGGCCCTCGCCGAGCGCCACGCCCAGGCCACCTACCGCGAGTACTTCGAACTGCTGGCCCTGCCCAACGACGCCACCGTGGCGGAAGACATCCGCAAGAACGTCGACTGGCTCGAGCAGGCCTTCCGCAAGCGCGGCTTCACGACGAAGCAGTTGCCCAACAACGGCAAGCCGATGCTCTACGCCGAGTTCCCGGGGAGCGACCCTGCGCGCAGGACGGTGCTCTTCTACATGCACCTGGACGGCCAGCCGGTGATTCCCGCGCAGTGGGCGCAAAAGAGCCCGTGGACGCCGGTGCTCAAGCGCAAGACGGAAAAGGGCGACTGGGAAGAGATCGATTCCGCACCGCTCTTCAGCGGCCCGCTCGACCCCGAATGGCGCGTGTTCGGCCGGGCCTCGGCCGACGACAAGGGGCCGATCATGATGATGCTGGCGGCCATCGATGCGCTGAAGGCCGGGGGCGGCCAGCCAGCGGTCAACGTCAAGGTGATCCTGGACAGCGAGGAAGAAAAGGGCTCGCCGTCGATCAGCCAGGTCATGCAGGCGCACCGCGAGTTGCTGCGCAGCGACGCCATCGTGATCCACGACGGTCCGATGCACGCGACCAACCGGCCCACGCTGGTGTTCGGCAACCGCGGCGCGGCCGATGCGCGGCTCACCGTGTACGGCGCCAAGGTGCCGCTGCACAGCGGGCACTATGGCAACTACGCCCCCAACCCGGCGCAGCGCCTCGCCAGCCTGCTGGCCTCGATGAAGGACGACACGGGGCGCGTGACCGTGCCGGGCTACTACGACCGCGTGAAGATCGGCGAGGCCGACCGCAAGATCATGGCCGCCGTGCCCGACGACGAGGCCTCGCTCAAGCGCCGCCTGGGCATCGCGCAGACCGACAAGGTCGGCGCCAACTACCAGGAGGCGATGCAGTACCCTTCGCTGAACGTGCGCGGCATGGCCTCGGCAGCAGTGGGCGACAAGGTGGCGAACATCGTCCCCGACAAGGCCGAGGCCGAGATGGACCTGCGCACCACGCCCGATTCCGACGCGCCGTATCTCGGCAAGCTGATCGAGGCGCACATCGCCAAGCAGGGCTACCACCTCGTGAAGGGCGCGCCGACGGACGAGGAGCGCGCCCGCTACGACAAGATCGCGAGCTTCACCTACCGCAGCGAGGGCGCCGACGCGGCGGGCTCGCCGATCAACTCACCGATCGGGCAATGGGCCTACAAGGCCTTGACCGACACCTTCGGCACCAAGCCCGAGCCGGTGCGCATCCGCATGATGGGCGGCACCGTGCCGACGGCGGAAATCGTGCGTGTGCTGCAGGTGCCCTTTGCGATCATTCCGCTGGTGAACGCCGACAACAACCAGCACGCGGCCAACGAGAACCTGCGCATGGGCAACTACGTGACCGGCGTGCAGACGGTGTATGCGCTGATGACGCACGGGTTCTGAGCCCGAACGGCGCACTCACAGCCCAATACTTTCAGGCCGACTTGCCGGGCTTCTGCGCCGCTTCGCACTTCACCTGGATCAGCTCGCGCTCGTCGAGCGTCGCGCCGATGCGAACGGCGCTGAGGCATCCGCCCCAGACGCAGCCGGTGTCGGTCGAGAGGAGGTCGGGCCGCGAGAGCCAGCCGAGCGTGGACCAGTGGCCGAAAGCGACGGTGGCTGCCGCGGTCTTGCGGCCCGGCACGTCGAACCAAGGCGAGAGGCCTTCGGGCGCGGGGATCGCGCCGTCCTTGGTCTCGAAGTCCATCACGCCCTCGGGCGTGCAGTAGCGAAGGCGCGTGAGCGCGTTGACGATCACGCGCAGGCGCGCGCTGCCGCTGAGTGTGTCGCTCCATTGCGCCGGCTCGTCGCCGTACATGGTGAGCAGGAAGTCGCCGAGCGCCGGGCCGCGCAGCACCGATTCGACCTCTGACGCCAGCGCGAGCGTGTCGCCGACCGTCCATTGCGGGAGCACGCCGGCGTGCACCATCAGCAGGTCGCCGCCACCGATCTGCATGTGCAGCGCCATGTGCTGCTGGCGGACCCAGTCGAGCATCGCCTCGCTGTCGGGCGCGGCCAGGAGGTCGGCCAGCGTGTCCTTGCGGCCGGCCTTGCGCGCGCCGTGCGCCACGCCCAGCAGGTGCAGGTCGTGGTTGCCCAGGAGGCTCCGCGCCGAGGCGCCGTAGCCCTGCACCCGGCGCAGCACGGCGGCCGAATCGGGGCCCCGGTTGACCAGGTCGCCGAGCAGAACGAGGGTGTCGCGGCTGGGGGAGAAATCGATCTCCGCGAGCAGCCGCCCGAGGGCAGGGTCGCAGCCCTGCACGTCGCCGATACAGTAAAGTGACATTCCCTCATTCTCTCCCCCTGTTCATGGATGTCTTCCTGCTGGCCTTGCTGACCACCCTCAACGCGGTGTTCGCAATGTCCGAAATGGCCCTTTCAACCAGCCGGCGCGCACGCCTCGCAGCCCTGGCCGAAACGGGGGACACCGGCGCGGCCGCCGCGCTGAAACTGATGGAGGCGCCCACCCAGTTCCTCTCGACCGTACAGATCGGCATCACATCGATCGGCATGCTGAGCGGCATCGTCGGCGAGGCCGCCTTCGCCGCGCCGCTGGCGTTGTGGATGGAGAGCGTGGGCATGGGCGCGGGCACCGCCAGCATCGTCTCCACCGCGGTGGTGGTGACCTGCATCACCTTCTTCACCATCATCTTCGGCGAGCTGGTGCCCAAGCGCATCGGCCAGCTCTACCCCGAGCCGGTGGCGCGCTGGGTGTCGCGCCCGATGCGGGGCCTCGCCAAGGGCGCCAAGCCCTTCGTGTGGCTGCTGGCCGGTGCCACGGCCACCATGCTCAAGGTGCTGCGCATCGATGCCAATGCGGCGCGCTCGGTGACCGAGGAAGAAATTTCGGCCAGCCTCGAAGAAGGCGTCGATGCCGGCGTCATCGAGCAGCACGAGCACCAGATGGTGCGCAACGTGTTCCATCTGGATGACCGTCGCTTGTCGTCGCTGATGATCCCGCGCGCCGACATCGAATGGCTCGACGCCTCCAACACCGTGTCGCAGGCGCTGCAGAAGGTAGCGGATGCGGCGGCGCTCAACCTCGTGCACTCGTGGTATCCCGTCTGCCGCAACTCGCTGGACGACGTGGTCGGCGTGATCAGCGTGGCGCACCTGCTGCGCCTGGGTTCCGCCCACAAGGGCGTGCTCGGCCAGGAGGCCACGCCGGCCGTGTTCGTGCCCGAAACGCTCACCGGCATGGAACTGCTCGAACAGTTCCGCGCCCGTGCCGGCCGGCTGGTGTTCGTGGTCGACGAATACGGCGTGGTGCAGGGCCTCATGACTCCGCGCGACCTGCTCGAAGCCATCACCGGAGAGCTGCAGCCCGGCATGCAGACCGAAGCCTGGGCACGCGAGCGGCCCGATGGCGTGTGGGAGCTCGATGGCCTCATGCCCGTGTCGGAACTGCGTGCGCGCCTGGGCATCCGCGAGTTGCCCGAAGAAGACCGCGGCCGCTACAACACGGTGGCCGGCTTGCTGATGTCGGTGTCGGGCCGGCTGCCCGCGGTGAGCGAGCGCATCGAATGCGCGGGATGGGTCTTCGAGATCGTCGCGCTCGAAGGCCGTCGCATCGACCGCGTGCTGGCCTCGCCCGATCCCGCGGCGCCGCGCGAAGAATAAGCAACAGGCACCGCACGGCCATGCTGTCGCTGCTCGCACTGAGCTGCCCGCAATGCTCTGCGCCGCTGCCCCGCGCCGCACGCTGGCGCACCGTCAACTGCAGCTACTGCGGCGCGACCATCACGCGCGGCGAGGAAACGGTAGAGCGTGAGAGCTTCCGCTCGGCCTTGCGGCGAGCCAACGCCGACGTCGCAGGCGGCCGTCTTGTGCAATGGCGCGGCGCGCGCTACCGCGTGCTGGCGCCGCTGGGCTTCGGCGAGCACAGCGAAGTACTGTTCGCCGAGCGGCTCGGTGCGGTGCCTGAGCGCGTCACGCTGAAGCTGGCGCGCGAAACCTCCGACAACGATGTGCTGCGGCGCGAAGGCGCGGTGCTGCAGGCGCTGCAAGACCTGTCCGTTCCGGGCGCCGCCTACTTCACGCGCCGGCTGCCGCAGCCGCTGGGCACGGGCATCGCCGAAGGCCTCGGCGACGGCAAGCGGCAGGCCCTGGTGCTGCGCCATCCCACCGGCTTCTGGGGCAGCCTGCAGGATGTGGCGCAGGCCAACCCGCAAGGCATCGACCCGCGTCACGCCGTCTGGATCTGGCGCCGCATGCTCGAGGTGCTGGCCTTCGTGCATGGCGCCGGCTGGACGCATCGCGATCTTTCGCCCGCGCATGCGTTGGTGCATCCGCGTGACCATGGCGTGTTGATCATCGGCTGGTCGCAGGCGCGACAGGCCTCGGGTTCCTCGCATGCAGCCGCAGCGGCGCGTGATCTCGCGCAAGCCGCGTGGACCGTGCGCGCGGTGCTGCACGGCGGCTCTGCCGGAGAACCGGGGCTTGGAGCCCGCACACCCGCGCCCCTGGCTGCCCTGCTGCGCCATTCCAGCGAAGCCGCCGCGTTCTGCGAGCGCCTTGGCGCACAAGGCATCGAGCAGGCGCTATCGACCGCATCGCGCGAATCTTTCGGCGCACCGCAGTTCATTCACTTCGATCCCGCACCGCGCCTCGGCGGCTGACCGACTGACAGACCCACTGATATTCCAAGGAGCACCCCATGGGTTACGGAAACTATTCGCACGCCGCCCACACGGCGCTGATCGCCGACCGCGCCGCCAAGCCAGGCGCCGAGGTGTTCACGCAAACGGCCACGCATGCGCTGATGAACCCGCACGGCCTCAAGGTGCGCGAGTCGCGCGACAACGCCGACCATCCCAACTCGCTGGGCATCGTGTTCGCGCTCGACGTCACCGGCTCGATGGGCGACATCCCGCAGACCCTCGCGCGTCGCGAGCTGCCCACCTTCATGAAGTTGCTGACCGACTGCGGCGTGGCCGACCCCCAGCTCATGTTCATGGCCATCGGCGACGCCACCTCCGACCGCGCGCCGCTGCAGGTCGGCCAGTTCGAATCCACCGCCAACCTCATGGACCAGTGGCTCACCTGGAGCTACCTCGAAGGCGGCGGTGGCGGCAGCGGCGAGGAGAGCTACGAGTTGGCCTTCTACGTGATGGCGCAGCACACCGACATGGACTGCTGGGTCAAGCGAAAGAAGCGCGGCTACCTGTTCGTGACTGGCGACGAGCTGCCGTATCCGGCCGTCTCGCGCCACCAGATCGAAGGCCTCATCGGCGAGAAGCTCGACGAGGACATTCCCATCGAGGAAGTCATCGCCGCCGCGGCCGAGACCACGAACCTGTTCTTCCTGATTCCCGACGCGCAGCGCCGCCGCCGCTGCGAGCCGCGCTGGCGCGAACTGCTGGGCGATCACGTCATCTGCATGGACTCGCCCGACGATGCCTGCGCCGTGGCCGCCGGTATCGTCGCGCTCACCGAGAAGGCCGTGCCCAACCTCGACGGCCTCGCCAAGGTGATGGGCGCGACCGGCATGGCCAAAGAGCGCGTGGGTGGCGTGCTGCATGCGCTCGATGCGTATGCGGCGCTGCTCGACCCCACCGCGCCGCGCCGCGCGCCGCCGGCCACGAGCGCGCCACGGTCGTCGTGGTGGAAGCGGCTCTTCGGCTGAAGACTGCGTGAGCATCACCGCCGCGGCCACGCGCTACGTCTCGCTGCTGGGCTTGGGTTTCGGGGACTGCGGCAAGGGCCTCTTCACCGATCACCTGTGCGGCGCATGGCAGGCGCACACGGTGGTGCGCTTCAACGGCGGCGCCCAGGCGGGCCACAACGTGGTGCTGGCCGATGGGCGGCACCACACCTTCTCGCAATTCGGCGCCGGCAGTTTTCATGCGGGCGTGGCGTCGGTGCTCGCGAGTCCGGTGGTGGTGCATCCGACGGCGCTGCGCGTCGAGGAAGAAGCGCTGCGCCGCGTGGGCGTGACCGATGCGCTCGCGCGTTTGCGGATCGACGCGCGCTGCCGTGTGACCACGCCATTCCATCAGGCCGCGGGCCGGCTGCGTGAATGGGCGAGGGGAGCGGCGGCGCATGGCACGTGTGGCGTGGGTGTCGGCGAGACAGTGCGGCAGGCGCTGGCTGCGCCCGGCGATGCGCTGCGCTACGGCGACCTCGTGCATCGCGCGCGCGCGCTCGAAAAGCTGGAGGCTTCGCGCATGGCGCTGCGCCGCGAGTTCGCGGGCATGGCGCCATCGCACCCCGAGGCCGCCCAGGAGCTGGCATTGCTGGCCGACGCCTCGCTCGCCCAGCGCTGGCTCGATGCCGCCGCGCCATGCGTTCGCCTGTCGCCGCCTGCAAGCGCCGACGCCATCGGGGCAAGGCTCGCGCGTCCCGGCACCGTGCTGTTCGAAGGCGCACAGGGTGTGCTGCTCGACGAATGGCGCGGCTTTCATCCGCACACCACGTGGAGCAGCATCTCGGCCGCCGCTGTCGAAGCCGTGCTGCATGAAGCGGGCATCGACGCGCCCGTACAGCACCTGGGCGTGCTGCGCAGCTACCTCACGCGCCACGGCCCGGGCCCTTTGCCCACGCACGATCGCGCGCTCGACGCGCGATTCACCGAACCGCACAACGCCGACGAAGGCTGGCAGGGTGCGTTCCGACGCGGCCACCCCGATGCGGTGCTGCTGCGCTATGCGCTCGCCGCGGCCGGACGGCTCGACGGTTTGGTGGTGAGCCACCTCGACGCCATCGACGGCGCGGACCTGCGCTGGTGTACCGGCTACCGCACCACCGATGGCGCCAACGTCGCATCACTGCCGTTCAGCGATGAACCAGACCTCGACCATCAGCACGCGTTGACCCAACTGCTGCAGGGCGCGCAACCCCTCTACGAACCGCAACCCATCGGCACCGCGCAAGCGTGGGTGGAGCGCGCCGAAGCCTTCAGCGGCCTGCCCGTGCGCTTCGGTGCATTCGGGCCGACGCGCGACACCGTGCGTGCACGCGAGCACATCGGAAAGACCGCGTGACGCCCAACATCTTCCTGATCGTCGGCGCCGCGCTCAGCGCCATTGCAGCGCTGCTGCACATCTGCGTCATCTTCGGCGGGCCCGCGTGGTATCGCTTCTTCGGGGCCGGTGAGCGCATGGCCAAGGGCGCGGAGGCGGGGCACTGGTATCCGCCCATCGTCACGCTGCTGATCGCCGGCGTGCTGGGCGTGTGGGCGGCGTACGCGCTCTCCGGTGCGGGTGTGTTGCAGCCGTTGCCGTTGCTGGCATTCGTGCTGCCCGCGATCACCTCGGTCTACCTGCTGCGGGGGCTCGTTGCCGTGGTGCTGTTCGTGTTTGACCGGCGGCGACTGAGCGCCTTCTGGGTTTGGAGCTCGGCCATCTGCTTCGCGTTTGGCCTCGTCCATCTGATCGGACTCGTTCAGGTCTGGGAGACGCTCTGAACGACGTCGGCTCGCAGGCCGACGGACTCTCTTACCCCTGCGCTTCGAACCCAGGCGCCTGGCTCATCTCCGAAGGCTTGTAGATCTTGTGCTGCGCGATCGCAGTGCCCGCGTCGGAGACCACCAGCAGCCGCCAGAGCGGCTCGCGCACCGAGCAGGCCTGTTCCTCGCTCGTGAGCTGGAACTTGGGCGAGCCTGTGGCGGTGCCCTTCACCACGACGCGCAGGAGCGTCGCGCCCTTCGCATTCGACACCTCGATGCTGTAGCCGATGTTCTTGCTGGTCAGATCTTCGGCGTTGTAGCCGTAGCCCTTGAAGTGGCGCATGACGTAGTCCATGGCGGCGGCCTGGACTTCTTCGCGCGAAACCGGTGCGGGCGGGGCGGCGACTTCCGGCTCGGCCTCGGCCACGACCGGCACGCTGCCGCGCGCCGCGGCGGCCTTCACTTCCGCCTCGTCGGGCGTCCAGCCGCGCGGGCCGCGGACCAGCACCGCGAGCTGCTGCTCGGGCTCCCAGCTGGCGACGTGCCATTCGGCATCGTCGCGCACGCGCGTCGACACCTTCGCGGCCTTGTTGCTTTCCAGTTCGGCGATGGCGACCCGGTTGGTCTGCAGCACCGCCCGGAAGCCCTGGCCTGCGTCGAAGGTGCGCTTGAGCAGTGCGAGGCGGTCCTTGGCGCGCTGGACCTGGAAGGCGGTGCGCGTGCCGCCGCCGGCGCGAAGCTGCGTGTCGAGCGATTCGAGGCAGAACCAGCGCCCGCCGCTGCCGACGCTCACGTATTCCGCCCAGATGGTGGCGATGACGTTATCGCCGGTTGCCAGCCAGGCTTGGTCGAATGGCTTTTCCCGTGCGTCGAACACCCCCATCTTGGCGACGATCTCGACCGGCGTGAGCCGGGGGCCTGAGAGTCGCATCTCATCGATGACGGTGAGTACGTGGGGGTCGACTTCCTTGTCCATGCGGGGTGGGTTCGTGGCGTGTTTGGGGGGTGGGAGTATGCCGCATCGGGTGCGGCCGATGCCGCGTGGCAGGCCGTCGCACTTGTCGCGGCGGCCGCGATGGGCCATTCTTTTGCCATGCCGGGCGTCCGTTCGGCGTTCGGAAAAAGGAATTGCCATGACCGGGGCCGACCTGCCCACCCTCTACCGAAGCTATATCGCCTGCCTCAACGCGCGCGACTGGGCGAATCTCGACAGCTTCGTTCACGCGGAGGCGCACCACAACGGCCGGCGCATCGGCCTCGCCGGCTATCGCGCGATGCTGGAGAAGGACTGCGAAGAGATCCCCGATCTGCACTTCGACATCCGCTTGCTCGTCTGCGATCCACCCCGCATCGCCAGTCGGCTGCAGTTCGATTGCTCCCCGAAGGGGACTTTTCTCGGGCTGCCGGTGAACGGCCGGAAGGTCTCGTTCGCCGAGAACGTGTTCTATGAGTTCCGGGACGAAAGGATCGCAAGCGTCTGGTCCGTCATCGACAAGGCGGCCATCGAGGCTCAACTCGTCGGCGACAGCAGCAACAGCGCGGCACCGGAACAAGCAAGGCAATCCCCATGAAGATGTCCGCCTGAAGGCGCCGACCGCGCGGCGACCTCACATCGGCGGCATCCTGTCGAACTTCGGCAATGCCGGGTCCAGGAAATCCCATGCGTGACCGCGCACGCCGTATGTGATTGCCTGCGGTCGGTAGCGGCCAGGGTCATCGAGGCTCGCGGCATGCACGGTGAACACCTCGGGCATCGCGGTGAAGGTCAGGTACACGGGGGATCCGCAGTGCGGACAGAACGCACGGGTCTTCAAGTTGCCGCTGTCGCCGACCATGTCCCACAGCGTCGCTTCGCCGCTGTGCTTCACGCCGGCGCGGGGAAAGGTGAGGTACGAGCCATGGCCGGTGCCGCTCTTGCGCTGGCAGTCGCGACACTGGCAATCGTTCTGGAAGACCGGCTTGCCCGAGATCTCGTAGCGGATCGCGCCGCATGCGCAACCGCCGGTGTAGGGCTGGTCGATCTCTGCTGTTTTTTCGATGATGTCGGTCATGGGGCGCTCCGTTTCGTTGGTTCCAAAAATCCACGCATGCCGCATGGCGTGATGACCAATCTATTCGAGGGAGCGCACCGCGAGGGAGTAACAAGATCGTCGCGAATCACCGTGTCGGGCCGCGCGTTGGTGCGCGGTCTCGACGAGGTTTCCGCTGGATATCGTCGCGCTCCAAATCAAAGGAGCGGATTCATAGCGAAAGCGCTGCTGCACCCGCAATGGCCATCTTCTTGATGTGCGTCATTCCGTGCTTGCCGGATCGATCGTCTTCGTTGCGATGCCATAAAGCGCCAGCATGCCCAGCACATGCCCGATGGCCACGCCGGGCTCGCCCGATTCGATGCGTGCGATCGTCTGCACATGCACGCCGAGCCGTGCAGCGGCTGCCGACTGGCCTTCGCCGGCGCGCGTGCGCGCCAGCTTGGCCTGCGCCCCCATGTGCTTGATCGCCTGGAGGGCGTCGCTGTCGATGTCTGCCGAGATGCGTTTGCCTTGAGCCATGGCGGAATTGTCGCTGCACAATCCGGCCGTGCCCCGAACCCTGCCAGCCCCTCAGCCCGCGCCCACTCCTTACTGGCTCTATCTCCTGGAGTGCGAAGGCGGCGTGTACTACGCGGGAATCGCGCTCGATGTGGAGCAGCGCTTCTTCCAGCATGTCTTCGGGCTGGGCGCCAAGTTCACGCGCGCGCGTCCGCCGTTGCGTGTGCTTGCTGCCCGCGTCTATCCGGACAAGGGGGCCGCATTGCGGGCGGAGCTCAAGGTGAAAGCACTGCCTCGAACCCGCAAGCTTGCCTTCTTCGAGGCCGATACCTAGCCGCGGTCCGCCGCAGGAAGAGAACAGCGCATGGCGACAAAGGTGCTCCTGGATTTCCTCGCTTCGGTCCGCGACAAGGCTTCGCTGCGAATCGACGCCCGGTCGGCGCTTCGCTCGGTCATTGCGCTGGGTCTCGCCGCCGTGCTCGCGGCCTGCTCCAGCTTGCCTCCGCAGGTCGCCACGCCGCCGACAGCCGCCATCGGCGACTACGCGCAGACGCCCCTCGGCGCCATCACCAAGAAAGTGCTCCCCACCGATGGCCGCTCGGGTTTTCGCCTGCAACCCTACGGCCCCAATTCGTTCGCCACGCGCATCGAACTCACGAAACTCGCCACCCGCAGCCTCGACGTGCAGTACTACCTGCTGCCAGGCGACAACACCGGCCGCGCGCTGATGCGTGCCATGCGCGATGCCGCCGCACGCGGCGTTCGCGTGCGGCTCCTGGTCGACGACCTCTACACCTCCGGCGAAGACGACCTGCTGCTCGGCCTCGCAAGCTACCCCAACGTCGAGGTGCGCCTCTTCAATCCGTTCCCGGGCGGCCGACGCAGCATGGCCACCCGCTTCATCAGCTCGGGCTTGTTCGACGTCCGCCGCGTCAACCGGCGCATGCACAACAAGCTCTTCGTTGCCGACAACGCGGCGGCCGTGGCCGGTGGCCGCAACATGGCCGACGAGTACGTGATGAATGCCGAGGGCAGCAACTTCATCGACATGGACACCTTCGTGGCCGGACCGGTGGTGCGCGACCTGTCCGCCGAGTTCGACCACTACTGGAACAGCGAGGTCGTGTATCCGCTCGAGCGCATCGCACGCAGCGCGTTGAACCGCGTACAACTGCAGGACAACTTCGAGCGCCAGACCGCGGCCGCCAAGCCACCCGTGGCGGCCGAGATTCCACTGGACGGCAAGCCGCTGCATCCGAGCCCGGACGATCCGCCGCTGCTGCCGCTCGAGCTGGTGCCCATGCTCAATCTTCCGTTCGAGCTGGCGAAGCGCCAGCTGAGTCCGCTGCTGTGGGCCAACGCACGCGTGCTGTTCGATCCGCTCACGAAAACGCAGGGGCTCAACGAGCGCGAAGGCTCGATCAAGGGCACTGTCACCGAAGGCGTCGTCCAGTGGCTCATGACGGCCGACAAGAACATCAAGATGGTGTCGCCGTACTTCGTGCCGAGCGACGAGGCCGTGGCGAACCTCGTGCGGGCGCGCAAGGCCGGCCTCGGCGTGGAACTGGTGACCAACTCGCTCGCATCGACCGACGAGCCCTGGGTCTATGTGGGCTACTGGCCGCACATCAAGGACCTGCTGGCCGCGGGGGTCGTCATCTACGAGATCAGCCCCTCACTGAGCGTGAAGCGGCGCAAGCTCGGCGTCTTCGGGCACCGCACCGGCGCGCTGCACATGAAGAACGCGATCCTCGACCACAAGGAAGTGTTCCTCGGCTCGATGAACCTCGACCCGCGCTCGGCGAGGCTCAACACCGAGCTGGGCATCATCATCCAGAGCGAGGAAATGGCGCGGCAACTGGAGAGTTTCGCGGATGCGGGCAGCGGCTACACGCTGCGCCTGGGCGCCGATGGCCGGAGCGTCGAATGGGTGGAGGAAGACGACGACGGCAAGCAGACGGTCTACGACGTGCCGCCGGAGACGACTGCGTGGCAACGCCTGCGGCTGCGCCTGCTGGCGCCGTTCATTCCCGAGCAGGAGCTGTAGCAGGCCCGGCGATATTCCCGGCTCTTGGGGACGAAGGCCTGTTGCCAATGAACACGCCTTTCGCGCGGCGCCCTTGAATAAACTGTTCCGATGAAACGCAAGAGCCTGGGCATCGGAACCGGCCTGGCCGTGGGTGTGGCCATCGGCCTGGTGATCGACAACATCGGCATGGGAATCGGGATCGGGCTCGCGCTCGGCATCGCGCTGTCCCTGGCCATCGACGAGAAGGACAAATGACTTCATGAGCACTGCGGACGATATGGACGATATGGACGACACGGACGACATGGAAACCTGGCTCCTCGAAGCCGGCGACGCAATCATCGAGAAGAAGGCGGCGCAAGGCGAAGCGTCGCTCTCGCCGCCCGAGCGTGCGATCTATTGCATGTGGGCCCTCGACTACGCCGTGAGAAATGCGGGCTCTCTCGATGCGCTGGAAGACGTGCACGAGACCGCAATCGAAGAGCTGGCGGCCTTTGCTCGCGCACAGAAGATCGACATGCTTTCCACGCTGCTCGACATGGCTGCGGATGAGGATGAAGAAGCGTTCGTCGATGCCTACTACGAGCAGTTCGATACCGCCTGCACCGAACTGAGACGTTTGAACGAAACACGGCATTGAGCGGAAAGGGCTGCGCTCAAGGAGTGCGTCGATATGATCGCCGCCACACAACCGCGGAGACCGGCGATGCGCATGCACCGAAAGATCGATTCTTCACTGGCCCATCTCGCAACCGCATTGCTGTTCGCGGCCATGCCGTTCAAGTCCGCATGGGCCGATGAGCCCGCCGCGTGGCCCACAGCCGGTTGGGCCGCGAGCACGCCCGAAGCGCAGGGCATGGACTCGGCGGCGCTCGCCAGGCTGGTTGAACGCGGCGAGGCGAACAGCCTGGACAGCATCCTCATCACGCGCCACGGCAAGCTGGTCGCCGAGGCCTACTACGCGCCGTATCGCGCGGGCCTCAAGCACGCGGTCAATTCCGTCACCAAGGCCGTCGTCGGCACGTTGACCGGCATGGCGATTCAAGACGGCCTGCTGGCCTCGCGCGAGCAGCCCGTGCTCGAGTTCTTTTCCGATCGCCCGGTGGCCGACGCTGATGCCGCCAAGAAGTCGATCACCCTCGGGAACCTGCTCGACCAGACCTCGGGCCTCGACTGGAAAGAAAAACTCGACGCCAGCATTCCCGAAAGCATGATCCAGATGCGCCGCAGCCGCGACTGGCAGGGCTTTGTGCTCGACCGCCCGATGGCACAGGCGCCCGGCAGCAGCTTCAACTACAACAGCGGCAACTCGCACCTGCTGTCGGCCATCGTCGCGAAGAAGACGGGCGGCAGCACGCTGGCCTATGCGCAGAAGCGCCTGTTCGAGCCGCTGGGCATCGCCGACGTGCGCTGGATCAAGGACCCGCAGGGCATCGAAGCGGGCGGCTTCGGCCTCTACCTGCAGCCGCGCGACATGGCGAAGATCGGCTACCTCTACCTGCGCAAGGGCCAGTGGGCGGGCCGGCAGCTGCTGCCCGCCGAATGGGTGGAGAAGGTGTTCAGCGCCTCCGTCGACATGGGATTCGGCGCGAAGCCGGCGTTCAGCTATGCCAACGGCTGGTGGACGATTCCGGAAAAGCGCGCCTACATCGCGGCGGGCTACAACCGGCAACTGATCATCGTGCTGCCCGAGGTCGATGTGGTCGCCGTCACCACCAGCCGGCGCAACTTCCCGCTGCCGCCGCTCATCGACGCGATCACCGCCGCAGCGCGCTCGACCTCGCCCTTGCCCGCGGACACCGCCGCAGAGGCGCAACTGGCCGACCGCATCCGCAATGCATCCATCGAAAAGCCGAGTGCCGTCGGTCCCACGTCCGAGCTGGCGGCAGCGATTTCCGGCAAGGTGTGGCAGTTCGATCGCAATGCGCTGGGCGTGAGCCGCCTGACGCTCGACCTGAAGGCCGCCACGCCGACCTACGAGATCGTGTTCGACAGCCGTGACCCAGGTGCGGTCGCGCAGCCTTTCACCGGACCGATCGGGCTCGATGGCCTCTACCGCGTCAACGACACGGCCCCCAACGCGCCGGTCGCGGTCAAGGGCAACTGGCTCGACGCGCAGAGCTTTCGCATCGACTCGCGCGTGCTTGGCGAAGACGAGGTGACGATGTACACCCTGCGCTTCGACGGGCAGCGAGTGAACGTGGCCTTCGAGAACAACCGCGGCTTCAAGGTGCAGATGCAGGGCAGGGCGGCGGAGTAGCTGCGCAGGCGATGAAACCGCGCGCATGTTCGCGCCGGACGGCTCGCCGCGCATCGACCGGGCCGGATGCCATCGGCGAGCGAAAGGAAGAAGAAAACGCCTCACCCGCCGGGGAACTAAATCCTGACACAACCCCACCCAGGAACGAGGCGAAACTAGGGCACCGCTCAAGTACAGAAACACAGGCCTCGCGCCACCTGCCTCGCTGCTCAGGAAAAAACCTTGCTCTCCAAAGCCAAAGTCGCCCGCATCGCGCTGTCCGTCTCGGCCGCCGCCATCGGCAGCCTCGCCGCCTACTGGACCCTTCTTGCCACGCGGCAGGGGCACATCCTCTTCAATGCCCGCAAGCACCCGGTCGTCCAGCTTTCGGATGACTTTTCCACCTATTCGCACACGGTGCCGGGCGGCATGGTCCGCGGCTATGTCTACCACCCCCAGGGCGAAGACGCGGTGCAGGACCTGTTCATCTATTTCGCGGGCCGCAGCGAAGACGTTCGCGCCACCGCGCAGACCTTGCACTGGCTGCCGGAAGGCTTCGGCTTCGCCGCGATCAACTACCGCGGCGTGGCCGACTCGCAAGGCCACCCTTCGGAAATCGCCTCGGTCGAAGACGGCGCGCAGTTCGCGAAGCACCTGCGCCGCGCCTTCCCGAATGCGCGGCTGCACGTCGTCGGCCGCAGCCTCGGCACGGGCGTGGCCATCCAGCTCGTGGCGCGGCAGGAATTCGCGAGCCTGCAACTGGTCACGCCCTACGACTCGATGCTCGAAGTGGCGAAGAAGCGCTTTCCGCTCGTGCCGCTGTCGCTGCTGCTGCGCAACCGCTTCGACTCGCTCACGCACTGCGCGGAGGTCGCAGCCAAGACCCAGGTGCTGCTGGCCGAGCGCGACGATGTCGTGCTGCCCGAGCGTTCGCAGAAACTCATCGCGGCATGGCCGACGCCGGTGTCCGTGGAGACCGTTCCGGGGTCGGACCACTACAACATCATGGGGCTCGAAGAGACGTGGCTGCGGCTGATCGACTTCGCGTTGACGGCGATATTGCCGGAGCCGAAGGCGGCGTAGCTGCCTTCCGATTCGAGAGCACCGCGATGAAGTTTCAACGCCCCGGCAAGCTGGAGGGATTCCTCCACCTGGTGGATGGCGCAATCGGCCTCGGATTGATCTCCGGTGCCGCGCTGGCCGCGATCGTCGGTCAGTTCATCCTGGGCGGAATACTGACGGCTCTCGCGATCGGCATGTTCTTGCGATTCAAGCGCGGGCGCGTGCGCAAGTAGAAGCTCCGCAGCCAGCACGCACCTGCATCGAAACCACGGCAAACCCCGCTGGCGATCAAGCCCGTAACGACGAGCATCGCCGCCGTGTGAACACCCACCGCCGCGAACGCGAGCATCAGTGAGTCGGATGCGGCGATCTGCTGGCCCGCGCCATCTGTCATGCACAGCGGAATCAACGCCGGCACCAGCATCAACCCCGCTCCGTGCGCGGTGGACATCATGAAAGACCAGAGCGCCAGCCCGGCGTGCCCTGCCGGCGCACGCGCAGCCGTGGGCGTCCGGCGCCAGAGGTGAAGCACCGCGGCTGCGACGAACAGTCCACCGGCCAGCACCTGCATTGCTACGCGGTCCATCGCGAGGCCGAACGCCACCGCGCCGGCGACCAGCCCGATCGATGCCGCATGCCCGACAGCGATCGGCATCAGTGCCCGCAGCGCCTGTGCCCGATCACCCGAGCGCACGCCCCACGCGGCGGCCAGCATCCAGCCGGTCGCGGGGTTCAGCCCGTGAAGGGCGCCGACCCCCGCGACCGCGAGCCATGGCCAGAGGTCCGCGGCTGCCATGGCATCGTCTCCACGCGTTCAGTGGTTGCCGTGGTCGTTGCCGTGGCAGCACGAACCTGCAGCGGGCTTCGCAGCCACCGGCTGCGGCTCGTAGCGGTCGTGATGCCGCACCCAATCCATCGCGTAGACCGGGTTGGGCTCGTCACGCCCCTTGGGCGTGAGATCGAGCAGGTTGTACGTGCCCATCATCACTTCGACGCCGCGCTCGTAGGTCGAGTAGGTGTGGAAGACCTCGCCCGCATCGTCCTTGTAGAACACGCTGATGCCGGGCGCCTCCTGCGCGGGGAAGGGCCGCACGCTGTAGTTGTAGTAGACCTCGCCCTTGCCCTCGGCCCACGCTTCTGGCTTGAAGCTCACCCCGAAGTCGTAGTTGAAGTCGCTGTCGTGCGCCGACACCCACTTGAACTGCCAGCCCATGCGTTCGCGAAAGCGCTCGATCTCGGCCAGCGGCGCGCGCGAGACGACCAGCAGCGTCACGTCGCGGTGTTCCAGGTGCACCTGCATGCCCGCAATGTGATCGGCCATGTACGAGCAGCTCGGGCAGCCTTGCTCCCAGTCTGGGCCGAGCATGAAGTGCTGCACCACCAGTTGGCGGCGGCCCTCGAAGAGATCGGCGAGCTTGCGTGGGCCTTCGGGTGTGTCGAAGCTGTAGTTCTTCTCGACGCGTGTCCACGGCATGGCGCGGCGCTCGCGGGCGATCTGGTCGCGCAGGTGCGTGAGTTCCTTCTCGCGCGCCAGCAGCGCCTTGCGCTGGGCGAGCCATCGGTCCTTCGACACGACGGGGTGGTTCTTCAGGCTGCTGGGCTCTTCTGCAACGGCGGTGTTCATGGTGTGTTCTCCTTGAGTGAGTGGGGAGTGCGAAGGCCTGTGTTCAGGCCCGGGCGGATTTCGGACGGCGCACGGCGCGGATTTTTCCGGTGCCGCCGCCACCGCAATAGAAGAGGTCGGCCCCGTCGGACTCGAGCCCGCTGATGTTCACGCCGCGCGGCATTTCCAGCCGGTCGAGCACGGCGCCGCTTCGGGGATCGATGTGACGCAGTTCGCTCTCGTCGCCCTCCCAGGTGGCGTGCCACAGCTGGCCGTCGACCCAGGTCACGCCGGTCACGAAGCGGTTCGATTCGATGGTGCGCAGCACCGCGCCGGTGGCGGGGTCGATCTGGTGGATCTTGCGGTCGCGGTACTGGCCCACCCAGAGGCTGCCCTCGGCCCAGGTGAGGCCCGAGTCGGCGCCGTGGCCGGGCGCGGGAATCGACTTCAGCACGTCGCCGGTGGCGGGGTCGATCTTGTCGATGCGCTCCTCGGCGATCTGGTAGAGGTGCTTGCCGTCGAAGGCGGTGCCGGCGTCGGCGGCGCGGTCCAGCGTGCGGGTCTGTTCGCCGCTTTTGGGGTCGAAGGCGATCAGCCGGGCGCCGGTGGCGGCCCAGACGCGCTGGCCGTCGTGCGTCACGCCGCCCACCTTGTCGACGCCGTCGAAGGGACCGTACTCGCGCACGACCTCGGCCATGCGCACGGCGGACTGGGTGCTGCTGCTGTCTTTCTTGCTGTTCATCGTTGGCTCCTTGGGGAGGCACCGCGGATCGGCGCCTTGGAGACAACTTTAGGCAATCGGCAGCGAAGAGGGGAGTAACAAGATCGTCGTGAATCCCGCGAGCGGCGGTGCGAGCCAGCGCTGCGCCCGCGCCCGGCCGATGGCGCGCACGCGCCCCTCGGCCTCCAGTTCGGCGAGCGCGCGCTGCACGGTGCGCTGGCTGGCGTCCAGGGCGAGTGCGAGGGCGGAGGTCGACCACGCCGCGCCGTCGGAAAGCAGCGCCACCAGCGCGCCCTGTTCACCGTCGATGGGCGGTGCCAGCAGCACCACCTCGCGCCCATCGCGCGGCTTGAGGGCGAAGCCGCGCGCGGTGGCCTCGATGCCGGCCTCTGCCGCGACGAGAGCGCGCAGTCGGCCGATCTCGACGCGCAATCGCGCGCGCAGCGTTTCGTCGGGGTGGCGGGTGTTGAAGGCGTAGGCGATCAGCGTCTCGCGCTCGACATCGCCGGGCCAGGCTTCCGCGAGCGCACGCGCCAGCGCGAAGAGAACGGGCCGGCGCGCAAGCGGCCGCCATGCATCGCCGGCGCCGACGCTGCGTCGGCAGGCGTCGACCACCAGCGCATCCGAGGCCAGGAGGTCGGCGACTTCGTCCAGCTGTAGCGCCTGCTCGCCGCCGGGAAAGAGCCGTCGTGCGGCGGGGCGGTCGAGCGCGGCCAGCGCTTCCGCCACCTCGGCCGCGAGCGCCGGCACGCGGGCGCGCCCGGCCGCTTCGTGCGCACGGGCGAGCGAGGCACGCGCGGGGCCGATGCGCAGCGAGCGCAACGCGAGTTCCGCTGCGGTGAGTTCGGCCACTGCCGCGAGCGGCGGCGACAGCGCCTGGCCGTCGAGCAACGCCAGCGCGGCGGCGGCCTCGTCAAGGCGCCCGAGCAGCAGCAGCCGGCGCGCCGCGATCAGCCGCGCCTGCCGCGCGTTGGCGAAATCGTCGTGCGCTTCGAGCGTGGCTGCGGCCGCTGCGAGCGCGCGTGGCGTGCCGCCCAGGTCGCGCATCGCCATCGCCACTTCGGCCTCGGCGACGATGCAGCGCGCGCGGGCCAGTTCTTCGTGCGCGCCGAAGGCACGCGCAGCGCGGCGCAGCAGTTCGCGTGCGCGCGGGTGCTCGCCGAGCTGCGCCATCGCGATGCCGCGCAGGGCCAGCGCGGGCGGGTCGTCGCGCAGCGCGACGCGCTTGAGCGCGCCGAGCGCATCCCCGCCGGCGAGGGCGCGTGCGGAGGCGGCGATCAGGGAGTCCATGAGGGCCGAGGCTACACCGGCAGGGGCGCCATCGGCCTCCATGTCCGGCCGGCATGCTTCCTCCTGTCCTACACGGATCTCGCGGCATGGTCCGCAGGATCGCCGCATGAACAAACTGATCCTTGTGGGCGTGAGCGTGGTCGCGTGGTCTTCGTTCGCCGCCGCGGAAGAGGTGAAGGTGCCGATCGACAGCAGCGACAAGGGCACCGTCTACGTCGCCCCCAACGTCAACTCGACCGAAACCTCGGCCTACACCAAGGGCGCGACCGTCGGCGTGCAGCGGCCCGACGGCAGCGGCACGTACATCGGCACCGACACCTCCATGCCGCGGCCGGTCTACTCGCTCGGCGGGAGCACGGGCGGTAGCCTGTCGTTCAACGGCGGCGTCACTTCCGACGGCAAGTCCAACAACGGGGTGAAGGCGGGCGTCACCATCAAGTACTGATCCGGTCCGACGGATAGACTCTCCCGCACCATTGCTTGAGGAGACCCTTGATGCCGATCGACACCCTCGCCACCTGGCACCAGCTCGTGAAATCGCATGACGCCAAGGGGCTCGATGCCCTCTTGGACGACGACGCCGTCTTCCTCTCGCCCGTGGTGCACAAGCCGCAGCTGGGCAAGGCCATCACCGCCAAATACCTGGGCGCGGCGTTTCATGTGTTCTTCAACGAGAGCTTCCGCTACGTGCGAGAGTTGAAGAGCGAGCGCGATGCGGTACTCGAATTCGAAGTCGAGATCGACGGCATCTCGGTCAACGGCGTCGACATGATCAAGTGGAACGACGCGGGCCTGATCACCGAATTCAAGGTGATGCTGCGGCCCCTGAAGGCAGTGAACCTGATCCACGAGAAGATGGGCGCGATGCTGCAGGCCGCGTCGTCCCTCTCCTAGTCTTCCTCAGACCAGCGTGCCGTACACGATGAACCCGTCGTGCGTGGCCACCTTGTCGTAGAGCGTGCGCCCCGCTGTGTTGGTCACATGCGTCTGCCAGTAGACGCGGTGGCCGCCCACGCGTTTCACATGCGCGTACACGCCCTCGATCAATTGCCGGCCGACACCCTGGCCGCGCTCCGATGACAGCGTGAACAGGTCCGACAGGTAGCAGGTCGGCTCGATGCGCGTCATGCTGCGGTGAAAGAGGTAGTGCGTGAGCCCCACGAGCTGGCCATCGCGCTCCGCGACGAGCGCATGCACCGGCTCGTATGCATCGAAGAAGCGCTGCCAAGTGACCTGTGTGATTTCGTCCGGCAATGCGGTCGGACCTTCGCGCCCATAGAAGGCGTTGTAGCCGTCCCAGAGCGGCTTCCAGCCCGCGTAGTCATCGGGCACCGGCGGGCGGATCAGAAGAGGGGAAGAAGAGGTCGTCGTCATGCGTCGGCTGCCTGCACGTTGTTGAAAAAACGTGCGATTGCAACACGGCCCCGGGCTCAGTGCGAGAAGAAATCGCTCAGTGCCGCTTCTGGCAGCCGCTCGCGCAACCCGATCGCCACCACGGCCGCGCGCGCGTCGTCCGGCGGCACGGCCTTGCGCAGCGAGCCATGGCGGCCCGCGAACTGCACCTCCGACCATTCGTCGCCGCCACTCGCGCCATGGCCGGTTCGCAGCACGCCCTTGAGCCGCAGCACGCCGGCGGGCACCTCGCGCAGCCAGGTGCGCAACGCGGCGGCGGGAATGACCGCCTCGGGTTGCGCGCTCCAGGTCGCGAACAGCGCGCCGTGGTCGGGCGCGTGGCCGTGATGATCATGGTGGTCGTGATGGTCGTGATGGTCGTGATGGTCGTGATGGTCGCAGCCGGGACCGCAGGCATGAGCGGCCGCGTGCGCAGTGGGAGGCAACGCCAGGCCGCTCAACAGCGACAGCGGCACGGTCGATTGCGCGGTCTGGATGCACGGCGTTCCTGGCGCGGTGGCGTCCACCCAGGCCCGCGCTTCGGCCAAAGCCGTTTCGCTCGCCAGGTCGATTTTGTTGACCACCACCAGGTCGGCCGACTTCAGCTGCCGCGCCAGCGTGTCCGCCAGCAGCGGGTCGCGCGACTGCCGCGCCGCGGCGCTGGCATCGACCAGCACGATCACGCCCTCCAGGCTCAGCTCCGGCGCGGCCATGCCGATCTGCGCGATGCGCCAGGGGTCCGACACGCCGCTCGCCTCGATCACCACCGCGTCGAACGGCGTCGTCGCCTCGATCACATCGACCAGCGCGCGGCCCAGGTCGTCGCCGATCTGGCAGCACACGCAGCCGTTGGTCAGCGCGAGCGTGTCGCCGTGCGTGGCGGCGATGAGGTCCGCATCGATGTTGAGCGCGCCGAAGTCGTTCACCAGCACCGCCATGCGCAGGCCCTTCGCCTCGCGCAGCCAGCGGTTGAGCAGCGTGGTCTTGCCGGCGCCCAGGAAGCCGCCGATGACGGTGAACGGCAGGCGCTTTCTTGTCGGCATCACGCGTGCGCCCCGTTCAAGCGTATTGCGCCTTGAAGACGCGGCCCGAGAGCACGGTGCCCCACACGCGCGCATCCTTCAGGGCCATCGGGTCCATCTCGAGCGGGTCGTCTTCGAGCACGCAGAAATCGGCGCGCTTGCCGCACTCGATGCTGCCGATCTCGCCGTCCAGCTTCAGCGTCCAGGCCGCGCCGAGCGTGATGGCGCGTAGCGCCTCTGCCACCGTGATGCGTTCGGCCTCGCCCAGCAGCCGGCCCTTGGGCGTGACACGGTTCACCGCGCACCACGCGGTGAAGAGTGGCCCGAGCGGCGTGACCGGCGCATCGGAGTGAATGGCCAGCGGCACGCCCGCGGCCAGCGCGCTGCCGCAGGCATCGAGCCGGTTGGCGCGGTCGGGGCCCATGGTCATTTCGTAGTGCTGGTCGCCCCAGTACCAGATGTGGTTGGCGAAAAGGTTGGCGCACAGGCCGAGCGACGCCATGCGGCGGAACAGCGGCGCATCGATCATCTGGCCGTGCTGCAGCGTGTGGCGGTGGTCGGGCCGCGGCGCACGCGTGAGCACGCGTTCGATGGCATCGATGGCGACCTCGCTCGCCTCGTCGCCGTTGGTGTGCGTGTGGATGGTGAGGCCGGCGCGGTGGTAGGTCTCGAAGTCGGCCTCGTACTGCGCGGGCGCCGTGACCCAGATGCCGTTGGGCGCACCGTTGAAATGCCCCGGCCAGCGCAGCCGCGCCGAAAACCCCTGGATCGAGCCGTCGAGCATCATCTTCACGAGGCCGTAGCGCAGGCGGTCGGTGTTGCGCGGCACGAGGCTCTTCACGTGCTCCGCGCCAAGCGCCGCGCCATGCGTGCCGTGAAAGGCCTGGAATGCGGGGAGGATGCGCACGCCGAATCCGTCGTCGCCGGTCGTCGTCTCCAGCACGCCGCAGTCTTCGGGCGTGAGCTTGTTCACCAGGTCGGTCGCGGTCGTCACGCCCTGCAGGCAGGCCAGCTTCGCGAAGGAGCGCACGCCGGCCTCGGTCATCGGCGCGAGCAGGCCGGCGTTGCCGATCTTGCGCAGCACCAGGAACATGGCGGCCGGCTCCTGCAGCTCGCCGGTGGGTTCGCCTTCGCTCGGCCCTTCCGCGAACTTGACCACGCCCTCGACTTCGTTGTCGCGCGTGATCTCGGCGATGCGCAGCATCGCGCTGTTCACGTTCATCAGGTGGCCGTTGGCATGGCCGATGACGATGGGGCGCGTGGCGCTCGCGCGGTCCACGTGCCGCACGGTCATGCGCTCGCCGCCGAAGTAGATCGGGTCGAACCCCCAGGCGATCAGTGGCTCGGTGTCGGGCACGCCTTCGGCGGTCATCTTCGCGGCCACCTCGGTGAGGCGCGCCACGACTTCGTCCATGGAGCGCAGGCCGCTCCACACCTTGCCCGCGGGGTCGCGGCGGTCGAACCAGCCGAGGTACGTCCAGTCCCACATGCTGCCTTCCTTCAGGTGGCAGTGGCCTTCCACGAGGCCGGGCATCAGCACCTTGCCGGCAAAGCGCTCGTCCAGCGTGAACGCGCCCCAGGCCTGCATGTCCGCGAGCGTGCCGACGGCCAGCACGCGCCCGTCGCGCACCGCCACGTGGGTGGCGTGCGGCTGCATCGGGTTCATGGTGATGATCTTGCGGGCGGGATAGACGGTGGTGGTGGTTGCGTTGTTGGGGCTCATGGCGACTCTGGAATCGAAAGAGGAGGGCGCGGCTGTTCGTCGACGACGTCGACGCGCCTGCAGCGCACCCAGTGATCGGGCGCGACCTCGCGCAGCGGCGGCAGCTCGGCCGCGCAGGCCGGCTCTGCCACGGGGCAGCGCCCGGCGAAGCGGCAGCCCTTCGGCGGATCGATGGGGCTCGGCGGATCGCCGCTCAGCTTGATGCGGTTCGCCGCGCGGCGGCGCCCGCCACTGACCGTTGGCACGGCCGACATCAGCGCCACGCTGTACGGATGCAGCGGCCGCGCGAAGAAGCTGCGCCGCGGCGCGCGCTCGACGATCTGGCCGAGGTACATCACAGCGATGTCGTCGCAGATGTGTTCCACCACCGCCATGTCGTGCGAGATGAAAAGATAGGTCAGCCCCAGCTCGCGCTGCAGCCGCGCGAGCAGGTTGAGGATCTGCGCGCGGATCGCGATGTCCAGCGCCGACACCGGCTCGTCGCACACCACCAGTTCGGGGTTGGTGGCCAGCGCCCGCGCGATGTTGATGCGCTGGCGCTGCCCGCCCGAGAACTGGTGCGGAAACAGGTGCTGCTGCTCGGGCCGAAGGCCTACGGCCTCGAAGAGTTCCGCCACGCGGCGGGTGCGTTCCTCGGGCGTGCCGACGCGCATCAGGTCCAGCGGCGCACGCACTGCCGCGCCCGCGCGCTCGCGCGGGTTGAGCGAGGAGAACGGGTCTTGAAAAATGATCTGCATGCGCGTGCGCGCCTGCCGCAGCGCCTCGCCCTGCAGCGCGCCCAGGTCGGTGTCGCCCAGCTGCATGCGGCCCGAGGTGACGGGCGCGAGTCGCATCACCGCCAGCGCGGTCGTCGTCTTGCCCGAGCCCGATTCGCCCACCACCGCGAGCGTGCTGCCGCGGCGCACCGCGAACGACACACCGTCTACCGCCTTCACCACCTCGGGCGTGCGGCCCCAGCCGGACTTGCCGCGCGGAAAGTGCACCTTCAGGTCTTCGACCGAGAGCAGCGTGTCGGTCTTGCCGATGAATGTCATGCGGCCTCCCTTTCGCGCTCTGCGAGCGCCTCGGCATGCAGCCAGCAGGCAGCGCCATGCGGCGTGCCGGCCGCCACTTCGCCAGTCACCGCGAACATCGGCGGCACCTCGGCCGCGCAGCGCTCCATGGCGCGCGGGCAGCGCTCGCGAAAGGCGCATCCCGTGCCCAGTTCCCAGATCGAGGGCACCACGCCCGCGATCTCGGCGAGGTCTTCGCGCACGTCGCCTTCCCGGGCCGCGCTGCTGCCGAGCTCGGGCAGGCAGTCGATGAGGCCGCGCGTGTAGGGGTGGCCGGGCTCGGACAGCACCTGTTCGGTGGTGCCCTGTTCGATGACGCGGCCGGCGTACATCACCATCACGCGGTCGGCCATCTCGGCGACCGCGCCCATGTCGTGCGTGATGAACATGATGGCCGTGCCCTTCTCGCGCTGCAGCTCGCGCAGCAGGTCGAAGATCTGCGCCTGCACCGTCACGTCCAGCGCGGTGGTGGGCTCGTCGGCAATGAGGATGTCGGGCCGGCAGGCCAGCGCCATGGCGATCATCACGCGCTGGCGCATGCCGCCGGAGAGCTGGTGCGGGTACTCGTCCACGCGCCGCTCGGGTGCCGGAATGCCCACCTGGCGCAGCATCTCGATGGCGCGCTGGCGCGCCTCGCGCGCGTTCATGCCGGCATGCAGCTGCAGCGATTCGCCGATCTGGTCGCCCACCGTGAACACCGGGTTCAGAGAGGTCATCGGCTCCTGGAAGATCATCGAGATGCGGTTGCCGCGCACCTCGCGCATGCGCGCGTCGCTTGCCTGCACCAGGTCTTCGCCCTGGAACAGCACGCGGCCGTCGCGAATGCGCCCTGGCGGCGAGGGAATGAGCCGCAGCAGCGCCAGTGCCGTCATGCTCTTGCCGCAGCCCGACTCGCCGACCACGCACAGCGTTTCGCCGGCGCGGATCTCGAAGTCGACCCCGTTGAGCACCAGCGCCTGGCCGCGCCGGGTCTTGAACTCGACGTGCAGGTCCTGCACGCGGAGCAATGCGTCGTCGTTGTTGTTGTCGTTACCCGATGCCATCAGCGTTCCCTCAGCTTGGGGTTGAGGGCATCGTTCAGCCCGTCGCCGATGAGGCTGACGGCCAGCACGGTGATGAAAATTGCCGCGCCCGGAAAGGCCACTGCCCACCAGCACGAGAGCACGTACTGCCGGCTCGAGCCGATCATGAGACCCCAGCTCATCTGGTTCGGGTCGCCCAGGCCGAGGAACGACAGGCCCGCTTCGAACAGGATGGCCGCGCCGATGGCCAGCGTGGCCGACACCACCAGCGGCGGCAATGCATTCGGCAGAATCACCTTCCAGATGATGCGTGCGTCGCGCGCGCCAATGGCCCGCTCGGCGCGCACGAACTCCAGCCCGCGGTACTTCATGAACTCGGCGCGCGTGAGGCGCGCGGTGCCGGTCCAGCTCACGATGCCGATGGCCAGCGTCACCGTCACCAGCGTGGGCGAGAAGAGCGTGACCACCACCATCGCGAACAGCAACGCGGGCAGCACCTGGAAGAACTCGGTGAGCTTCATCAGCGCCGCATCGACCTTGCCGCCGTAGTAGCCCGCGAAGGCGCCGAGCGTGATGCCGATCACCACCGACAGCAGCGCGGCCACCGCGCCCACCAGCAGCGTGGCGCGCCCGCCGTAGATGAGCGCGGTGAGCACGTCGCGCCCGAGGTAGTCGCTGCCCAGCCACGCGTCTTCGCTGAAGGGCGGCGTGAGCGGCGCGGTCTTGATCTCGAACGGATCGGCCGGATAGAGCCAGGGCCCGGCGATGGCCACCGCCAGCATCAACACCAGCATGACCATGCCGGCGATGGCGGCGGGGTTGCGCAGGAACATGCGCATCGCTTCCGTGCCCGGGTGCTCCACCCGCACCACGGGCGCGGCCTTGGTGGGCTTTGAAGATGCGGCGACAGAAGGCATCGTGATCACCTTGCTCATGAGGCCTTGATCCTCGGGTCGATGAAGCGATAGCAGAGGTCGGTGAGCTGGTTCATCACCACCACCACGACCGAGGAGAACAACAGCACGCCCAGGATGGTCGGGTAGTCGCGCCGCAGCACCGACTCGAAGGCCAGCCGGCCGAGGCCCGGCCAGTTGAACACCGTCTCCACCAGGATGGCGCCGGCCAGCACGTTGCCGAACTGCAGCCCCAGCACCGTGACCACCGGCAGCAGCGCATTGCGCAGCGCATGCTTGTAGAGCACCATCCGTTCGGCCAGGCCCTTGGCACGCGCGGTGCGGATGAAGTCCGAGCCCAGCACGTCGAGCATCGAGGAGCGCGCGAGGCGGCTGTACTGCGCGAGATAGACCAGGCTCAGCGTGAGCGTGGGCAGCACCAGGTGATGCGCCACGTCGAGCACGTCCTTCAGTCCGCCGCCGCCGGTGGAATCGATGGAGCGCATGCCTGCCACCGGAAGAATCGGGAACACCGACGCCAGCAGGATCACCAGCATGATGCCCAGCCAGAACACCGGCGCCGCGAACCCCACCAGCGACAGCACCGTGATTAACTGCGAGAGCCAGCCGTTGGGTTTGCGCGACGACAGCACCCCGAGCGCCGTGCCCGCGAAGAAGGCCAGCAGCACCGAGCTGAGCACCAGCAGCAGCGTGGCCGGCACGCGCTCGGCGATCATGGCCGTCACCGGCAGGTTGAAGAAGTACGAGTAGCCCAGGTCGCCCCGCACCACCTTGCCGAGGTAAACGCCCAGTTGCACCGGCAGCGATTGATCGAGCCCGTACTGCGTGCGCAGTTGCGCCATGAGTTCGGGCGACATGCCGCCGCTGGCCCCGGCGATGGTTTCCACCGGGTCGCCCGGCGCGGCGTGCACCAGCACGAAATTGAGCACCACCACCGCGAGCACCAGGCCGATGGCCTGGAGCAGTCGCGAGGCGGCGTAGCGAAGCGTGCCCATCGCGCCCGCCCTACTTGAAGTAGACCTCGTCCATCGGCGAGAGCGGCCCCCAGATGGTGGCGGGCACGTTGCCCAGCTTCTTGCTCGCGATGGTGTGGTAGGGCACCTGGTTGATGAACTCGATCGGCAGGTCGTCCGTCACGATCTTCTGGAAGGTCGCGTAGTAGGCCTTGCGCTGGGTCGCGTCGATCAGGCCGCCGGCGGTATTGAGCAGCTCGTCGACCTTCGGGTTGGCATACGACTGCGTGTTGGTCCACACGATCGGCTTGATGTTGGTCGACAGGTACGTGCGGTGCACGCCGATGATCGGGTCGCCCCAGTTGAACACCAGGTCCATCGACATGTCGAAGTCGTGCGAGGCCAGGCGCTTGGCCCATGCCGGAAAGTCGGCCGAGGCGCGTACCTCCACCGTGATGCCCACCTTCTTGAGCTGGCCGCGGATGTATTCGGCCACGTTCTTCTGCTGGTCGTCGGCGCCCGGCAGGTAGTCGATGGTGAGCTTGAAGCGCTCGCCGTTCGCGCCGGCCTTGTAGCCCGCCGCATCGAGCATCTCGGCGGCCTTCTTCAGGTCGAGCGGATAGCGCACGAGGTCGTTCACCGCGAAGGGGCTCGCGGCCACCAGCGGGCCGTCGGAGACGGTCGCGAAGCCGCCCATGAGCGCCTTGGCGATGAAGTTCTTGTCGATGGCCGTCGCGATGGCCTTGCGCACCTGCACGTCCGAGAGCGGCTTCTTCGCCGTGTTGAAGGCCAGCCAGTTGAGCGCGCCGATGCCGTCGTAGCCCTTGGGCGTGAGCGACACCTTCGGGTCGGTCGCCATGCGGCGCAGGTCGGTGGGCAGCGTGGCGAAGGGCAGCATCTGGATGTCGCCGCGCTCCAGGCCGAGCATGAGGCTCGCCATGTCGGGCGTGACGTTGACGATCACCTTGTCCAGGTAGGGCTTGCCGGCCAGGAAGAACTTGTCGAAGCGCTCCAGCACGATGCGCTGCGCCGGCTTGAACTCCGTCACGCGGAACGGGCCCGAGCCCACCACGTCGGTCGTGTTGCGCGGATGGTTCTTCAGGTCCTGCCCGTCGCCGTAGATGTGCTTGGGAAGAATGGGGCACAGCGCCGGCGACATCGCCAGCACGATGGCCGGGTGCGGCACGCTCATGCGGATGATGGCCGTTTGCGCATCGGGCGTCTCCACCTTCTCGACCGGGCCGAGCATGGTGGTGAACGGATGGTTCGCCTTGATGGCCATCACCGAGAACGCCACGTCGGCCGAGGTGACCGGCTTGCCGTCATGGAACACCGCGTCCTTGCGCAGCTTGAGCGTGAGCGACTTGCCGTCGTCGGCGAGCTTCCACGATTCGGCCAGGTACGGCTGCGGGTTCCACTTGTCGTCGAAGCGCAGCGGGCTTGCGAAGATCTGCGTGGAAGGCATCGCGGTCGCAATGCCCGACTGCACCGCGCCGTTCAGGTGCCGTGGCGTCTGCGTGCTGCCGATCACCAGCGTGCCGCCGCGCTTGGGTTCATCAGCGGCCGATGCGGGCAGCGGGAGCAGCGTGCTCGCGGCCACCGAGGCGGCCGAGAGCAGGGTGGCACGGCGCGTGAAACGGGGAAGGGACATGGCGGGACCTCAGGAAGTTCGACACAGGCAACAGGCTTCGGCCGCTTGGGCCTTGGCGTCGAAGATAGGCGCTGGCCGCGCAGGGACGAAGAGCCAATTGCGCGCGACTCGCAGGGCCAGAAGCCACGGGTTTGCCCCGTTGTGCACCAGCGGCATGCGCCACTTCGGTGAATGCGCGCGGGCGGTGCGCGGCTCGGCGCTCCTTGATTGCTTGCTTGTCTACTTTTCCTACTTCTCGTCGCGCAGCCAATACCACTTGTAGAGCGCGCGCTGCCCGATGCGCCGGAATGGCGCGAACGCGCGCGACTCCACCAGCCCCATCACGTTCGGGAACGGCAGCGGCGAGTGGTAGATCGGGAGCTCCAACACGTCCTGCCCCGCATCCTTGCCCGCCACGCGCTCGGCGAGCCGCTTGCCCGCCCATGTCGAGAACGACACGCCGTTGCCGCCGTAACCCACCGCGTACCAGATCTTCTTGGCCGCATCGGGCTGCGTGATGCGCGGCATCATGTCGTGGCTCATGTCGACCCAGCCCCACCACGAGTAGTCGATGCGGATGTCGGTGAGCGGCGGAAACTTGCGCGCGATCGCATCGGTCAGCAGCTTCAGGTGCACCGGGTCTTCGGCATCGGCGCCGCTCACCGCGCTGCGGCTGCCGATCTGCAGCCGGTTGCCCTTGAGCAGCCGGTAGTAGAAGCGCAGCGTGCGTGTGTCCGTGAGGAAGGTGTGCGACTTGAAGTTGGTCGCGGCCAGCTCCGCATCGCTGAGTGGCCGCGTCACCACCGAATTCGAGAGGATCGGCATGATCCGGTTCTTGAGCATCGGGCTCAGCGCCTGCCCCGTGTAGCCGCCGGTGCACACCGCCACGCGGCGCGCGCGCACCGTGCCGGCGGGCGTGCGCAGATGGTGCACGCCGTCGATGGTGTGCCAGCCCTGCACCGGGCTGGAGGTGTGCACCGTCACGCCCAGCGCGCGCGCCCGGCGCATCAGCCCGAAGGTGAACTTCAGCGGATGGATGCCCACGCCTTCGGCCTCGAACATCGCGCCCTTGGCCTCGCGCTCGTCGCAGTAGTCGCGCCGCAGTTCCTCGGTGCCCATCATGCGGGTCGCGTAGCCGAAGGTCTCGCGCATCAGGCGGGCCTCGGCTTCCAGGCCGACCAGTTTCTCGGGCCGGTGCGCAAGATAGAGATGGCCGCCATCGAAGGCATCGCAATCGATCTGCGTCGTGAGGTGGCGGAAGTTCTCGAAGCCCTTGCGGATCTCGGCATCGAGCTTCTTCGCGGTGTCCAGGCCCCAGCGTTCGATCCACTGCGAGCGCTTCAGGCGCCCGCTCGCGTTCTGGCCCTGGCCGCCGCTGCGGCTGGAGCACCCCCACGCCGCCTGATTGGCTTCGAGCACCGTGGCCTTGATGCCGTGTTCCTCCGCGAGGTACAGCGCCGTCGCCATGCCCGTGGCGCCCGAGCCGATGATGGCCACGTCCACGTCGATGTCGTTCAGCAAGGGGCCGTCGTCTTCGGGCGGCGTGCCCGCACTCGCCACCCACCAGGTGGGTGCGTACGCGCGGCCCGCGCCCGGGTCGGGCGCGAGCAGCGGGTCGTATTGCGGGTCGTAGGGGCGAAACGGGTCTTGCGGTGGTTGCATGGGGGCGGCGCCGTCGATGGTCGCGGCGCTGGCGTCACTGGTGAATCGGGTGGTCCCTGCTGCGATGGTCATGAGAGGGCTCCAGGTGAGGAAGGCGGGTCGTTGCCGCCCAGCTACTTCGCCGCAGGCAGGTTCGGCCGGGCCTTGCGGAACACGTTCTTCAGGTGGATCTTTCCGTCCCTGAAGGTGAAGACATCGATGCCGTCCGTCTCGATGCGGCTGCCGTCGGCTGCGGTGCCGGTGAAGGTCCATTGCGAGGTGCCGAAGTCGCCGTGCACGAAATGCTGGCCGTTGACCCACTGCGCATCGGGCACCGCCTGCCAGGCGCCCGCGAAGGCCTTGCGCACCGCTTCCGTGCCTACGTGGCGGGCGCCGCAGGCGTCGGGTCCGGCGGCCGTCTGGAAGATGCAGTCCGGCGTCATGAAACTCATCAGCGCGTCGATGTCGTGGCGGTTCCAGGCGTCGCTGAAGGCGGCGAGGGTGTCGGTGGTCACTGAGGAAGAAGAAGGTTGGGCGGTCACGCGGGAACTCCGGAGCGGAAATGAATGGCACAAGCGTAGGCAGCCGGGTGGCGGCGCGATAGGGCCAGATGGGGTGATTCGACCGAGCCAGAGCACCATCGGGCATTGCCGGGGCACCACGAAGGGAGTGCCTGTCCTAAACTGCGGCGCACCATGCCCTCGAACCCGCGATCCACCCAGTGGGCGCAGCTTTTTGCGCTGCCCGACCAACCGGCGCTGCCGCTGCAGGCGCGCCTGCGAACCGCCGTGGTGCAGGCCATCCTCGAAGAGCACCTCGCGCCCGGTGCGCCGCTGCCGTCATCGCGCGAACTGGCGGCGCTGCTCGGGTTGAGCCGCAACACCGTCACCTCGGCGTACCTGCAACTGATCGATGAAGGTTTTCTGGAAGCGCGACCGCGCAGCGGCGTATTCGTGGCGCACAACGCGCGCCCGCTCACTGCGGTGCATGCCGAGCCGCTGGTCGGCCGCAGCGGGCAGGCGAGCCAGCCGCCCGACTGGTCGCACCGCGTGCTGCGCTCGCTGGTCGACAAGCCCACGCTCTCCAAGCCCGACCGGTGGCGCGACTACCCATACCCGTTTGTCTACGGCAACTACGACCCACAGTTATTTCCGACCGAAGACTTTCGCGAATGCTGCGCGCGCAGCTTGGCGAGGTCGCAATTGCCGCACTGGACGCCCGATTTCGAAACCGACGACGTGCCCGACCTCATCGAGCAGATCCGCACGCGCCTGCTGCCCAAGCGCGGCGTGTTCGCGCTGAAGGAAGAGATCCTCGTGACCATGGGTGCGCAGCACGCGTACTACCTTTTGGCCGAGGCGCTGTTCGACGAGCAGACGCGCGTCGGCCTGGAAGAACCCGGCCACCCGCATGCGCGCAACAGCTTCTCGCTGCGGCAGCCGAAGTGGGTGGAAGTGGATGTCGATGAAGACGGGCTCGTGGTCGATGCGCTGCCCGCCGCCGATTACCTGTTCGTCACGCCCTCGCACCAGAGCCCGACGACTGCGACGCTGAGCCTGGAAAGACGGCAGTGGCTGCTGCGGAAGGCCGAGTTGCAGGACTTCGTGATCATCGAGGACGACTACGAGGCGGAGAACCTGTACGAAGGCGCGCCGATGCCTGCACTCAAGAGCTTGGACAAGACTGGTCGGGTGATCTATGTGGGGTCAGTGTCGAAGAGCCTGTCGCCGGCGCTGAGGCTGGGGTTCATCGTGGCGCCTCGGGCGTTGATCAAGGAACTGAGGGTGATTCGGCATGCGATGGTGCGGCATCCGAGTGCGTTTTTGCAGCACGCGTATGCGCTGTTTCTTTCGCTGGGGCATCACGAGTCGCATGCGCGGCGGGTGAACCATGCGATGCAGGAGAGGCTGGCTATTGCTGCGCAGGCGCTGCGGGATCATTTGCCGGATTTCGAGTTCCGGCTGCCTTCTGGGGGAGCGTCCATTTGGGTTCAGGCGCCTACCTGGGTGGATGCGACGGAGCTGTCTCTTATGGCTCGGAGCCATGGGGTGCTGATTGAAGCGGGTGATGTGTTCTTTGCACGGCCGCCTTATCCATGCCCGTTCTTTCGGCTACGGCTTTCGTCCATTGCGGCTTCACAAATTCCGGCTGGTATCCGTGCGCTAGGGATGGCGGTCGAGGAGCTGGCTTTGGCGCGCGGCGAGAAGAGAACCGCTGGGTTTCGTACGCATTGATCTAAGTTTTTTTCCGAGGCCGGGTCTCGCCCCGGCGGGCGACTTACTTTCTTTTGCTTCGCCAAAAGAACGTAAGCAAAGAAAAGGCGACCCTGCTGTCTGCGACCCTTCGCTTCGCTGCGGGCAACCTGCGGTGCTCGCGGTTCGCGGGGTCTCGCAGAACTCGCTTCGCTCAAACAGCTGCGAGCCCTGATCCGCGAACCGCTGCGCTCCTCGGCGCAGCCAGAAGGGGGTGGATACCGAACGGGCCATCGCTTTGCTCGGCTTGCAGTCGGGCCTTTGCTTCGCTCGGCCGTGGTGCCCCCGCCCCGACTCTCCCCCGGGAGGGGAGGGAGAAAGACAAGACATGCGACACCGGGCCTGATGCATTGCTCCTTCCCCTCCCGGGGGAAGGCTGGGATGGGGGCACGACGGCGCTCGCTGCACAGCTGCGCCTCATCGAGCGCCGCGTGCCCCCACCCCAACCCTTGTATGTAGCAAAGTAGCGCTTGGCCGGCACAGGCCGATCGACCCAGGGTAGGCCTTCATGGTCATACCGAGGGGGAGCGAGGGTCGTGCCGGCCGACCTCGGTTCGTAGTGAACAGACAGCCCGAACGGTTGTGAGGTCTGAGAGACCGCATCGAACACAAGGAAGGGCGCTGTGTCATGAACGACGAAATCTTTATCGGTATCGACGTATGCAAGGCCTGGCTGGACGTGGCACAAGTGCCCGCCTTGGCTGCAGGTGAAGCCAGTGCATTTGCTTTGCGCGTGGACAACGAGGATGGTGCCCGTGCCGTTCTCGTGGAGCAACTCAAACGGCTGCGACCCACGCTGGTGGTGCTGGAAGCCACGGGTGGCTTTGAAACTGCGCTGGCAAGCCAGTTGTGCCTGGCCGGCGTTCCCGTGGCGGTGGTCAATCCGAAGCGGGTGCGCGACTTTGCCCGCGCCGCGGGCATCCTGGCCAAGACCGACAAGCTGGACGCGCAGGTGCTTGCGGTATTTGCCCAACGCATGCGCCCGCAGGTGCATGCACTGCCTGACGAGGCGCAGCAGGAACTTACCGAGCTGGTGGACCGGCGCGCGCAACTGGTGGCGATGCGAGCGCAGGAGAAGGCGCGCCTGACCACGGTCAAGCCGGTTGCGCGCAAGAGCGTGCGCGAGCACATCGCGTGGCTCGATGCACGCATCAGGCAGATCGAGCGTGACCTGGACGGGCGCTTGAAGGACTCGCCTCTGTATCGGCCCAAATACGACCTTCTGGACAGCGTGCCGGGCGTGGGACGGGTGACGATCACCACCTTGCTCAGCCGCATGCCCGAGCTGGGCACGCTGGAGAGAAAGCGCATCGCTGCGCTGGCGGGCGTCGCCCCGTTTGCCGACGACAGCGGCAAGCGCCGTGGCCAGAGGTACATCCAGGGCGGGCGCGCAGACGTGCGCTGCGTGCTGTACATGGCCGCGCTCAGCGCAGCGCGATGCAACCCCGTGATCAAGGCGATGTACGAGCGCCTGCGCGCTGCCGGCAAGCCCTTCAAGGTTGCCATCACCGCCTGCATGCGCAAGCTGCTCGTCATTCTCAACGCCATGCTCAAGTCCGAGCAGCCCTGGCGCACTGACCCGATTGCTCGGTAGGTATTGACACGGTTGCTCTCCCGGAAGGGGAGGGAGCCAATCCAAGCCGAGCGAAGCAAAGGCTCGTGAGGTGTTGAGCAGCCGAGCGCAGCGATGGCGTGTCGGTTCCCAAGCCCTTCTGTATGCGCCGAGGAGCGGAGCGTTTCGCGGATCAGGGCTCGCCCTTGTTTGAGCGAAGCGAGTTTGGGCGAGACCCCGCGGAACGTGAGCACCGCAGGTTGCCCGAAGCGAAGCGTAGGGTCGCAGACAGCAGGGTCGCCTTTCTTTTGCCTACCTTTCTTTGGCGAAGCAAAGAAAAGTAGGTCGCCTGCCGGGGCGAGACCCGGCCTCGGAAAGCAAAAGAAAGCAAGTAACTCAAAGCCCAGCCAGCGCCGCGGGGGCAGCAAGAACGCCCCGTCTGAGTGCCATATGCACCACAACAAGGGTATTCACGGACAAGCTGGCTCCATCCCCCCAACCTCGCTGGTACTTCCTGGCCGCACGCGTTAAGTGCAAAGTCGCTCCGATTCACTCAATTGGAGAAACCCGATGACCACGTCCCGCCGTCTCCCCCTCCAACTCGCCATCCTGGCCGCCACCCTCACGCTCTGCGGCATCTCCTCCGCACAGCAAGCCAAGGAGGTGACCTTCGCCCACCAGGACATGCTCGTCCCCCTGCGCCTCGTCATGGAATCCGGCGAGGTAGAAAAAGCCACCGGCTACAAGATCAACTGGCGCATGTTCTCCGGGGGCGGCGACGTCATCCGCGCGATGGCCTCGGGCGATGTACAGATGGGCGAGACCGGCTCCAGCCCGCTCACCGCGGCAGCCAGCCAGGGCCAGGACATCAAGCTCTTCTGGATCTCGGCGGACATCGCCAACGCCGAGGCGCTCATCGCCCGCAACGCTTCGGGCATCAACAGCATGAAGGACCTGGCCGGCAAGAAGGTCGCCACGCCTTTCGTGTCGACCGCGCACTACCAGCTCATGGCCGGCATGAAGATGGACGGCGTCGACCCCAAGAGCGTCAACGTGATGAACATGCGCCCGCCCGAGATCGCCGCCGCATGGGAGCGCGGCGACATCGACGCCACTTTCATCTGGGACCCGGTGCTCTCCAAGATCAAGGGCTCGGGCAAGACCATCGCCACCTCGGGCAGCATCGGAAAGCGCGGCGCGCCCACCTTCGAGGGCATCGTCGTCAACGCCAAGTGGGCCGCGGCCAACGAGCCTTTCATGATCGCGTTCGTCAAAGCACTGAACCGCGCCAACGAGGAATACAAGGCCACCGGCAAGAGCTGGACGCCCGATTCGCCGCAGACCAAGGCGATGGCCAAGTGGACAAAGGCCGACCCGAAGGACGTGGGCGCGGCGATGTCGCTCTACACCTTCCCGACCATGGCCGAGCAGGTCTCGCCCACGTGGCTGGGCGGTGGTGCGGCCAAGGCGATGGCGGGCACGGCGGCGTTCCTGAAGGAGCAGGGTCGCGTGCAGGAAGTCAAGCCCGACTACGGCGCCTATGTGACCACCGTGTACGTCGACAAGGCGATGGGCAAGTAAGAGCGGGGCGCACATCCGATGCCCACACTCGACATCCGCGACCTCACGGTCAACTACGCCGTCAAGGGCGGCACGCTGCAGGCACTGGCGCCCGTCAACCTCACGATGCACGACGGCGATTTCGTCGTTGCGCTCGGTGCTTCGGGCTGCGGCAAGACGACGCTGCTCAACAGCATCGCGGGCTTCCTGCCGCCATCGACCGGCGAGATTCTTCTGGACGGCAAACCCGTCGTCGGCCCCGGTGCGGACCGCGGCGTCGTGTTCCAGAAGCACGCGCTCATGCCCTGGCTCAACGTGCGTGACAACGTGGCGCTGGGCCTGCGCCTGGCCGGCACGGGCAAGGCCGAACGCGACCGCATCGCCGAAGACAAACTTGCGCTCGTCGGCCTGCAGCAGTACGCGGATCGCGCGGTGTACGAGCTCTCGGGCGGCATGCAGCAGCGCGTGGGCATTGCGCGCGCGCTGGCCAGCGACCCGGCCGTGCTGCTGATGGACGAGCCCATGGGCGCGCTCGACGCGTTCACGCGCGAGCAGGTGCAGGAGATCCTTCTCAAGGCCTGGTCCAAGTCGAACAAGATGGTGTTCTTCATCACGCACTCGGTGGAAGAGGCGCTGTTCCTCGCGACGCGCCTCATCGTGATGAGCCCGAGCCCGGGGCGCATTTCGCACGTCTACGACAACGTGCCGTTCTCGCGCCAGTACCTCTCGCACGGCGATTCGCGCAAGGTGAAGTCGGAGCCCGAATTCATCCGCATGCGCGAGGAGGTCTTGTCGATCATTCACCATCGCGAGGCCGCTCATGCCTGAGGTCACTATCGCATCGCCCAGTGTTGTTGCCGCCATGACGCCGCCTTCCAAGCCCGCAGCCACGCCGCCGCCCGCACCGGGCGCCAAGCTCAAGACCAGCGCCTTCAAGGTGCCGGGCGAGGGCTCCAGCGTCGTCATCAGCGTGGTCACCGTGGTGTCGCTGGTCGCGCTGTGGTTCATCGTGACCAACATGGGCTGGGTCAAGCCGCTCTTCCTGCCGACGCCACAGGCGGTGTTCCAGCAGTTCTACGAATACCTCACCGGCCAGGCCAACGACAAGCCGCTGTGGCAGCACTTCCTCGCGAGCATGTTCCGCGTGTTCTCGGCGTTCTTTCTTGCGTGCGCCACCGCCATTCCGGTCGGCATCGCGATGGGCATGAGCCGCTTCTGGCGCGGGATCTTCGATCCGCCGCTGGAGTTCTACCGGCCGCTGCCGCCGCTTGCGTACCTGCCGCTCATCATCATCTGGTTCGGCATCGACGAACTGCCCAAGGTGCTGCTGATCTTCCTGAGCTGCTTCGCGCCGCTGGCGCTGGCCGCGCGCTCGGGCATGCGCAGCGCTTCACAAGAGCAGATCAACGCCGCGTATTCGATGGGCGCGAGCTACATGCAGGTGATTCGCCACGTCATCCTGCCCTCGGCACTGCCCGACATCCTCGTGGGCATGCGCATCGCCATCGGCTTCGGCTGGACCACGCTGGTGGCCGCCGAGATGGTCGCGGCCAACATGGGCCTCGGTCAGATGGTGCTGAACGCGTCGAACTTTTTGCGCACCGACATCGTCATCATGGGCATCATCGTCATTGGCGTGGTGGCGTATCTGTTCGACCTGCTGATGCGGTGGCTCGAGCGACGTCTCGTGCCCTGGAAAGGGCGCATGTAACAGGGGGCGAGACCGGTGACGCCGGTGGCGATGCCGGCATCGTGGGCGGGTCGCCCAGCGGCTCCATCGATTTCTCCAGGAAGTCGAGCATCGCCCGCATCGCCGCGCTGTTGTGGCGGCGCTGCGAGTACGCCGCATACAGCCAGTGGTCGCGCGGCATGTGCTCGCGCAGCACCGGCACCAGCGCACCGCGCTCCAGGTGCGATTGCGCCAGCGGCTCCGGCACATAGGCCACGCCAACGCCGCGCAGCGCCAGCTCGATGAGCGCCATCGCGTCGTTGGCCTCCATGCGGCTGTGAACCGCCACCTCGTGCGGCCTGCCGTCGGTCTCGAAGGGCAGGTGCGTGGTCGGCATCGACGCATAGCTCAGGATGTCGTGGCGGCCCACGTCCTCGGGCACCTGCGGAATGCCGCGCCGCGCCCAATAGGCCGGCGAAGCGCACACCACCATGTCGTACTGCACCAGCCGGCGCACGATCAGGTTCATGTCGTCGATGCGCCCACCCGTCAGGTGGATGTCGATGCCTTCCTCGATCAGGTCGATGTCGCGGTTGGTGAACACCAGGCTCACGTACACGTCGGGATAGAGGTTGATGAACGCGGCCATCACATCCGAGAGCCAACCCGCGATCATCCCGTTCGGCGCGCTCATGCGGAGGCGACCCCTGGGGTGCGAGCCGTGCGCCTGCAGGTCGTTGAGCGTGTTCTCGGCCATTGCCACCAGCTCGGTGCTGCGATCGAGCAGCACCTGCCCGGCATCGGTGAGGCTCAGCGAGCGGGTGGAGCGATTGAGCAGTCGCACGCCGCTGCGCGTTTCGAGCTCGGCCACATAGCGGCTGACCGTGGCCTTGGACATGCCGAGCGAATCGGCGGCGCGGGAGAAGCTGCGGCGGAAGGCAACTTCGCGAAAGGTTTTGATGAGGTCGAGGCCGTCCATGGTGGGCGATCGTTTCAGCTTCGAACTCGATGCATCGGGCCGCAGGCCACCCTCATGCCAGCACCTTCAGTCCGTGCTTCTCGACCACGGCCAGCAGCTTGAGCGCCATGCCGCTGGGCCGCTTGGTGCCGGCCTCCCACTTCTGCACCGTCGATTCGCTGGTGTTCAGATAGCGCGCGAACACCGGCTGGCTCACATGCGCGGCTTCGCGGATGTGCTTGATCTGCTGGGGCTCGAGCACCGGCGGAGCGACGAGGCAGCTTTCATCGAACTGGCGCATGGTGGCCTTGTCGATCGCGCCGATCTTTCGAAGGGCGCTCGCCGAGGTATGGATGGCTTCGAAGGCATCGCTCTTGAACTTAGGCCGTGTCGTCATGGCATATCTCCACAAAATGTTTGGCGCGCACCAGTTGCGCGATCTGCAGGTCCGTGAGCCCGGCATAGCTTTTGACCAGCAGGCGGAACGCAACCAGTTCGTCGGGCTCGATGTTGTCGCGGTCTTTCTTGGCGAACAGGTACTCGTAGACCCAGTAGCGCCCACCCTTGGCGAGCACGATGGAACGATGCATGTTGTCGTTCAACCGCTTCTTGAACACGCCGCCGCCCAGATCATCGGCCTGTCCGGCCATCGCCTGGGCGATGGCCTCGCACAGGTCCACGTCACTGATTCGCGCCTTCTTTGCATCCCTGCTGAACCTGGAGGTCTTGAAGACCCGTGTTTTTCTTCTGGAAGGCATGCAAAAAGTGTATCACCCAGTGCTACTTCGAGGCCCGGCATTGCCTTTCGACCCCACAGCTTTCGGGGGTTGCCGAAGGGAATCTCCAGTTGGCTTCGAGGTGAGCTCTACAGCAACTGCGGCCGCTCACGCATTTGCTGCGCCGTGCGCCGTATGTCCGCAAGCTCGTCGGTGCCGAATCGCCGCAGGTTGTGCGTCATCACCGTCGTGCGCGGGTTGTTCTCGAGCATGCGCGCATGGCGTGCCACGAAGTCCCAGTACATCACCGTCATCGGGCAGGCGCCTTCGCCGCTGCGGGTGCCCGGTTTGTAGCGGCAGCCGTCGCAGTAGTTGCTCATTCGGCGGATGTAGGCGCCGCCGGCGGCATAGGGCTTGGTCACGAAGCGTGCGCCATCGGCGTAGAGCGACATGCCCACCGTGTTCGGCAGCTCGACCCACTCCACCGCATCGACATACACCGACAGGTACCACGCATGCACCTGCGCAGGAGCGACGCCGAAGGTGAGCGCGAAGTTGCCCGTGACCATCAGCCGCTGGATGTGGTGCGCATGGCCGCGTTGCAAGGTCTGGCCGATCGCCTGCTTCATGCAGTTCATGCCGACGTCGCCCGTCCAGTACCAGCCGGGCAGGTCTTCGTGATGATTCAGTGCGTTGGCAGCGGCCAGCTTCGGCATGCGCCACCAGTACACCCCGCGCATGAACTCGCGCCATCCGAGGATCTGCCGCACGAACCCTTCGACCGATTCCAGCGGCGCGACTCCCGAGCGCCACTGCGCGACGGCCGCATCGATCACCTCGCGCGGATCGAGCAGCTTGAGGTTGAGCGACGACGACAGCAGCCCGTGATAGAGCACCGGCTCGTCGGTCCACATCGCGTCCTGGAAGCGTCCGAAGTCCTGCAGCCTGTGGGCCATGAAGTCGTTCATGGCGACGAGCGCCTGCTCGCGCGTCACCGGCCAGTCGAACTGCGCGGCGCTGCCGTAGTGGCCAGCGAAGTGCGTTTCGACATCGGCCAACACCTCGCGCGTGATCGCGTCGGGCGCGAAGGAGGGCGGCGGCGGCAGCATGCCCGGCCCGTTGCGCCCGAAGGCGTTGCGGTTGTCGTGGTCGAAATTCCACTGCCCGCCTTCGGGCTGCCCGCGCGCATCGAGCAGCACTTCGTGCTTGAGCCGCATGCGGCGGTAGAAGTCTTCCATCACGAGGCGGCGTTTTCCGTGCGCGTGCTCGGAGAACTCGGCACGCGAGGCCATGAAGTGCAGGTCGTCGCGAACCGCGAACCGCACCTGCGCGGCCTGGCACACCCTTGCGATCGTCTGTTCGAGACGCCATTCGCCCGCCTCGATCATCACGACCGCGCGGGGGCGATGGTGCGACAGCGCGTGCGTCAACGCGGCCTCGATCGATGCGAAATCGTGCGCGCCCAGCTTCAGGTAGTCGATGGGCATGCCGCGTGCGGTGATCGCCTCTGCAAAGTGGCGCATCGCAGACAGGAAGAGGGCCGTGCGCATCTGCGTGCTCGGCACATGCTCGGACTCCTCGCGCACCTCGGCCATCCACACGCGGTCTTGCGCCGCGTCGAAGCCATCGAATGCCACACTGGAGAGGCTCAATTGGTCCCCCAGGACCACGACGAGGTTGCGAACAGGCACGTGTCGATGAAGGGGTGGTGGTAAGTGCTTGCAGGGTCAGGCGATTGCCCGTCTTGCAGTGTCAGCGCGGGGCTGATCTTGTTGTGGTGCGTGGCTATACTGCGCCGGTCACGTCAAAACAGGCGTGACCGGGATTGGACTCCCGAAGCATCTCTGCGACGAAAGCCGCAGTCACCCCCGCAGGGTCTGCGGCTTTGTCATTCGTGCCCCCAGTTTTGGCGGCTCGACGGGCGGGCGCAAGCCCGGCCGGTTCTCGCAAGAGGTGCCCGGTAGTCCAACTCGTCGAGCTGCCGCCCCGTTTGGACTCGGAGGCGGCGGTTTCTGCAAACCGCACCTCTTGGAGGCCATGCATGGCTCACGCTCCCTCGTTCCCCGAATCTTCTGAAACCCCCAGCGCAGGATTGCTCGCGCTGCGGGCTTGCGACGACATCGACAGTCTTCGTGTCGTGCAGCGCGCCTATGCGTGCCTTGAGAAACTCATCGGGCCGCAGCATGCGAGCGACACGGAAGAATTCGGCCCGGATCGCACGGAACTCTGCGCGCTGGTGGGGCTCGTCAACGAGGCTTTGGAACGGAGTATCGGAGCCACGGATATCACAGTGCAATCGCTGCGCGCTGCCTTGGACGGAGGCGCCTCGCCAGCGACGAGCAAGCGGCCCGTCTGAGAGCCAAGGACCGTATCTTCGTACCGCGAGGGCCGTTTATCGCTATCTGGAAAGCCGATGGGGGGCCGGGCCTCGCGGCCAGGGAACGGGATCAAAAAAGCCAGGCCTCATCCAAACTGGCTTCAGCTGCGTACAGCTCCCAACGGCACGCTTGCCTTCGAGGAGAACCCCATGCCCCAAGACCTCACCTCCGCCCTCCACTGGGTAGAAAAAGGCCTCATTCCCGACCCTTTCATCCGCCGAGGCATCCG